>NZ_DGIR01000053.1:0-490 GCF_002386445.1 Pseudomonas sp. UBA4617
CTGTGGGAGCGGGCTTGCCCGTGAATAGGCCCGAAAGGCCAAGCAAAAATCTTAGCCGAGTTTTTCCATGACCTCGTCGGAGATCTGGGCATTGGAATAGACGTTCTGCACGTCATCCAGGTCTTCGAGCATGTCGATCAGCTTGAGCACTTTCTCGGCGCCGTCCTGGTCAAGTTCGGCACTGGTGGTGGGCTGCATGACGATTTCTGCGTCAGCGGCCTTGAACCCCGCCTCTTCCAGGGCGTTGCGCACGGCGTAGAAACTGTTGAACGAGGTGAACACGTCGAACGAGCCATCGTCATTGGCCACCACGTCGTCGGCATCGGCTTCCATCGCCGCTTCCATCAGGGCGTCTTCTTCCACGCCCGGCGCGAAGCTGATCTGCCCCTTGCGCTCGAACAGGTAGGCCACCGAACCGTCGGTGCCGAGGTTGCCGCCGCACTTGGTGAACGCATGACGCACGGCGGCCGCGGTGCGGTTGCGGTTGTCG
>NZ_DGIR01000053.1:668-24856 GCF_002386445.1 Pseudomonas sp. UBA4617
GCGGTGCGGTTGCGGTTGTCGGTCATGGCCTCGACCATGATCGCCACACCGCCCGGGCCGTAGCCTTCGTAGCTGAGTTCTTCGACGTTGTCGCTTTCGTTGGTACCAGCACCACGAGCCACGGCGCGATCAATGATGTCACGGCTCATGTTGGCGCCCAGGGCCTTGTCCAGTGCCAGGCGCAGGCGCGGGTTGGAGGCCGGGTCAGGGCCGCCCTGCTTGGCAGCGACCGTCAGTTCGCGGATCCACTTGGTGAAGATCTTGCCTCTCTTGGCATCCTGGCGCTCTTTGCGGTGCTTGATGTTCGCCCACTTGGAATGACCAGCCATAACGACTCCGAATCCTTTGAATCACAAACAGCCCCGCCCCTGTACGGGGCGGGACGGGAAATTGCCTGCGCCGAAACGCAAAGGCGCATCCCTGTGGATGCGCCCGAGGACCGCTTACTCGACCTTGGCCTGTTCGCGCAGTCGGATGTGCAGCTCGCGCAGGGCCTTGGCGTCGACCAGGCCAGGGGCCTGGGTCATGACGCACGCGGCGCTCTGGGTTTTCGGGAAGGCGATCACTTCACGGATCGACTGGGCGCCGGTCATCAGCATGACCAGGCGGTCCAGGCCGAAGGCCAGGCCACCGTGAGGCGGCGCACCGAACTTCAGGGCGTCGAGCAGGAAGCCGAATTTCTCTTCCTGTTCTGCTGCTTCGATGCCCAGCAGGCGGAACACGGCCTGTTGCATTTCCTTGCGGTGGATACGGATCGAACCGCCACCCAGTTCGGTACCGTTCAGGACCATGTCGTAGGCACGCGACAGGGCTGCGGCCGGGTTGGCCTCGAGCTCTTCCGGGGTGCACTTCGGCGCGGTGAACGGGTGGTGCAGCGCAGTGAAGCTGCCGTCTTCGTTCTCTTCGAACATCGGGAAGTCGACCACCCACATCGGCGCCCACTCGCAGGTCAGCAGCTCGAAGTCGTGGCCCAGGCGGATACGCAGCGCGCCCAGGGCTTCGCTGACCACCTTGAACTTGTCGGCACCGAAGAACACGATGTCGCCGTCAACGGCACCAACGCGGTCGAGGATGGTATTGAGGTTGGCCTCGGGGATGTTCTTGACGATCGGCGACTGCAGGCCTTCGACGCCCTTGGCGCGCTCGTTGACCTTGATGTAGGCCAGGCCCTTGGCACCGTAGATGCCGACGAACTTGGTGTACTCGTCGATCTTGCTGCGCGGCATGCTGGCACCGCCTGGCAGACGCAGGGCGGTAACACGGCACTTCGGATCGTTGGCCGGGCCGGCGAACACCTTGAAGTCCACGTCCTTCAGCTGGTCGGCAACGTCGACCAGTTCCAGCGGAATGCGCAGGTCAGGTTTGTCGGAACCGTAGCGGCGCATGGCTTCTTCGAAGGTCATGTGCGGGAATTCGCCGAATTCCAGATCCAGCACTTCCTTGAACAGCTTGCGGATCATGCTTTCGGTCAGGCCCATGATCTCGCTTTCATCGAGGAAGCTGGTCTCGATGTCGATCTGGGTGAATTCCGGCTGGCGGTCGGCCCGCAGGTCTTCGTCACGGAAGCACTTGGCGATCTGGTAGTAGCGGTCGAAGCCAGCGACCATCAGCAGTTGCTTGAACAGCTGCGGCGACTGCGGCAGGGCGAAGAAGCTGCCGGCGTGAGTACGGCTTGGCACCAGGTAGTCACGCGCGCCTTCCGGGGTGGCGCGGGTCAGGATCGGCGTTTCGACATCGAGGAAGCCGTTTTCGTCGAGGAAGCGACGGATGCTGCTGGTGATGCGCGAGCGCAGGCGCAGCTTGTCGGCCATTTCCGGGCGACGCAGGTCGATGAAGCGGTAGCGCAGGCGGGTTTCCTCACCGACGTCGGAATATTCGTTGAGCGGGAACGGCGGGGTTTCCGCTTCGTTGAGCACGTTCAGCTGGTAGCCGAGAATCTCGATGGCACCGGACGCCATGTTGGCATTCACCGCACCCTCAGGGCGCTTGCGCACCTTGCCGGTGATCTGCACGACGTATTCGCTGCGCACGCGGTCGGCCGCGGCGAAGGTTTCGGCGCGATCCGGGTCGAACACGACCTGGGCCATGCCTTCGCGGTCACGGATGTCGAGGAAGATCACCCCGCCGTGGTCGCGGCGACGATGGACCCAGCCGCAAAGGGTGACTTCCTGGCCGTCCAGGCTCTCGTTCAGTTGGCCGCAATAATGGCTGCGCATCATGATGGTGGTTTCGCTTCTCGTGATTCGTGTATTCGGTGGAGGCCTTGGCCGCCCGGAGGGCTAATACTGCAAGACCCGGTCACAGCATTCAACTCAGTCGGCCTTGTCGCCGCCTGCCAGATTCTTTTTCGCCCCGGTCTTGAAGTCGGTTTCGTACCAACCATTACCGCTCAGGCGGAAGCCTGGCACCGACAGCAGCTTCTTCAGCGCCGGCGCCTGGCAGGCCGGGCAATCGGTCAGCGGCGCGGCGCTGATCTTCTGCAGCACTTCCATGCGGTGCTCGCAGGATGCACATTGATAGTCATAAAGGGGCATGGGTGTCTCTCGTCAACCATAACGCTGGCTGCCGGGGCAGCAAAAAGCGCGATTATATATGGTTAGCAAGCACTGCGCAGCCCGCCAGGCGATCAGCGCACACTGGGCGGGTCCTGCAGCCAGGCGACACAGATCACCCGGATCAGCCCGCTGAAGTTGCGCACCCCACCCTGGCGCAGGTGCACTTCGCGGTCGACGTAGGACAGCACGGCGCTGACCGAACAGCGATTGGCCGCAGCGATGCGTTCGAGGATACCCCAGTAGACGGCTTCCAGGCGCAGGCAAGTGGAAAAACCGTTGAGCCTTACCGAACGCGACACCGGCTGGGTCTGCTGCATGTCGAAATCCGCCTTGAACGGATCGATGCACTGTTTACCGGGCCAGCGCCCCTGGCCAGCCACACGCTTGCTCGCTTGCATCATGCGCCACTTCTCCTCGTCACAGGTAGCAGGTGGCCTATTAAGCGCTGACGAGCGCGGTTAGAGCAGCGGCAAAATCTTCCTGATCAGAATCACCAAGTATGCGGGATATGCAGGAGCGACTCATCGCGACAGGAGGCCGCTCCTACCCAAAGCGCAACGATTACTTGCCGTCGAGCAGCACCCGCAGCATCCAGGCAGTCTTCTCATGCACCTGCATGCGCTGGGTCAGCAGGTCGGCAGTCGGTTCGTCACTGACCTTGTCCACCACCGGGAAGATGCTGCGCGCGGTACGCACCACAGCCTCCTGCCCCTGCACCAGCTGGCGGATCATCTCGTCTGCGGGTGGTACCCCTTCCTCCTCCTTGATCGAGGAGTGCCGCGCATAGAAGGCATAGGACCCCGGCGCCGGGAAGCCCAGGGCGCGAATGCGCTCGGCGATCGAGTCGACCGCCAGCGCCAGCTCGTTGTACTGCTCCTCGAACATCAGGTGCAGGGTGCGGAACGACGGACCGGTGACGTTCCAGTGGAAGTTATGGGTTTTCAGATACAGCACATAGGTATCCGACAACAGACGGGACAACCCATCGACGATGGACTTGCGATCTTCTTCACTGATACCGATATCGATTGCCATGAAGTTCCCCTTTCCATAAGGCTTGAGACTCAAGCGGGTGCCGACCACTTTAGCAACACTTGTCGCAGGGCGCATGCGACATGGCGCAGCACAGCGCTTGGCAGCCTGTGGTTTGAGTAGCCTGCGGCTTTACTGTTAAATAGGCAGTGTGCCACCCGTGCGGACTGCCATTGCCGGGTGCATAGGCCGGCCTGTCACGTGTTCGCGCGCCATACCTCAATGCGCACCGTGCCGCCGGCTCTTCCTGTGACCAGCCTTATCAACTGTGAGCCTACCCATGTTCAAGATCGTCCATCTGGTGACGGGCGTGGCAGCCTTGCTGCTATCGTTCATACCCAGCCTGAAAACCGATGCAAGTCCTTTCCTGCAACAACCCGACGCGGTCTACCTGGCCCTGTTCGGTCTGCTCAACCTGATTCTTGCCCCGGTGGTGCCACTGTACTACCGTGGCGCCCGCCAGCAGTTGCAATACCTGGCTTGCGCCTTGCTGGTGGTGGCGGTGGTACTGCAGACCCTGACGGTGCTGGCACGCCCGGAAATGGGCAACCTGGCCGCGCTGGTCTGCGCAGCCCTGGCCGTGGCGGCACACCTGGCCGCAGGCCTTGCCCGCAGCGCGCGCAAGGCACGCACCAACCAGCCGGCAACGCAGGAATCCGGCAACCGTGATACCGGTACCGTCAAGTGGTTCAACACCTCCAAAGGCTTCGGCTTCATCTCCCGCGATTCGGGTGATGACATCTTCGTGCACTTTCGCGCCATTCGCGGTGAAGGCCACCGCATCCTGGTCGAAGGCCAGCGCGTGGAGTTCTCGGTGATGCACCGCGACAAGGGCCTGCAGGCTGAAGACGTGGTCGCTGTCACCCGCCGCTGATCATCTGCGACGGTCACTTCCTGTGGAGGCGGGCTCGCCCGCCCCACAGGGTTGCTGCTCATCCAGCGTTATCGGCTTCAATAATGAGGCGGCGGCGCCTCCTCCCCGTCATTGCCGTACTGACCGACCATCTCTTCGTAACGCTTGATCAGCTCGGCCATCTGCAATTGCAGCCGCTCGATCACCCGCGCCTGCTCGACCACCACATCATTCAGCGCCTGGATGGTGTCATCCTGGAATGCCTGACGGGTTTCCAGCTCGACCATTCGCATTTCCAACGACATATCAGGCCTCTACATACCCATCGAGTTTCAGTTCACGCAGACGCTGGCGTACGGCTTGTACTTGCTCGTCGGTATAGGCCACTGCCGGGCACTTGCCCCACACCGGCGCAGGCCAGGCGGCGTCGTCGCGCTGGCGCACGATTACGTGCATGTGCAACTGACTGACCACATTACCGAGGGTGGCAACGTTCATCTTGTCGGCCTTGTAGCTCGCCTTGAGCGCCTCCGCCAGGCGGGTGGTTTCCTGCCACAACTGCTGCTGCTGCGCCGCATCCAGCTCGAACAGCTCGCTGATACCGGCGCGCTTGGGCACCAGGATGAACCACGGGTAGTTGGCGTCCTTGCTCAGTAACAACTGGCACAGCGCAAACTCTCCCAACACCAGGGCATCCTGCTGCAAACGCGAATCGAGGACGAACACGGCAAATCTCCTTCAGGCAACACCCACCCGCTACGCGCGGAGTACAAGCCTGCAAGGATACCTTGCACGTTCCCGGTAACACAGCGCTACTTTTCGCACCAAAATGAGGCCTGCCGTGCCCCGCCCACCACACTGGCCACCCCACAAATGACTCTGGTTGAACTAGTTGCGGTAACACATTCATTTTCATGACAGCTTTTTTGTTTTTAATGATTCTCGACTGCGATATGTCCGGAACCAGCCCCGCCCCGTGTTTTCGGTGCTTTCCGACCCTCGGTAGCGGGTTTTGTGAAAATTTCATGAAGTGTTGCGTATTTTGAGCACGCTTGTTGCATTCCCTTCACGCCAAGTCGGCACGACATCTGCTATGGCAGTTGAACGCGACAAATGACACAGCGGCATTGGTTACCAGGGAGTTTCCCGCGCCGGAATTGCATCAACCGATGCAAGACGACGATGGAAACAACGCTGGCGTTGTACGGCCCATAACCGGGGCGTGATTTGCGACATGGAAACACCTGAAAGCGACATGATAAAAAAGTTCCGTAAAGGATGCTTATAGCCATATCGCCAACAACAGTCAGCGTGCTATACATTTTCGCCGACATAACAAGAAAGAGCTGCACCATATAACTAGAACAGATGGCGCAGCGGTACTCTTCCTAAAAACCAAAGGAGCAAATCACGATGCGCGTGATGAAGTGGAGCATGATCGCCCTGGCCGTTGCGGCAGGGACCTCGCAGTTGGCTTTGGCCTCGTCCCAGGACGAGTCCAAAGGTTTCATCGAAGACAGCAAGCTGAACGTCAAGACCCGCATGCTGTACTTCAGCCGTGATTTCCGTAACAACGAAGGCGGCCAGAGCCGTCGCGAAGAAACCGGCCTGGGCTTCGTCGGCACCTTCGAGTCCGGCTTCACCCAAGGCACCGTAGGTGTTGGTGTCGACGCCATCGGCATGCTCGGCCTGAAACTGGACAGCGGCAGGGGCCGCGCCGGTACCGGCCTGTTCCCGACCGGCTCCGACGGCCGTTCGCAGGACGATTACTCCAAGGGCGGCGGCGCGGTCAAGTTCCGCATCTCCGACACCGTGCTGAAAGTGGGTGACCAGTTCACCGCACTGCCTGTCTTCGCCACCGACGACAGCCGCCTGCTGCCAGAAATCGCCCAGGGCACCCTGATCACCAGCAACGAGATCGAAGGCCTGACCCTGCACGCTGGTCACTTCACCAGCCTGACGGCCCAGGAGCAGACCAACCGCGACAGCTTCGGCCTGAAGGAAGCCAACGTAGTTGGTGGTACCTACGCCTTCACCGACAACCTCAGCACCAGCCTGTACTACTCGAAGGTTGAAGACTACTGGCGCAAGTACTACGCCAACGTCAACTGGGCGCTGCCAATCTCCGACAAGCAAGGCCTGGTGTTCGACTTCAACATCTATGACACCAAGAGCGAAGGCTCGGCCGAATACCGCGCCTTCGACGGTGACAAGCTGGACAACCGCGCGTTCAGCCTGTCGGGCGCCTACAACATCGGCGCTCACACCTTCACCCTGGCCTACCAGAAAGTCACCGGCGACGGCGACTATGGCTATGGTATCGACGGTGGCGGCACCATCTTCCTGGCCAACTCCGTGGCCCGTTCCGACTTCAACGCCGAAGACGAGAAATCCTGGCAGGCTCGCTACGACCTGAACTTTGCCGAGTACGGCATTCCAGGCCTGACCTTCATGACCCGTTATGTACGCGGTACCGACGCCAACGTCGCCGGCACCAGCAACGGCAAGGAATGGGAACGCGACATCGACATCAAATACGTACTGCAGGAAGGCCCGGCGAAAGACCTGAGCTTCCGCGTGCGTCAGGCCACCTACCGCTCTTCCGACGGTGTCTACTACGATTCCCCGTCGATCGACGAACTGCGCCTGATCGTGGAGTACCCGCTGAGCATCCTGTAAGCCTGGCTTGCAGTGCCCCGCAGCTGAAAAAGCCCGGCAATCACGCCGGGCTTTTTCTTGGCTGACAAGCGCCACGCCCTGGGGCATCCTGTACGCCTGCGTTTCCCCCCCGTACAATGCGGGGTCATTTCAATGTCTTAGGCAATCGACACGGCTCACCATGCGCACCAGTCAATATTTGCTCGCCACCCAGAAAGAAACCCCTGCCGACGCAGTGGTCATCAGCCATCAGCTCATGCTGCGTGCCGGCATGATCCGCAAACTGGCCTCCGGCCTGTACACCTGGCTGCCGATGGGCTTGCGGGTGATGCGCAAGGTCGAGGCCGTGGTGCGCGAGGAAATGAACGCCGCCGGCGCCCTGGAAGTGCTGATGCCCAGCATCCAGCCCGCCGAACTGTGGCAGGAATCCGGCCGCTGGGAACAGTACGGCCCCGAGCTGCTGCGCCTGAAAGACCGCCACCAGCGCGACTTCTGCGTCGGCCCGACCCACGAGGAAGTGATTACCGACCTGGCCCGCAACGAGCTATCCAGCTATAAACAGCTGCCGCTCAACATGTACCAGATCCAGACCAAGTTCCGTGACGAGATCCGCCCGCGCTTCGGCCTGATGCGCGGCCGCGAGTTCATCATGAAGGACGCCTACTCGTTCCATGCCGACCAGGCTTCCCTGCAGGAAACCTACGATCGCATGCACCAGGCGTACACCAATATCTTCACCCGCCTGGGCCTGGACTTCCGCCCAGTGCAGGCCGACACCGGCTCCATCGGTGGCAGCTACTCGCATGAATTCCACGTGCTGGCCGAGTCCGGCGAAGACGACGTGATCTTCAGCGACAGCTCGGATTATGCCGCCAACATCGAGAAGGCCGAGGCCATCCCACGGGAAACCGTGCGCCCTGCGCCTACCGAGGAGTTGCGCCTGGTCGACACGCCGAACGCCAAGACCATCGCCCAGCTGGTGGAAAACTTCGGCCTGCCAATCGAGAAAACCGTCAAGACCCTGATCGTGCACGGCGCAGAACCAGGCAAGCTGGTTGCGCTGATCGTTCGTGGCGACCACGAACTCAACGAAATCAAGGCCGCCAAGCTGGAACAGGTGGCCGACCCGCTGGTCATGGCCAGCGACGCCGAACTGCGCGAGGCCATCGGTGCCGGCGCCGGTTCGCTCGGCCCGCTGAACCTGCCGCTGGAAATCATCATCGACCGTTCGGTTGCCCTGATGAGCGACTTCGGCATCGGCGCCAACATCGACGACAAGCACTACTTCGGCGTGAACTGGGAGCGCGACCTCCCGGTTCCACAGGTGGCCGACCTGCGTAACGTGGTCGAAGGCGACCCGAGCCCGGACGGCCAGGGCACCCTGGTGATCAAGCGCGGTATCGAAGTGGGCCACATCTTCCAGCTGGGCACCAAGTACAGCGAGGCGCTGAAGTGCCAGGTACTCGGTGAGAACGGCAAGCCAGTCACCCTGGCCATGGGCTGCTACGGTATCGGCGTGTCCCGCGTGGTCGCCGCTGCCATCGAGCAGAACCATGACGACAAGGGCATCATCTGGAATGACGCCCTGGCCCCGTTCCAGATCGCCCTGGTACCACTGCGCTACGAAACCGACGTGGTCCGCGAGGCGACCGACAAGCTGTACGCCGAATTGACCGCCGCCGGTTACGAGGTGCTGCTGGACGACCGCGACAAGAAGACCAGCCCCGGCATCAAGTTTGCCGACATGGAGCTGATCGGCATCCCGCACCGCATCGTCGTCAGCGATCGCGGCCTGGCCGAAGGCAACCTGGAATACAAGCACCGCACCGAGCAGGACGCCCAGGCATTGCCACTGGCCGAGGTGCTGAACTTCCTGCAGACACGCGTTCGCCGCTGATAACCAATGCACGAGTGATCATGTACAAGCGAAGTACCTTTACCCTGGGGGGCGCCGCACTGTGCGGCGCCCTGCTCGTCAGCGGCTGCGCCAACCAGATGTCCCAGCGCAGCGACCATGAGGAGCGCGTCGAGCGCAAACTGCTCGAGCACACCCTGCAGATCGATGTCGGCGAGCCGAAGGTGATGGAGCTTCCGCAACGACGTGTGCGCGTGCATGAGCAGCAGCGCTTCGAAGTCACCGAGTTCGAAGTTACCCGTCGCTATGACCGCTACACGCCCTACCAGCCCTGGCGGGAGATCTACGAGATCCCGCTGGGGGCAGTGGCCGTGGTGGCAGGCGTCGGCGCCAACGTGGTCAACGTCTTCGCCCTGGGCAACCTGCCGGAAAGCATTACCCACGACTGGCTCAGCTACGGTGTGGACGGGCTCAACCCGTTCATGAACGTGCCTTCCAACGGCCGTGCCCAGCAGAACCTGGCCGGAATCAGCGAAGTGCAGAAAGGCAAGCGCGAAGAGTCCACCAGCGTGCCCTGGAGCGAGCGTCTGGTCGAGGTCAAAGCTGGCAAGGCCACCCACGAGCTGACTACCGACAGGAACGGCGTGTTGCGCCTGAACCTGCTCGACAGCCCGTTCTCCGAGCAGAATCTCAATCACATCGGCACCCTGCACCTGCAGGTGGTCGACGAGGACAACGCCGTTCGTGGCGATGCCAGCCTGCTGGTCAGCGCCACCCTGCGCAACAAGCTGCTCGAAGCCCACGAACTGATCTTCGATGACCTTGAGGACGACGACGTCAGCCAATGGGTGCATCGGGTCAAGCGCTTGTCTGAACTGGGGCTGGAAGAAGAAGCCAGCGAAATGGAACAGAGCCTGATCGAACTGACCCGCAACGATCCGGAGCTGCAGCAGGAGTTCCTGCAGTCGCTGACCAAGGCCACTGGCCGGTTGGTGGCTGATCCAGGCGTGCAATAGCCGGCACCATGCGTTGCCTTGCAGGAGCGGCCCATCGCGACACCAGGCCGCTCCTGCAAGGGCCGCACAGCCTGATCACGGCTGCTTATCCAGGCGGGAACAGCTCCAGCTGCTCATGCGCCCCACGCAAATCGCGCAACCTCACCCCCACCCCCAGCAAGCGCACCGGCTTGCCGCCACGGGCAAACGCCTGCCCCAGCAACTGCCGATAACTGTCCAGGTCCCGACCGGCCCCCGCCTGCTCCAGGGTGGTCTGGCTGAAGTCATGGAACTTGACCTTGACGAAGGGTTTTTCCGGCCGGTAACTGCTGTCCATACGGGCGATGCGCTCGTTCAGGCTTTCCAGCAGCTCGGGCAGCCGTGCCAGGCAGCTGGCCAGGTCCGGCAAGTCGGTGTCGTAGGTGTTTTCCACGCTGACCGACTGCCGCCGGCTGTCATTGTGTACCGCACGCTCATCGATACCGCGCGCCAGCCCCCATAACCGTTCGCCAAAACTGCCGAACTCGCGCACCAGTGCCAGACGCGACCAGCCGCGCAGCTCAAGGCAGGTCTCGATACCCAGCCGCGCCAACTTGTCTGCTGTTACCTTGCCCACCCCGTGCAACCTGGCCACCGGCAAGGCGGCAACGAACGCCTCCACTTCGCCCGGGGTTATCACGAACAGGCCATTGGGCTTGCGCCAGTCACTGGCGACCTTGGCCAGGAACTTGTTCGGTGCAACGCCAGCCGAGACGGTGATATGCAGGGTGCGGGCGACACGCCGGCGGATATCCTCGGCAATGCGCGTGGCACTGCCCGAGTACCACTGGCTGTCAGTCACATCCAGGTACGCCTCATCCAGCGACAGCGGCTCGATCAGTTCGGTGTAGTCACGGAATATCGTGTGAATTTCCCGCGAGGCCTCCCGGTAGGCCTCGAAGCGCGGCTTGACGATCAGCAGGTCGGGGCACAGCTTCAGAGCATGCCGCGAGGACATGGCCGAACGCACCCCGTAGGCACGCGCCTCGTAGTTGCAAGTGGCGATCACCCCGCGCTGGTCAGGTGAGCCCCCTACCGCCATGGGCCGTCCGGCCAGGCGCGGGTCGTCACGCATCTCGATCGCGGCGTAAAAGCAATCGCAGTCAACGTGAATGATCTTGCGCAAGGACATGGATGCTCGTCAGCACTGTAAATTCATACAGATAGTATCGCATGCGACTGGCAGTGTGCAGCCGGGAGGCAGCCGTGCGCGATGATCGGGCTGAAAGCCCCGCCGCGCCTGAGCTGAACCCCAATATCCGAACGCTAAGAGTTTGAACAGGAAAGGTTTTTTTTAAAAGATGCTTGACAGCCACGGTTAAATCCGTAGAATTCGATCTCACAGGCGCGGGATGGAGCAGCCTGGTAGCTCGTCGGGCTCATAACCCGAAGGTCGTCGGTTCAAATCCGGCTCCCGCAACCAGATTCGAGAAAAGGCCACTGTTCACACAGTGGCCTTTTTCTTTTGCCTCGAACAAAGCGCTCGAAGAAATATCAAAAAAATCAACGACTAGCGCTTGACAGCCACTCTGGAAACTGTAGAATTCGCCCCACTGACGCGGGATGGAGCAGCCTGGTAGCTCGTCGGGCTCATAACCCGAAGGTCGTCGGTTCAAATCCGGCTCCCGCAACCATATTCGTCAGAACAAACCCCGCCTGTGTAACAGCAGCGCGGGGTTTGTTGCTTTTCCCTTCCCTGCTTTCTGCGCCCCGTATTTACCCGTCTTCCATTCAGCCCGCGCGCTTGAGAGCGCGTACCGAGGATGAACTATCTTTAACCCGCCCAGGCCGCTGCAAGCGGCTGAGGCCGGAGTAACATTGGATACGTTTTTCTAAGGGACATTCACTTGGCCACACCTTTCCCTCACCTCGCGCTGCATGCCCGGGGCAATCCATGACTTCGCACAACCCCGACAACCCGGCCGCACTCGCCTCGGCGCTGCCCGGTGCCGTGCAACGTCTGCCGTTGCTCGAACGCCTGAGCCGCTATCGCCAGCCCATCGGGCTGATCGTGACCCTGGTATTGTTCACCATGGCCTTGATTGCCTGCCGCCACCTGCTGAGCGAGCTGGACATCCATGCCTTGCACGATGCCATGCTCAGCGTGCCGGCCCAGTCATTGCTGGGCGCCTTGCTGGCAACCGTGCTCGGTTTCGTGATCCTGCTGGGTTACGAATGGTCGGCCAGCCGCTATGCCGGTGTACAATTGCCAGCACGCAGCCTGGTGCTGGGCGGTTTCAGCGCCTTTGCCATCGGCAACGCCATTGGCCTGTCGATGCTGTCCGGCGGCTCGGTGCGCTACCGCCTGTATGCGCGCCAGGGGGTAGGCGCAGGCGAAGTGGCGCGGATGACCGTGTTCGCCAGCCTGTCACTGGGCTGTGCGCTGCCGCCCCTGGCTGCCCTGGCGACCCTGAGTGACCTGCCGGCGGCCTCGGCCGCGCTGGGCCTGGCGCCTGGCTTGCTGGCGGCCATCGCCACAGTTGTGCTGGTGCTGTGTGGGGTGATGGTGGTTGGCCTGTACCGCCGTCGCCTGGCCGAGCAACCCGTGGCCGACAACCTGCTGGTACAACTGGGCCGCCGCACACTGCGTCTGCCGGGCGCCCGCCTGGCCGCCCTGCAATTGCTGATTACCGCGCTGGATGTCGCCGCTGCGGCGACCGTGTTGTATCTGCTGCTGCCCGCAGCACCACCGTTCGGCGCCTTTGTCCTGGTGTATCTGCTGGCCCTGGCCGCAGGCGTGCTCAGCCATGTGCCAGGCGGCGTCGGGGTGTTCGAAGCGATCCTGCTGGCCGCCTTTGCCGACCAGCTTGGCGCGGCACCGTTGGCAGCGGCCCTGCTGCTGTATCGGCTGATCTACGTGGTGCTACCGCTGCTGCTGGCCTGCGTGTTGCTGCTGGCCAACGAAGCCCGGCGCCTGCTGTTCACACAACAGGCCATCAAGGCGGCTTCCGGGCTGGCGGCACCGGTGCTGTCGATTCTGGTGTTCCTGTCCGGGGTGGTGCTGCTGTTCTCCGGGGCCACGCCCGAGATCGACACGCGTCTTGAGCACATGGGTTTCCTGGTGCCGCACCGTCTGATCGATGCCTCGCACTTCGGCGCCAGCCTGATCGGGGTATTGTGCCTGCTGCTGGCCCAGGGCCTGCGCCGGCGCCTGTCCGCAGCCTGGCTGCTGACCACCGTGCTGTTGCTGGTTGGCGCCCTGCTGTCGTTACTGAAGGGTTTTGATTGGGAAGAGGCCTGCCTGCTGACCTTCACCGCCGCCCTGCTTGCCCTGTTCCGACGCTCCTTCTACCGCCCCAGCCGCTTGCTGGAGCTGCCGTTCTCGCCAGTGTTCCTGGTGGCCAGCGCCTGCGTGGTCGGGGCATCGGTGTGGCTGCTGCTGTTCGCCTACCAGGATGTGCCCTACAGCCATCAGCTGTGGTGGCAGTTCACCCTCGATGCCGACGCCCCGCGTGGCCTGCGCGCCGCCATGGGCAGCGCCCTGCTGCTGGCGGCCGTGGCCCTGACCTGGCTGCTGCGCACGGCACCGCCCGTGATTCACCTGCCTGATGCACAGGAACTGCAACGGGCCAACCGCATTCTGTTGGCCTCTGACCAGCCCGATGGCGGCCTGGCCCTGACCGGCGACAAGGCGCTGCTGTTCCACCCGGGCGACAACGCCTTCCTCATGTACGCACGTCGCGGCCGTAGCCTGGTGGCCCTGTATGACCCGATCGGCCCGGCCCAGGAGCGCGCCGAGATGATCTGGCAATTCCGTGACCTCTGCGACCTGCACCACGCCCGACCGGTGTTCTACCAGGTGCGTGCTGAAAACCTGCCGTTCTACATGGACATCGGCCTGACCGCGCTGAAACTGGGCGAAGAAGCCAGGGTCGACCTGCACCGTTTCGACCTGGAAGCCAAGGGCAGGGAGATGAAGGACCTGCGCTACACCTGGAACCGCGGTGGCCGTGACGGTTTGAGCCTGGAAATCCATGAACCCGGCCATGCCCCACTGGCAGAGCTGAAGGAAATTTCCGATGCCTGGCTCGGCGGCAAGAACGTGCGCGAGAAAGGCTTCTCGCTGGGGCGCTTCAGCCCCGAGTACCTGCAGCACTTCCGCATTGCCCTGATCCGCTTTCAGGGCCGCCCGGTGGCCTTTGCCAACCTGCTGGAAACCCACAGCAAGGAGCTGGCCAGCCTCGACCTGATGCGCGCACATCCCGAGGCCCCGAAGCTGACCATGGAATTCATGATGATCGGCCTGATCCTGCACTACAAAAGCCACGGCTACACCCGCTTCAGCCTGGGCATGGTACCGCTTTCCGGCCTGCAGCCGCGGCGTGGTGCGCCGCTGACCCAGCGCCTGGGTTCACTGGTGTTCCGCCGCGGTGAGCAGTTGTACAACTTCCAGGGGCTGCGACGCTTCAAGGACAAGTTCCAACCGGACTGGGAACCCCGCTACATGGCCGTGCCGGCCGGGCTCGACCCGCTGGTGGCACTGGCCGACACCGCCGCCCTGATCGCAGGCGGCTTGACTGGATTGGTGAAACGTTGATGACCCGACGCTTTTGGCTGTACCTGCTGACTCCCCTGCTGCTGGCCGCCCTGGTGGGGGCGCTGGCGTTCTGGCTGTGGACGCGCCCGGCCCCCGAGGCGCGCCTGGAGCAACTGAGCATCAATGACACCGCGATCACCCGTGTGACACCAGGCGTACATCCCAAGGCCCGGGTGGTCATAGCTGTCCCGCGGGACCAGGCACTGACCGACAAGCAGTTGCTCGACCTGGCCAAGGCCGGCGAAGCGCAACTGGTGCAGGTGTTGCTGCCGGCCAATGACTGCAGCAAGCAGCAGCAGGCCATGAGCCAGGCCCTCGCCCAGTTGCCCCAGCAGCCGACCCTGGTCGCCGGTATCGGCCCGGGCGCGGCCCAGGCCTGGCGCTGGCTGGCCAGCCAGAACGACGACAAGGCCCGGGCGATTTCGGTGGATTTCAATCTCGAACAACCCGGTTGCCAGGCCCCCCTGCCAAAATCGGCCGCCCATGGCCACTGGAATGTCGCCTGGAACGACAACCCGGATGACGCCAGCGCCGCCTTCGTGCGCGACCAGGCCAATGCCGAAACCAGCATCAGCGACTACGACATCCACCTGCCGCAGGTGCTCAGGGCGCAGCTGACCCAGGCCCTGGTCGGCCACGACGGCAACGCCCTGGCCATCCCGGTGGTCGAGGTGCCTGCCGGGCAGACCACCGACACGGTCACCCTGTTCCTCTCGGGTGACGGCGGCTGGCGCGACCTGGACCGTGACGTGGCCGGGGAAATGGCCAAGCTGGGCTACCCGGTGGTGGGCATCGACACGCTGCGCTACTACTGGCAACACAAGACCCCGGAACAAAGCGCCGCCGACCTGTCCGAGCTGATGCAGCACTATCGGCAGAAATGGGGTACCAAGCGCTTCGTGCTGACCGGCTATTCGTTCGGCGCCGACGTGTTGCCGGCGATCTACAACCGCCTGCCGGTAGAAGACCAGCAGCGCATCGACGCGGTGATGCTGCTGGCCTTTGCCCGCAGCGGCAGCTTCGAAATCGAAGTCGAGGGCTGGCTTGGCAAGGAAGGCCAGGAAGCACCGACCGGGCCGGAAATGGCCAGGTTGCCGGCATCCAAGGTGGTGTGCGTGTATGGCGTCGAGGAAACCGACGAGAGCGGCTGCACCGACAAGACGGCGGTCGGCGAGCGTCTGAAACTGCCAGGTGGGCACCACTTCGATGAAAACTACCCGGCGCTGGCCAAGCGCCTGATCGACGAGATCGAGACGCGCCAGGGCAAGTCGAGCGTGGCGGCACAGAACTGATAGCCCTGAAGGGTTCACTCGCGGGCGCGCCTGCTCACACTGCCACTGGCGCCGCGCTCACCAATACAGCCAGTGCCAGCCACCGCACCGCCTGTTTCGCGGATAAATCCGCGAAACAGCTACATGTGAGTGCCTGCGCCTGCCCTGAAAATCAGATCTCGACCTGCGTCCCCAATTCGATCACCCGGTTCAACGGCAGGTTGAAGAAGCGCAGGTTACCGTTGGCATTCTTCAGCAGAAACGCGAACAGGTTGCCCCGCCAACGCGACATGCCCTCCAGCCGCGATGCGATCACCGTCTCGCGGCTGAGGAAGTAGGTGGTACGCATCGGGGTGAAGTCCAGTTCGTCCAGGTGGCACAGGCGCAACGCCGCCGGTACATCCGGTTCATCCATGAAGCCGAAGTGCAGCAATACGCGGAAGAACCCTTCACCATAGGCCTCCACCTCGAAACGCTCCTGCTCCGGCACTCGCGGCCGATCCTCGTTGACCACCGTCAACAGCACCACCTGGCTGTGCAGCACCTGGTTATGCAGCATGTTGTGCAACAGCGCATGGGGTACGGCATCGGAGCGCGCCGTGAGGAACACCGCCGTGCCTTCGACCCGGTGCGGCGGCTGGATGCGGATACTGCTGATGAACAGCTGCAGCGGCAACGCGCCTTCGTCGATACGCTCCACCAGGATCTGCTTGCCGCGCTTCCAGGTGCTCATCAACAGGTACAGCACCCCCCCTGCCAGTACCGGGAAGGCACCGCCCTGGACGATCTTCGGCACGTTGGCGGCAAAGTACAGCCCATCGACCAGCAGGAAACCCACCAGGATCGGCACCGCCAGCACGGGCGGCCATTTCCACAGCAGCAGCATCACCGCCGAAACCAGGATGGTGGTCATCAGCATGGTACCGGTCACCGCCACGCCGTAGGCCGCCGCCAGCGCGCCGGACGACTCGAAACCGAGCACCAGCAGGACCACGCCGACCATCAGCGTCCAGTTGATCGCGCCGATGTAGATCTGCCCCTGTTCGTCGCTGGAGGTGTGCTGGATCTGCATGCGCGGGATATAGCCCAACTGGATGGCCTGGCGGGTCAGCGAAAACGCCCCCGAGATCACCGCCTGCGAAGCGATCACCGTGGCCATGGTCGCCAGGCCGACCATCGGCAGCAGCGCCCAGCCTGGCGCCAACAGGTAGAACGGGTTGCGTGCCGCCTCCGGGTCCTGCAGCAGCAATGCGCCCTGGCCAAAGTAGTTGAGCACCAGCGCTGGCAGCACCAGGGCGAACCAGGCCCGGGCAATCGGCTTGCGGCCGAAGTGGCCCATGTCGGCATACAGCGCCTCGGCACCGGTCAGCGCCAGCACCACCGCACCGAGAATGGCAACGCCCATGCCGGGGTGAACCACGAAGAAGTTCACTGCCCAGGCCGGGTTGAACGCCTTGAGCACTTCCGGGGATTGCGCGATGCCATACACCCCCAGCGCGCCTAGCGCCACGAACCAGGTGACCATGATCGGGCCGAACAGCTTGCCGATCTTCTCGGTGCCGTGCTTCTGCACCAGGAACAGCGCTACCAGTATCACCAGCGAAATCGGCACCACCCAGTGGTCGATGCCTTCGAACGCCAGGCCCATGCCCTCCACCGCCGACAGGACCGACACGGCCGGCGTGATCATGCTGTCGCCGTAGAACAGCGAAGCGCCAATCAACCCGCACACCACCATCAGCGTCTGCAAACGCGGATAGGCCGCCGTGGCCCGCCGTGCCAGTGCGGTCAGCGCCATGGTGCCACCTTCGCCCTGGTTGTCGGCACGCAGGATGAACATCACGTACTTGAACGACACCACCCATAACAATGACCAGAGGATCAGCGACAGGATCCCGAGTACGCCGTCATGGTTGACCGGCACCCCGTAACCGCCGGTGAAGACTTCCTTGAGGGTATATAACGGGCTGGTACCGATATCGCCATAAACCACCCCGACCGCTGCCACCAGCAGGCTCAGCGACCGCGTCGCGCCCTGCTTCCCCTCGTGCCCGCCCTCGGCGTGACTGCTTGCCTGAACCATCGACCACTCCCGCAGACGGCCTTGTAGACCTTTGCCATTCATCGTTCCTGCCCAGGCTGAAATGCAACCTGACGCAATGGCGCGAAGCATAGCGCAGCGTTCGTCGCATTTCTGCTGGTCAAGCGACTCGGCGCTCGCTAGAATTGCGCACTTTTTGATCAGAGGCGCCAAAAGCGCCCGTCAAGATCGCCCCCGATTCCGGTCGGGCGACCTGTATTCGATACCGAGGTTAGTCATGTCCACCACGCCCGCCACCCCCAAGGTAGGTTTCGTAAGCCTGGGTTGCCCGAAAGCCCTGGTCGATTCCGAGCGCATCCTGACCCAGCTGCGCATGGAAGGCTATGAAGTCGTGCCCACCTATGAGGACGCCGACGTGGTGGTGGTCAACACCTGCGGCTTCATCGACAGCGCCAAGGCCGAGTCGCTGGAAGTGATCGGTGAAGCGATCAAGGAAAACGGCAAGGTCATCGTCACCGGCTGCATGGGTGTCGAGGAAGGCAGCATCCGTGACGTGCACCCGAGCGTGTTGTCGGTCACCGGCCCGCAGCAGTACGAGCAGGTGGTCAACGCCGTGCACGAAGTGGTACCGCCGCGCCAGGACCACAACCCGCTGATCGACCTGGTACCGCCACAAGGTGTCAAACTGACCCCGCGTCACTATGCGTACCTGAAAATTTCCGAAGGCTGCAACCACAGCTGCAGCTTCTGCATCATCCCGTCGATGCGCGGCAAGCTGGTCAGCCGCCCGGTGGGCGAAGTGCTGAGCGAGGCTGAGCGCCTGGTCAAGGCCGGGGTCAAGGAGATCCTGGTGATTTCCCAGGACACCAGCGCCTACGGCGTCGACGTCAAGTACAAGACCGACTTCTGGAATGGCCGCCCGGTCAAGACCCGCATGCTCGAGTTGTGCGAGGCCCTGAGCAGCCTGGGCGCCTGGGTGCGCCTGCACTATGTATACCCGTACCCGAACGTCGACGACGTGATCCCGTTGATGGCCGCCGGCAAGATCCTGCCGTATCTGGACATCCCGTTCCAGCATGCCAGCCCGAAAGTGCTAAAGGCCATGAAGCGCCCGGCGTTCGAGGACCGCACCCTGGCACGCATCAAGCACTGGCGCGAGCAATGCCCGGAGCTGGTGATCCGCTCCACCTTCATCGTCGGTTTCCCGGGCGAGACCGAGGAAGACTTCCAGTACCTGCTTGACTGGCTGACCGAAGCCCAGCTGGACCGCGTGGGCTGCTTCCAGTACTCGCCGGTGGAAGGCGCCCCGGCCAACGACCTGGGCCTGGAAGAAGTACCGGACGAGGTCAAGCAGGAGCGTTGGGATCGCTTCATGGCGCACCAGCAGGCCATCAGTGCCGCCCGCCTGCAACTGCGTATCGGCAAGGAAATCGACGTGCTGATCGATGAAGTCGAAGAACAGGGCTCGGTTGGTCGCAGCTTCTTCGACGCACCGGAAATCGACGGCAGCGTGTTCATCGACGGCGATCATGGCTTCAAGCCAGGCGACAAGGTGCGTTGCCGCGTGGTGGATGCCGACGAGTACGACCTGTGGGCTGAACCGGTCTGACCCAGCGGCAGCACGAAAAGGCCCTGTTCCGGCTGCCGGAGCAGGGCCTTTTTGCATCAGGGCAGCGGGTAAGCGCTGACTGACGGTTGGCCTGCTATGTTGTCAGGGTACCCTCGAGGAATCCTGCCCATGCATTCGACAATGACGTTGCAAACCCCGCGCTTGAGGGACTACGACGAACTGGTACAGGTGTGGGAAGACTCGGTACGCGCTACCCACGACTTTCTTCCTGAGGGCTACATCCTGTTGCTGCGCGAACACGTGCTGCGCCGCTACCTCGATGCGGTGATGCTGGTCTGCTGCAAGGACCGCCAACGCATCTGTGGCTTCGCCGGGGTCGCCAGCGGGCGCGTGGACATGCTGTTCGTCGCACCGGATTACCGCGGCAAAGGGGTTGGCAAACGCCTTCTGCACTATGCGATCGATGAGCTGAATGCCGAGCGCCTGGACGTCAATGAACAGAATTCGCAGGCCCTGGGCTTCTACCTGCATGAAGGTTTCGAGGTGATCGGCCGTTCGGCGACCGATGGCCTGGGCCAACCCTACCCTTTGCTGCACATGCGCCTGCGCAAAATGGCGTAAATGACACAGATTCCCAGCCCCTCTGGCGCGCAGGCAGGTACAATGCACGTCTTTCCCTGCCTTTGCGAAACCCCGTCATGTCCGAACCCGTCCGCCTGTCCAAACGCCTTATCGAGCAACTCGGCTGCTCCCGCCGCGAGGCCGAGCTGTATATCGAAGGCGGCTGGGTCACGGTCGATGGCCTGGTGGTCGAACAACCGCAGTTCAAGGTCGCGCAGCAGTGCGTCGAGTTGCTGCCTGGCGCCCGCGCCGAAACGCTGGAGCCGGTTACCCTGCTGCTGAACCAGCCGGCAGGCATGAGCAGCGAAACCGCCCGCGACGAAATGAACATGAGCAACCTCAGCGAGGCCCATCGCGAAGGCGTGCGCGCCCTGCACGGGCACTTTGCCCGGCAGGCCTGCGTGGCTCCGCTGGAACCTGGTGTCAGCGGCCTGCAGGTATTCACCCAGGACTGGCGGGTAACCCGCAAGATCGACGCCGACCTGCGCCGCCTGGAGCAGGAGTTCATCATTGAAGTACGCGGCGAGACCACGCCCCAGGCGCTGGAACGCCTGGCACGCGGTGCCACCCGCAATGACCGCGAGTTGCCCAGGGCCAAGGCCAGCTGGCAGAACGAGACCCACCTGCGCATGGTCCTGAAGAACCCGCAACCAGGGCAGATTGCCGAGCTGTGCGCGTACCTGCGCCTGGAGCTGCTCAGCATGCGCCGCATCCGCCTGGGCGGTGTGTCGATGGGCAAGCTGCCGCTGGGCCAGTGGCGCTACCTGGCCGCTACCGAACGTTTCTAAGCAATACGCCGCGCCCGCAGGCGCGGCACCTGAACAGGATTCTGCAGCAATGAACCACAACGACGTCCTGCGCAGCTTGCGCTACATGCTCAAGGTGAACGACGCCAAGATGGCCGAGATCATCGGGCTAACCGGCCTCGAGGTGCATCCCCTGGTGCTGGCCACCTACCTGAAAAAGGAAGACGAGGAAGGCTTCGTGCGTTGCCCGGAGCGGGTCATGGCGCACTTTCTCGACGGCCTGGTGATCCACCGCCGTGGCAAGGACGACAGCCGCCCGCCGCAGCCGATCGAACTGCCGGTAACCAACAACCTGATCCTGAAGAAGCTGCGGGTAGCCTTCGAACTCAAGGAAGATGACCTGCATGCGATCCTCAAGTCAGCCAACTTCCCGGTCAGCAAACCCGAGCTCAGCGCACTGTTCCGCAAGGTCGGCCACGACAACTATCGCCCGTGTGGCGACCAGTTGCTGCGCAACTTCCTCAAGGGCCTGACCCTGCGCGTACGTGGCTGAGCGGTCATGCAGCATACGGTTGCTCCGGTCGGAATCGTCCGCTCCTGTTTCAAGGAGAAGTTCGCCATCCCGCGCCAGCCACAGCTAGCACCTGCCGCTCGCGGTGTGCTCGAGCTGTTGCCGCCGTTCGACCAGGGTGATGCGGTCGCGGGCCTGGAGCAGGTCAGCCATGTCTGGCTGCTGTTCCTGTTCCACCAGGCGCTGGAAGACAAGCCACGCCTGAAGGTGCGTCCGCCGCGCCTGGGCGGCAACAAGAGCATGGGTGTATTCGCCACCCGTGCGACGCACAGGCCCAATGGCATCGGCCAGTCGGTGGTGCGCCTCGAGGGCGTGGAGCCCGGGCGCCTGCTGCTGTCCGGGATCGACCTGCTCGATGGCACGCCGGTGCTGGACATCAAGCCCTATGTGCCCTACGCCGACAGCATCGCTGGCGCCAGCAACCAGATGGCCAGCGAAGCCCCCGCCGCGATCACCGTGCAGTGGAGCGACGCTGCCCTGCCCCAGGCCCGCGAACATGCCTTGCGCCTGGGTGAGCCGGTGGTGGAGCTGATCGAGCAATGCCTGGCGCAGGACCCACGGCCGGCCTACCAGGTGCCAGCGGCGGAGCGGGTGTATGGGGTGAAGTTCTGGGATGTGCAGGTGCGCTGGCATTACCCGCAGCCGGAGGTGATCCGGGTGCTGGAGGTGGTGCCCGCCTGATCTCGGAGCTGGCTGGACGTGGCCGCTTCTACAAAGGGGCCGCGCAGGCACGAAAAAGGCGACCCTGGGTCGCCTTTTCGTTTTACTGTACCGCGATCAACGAGCCGGGCCTTCAGCAACGCCCAGGTCGTCGGTCGGACGGTTATCGACCAGTGGCGAACCACCGGAGGCCAGCTCCGAGGCCAGCTTGTCGTTGTCCATTTCCTTGACCCACTTGGCCACGACCACGGTAGCCACAGCGTTGCCCACCAGGTTGGTCAGGGCGCGGGCCTCGGACATGAAGCGGTCGATGCCGAGGATCAGCGCCAGGCCGGCAACCGGCAGGTGGCCGACAGCCGACAGGGTGGCAGCCAGGACGATGAAGCCCGAACCGGTCACGCCGGCAGCACCTTTGGAAGCCACCAGCAGCACCAGCAGCAGGGTGATCTGGTGGGTGATGTCCATGGTGGTGTCGGTGGCCTGGGCAATGAATACCGCAGCCATGGTCAGGTAGATCGAGGTGCCGTCCAGGTTGAACGAGTAGCCGGTCGGAATGACCAGGCCAACCACCGACTTCTTGGCACCCAGGCGCTCCATCTTGGCCAGCATGCGTGGCAGGGCCGATTCCGAGGAAGAAGTACCCAGCACGATCAGCAGCTCTTCACGGATATAGCGGATCAGCTTGAGCACGCTGAAACCATGGGCGCGGCAGATGCCGCCCAGCACCACCAGCACGAACAGCAGGCAGGTGATGTAGAAGCAGGCCATCAGGTAGCCCAGCTGCACCAGAGAACCAACGCCGTACTGGCCGATGGTGAAGGCCATGGCACCGAAGGCACCGACCGGGGCCAGCTTCATGATCATGTTGATGATGTTGAACATGACATGGGCGAAGCGGTCGATCAGGTCCAGCACCGGCTTGCCGTAGCTGCCCAGGCGATGCAGGGCGAAGCCGAACAGCACGGAGAACATCAGCACCTGCAGGATATCGCCGTTGGCGAAGGCGCCGACCACGGTGTTGGGAATCACGTTGAGCAGGAAGCCGACGGTGGTCTGCTGTGCGCCGGCGGCGGCATAGGCGGCCACGCTGCTGGCGTTGAGAGTGTTGACGTCGATGTGCATGCCAGCGCCCGGCTGGACCACGTTGACCACTACCAGACCGATGATCAGGGCGATGGTGGAGACGATTTCAAAGTACAGCAGCGCGTAGCCGCCCGTCTTGCCGACCGACTTCATGCTCTGCATGCCGGCGATGCCGCTGACCACGGTACAGAAGATGATCGGGGCGATGACCATCTTGATCAGTTTGACGAAACCGTCACCCAAGGGTTTGAGGGCGACGCCGGTTTCCGGGTAATAGTGGCCGAGCAGAATGCCGATGGTGATGGCGACCAACACCTGGACATACAGGGATTTGTACAGCGGCTGACGTGTCGTCATGGCTAAATTTCCTCAAGTGTGCCGGTTCACCCTTCCCAGGGCGATGCGGCACCTGAATCGCTAACCCTCCTGCACCTGGAGGGATTTGTCGTTGTGTTCGAGCTGCCTGGGCAGGCCTCTGCGAAGATCGATAGCAAGGGTGGTGCCAAAATGCCCAGCAAGGGTGCAGGTGCCGTATTTGCTGGGGAGAAATGCCCAACGACGGGGCGATCTGGCTGAGCAAGGCTGGCGGATTTCCGCCCGGTGGCGGGATTTGTACAGGGGGAGGTGGCGGGAATCCGCCCGTTGGGGGTTGCCTGTAGCGGCCCTTTCGCGAATGAACCCGCAAAAGGGCCGCTACAGGCGAGCGCTCAATCCAGGTGGAAGGTGATCCTGAACGCCGCGCCGCCCAGTGGCGAGTCGCCCAGGCTCAACGCCGCGTCATAGCTGTCGACGATGTCCTTGACCACCGCCAACCCGATGCCCTGCCCCGGGTGCTGGCTGTCGAGCCGCTCGCCGCGCTCCAGAATACGTTCACGCTGATCGGCCGGCACCCCTGGGCCATCATCCTCGATGCACAAGGTCAATTGCCCCGGCGCCTGCTCCAGGCTCACCCGCACCTGGCCCAGGCTCAGGCGGTAGGCGTTTTCCAGCAGGTTGCCCAACAGCTCGAGCAATGCCCCCTGCTCCATCGGCACCTGCGCGGCCTCGGGCACCTGCAGGGTCACGCTCACCCGCTTGTCGCGGTACACCTTGGCCAAGGTG
>NZ_DGIR01000053.1:25014-26374 GCF_002386445.1 Pseudomonas sp. UBA4617
CGGTACACCTTGGCCAAGGTGCTGCACAGGCTGTCGAGCAGCGGTCGCAGCAACACGCGGTGGCGCACCAGGCCGCTCTTGCGCAGGCTGGCGCGTTGCAGCTGGTAGTCGATCTGCTGGCTCATGCGCTCGATCTGGCTTTGCAGCACCCGCGCCTGCTCGCGTTCGCCGCTGCGCTGCTGCAGGCTTTCGCCCACCCCTTGCAGCACCGCCAGCGGCGTCTTCAGGCTGTGCGCCAGGTCATCGAGCGAATCGCGGTAACGCTGGCGCTGCTCGCGTTCGCTGCGCAGCAGGCGGTTCAGCGAGCCGGTCAGGCGCAACAGCTCACGCGGGTGCTCACGGCTCAGGCCATCGCGCGCACCCGCCTCCACCTCGTCCAGTTCGCGACTGAGCCGGCGCAACGAGCGCAGGCCCCAGGTCAGCCCGGCCCACAACAGCACCAGCAGCACCAGCAAGGCCGCGCCAAAACCGAGGTAGAGCTTTTCGCGCAGGCCGTCGAGGGTATGCTGGTACTCGCGCACCGGCTGCAGGGCGACAATACTGTAGGCCGCGCTCTGGCCGCCCAGCAGCTTGATCTCGACATCGTAGACGAAGAACTCCTCGCCATCGGCCTGGCGAATGCGCGCGAACTCATTACCGCGGCCATCGTAACGCGGGTGATAGTTGACGTTCTGCGCGGCGGTGGCCCGCGACTGCCAGACCAGGTTGCCGTCGCGATCGAAGATATAGCCAAGCAACCCGGTGTACGGCAGGTTGTAGCGCTCGTCCGGCAGCAGCGTCGGCATCTGTAACTGGCCATGCTCGATGCGCGCGGCGGAAATCAACGTGGTCACATCCGAGGCCAGGCGTTGCTCGATCGATTCCTGCAGGGCCAGGCTGAAGGCCTTCTGCAAGGCCGGCAGCAGCGCCAGCATGAACAGCAGCGCCAGCACCGCAGCCGCGAGCATCAGGCGTACCCGCAGGGAACGGATCATCGGCAGCGCTCGGTGAACAGGTAACCCAGGCCGCGCACGGTGTCGATGGGCCTGAAGCCGCGCTCGCCCTCGAGCTTGCGGCGCAAGCGGCCGACCAGCACTTCGATGACATTCGGGTCACGCTCCTCGTCCCCCGGGTAGAGCTGCTCCATCAGGCGGTCCTTGGCCACCACTTGCTGGTGATGACGCATCAGGTATTCGAGGATGCGGTACTCGTATGCGGTCAGGGCCAATGGCTGGGCGTCAAGGGTGGCCTGCTTGCGGTTGAGGTCGAGCACCAGGGGGCCGGCGGCGATGGTTGACTGGGTGAAACCGCTGGAGCGACGCAGCAAGGCATTCAGGCGTGCCTCAAGCTCCTCGAACTGGAACGGTTTGACCAGGTAATC
>NZ_DGIR01000053.1:26524-26866 GCF_002386445.1 Pseudomonas sp. UBA4617
GACCAGGTAATCATCGGCGCCGGCGGCCAGGGCTTCAACCTTGTCTTGCCAGTTGCCACGCGCGGTGAGGATGAGAATCGGGAAGGTCTGGTCCTGGCTGCGCAGGCGGGTGATCAGCTCCAGGCCGCTGATGCCGGGCAGGCCGAGATCGATGATGGCCAGGTCGAAATGGTACTGCCCGGCCTGGTACAGCGCCTCCTCGGCATTGCCTACGGCCTCGACCACATGGCCGCTTTCGCCCAGGCGGGTAAAGAGGTGATGGCGAAGCAAGGCTTCGTCCTCGACCACCAGCAGTTTCATGTGCAGCTCCTTGTCGTATTGCCTGTGCCGGCCCTTCGCGGG
>NZ_DGIR01000055.1 GCF_002386445.1 Pseudomonas sp. UBA4617
TTACCCCGCGAAGAGGCCAGTACAGGAAAAACGGTCAGGCGCGTTGGTTGAATTGCGCCAGCGCCGGCAACAGCTGTTTGTCGATGGCCTGGCGCACCGCCGGCAAGATCGTCGCGCTACCGGTATACATCTGCTCCACCATGCCCTTCAGCGCCCGCGCATTGGGCTCGGTCAGCCCGCGCACCACTGCCTCGCAGGCCTGCTCGGCGCTGGCACCGGGCGGAATGTCGAACCCGCGCGCGCGCAGGTGGCCTGCCAGGTCGTCCTGGTCAATCAAATCCGCATGCATCATGGCTGTTGTCCCTTTTATCGCTAAGAGAGTGCTGCTGTGATTTACGACCGATTCTGTGACGCCGGCGACATACCCGCAACCACAGAATGGCGCCATGGCTGCTTTGGCTAAGAACAGGTCGTTTCCGGCTAAATCGAACTGCCGGGAACTGCGCAAACTCAAGCCATCTACCGCAACGGAGGGTTTGGTCACCCTCGTTCGTGCAACGTGGATGCTGCTCGCTCTTGGCCCCGGGTGCTCACGGCTTCCCGGGGCTATTTTTTTGCCTTCGATGCAGGCGGGCCGCTCCTACACGGGCCTGGTGTTCAAGCCCATCACCCGGCCCAGGTATTCGGCGGGTGGCGGATCCTGTTGCTGGTCCAGCAACCCTTGCAGTAACCCGACACTGCGCTCACTGAACGGCGCCGACTTTGGCCCGGCCAGGTCCACATGCAGCAGCATCTGCTCGCTGGCCGCCAGCACCTCGTCGAACCCCGCCCGATGCAGGCTGTGGTAGACGTGCAAGCGCTTGCGATCGACGCCGATGATCTGGGTCTGCACCCACACCTCGCAGCCCAGCTTCACTTCGTGCAGGTAGTTGATGTGCGCTTCCAGGGTGAACAGCGAATTGCCGCTTTGCCCCCGGCTGTCGGCATCCAGGCCGATGCGCTCCATCAGCGCATCGGTGGCATAGCTGAAAATCAGCAGATAGAAGGCATCGCGCAGATGCCCGTTGTAGTCGACCCAGTCCTCCTGGACCGGGGTGCGGTAGGTGATCAGTGCGGGCATTACAGGGTCCTCAATCGCCGAAGGCCATGCCGTGGTGGGCCTTGCTGGTCTTCACGGCGTCCAGCACGGCCAGCAGGGTGTCATCACGATAGCGCTCCAGCGCGGCGATGCTACGTTCGCCCAGCTGTTCCGAGGTGCCTGCGACCACGTCGTCGATCAGTTTGTCGGTCAGCTCCGGTGCTGGCAGGTAGGTCCAGGGCAGCTTCAGCGCCGGGCCGAACTGGGCCATGAAGTGGCGCATGCCGGCGTCGCCCCCGGCCAGGGTGTAGGTGAGAAACGTGCCCATGAACGACCAGCGCAGGCCGGCGCCGAAGCGGATTGCATCGTCGATTTCGCCCGTGCTGGCCACGCCATCGTTGACCAGGTGCAGGGCTTCGCGCCACAGCGCCTCAAGCAGGCGGTCGGCGATGAAGCCGGGGACCTCCTTGCGCACATGCAGCGGGCGCATGCCCAGTGCGGTGTAGATGGCCTTGGCTGCTTCGATGGCCTCGGGCGCGGTGCGTTTGCCGCCGACAATCTCTACCAGCGGCAGCAGATACACCGGGTTGAACGGGTGGCCGACCACGCAGCGCTCGGGGTGGGTGGCCGACTCGTAGAACTCGCTGGGCAACAGGCCTGAGGTGCTGCTGCCGATGATGGCGTCGGGTTTGGCCGCGGCGCTGATTTTCGCGTGCAGGTCGAGCTTCAGGTCCAGCCGCTCCGGCGCGCTTTCCTGGATGAAATCGGCGTCACGCACGCATTCCTCGATGGTGGCCACGAACTTCAGCCGGTCCGGGGAAGCACCCGGCGCCAGGCCTTGCTTTTGCAATGCCGGCCAGGCATTGGCAATCCGCTTGCGCAGCGCCTGTTCGGCGCCGGGTGCCGGGTCCCAGGCGACCACGTCCAGGCCGTGGGCCAGGGCGCGGGCGACCCAGCCGCTGCCGATCACGCCGCTACCCAGGGCAGCGAAGGTGTTGATCTGGGTGATGAAGGTCATGCTGTTCTCCTGAATGGCTCAGCGGCGGTTGAGGTTCATCTTTTCCCGGCCTTCAGCCGGGGTAAGCACACGGGCACCAAGGCGCGAAATGATTTCTACCGCGCGCTCGACCAGCTGGCCGTTGCTGGCCAGCACGCCGCGGTCCAGGTACAGGTTGTCTTCCAGGCCCACCCGCACGTTGCCACCCAGCAGCACCGCCTGGGCGGCCATCGGCATCTGCATGCGGCCGATGCCGAAGCCGGCCCAGGTGACATTGGCCGGCAGGTTGTCGACCATCGCCTTCATGGTGGTGGTATCGGCCGGCGCACCCCACGGAATGCCCAGGCACAGCTGGAACAGCGGGTCGTCCAGCAGGCCTTCCTTGATCATCTGCTTGGCGAACCACAGGTGGCCGGTGTCGAAGATTTCCAGCTCGGCCTTGACCCCCAGTTCGGTGATGCGCCGGGCGCCGGCACGCAGCTGCGCCGGGGTGGAAACGTAGATCGAATTGCCGTCACCGAAGTTGAGGGTGCCGCAGTCCAGGGTGCAGATCTCCGGCAGCAGCGCTTCGACATGGGCCAGGCGTTCCAGCGGGCCGATCAGGTCGGTGCCGGGGCCGAACTCCAGCGGCGTTTCGCCCGGGCCGATCTCCAGGTCGCCGCCCATGCCGGCGGTGAGGTTGACGATGATGTCCACATCGGCTTCGCGGATGCGTTCCATGACTTCGCGGTACAGCGCCACGTCGCGGCTGAAGCGGCCGGTCTGCGGGTCGCGAACGTGGCAGTGCACCACGGTGGCGCCGGCTCTGGCTGCTTCCACGGCGGCGTCGGCGATCTGCTTGGGGGTGACCGGGACCAGGTGGCTTTTCGAGGCGGTGTCGCCAGCGCCGGTGAGCGCACAGGTGATGATGACGTCGTGGTTCATGGTGGGTTCCTTTGTTGTCCGTAGTGGCCTTGTCGCCGGCAAGCCGGCTCCCACAGGGTTCGCGGTCAACCCTGGCGAGCATTGTTCCTGTGGGAGCCGGCTTGGCGGCGATGGGGCCTTGTCAGTTGGCGGTGAGCTTGAGGTTGTCCGCCGCCGGCTTGCCATCGAAGGTGGTCACCCCCTCAAGCCAGCGGGCCTTGTCCTGGGGATGGTCCTTGAGCCATTGGCGGGCCGATTCCAACGGGTCCTTGTGATCGAGCAGCGGCTGCATCATGCGGCTCTCGTCTTCGGCGCTGAAGTTGAGGTTGGCCAGCAGGCGGTTGGCGTTGGGGCAGCGTTCGGCATAATCCGGCGCGGTCACTGTCCAGACCGTCGCGCGGCCTTCGTCAGGGCCCAGGGCGTCCTGGCTGTCGCCGAGATAGACCATGTCGATGTTCACGTTCATCGGGTGCGGCGCCCAGCCGAAGAACACCACCGCCTCCTTGCGCCGTACTGCGCGGTCGACGGCGGCGAGCATGCCGGCCTCGCTGGACTCGACCAGCTGGAACTTGCCCAGGCCGAACTGGTTCTTGGCGATCATCGCCTTGATCTGGGTGTTGGCGCCGGAGCCCGGCTCGATGCCGTAGATTTTACCGCCCAGCTCCTTTTCGAACTTGTGGATATCGGCGAAAGTCTTCAGGCCCTTGTCGGCCAGGTACTTCGGCACCGCCAGGGTGGCGCGGGCATCTTCCAGGCTCGGCTTGTCGAGCACCTTGACCTGTTTGGCGTCGATGAACGGGGTGATGGTCTGGGTCATGATCGGGTTCCAGTACCCGAGGAACATGTCCAGGCGTTTATCACGGATGCCGGCAAAGATGATCTGCTGCGACGCACTGGTCTGCTTGGTCTGGTAGCCCAGGCCGTCGAACAGTACCTGGGCCATGGCGCTGGTGGCGATGACGTCGGTCCAGTTGACCACGCCCAGGCGGACGTTCTTGCAGGCCGCGGGTTCGGCGGCATAAAGCGGGGAAGCGACGATAGTGCTCAGGGCTACGGACAACAGGCTGCGGCGGATCAAGCGTTGCATGGTGGCTCTCCATCGGCAGGGCGTTTTTTATAGGGGCCGGCCTCTCTGGGCCGTGTGAACACGCTACGCTGCTGCCAGGGTGGAAAATCGCACCCTGGCGACCAACAATTGCACGGAGGCGACCACCTTTGCCGTGGAGCATGCAATGCCGCAAATCATCCATTTCCTGCTGTTGCCTGGTTTCTCGGCGATCGGCTTCATCAGTGCCCTGGAGCCGCTGCGGGTGGCGAACCGTTTCAAAGGCCCATCGTATAGCTGGCAGGTGCTGAGCCTGGATGGCGGCGCGGTGCAGGCCAGCAATGGCATGTCGGTGAATGCCGATGCAGCGCTGGCGGCGGCTGAACCTGGCGGTGTCCTGCTGATCGTCGCCGGTTTCGACCCTCTGGCCTGCTACGGGCCGGCCTTGCAACACGCGCTGCGCCGCCTCGACCGCTATGGGGTGATTCTGGGCGGCATCGACACCGGTGCGGTGGTGCTGGCCGAGGCCGGCCTGCTGGATGGCCACCGCGCCACGGTGCATTGGGAGGCGCTCGAAGCGTTCAAGGAGAACTACCCGAACCTGCAGGCGACCCAGGAGCTGTTCGAGATCGACCGGCGGCGCATCACCTGCGCCGGCGGTACCGCTTCGATCGACCTGATGCTCGACCTGATCGCACAAGCCCACGGTAGCGAACTGGCTGTGCAAGTGTCGGAGCAGTTCGTGCTGGGGCGTATCCGCCAGCGCCAGGACCATCAGCGCATGCAGATCGCCAGCCGCTACGGCATCAGCAACAAGAAGCTGGTGAAGGTGATTGGCGAAATGGAGCGCAACACCGAACAGCCGCTCAACACCCAGGTGCTGGCCGATGCGGTGCAGGTGACCCGGCGGCAGCTGGAGCGCCTGTTTCGCCTGCACCTGGACGACACGCCCAGCGGTTTCTACCTGCGCCTGCGGCTGGACAAGGCCCGCCAGCTGTTGCGCCAGACCGACATGAGCGTGCTGGAGGTGGGGGTGGCGTGCGGGTTCGAATCGGCTTCGTACTTCACCCGCTGCTATCGGGCGCGCTATCAGCGCTGCCCGCGGGAGGACCGTCTGGCCCGGGCGGTTTGATTTCCGCCCGTTCTCAGCCTGTCGCTGGCACGACTACGGGATCTTACTGCTGGCCTATGGACTGCAAATACTCCGAACGGTCATCACTGCGCTGCGCCACGCAGGTATCCCAGGCTGCCTGGAACGCCTTGCTGCCGGGTTTTTCGGCGAAGGTCTCGACCTTGCAGTCGGCATCGCGCAGCTGCGTCCACAGCTTTTCGGCAGCCTCCATGCGCGTGACCAGTGCGTTCGCCTGGCTGCCTTCGTCGGCGTATTGGTCATGGATGCGCTGGATCAGGTCGTCATATGCCGCTTTCAGCTCGCGTTCGGCGGTCTGCTTGTTGAAAGCAGCGCAGGCGTAGCTCTGCTGGTCGGTCTCGACGTTGTCGCACGGGGTGCTTTCTTCCTCGCCGGCCTGGGCGCCCGACACGACAGCCAGCAGTACCAGCCATGCCATTGATTTCATCCGTATTCTCCTCAACAGGCTGACGAATCGCAGGGATTCTCGCTCAGACGACGGCGCCGCGGTAGCTACCTGAACAAATGTTCATAAAAGCCTGGAAAACGTCGTTATCGAGACTGTCTCTCATCCCCGAGCGGCGTCGCCAAGGCGCTGGAACAGGCGTGTTGTCGCGCATTGACGCTTTCGGCAAACCCCCTGTCGTTTTTGCATCGGGGCGCCGTTGGGCACAGGCATATGCTGGCCCCAAAGCGCCGGCACAAGGTTTGGCGCCTACCTATTCAATAAAAGGGGACAGCCTGATGAGCCCAGCCGAACTTCACGCCGACAGCATCGTCATCGACGGCCTGATCATTGCCAAATGGAACCGCGAGCTGTTCGAAGACATGCGCAAAGGCGGGCTGACTGCGGCCAACTGCACGGTTTCGGTCTGGGAAGGCTTCAAGGCAACCGTCGACAACATCGCCGCCAGCCAGAAGCTGATCCGCGAAAACAGCGACCTGGTCATGCCGGTGCGCACCACCGCCGACATCCGCAAGGCCAAGGAGCTGGGCAAGACCGGCATCCTCTTCGGCTTCCAGAACGCCCACGCGTTCGAAGACCAGATCGCCTACGTAGATGTGTTCAAGCAACTGGGCGTGGGTATCGTGCAGATGTGCTACAACACCCAGAACCTGGTGGGCACCGGTTGCTACGAGCGTGACGGCGGCCTGTCGGGCTTCGGTCGCGAGATCGTCGCCGAGATGAACCGCGTCGGCATCATGTGCGACCTGTCCCACGTTGGCTCCAAGACCTCCGAAGAAGTCATCCTCGAATCGAAAAAGCCGGTGTGCTACTCGCACTGCCTGCCGTCGGGCCTGAAAGAACACCCACGCAACAAGTCGGACGAAGAACTGAAGTTCATCGCCGACCACGGTGGTTTCGTTGGCGTGACCATGTTCGCGCCGTTCCTGGCCAAGGGCATCGACTCGACCATCGACGACTACGCCGAAGCCATCGAATACACCATGAACATCGTCGGTGAAGACGCCATCGGTATCGGTACCGACTTCACCCAGGGCCACGGCCAGGACTTCTTCGAGTACCTGACCCACGACAAGGGCTATGCCCGTCGCCTGACCAACTTCGGCAAGATCATCAACCCGCTGGGTATTCGTACCGTGGGCGAATTCCCCAACCTCACCGAAACCTTGCTCAAGCGCGGCCACTCCGAGCGCGTGGTGCGCAAGATCATGGGCGAGAACTGGGTCAACGTCCTCAAGGACGTGTGGGGCGAATAAGCCGCTCTCCAAGCCTGTAAGCCCCTGCCAGCAACGCCGGGGCATCCCAAACAAAATTTTTATGGAGTTGAGTTTCCATGGCCAAGATCGCCCCGCAATTGCCAATCGAAGTCGACAGCGAAACCGGTGTCTGGACCAGCGACGCCCTGCCGATGCTGTATGTACCGCGCCATTTCTTCGTCAACAACCACATGGGGATCGAAGAAGTCCTCGGCGCCGACAAGTACGCCGAGATCCTCTACAAGGCCGGCTACAAGTCCGCCTGGCACTGGTGTGAAAAAGAAGCCGAATGCCATGGCCTGGAAGGCGTAGCGGTGTTCGAGCACTACATGAAGCGCCTGAGCCAGCGCGGTTGGGGCCTGTTCGAGATCCAGGACATCGACCTGGACAAGGGTACCTGCAGCGTCAAGCTCAAGCACTCGGCGTTCGTGTACGTCTATGGCAAGTGCGGCCGCAAGGTCGACTACATGTTCACCGGCTGGTTCGCCGGCGCCATGGACCAGATTCTCGCTGCCCGCGGCAGCTCGATCCGCACCGTGGCCGAACAGGTCTACGGCGGTTCGGAAGAAGGCCACGAAGATGGCCTGTTCGTCGTCAAGCCGTTGTAAGCCGGAGATAGCGTCATGGCATTCGAAGCAATGTTCCAGCCGATCCAGATCGGCAAACTGACCATCCGCAACCGCGTGCTCAGCACCGCACACGCGGAGGTCTACGCCACTGACGGCGGCATGACGACCGACCGCTATGTGAAGTACTACGAGGAAAAGGCCAAGGGTGGTATCGGCCTGGCGATCTGCGGCGGCTCGTCTGTCGTCGCCATCGACAGCCCGCAGGAATGGTGGTCGTCGGTCAACCTGTCGACCGACCGCATCATCCCGCACTTCCAGAACCTGGCTGACGCCATGCACAAGCATGGCGCCAAGATCATGATCCAGATTACCCACATGGGCCGGCGCTCGCGCTGGGACGGCTTCAACTGGCCGACCCTGATGTCGCCGTCGGGTATCCGTGAACCCGTGCACCGTGCCACCTGCAAGACCATCGAGGTGGAAGAGATCTGGCGCGTGATCGGCAACTACGCGCAAGCGGCACGCCGCGCCAAAGAGGGCGGCCTGGACGGCGTGGAACTGTCGGCCGTGCACCAGCACATGATCGACCAGTTCTGGAGCCCGCGGGTCAACAAGCGTACCGACGAGTGGGGTGGCACTTTCGAAGGCCGCATGAAGTTCGGCCTGGAAGTGCTCAAGGCCGTGCGCGCCGAGGTCGGTGACGACTTCTGCGTGGGCATGCGCATTTGTGGCGACGAGTTCCATCCGGACGGCCTCAGCCATGAAGACATGAAGCAGATCGCCGCGTACTACGACGCCACCGGCATGATCGACTTCATCGGTGTGGTCGGCTCGGGTTGCGACACCCACAACACCCTGGCCAACGTCATCCCCAACATGAGCTACCCGCCGGAGCCGTTCCTGCACCTGGCGGCCGGCATCAAGGAAGTGGTCAAGGTCCCGGTACTGCACGCGCAGAACATCAAGGACCCGAACCAGGCCACGCGTATCCTCGAAGGCGGCTACGTGGACATGGTCGGCATGACCCGTGCGCATATCGCCGACCCGCACCTGATCGCCAAGATCAAGATGGGCCAGATCGACCAGATCAAGCAGTGCGTCGGTGCCAACTACTGCATCGACCGCCAGTACCAGGGCCTGGACGTGCTGTGCATCCAGAACGCCGCGACCTCCCGTGAATACATGGGCGTGCCGCACATCATCGAGAAGACCACCGGTGCCAAGCGCAAGGTGGTGGTAGTGGGCGCCGGCCCGGCCGGCATGGAAGCGGCCCGCGTGGCTGCCGAACGTGGCCACGACGTGACCCTGTTCGAGAAGAAGGAGCAGATCGGCGGGCAGATCACCATCGCCGCCAAGGCGCCGCAGCGTGACCAGATCGCTGGTATCACCCGCTGGTACCAGCTGGAGCTGGCGCGCCTGAAGGTCGACCTGCGCCTGGGCACCGCCGCCGACGTGGCGACCATCCAGGACTTGCGCCCGGACATCATCGTGCTGGCAGTGGGTGGGCATTCGTTCCTCGAGCAGAACGAGCACTGGGGCGCCGCCGAAGGGCTGGTGGTCAGCAGCTGGGACGTGCTCGACGGCAAGGTGGCACCGGGCAAGAACGTGCTGGTGTACGACACCATCTGCGAATTCACCGGCATGTCGGTGGCCGACTTCATTGCCGACAAGGGCAGCCAGGTCGAGATCGTCACCGACGACATCAAGCCGGGCGTGGCCATGGGCGGTACCAGCTTCCCGACCTACTACCGCAGCATATACCCGAAAGAAGTGATCATGACCGGCGACATGATGCTGGAAAAGGTCTACCGCGAGGGTGACAAGCTGGTGGCGGTGCTGGAGAACGAATACACCGGCGCCAAGGAAGAGCGCGTGGTCGACCAGGTGGTGGTGGAGAACGGCGTGCGTCCTGACGAGCAGCTGTACTACGCGCTGAAGGAAGGTTCGCGCAACAAGGGCCAGATCGACGTGGAGGCGCTGTTCGCCATCAAGCCACAGCCGATCCTCAGCCAGCCGGGCGAAGGCTACCTGCTGTACCGCATCGGCGACTGCGTGGCCCAGCGCAACGTGCATGCGGCGATCTACGACGCCTTGCGCCTGTGCAAGGACTTCTGATCGAGAAAAATCGTCACCAACGGGCGTGGTCCCTGTGGGAGCGGGTTCACCCGCGAAAGCGTCAGCACAAGCAACAGAGTTGTCTGATCTGACGCATTCGCGGGTAAACCCGCTCCCACAAGGGGCCAATCCCATCTTCAGAGTGGCGCAAGAATCCAGCTGTTGTGGGAGCCTCCCATGTTGAACACCCTTCTACCCATCCTGCTGTTCGCTGCCCTTGGCCTGGCAGTGCTCGGCGCCCTGCGCCGGGTGCGCATGTGGCGGCGTGGCCGGCCCTCCAAGGTCAACCTGATCGGTGGCCTGCTGGCCATGCCGCGCCGTTACCTGGTGGACCTGCACCACGTGGTCGAGCGCGACAAGTACATGTCCAAGACCCACGTGGCCACCGCAGGCGGCTTCGTGCTGTCGGCCGCATTGGCGATCCTGGTGCACGGCTTCGGCCTGCAGAGCAAGATCCTCGGCTACGCGTTGCTGGTGGCCACGGTGATCATGTTCACTGGCGCCATCTTCGTCTTCAAACGCCGCCTCAACCCGCCTTCGCGGCTGTCCAAGGGGCCGTGGATGCGCCTGCCGAAGAGCCTGCTGGCGTTCGCCGCGAGCTTCTTCATCGCCACCTTGCCGGTCGCCGGCATCCTGCCTGCCAATACCGGCGGCTGGGTGATGGTCGCCATTCTCGGCCTGGGCGTGCTGTGGGGCGTGTCCGAACTGTTCTTCGGCATGACCTGGGGCGGGCCGATGAAACACGCCTTCGCCGGTGCCCTGCACCTGGCCTGGCACCGCCGTGCCGAGCGCTTCGGCGGCGGCCGCTCCACCGGCCTCAAGCCGCTGGACCTGGAAGACCCGAACGCACCGCTGGGCGTGGAAAAACCGGTGGACTTCACCTGGAACCAGCTGCTGGGCTTCGATGCCTGCGTGCAGTGCGGCAAATGTGAAGCCATGTGCCCGGCGTTTGCCGCCGGCCAGCCGCTGAACCCGAAAAAGCTCATCCAGGACATGGTCATCGGCCTGGCCGGTGGTACCGACGCCCAGTTCGCCGGCAGCCCATACCCTGGCAAGCCGATCGGCGAGCATGGCGGCCACCCGCACCAGCCGATCGTCAATGGCCTGGTCGATGCCGAAACGCTGTGGTCCTGCACCACCTGCCGTGCCTGCGTCGAGGAATGCCCGATGATGATCGAGCACGTCGATGCCATCGTCGACATGCGCCGCCACCTCACTCTGGAAAAGGGCGCCACGCCGAACAAGGGCGCCGAGGTGCTGGACAACCTGATCGCCACCGACAACCCGGGCGGCTTCGCCCCCGGTGGGCGCATGAACTGGGCCGCCGACCTCAACCTGCAACTGCTGTCGGAGGTGAAAACCACCGAGGTGCTGTTCTGGGTCGGTGATGGTGCCTTCGACATGCGCAACCAGCGCACCTTGCGTTCGTTCGTCAAGGTGCTCAAGGCCTCCGGCGTGGACTTTGCCGTGCTCGGCCTCGAAGAGCGCGACAGCGGCGACGTGGCGCGCCGTCTGGGCGACGAAGCGACCTTCCAGCAACTGGCCAAGCGCAATATCCAGACCCTGGCCAAGTACAGGTTCCAGCGCATCGTCACTTGTGACCCACACAGCTTCCATGTGCTGAAGAACGAGTACGGCGCTTTGGGCGGTGAGTACCAGGTGCAGCACCACAGCACCTACATCGCCGAACTGATCGCGGCCAACAAGCTCAACCTTGGCCAGCATAAAGGTGGCAGCGTCACTTACCACGACCCGTGCTACCTGGGTCGCTACAACGGTGAATACGAAGCCCCGCGGGCAGTGCTCAAGGCGCTGGGTATCGAAGTGCGCGAAATGGAACGCTCCGGCTTCCGCTCGCGCTGCTGTGGCGGTGGCGGCGGTGCGCCGATTACCGACATCCCGGGCAAGCAGCGGATCCCCGACATGCGCATGGACGACATCCGCCAGACCGAGGCCGAGCTGGTGGCCGTGGGTTGTCCACAGTGCACCGCGATGCTCGAAGGCGTGGTCGAACCGCGCCCACAGATCAAGGACCTGGCCGAGCTGGTCGCCGACGTGCTGATCGAAGAGGACGCGCCTGCAGCGGCCAAGACGCAAACGGCCAAACGTGAACCTGCGGAGGTGCACTGATGAGCGACATTATCCGCCGCGACCCGCGCGCCGAGTGGATCGCCCGTAACCGTCTGCACCCGCTGCACGCAGCGATGCAGACCCAGCAAACCCGCTGGATGGGGCCGAACGGCCTGATCCGCAAGAACCCTCACGCGATAGCCGCAGGCTTCATCGGCCCTGCCGGCCTCAAGCGCATCGACCGCAGCGGTGCCCAGCAGGGCACCGGTGTGGGCGGGCGACGCACGGCGGCGGCGGAGGTCAAGCTGCCGTTGCACCAGGTGGCGGCACCGGCGTTCTACATCGCCGTGGTGCCGGACATGGTCGGTGGCCGCCTGAGCAGCCACGACCGCGACCTGCTCGGCCTGGCCCACAGCCTGGCCGGCAGTGATGGTGCGGTTTTGGCGGTGGTGTTTGGCGAGCATAAGGAAAGCAACTTTTCCACAGCCGGTGTCGACCGCCTGCTGGTCATCGAGGGCGAGGCCTTCGAAGGTTATGCACCGGAGCAACTGGTGCAGGGCCTGCGCGCTGTGGATAACCAGTTCACGCCACGCCACTGGCTGCTGCCCGACAGCCGCACCGGTGGCGGCGAACTGGGCCGACGCCTGGGCGCAGCGCTGGGCGAGCGCCCGGCGACGCGGGTATGGCAGGTCAAGGATGGCCAGTGCATCGGCCGTGCTGGTGCCGGCCAGCAAGACCTGCAACGCGCCGTGCCGCGCCTGATCCTGGCGGCGGCCGAATGCGCCGAGCCGGTCAGCGAAACCCGCCATGAAGCGCTGCCGGTAGAGTTGTCCACAAGTGTTCCGCGCAGCCTGTCGCGTATCGAAGACCTCGGCTCGGTGGCCGTCGACCCGGCCACCATTGCCATGGCCGAGGCCGAGTTCATTGTCTCCGGTGGTAACGGGGTCAAGGACTGGGACCTGTACCACCAGGCTACTGCAGCGTTGGGCGCTACCGAAGGCGCCTCGCGGGTAGCGGTGGATGATGGTTTCATGCCGCGCAACCGCCAGGTGGGCGCTACCGGTACCTGGGTTACCGCACGGGTCTACGTGGCCGTGGGTATCTCGGGTGCGATCCAGCACCTGCAGGGCATTGGTGCCTGCGACAAGGTGGTGGCCATCAACATGGACCCAGGCTGCGACATGATCAAACGGGCCGACCTGTCGGTAATTGGCGACAGCTCGGCAATCCTCAAGGCACTGATCGAAGCTGTGGATAACTACCGCAGCGGCGGCCAGCGCGACGCGGCATAAGGGCAAGAGCATGAGTACCAAAGTGATCAGCCTGGTTTCCATCGGTGCCCACCCCAGCTCTGGCCGCGCGCGCCGCGCCGAGCAGGATGCCCGCGCGGTGGAACTGGGCTTGCAGCTGGCTGGGGATAATTTGCAGGTGGTGCATGCCGGCGACCCACGCGAAGAGGCACTGCGCGCCTACCTGGGCATGGGCCTGGACCATCTGGATGTGCTGGAGCAGCCGGCCGGTGCCGATGTGCTGGGCGTGCTCGGCGACTACCTGCGTGACGCCGGAGCCCAGCTGGTGCTGACCGGTAGCCAGGCAGAGACCGGCGAAGGGTCGGGCATGCTGCCATTCTTGCTGGCGGAAAAACTCGGCTGGCCGTTGATCGTGGGCTTGGCCGAAGTGGAATCGATCGATAATGGCACCGCCCAGGTATTGCAGGCTTTGCCACGTGGTCAGCGGCGCCGGCTGAAGGTGCGCCTGCCGCTGCTGGCGACTGTGGATAACGCCGCGCCCAAACCGCGCCAGAGTGCCTTCGGGCCGGCGCGCCGGGGTGTCCTGGCGGCACGCAACGTGGCCATCGTCGAAGACCCGCTGCTGGCCGAGGCCGAGCTGCAGCCGGCCCGCCCGCGGCCCAAGCGGCTGAAAGTGATCAAGGCCAAGAGCGGCGCCGACCGCATGAAGGCGGCAACCGCCAAGGCCAGTGGTGGCGGTGGCAAAGTGTTGAAAGACGTTACTCCGCAGGAAGGCGCCGAAGCCATCCTCAAGCTGCTGGTGGAAGAAGGCGTCCTGCGCTGAAGTTGTAGAAGCGGCCTTGCGTCGCGATGGGCTGCGCGGCGACCCCCGGATCTTGAGCCAGACTCAGGGTTGCGGGGCTACTGCGCAGCCCATCGCGGCGCAAGGCCGCTCCTGCATTCAGGACTAGATATCGGCCGTGTAATTTTGCCCACCAAATCTGTTCGCCAACATGTGGATAAAGTGTTGGCGCATGGCCGCAGGCCTAGTGTCACGCCGCCTCTATTGATTTGCTCAAAAAACAGTCAGTCTCTTTCAAGGTGCCTGCATGCCTGGCACATCAGCATCTTCCTGATTTGCCCACAATCGCTGTTAGCCCCTCTGTGGATAATATGTTCGGTATCCGCTGCGAGCCACGTATTCCGGGGCGTTGACAGATTTGTTCAAAAACTGATCAAGCCTCGCTTTTCACCCACTCCGAACTTGATAATCAGGGCTTTGCAGCGCTTATCCACAATTCCGTTGCGAATGCTTGCGTGGTTGCCCACAAACTCTGTTGGTGGCTCTGTGGATAAGGTGTATGAACACCGCTGCATCCGAGTGTGCATGCGGGTTTGACCGAGTTGGTCAAACATTGATCAGCCATTCGCGGGGCGGGTGTTTCGGGGGGAGGGGTGAACGCGGTTTCAGACGGGGAGTGAAGGCAGGAAAAACCCCGCCACCAAACATCGTTCAGTGGCGGGGGTCGGGTTTACTGCGCCTGCACTTCCTTCAGGTAAGGTGCCGGCTCAGCCCCCAGGTTGTTGAGCAACCGCTGGCTGTACCAGTCGATGAAATTGACCACGCCGAACTCGTAGGTCTTCGAGTAAGGGCCAGGCTGGTACGCAGTGGAGTTGATCCCGCGCTGGTTCTCTTCGGCCAGGCGGCGGTCCTGGTCGTTGGTGGCGTCCCACACCTTGCGCATGCGCTCCGGATCGTAATCGACACCTTCCACGGCATCCTTGTGTACCAGCCACTTGGTGGTGACCATGGTTTCCTGGGCGCTGATCGGCCACACGGTGAACACGATCATGTGGTCGCCCATGCAGTGGTTCCACGAGTGTGGCAGGTGCAGGATGCGCATCGAGCCCAGGTCCGGGTTCTTGATGCGGCCCATCAGCTTCTGGCAGGCCTGCTTGCCGTCCATGGTCATCGACACGGTGCCCTTGAGCAGCGGCATGCGCACGATGCGGTTACGCAGGCCATGGCTCTTGTGCAGGTACGGGATTTTCTCGGCTTCCCAGGCAGCGGCCGAGGCGGCCACGTGGTCCTTGAATTCCTGGCTGGCGCGCGGATCGTTGGTGTCGTCCCATTCCAGCAGGGTCTGCAGCAGTTCCGGGTGCGAACCGTTGCAGTGGTAGCACTCGCGGTTGTTTTCCAGCACCAGCTTCCAGTTGGCCTTTTCCATCAAGGTGGTTTGCACCGCCACCTTGGTGTTCTCCATGTCGTACGGCTCCATGTAGTGGTCCAGGGTGGCCAGGAAGTCGTCGATGGCAGGCGGGTTCTCCGCCAGGCTGATGAAGATGTAGCCGCCGGCGACTTTGACGTTCACCGGCTTCAGGCCGTACTGGTTCATGTCGAAGTCGGCGCCCATTTCGGTGCCGGCGAACAGCAGGCGGCCGTCCAGTTCGTAGGTCCACTGGTGGTACGGGCAGACCAGCTTGGCCACCTTGCCCTTGTCGCTGAGGCACAGGCGCGAGCCGCGGTGACGGCAGACGTTGTGGAAGGCATGCACCTTGCCTTCGGCACCACGCACCACAATGATCGGGTTCTTGCCGATCTGCAGGGTGATGTAATTGCCCTTGGCCGGAATCTCGCAGGTCATGCCGGCAATCAGCCACTCCTTGTGGAAGATCTCCTGCATGTCGATCTGGAACAGACGCTCGTCGTTGTAGAACGGCTGCGGCAGCGAGAAGGTGCGCTCGCGGGTCTGCAGCATTTCGGCGGTTGCCTTGCGTGCAGGTTCCAGTGGATCGCCCAGGCTCAGGGTTGCGGTGACGTCCATCGTGTATTCCTCGGGGCCGTGTGCGGCCGGCAAAAGGTGGCTAATCGTTGTTGTGGTGCCGCAAGGCTGCTTATCAAGAAACAGCGGTTGTTTTGCCGTGGAGTGTGCGTCCGAAGACGTCGCGAACCGTATCCATGGGCGACATGGCCGAATTGAATTACGACTCCGCAGCCCTTGTGGTGCGCGGCTGGTCGCGATAAGCACGCCGATGTCGCTGGCAGGAATGTACGTCGTCTTCAGCTTGCGCATTATCCAAGCCATAAAAGGCCAATAGTCGGCTGCTGGAGATGAACATGTCCGATACCTTCCTCAATCCGGTCACCACCCAGACCTGGGCCAACGGCCGCCACATCGTGCGCTGCGTCAAGGTCATCCAGGAGACCTGGGACGTGCGCACCTTCTGCTTCATGGCCGACCAGCCGATCATGTTTTTCTTCAAGCCTGGGCAGTTCGTCACCCTGGAGCTGGAGATCGAAGGCAAGCCGGTGATGCGCTCCTACACCATCTCCAGCTCGCCTTCGGTGCCCTACAGCTTCTCGATCACGGTCAAGCGCGTACCGGGCGGCCTGGTGTCCAACTTCCTCCACGACACCATGCACGAAGGCGCCGAACTGCCAGTGCACGGCCCGGTCGGGCTGTTCAACGCCATCGATTTCCCGGCGCAGAAGGTGCTGTACCTTTCCGGTGGCGTGGGCATTACCCCGGTGATGTCGATGGCGCGCTGGTTCTACGACACCAACGGCAATGTCGACATGGTATTTGTGCATAGCGCCCGTTCGCCGAAGGACATCATCTACCATCGCGAGCTGGAGCAGATGGCTTCGCGCATCCCCAACTTCAGCCTGCACATCATCTGTGAAAAGCATGGCCTGGGTGAGCCGTGGGCGGGTTATCGCGGCTACCTGAACCAGCGCCTGATGGAACTGATTGCGCCGGACTACATGGAGCGCGTGGTGTTCTGCTGCGGCCCGACGCCGTACATGAGCGCGGTCAAGCGCATGCTCGAAGCGGTGGGCTTCGACATGAAGAACTACCACGAGGAGTCGTTCGGCGCCACGCCGCCGGAAGCCAAGGCGGACGCCGTCGAGCATGCCGAACAGGCTGCCGATGCGCCGGTACTGGACGCCGCCGACCTCAACCTGGTGGAGTTCATCGGCAGCGAGAAGAGTATCCGCATCGCCCCGGGCGAGACCGTGCATGCAGCAGCGGCCAAGGTTGGCCTGATGATCCCGAAAGCCTGCGGTATGGGCATCTGCGGCACCTGCAAGGTGCTCAAGCTGGGCGGTGAAGTTGAGATGGAGCACAACGGCGGCATCACCGAAGAGGACGAAGCCGAGGGCTACATCCTGTCGTGCTGCAGTGTGCCGAAAGGGGATGTGCGGATCGATTACTGATGTGCGGGCCTTTTCGCGGGGCAAGCCCGCTCCCACAGGTTTCACCGCTGGCCTGAGGTAGC
>NZ_DGIR01000036.1 GCF_002386445.1 Pseudomonas sp. UBA4617
TGTAGGAGCGGCCTTGTGCCGCGAATGGGCTGCGCAGCGGCCCCGTTCAACTGCCGGAGTTCAAGAGCTACCTATGTCCCACCCGCGTCCCTACAAAGTTGCACTCAACGGTTATGGCCGTATCGGCCGCTGTGTCTTGCGCGCGCTGTTCGAGCGGGGGGCAAAGGCCGGTTTCGAGATCGTCGCGCTGAACGACCTGGCCGACCAGGCCAGCCTGGAATACCTGACACGCTTCGACTCCACCCACGGGCGCTTTCCCGGTGAGGTGAAGGTCGACGGCGACTGTCTGCATATAAATGGCGACTGCGTGAAGGTGATGCGCAGTGCCACCCCTGAAGGCATCGACTGGGCCGCCCTGGACATCGACCTGGTCCTGGAATGCTCCGGCGCCTACCACACCCGCGCCGATGGCCAGCGTTTCCTCGACGCCGGTGCACCGCGGGTGCTGTTCTCGCAGCCGATGGCCAGCGAGGCCGATGTCGACGCCACGGTGGTCTTTGGCATCAACCAGGCCTGCCTGACCGGCCGTGAGCGCCTCGTGTCCAACGCCTCGTGCACCACCAACTGCGGCGTGCCGCTGCTGCGCGTGCTGGACCAGGCGTTCGGTATCGAGTACGTGCAGATCACCACCATCCACTCGGCGATGAACGACCAGCCGGTAATCGATGCCTACCACCACGAAGACCTGCGCCGCACGCGTTCGGCCTTCCAGTCGGTGATCCCGGTGTCCACTGGTCTGGCGCGTGGCATCGAGCGTCTGCTTCCGGAACTTGCCGGGCGAATCCAGGCCAAAGCGGTACGCGTACCGACCGTCAACGTTTCGTGCCTGGACATCACCCTGCAGACTGCCCGCGATACCAGTGCGGTCGAAGTCAACCGGGTGTTGCGCGAGGCGGCGCTGGAAGGCCCGCTGAAAGGCTTGCTGGCCTACACCGAGTTGCCGCATGCCAGCTGTGATTTCAACCACGACCCGCATTCGGCGATCGTCGATGCCAGCCAGACCCGTGTTGCCGGCCCACGCCTGGTTAACCTGCTGGCCTGGTTCGATAACGAATGGGGCTTTGCCAACCGTATGCTCGACGTTGCCGAACATTATCTGCACGTCGTCCACCCCACCCGCAACAAACAGCCCTGAAGGACTGCATTCATGACCGTGTTGAAGATGACCGACCTCGACCTGCAAGGTAAACGCGTACTGATTCGCGAAGACCTCAACGTGCCTGTGAAGGACGGTGTGGTAGCCAGCGACGCGCGCATCCTGGCAGCGCTGCCGACCATCAAGCTGGCCCTGGAGAAGGGCGCGGCGGTAATGGTCTGCTCGCACCTTGGCCGCCCGACCGAAGGCGAATTTTCGGCCGAGAACAGCCTCAAGCCAGTCGCCGACTACCTGAGCAAGGCCCTGGGCCGTGAGGTGCCGCTGGTGGCCGATTACCTCGACGGTGTCGAAGTCCCGGCCGGTTCCCTGGTGCTGTTCGAAAACGTGCGCTTCAACAAGGGCGAGAAGAAAAACGCCGACGAGCTGGCGCAGCAATACGCTGCCCTGTGCGACGTGTTCGTCATGGACGCATTCGGTACCGCCCACCGCGCCGAGGGTTCGACCCACGGTGTCGCCAAGTTCGCCAAGGTCGCCGCTGCCGGCCCGCTGCTGGCGGCCGAACTGGATGCCCTGGGCAAGGCCCTGAAAGCCCCGGCCAAGCCGATGGCTGCCATCGTTGCCGGCTCCAAGGTGTCCACCAAACTGGATGTGCTGAACAGTCTGAGCGCAGTCTGCGACCAACTGATCGTCGGCGGCGGCATCGCCAACACCTTCCTCGCTGCCGCCGGCCACCCGGTGGGCAAGTCGCTGTACGAGCCGGACCTGGTCGACACGGCCAAGGCTATCGCCGCCAAGGTCAGCGTGCCGCTGCCAGTCGATGTGGTGGTTGCCAAGGAGTTTGCCGAAAGCGCCGAAGCCACGGTCAAGGCCATTGCCGATGTTGCCGCTGACGACATGATCCTGGACATCGGCCCGCAAACCGCAGCCCACTTCGCCGAGCTGCTGAAGTCGTCGAAAACCATCCTGTGGAACGGTCCGGTCGGTGTGTTCGAGTTCGACCAGTTCGGCAACGGCACCGAGGTGCTGGCCAAGGCCATCGCCGACAGCGCGGCGTTTTCCATCGCCGGCGGCGGTGACACCCTGGCGGCGATCGACAAGTATGGCGTTGGCGCCGATATCTCCTACATTTCTACCGGTGGTGGTGCCTTCCTCGAGTTTGTCGAGGGCAAGGTCCTGCCGGCCGTGGCCATTCTGGAAGAACGGGCCAAGGCCTGATGATGCCGGCGCTTGGCAAAGGGAGTGGCCTGATGGTCAAGCAATTGCCTGTGATGATGCTGGTTGGCCTGCTGAGCGCATGCGCTGGCAGCCCGGCCTCGGATGTCGACCCGGCGCAGCCGCCCAAGGGCGGCTGTTACCAGTCCGAATGGCAAGCCGAGACCGTGCCGGTCATCAGCAAGCGCGTGGGCCCGGAAGGCCTGGAGAAATACGACGAAGACCACCAGCGCAAGGCGCCGGGTTGCCCTTGATCGGGTGACAGGCAACCTGAAGACTGATTTGTGGTCTTGAAAAGGGGCCGCGGTGCGGCCCTGTATCGAGGAAGCTGAATGAAAGCGCTTTTGGCCGTGATGGCCCTGGCGACACTGGCAGGATGCTCGCTGCTGCAGCCGGCGCAACCCGCCCCGGCAGAGGACTGGACCCGTTGGGTCTGCGATAGCCAGGCTGAAGTGCTGTGGCGTTTCGCGGATGCGCAACGTGACCAGGTCGACGTGCGCCTGGGGGGCGGTGACCAGGTCTACCGACTCAAGGCCGAGCCCGGTGCATCGGGTGCGCTGTACAGCGATGGCATGCTGGCCTTCCATACCAAGGGCGAAGAGGGCCTGGTGTACTGGGTGGCAACCAACGATCTGATTGGGCGGGGCTGCAAGGCACCGTGACTGGCCGGGCCGCGAGGGTGGCCCACACTACTTGAACAGCAACCGCCCCTGCGGCAGGCTTGCACGAAACAAACGACGCTTGTCGGGAGAGAGATACACCATGGCACTCATTAGCATGCGCCAGATGCTGGACCACGCCGCCGAGTTCGGTTACGGCGTACCAGCTTTCAACGTCAACAACCTCGAGCAGATGCGCGCCATCATGGAAGCGGCCGACAAGACCGACTCCCCGGTGATCGTCCAGGCTTCGGCCGGTGCCCGCAAATACGCCGGCGCGCCGTTCCTGCGTCACCTGATCCTGGCGGCCATCGAAGAATTCCCGCACATCCCGGTGTGCATGCACCAGGACCACGGCACCAGCCCTGACGTCTGCCAGCGTTCGATCCAGCTGGGCTTCAGCTCGGTGATGATGGACGGTTCGCTGGGCGAAGATGGCAAGACCCCGACCGACTACGAGTACAACGTGCGCGTTACCCAGCAGACCGTTGCCATGGCTCACGCCTGCGGTGTTTCGGTAGAAGGCGAGCTGGGCTGCCTGGGTTCGCTGGAAACCGGCATGGCCGGTGAAGAAGACGGCATTGGCGCCGAAGGCGTGCTGGACCACAGCCAGATGCTGACCGACCCGGAAGAGGCTGCGGACTTCGTCAAGAAGACCCAGGTCGACGCCCTGGCGATCGCCATCGGTACCAGCCACGGTGCCTACAAGTTCACCAAGCCTCCAACCGGTGACGTGCTGGCTATCGACCGCATCAAGGAAATTCACAAACGCATCCCCAACACCCACCTGGTGATGCACGGTTCGTCCTCGGTACCGCAAGAGTGGCTGGCGATCATCAACCAGTACGGCGGCGACATCAAGGAAACCTACGGTGTACCGGTCGAGGAAATTGTCGAAGGCATCAAGTACGGTGTGCGCAAGGTGAACATCGACACCGACCTGCGTCTGGCGTCCACCGGCGCCATCCGCCGCCACATGGCCATGCACCCGAGCGAGTTCGACCCACGCAAGTTCTTCGCCGAAACCGTGAAGGCCATGCGTGATGTGTGCATCGCCCGCTACGAAGCCTTCGGCACCGCTGGCAATGCCTCGAAGATCAAGCCGATCTCCCTGGAAGGCATGTTCCAGCGCTATGCCAAGGGCGAGCTGGCCGCCAAGGTCAACTGATCGACTGGCAACACGGAAGACCCGCAGAAATGCGGGTTTTTCATTTTCGCGGTGCAGGAAACCTGCTGCTAATGCAGGCCTGGTCATCGGCAGCACGGAAAGCCCGGCGAACCGACCGTTAGTCGGCTTCGGTACAGTTGAGTCGCTGATAGCGTTCTGATTGCATTGCGTGTTATTCGCTCAGAGCTAGAGTACTAGTGGATCCAAGTGTATTTTTGAAGTCGGTCACATAATAGAGAAGCAGCATGGATGGCGCTCACGCTCTACCACAGCCACTGGATGGCAGTTCGGTTCTCCTGGTGGTAGACGATTACCCCGAGAACCTCATCAGCATGCGGGCATTGCTGGCCCGTCAGGATTGGCAGGTACTAACGGCAAGTTCGGGTATCGAAGCCTTGAACACATTGCTTGAACATGAAGTCGATCTGGTCTTGCTGGATGTACAGATGCCGGAGATGGATGGCTTCGAAGTCGCCCGGCTGATGCGCGGCAGCCAGCGTACCCGGCTGACGCCGATCATCTTCCTCACCGCCAACGAACAGTCCGAAGCCGCCGTGCTCAAAGGCTATGCCAGCGGCGCCGTGGACTACATGTTCAAGCCGTTCGACCCACAGATCCTCAAGCCCAAGGTCCAGGCCCTGCTCGAGCAGCAGCGAAACCGGCGCATGCTGCAACGCCTGACCCGTGAGCTGGAGGCGGCCACGGCGTTCAATGCGTCGATCCTGGAAAACGCCGCCGAGGGTATTCTGGTGGTGGATGCGCAGGGCATCATCCGCTTTGCCAACCCGGCCATATCCAACCTGTTGTCCACGCCGGTAGCACAGCTGCAGGGCGCCCGCCTGCTCGATCTGGTGCAGCTGGCCAATGCCGGCCTGTGGGAGGACTCGGCCTTCTACCAGGCGTACCTGGGCAGACAGATCTTCCGTGTGCATGATGCCCAACTGCGCACCTCTGGTGGTGAGCTGTTGCCCGTGGCATTGTCCTGCGCGCCGCTGCCGGTCGACCAGCAGGCCATGGTGGTGACGGTGCTGGACATGTCGGTGGTGCGCAACCTGCACCAGCAGCTGGAGTACCAGGCCGTGACCGACCCGCTAACCGGCCTGCTCAACCGCCGCGGTTTCTACCAGGCCGCCGAAGGCGTGCTGTTGCGCAACGAGCGCTCGGACAAGGCGCAGGCGCTGATGTACATGGACCTGGACGGCTTCAAGCGCATCAACGACTCGCTTGGCCACGACGCCGGTGATCGGGTGTTGCGCTGGGTGGCCGAGCAGCTCAAGGACTGCCTGGGCAGCGAGGCGCTGTTGGCGCGCATGGGCGGTGATGAATTCACCGCGCTGTTCGACGGCCTGCCGTATCCGGAGCAGGCCGGGCGTTATGCCGAGCGGCTGTTGGAGCGTGTTTCCATCAGCCACGAGGTGGACGGCTTCGACGTGTGCCTTGGGGTCAGCATCGGCATCGCCACCTACCCGGACTGCGGCGCCAACGTCGAAGGCCTGTTGCGTGCCGCCGATGCGGCGATGTACGCGGCCAAGCAGGCGGGGCGCCAGCAGTACCGCTTCTATGACCAGGAGCTCAATGGCCGGGCACGTTCGCGGCTTATGCTCGAAGACAGCGTACGCGCGGCCATCGAGCAGCAGGACTTTACGTTGGTGTACCAGCCGCAGGTCGCCTTCAATGGCGGCCAGCTGCGAGGTTTCGAGGCGTTGCTGCGCTGGCAGCACCCCAGTGTTGGCGATGTGCCGCCCGGGTTGTTCATCCCGCTGCTGGAAGAGGCGCGCCTGATCAACCGCCTGGCCAGCTGGATCTACCGCCAGGGTGCGGCCCAGCGTCAGGCCTGGTGCCAGCGCTTTGCCCCGGACCTGGTGCTGGGTATCAGCCTGAGCCGTGCACAATTCGTCATGCCTGGCCTGGTCGAAGAGTTGCAGCGGGTGATCCAGCTGTACCAGCTGGACCCGGCACAGCTTGAAGTAGAGGTGGCGGAAACCTCGCTGATGTACAACATCGATGCGGCGGTGAAACAGATCCACCGTTTGTGCGACCTGGGTGTGCGGGTGGCGCTGGACGATTTCGGTGCCGGCGACTGTTCGTTGCGCATGTTGCGTGACCTGCCGATCGATACCCTCAAGCTCGACCGCCACCTGGTGGCGCGCCTGCCCGGCTCGGCGGTGGACGCCGCGCTGGTGCGCAGCGTCATCAGCCTGTGCGGCGACTATCGCATCACGGTGATCGCCGAGGGCGTGGAAACCCCGGTTCAGGCGGCCTGGCTGAAGGCCAACGGTTGTGAGTACGTGCAAGGCTTCCTGGTGGCGTATCCGATGACCGCAGCGGATGCCAGCAGTTTCCCGGCGATTTTCTCCTGGCCAGTGCCCTGATTGGCTAGAATCGGCATTCGTCATACCGAAACCCGCGCCATGACTGTATTACGTTACTTGCAAGCCTACCCCCCGCACCTGCAGCAGCAGGTGCGGCAGATGATCGACAGCGGCCGCTTGGGCGAGTATCTGCAGCGCCGTTACCCTGGCCGCCACGACGTGCAAAGCGACAAGGCGCTGTACGGCTATGCCCAGGATCTGCGCCAGCAGTACCTGCGCAGCGCGCCGCCCCTGGACAAGGTATTGTTCGACAGTCGCCTCGACCTGACCCACCGTGCCCTGGGCCTGAACACGGCGGTATCAAGGGTGCAGGGCGGCAAGCTCAAGGCGAAGAAGGAAATCCGCATTGCCTCGCTGTTCAAGGAAGCAGCGCCGCAATTCTTGCGCATGATCGTGGTGCACGAACTGGCGCACCTGCGCGAGCGTGATCACAACAAGGCGTTCTACCAGCTCTGCCAGCACATGGAGCCGGACTACCACCAACTGGAATTCGACCTGCGCGTCTACCTGACCTATCGGGAGCTGCCGGGCAACTGTTAAGGACCACGCAGCATGGAAGTGAGCAAGACCAAGAGCAGCTTCTACCGGCGCCTGTACGTCGCCTGGCTGATCGACAGCCAGACCGCGACCAGCGTGCCCGCCCTGATGGAGGCTACCGGCATGCCGCGGCGCACCGCCCAGGACACCATCGCCGCGTTGGCCGACCTGGATATCGTCTGCGAATTCGAGCAGCAGGAAGGCGCGCGCAATCACGCCGGGCATTACCGCATCCATGACTGGGGGGCAATCGACAAGCAGTGGATCATCCGGCACTTGCGGCAGATCCGTGAAGTGCTGGGTTATCCCTGAACAGATCGCGGCTTTATGCGGCCAGACAGAGGCTTCGGCCAAAATAGAGGCTAAATGACACTATTGGCCGCTGTCCTGGGCAGAGGCTTTGTGTAATCTCATCGGTAGTTGCGAAGAAGACCGCCCTGACAATGTGTGCTCCCCCATTGCGAAAAGGACTTGAGCATGCGGCCACTGCTTTGTGTGCTGGGATTACTGGCAATGATGCTGGCGACGCCTGCTCTGGGTGCTGACCGGCTGCGCCTGGTGGCGGACAACTGGCCGCCGTTCACCGACACCAATATGCCCGGCGGCGGCCTGGCGACCAGCATCGTCACTACCGCGCTGACTCGGGCCGGCTACACCAGCGGGTTCGAGGAGGTGCCATGGGCGCGGGCGTTGCTCGGGGTCAGCGAAGGGCGCTACGACGTGCTGATCAACGCCTGGCACAACGACTCGCGCGAGCGTATCGGGCAGTTTTCCTCTGCCTACCTGACTAACCGCGTCCGGCTGCTGCAGCGCAAAGGCGAGGCGTTTCGCTACAGGCGTCAATCCGACTTGTATTCCTACAGCATCGCCGTGGTGCGTGGTTACGCCTATTCCCCGGCGTTCGATGGTGACAGCCGCCTGCACAAAGTGCCGGTGCGCAACTTTTCATCAGCGGTACGCATGTTAGCCGCTGGGCGGGTGAACCTGGCGGTGGAAGACGAATACGTGGCCCGCTACAACCTGCAGCGCGAGCCGCAGGAAGTGCGTGATGGGGTGATGCTGGTGGAGCCCCCGTTGGGCGAGAACACCCTGCATATCCTGGTCAGCCTGAAGCATCCCGAGCATGCGCAGATCGTCGAACGGTTCGAGCGGGCGATTGCGGCGATGAAGGCCGATGGCAGCTATGCACGGCTGCTGCGTCAGCATGGCTTCTGATAGCCCAGACACCCAGGAATCAGCTTGGCGCACCTTCCTTGATCAGGTGCGCGGCCAGGGTCCGCAAGGGGGCCAACTGTCGGCAGATCAACGCCAGCTGCGTTTGTACCAGACGCTGGTGCTCATCCAGGTCGTCCGGCATCTGCTCCAGGGCATTGGCCAGCGCTTCTTCGGCATCACTGTGAATCGCCACCGGCGCGCGCGCGGCCAGGCCGTTGGCGATCTCGTCCAGGCTGCTGGCCAGGCTCTGCCCGGCACCTTCGATCAACTGTTCCTGCACTTGCGCAGGCAAGGCGGTATCGCGGTGCGCGCCCAGCCCGGAGAGGTAGCTGAGCAAGGTGTGTGACAGCACCAGGAAGCGGAAGCCGACGTCGGCCTCCTTGCGGAAATGCCCGGGCTCCATGAGCATGTTGGCCAAGGTGGTGGACAGTGCCGCGTCGGCGTTATGGGCATTACGCCGGGCCAGGCGGTAGGCCAGGTCGTCGCGCTTGCCGTGGGCATATTGTTGCATGATCTGCCGCAGGTACTGGCTGGCGCAGGTCAGGGTATTGGCCAGCACCTTGTTCAGGCGCCGCCCTTGCCAGTCGGGCAGGAACAGGAACACCGCGAGGATGGCGATCAGGCTGCCCACCAGGGTATCGAACAGGCGTGGCAGGAACAGGCCGTAGCCATCGCCGATCTGGTTGAAACAGAACAGCACCATCAGGGTGATGGCTGCCGTGGCCAGGGTATAGCGGGTGGTGCGATTGACGAAGAACACCACCCCTGCGACCACGGCGAACAACGACTGCACAACCGGGTTGGGGAACAGGTCGAATAACGCCCAGCCTACGGTAAGGCCGAACGCGGTGCCGACTATCCGCTGCCCCAGCTTGCGCCGGGTTGCACCGTAGTTGGGCTGGCATACGAACAGGGTGGTGAGGATGATCCAGTAACCTTGGGTCGGGTGGATCAGGTGCACCATGCCATAGCCGATCGACAATGCCAGCGGCAGGCGCAAGGCATGGCGGAACAGCAGTGAGGTTGGTGTCAGTTGGGTGCGCAAGCGGGTCCACACGTCCTTCAGCGAACGGGGTGAGCGATCGAGCAGGCTGCTGTCGCTGGCATCGGCCAGGCTGTCCGGGTTGCTGGCCGCACTCAGCAGGCGGTCCAGCGTCGCCAGGTTGGCAGCCAGTGCCCTCAGCGAGCGCAACAGGCCGCGCCACGCCGGGTTGCTCTGGATGCGCAGGTGTTCAAGCGAGGCGTTGAGGTCCTCGAGGGCTTCGGGGTAACCGCTGGCCAGCACGAACGGTTGGCGCAGGCGGATCGAACGGGCCAGTTCCTGGCAGGATGAGCCCTGTTTGCGCAACAGACGCTGGCAGCGGAACATCACGTCGCTGTGGAAGAATGTCTCGGTCAGTGCGTTGTAGGGGTAGTGCGAGGCACTGACCCGCTCATGGATGTCCTGTGCCAGGAAATACAGCTTGAGGTACCGGCTGACCTTGGAGTTGGGCTGGCTGTTGCCGACCCGGTGCAGAATGATCTCCTTGGCTGCGTTGAGGGCCGCCACCACCTTGCCGTTCTGTCGGGCCAGCTCCAGACGTCGGGCTTCGACGTCGAGGGTGCGGATGGGCTCGAACAGGCTGGCCTTGAGCTTGAGGTAGCTGCCCAGCTCGAAGAACAGCCTGGCCAGGCTCTGCTGCACCGGCTGGTTTGAAAACAACGCTTGCCACAGCACTGACAGCAGCCCGTACCAGGCCGCACCGGCCACCAGCAGCAGCGGTTCGTGCCAGAAGTCGGTGACTTGGCCGCCGCGCTGGTCTACGCCGATCATCGTGTATACCGAAGTGATCAAGGTTGCCGAAGCAATGGCGCCATAGCGCTCGCCCAGCGCCCCGAGCATGGTCAGGCTGAAGGCGGCGAGGGCCAGGGCAATGACGAAGATCCAGGGGTAGGGGAACAGCAATTCGACCGCCAGCGCGGCGATCGCGAAACACACCAGGGTAACGGCCAGGGCGCTGAGGCGGCCCTGCCAGCTGTCATCGGTTTCCGCCAGGGCGCTGGCGATGATGCCGAGAAACAGCGGAATCAGCAGGGCCATCTCGTTCTGGTACCAGCACAGGGCCAGGCTGCCGGTCAGGGCGATGGTCACCCGGATGCTGTAGCTGAACTTGTCTTGGCCCCACAGGCGACGCAGTGACTGACGGAACGAGCTCGATGACATGATGGCCTGCTGGGCAGTGATCGATTGAATGCATGGCGGCACGGTCAGCAAGAAGCGTTCCGTGCTGCTGAATGGATTCTACTCTACACGAACTGCGCAGCGGCGTTGGCGGAGGCCCAGGCCCACTGGAAATTGAAACCGCCCAGGTGGCCGGTCACATCCAGCACCTCACCGATGAAATACAAGCCGGGGCTCTTCAGCGACTCCATGGTCTTGGACGACACTTCGCGGGTATCCACCCCACCCAGGGTCACTTCGGCGGTGCGGTAGCCCTCGGTGCCGGCCGGCACTACCTGCCAGTTCGCCAGCTTGTCGGCGATCTGCGCCAGTTCTGCCGGGGTGTACTGCTTCATGGGCCTGGACTCGAACCACTGCTCGGCCAGCAGGTTGGCCAGTTTGCGGGTGAATACCTCGCCGAGCACGGTCTTCAGTTCGGCGTTGGCGCGTTCGGCCTGCATCTGTTGCAGCCAGGCCAGCGCATCGCGGTCGGGCAGCAGGTTGATCTCGACCGTGTCACCGGCTTCCCAGAATGACGAGATCTGCAGGATCGCCGGGCCGCTGAGGCCGCGGTGGGTGAACAGCAGGTTCTCACGGAAGCTGGTGCCGTTGCAGCTGGCGGTGCAATCCAGCGAGGTGCCGGACAGCTCGCTGCACAGTGCCTTGAGTTGGGGCTCGGTAATGGTGAATGGCACCAGGCCGGCGCGGGTCGGCAGCAGGGTGTGGCCGAACTGGCGCGCCACCTGGTAGCCGAAGCCGGTGGCCCCGAGGGTCGGGATCGACAGGCCGCCGGTGGCGATCACCAGCGACTGGCAGGCGAACTGGCCGCCGCTGGTCTGCAGCAGGTAGCCGCCTTCGGTCTTCTCGATCTGTTCGATGCTGGTGTGCATGCGGATCTCGGCACCGGCCTCGTCGCATTCGGCCAGCAGCATGTCGAGGATGTCGCTGGCCTTGTTGTCGCAGAACAGCTGGCCGAGCTTCTTCTCGTGGTAGGGCACGGCGTGCTTGCACACCAGCTCGATGAAGTCCCACTGGGTATAGCGGGCCAGGGCCGATTTGCAGAAGTGGGCGTTGTGCGAGAGGAAGTTGCCGGGTTCGGTGTACAGGTTGGTGAAGTTGCAGCGCCCGCCACCGGACATGAGGATCTTCTTGCCCGGTTTGTTGGCGTGGTCGAGCACCAGCACCCGGCGGCCGCGGCGGGCGCTGAGCTGGGCGCACATCAGGCCGGCGGCGCCGGCGCCGAGGATGATCACGTCGGTGGAGTGCACGGTGTTACCTCTTCAGGATTGCTGGGGCTGCGCGGCCCCTGCGGGAGCGGCCTTGTGTCGTGAACGGGCCGCAACGCGGCCCAAAAATCAGCATCAGACGATGCGCACTTTCAGGGAGCGCCCCTTGATCTTGCCGTTGTTCAAGCGCTGCATGGCCTGCCTGGCCAGTGGCCGCTCCACGGCAACAAAGGCCTGGAAGTCAAAGATCGCAATCTTGCCCACCTGCTTGCCCGGGATCCCGGCATCCCCGGTCAACGCGCCAAGGATGTCGCCCGGGCGCAGCTTGTCCTTGCGCCCGGCAGCGATGCACAGAGTGCTCATCTGCGGCAGCAGCGGCTCGCCGCCCTTGCTCTTCAGGCTGTCCAGCTGGTCCCAGCGCAGCGGGCTCTTCTGCAGGTCTTCGATGGCCTGGGCGCGGTGCCCCTCGGCAGGTGCCACCAGGCTGACTGCAATGCCTTTTTCGCCCGCGCGGCCGGTACGGCCCACCCGATGCACATGGATCTCAGCGTCACGCGCCAGCTCGACGTTGATGACCATGTCCAGGCCGTCGATGTCCAGGCCGCGGGCAGCCACGTCGGTGGCTACCAGCACCGAACTGCTGCGGTTGGCGAACATGGTCAGCACCTGGTCGCGGTCGCGCTGCTCCAGGTCGCCATGCAGGGCCTGGGCAACGATACCCTTGGCGGTCAGGTGGGCGACCAGGTCCTCGCACTGCTGCTTGGTGAAGCAGAACGCCACGCAGGACTGCGGGCGATAGTGGCCGAGCACGCGGGTAACGGCCTCCAGGCGCTGCTGCGGGTCGATCTCGATGAAGCGCTGCTCGATCTGGTTGTCGCTGTGCAGGCTCTCGACCTTGACCTGTTGCGGGTTGCGCATGAAGTCGGCGGCCAACTGCTTGATACCGGCCGGGTAGGTGGCCGAGAACAGCAGGGTCTGGCGGCGCGACGGGGTCTTGCCGATGATGCTGGCGATGGCGTCGAAGAAGCCCATGTCGAGCATGCGGTCGGCTTCATCCAGCACCAGAGTGTTCAGGCCGTCGAGGACCAGGGTGCCTTTGTCCAGGTGCTGCTGGATGCGGCCCGGGGTGCCGACGATGATGTGCGCGCCATGCTCCAGCGAAGCGATCTGCGGGCCCAGCGAAACGCCGCCGCAGAGGGTGAGGATCTTGATATTGTCCTCGGCGCGGGCCAGGCGGCGCAGTTCCTTGGCCACCTGGTCGGCAAGCTCGCGGGTGGGGCACAGCACCAGCGCCTGGCAGCCGAAATAGCGCGGGTTGATCGGGTTGAGCAGGCCGATGCCGAAGGCGGCGGTCTTGCCGCTGCCGGTCTTGGCCTGGGCAATCAGGTCCTGGCCCCTGAGGATGACTGGCAGGCTCTGGGCCTGGATCGGCGTCATCGAGGCATATCCGAGGGCGTCCAGGTTGGCCAGCATGGCAGCGGACAGCGGCAGGGAGGCAAAGGCGGTGGAATCGGTGGTCACGAGGCAGGCCTGCGGTGCGAAGCGAAAAATGCCGCATAGTCTACCAGCCTCGTGGCCATTCGCCCTACGACTCCATGTGTTGTTCCGGACGACGGGCACGCCTTCCGTCCGTCGGCGCCAGCTGCAGGAAGATCGCCGCCGCGAGCATGGCCATCACGCCGATGGTCACGAAGGTCAGCTGGAATGCGCCCAAGGTGGTTTCCACACCTTCGGCGCTGCCGGCAGCGGTGAAACCACCCAGCAGCGCACCGGCGCAGGCCACGCCCAGGCTCAAGGACAGCTGCGCCACCACCGACAGCAGGCTGTTGCCGCTGCTGGCGCTGGCGTCGTCAAGGTCGATCAGGGTGACGGTGTTCATTGCCGTGAACTGCATGGAGTTGACTGCTCCGAGCAGGCCAAGCTGAAGCAGCAGCACGGCATAGGGCGTCTGCTCGTCGACCAGGCCGAGGCTGGCCAGCAGCACGCCCAGCAGCAATGTGTTTGCGGTGAGGATGATGCGGTAGCCAAAGCGTTCGATCAGCGGCCGGGCGATGGACTTGGCGAGCATGGCCGCCGCGGCCAGCGGAATCATGCTCATGCCGGCCTGGGCCGGTGAGTAGCCCAGCGCCACCTGCAGCAGCAACGGCACCAGGAACGGCAGGGCGCCACTGCCCAGGCGGGCGAACAGGTTGCCGAGGATACCGATGGCAAAGGTGCGCACGCGGAACAGGCTGGGCGAGAACAGTGGCTCCGGGTCGCGCCCGGCGCGCAGCCAGTAGGCCGCCAGGCAGGCCATGCCGGCGAACAGCAGCAACATCACCCGCAGGTGTGGCAGGTGCAGCTCACCCAGGCCCTCCATGGCGATGGTGATCAGCACCATCGCCGCGCCAAACAGCAGGAACCCTGGGCCGTCGAAGGTGGTGCGTTCGGCGCCGCGCAGGTCGGGGATGAACTTCCATACGGCATAGCAGCCGACCAGGCCGACGGGCAGGTTGAGCAGGAAGATCCAGTGCCAGCTTAGAATTTCCACCAGCCAGCCGCCAACCGTCGGGCCCAACAGCGGGCCGAGCAGGCCGGGAATGGTGATGAAGCTCATGATGCGCACCAGCTCGGTGCGTGGGTAGGCGCGCAGTACCACCAGTCGCCCGACTGGCAGCATCAGCGCACCGCCCAGGCCTTGCACGACCCGGGCGAAGATCAGGAAGCCGAGGCTGTTGGCCGCGGCGCACAGCAGCGAGCCGAAGCTGAACAGCAGGATGGCGCTGAAGAAGATGCGCTTGGTGCCGAAGCGGTCGGCGATCCAGCCCGAGGCGGGGATCAACAAGGCCACCGTGAGCATGTAGGCGATGATCACGCCTTGCATGCGCAGCGGGTTTTCGGCCAGCGAGCGGGCCATGGCCGGCAATGCGGTGTTGAGGATGGTGCCATCCAGGGACTGCATGAAGAAGGCGATGGCCACCACCCAAGGGATCCAGCGGGCGGTGACGGGGTCCAGCGGGGTGCGTTCGGGCATGACTTCCTCGTTTGTCAGTGCCGGCCTTTTCGCGGCGCAAACCTCTACCACAGGGGGTGTGCGTTCCCTGTTGGAGGGGCTTTAGCCGCGAAAGGCCCGGCAAGTCCAATCACAATGTCAGGGTCAGGCGTTTGACCAGCGCCCCCGGCAAATGACTCGACCCGGTACTGCGCTGCCCATAGGTACTGGTCGATAGAATCATCTCGCGCTCACGGGTCAGGTCTTCCAGCTGGTTACCCAGCAAGTTGTACAGGCTGTCATCGAAGCGCATGGTGCGCACCGGCTCCTGGATCTGCCCATTCTCCACCCAGAAGGTGGCGAAGCGGGTCAGCCCGGTCATTCGCGCTGCTGGCAGGTCGGAGTAGTTCAGGTACCACAGGTTGCTGATGTACAGCCCGGTGCCGAGCCGCTCAAGCACCGCTTCGCTGGGCAAACTACCTGGTGCAAGGCTGAGCGCACATGGCGATTCGTAGCTATCGGCACCATTGGCCAGCAACCCGAATTCGGCGGCGCTGCGTGCGCTGACCAGCCGTTGCAGCGCCTTGCCTTGCTGGATCAGCGGCACATCCAGGCGCGGTGAGCCTTCATCGGAAAACGCCGGGCTCAGCGAGCCGCTGACCTGCTCGGTGAAATTCACCAGCGGGCTCAGCCGCGCATCGCCGTGGTAGAGGCGCTGCAAGGCGCTGTTGCCGGTGGCCAGGGCCTGCGCGGAAAACCCGCCCCAGCACAGCATGCCGGCAATCTCGTCCATCGCCGCCGGGGCCAGGTAGGCGCGATAGCTGCCAGGCTTCAGGGAAACTGCCGGGCGGCCGAGGAAACCTAGTTGTTCTCGTGCCTGGCGCAGGCGCGTGGTGAACTCGTCAGCGCGCCACGCCTGCCCCGCGTAGTTGGCCTTCACCGCCTCGCCATTTGCGTGAAACAGGCTCCAGTCGAAGTTGAAGCTGTTGGCCTGATGCCAGCCGAAGGCTCCGAACGAGCTGGCGAAGCCCCGGCACACGGGGCCGGCGGCGTAGATGCCGACCAAGTCCAGGTCGCCGGCTTCGTGCTCGAGCAGGGCCAGTACTTCATTCAGTTCGGGCAGCGGCTGTTGCTGCTGGCTGTGGCTACGCCAGGCGCTTTCGTCCAGACGCAGGTACGGATCGACGGCCAACAGCGGCAAGGTCTGGCGCAGTTGCTCAAGGGCAGTGTTCAGGCGCTGGCCATCGAGTTGCGCGTCACCACTCAAGGTCACCTGTTGCTCTGCCTGACGGCCATCGCAGACAAGCCGCAGTTGCGCACTGGCCTGGCTCACTTCGCCGGCCTGGCGCACCTTGGCATGGTTGAAACGCACGAACTGCGACCGTTCGGCGCTGTAGCCAAGGGTGAAGTGTTCGCCCGCTTGCAAGGCGGCATGCAGGTTTCCGACCAGGGTTTCGAATGCGTGTTGCATCAGGCGTCTCCTCCGAATACGTCGATCTGGCGGAACACGCAGGCCGGTGAAGCGTGACCAACCCGTACCACCTGGTTGGGTTCGCCCTTGCCGCAGTTGGGCGTACCCAGCACCTGGAAGGTGGTACGGTCACCGACTGCCGCCAGGTTGCGCCAGAAATGCGCGGAGATGCCGCGGTAGTTGGGGTTCTTGACGATGCCCTTGAGTTCGCCGTCTGCGATCAGCTGGCCCCATTCGCAGCCGAACTGGAACTTGTTGCGCGCGTCGTCGATGGACCAGGAACGGTTGGTGCGCATCAGGATGCCGTGCTCGATGCCCTCGATCAGCTCGTTCAGCGATTTGTCGCCCGGCTCGATGTTGAGGTTGGCCATGCGGTCGATCGGCGCACGGTTCCAGCCGCAGGCACGGCTGTTGGCCACGCCGTCCAGGCCGGAGCGGAACTGCGACAGCGCACCACCCAGCGGGCGCAGCAACAAGCCGTCGCGGATCAGGAACTGTTTGCTGGCCAGGGTCCCGTCATCATCGAAGCTGTAGCTGGCCAGCTCTTCGTCGATGGTCGGGTCGAAGGTCACGTTCAGCAGGCTGGAGCCGTACTGCAGGTGGCCGAAATCGCTGGCTTTGACGAAGCTGGTGCCGGCGTAGTTACGTTCGTCACCCAGGATGCGATCCATCTCCAGCGGGTGGCCGATCGATTCGTGAATCTGCAGCATCATCTGGTCCGGCATCAACAGCAGGTCGCGCGGGCCGCTGGGAGTGTTCGGCGCCAGCAGCAGTTGCAGCGCCTCGTCCGCCACCCGGCGGGCGGCGCCGACCAGGCCGCAGCGCTCGATGATCTCGAAACCGCCCTGCTGGCCGAAGTTGTCACGGCCCAGGCTGCGGCTCTGGCTGTCCTGGCCGTCGCTGGCGGTCACCCCTAGGCCGGGGAACAGGAAGCGCTGGGCATGGCGCAGTTGTGCGCCGGCCGAATTCAGATAGGTCTGTTCGACCAGGCTCATGCCCAGGCTGGCTTGCCAATCTACCAGGCGGCTGTCCTTGGGCACGCTGGCCGATTCTGCCGCGAGCAGGCCAAGGCAATCGGCGAGGGAGGGCACAGGCTGGTCAAAGTTGGGCGAAATGTGGTCATGCCGGGCACTGGTCACTGCCTGCCCGCGCAGGTCCAACAAGCTGTGGCGGGCGATTTGCCGGGCCAGTGCCTCGGCTTGCTCCAGCGTACGTTGCAACCCGGCCTGGGACAGGTCTGCGGTGGCGGCATAGGCCTCTACGCCATTGACCCGCACGGTGAGCATGGCGCCTTCGTCCTGGCTGAACAGCGGCGGCTCTGCGACGTTGCGGCGTACCGACAGCGCCTGGTGCGACTGTTTCACATGGCGCAGGGAAAACAACTCGGCCGAACTGCGCAGCGCGGCGAAGCGCTGGCGCAGCAGGGCGCTGGAATCGAACATGCGAAAGCCTCCGTATACACGGTGGCTCCCCCTAGAACCACTCGTCTTGCATGGCGAGGCAGGTGTCGTCGCGCGCCTCGAGCAATGCCAGCTCATTATGGCAGCCTGGCACTTCCCAGGTCAGGAAATAACGAGCAGCCTGTAGCTTGCCGAGGTAGAAGTCGCGGTCGACCGGGCTGCCCTCGAGCAGGCCAAGCTCGGCGTGAATGGCCTGTTCCAGCCAGCGCCAGCCGATCACGCAGTGGCCGAAGGCCTTGAGGTAAAGGGCAGAGTTGGCCAGGGCGCCGGCGAGTTTGCCCTGGGCCAGGTCACCGAGCAGGGCCAAGGTTACGGCTTGCAGGCGGGTGACCAGTTGTTCCAGTGGTTGGCGCAGTAGGTCGAGGCTCGGGTGATGACTGGCGCGCTCGCCGGTTGCGGCGATCAGGCGGAGCAGTTGCTTGAGCCCGGCGCCGTTGTGCTGTGCCAGCTTGCGGCCCAGCAGGTCAAGCGACTGGATGCCCTCGGTGCCTTCGTGGATCGGGTTCAGGCGGTTGTCGCGATAGTATTGCTCGACAGGATATTCACGGGTATAGCCGTGGCCACCAAGAATCTGGATCGCCAGTTCGTTGGCCTTGAGGCAGAACGTCGAAGGCCAGGACTTGACGATCGGGGTCAGCAGGTCGAGCAGGTCTTGCGCCTGTTTACGGGCGCCTTCATCGGCGGCGGTGTGGGTGTCATCGAACAGGCGCGCTGCGTACAGGCCCAGGTCGAACGCGCCTTCCACATAGGCCTTCTGTGCCAGCAGCATGCGTTTCACATCCGTGTGCTCGACAATCGGCACCGCCGGGCTGTGCGGGTCCTTGTTATCCGGTAGCCGGCCCTGAGGCCGCTGGCGGGCATAGTCCAGGGCGTACAGGTAGCCGGCATAGCCAAGCATCACTGCGCCCATGCCCACCCCGATACGGGCTTCGTTCATCATCTGGAACATGCAGGCCAGGCCCTGGTGCGGCTGGCCGACCAGGTAGCCGACGCACTGGCCGTTGTCGCCGAAGTTCAGCGCGGTGGACGTGGTGCCACGCCAGCCCATCTTGTGGAACAGCCCGGCCAGCAGCACATCGTTGCGCATGCCGCGGCTGCCGTCCGGGTTGACCAGGTACTTCGGCACGATGAACAGCGAGATGCCTTTCACCCCGGGCGGGGCATCCGGCAGCTTGGCCAGCACCATGTGCACGATGTTTTCCGACAGTTCGTGGTCGCCGCCGGAAATGAAGATCTTGTTGCCCTTGAGCCGGTAGCTGCCGTCACCGGCAGGCTCGGCACGGGTGCGGATATCGGCAAGCGAAGAGCCGGCATGGGGTTCGGTCAGGGCCATGGTGCCGAAGTAACGGCCGTCGATCATCGGCTGCAGGAACAGGCGCTTCTGTTCTTCGCTGCCGAAGCTTTCGATCAGGTTGGCTGCGCCCATGGTCAGGAACGGGTAGGCCGTGGTGCCGGCGTTGGCGGCCTGGAAGTGGGCGAAGCAGGCCTGTGAGACCAGGCTGGGCAACTGCATGCCGCCGACTTCGAAGTCGCGGTTGGCGTTGAGGAAGCCGGCTTCGAGGAAGGCGTCGATGGCGGGTTTCACTTCCGGGATCAGTTCGGCGTGGCCGTCCACATAGCGCGGCTCGTTTTCATCGGCTTTGCGGTTGTGCGGGGCGAAGAACTTTTCCGCGATGGTGCGGGCGGTGGTGAGCGCGGCGTCGAAGGTTTCGCGGCTGTGCTCGGCAAAGCGTGGGCGCTGGGTCAGGGCTTCGGCGTCGAGTACTTCGTAGAGCTCGAAGGCCAGGTTGCGGGGGCTGAGCAGGGTCTCGGGCATGGTCGCGGTCCTGTTGCGAGATGCTGCGAGTCTAGGCCGATAGGGTGGGGTGGGGGAGGTTAATAGGTTTGGGTGATATGGGTTCAGAAAGCTGGGATCCCTGCGCGGGCCCTTTGGCGTGAGCCCACGGCTAGTGTGTTGATGCCGGGACCTGCGCATTACCAGTAGGGGTCACGAGAAAGGCCGAACAGACGCCGAAAAAACCGAGACGTTTCCCACAAGTCGGAGTGGATTTGGACTACCGCGGACCAAGTGGCATTTGGCCTTGAATGTGCTCTTTGGTTTTCACAAGGCGGCGTTTCAGATGAGTGATGTCCACAGTAATGACTTGACAGATGGCCAACGCGATCAGGTGCCCTTCTTCGTAGTTTCGCCTACGAAGTTTGGGGTAATGACCTTTTTCACCATGGGCTTCTACTGGCTGTATTGTTTCTATCAAAATTGGAAGCTATATGGAGCCAGAACAGGTGAGAAGGTCAGCCCGTTCTGGCGAAGCGCTTTTGCTGTGTTCTTCATCTACCCATTATTGAGAAGGGTGAATGACCATATTCGCGACTCAGGTAGAAGCTATCCATGGTCCATCCTGGGGCTCACGCTGGGCTATTACGTTATGTGCGTTGTTTGGGTGGTTGCCAGCATTGTTCTGGAGAACCAACCGTGGGAAGCCTATTTTGCCGGGCTGGTGTCTCATGCTGCCTGGCTGATCGTTCTGGTACCCATGCAAAAAGGCACCAACTTTAGCGCAGGTGACAAATACGGCTTGGCCAACAGCCGTTTCACGCTGGCCAATTGGCTTTGGATGTTATTGTGTATCTCGCTTACAACAGCACAGCTGTTTGCTTTGATCGCACTTTCATCAATGGTCTGAGCGGATTCGCTGCTCCGTGCAGAAGCGGCCCTGGGCTTCACTTCACAGATGAAATTGCTGAGGCCGTGTTGCGGCCGTTTCGCCACGCGAGACCGCTCCTACAGAAAGCGGTACATCTGCGAAAACTGGAGGTGACGTTGGAGAGCTCGAGCTTGAGCATACGTAGAACCGCTTTCCTGTTCTGGGGAGGCATGGATGCGTTCTACCTCGTTCTTTACGTCCTTCGCAGCATGGCGCGAGGCGCAATACCTTTCTGGACGGATTTCAACGATGGATTGCACAACATGCAGAACTGGGGAGGAGGGCTGGAGTTCATAGTCTGGCTGGGCCTGGCTCTGCAGCTCTCCTTGATCGCGACTTGCGTTTTGTTTCTTCTGCGTTGTCGGGTGGCCATCTACCTGGCGATGGTGCAGATCCCCTTTCGTATCTTTTTTTTCGTTCCTTCGATATCCACAATCCTGGTTTGGCCGATGCTGGTTTCCAATATGGGCTATTCGGTGTGGCTTGGGCTGATGCTACTTTCGGAGGGAGGCAAAAGCTGGTGTCTCTGGTGGCTCTGGCGATGTGATGGACAAAGCGCTCATGGATGATACTGAGTTGGGCAGGAAGAAGGCCTGATTTTCAACTCAGCGCCCATAAAAAAAGGAGAGCCGAAGCTCTCCTTTCTCTTCAACAACCCTCAGCTATCAGCCAATGGTCATCAGGCTGGCGTTACCACCCGCCGCCGCAGTGTTAACACTCACCGCCCGCTCGATCACCAGGCGCTCCAGCGCAATCTGATGATCGCCGCTGGACAGCCCGTGCACACCGACGATCGCCCCGGCACGCTTGGCCACCTGCTGGCACACGCCGCGCAGCTGGTCCGAGTCGCCATGGTGGATCACGGCGTCGAATGCCACTTCGTCCTTGCTCCAGTCCGCCACCAGCTTGACCTTGGCCTGCAGCTCTTTCGGCAGGCGAGCGCGCAGGGCCTTGCCAGGTTCACCGTCTACCCACACCGCCGAGCTGCCCACAGCCAGCACTGCGGCGAACTGCGCCAGCAGGTCGGCTTCGTTGTCGGCCAGGCACAGCACGTGCTCGCGCGGCAGGATGGTGTAGCTGTTGCGCTCGCCGGTCGGGCCTGGCAGCAGGCGGGCAATGCCGCTCTGCGACTGGCTGGCAAACTGGCTGCACAGCGCGGCCAGGTCGGCATGCTGGTTGCTCTCGGCCCAGGCTTTCAGGCCGTGCAACGGCTTGATCAGCTGCTCGTGCAGGGTGCGGTCCGGCTTGCCTTCGCCATCCTGCTGCTGGAAATGGCGGCCAATCGCGTCGGCCGGGCGGGTCGACAGCAGGCGGTACAGGTACAGCGGGCCGCCGGCTTTCGGGCCGGTACCGGACAGGCCCTCACCACCGAACGGCTGCACACCGACCACGGCACCGACGATGTTGCGATTGACGTACATATTGCCGGCATTGGCGGTTTCCACCACCTTGGCGATGGTCTCGTCGATGCGAGTGTGCACGCCGAGGGTCAGGCCGTAACCGGAGTTGTTGATCTGCTCGATCAGTTGGTCGAGGTTGCGGCGGTTGTAGCGCACCACGTGCAGCACCGGGCCGAAGATTTCGCGCTTCAGTTCGTCGAAGCTTTCCAGTTCGATCAGGGTCGGCATGACGAAGGTACCGCGCTTGATCTCGGCGGCATCGGCAATCGCCACCTGGTAGACCGGGCGGCCTTTCTCGCGCATGCCCTGGATGTGCTTCTCGATGCCAGCCTTGGCTTCAGCGTCGATCACCGGGCCGATGTCGACGGCCAGGCGGTCCGGGCTACCCAGGCGGCTTTCGGCCATGGCTCCCTTGAGCATTTCGATCACACGGTCGGCGGAGTCTTCCTGCAGGCACAGCACGCGCAGTGCCGAGCAACGCTGGCCGGCGCTGTCGAACGCCGAGGACACCACGTCGATCACTACCTGTTCGGTCAGCGCCGAGGAGTCGACGATCATCGCGTTCTGGCCACCGGTTTCAGCGATCAGCGGGATCGGGCGGCCCTGGTTGTCCAGGCGGCCGGCGACGTTGCGCTGCAGCAGGCGGGCGACTTCGGTGGAGCCGGTGAACATCACGCCCTTGACGCGCTCATCACCGACCAGGCCGGCACCGACGGTTTCGCCACGGCCTGGCAGCAGTTGCAGCACGCCTTCCGGAATGCCGGCTTCCAGCAACAGGCGCACGGCCTGGGCGGCGATCAGCGGGGTCTGCTCGGCCGGCTTGGCCAGCACCGGGTTGCCGGCGGCCAGGGCCGCGGCCACCTGGCCGGTGAAGATCGCCAGCGGGAAGTTCCACGGGCTGATGCACACCACCGGGCCCAGTGGGCGATGGGCGTCGTTGCTGAAGTCGTTGCGTGCCTGCACCGCGTAGTAGCGCAGGAAGTCTACCGCTTCACGCACTTCGGCGATGGCGTTGGCGAAGGTCTTGCCGGCTTCGCGGATGAGCAGGCCCATCAGCGGCTGGATCTCGGCCTCCATCAGGTCGGCGGTGCGTTCCAGGATGGCAGCACGTTCGGCCGGCGGGGTGGCCTGCCAGATCGGTGCGGCATTCAGGGCGCACTGGATGGCGTTGTCGACGTCGGCGACAGTGGCTTCCTGCACATGGCCGACCACGTCGCGGTGGTCCGCCGGGTTCAGTACGGCTACGGCAGCGCTCTCGCTGGCGGCGCAAGCCAGCAGCGGGGCGGCTTTCCAGTCGTTGTGGGCGGTGGCCAGCATGGCGCAAGACAGCGACGCCAGGCGGTGTTCGTTGGCCATGTCGATGCCGGCCGAGTTGGCCCGCTCGCTGCCATACAGTTCACGCGGCAGCGGGATGCGCGGGTGCGGCAGGCCGATGCTGCCTTCCTGGGTGCCCATGCGCTCGATGCTGGCGACGGGGTCGGCGACCAGTTCCTGGATGGAGATCGAATGGTCGGCGATGCGGTTGACGAACGAGGTGTTGGCGCCGTTCTCCAGCAGGCGGCGGACCAGGTAGGCCAGCAGCGTTTCGTGGGTGCCGACCGGTGCATAGACGCGGCACGGGCGGTTCAGCTTGCCTTCGGAAATCTTGCCGACCACTTGCTCGTACAGCGGCTCGCCCATGCCGTGCAGGCACTGGAACTCGTACTGGCCCGGGTAGTAGTTCTGCCCGGCGATGTGATAGATGGCCGACAGGGTATGGGCGTTATGGGTGGCGAACTGCGGATAGATGGCCTCGGGTACGGCCAGCAGCTTGCGGGCGCAGGCGACGTAGGACACGTCGGTGTACACCTTGCGGGTGTAGACCGGGTAGCCTTCCAGGCCCTCGACCTGGGCACGCTTGATCTCGCTGTCCCAGTAGGCACCTTTTACCAGGCGGATCATCAGGCGGTGGCGGCTGCGCTTGGCCAGGTCGATGACATAGTCGATCACATAAGGGCAGCGCTTCTGGTAGGCCTGGATGACGAAGCCGATACCGTTCCAGCCGGCCAGCGAAGGCTCGAAGCACAGGCGCTCGAGCAGGTCGAGCGACAGCTCCAGGCGGTCGGCTTCCTCGGCGTCGATGTTCAGGCCGATGTCGTACTGCTTGGCCAGCAGGGTCAGCGACAGCAGGCGCGGGTACAGCTCCTCCATCACGCGCTCGTACTGGGCGCGGCTGTAGCGCGGGTGCAGGGCCGACAGCTTGATCGAGATGCCCGGCCCTTCATAGATGCCACGGCCATGGGAGGCCTTGCCAATCGAGTGGATGGCCTGTTCATAGGACGCCAGGTACTTCTGCGCGTCGTGCTCGGTCAGTGCGGCTTCGCCGAGCATGTCGTAGGAGTAGCGGAAGCCTTTGGACTCGAAGCGGCTGGCATTGGCCAAGGCTTCGGCGATGGTTTCGCCGGTGACGAACTGCTCGCCCATCAGGCGCATGGCCATGTCGACGCCCTTGCGGATCATCGGCTCGCCGCTCTTGCCGATAATGCGGGTGAGCGAGGCAGTAAGGCCGGATTCGTTGTGGGTGGACACCAGCTTGCCGGTCAGCAGCAAGCCCCAGGTAGCCGCGTTGACGAACAGCGACGGGCTGTTGCCCAGGTGGGGCTGCCAGTTACCGGTACTGATCTTGTCGCGGATCAGTGCGTCACGGGTTCCCTTGTCGGGGATGCGCAGCAGCGCTTCGGCCAGGCACATCAGTGCCACGCCTTCCTGGGACGACAGCGAGAACTCCTGCAGCAGGCCCTGGACGATACCGGCACGGCCACCGGCGCTCTTCTGGTTACGCAGTTTTTCGGCGAGGCCGGCAGCCATCTTGTTGGTCGCCTCGGCCAGCGGCGCGCTCAGGCGAGCCTGCTCCAGCAGCATCGGCACCACTTCCTGTTCGGGGCGGCGGTAGGCGGCGGTAATCGCCGAGCGCAGCACCGACTGCGGCAAGATGCTCTCGGCGAACTCGAGGAAGCACTGGTGACTGTGGTCGGGCTGGATTTCGCCGGCGTCGTCGGCCAGGTTGCTGGCGTGACCGTTGAGTTCGGTCAGGGTGGCACCACCCTCGAGCTTCTCCAGATAGTTGAAGATCGCTTGCTTGATCAACCAGTGCGGCGTGCGGTCAATGGACTGCGCAGCTGCCTTGAGTCGCTCACGGGTCGGGTCATCGAGTTTGACCCCAAGGGTGGTCGTCGCCATTTCTTATCCTCGTTATTGCCACGGTTGTGGCCTAAGCTGGCGCCAAGAGTAGCTGTAGGACAATTCGGGTGCAACCAGGTGCAACCCTAAATTTCGATGAAAAAGGTGCAACTCGTCAGCTGGTCGATCACGGACATGTAAAAGGCGTGTTTTCGGTGCGTTTTATTCTGAAAACCAGCCTGTTTGCTCCAAAAAGGAGCAAAAAATCAGCTTTATCGGAAAATGCTCCGGCAGGTGCAACTTCTCGGTGAAAAATGGTTGCACCCGCTTCGCGTTGTTGCATAGCATTCGCCGCCTGGGTGCAACCGCCATGCTGCGGTTGTGCATGAGATAAAAACAAACGCCAGGGCACACATATGGGCAACCCACTAACGATCACGTTCGTGATCTACATCGCGGCAATGGTGCTGATCGGCTTCGCGGCCTATCGCTCCACCAAGAACCTTTCCGACTACATCCTTGGCGGTCGCAGCCTGGGCAGCGTGGTTACCGCGCTCTCCGCCGGTGCTTCCGACATGAGTGGCTGGCTGCTGATGGGCCTGCCGGGCGCCATCTACTTCGCTGGTTTGTCCGAGGCCTGGATCGCCATCGGCCTGACCGTCGGCGCCTACCTGAACTGGCTGTTCGTCGCTGGCCGCCTGCGCGTGCAGACCGAGCACAACGGCGATGCACTGACCCTGCCGGACTACTTCTCCAGCCGTTTCGAAGACCACAGCGGCCTGCTGCGAATCATTTCGGCGATCGTGATCCTGGTGTTCTTCACCATCTATTGCGCTTCTGGCATCGTTGCCGGTGCCCGTCTGTTCGAAAGCACCTTTGGCATGTCCTATGAAACCGCCCTGTGGGCCGGTGCGGCGGCGACCATTGCCTACACCTTCATTGGTGGCTTCCTGGCGGTGAGCTGGACCGACACCGTGCAGGCATCGCTGATGATCTTCGCGCTGATCCTCACCCCGGTGATCGTGCTGATCTCCACCGGCGGCTTCGATCAGACCTTCGCCGCTATCGAGGTGGTGAACCCGGCTCACTTCGACATGTTCAAGGGCGCGACCTTCATCGGCATCATTTCGCTGATGGGTTGGGGCCTGGGCTACTTCGGCCAGCCGCACATCCTGGCGCGTTTCATGGCAGCCGACTCGGTTAAATCGATCGCCAACGCCCGCCGCATCTCCATGACCTGGATGATCCTGTGCCTGGCTGGCACCTGCGCCGTGGGCTTCTTCGGCATTGCCTACTTCTCGGCGCACCCCGAGCTGGCAGGCCCGGTCACCGAAAACCACGAGCGTGTGTTCATCGAGCTGGCCAAGATTCTGTTCAACCCGTGGATCGCCGGTGTGCTGCTGTCGGCCATCCTGGCGGCGGTGATGAGTACCCTGAGCTGCCAGCTGCTGGTTTGCTCCAGCGCCCTGACCGAAGACTTCTACAAGGCTTTCCTGCGCAAGAACGCTTCGCAAGTCGAGCTGGTGTGGGTCGGTCGCCTGATGGTCCTGGCCGTAGCGCTGATCGCCATCGCCATGGCCGCCAATCCGGAAAACCGTGTACTGGGCCTGGTGGCATACGCCTGGGCTGGTTTCGGTGCCGCATTCGGCCCGGTAGTGCTGATTTCGGTACTATGGAAAGGCATGACCCGTAACGGCGCACTGGCCGGTATCGTGGTCGGTGCGCTGACCGTGATCCTGTGGAAGAACTTCGACACCCTCGGGCTGTACGAAATCATCCCGGGCTTCCTGTTCGCCAGCATTGCCATCGTTGTGGTGAGCAAGCTGGGCAGCCCTTCGAAAGCGATGGTACAGCGCTTCGAAACGGCTGATGCGGCGTATCACGCTGACAAGTAACACCGGTTGAAACGGCGGCGCCTGCCTGGCGGGCGTCGCTGATCGACAGCCAGGCCTGACTCCGCCTGCAAGGCAAGGTAAACTTGCCGCCCCCGCAGGAGTTGCCATGAATTATCGTCACGCCTTCCACGCCGGCAACCACGCCGACGTCCTCAAGCACATCGTGCTGACCCGCCTCATCGCCCTGATGTCGCGCAAGGAGCAGCCGTTCGCCTACATCGATACCCACGCAGGGCTCGGCTTGTACGACCTGCAAGGTGACCAGGCAACCCGGACCGGCGAATACCTGGAAGGGGTGGCCCGCCTGTGGAGCCGCGACGACCTGCCGGCCATGGCTGCTGACTACCTGCGCATCATCAAGCGCCTGAACGCCGATGGCGAGTTGCGCTATTACCCCGGTTCGCCCGAGCTGGCCCGCCGCCTGATGCGCCAGCAGGATCGCGCCCTGCTCAACGAGAAGCATCCCGAAGACGGGCCGCTGCTCAAGGAGAACATGAAGAAGGACCCGCGTGTGGTCGTGCACCTGGGCGAAGGCTGGCATGTGCCGCGAGCCCTGCTGCCGGTGCAGGAAAAGCGCGCGATCATGCTGATCGACCCGCCATTTGAACAGGCTGATGAACTGAAGCGCTGCACCACGGCGATGAAAGAAGCGATCAGCCGCATGCGCCAGACGGTCGCGGCCATCTGGTATCCGATCAAGGATCAGCGCTCGCTGACCCGTTTCTACCAGGACCTGACCAGCACCGGCGCACCGAAGCTGCTGCGTGTCGAGCTGTACGTGCACCACCAGGACAGCCCGCAGGGCCTGAATGGTTCGGGCCTGGCCATCGCCAACCCGCCATGGGGGCTGGAGGACGAACTGAAGGAGCTGCTGCCCTGGCTGGCCAAGGAGCTGGCGCAGACCGCCGGCAGCTACCGCATGGACTGGTTGATCGCTGAATAAGCTTATCTTGCCTGCCTGTACTGGCTTGCCGGCAATGGGGTCGGTACGGGTTGCCGCGTTGTGCACATGTTTGCGTTATAATCCCGCCCTTTAGCCGCCACCCGCCCGCTGGGCCGCTGGCGCATTTCTACGAATGAAGAGGCTGATCCCTTGGCATTGACGATTCTTGGCCTGTCCGGCGCCCTTAGCCATGACCCTTCCGCGGCCCTGTACATAGACGGCAAGCTGGTTGCCGCCGCCGAAGAAGAGCGCTTCGTGCGTGACAAGCATGCGAAGAACCGCATGCCCTACGAGTCGGCGAAGTTCTGCCTGGAGCAGGCCGGCATCAAGCCATCCGATGTCGACGTGGTAGCCATCCCGTTCGCCCCGATCAGCCTGTTCGGCAAGGCACGCTGGCACTATGCCAAGCGTTACTGGTACGCCCCGGATCGTGCCCTCGACGCCATCCTGATGGGCAACCGCCGCTACAAGCGCTACCGCAAGAAGATCGTCTGGTGCCTGGAGCAGCTGGGCTTCGACCCGAAAAAGGTCAAGATCGAGCCGGTCGAGCACCACCTGGCCCACGCCTCCAGCGCTTACCACTGCTCGGGCTTCAAGGAAAAGACCGCAATTCTCGGCATCGACGGTAAAGGCGAATATGCCACCACCTTCTTTGGCTACGGCGAAAACGGCAAGATTCACAAGATCAAGGAATTCTTCGACCCGGACTCGCTCGGTGGCCTGTACGGCGCAATCACCGAGTTCCTCGGTTTCGAGATGCTCGACGGCGAGTTCAAGGTCATGGGCATGGCGCCGTATGGCGACGCCAGCAAATACGACTTCTCGCGCCTGGCCAGCTTCGAAAACGGCGAGCTGTTGATCAACACCGAATACGCCAACGTGATCGGGCTGCGCCGCTACAAGGAGAAGGGCAAGGGCTTCTACTTCTCGCCGAAACTGATCGAATGGCTCGGCCCCAAGCGCGAGGGCGACATCGCCGATGAGCCGTACATCCATTACGCAGCCAGCATGCAGGCGCTGTTCGAGAAAATCGCCCTGCAGATGATCGACCATTACCTGGGCGACACCCTGCGTGAAACCGGCAAGCTGGCCTTCGCTGGCGGCTGTGCGCTGAACGTCAAGCTCAACCAGAAGATCATCGCCCGTTCCGATGTGAAGGAGCTGTTCGTACAGCCAGCCTCCGGTGACGCCGGCACCGCCGTGGGCGCTGCAGCCTACGTTTCCCACGCCCGTGGCGTACCGGTCGAGAAGATGGAACACGTCTACCTCGGCCCGTCGTATTCCAACGAAGACGTGGTCGCTGCCTGTGCCCGCCACCCGAACGCGCCGAAGTGGCGCAAGCTCGACGACATGCCGCAGCGCATTGCCCGGATCATGGTCGATGGCAACCCGGTGGCCTGGTTCCAGGGCCGCATGGAGTTCGGCCCGCGTGCCCTGGGTGGCCGTTCGATCATCGGTTGCCCGAGCGTGCCGGGCGTGGCCGACCGCATCAACGAGCAGATCAAGTTCCGCGAACGCTGGAGACCTTTCTGCCCGTCGATGCTCGACACCGTCGCCCCGCAGATGATCAAGGTCGACCACCCGGCGCCGTTCATGACCTTCACCTTCGAAGTGGCTGAAGAGTGGAAGACCCGTGTGCCAGAAGTGGTCCACGAGGATGGCACGTCGCGGGCCCAGGTGCTCAAGCGCGAATACAACCCGCGCTACTACGACATGATGAAGGCGCTGGAGGACCTGACTGGCAACGGCGTGTCGCTCAACACCTCGTTGAACCGCCGTGGTGAACCGATGATCTGCTCGCCGACCGACGCCTTGAACATGTTCTTCGGCTCGGATCTGCAGTACCTCATCATGGAGGACATCCTGGTGGTGAAGGACGGCGCAGCCCTGTATGACCAGCCGCTCTGAACCGCGCGTCCTGCAGTTCTGCCATGGCTATGACGGGCCGTTCCTGGACTGCGCCCGTCAGTACGCCAGCCTGTTCCAGGGGCATGGCTACCAGGTGACCACGGTGTTCCTCACCGGCGCTGCCGACCCGCAAGTGGCGGCCGGCTGCGCCTCGGACGAGGTACTGTTCCTGGAGTTCAGCTCCAAGGCCGTGCGCGGCCTGAAGCTCGGCGCCATCCGCGCGTTGCGGCGGATTGCCGCCGAGCGCAATTTCACCTTCTGCATTGCCCATCGCTTCAAGCCGATCTACGTGGCGCTGCTGGGTACCGGCTTGCCGGTGATCGGCGTGCACCATGCCTTTGGCGACTACCAGCGCAAGGGCCGCCGCCTGTTCGCCAACCTGTTCAGCCAGCGCCTGAGCCTGCTCGGGGTATCAGACGCAGTGCGTGACGAGATGCGCAGCTGCCTGCCGAAGTGGCCAGCCGAACGTATCCAGACCCTTTACAACCGCATCGACATCGAAGCCCTGCAAGCGGCCCTGGTGCCACGCGCCGAAGCCCGTCAGGCCCTGGGCCTGGATGCGCAGGCATGGATTGTCGGCAATGTCGGGCGCCTGCACCCGGACAAGGACCAGGCCACCCTGTTGCGTGGCTTTGCCGAAGCGCTGCCGGGGCTGCCGGCCGGTGCACGTCTGGCGATCCTCGGCAAGGGCCGCCTGGAGGTCAGGCTCAAGGCCCTGGCCGCCGAACTGGGCGTTGCCGGGCAAGTGGACTTCCTTGGCCAGGTGCCCGACGCACGCCGTTATTTCCAGGCGTTCGACGTGTTTGCCCTCAGTTCCGACCATGAGCCGTTCGGCATGGTCCTGCTCGAGGCGATGGCCGCCGGAGTTCCCGTGCTGGCAACGGCCTGTGGCGGTGCGCGCGAAGTGGTCGAGGGTGTCGGCGTGCTGTTCCCGCTGGGGGATGCCGGCCAGCTGGCCCAAGGCCTGAAGCACATGGCCGTGCTTGATGAGCCGCAGCGCCAGGCCTGTACCGCGCACATGCTGCAGCGTCTGCGTGAGCGCTTCTCCGACCAGGCGGTGCGCGAAGCCTTCTGGCAGCTGCCGCAAGTCCGTTCTCTGGTAGGGAAGGCTTGATGCTCAACCGTATTCAGGCCTTCCGCGAACGCGGTTGGCAAACCATCGACGCCAAAGCCTACGCCGAGGCATGGGCCCGCTTTGGCGGCAGCGTCGCTACCCATCCGCTGGTCGTCGAACAACTGGCCGACCTGGCGCAGCTGCCGGTGCGTTACCTGGGGTGGCATCAGGCTGGCGTGCTGAAGGCAGCCATCCCGGCCTGGGGCCACCACCTGGCGCTGTCCAAGGATGTGCTCAAGCGTACCGGCAAGAAAGCCCTGTTCGACCTGGGCAATGCCGAAATCATCCTGCCGGCGGCGGCCGATGCCGCAGCGCCGTTGCGCCATACGGCGCGTTACCTGTCCGAACTGAACAAGGGCCGCTTCAGTGGCCTCAAGGCGCAGAAGGAACAGTTGGCCATGGCACGTGCACCGGAAGAGCTGTCGAAGAAGTTCCGCTACAACCAGCGCCGCGAGCTGCGCCTGCTGGAAGAGGCGGGCGGGGTGGTGCGTCCGATCGGCGACTTCAGCGCGCAGGAGATTGCCAGAATGTACTGCGACCTGTTCCAGCGTCGCTGGGGCTTCCCGGCCACCGGGGCCGAGCGCATGGCCGATGTGCTGGAGCGCTTGCGCGAGCTGCTGATCGGTTCGGTGCTGCTGCTGGATGGCAAGCCGATTGCCATCCAGCTGGTGTACCGTGTCGAAGCGCCGGAGTGGATCAGCGTCGAGTACATCAATGGTGGTGTCGACCCGCAAACCAAGGCATTCAGCCCCGGTAGCGTCTTGAGCTTCCTCAACACCCAGGCTGCCTGGGAGGATGCCCGGGCGCGCAACAAGCCGCTGCGGTTCTCGTTCGGTCGTGCCGACCGCGAGTACAAGGACCGCTGGTGCAACCCCGTGTCGGTGTACCAGGCGTGAGCCGCAAGCAGCAGTTGCTCAAACGCCATCGGCGCAACAAGCGCCTGGGCCTGCTGGTGGGCGTGGTTGCGCTGGTTGCCCTGGGGCTATTCACCTGGTGGTGGCTGCCGCTGCTGCTGTTGCCGCTGTTGTGGGCGGGCCATGAAGCCTGGTTTGCCGACCATCTGTTCTATGCGCCCAGCGAGGACTACGCCTATGACTTCGGCGACCAGGCCCGGCCGGTTGCCGCCAGCCTGGACGCTGGCCTGCTCAAGGCCGATTGCGTGCTGCAGGGCAACGAAACCTTGATCCTCGAGTTGCGCGTGAAAAGCACCTGGCTCGGGCGCTTCTTCGACCCGCGGGTCGAACTGCTGGCTACCGGGCAGGACGACCGGCAAACCTTCGAGCGCGGTGTCGATGGCATGCGGTTCCTCAACCTGAGCGGCCTGGCGGCACCCTTGCAAGCCGGTTCGTTGCGCCTGCGTGGCCGTCATTGCCGGTTGCAAGGCCAGCCGCGCCTGTGGATAACCCCGCCGGTCGAGCTGCAACGGCGCCGGGTCATGGTGATTGCGCCGCATGCCGATGACGCCGAGCTGGCCGCTTATGGTCTCTACAGCCAGGCTGACGAAACCTGGGTGGTGACCCTGACCGCCGGTGAGATCGAGGCTGAACACTACCAGCAGATGGGCCTGGCCAAGGCCGAGGCTGCACGGTTGAAAGGCCGCTTGCGGGCCTGGGACAGCATCGCCGTGCCACGCTGGGCCGGCGTCCCGGAATCGCACTGCGTGCAACTGGGCTATTTCTGCCTGCAACTGCCCGCCATGCAGGCCGCGCCAGACCAGCCGGCCGCTTCCCGTGAGGCTGGACTCGCCGATATCCGTATGTTCCGCCAGTTCAACCCGTTCCCACTGCCGGCCGATGGCGATGGCGCGCCGACCTGGCACAACCTGCTTGCCGACCTGCGGACCTTGCTGGAAATGGTCAGGCCGCAAGTGCTGGTGATGCCGCACCCGCAGCTCGACCCGCACCCCGACCACGTCTGCGCCCAGGCCGCAGTGCTGGAGGCCTTGCAAGGCCTGGCCTGGCAGCCGCAAACCTTGCTCTGCTATGCCAACCACCTGCATGACAACGACCGTTGGCCGATGGGTGACAGTGGCGATGGCGTGGCGTTGCCACCGCAGATGAGCGCTGATCAGGCCTGGGCGCCCTGTAGCCTGGTGCTCGACCTGGCGACCCAACGCGACAAGGCCATGGCCCTGGGCATGATGCACGACCTGCAGCCGCCCGCGCCGTTCAAGCGCCGAGTGCGCCGCTGGTTGCAGCGTTGGCTGGCCGGACGGAGACCATCGCCTTACGGGGAGAACGAGTTCTTCCGCAAGGCCGTGCGCCGCCATGAACTGTTCTGGCGGCGCGAGCTGTAGACCCCATGGTTGACCGCGATGGCGCAGAGCGCCCAAGGAAAGCAATGAAAGTCCTATTTCTGGTGCAGAAGGAACAGCGGGCCATTCTCGACCGCCTGTACGATGGCGTCGCGGCCAACTGCGAATGTGACCTGCGCTGGCTGACCAGCGAAGACCAGCGTAACCTGCGTCGCTATTTCAAGCGGGAAGTGCAGGTCGAGCGCTATGACCGCATCCTGTTCTTCCTGCGCTTCAAGCAAGAGATTCGCCAGGTGGCGTTCATCCGCACGGTGCCGAACCTGGTCATTCTCGAACATGATGCCTACCAGAACTACATCCCGTGCAAGTACACCGGCAAGTTCAGTGCGCATTATCGCCAACTGCCATGGGCGCGGGTGATCAGCTCCGGGTACATGGTCAGCGAGCGCCTGCGCGAGGAAGGGTTCGATGCCGTGTTCGTGCCCAAGGGTTACGACGAGCACTTGCTCAGTGACCAGGGGCGCGAGCGTGACATCGAGCTGGCGTTTGTCGGCAGCACCAACAGTGTCGCCTATAGCGGACGCAAGGCGCTGCTGGACGAGCTGGGCCGGGTGGAGAACCTGGTGGTGACCCGTACCAAATCGGGCGAGGACTACTGCAACACGCTCAATCGTATCCGCTTCTTCGTCAGTGCCGATGTCGGCATGGGCGAATACATGATCAAGAACTTCGAAGCCATGGCCTGCGGCTGTGTGTTGCTGGCGTATGACCAGGGCGAGGCAGAAAACCGCGCGCTGGGCCTGCAGGACATGCACAACGTGGTGTTTTATGACAGCATCCCGACCCTTCAGGAAAAACTCCGCTGCTTGCGTGCGGACCCTGCACTGGCCCGGCAGATTGCAGAAAATGGTCGCCATCTGGCGGTTTCCCGTTTCAGTTTCGGGGCCGTTGGACGTAGCATCGTCGACCACATGCGCCCGGCGCTCAGGCCCCACCCGCCGTTGTCTGCATGGCAGCGGCTGCGCCTGAAGCTGGGCATCTAACACAAGAACTTTCGCCCGTACGGAGCGGGTGTTGAAAGTCGATAGTCGCAAGGCGGAGGGAGTCCGGTGCGCTTTTCAAATGATAGTGATGTCACGCTCGTCGTGACCAGCTGTGGGCGGTTCGATCTGCTCAAAGATACCCTTGAGAGTTTCGATCGCTACAACACCGCGCCCATTCGTGAGGTATTCATCACCGAGGATTCCGGTGACGATGCCGTGCACGCCGCTGTGCCGGAGCACTGGAAACCGCACTGCAAGGTGTTCGTCAACCGGCCCAAGCTTGGTCAGTTGCCGTCCATCGACCTGGCCTACAGCCACGTCAGGACGCCGTACATCTTCCACTGCGAGGATGACTGGCATTTCTACCGCCAGGGCTTCGTCGAAGACTCGCGGGCCATTCTGCAGGCCAGCCCCGACCTGTTGCAGGTGTGGCTGCGTAGCCACGCCCATGACCTGGCCATCCACAGCCCCTATATCCACCTGGGCGATCGTCAGGTGATCGCCGGTGTGCCTTGTTATCCGCTGCTGTCCGAGAAGGCCGAGTGGCAGGCCTTTTCGCTCAACCCAGGGCTGCGTCGGCTGGCCGACTACCAGCGCTGCGCGCCATTTGCCGCCTATTCTGGGGAAAAGGCTCTTTCCCGACGCTATGCTGAGTTAAATCTGACAGCGGTCACCCTGGAGGGTGATGCAGTATTGCACACCGGGTTTGGTAACCATGTGACCTTGCCCATCGAAGTGGAGCGCAAGGCAAAGCGTCGTAAGCGGGATCGGATCAAGTTGGCATTGACGTTGGTGGCAGGTGCCGTAATCGGCATGGCAATCACCCTATTTGTTCAATGAAGTCGCTGTCCCACCTGACATGAGCGGGAGCGGACCCATGAACATCGTCAATATGATGTGGGCGGGTGGAACGCCGTACATGTCCATCCACAAGGTGCATCGGCAAGTATTATCGCACGCGGGTGCCGATGCCCGTATCAGTAACTGGCTACTGCTCGGTAGCGGGCTCTGCTGTGGGCTCGGCTCGACCCGGGAGTGGCACATGCCGTCACGGGCCCTGAAAGGGCGGCACCTGTGGCGCCTTTTGCGTCCATGGTTACGCATGCGCTTGCGCAAGGCGCTGGACGAGGCCCAGGCCGAAGTGGTGCTGCTCGACGGCGTCGGCGTGGCGCGGCTGGTGTTGCCGTTGCTGCAGCAGGTTCCGCGGCTGCGCGCCAAGGTACTGTTCCATGGCAAGACGCGGCTGAGTGCCAGTGATTTGCGCCTGCTACGCATGTTCCCGGCAGAGCGGCTGAGCATTGCCGCTGTTTCCCAGACGCTCGCGGCGGCGCTTGAAAACGATCTGGGCAGGCCCGTGCAGACGTTGCGCATGGCCCTGGATCCGCGGGCTTTCGCCGAGCCGTTGTTGAGCCGCGAAGCGGCCAGACAAGCGCTGGACTTGCCAGCGGCCAGCGGTTTGCTACTGGGTGCGGTCGGGCGGCTGGTGGAGAGCAAAGGCTTCGAGATGCTGATCGAGGCCTTTGCCAAGGCCAGCGCGCGCCAGCCGGGGCTGCAATTGGCGATCATCGGTGAAGGCCCGCTGCATGCGGCGCTGCAGGCGCGTATCGACGCGCTGGGCCTGGCCGGGCGCGTACACCTGAGCGGTCACCGCGACGACCTGCAGCAACTGTACCGTGCATTCGACTGGCTCATGGTCCCTTCGCGTTCCGAAGGACTGGGGCTGGTAGTGCAGGAAGCGGTCATGGCCGATGTGCCGGTGGTCTGCAGCGACCTGCAGGTATTCCGTGAGCAGTTGCGGGACACGGGTTGCTACCTGCCAATTGCCGATGAAGACGCCTGGGCCAAGGCGATCGAGCAATGCGCGACGCTCGATGGCCCTGCAGCGGCCGCCCGGCAGCGCCAGGCGCTGGCCCCGGAGCAGGCCTGGCAAGCGTTCAGCAACGGCTCGCATAACCTGCTGCGCGGTTGACCTTCAGCGCGCCAGCAGGGCTGCCTCGAAGGCGGCAACGGGGAACCGGTCACCGAGGTTCTCCCGCTCGATGTAGCGCACCATGTGCTGCACGTTGCGACGAATCATGCGCGCCGACAATGGCGCGCGCAGGAAACGCATGTCCGCCACGTCGATCAGGCCCAGCTGATGGTCGGGGGTAACCACCACATTGCCCAGGTGCAGGGAGCGGAAGTACACGCCGCTGCGATGCAACTGGCGGATCAGCTCGATCAGGCGCGGCAGGTAGATATCCCAGCTGAAACCGTCGTCGCGCGACATCTGCAACAAGGTCCGCCCTGGCAGCGGGCGATACAGCACCGCAGTGCGACCTGGCAGGTCGAGCTTGTGCTGGCTGATCACTTCCAGGGTGGGAATGCCCATTTGCGCCAGGCGTGCAGCATTGTCGACGAAGCGCTGCGAGTACGGACGCAGCAGTGCAGATGAAATCAGGCGCTTGCGACGAAAAACCTTGAGGAAATTACCATCCGCGAGAAGGTAGACTTTGGCGCCATGGCTATCTGCCTCAAGCACCTGAGCGCCTTGTGTCAGCTGATCGAAGTCGACCTGGGGGAGCCGGGAGCATTGCATGAATAGGGCCTTGTCGTCTGGCGAACAAAATGACCGGCAATAATGCCGAAAATAATGCAGTAGCACCATGGATGGTGTATTTGATTCATCGGGGGAAGAGGATGTTGTATCGAAAAAGCTGGGCTCGAGCCTGGTTGGGCTTGGGTCTGGTCTGGTTCCTGGCGGCCATCGCCCTGGCACCCAGCAACAAGATTTATCAGCAAGGCCTGGTGTTGTTCCTGTGGTTGCCCACGCTGGTTCTGGCCTGGTCCGCCAGGCATGTCCTGGTGCAGGCCTGGAAGCATCAGCCAGCTTTGTGGGGCAGCGTGCTGTTGCTGTTGGCATGGAGCGGGCTGAGCCTGACATGGTCGATAGCAGAAGATCCGGGGCGAGAGGCCAAGCGGTTGCTTTACATCCTGATCTTCCTGCTGGCGTTTCCACTGCTGGCACAGCTTGGCCAGGCACGCATTCGCCAGTTGTTGCTGGCCGGCAGCGCATTGCTGGCCGTTGCCGCGCTGGTCTCCGTGATCCGTTTCTATGGCATGCAGGGCGAGCCTTTGCTGGCTCGCCTGCAAGGCATCGGTGAAATATCGCACCCGATCCTGGGTGCTTATGTCATCGGCTCGGCCGTGCTCTTCCTGCTCTACCTGCCGCCACGGCAACGCGGCCTGCAGCTGTTGTGGCTGGCAGCGCTGGCCTGTCTGGGCGCGTTCGCCATGCTCAGCCAGAGCCGTGGCGCGGTATTGGCTCTGGTGCTGACCGTGATCCTGGCCCCGCTGTGGTTCCGTGACTGGCATAGCCGGGTGTTTTCGATCCTGGCGGCCACTGCCACTGGTCTGGCCTTCTACCTGGTGTATGACCTGATCACCCAGCGCGGCTCGTCCTACCGGCCGGAAATCTTCCGTGCCGTGGTCGACATGATTGCGGCACATCCGTGGACCGGTCTCGGGCTGGGGGCAGCCTACGACGTGAGTGCGGTGGGCAAGCACTTCGACCACACCCATAACATGTTCACCCATATCGCGGTGGAAATCGGCCTGCCCGGTATGGTGCTGTGGGTTTTGGTATGGCTGTACACGCTGGGTGAAATCGTACGTGCACGCCACACACTGTTCGGCAAGATCCTGCTCGGCTTCTGGGTTTATTCGACCCTGGCCATGCAGTTCGATGCCGCCAGCCTCACCGGTACCCCACGTGCCGAATGGTTCATCAGCTGGCTGCCCGTGGGCCTGGCCATGTTGCTGCCGTGGGGGCGTGCCGAAAATGTCGCCTGTGGTAAAATTGCCGGTTCAACCTGAACAGCGAGCTCGATAATGGCCGAAACACCGCGACCGGCGGAACACACCTCCAGCCTGAAGATCTACTTCCGGCTGCTGAGCTATGTGAAACCCTATGTCGGCATTTTCCTGCTGAGCATCGTTGGTTTCGTGATCTTTGCCTCGACCCAGCCGATGCTGGCGGGCATCCTCAAGTATTTCGTCGATGGGCTGAGCAACCCCGAAGCGGTGTTGTTCCCCAACGTTCCCTACCTGCGTGACCTGCAGTTGCTGCAGGCCGTACCGCTGCTGATCATCCTCATTGCCGCGTGGCAGGGCCTGGGTTCGTTCCTTGGCAACTACTTTCTGGCCAAGGTTTCCTTGTGCCTGGTGCACGACCTGCGCGTGGAGTTGTTCAACAAGCTGCTGGTCCTGCCCAACCGCTACTTCGACAACCACAACTCCGGGCACCTGATTTCGCGCATCACCTTCAACGTGACCATGGTCACCGGTGCGGCCACCGATGCAATCAAGGTCGTGATCCGCGAAGGTCTGACTGTGGTGTTCCTGTTCGCCTACCTGCTGTGGATGAACTGGCACCTGACCCTGGTGATGATTGCCATCCTGCCGTTGATCGCGGTAATGGTCAGTGTCGCCAGCAAGAAATTCCGCAAGCAGAGCAAGAAGATCCAGGTGGCCATGGGCGACGTCACTCATGTCGCTTCGGAAACCATCCAGGGCTACCGCGTGGTGCGCAGCTTCGGCGGCGAGGCCTACGAGGAGCAGCGTTTCGGCAAGGCCAGCCAGAGCAACACCGACAAGCAGTTGCGCATGACCAAGACCGGTTCGTTGTACACGCCGATGCTGCAGCTGGTGATCTACATCGCCATGGCTGCGCTGATGTTCCTGGTGCTGTTCCTGCGCGGCGAGTCCACCGCCGGTGACCTGGTGGCCTATATCACCGCTGCTGGTTTGCTGCCCAAGCCGATTCGCCAGCTTTCCGAGGTAAGTTCGACAATCCAGAAGGGCCTGGCCGGAGCCGAGAGCATCTTCGAGCAACTGGACGAAGCGCCTGAAGTGGACACCGGCACCGTCGAGAAAGAGCGGGTTGAAGGACGCCTGGAGGTACGCAACCTGAGCTTCACCTACCCGGGCACTGATCGCGAGGTGCTCAGCGACATCAGCTTCGTCGCCGAGCCTGGGCAGATGATTGCCCTGGTCGGCCGCTCCGGCAGCGGCAAATCGACCCTGGCAGCGCTGATCCCGCGGTTCTATCACCACGACCAGGGGCAGATCCTGCTCGACGGCGTGGAAATCGAGAACTATCGCCTGCGCAACCTGCGCCGCCATGTTTCTCAGGTGACCCAGCACGTCACCCTGTTCAACGATACCGTGGCCAACAACATCGCCTATGGCGACCTGGCCGGCGCACCGCGCGCCGCCATCGAAGCTGCTGCGGCCGATGCCTATGCCAAGGAGTTCGTCGACCGGTTGCCGAAAGGCTTCGATACCGAAGTGGGTGAAAACGGCGTCCTGCTTTCCGGCGGCCAGCGCCAGCGCCTGGCCATCGCCCGGGCGCTGCTGAAAAACGCACCGCTGCTGATCCTCGACGAAGCCACTTCGGCGCTGGATACCGAGTCCGAGCGGCATATCCAGGCTGCCCTGGACCACGTGATGCAAGGCCGGACCACGCTGGTGATTGCCCACCGTCTGTCGACCATCGAGAAGGCCGACCAGATCCTGGTCATGGACCAGGGCCGCCTGGTCGAACGTGGCACCCATGCCGAGCTGCTTGCGGCTAATGGCCATTATGCCCGCCTGCATGCCATGGGCCTGGATGAGCAGGCCAAGGCCGATATCACCTGAACCCCTCGTTGATCGGGGCCATCACGGCCCCGATTGTCACGGGAATTTTCCCAGGGTGATCTGGCCGTAAAGCCGTTCTCAACCCTGTGCTAATATCCTGCCCCTGTTCATTATTTCCATATGGGTTGCCCATGAAGTTGTCCCTGCCGCGTTTCGATCAAGCCCCGGTACTGGTGGTCGGCGATGTCATGCTCGACCGCTACTGGCATGGCGGTACTTCGCGTATCTCGCCGGAAGCGCCAGTCCCGGTGGTCAAGGTCGACCAGATCGAGGATCGCCCCGGGGGCGCGGCCAACGTTGCCTTGAACATTGCCGCCCTGGGTGCACCGGCTTCGCTGATTGGCGTCACCGGCCAGGACGAGGCCGCCGACAGCCTGGCCAACAGCCTGCAGGCCGCCGGCGTGCGTTCGGTGTTCCAGCGCATCGCGCACCAGCCGACCATCGTCAAGCTGCGGGTCATGAGCCGTCACCAGCAACTGCTGCGCATCGATTTCGAAGAACCGTTCGCCACCGACCCGCTGTCGCTGGGGGCCGAGGTCGACAGCCTGCTCGAGGGCGTCAAGGTGCTGGTCCTGTCCGACTACGGCAAGGGCGCACTGAAAAATCACCAGGGCCTGATCCAGGCGGCGCGGGCCAAGGGCATTCCGGTGCTGGCCGACCCCAAGGGCAAGGACTTTTCGATCTACCGCGGTGCCAGCCTGATCACACCGAACCTCAGCGAGTTCGAGACCATCGTCGGCCGTTGCGCCGATGAGGCCGACCTGGTCGCCAAGGGCCTGCAGTTGCTGCAAGACCTCGACCTGGGGGCCCTGCTGGTGACCCGTGGCGAGCACGGCATGACCCTGCTGCGCAGCGGCCAGCCGGCGCTGCACTTGCCGGCACGGGCGCGGGAAGTATTCGACGTGACCGGTGCCGGCGATACCGTCATCTCCACCCTCGCGGCAGCCATCGCTGCCGGAGAGGACCTGCCGCACGCGGTGGCACTGGCCAACCTGGCGGCGGGTATCGTGGTCGGCAAACTGGGCACTGCGGCGATCAGCGCCCCTGAGCTGCGCCGGGCCATCCAGCGTGAGGAAGGCTCCGAGCGCGGCGTGCTGGGCCTGGAGCAGTTGCTGCTGGCCATCGATGATGCGCGGGCGCACAAAGAGAAGATCGTCTTTACCAACGGTTGCTTCGACATCCTGCACGCGGGCCATGTCACCTACCTGGAGCAGGCCCGTGCCCAAGGCGACCGCCTGATCGTCGCGGTCAACGACGATGCCTCGGTCAGCCGCCTGAAAGGGCCGGGCCGGCCGATCAACAGCGTCGACCGGCGCATGGCCGTATTGGCCGGGCTGGGAGCAGTGGACTGGGTGATCAGCTTCCCCGAGGGTACCCCGGAAAACCTGCTGAGCCAGGTCAAGCCCGATGTGCTGGTCAAGGGTGGTGACTATGGCATCGACCAGGTGGTGGGCGCCGATATCGTCAAGGCCTACGGCGGTACCGTGAAGGTGCTGGGGCTGGTCGAGAACAGCTCGACCACGGCGATTGTCGAGAAGATTCGCAAGAACTGAAGCCGGGGCCGCGCGGCGGCCCCTGATCACTTGTGCAGTGAAATACGCGCCCGCTCCAGCAGCGCCCGCGCCTTGTCTCCAAAGCGTTGCAGGTGCGAGGCTCGCACCGGCTTGCTTTCCACTAAACCCTGCTGCTTCACCCAATCCTTCCAGCGCACCCGCTCTTCCTTCACCACCCAACCCTCCTGGTGAGCAAAACTCTCAGCCAGGTGTAGCCCCCGCGTGCTTGCCGGCACCAGTTCATCCTTCTTGAGCGTATACAGCTCAGGCAATGGCTGGCCATCCTGCAAAGGCATCAGGTACAGGTCCGGCCGTTTGCGGTTGAGCCGCGCCACCAGTTGGTCACCCTCGAGCCGCTCGTCGACGTGGAACAGGCTGAGCTTCTTGGCTTCCCGAGGTACCTGCAGGCGCATGTCATAGATCAGCTGCAACGAGGCGGTAGGCAGGTGTACATAAGCACGTGGCCGCTCCAGCAGCATCAATTTGCCGCAATGCACCGGGCGCGCGGCACCGGACTGCGGGGTCAGCACAAAGTGTGGGTTTTCGCGATAGTGCAGGGCGGCCGCGTAGGGCACAGGCAGCCAGGTATCGTTGAAGCGCCCGCCCAGCCAGCCTTCCGGGGTTTCCAGCAGGCATTCCTCGGCGACTTCCTGCACGGCGGTGTGCAACGGCAGGTTCAGCTCCTGCGCCGGCACGTAACCGGAAATCAGTTTCAGCACCACATCGCCACGGTCCTGTCGACGCTGGCGTACCAACACCCAGTAATCGCGGTTTTGCCAATGCAAGGTCAGCCGCACCGATACACCCAGGTTGGCCAGCTCCACCACGAAGCGCTGCGCATCGGGCAACTGGATGGCCTTGCGCCGCTGCTGGGTCTGGGCGAAATTCAGCGGCATGCCGATGCTCTGGTAGATCAGCCCTTCGGGCGTGGCCTCGACATGCAGCGGCAGCGTCTTGAAGTTGCTCGGGTTCTTGCGGATCAGCGTTCGCGCCACGCGGCTCCTCCTTGCGTCCGGTCAGTCTCCAGGCCCGAGGGCCTGGGGCAACTCAATGCTGGCCAAGAATACGGGCGACGGTTGCCACGTTGTGGGCCAGGTGCAGCGGATTGATGGTGCCGACGATAGCACTGCTGACGCCCGGATGGGCAAACAGCAGCTCGAAGCTGGCTTGCACCGGGTCGACGCCCGGGGCCAGGCAGATATGCCCGCTGGCCAGGGCCTTCTTCACCAGGATGGCCTTGCCGTGTTCGGCAGCGTAGTCCAGCACCGGGCGTTCTGCCTGCTCGTTGAGGTTGTAGGTGACCATGGCACAGTCGCCTTGTTCCAGGGCCTTCAGGCCACCGGCGACGGTCTTGCCAGACAGGCCATAGCCGCAGATCTTGCCCTCCTGCTTGAGTTCGGCGAGGGTCTGGTACACCTCCTGCTGTTCGAGGATCGCCAGGTCGTTGCCATCGGAGTGCACCAGCACCAGCTCGATACGGTCGGTTTCCAGGCGCTGCAGGCTGCGCTCTACCGAACGGCGGGTGTGGGCTGCGCTGAAGTCGAAGTGTGACTGGCCATTGACGAACTCTTCGCCCACCTTGCTGACGATCACCCATTCATCGCGCTGGCCGCGCAACAGCGGGCCCAGGCGTTCTTCACTGCGACCATAGGCCGGGGCGGTGTCGATCAGGTTGATGCCCAGCTCGCGAGCCTGGTCCAGCAGCAGGCGGGCTTCGTCATCACCGGGGATGGTAAAGCCGGTGGGATACTTGACGCCCTGGTCGCGGCCCAGCTTGACCGTGCCCAGGCCCAGAGGCGAAACCCTGAAGCCGGTGCTGCCCAGGTTGCGGTGGAAGTCGTGCAGGGTTGGCAGGCTCATGGCAGCAGTTGCTCCCAGGCCGGTACGCCCAGCGGTGGGCGCGGCAGGTCGGCGAGGTCGGCATGGGCCTGTGGCCGGATGCCGTCGCGCTCCAGGTGGGCGATGACCCGGTCGCTGAAGTCCGGTGCCAGGGCCAGCTTGGTCGGCCAGCCGACCAGCAGGCGCTGCTGGTCGGCGAGGAAAGCATTGTCCGGGCGCACCAGGCCCGACTGCGCCGGTTCTGCGCGGTTGACCCGCAGGGTGGCCCAGCGTACCTGGCTCTGGTCGACCCATGGCAGCAGGCTGGCGATTTCCTTCTGTGCCGCCACGATTTGCGCAGACGGCTCGCGGGCGACGCCATCGGCCTCGGCCAGGTCGCCGCCCATATACCAGACCCACTGGCCATCGGCGGCCGGATGGGTGGTCACTGTCACCCGCGGCTTGGGTCCGCCGCCCAGGCAGTGGGCATAAAGCGGCTTCAGGTTGGCACCTTTGGCCATGACCATGTGCAGCGGGCGGGTCTGCATGGCTGGCTGGGTCAGGCCCAGGGCATGCAGCAAGTCTTCGGTGCCGGCGCCGGCGCTGAGCACGATGCGTTGGGCGCGGATGTCGCGGCCGTCGACGCGCAGGCCGACCAGCTCGTCAGCCTCGCGCAACGGTTCGATGCGCTCGCCGGCCAGCAGGCTGTCACCCGCCAGTTCGGCCAGGTTGGCCAGCAGGCTGGGCACGTCGACGACCAGTTCGGCCAGGCGATAGACCTTGCCCTTGAAGGCGCGGTCCTGCAGTGCGGGTGGCAGTTGCTCGCCCTTGACCTGGTCGACCCGGCCGCGCACGGCCTTGCTGGCGAAGAAGCTGGTGAGGTTGCCGGCCAGGGTGCCTGGCGACCACAGGTAGTGTGCGTCGGACAGCAGGCGGGTATGGGTAAGGTCCAGCTCGCCGCTGCCATTCAGCGCTTCGCGCCAGCGGCGCGGCATGTCGGCGATGGCTTCCGAGGCACCGGTGAGGGCGCCGTGCAGGGCATACTTGGTACCACCATGGATGATGCCCTGGGACTTGATGGTTTGCTCGCCGCCAAGGCTGGCGCGCTCCACCAGCACCGTCGAATAGCCCAGGCGGCGCAGGCGGGCATTGAGCCAGAGGCCTGCGACCCCGGCGCCGACGATCAGCACGTCAGTGGAAATGGCGGATGGCATGGCGGTACCTCGAAAACTGGGACAGCTGGCAAGTATACAGGCAACATCAATGGCCAGCCGTCTTCGAAAACAGCTGAATCACCACCACCCCGCCCACGATCATCGCCATACCCAGCATGGCCGGCACATCCAGCTTCTGCCCATAGATCACCAGCGCCGCCACACTGATCAACACGATCCCCAACCCTGACCAGATGGCATAGGCGATCCCCACCGGAATGCTGCGTACCACCAGGGTCAGCATCCAGAATGCGACGGCATACCCGACTACCATGAGCAACAGCGGCAAGGGCGTGCTCAGGCCCTTGACCGCTTTCATCGAGGCGGTGGCAATGACTTCGGCGCAGATGGCGATGGCGAGGTAGGTGTAGGCATTCATGGCGAGGATCCTCCGGTAACTGGCGGCAGATTCTAGACTTACCTTGAATGGGGTAAAGTCATTACCTATCTATACGGGAGATAGGTCGATGGCCGAGCAGTGGAACCTCGAACAGCTGCGCACGTTCCTGCGGGTTGCTGAACTGCGCTCGTTCTCGGCCGTGGCCCGCGAACAGCGCAAAGCCCAGTCGGCGATCAGCAGCGCGATAGCCCTGCTTGAAACCGACCTGGGGGTCACCTTGTTCGAGCGCAGCAGTGGCCGCCAGCCTCGGCTGACTGAAAACGGCAGTGCCCTGCTGGAAGATGCCCGTGAACTGTTGCGCCAGTGCGAGCGCCTGGATGGCCGTGCGCTGGCGCTGATGCGCGGCCAGGAGGCTCTGCTGCGGGTGGCTCAGGACGAAGCCATGCCCTACCAGCCGGTGATCGACAGCCTCGACGAGCTGGCCAGCCGCTACCCGTTCCTGGAGGTGCAGTTGGCCAGTGGCGCCCAGGGCGATGTGGCGCGCAAGCTGGTGGAGCGACGCGCCGACCTGGGCTTGTTCTTCAACCACGAACGTATCCCGGCCTCCTTGGAGCGGCGCGCCCTGGGCAGTGTGGAAATGGTCACCGTGTGCGCGGTCGGCCACCCGCTGGCAGGCGAAGGTCGGGTAACCCGCCAACAACTGGCCCGGCACCGACAGTTGCTGATCACTCCGCAGCAGAGTGGCTACCCCGGTGGTGAGGCGATCAGCCCGCAGGTATGGCGTGCCGATAGCTTCTATGCCATGGCCGAACTGTTGATGCGCGGTTTGGGTTGGGCGTGGCTGCCACGGCACGTGGTGCAGTACCCGACCTACCAGGCACACATGGTAGAACTGGACAGCGAGTGGTGTCCGCCGGCCTTGGTGGCGGAGCTGGCCTGGCGCCGTGACCAGCCACTGGGGCCCGCCGCGCGGTGGCTGGCCGAGCGCTTTGCAGTACACCTGCGTGCGATCGGGTAAACTCCGCCGCCATGAACAGAACACTCTATACCCTGCTGTTTCACCTGGGCCTGCCGCTGGTTGCGCTGCGCCTCTACCTGCGTTCGCGCAAGGCGCCGGCCTATGGCCAGCGCATCGGCGAGCGCTTTGCCTGCAAGCTGCCGGCCATGCGCCAGGGCGGCATATGGGTGCATGCCGTTTCGGTGGGCGAAAGCATCGCTGCGGCGCCCATGGTGCGTGCCTTGCTCAAGGCCTACCCGGGGCTGCCGATCACCCTGACCTGCATGACCCCGACCGGTTCCGAGCGCATTCGCGCCATGTTCGCCGATGAGCCATGCGTGCAGCACTGCTACCTGCCCTATGACCTGCCTTGGGCGGCGGGGCGTTTCCTCGATCATGTCCGGCCGAAGCTGGGCATCATCATGGAAACCGAGCTATGGCCCAACCACATTCACCAGTGCGCCAAGCGCAGCATCCCGGTGGCCTTGGCCAACGCGCGCCTTTCCGAGCGCTCGGCCCGTGGCTATGGGCGCTTTGCCAAACTGACCCGGCCGATGCTGGCCGAGATGAGCCTGATCGCCGTGCAGACCGAAACCGAGGCCCGGCGCTTCCGTGACCTGGGCGCGCGTCCTGAGTGCGTGCAGGTCACCGGTTCGATCAAGTTCGACCTGAAGATCGACGAGCAACTGCTGCCGCGTGCCAGGGCGTTGCGTGAACAGTGGGGTGCCGACCAGCGCCCGGTGTGGATCGCCGCCAGCACCCACGAAGGCGAAGATGCCCTGATCCTGCAGGCGCATCGGCAGTTGTTGCAGGTGCATGGTGATGCGTTGCTGATCCTGGTGCCGCGTCACCCCGAGCGTTTCGCTGCGGTGCATGCGCTGTGCAGCGAACAGTTCACCAGCGTGCGTCGTTCGGTCGGTACCTCTGTCGATGCGCAGACGCAGGTGTTGGTTGGCGACACCATGGGCGAGTTGCTGTTCCTCTATGCACTGGCCGACATTGCTTTCGTTGGCGGCAGCCTGGTAGCGACTGGTGGGCACAACCCGCTGGAGCCCGCAGCACTGGCCTTGCCGGTGCTGATGGGGCCGCATGTGTTCAATTTTCTCGAAATCAGCGCCATGCTGCGTGAGGCGGGGGCGCTGCAACAGGTGGACGATGCCGAAGGGCTGGCCGAGGCGGTGCGGCGTTTGATCGAATTGCCGCAGGATGCGCAGCGCATGGGCGAGGCGGGCAGGTCGGTGATGCGGGCCAACCAGGGCGCGTTGCAACGGTTGCTGAAGGGGCTTGGTGACTTGCTTCATAAGTGAAAGCGCAGCTTGTACGTGAGGCTGAACAGGTCGCTGATAGTCAGGAACGCTGTCAACTGTCAGTATTGCCAGTTTCACGTTAAAGCAGTTTCATCAGTTTATTAGTCAAGAGACTAACCTATGGCAACAGAGTGAGGATCGCTGGTCGAATCGCTACGGTATCTATTGATACCGAGCAGGATGATGGCTAGTTTTTCATTGAAATAGATAATCATAACCCTGAGTTGGAGGGGAATGATTATAGATTTTCTCAGTTTATGTTTCGTTCAGCGGTTGATGTCACCGACTTTGAAACAGGTGAGGATGAAGAGCGCTTGAATGGCTGGGTAATGCTTGAAGATTACAGGTTTGAATTCCAGGTCATCCAAGATGAAGGTAAGGTCCTTTATCTTCATACGCATAAAATTGAAGCTGGGCATAAAGGCGTATTTTTGAAAAAAGAATACCCCCTGCTGGTGCGTGACAAAAAGTACGAGTTTTCCATGACGGTGATGTTGGATTACCCGGGCAATCCTCCCGAACTGGAAGTGAAGGCTGCGGGGGACGTGGTAATCGAAAAAGTGACACTTTCCCGACTCCATGAATGGCAAGTCTTTTCTGGCATCTTCACGGTAAAGGATGATCTGACCAGCATTACTATCGAAAACCATACAGACACGGAATATGGCAATGATTTTCTCATTGCCAAGCTGCAGGTCTCTCCCGTCCCCGTCTGACTATGACGGCAAGGTCGCGCGCCTCGCCGTCTTTCGGTGAGGCGCCCGCCATATTCCTACGGCCGTCGCTCGAAGTTCTTCGCCGCTGCAGCAGCCAGGTCCGGCGGCAGGAAGTCCTTGTCCGGGTTGTAGTCTGGTTTCAGGTACTGCTTGAGGTCCTGAAGGTCTTGCGGGCTCAAGGTGCCGGCTGCCTGCTTCAGGCTCAGGTTGTCGAGAATGTAGTCGTAGCGGCTGTTGTTGTAGTCGCGCACCGAGGTATACAGCTGGCGCTGGGCGTCGAGCACGTCGACGATGTTGCGGGTACCCACCTGGTAGCCGATTTCGGTGGCTTCCAGGGCGCTCTGGTTGGAGATGATCGACTGCTTGCGCGCCTGAACCTGTTCCACGTCGGTGTTCACTGCGCGGTGCAGGTTGCGGGTGTTTTCCACCACCTGGCGACGCAGGCTCTCTCGCTGCTGCTCACTCTGGCTCAGGCGCTGGTAGGCTTCGCGCACTTGCGAACTGGTCAGCCCGCCACTGTAGATCGGAATGCTCAGCTGCAGGCCGACGCTGGTCTGCTCGACATCACCGCTGTAACGCACCCCTGGCAGGGACGGGTTGGTGAAGCCGAGGCTGTCGTTGTCACCCTTCTGGTACTTGGCTACCGCATCCAGTGTCGGTGCATGGCCTGCCTTGCGCTGGCGCAGCGTCTCCTCGGCCGCAGACACCGCATAGTTCGTAGCCAGCAAGTTGAGGTTCTGGCGCCCGGCGGTTTCGACCCAGGCCTTGGCATCGTTCGGGGTAGGTACCTGCACCGGCAGGGTGTGGACCACGCCCTGGATCGACGTGTATTCACGGTTGGTCAGCGTAACCAGTGCTTCGAAGGCATCCTGCACCTGGCGTTCGGCAATGATCCGGTTGGCGCGCGCAGTGTCGTAGCTGGCCTGCGACTGCAGGACATCGGTCTTGTCCGACAAGCCCACATCGAAGCGCTCGTTGGACTGGTCCAGCTGGCGCTTGAACGCTGCTTCCTCGGCCTTGGTGGCGGCCAGGTTGTCCTGGGCACGAAGCACGGCGAAGTAGTTCTGGGCGGTTTGCAGTATCAGGTTCTGCTCGGTGGCAGACAGCTCCAGTGCCGCTTGTTCGTTGACGGCCTCGGCGGCCTGCAACTGAAACCAGCGGTCAGCGCGGAAAATCGGTTGGGCCAGGGTCGCGCTCCATGAATTGCCACTGCGGTTGGAGGTCATCGATGGCTCATCCAGCTTGGTGCGGGTGTTCATCATCTCGGCACCGGCAGACAGGTTTGGCAGCAACCCGGCTCGGGCCTGCGGCACCACTTCGCGGCGGGCACCGTAATCGGCGCGGGCTGCGGCCAGATCGGCGTTGTTGTCCACGGCTTCCTGATAGACGCTGACCAGGTCGGTTTTCACTGTAGAGGGCACGTCCGCTGCCCAGACCACTCCGTTGGACGCACAAGACACGGCTATCGCCAGTGAGAGTTTGCGCAGCATAGAGGCAATCCTTGTACGAAAATTGAATTACTGAACTGTTGAGTATCGAGCGCCGCGCCAGTGTAGTGCCATGCGCACCTGGCAACAATCGCTCGGTGTGCCTTTCATCATCCGCGCATTTACCCGCTTGGCTTTGCCGACCACTCCAGTCTAGACTGCGCATGTTCTTGTCGGGGTGCCTTGAAGCAAAGGCTGAGATCGCAAAGTTGCGGATCCCGTTGAACCTGATCAGGTTAGCGCCTGCGTAGGGAACAAGATTGCTCGCCTTCCCGGCCAGCCTCTTGTGCCAGGTCCGGGAATGTCGCGGCTGCATGCAGCTTCAGGCACCCCATATCCGGCACTGCACCCATGAAGGGGTGCGTCCGCGCCTTTCAGGTTCACCCCGACATTCCACTGCTAGGAAGCCGTCTGGAGAGCCTGTGATGACCAAACAAGAAAAAGCGATAAACCTCAGCGAATCGGCACAAGTCGATCAGCAGTCCGTGCAACCGTTCCCGCGTTCGCGCAAGGTGTATGTCGAAGGCTCGCGCCCCGACATCCGCGTGCCCATGCGCGAAATCAGCCTGGACCATACCCCGACCGATTTCGGTGGCGAGGCCAATGCTCCGGTTCTGGTCTACGATACTTCCGGCCCGTACACCGACCCCAACGTGGTCATCGATGTGCGCAAGGGTCTGGCCGATGTGCGTTCCGCGTGGATCGAAGCCCGCGGTGATACGGAACGCCTGGACGGCCTGAGTTCCCACTTCGGTCAGCAGCGCCTGAACGATGCCGAACTGGCCAAGCTGCGCTTCGCCCATGTGCGCAACCCGCGCCGTGCCAAGGCGGGCGCCAACGTCTCGCAGATGCACTACGCCCGCAAAGGCATCATCACTGCCGAGATGGAATACGTGGCCATCCGTGAAAACATGAAGCTGCAGGAGGCCCGCGCTGCCGGCCTGCTGAACGAGCAGCACGCCGGCCACAGCTTCGGTGCCAATATTCCCAAGGAAATCACCCCCGAGTTCGTTCGCCAGGAAATCGCCCGTGGTCGCGCGATCATTCCGGCAAACATCAACCACCCGGAACTGGAGCCGATGATCATCGGTCGCAACTTCCTGGTGAAGATCAACGGCAACATCGGTAACAGCGCCCTGGGTTCCTCGATCGAGGAAGAAGTGGCCAAGCTGACCTGGGGCATCCGCTGGGGTTCGGACACGGTCATGGACCTGTCCACCGGCAAGCACATCCACGAAACCCGCGAGTGGATCATCCGCAACTCGCCGGTGCCGATTGGTACCGTGCCAATCTATCAGGCCCTGGAAAAGGTCAATGGTGTAGCCGAAGACCTGACCTGGGAGCTGTTCCGCGACACCTTGATCGAGCAGGCCGAGCAGGGCGTGGACTACTTCACCATCCACGCCGGCGTGCTGCTGCGTTATGTGCCGCTGACTGCCAAGCGCGTCACCGGTATCGTCAGCCGCGGTGGCTCGATCATGGCCAAGTGGTGCCTGGCGCATCACAAGGAAAACTTCCTGTACACGCATTTCGAAGAGATCTGCGAAATCATGAAGGCCTACGACGTCAGCTTCTCGCTGGGCGACGGCCTGCGCCCGGGCTCGATTGCCGACGCCAACGATGCCGCGCAGTTCGGTGAGTTGGAAACCCTCGGAGAGCTGACCAAGATTGCCTGGAAGCACGACGTGCAATGCATGATCGAAGGCCCCGGCCATGTGCCGATGCAACTGATCAAGGAAAACATGGACAAGCAGCTGGAGTGCTGCGACGAGGCGCCGTTCTACACGCTCGGCCCGTTGACCACCGATATCGCCCCAGGCTACGACCACATCACCTCGGGTATCGGTGCGGCGATGATCGGCTGGTTCGGTTGCGCCATGCTCTGCTACGTCACGCCCAAGGAGCACCTCGGCCTGCCGAACAAGGATGACGTGAAGACCGGCATCATCACCTACAAGATCGCCGCGCATGCTGCCGACCTTGCCAAGGGCCACCCGGGCGCGCAGATTCGCGACAACGCCTTGTCCAAGGCGCGCTTCGAGTTTCGTTGGGAAGACCAGTTCAACCTGGGCCTGGACCCGGATACCGCCCGTGCCTTCCACGACGAGACCCTGCCGAAGGAGTCGGCCAAGGTCGCGCATTTCTGCTCGATGTGCGGGCCGAAGTTCTGCTCGATGAAGATCACCCAGGAAGTGCGGGAGTATGCCGCCAAGATCGAAACCGTGGACGTCACGGTCGAGCAAGGCATGCGCGAGCAGGCTGAGCGGTTCCGCCAGGAAGGCAGCCTGCTGTACCACAAGGTCTGACCCGCAGCGCTAACCCTGTGTAGGAGCAGCGTCGGGTCGTGATGGGCCGCGAAGCGGTCCCGGCAATTTCAGTCGTGAAGCTGAAAAGCCGGGGTCGCTTTGCGGCCCTTTCGCGACACAAGGCTCTATCACGCGTCCAATCAAACTACCTTGCCGAGTGCCTGCAAGCATGACATCACCCAGCCAATTCTCACCCGAACACCCGGTCCCCACCGCCCAGCGCATCTTCGGCACCCGCGACCTGTTCTCGCTGTGGTTCTCCCTCGGCATTGGCCTGATGGTGCTGCAGGTCGGCGCCATGCTGGCGCCAGGCCTGGGCCTTGCTGGCGCGGTGCTGGCAATTGCCCTGGGTACGGGTATGGGCGTGCTGTTGCTGGGCGCTGCGGGTGTCATCGGTAGCGATACCGGCCTGTCGGCCATGGGCACCCTGAAACTCAGCCTGGGCAGCCATGGCGCACGCCTGCCAGCGCTGCTCAACCTGTTGCAACTGGTGGGCTGGGGTGCGTTCGAGATCGTCGTCATGCGCGATGCCGCCAGCCTGCTGGGCGCGCGGGCGTTCGGTGAAGCCAGCGCCTGGAACAGCCCGATGCTCTGGACCCTGTGCTTTGGCGCCCTGGCCACCTTGCTGGCAGTCAGCGGGCCACTGGCCTTCGTCCGCAAGGTGCTGCGTGCGTGGGGCATCTGGCTATTGTTGGGTGCATGTCTGTGGCTGACCTGGAACCTGTTTGCCAAGGCGGACCTGGCTGGATTGTGGGGCCGCGCCGGGGACGGATCGATGTCGCTGGCCGTGGGCTTCGACATCGTCATTGCCATGCCGTTGTCCTGGCTGCCACTGATCGCCGACTACTCGCGTTTCGCCCGCAACGGCAAGTCTGTGTTCGGCGGTACGGTAATCGGCTATTTCATCGGCAATACCTGGCTGATGAGCCTGGGCGTGGCCTACACCCTGGCCTTCGCCGCCAGTGGCGAGGTCAACGCCTTGCTGCTGGCCCTGGCGGGCGCAGGCATGGGCATTCCACTGCTGCTGATTCTGCTGGACGAGTCGGAAAAGGCTTTCGCCGACATCCATTCTGCGGCCGTTTCCAGCGGCGTGCTGGTGCGCCTGAAGGTCGAACACCTGGCGCTGGTCATTGGTGTGCTGTGCACGCTGATCGCCGTGCTGGCGCCGCTGGCACAGTACGAGCACTTCCTGTTGCTGATCGGCTCAGTGTTCGCGCCGCTGTTCGGCGTGGTGCTGGTGGACCACTACCTGATCCGTCGTCGTCGCCTGCCAGTGCACGAGAGTGGCTTGCACTGGCAGGCACTGCTGGCCTGGGTGGTGGGCGTGGCGGCTTATCATGGCATCGCCACACAGGCCCCCGACCTGGGGGCGACCCTGCCGGCATTGCTGCTGGCAGGGCTGGTGCACGGGCTGCTGGGTTTCAGCCGCGGCCGGGAAACAGCTCAGGCTTGAGCACGCCATTCAGGCGTGGGTAAGGGATCTTCAGTTCCACGTGGCCCATGGAGTAGGGTGCGATGGCATAGACCTCGTACTTCACCACCACCGCGCCGTAGGTCAGGGCGATGTGCGGCGACTGCTTGAACGGCCAGGTCTTGAGGAACTCGGTGTCCTTGTCCATGCCCACGCTCATCAGCCAGGCGCGGTGCGATTCCTCGACGGTTTTCCAGAAAGTGTCTTCCTGGCCGGGCACCAGCATGTCCTGCAGGGTCAGCACCTTGTCCAGCTTGCGCGAATAGTTGATGAAGCCGCGCCCGGGCATGCCGTGAGCGCCGCCGCTGTCCAGATAGCTGGACAGCTCGATGATCACCAAGCCGTCATGCTGCTCGCGTACCTTGGCCTGCAGGTAGCTGCTGTTGCGCTTGTCGGCGCTGGCCAGGTACTGCTGCTCGTAGGCTTGCAGGGTAGTTGGCGAATTGCCGCGCTGGTTGTCCTCGGTCAGCTGCAGCAGGCGTTTCTCGACGATGCCGTCGAGCTTCGGCAAGGTCGGGAAATGGATGGTGTCAATGTTCACCAGCGGGCAGTCGCTTTCGCTGCAGCCGGGTTTGACATGCTCCCAGGCTTCGCGCTTGACCTCGAGCGGCGCCCGATAGTTGGGCGTGAACAGGCTCTGGCAGGCGCCCAGGGCCAGGGCCAGCACGGCCACGGAAGTCAGTTTGACAAGTGTCATGGTGATCCTTGCAGAACAGGGAAAGTCGGCCTTTGACCGTCTGCGCGGCCTTCAGTTCGCCACTAAGCTAACAGAGAGCTGGCGCGCTGTCCCGACTGCGCGAACGGTTAGCGGAAAGGGGTGAAACCCGCTGGCGTGCAGAGTAGGATGGCGCGATGCTGGTAAGCGAGGTAATGAGGATTCCCATGTCAGATACGTTGAACTCAGTACCCAGGGCGGTCGAGATCGTCAAGCGCGATAACTGCTTCCAGGGCTTCTACCGGCTCGACAAGGTACACCTGCGCCACGAGTTGTTCGCCGGTGGCATGGGCCGCGAGATCAGCCGCGAACTGTTCGTGCGCCATGATGCAGTGTGCGTGCTGCCCTATGATCCGCAACGCGATGAAGTGGTGCTGATCGAGCAGTTCCGGGTAGGGGCCCTGGGCAAGATTGACAACCCCTGGCTGATCGAGATGGTTGCCGGGTTGATCGACAAGGACGAGCAACCTGAGCAGGTCGCCCACCGCGAAGCCGAAGAAGAGGCTGGCCTGGCCTTCACCGCGCTGTGGCCGATGACCCGTTACTTCCCGTCGCCTGGCGGCAGTGATGAATACGTACACCTGTTCCTCGGCCGCTGCAGCAGCGAAGGTGCAGGTGGCCTGCATGGCCTGGAGGAGGAGGGTGAAGACATTCGCGTGCGGGTGTGGTCGTTCGAGGATGCCATGCAAGCCGTGCGCGACGGGCGTGTGTGCAACGCGGCTACCATCATCGGCCTGCAATGGCTGGCGCTGAACCGCGACGAAGTACGAGGTATGTGGAAGTGAACCTGTTGCGCGAACGTTATCGGGTCGACCTGGTCGGGCTGCAGGCAGCCTGCGAGGCCAACTACGCCCGGTTGATGCGCCTGTTGCCCGACATGCGCACCACCCAGAGTTCGCGCCGCATCGGCATGACGCAGGGCGACCAGATGCTTGGCGTGCTGGTGCTCGACGTGGTGCTCGCGTGCCCGTACACCACCACCCTGCATGTGCGCCAGGAGCACAGCCTGCCATGGCTGCCGGTGCCGCATCTGGAAGTGCAGGTGTACCACGATGCCCGCATGGCCGAAGTGGTCAGTGCCGAGCATGCCCGACGCCTGCGCAGCATCTACCCCTATCCCAACGCGGCCATGCACCAGCCGGACGAAAAGGCCCAGCTCAACCTGTTCCTCGGCGAATGGCTGAGCCACTGCCTGGCCTGCGGCCACGAACTGGCCAGCGTTCGCTGACGATCGCGGAATTGTGACGTGGGTCGGCTGCGGGTGTTTGCTCGTAACCGATGTGCAGCCATAATTCGTGCTGAATCCGTTAGAGGAGACGGCCGTTGCCGCAGCCAGACCAATCGCGCCCCGTGCATGTGGTGCAACTGACCGATGCCCACCTGTTCGCTGACCCGGCCGGCAGCATGCTCGGGCTCAATACCCGTGACAGCCTGCGCCATGTGATAGCCCAGGTGCGCCGCGCGCAAACACCTGTCGACCTGCTGCTGTGTACCGGTGATCTGTCCCAGGATGCCAGCGTGGCGTCGTATGAAGCGTTTCGCGAGCTTACCGCGCCGTTCGCCGTGCCCACTCGCTGGTTGCCAGGCAACCATGACGAGGCGCGGGTGATGGCGCAGGTCGCCCCGGAATTGATGCAGGCAGTGACCGATATCGGTGCGTGGCGCATCGTTATGCTCGACACAGCGGTGCCCGGAGCGACACATGGGTGGTTGCAGGATGAGCAGCTGGCGGTGCTGAAAGCGGCCCTGAAGTCGGCGGGCGACCGGCACTGCCTGGTGTGTTTCCACCATCAGCCAGTGGACATCGGCTGTGCCTGGATCGCGCCGATCGGCTTGCGCAACGCGCAGGCGCTGTTCGCTATCGTCGACGCTTATCCACAGGTGCGGGCGTTGCTCTGGGGGCATGTGCACCAGCCATGGGATGAAATGCGCGCGGGTCGCCGATTGCTGGCCACACCGTCCACCTGCATTCAGTTCGCGGCAGGCAGCGAGGACTTCAAGGTCAGTGAAGAACAGCCTGGCTACCGTTGGTTGCGCCTGCACGCCGACGGGCGGCTGGAGACTGGAGTGGAGCGGGCGTCGGACTTCGCAGTGAAGCTCGACTTCGACAGCCCGGGCTACTGAGCTGCGACTGCAGGCGCGGCCGCCCCTTCCGGGCCCGCGTCAGCCAAGCGGGGCAAAATTGTTGCGAAACCCGTGACGCTGCGTCAAAACCCGCCGAACGCGCTACACTGCGCGTCCCTGCGCCCGCATCATCAGGCGCCAGGCCACAGATTACCGGGGGCAGCATGTCGGGTTCCATCCTCTATATCCATGGCTTCAACAGCTCGCCGCTTTCGACCAAGGCACGCCAGCTCGAGGCCGTCATGCAGCAGCTCGGCATGGCTGAGCAGTTGCGCGTGCCCGCCCTGCACCACCACCCGCGCCAGGCCATCGCCCAGCTTGAAGCGGCCATCGCCGAACTGGGTGCGCCTCTGCTGGTAGGCAGTTCGCTCGGCGGCTACTATGCCACCCATCTGGCCGAGCACCATGGCCTCAAGGCCCTGCTGGTCAACCCGGCGGTGACGCCGCACAAGCATTTCGACGGCTACCTGGGCACCCAGCGCAATCACTACAGTGGTGAAACCTGGGAGCTGACCCACGATCACGTGCAGGCGCTGGCCGAGCTGGAGGTACCGGCCCCGGTGGACCCCAGCCGCTATCAAGTGTGGCTGCAGACCGCCGATGAAACCCTGGACTATCGTCACGCCGAGCGCTATTACCGTGGCTGTGCCCTGCGCATCCAGGCTGGTGGTGACCACAGTTTCCAGGGCTTCGCCGAGCGCCTGCCGGCACTGCTGGCCTTCGCCGGCATTGCGCGCGGGCAGTATGCAGCGCTCGATTTTTCTGTATTTTGACTTTCTTGCATTCACCAGACTGACGACGAGACCCCATGGCCAATCCCAGCGCTAGCGCCTATAACGCAGACGCCATCGAAGTCCTCTCGGGCCTTGACCCGGTCCGCAAGCGGCCAGGCATGTACACCGACACCAGCCGCCCCAATCACCTCGCCCAGGAAGTCATCGACAACAGTGTCGACGAAGCCTTGGCCGGGCACGCCCGTTCGGTGCAGGTCATCCTCCATGCCGACCACTCGCTGGAAGTCAGCGACGACGGTCGTGGCATGCCGGTGGACATCCACCCGGAAGAAGGCGTGTCCGGGGTGGAGCTGATCCTCACCAAGCTGCACGCCGGCGGCAAGTTCTCCAACAAGAACTACCAGTTTTCCGGTGGTCTGCACGGGGTGGGCATCTCGGTGGTCAATGCCCTGTCGACCCAGGTGCGCGTGCGCGTCAAACGTGACGGCAACGAATACCAGATGACCTTCGCCGACGGTTTCAAGGCCAGCGAGCTGGAAGTGATCGGCTCGGTCGGCAAGCGCAATACCGGCACCAGCGTGTACTTCAGCCCCGACCCCAAGTACTTCGATTCGCCGAAGTTCTCCATCAGCCGCCTCAAGCATGTGCTCAAGGCCAAGGCCGTGCTATGCCCGGGCCTGCTGGTCAGTTTCGAGGACAAGGCCAGCGGCGAAAAGGTCGAGTGGCACTATGAGGATGGCCTGCGTTCCTACCTGGTCGACTCGGTCAACGAATTCCAGCGCCTGCCCGACGAGCCGTTCTGCGGCAGCCTGGCCGGTAATAAGGAAGCCGTCGACTGGGCCTTGCTGTGGCTGCCCGAAGGTGGTGACAGCATCCAGGAAAGTTACGTCAACCTGATCCCCACCGCCCAGGGTGGCACCCACGTCAACGGCCTGCGCCAGGGCCTGCTGGATGCCATGCGCGAGTTCTGCGAATTCCGCAACCTGCTGCCGCGCGGCGTGAAGCTGGCGCCGGAAGACGTCTGGGAACGCATCACCTTCGTGCTGTCGATGAAGATGCAGGATCCGCAATTCTCCGGGCAGACCAAAGAGCGGCTGTCCTCGCGCGAGGCGGCGGCGTTCGTGTCCGGCGTGGTCAAGGACGCCTTCAGTCTTTGGCTGAACGCCCACCCCGAACTGGGCATGCAACTGGCGGAACTGGCGATCAGCAACGCCGGGCGCCGACTCAAGGCCAGCAAGAAGGTCGAGCGCAAGCGCATCACCCAGGGCCCGGCGTTACCCGGCAAGCTGGCCGACTGCGCCGGTCAGGACCCGATGCGCGCCGAGCTGTTCCTGGTCGAAGGTGACTCGGCCGGTGGTTCGGCCAAACAGGCGCGCGACAAGGAATTCCAGGCGATCCTGCCGTTGCGCGGCAAGATCCTCAACACCTGGGAAGTGGACGGCGGTGAAGTGCTGGCCAGCCAGGAAGTGCACAACATCGCCGTGGCCATCGGCGTTGACCCGGGGGCCAGCGACCTGGCGCAACTGCGCTACGGCAAGATCTGCATTCTCGCCGACGCCGACTCCGACGGCCTGCATATCGCCACGCTGCTCTGCGCGCTGTTCGTCCAGCATTTCCGCGCCCTGGTCGAGGCCGGGCATGTGTATGTGGCCATGCCGCCGCTGTACCGCATCGACCTGGGCAAGGAAATCTACTACGCCCTCGACGAAGCGGAGCGCGATGGCATCCTCGACCGCCTGGTGGCCGAGAAGAAGCGCGGCAAGCCGCAGGTCACCCGCTTCAAGGGCCTGGGCGAGATGAACCCGCCCCAGCTGCGTGAAACCACCATGGACCCGAATACCCGGCGCCTGGTGCAACTGACCCTGGACGATGTACAAGCCACCTGCGAGCTGATGGACAAGCTGCTGGCCAAGAAGCGCGCGGGCGATCGCAAGAGCTGGCTGGAAACCAAGGGCAACCTGGCCGAGGTCATGGTTTGATTCGGCGGCTTCTGGCTGCCTGCCTGATGCTGGTTGCCCTGCCAAGCCCGGCGGGCGACTGGCCAGAGCTGAAACTGAGGGCCGAATACCCGATTGACGGCATGCGCGGGGGCAACCTGTCTGGCCTGGCGGAGTGCCGGGGCGGGTTATGGGGCGTGTCCGACCGCGACGACGACCGCATCTACCGCTTCGACCGGCAGGACGCGGCCTGGCGCGCGCAGCCGCTCATCTTCACCCCGCCGCCGGCGCCGGACAGCGGCCTGCCGTGGGGCCTGAAGTCGCGCAACTGGGCGGCGTCGTATATCCGCGGGGGCGAACTGGACTGGGAAGGCATCACCTGCGACCAGGCCGGCAACCTGTACCTGGTCAGCGAGGCTAATGCCGGCGTACTGCAATTGCCACCGGATGGCCAGGCGGGCTGGTTGAAGATCGACCCGGCCATGGTGCGTCAGGCCCGGGCCAGCGGCATGCTGCTGAACTTCAATGCCTTGTTCGAAGGCCTGGCCATCAACCCGGCGGGCGACCGCCTGTGGCTGGCTGCCGAGCGCGAGCGCCGTGGCCTGGTGGCGATCGAACGCCAGCAGTCGGTGTGGGCCTGTGGCCGCAGCTGTGTCCTGCTCAGCGAAGCCGGGGTCGAGTTGCAACCGGCGCAAATGCCTGATGCCCGGGCCCTGTCGCGCGACTTTGCCGACCTGGCCTGGTTCGAGGGCAAGCTGTTCACCCTCGAGCGCAACGCCTACCGGGTGTGCCGGCGTGATGCCGACAGCGGTGCGGTCGAGCGCTGCTGGTCGTTCGCTGCCGACGCCCTGATCGAGTCGCGCCGCTATCAACAGCCGTATGGTCTGGCCGAGGCCCTGGTGATCGATGCCGAGGGCGCCTGGATCGGCGTGGACAACAACAACGGCGCGCGTGCCGATGGCGAGATACGGCCGATCGTCTGGCGTTTCGACGCGCCGCAAGGTGGCTGGAGCGCCAAGCCATGAGCCAGGCACCGGGCAGGCGGGCTGGCAAGGTTCTGATGTTCGTCGCCTGGGCGGCGGCGCTGTTCCTTGCCACACGTTTCTTCGGCCAGTGGGAGGACCGCCAGCGCAACCCCAATGCGCAGGTGCAGTCGTCGCATGGCGAAGGCTTTATCGAAGTGCGCCTGCTGGGTAATGGCCAGGGCCACTTCGTGATGGATGGTGCGATCAACGGCCAGGTCGTGCACTTCATGCTCGACACCGGCGCCACCGACGTGGCCATCCCCGAGGCGCTCGGTCGCGAATTGAGCCTGGAACGTGGTAGCCCGGTGCAGCTCAGTACCGCCAACGGCCGCACCGAAGGCTACCGGACGCGCCTGGCCAGCCTGCAGCTGGGGGACATCCGCCTGCAGGACGTACGCGCCATTGTGGTGCCGGGCCTGGACGGGCAAACCGTATTGCTGGGCATGAGTGCCCTGAAACAACTTGAATTTACCCAGCGCGGCGGCACCATGCTGCTGCGCCAGAACCTGAAATGACGAGGCCCGCATGAGCGACTCACTGGAACTCAGCCTGGACGGCGTCGAACGCCGCTCGCTGGCTGACTTCACCGAACAGGCCTACCTCAACTATTCCATGTACGTGATCATGGACCGCGCCCTGCCGCACATCGGCGATGGCCTGAAGCCGGTGCAGCGACGCATCGTCTACGCCATGAGCGAGTTGGGGCTCGATGCCGACGCCAAGCACAAGAAATCGGCGCGTACTGTCGGCGACGTGCTCGGCAAGTTCCACCCCCACGGCGACTCGGCGTGCTACGAGGCCATGGTGCTGATGGCGCAGCCGTTCAGCTACCGCTACACCCTGGTCGACGGCCAGGGCAACTGGGGTGCGCCGGACGATCCGAAGTCGTTCGCCGCCATGCGCTACACCGAAGCGCGGCTGTCGCGCTATGCCGAAGTGCTGCTCAGCGAAGTCGGCCAGGGCACCGTGGACTGGGTGCCGAACTTCGACGGTACCTTGCAGGAGCCGGCCGTGCTGCCGGCGCGTCTGCCGAACATTCTGCTCAATGGCACCACCGGTATTGCCGTGGGCATGGCCACCGACGTACCGCCGCACAACCTGCGGGAAGTGGCTACGGCCTGTGTGCGCCTGCTTGACGAGCCCAAGGCCAGCATCGAGCAGCTGTGCGAGCACATCCAGGGGCCGGACTACCCGACCGAGGCCGAGATCGTCACGCCGCGGGCAGAAATCCTCAAGATGTACGAAAGCGGCCGCGGCTCGATCCGAATGCGTGCGGTGTACCGCGTGGAAGATGGCGATATCGTCGTCACTGCACTGCCGCACCAGGTTTCCGGGGCCAAGGTGCTGGAGCAGATCGCTGCGCAGATGCAGGCCAAGAAGCTGCCGATGGTCGCCGACCTGCGCGACGAGTCGGACCATGAGAACCCGTGCCGCATCGTCATCATCCCGCGCTCCAATCGCGTCGACGTCGACGAACTGATGCAGCACCTGTTCGCCACCACCGACCTGGAGAGTACCTACCGGGTCAACGTCAACATAATCGGCCTGGACGGTCGGCCACAGCTGAAGAACCTGCGTGCGTTGCTGCTGGAGTGGCTGGAGTTCCGCACCGCTACCGTTCGTCGCCGTTTGCAGCACCGTCTGGACAAGGTGGAGAAGCGCCTGCACCTCCTGGAAGGTTTGCTCACCGCGTTCCTCAACCTGGATGAAGTGATCCACATCATCCGTACCGAGGACCAGCCCAGGCAGGCCCTGATCGCCCGTTTCGACCTGACCGAGATCCAGGCTGACTACATTCTCGAGACTCGCCTGCGGCAGCTGGCGCGTCTGGAAGAGATGAAGATCCGTGGCGAGCAGGACGAACTGCTGAAGGAGCAGGCCAAACTGCTGGCCCTGCTGGGTAGCGACGCCAAGCTGCGCAAGCTGGTCCGCAGCGAGTTGATCAAGGATGCCGAAACCTATGGCGACGATCGCCGCTCGCCGATCGTCGAGCGCGCCGAAGCCAAGGCGCTGTCGGAAAACGAGCTGATGCCGACCGAGCCGGTTACCGTGGTGCTGTCGGAAAAGGGCTGGGTGCGCTGCGCCAAGGGCCACGACATCGACGCCACCGGCCTGTCGTACAAAGCGGGCGATGGTTTCAAGGCCGCAGCCATCGGGCGCTCCAACCAATTCGCCGTGCTGATCGATTCCACCGGCCGCAGCTATTCGCTGGCCGCCCACAGCCTGCCGTCGGCGCGTGGCCAGGGTGAGCCGCTGACCGGGCGCCTGACGCCACCACCGGGGGCCACGTTTGAATGCGTGCTGCTGCCTGATGACGAGGCGCTGTACGTGGTAGCTTCGGATGCCGGCTACGGCTTCGTGGTCAAGGGTGAGGACCTGCAAGCCAAGAACAAGGCCGGCAAGGGTTTGCTCAGCCTGCCCAACGGCGCCAAGGTCATGACCCCCCGCGCGGTGGCCAACCGCGAGCAGGATTGGCTGGCAGCGGTGACTACCGAAGGCCGTCTGCTGGTATTCAAGGTCAGCGATCTGCCCCAGCTGGGTAAAGGCAAGGGCAACAAGATCATCGGTATACCCGGCGATCGAGTGGCCAGCCGTGAAGAATTTGTTACCGATCTTGCTGTGATAGGCGAGGGTGCGACACTTGTATTGCAAGCCGGCAAGCGTACCCTATCCCTGAAAGCGGACGACCTGGAGCATTACAAGGGCGAGCGTGGACGGCGTGGCAGCAAGCTGCCGCGCGGGTTCCAGCGAGTCGACGGATTGCAGGTGGAAGTGCCGGCTTGACCGGTTGAAATGTCTGGAACGGCAATTTCAGCGCTGTTCCGGGCAGAAATGCTGGAGTCGGACGGTTATTTCGCGGATGATATGGCCCTTGCGGTGCCGGCGTGGCCGTGTGCCCGTTTGAATCTACGTGTATCACTGCGGTTGGCCTGTTGGCGACCGCCTGGATGGGATGATGAAACTTCTGCGCCTTCCATTTGCGCTGTTGATGACTGGCCTGCTGGGCCTTGGCGGGTGCACCATGCACCAGCCGGTTGCCCTGTACCAGCTCGACAGTGGTGATCCTGGCCAGCCTTCGCAGAGTGCAGGCATGGCCGTGGTACTCGGCCCGGTATCGGTAGCCGATTACCTGCAACGCGAGACATTCCTGCAGCGTCAGGCCGACGGCAGCCTGAGCTCGGCGACCGACGGTCGTTGGGCTGGTAGCCTTTCGGCAGATATCGACCAGCTGCTGGTGCGCCAGCTTGCCTGGCGTCTGGACAGCCAGCGCGTGGTGCTGGCTCCGGCGACTGCCGGCTTCACCCCGGATGTACAAGTGCTGCTATCGATCACTCGCCTGGATTCGGGCAAGGACCAGCCGGCCATCCTGGACGCCCAGTGGCGCCTGCTGGACCGCCGTGGTCATGTGCGCGACAACCGCATCGTGCACCTTGAGCAACAGCACGAGGGAAGTGAGGCGTCGCAGGTGCAGGCCCAGGGCCAATTGCTGCAGAAGCTGGCCGAACAGCTGAGCACCGCAGTGAAACCGCTGGCCAATCAGCCTGCGATTGCCGAAGAAACGCCCAAGAAATCAGCTGCACCGGTACAGGTGAAAAAGGCTCCGGAGAAATCCAAGATCCCGATGGCTGCGCCGATTCGTACCGATATGGAAGTCTATCGGTTCTGATCGAACCGTCAGTTATAAGAAAGCCCGCATTGGTGCGGGCTTTTTTATGGCTGCAGTAAACCTGTCGAAAGGTTGGCATCGCGAACAGGTATCTACATCTGTCAGGCCCTACGCTCGTGCATCCGCGTCAACTGCCGTTCCAGCATCGATGGGTAGGGCTCCATCAACCGCTCCACGCAGCAGGCTCCTTCCGGGCTGGCAATCGGGCGAATGCGGGCGCGCTGGCGAATCAGCGTGTCATCGCTGATCTGCCGCTCCACCAGCAACAGGTTGCGGCTGTGTTGCGACAGCGCCAGCGCGTCCTGGGCCTTCTCGGTCATCAGCAGGTCTACCAGCTCCAGGCCTTGCAGGTCGTTACCCAAGGCCAGGCCCAGTTGCAACTGCAAGGTGATGCCGCTGTCCGCCACTTCGATCTGCAGGGCATGGCCCAGGGCGCGCAGCAGCTCGCCGCAGCAGATGGCGTTGGTCAGGTACTCCTCGCCGCAGTCGCGGCTGTGGAACAGCACCAAGGTGCTACCGTCGTTGAGCGTGTGGGTTTCGCCGTCATAGAGCGAGGCCGCGTGCTCCAGGCAGTCGCGGTAGCGCTCGGTCAACTCGGTCAGGCGCGTGCGTGGCAGGCGACGCAGCTGTTCCTGGGAACCCAGCTGTACGGCAAGCACGGCGGTGAACTGCGGCTCGTCGGACTCAACCACGGCAACCCTTGGGGCGTTGTCGTCGTCCAGCAGGCCGGCGAAGGCCTCGTCGTCATCTTCATCGGCCTGGGCGGCAACCTTGGCGCGTGGTGCGGCTTTCGCTGCGACAGGGGCGTCCTGCAGGTCGTGAAAATGCTCGTCGTCTTCTTCCTCCAGCTCCAGCTCCGGCTCCGGTGGTGGCGGCGGCGCCAGGCGTGCGTGCAGCTGGCGGGCGATATCGCCGATCTCGTCCTGGCGGTCGGTAGCCGGGGTATGGGGCTGCGGGTCGCGCAGCCAGACCCGCAATTGCAGCAGCGGCAAGGTGATGAAGCGGCCCTGGCGCAGGCTCAGGGTCAGCGCCAGCACCAGCAGGATGGCGGCGAGGATGCCCATGCTCTGCAAGCTGATAAGCATCGGCTGCTGGAACTGGCTCATGTCCAGGCTGATACGCAGTTGCCCGGCGGTCACGTCCTGGAAGGTGATCTTGGTCTGGTACAGGCCTTCGGCCTCGCCCAGCAGGCTGTTGCGCGGACGCTGGCCGGCTTCGGCGAGAATGCGGTTGTCCACGCTATAGATGGCGGCATGGGCTACCAACGGGTTCTTCACCAGGTTACCCAGCAGCACGTTGAGGCTGAGGATATCGTTGGCCACCAGCAGTTCGGTCGCCGAGGTGGCGGTCTGGGTGGTCAGGCTCTGGCCCAGGGCATCGGCCTGCTCGTGCATGGCCTGCTTGAATTGCAGGCCCATCACGCAGGCGTAGATCACCAGCGCCAGTGCCACCAGGAAAATGTTGGTGCAGGCGATGCGCAGTGCCAGCGGCACGCGACGTTGACTCAGGGCGCGATAGATCATCAGGAAGAAGTTGTCTGGTTTGACGGGCGTGGGCCGGTTCACTGAGCTCGGCTCTTAATGGCATGAAAGTGTGGGGAGTATAGCGAGCCGGGTTTTGTCGGCAAAGTATCGTCGGCGCCCGATGGTCACGGAAAATCGGTAGAATGCGCATTTTTCATCGAAGTCGGAGCCAGGTTGTGCGCGAAATCGTCCTGATCAACATCACCGGTGAGGACCGTCCCGGTCTCACTGCGGCCATCACCGGCGTCCTGCTGCAGGGCGGTGTGAGTATCCTCGACATCGGCCTGGCCGTCATGCACGGCACCCTGTCGTTCGGCATCCTGGTCGACCTTCCGGACAACGAAGTGGCCACAGCCCTGCTGCAAAGCGTGCAGGCCAAGGCCCACGAACTGAACCTGCAGGCCCGCTACACGCCGATTTCCGAAGCCGACTACCAGCACTGGGCCGACGGCCAGGGTGAGGCGCGCCACATCGTCACCCTGCTTAGCCGCAAGGTCACCCCCGAGCAACTGCAGCGGGTGAGTGCGGTGATCAGCCAGTACGGCCTGACCATCGAGCGTATCGAGCGCCTGTCGGCCCGTGTCGCGCTGGATGCCCAGACTGGCAAAGGCAAGGCGGCCATCGAGATCTCCGTGCGTGGTGTGCCGAGCGACGGCCAGGCCCTGCGTGCCGATTTCTTCGCCCTGGCCGAGGAACTGAGCATTGATATCGCCTTCCAGAAGGACGACCTGTTCCGCCGCAACCGTCGTCTGGCGGTGTTCGACATGGACTCGACGCTGATCGAAGCCGAAGTCATCGATGAACTGGCCAAGGCCGCTGGTGTGGGCGACCAGGTGGCGGCAATCACCGAGCGCGCCATGCGTGGCGAGCTGGACTTCCGCGCCAGCTTCAAGGAGCGCATGGCCCTGCTCAAAGGCCTGGACGTCGGGGTGCTGGACGAAATCGGCGCTTCGCTGCGCCTGACCGAGGGGGCCGAGAACCTGTTCGCCGAGCTCAAGCGCCTGGGCTACAAGACCGCGATCCTGTCTGGTGGCTTTACTTACTTCGCGCGCCAGGTGCAGGCGCGCCTGGGTATCGACTACGTGTTTGCCAACGAGCTGGAAGTGGTCGACGGCAAGGTGACCGGCGTGGCCGTGGAACCCATCGTTGATGCTCAGCGCAAGGCCGAGCTACTGCAGAAGCTGGCCAGCGAAGAAGGCCTGGAGCTGGAACAGACCATTGCCGTGGGCGATGGTGCCAACGACCTGCCGATGCTGTCACTGGCTGGCCTGGGCGTGGCGTTTCGTGCCAAGCCACTGGTGCGCCAGTCGGCCAAACAGGCGATTTCCACCCTTGGGCTGGATGGTGTGTTGTACCTGCTCGGCGTGCGTGACCGCGACGCACGCGGCTGATCGCGACCTGGAGGCAGCGTAGCGGCCCCAATAAAAAGGCCCTGCTCGTGCAGGGCCTTTTTCATGCTGCTTGAATCAGGCCTGCACAGGCATCGCCAACTGCTGCCCCATGCGTACAGCCGAGCCGGCACCCAGCGTCTCGGCCCATTTCACCTGCTCTGGCCCGAACAGCACGATAGCGGTCGAGCCCAGCTTGAAGCGGCCCAGCTCGGCACCTTTTTCCAGGTGAATCGGCGCGCGGCTGGCTTCGTCGTAACGGAAGGTTTTCAGCTCGCGCTTGGGCGGCGTCACCAGCCCGGCCCACACGGTCTCGATCGAGGCGACGATCATCGCACCTACCAGCACCACGGCCATTGGCCCGCGCTCGGTATCGAACAGGCACACCACGCGTTCGTTGCGAGCGAACAGCTCAGGGACGTTTTCAGCGGTGGTCTGGTTGACCGAGAACAGGCGGCCCGGCACATAGACCATTTCGCGCAGGGTACCGGCCAGCGGCATGTGTACGCGGTGGTAGTCCTTCGGCGACAGGTAGATGGTGGCGAATTCGCCACCCATGAACGGTGCGGCCAGCGCCGGGTCACCGCCCAGCAGTTCCTGGGCGCTGAAGCCGTGGCCCTTGGCCTGGAATATGCGGCCGTGCTCGATCGGACCAAGCTGGCTGACGGCACCGTCGGCCGGGCACAGGATGGCGCCCGGGGTTTCGTCCAACGGGCGTGCGCCTGGCTTCAGGGCGCGGGTGAAGAACGCATTGAAGTGCTCGTAGGCGCTCAGGTCTTCGACCAGAGCTTCAGCCATGTTCACCTGGTAGCGCTTGGCGAACCAGGCGGTAAAGGCGTTCTTGAACCAGCGTACACGGCATTCGGCGATGCAGCCTGCCAGGCGCGACAGCAGATGGTGCGGCAGCAGGTACTGGCTGATGATGAACAAACGGGATTTCATGCAGGTTCCTTAGACTTCTACAGGCGTGTCCGGGTGGTTGCCCCATTCGCTCCACGAGCCGGCGTAGGCCTTGACGCGTGGGTAGCCGAGGGCCTTGGCCACCAGGTAGGTGAAACCGGAGCGGCGATGGGATTGGCAATGGGTGATCACTTCCTTGTCGGGGGTGATACCCAGGTTCTGCAGGACTTGAGCGATGTCCGGGCGGATGCGCAGGTGGTCGTTGAGGTCCATGCCGGCAGTCCACTCGAAATTGATGGCACCGGGAATGTGGCCGCCCCTGGCTGCCAGCACTTTCTCGCCGCGGAATTCCTGCGGGCCACGGGCATCCCAGATGACCAGGTCTTCCGCGCCCAGGCGGCTTTGCAGGTACTCGCGGGTGGCTGTGGGCGCCGTGTCGATGCGCAGTTGCACGGGGGTGTTAGCGCTGGCGGGCACTTCGGTGGAGAGTTTGTCGGCCGGCCAGGCCTGTATGCCGCCGTTCAGGTAGTGATAGCGCTTGTGGCCGATCACATCGAGCAGCCAGATGAAACGCCCGGCCCAGCCGCCACCTTCATCGTCGTATACCACATACACCGCATCGTCGCGGTGGCCAAGCTCGCTGAACAGTTTTTCCAGCTCGCCCTGGGTTGGCAGCAAGCCGGGCGCAGGGGGCTGGCCGAGCTGGGTGCGCTTGCCTTCGACGAAGCGTGCACCGGGGATGTGCCCGCTGGTATAGCGGTTGCTATTGCTCAGGTCGACCAGGATCAGCTGTGGCGAACCGAGGCGCGGCAGCAAGTCTGCAGCTTCTATTACCAGGGGCAGGCCGGAAAAGTCAGTCATCCACGGTCTCCAGTTGCAAAGAGGGGGAGATTGTAGCGCAAGGCTCAGGCCTTGCGGTTGGCAAACACCGACAGCGCCCGCTCGGTGCATTGTGCGGTCTTGGCGAAAGCCTGCACGCTGACATCTGCCAGCGGTCGGCTGCCTTGGTCAGCCACCATCAGCATCAACACCTGGTCGTTCACCGCCAGCGAGCGCAGCAGCACGTGCTCGCTGCTGAACAAGGCCTGCAGTGGGGCCGGCAGCAGCGCCGAGAACTGGCTGTGGTTCTGCGGGGTAATGCGTAACTGGCCGGCCTGGGCCAGCAGCTTCTGCAGCAATTTGTTCTGCGATACCTGCAGGGTAAGCGCCCCGGCCTCCTTGGGCAGGCCGGCGAACTGCTGCACACGCAGTTGATCGCTGGCCTTGTCCAGGCTCAGCAGCAGGACGCGCTGCATGCCGCAGGCCAACAGGGCTTCAAGGACCTGGGTGGCCAGGTGCACGCCGTTGGTGAACGGGCTGGGTTGGGCCAGCAGGTGTTGGCACAGCTTGCGCCAGCGCGTCAGGTCGTCGTTGCCGGGCGGTGGCGAGGTCAGCATGTCCGGATGCGGGCGGCGCTGGTGCCAAGGCCAGATCAGCGCTTCGGCCGGATGGAACAGGGCGTGCTGGGCATGGCGGCGGGCACTGGCTGCTGCCTGTTGGTGCACCTGCTGCTGCACGTCTTCCAGCGAGGTCTGCAGGTACAGCGCGGTCAACAGTTGCCAGCGCAGCAGGTGCGGGTTGTCCCAGCCCACCTGCGCCGCCAGGGCCAGGTTGTTGGCCAAAAGCACGGTATTGGCCGGCTGGTTGAACCAGCGACGCAGGCCGGGCTCGGCGTCCAGGCGATGTTGCTGGCTGAGCAGGTCCGGATCGCGGGCGATGTTGAGCACCTGGGCCAGTTGTTCGCGTTCTTCCAGCAGCAGGCGATAACCCTGGGTCACCCACTGTGGCAGGCGCCAGTACTCTGCCATGGTCTGGCACAGCGTCATGATGCGCACGCCAAACAGCTGTTCCTCGACATGGGCGGCGTCTTCGCCCTTGTGGATAACCCGCAGTTCCCAGGTGTCGAGCAGCTTGGGGTAGGCCAGCGCCAGCGGCCACAGTGGTGCCAGGAACAGCAGGCTACCCCAGTGAATTTCCTGCCATAGCCGTGCCAGGCGGCTGGCGAACAGGCCGCTGGCCTGCTGCGAGGCGTGCTGGCTGATCAGCTGGAATTGGCACAGTACCGGCGGGATCTCTTCCGCAGGCAGCGCAGGCAGGCGCTTGAGTAGCTGTTCGCTGCGCTCCAGGCCCAGGCGGTTGATGGCGACTTCCAGGCTCTCGGCCGGCTCGGCCAGGCTGGCATTGGTGGGGTGATTGGCTTCGCGCATCACCGACAGCACCAGCGCCGGGCTATCCTGCATCAGTTCGGCGATATCGCGCAGCGAGCGGCGGCTATCGTGGATCGCGGTCATGACCCGGTCGTAGCTGTGCTTCGGCACCGGGATGCGAACACCCTCGAGCAGCTTTACCCAGGCCTCTAGCGTACGTGGGGCCTGAGCGGGCACCTTGGTTTCAATTGTCATTTTGACATCAGTCCGAACTGGCTTTTCGCAATGAGTGGCTATAGTCTGGCGCAGTTCTGCCGATAAGTAGAAGAAGAGTTTTCAGGCTCCCGTCTCTTCCCCTGACCACGACAGCAAGTGCTTTGAACCTATGGCTAAAATTATCGGCATCATCGTCGTATTCGCGAGCGTGCTCGGCGGATACGTACTCTCTCACGGCAAGATCGCGGCGCTGATTCAGCCGTTCGAAGTACTGATCATTGGCGGTGCGGCCTTTGGTGCGTTCCTGCAGGCCAACCCTGGCTACATGACCATGCACGTCATCAAGAAGTCGATGAAGATGTTCGGCTCGCGCTTCAGTCATGCCTTCTACCTGGAAGTACTGGGCCTGGTGTACGAAATCCTCAACAAGAGCCGTCGTGAGGGCATGATGGCCATCGAGGCCGACATCGAGGATGCCGCAGCCAGCCCGATTTTCGCCAAGTACCCGACAGTGCTGGCCGACGAGCGCATGACCGCATTCATCTGCGACTACCTGCGCATCATGTCCACCGGCAACATGGCGCCGCACGAGCTCGAAGGTCTGTTCGACATGGAGCTGTTGAGCATGAAGGAAGAGCTGGAGCACCCGTCCCATGCGGTGAACGGCATCGCCGACGGCATGCCAGGTTTCGGTATCGTTGCGGCGGTACTGGGTATCGTGGTGACCATGGCTTCGCTCGGCGATGGTGACCAGGCCTCCATCGGCCTCCATGTGGGGGCGGCGCTGGTAGGTACCTTCTTCGGTATTCTGGCGGCCTACGGCTTCTTTGGTCCGCTGGCCAAGTGCCTGGAGCACGATGCCAAGGAAGAGCTGAACCTCTACGAATCGATCAAGGCTTCGCTGGTGGCCTCGGCCTCGGGCATGCCGCCTTCGCTGGCGGTGGAATTCGGGCGCAAGGTGCTGTACCCCAAGCACCGCCCGAGCTTTGCCGAACTGGAACAAGCGGTTCGCGGTCGCTGAATCATGGAGAACAATCAGCCCATCATCGTCAAGCGCGTCAAGCGCTATGGCGGCGGCCATCACGGCGGCGCGTGGAAAATTGCCTTCGCCGACTTCGCCACGGCGATGATGGCGTTCTTCCTGGTGCTGTGGTTGTTGTCCACGGCCACGCCGGAGCAGAAGATCGCCATTGCCGGCTACTTCAAGGACCCGATCGGCTTCTCGGAAAGCGGTACGCCGTACATCATCGACCTCGGTGGCTCACCGCAGCTGGCCCCGGAAAAGACCATCAACCCCGAGGCCAAGTCGGAGCCGACGCCTGATACCAGCATCCAGCTGGACAAGGATCAGGTGGAAACCATGGCCGAGCAGGTCGAGCGCGAGCGTCTGGAGCTGTTGCTGCAAGAGCTGCAGAACAAGGTTGAGGAAAACCCGCAACTGCAGAAGTTCAAGGACCAGATCCTGTTCGAGATCACCCAGGACGGCCTGCGCATCCAGATCATGGATGCGGAGAACCGGCCCATGTTCGACATCGGCAGTGCGCGCCTGCAGCCTTACTTCGAAGACATCCTGCTGGCCATGGCTGACACCATCAAGGCGGTGCCGAACAAGATCAGCATCAGTGGTCACACCGATGCCAAGCCGTATGCGGGCAGCGGTGAGTTCGGCAACTGGGAGCTGTCGGCCAACCGCGCCAACGCAGCGCGTCGTGCGCTGGTGGCCGGTGGCTATCCGGATGGCCAGGTGGCGCGCGTGGTGGGGTATGCCTCGTCGTCGCTGTTCGACCGCAACAACCCGTTCAACCCGGTCAACCGCCGCATCGACATCATCGTGCTGACCAAGAAGGCCCAGCGCAACATCGAGGGTGAGCAGGGCGCGCCAGAAGCACCGGCTGCCGAGCCTACACCTCCGGCCGCTGCGGCACCGGCTGTGCCAGGGGGGGCCGAGCAGGCACCCATGCAGCCGCGTGAACTGCGCCAGAAGCTGAACATCTTCGAAGAGGGGACGTTGAAGATGGATGAGACCAAGGAGCAGTAAACCCTACAGGATCGCGCTGTAGCTGAAGCAAGCGCGGAACCTGTGGGAGCGGGCTTGCCCGCGAACACGGGCGAAGCCCGTGCCAAGCACCGCGGTGCCTGCTCCCACAGGATTGGCGTGGCCCTTGAGCCTTGTGTAGTACCTGCGAGAGCGGGCAGGTCAGTAGGCGTCTTCCGGCAGGCTGGCGATGATCGAGCGGTAGCTGCTCATGCGCTGCGGCTTGATGCGCCCCTCATCCAGCGCCTTGAGCAGCGCACAGCCCGGTTCGCGATCATGCTTGCAATCGCGGAAGCGGCAGGTGCCGAACAGGTCGCGGAACTCGATGAAGCCATCCTCCACATCGCTGCGGCTGACGTGGCCAAGGCCGAATTCGCGGATGCCCGGCGAGTCGATCAGGTCACCGCCATTAGGGAAGTGGTACAGCCGCGCAGTGGTGGTGGTGTGGGTGCCCTGGCCAGACCATTCCGACAGGTCGCCGACGCGTGTGCCGGCATCCGGCAGCAGGCTGTTGACCAGCGACGACTTGCCCACCCCCGACTGGCCGACGAACACGCTGATGTGGCCATCGAGCATCTGCTGCAGGCGTTGCATGCCGTCACCGTGGTGTGCCGATACTTCCAGCAGCGGGTAGCCCAGCTCGCGGTACACCTCAAGCAGTGCATGCAGGCCCGGGCCGTTCTGGTCATCGATCAGGTCGGCCTTGTTCAGCAGCAGCAGTGGGCGAATGCCGGCGTGTTCCGCCGCGACCAGGTAACGGTCGATCAGGTTGGGGTGCGGTTCGGGGGCCGGGGCGAAGACGATCACGATCAGGTCGACGTTGGCCGCCACCGGCTTCAGCTGGCCATGGTTGTTCGGCCGGCACAGCTCGGTGCTGCGCGGCATCTGCGCGACGATCACGCCGATGCCCTGGTTGCCCGCGCGCCAGACCACGCGGTCGCCGGTGACCAGGGCCGGCAGGTTGGCGCGCAAGTGGCAGCGGAACACCTGGCCCGCGGCTTCGCCGTCCTGGGCTTCCACTTCTACCTGCACACCGAAGTGTGCGATCACCAGGCCCAGTTGCTCCGGCCCCAAGTCGCCACCCTCCAGCTCCTGCAGCACATGCTGCTCACGTTTGGCCGCACGCGCGGCGCGCTCGTTCTGGATTTTTTCGATGCGCCAGTTTTGGCGGCGGTTGAGCTGGCGTTTGGCCATGGAGGTTCCGTGGGTGGTGGGGCAGGTTGAAAACGGCAGGCAGTTTAGCATGCCAGGCGCCGGACCATTTCGCTTACCTGCATGGTGTGAATGGGCGTGCCCTGGCCACTGCGCTACTATGAACGCCTATAGGAGGAGCCCCCTGCATGCAAAACCCACAGAACCTGATCTGGATCGACCTGGAAATGACCGGCCTGGATCCGGACAGCGACGTCATTATCGAAATGGCCACCATCGTCACCGACAGCGAGCTGAACACCTTGGCCGAAGGGCCGGTGATTGCCATCCACCACAGTGACGAGGTGTTGGCGCGCATGGACGAGTGGAACACCCGCACCCATGGCGCTTCGGGCCTGACCCAGCGCGTGCGCGAGAGCAAGGTCGGCATGGCCGAAGCCGAGGCGCAGACCATTGCTTTCCTCGAGCAGTGGGTGCCGAAAGGCAAGTCGCCGATCTGCGGCAACAGCATCTGCCAGGACCGCCGTTTCCTCTACCGCCACATGCGCGACCTGGAAAACTACTTCCACTATCGCAACCTGGATGTCTCCACCTTGAAGGAGCTGGCAGCACGCTGGGCACCTGATGTGCGTGACAGCTTCAGGAAGGGTAACACTCACCTGGCGCTGGACGACATCCGCGAATCGATCGCCGAGCTGCGCCACTACCGCGAACACTTCATCAAGGTGTGAATCGAAAAGGCGCAGATATTGTATCTGTGCCCCCTTTTGGTGCCATGTGCAACTGGTTAGACTGCGCGCCTTTCTTGCCCGCCCGCACGGACCCCGCACCATGCTGTTGATGCTCTACCTCATTGCCATCACCGCCGAAGCCATGACCGGCGCGTTGTCTGCCGGCCGCCGCGGCATGGACTGGTTCGGCGTGGTGCTGATCGCCTGCGTCACCGCCCTGGGGGGCGGCTCGGTGCGCGACGTGCTGCTCGGACATTACCCGCTGACTTGGGTAAAGCACCCGGAATACCTGGTGCTGACCAGCTGTGCAGCGCTGCTGACCATTTTCATCGCGCCGATGATGCGCCGCCTGCGCTCGCTGTTCCTGGTGCTCGATGCCCTGGGGCTGGTGGCCTTTACCCTGATTGGCTGCATGACTGCGCTGGAAATGGGGCAGGGCATGCTGGTGGCTTCGCTCAGTGGGGTGATTACCGGAGTGTTTGGCGGGATCCTGCGGGACATCTTCTGCAATGACATTCCCTTGGTGTTCCGTCGCGAGTTGTATGCCAGCGTGTCGTTTGCAGCGGCCTGGTTCTACCTTGGCTGCGTCTACTTCAAGGTGCCGGCGGAGCAGGCGATGCTGCTCACGTTGTTTGGCGGCTTTCTGTTGCGCCTGCTGGCGATCCGTTTCCACTGGGAAATGCCCAAGTTCCACTACAACGACCAGCAGTGAGGCTGAAGCGGTCCATATAGGAACGGATCAATTCGCGAAGCAGGGGACGCGGTGGATGGCACCGGCTGTGCCGGTGATCGCGGCTGAAGCCGCTCCTGCAGGTTGGCGCAGTTCAAGGGGGACGCAAACCTTTAACTATCGAATGCCGTGCTGCGCCAACGCCCACTCCACGTGTTCGCGCACCAGTGCCGAGGCATCCTCGCGCCGCGCCTTCAATGCCTCGATCACCGGAATCGTCGATGGCGCGTTGCCAAGCCCCACTGCGAGGTTGCGCAACCAGCGCTCATACCCGGCCCGGCGCAACGGCCCGCCCTCGGTCTTGCGCAGGAACGTCCTTTCATCCCACAGGAACATTTCGGCCAGTTCGGCATTTTCCAGGCCGTGGCGTGGCTGGAAGTCCTGCTCCTGGCTGGGCCTGGCAAAGCGGTTCCACGGGCAGACGATCTGGCAATCATCGCAACCGAACACCCGGTTACCCATCTTGGCGCGCAACTCGACGGGAATCGGCCCCCTCAGCTCGATGGTCAGGTACGAGATGCAACGTCGCGCATCCAGCACATAGGGCCCGACGAATGCCTGGGTCGGGCAAATGTCCAGGCACGCCTGGCAGCGCCCGCAATGCTCGCTGCTGGTAGCTTCGTCCACCGGCAGCGGCAGGTCGACGAACAGTTCGGCGAGGAAGAAGTAGCTGCCCGCCTTGCGGTTGAGCAACAGCGTGTTCTTGCCGATCCAACCCAGCCCGGCCTGCTCGGCCAGGGCCTTTTCCAGCACGGGGGCGCTGTCGACGAAGGCGCGGTAGCCGAACGGGCCGATGGCCTCCTGAATACGGTCAGCGAGGAACTGCACGCGCTTGCGCACCAGTTTGTGGTAGTCCCGCCCCAGTGCATAGCGCGACACATAGGCCTTTTCCGGCTGCGCCAGGCGCTGCGCCATCTGCGTGTCGCCGGGCAGGTAGTCCATGCGCAGCGATACCACGCGCACCGTGCCGGGGATCAGTTGCTCCGGGTGCGCGCGCTTGCTGCCGTGGGCGCCCAGGTACTCCATCTCGCCCTGGTAGCCGGCATCGAGCCAGCGTTGCAAGTGGTGTTCGTGTTCGCCAAGGTCGACCCCGGCGATGCCAACGTGGGCAAAACCGAGTTCTTGGCCCCAAATCTTGATGGATTGGGCCAGTTGGGCGAGGTCAGGCGTACAAGCGGACATGGATGGACAAGGCATTACGGGCTCAGGTGCGTATAATTCTGCCAGACATTGGAGCCTTTGACCGCATGCCGCAGACCAAACACCCCAGCCATGCCCCGCAACTGCTCAGCAGCGTGAGTGTCGCCCGCCTGCCGGGGCGACAGGCGCAGGCTCACAAAGGCGACTTCGGCCATGTGCTGGTGGTCGGTGGCGACCTCGGCACCGGTGGCGCCGTGTTGCTCAGCGCCGAAGCCGCGCTGCGCTGTGGAGCCGGGCTGGTCAGCGTGGCGACCCGCCCTGAACATGTGGCTGCCGGCCTCACCCGCATGCCGGAGACGATGTGCCTGGGAGTCGAATCGGCCAATCAGTTGATGGCGGTGCTGGAGCGTGCTTCGGTGCTGGTGGTCGGCCCCGGCCTGGGTCAGGCCGCTTGGGGCCGCAGCCTGCTGTCGGCGGTGGCCAATGCCGAGCGTCCGCAGGTGTGGGATGCCGATGCCCTGAACCTGCTGGCGCGCACCCCGCTGGCCCTGCCCAGTGGCAGCATTCTCACCCCGCACCCGGGCGAGGCGGCGCGGCTGCTGGGGATTTCCACCGAGGCGGTGCAGGCCGACCGTCATGGCGCCGCGCGCAAGCTGGCGCGCCGTTACAACAGTGTTTGCGTGCTCAAGGGGGCTGGCACGCTGGTCGCCGATCCGGCCGGCCAGCTGCTGCTGTGTGAGCGTGGGCACCCGGCGATGGCCGGTGCCGGGCTGGGCGATGTGCTGACGGGTGTGCTGGCGGCGCTGTTGGCCCAAGGCCTGGATGCCTGGCAGGCCGCGGGCCTGGGGGTATGGCTGCACGCCTGTGCGGGCGAGCGCCTGGGAAGCAAAGGTAGAGGCCTGGCCGCCAGCGATCTGGCACCGGTCATTCGTGAGTTGTTGGAGGAGCATTCTGCGTGTCTGGCTTAAACCTGTTTCTGGCCGATGAAGCGGCCACGGTCGCCTTCGGCGCACAACTGGCCGAGGTGACCGGCGGTCACGGCGTGATCTTTCTGGAAGGTGACCTGGGAGCCGGCAAAACCACGCTGTCGCGTGGCCTGATCCGTGGCCTGGGCCATACTGGTGCAGTGAAAAGCCCGACCTTCACCGTGGTCGAACCCTACGAGATCGGTGAGATCCGGGCGTTCCACTTCGACCTGTACCGCCTGGTCGATCCGGAAGAGCTGGAGTTCATGGGGATTCGTGACTATTTCGAGGGCGACCCGCTGTGCCTGTTCGAGTGGCCACAAAAGGGTGCGGGCGTTTTGCCAAAGCCTGACCTGACCATTACCATAAGCCCCCAAGCGGGCGGACGCTCGCTGAAACTTTCGCCGCAGGGGGCTCGCGGCGAGGCCTGGTGCGTGGCACTGGCCGAACATCATAAACAGTAAGTGGGGTAGGTATGCGCATACGCGCACTGGTCGCCATCGTTGGGCTGCTGCTGACAACGGTGACCGTTGACGCTCTGGCCGTCACTCAAGTCAAGAGCATGCGCCTGTGGCGCGCGCCAGACAACACGCGGCTGGTCTTCGACCTGTCTGGCCCCGTGCAGCATAGCGTCTTCACCCTGAGCGCACCGGATCGCCTGGTTATCGACATCAATGGCGCGACCCTGGCCGCGCCGTTGAACGTGGCCACCTCCAACACACCGATCAGCAGCGTGCGTTCGGCCCAGCGCACCCCGACCGACCTGCGTGTGGTGGTCGACCTGAAAAAGTCGGTCACCCCGAAGAGCTTCACCCTGGCGCCCAATGCCCAGTACGGCAACCGCCTGGTGGTCGACCTGTACGACCTGGAAGCCGACGCCATTGCCGCCAGTGCGCCAAGCGCGCCACCGGCCCCGGTACAGGCGCCGGCAACCACGCCGGCCGTGCCTGTCACTCCGGCCCAACCCGCGATCAAGCTGCCACCGGTACCCAACGGCAAGCGCGACATCGTGGTGGCCATCGACGCCGGTCACGGTGGCGAAGACCCGGGCGCCTCCGGCTCGCGTGGCCAGCATGAGAAGGACATCGTGCTGCAGATCGCCAAGGAGCTGCAGCGCCAGATCAACACTGAAAAAGGCTTCCGTGCCGAGTTGACCCGCACCGGCGACTATTTCATCCCGCTGCGCAAGCGTACGGAAATTGCCCGCAAGAAGGGCGCCGACCTGTTCATCTCGATCCATGCCGATGCTGCGCCGTCGCGTGCCGCCTTTGGCGCCTCGGTATTCGCCCTGTCCGACCGCGGCGCAACCTCCGAGACCGCGCGCTGGCTGGCCGATACGGAAAACCGATCCGACCTGATCGGTGGCGCCGGTAACGTCAGCCTCGACGACAAGGACCGCATGCTCGCCGGGGTACTGCTCGACCTGTCCATGACCGCCACGCTCAGCTCCAGCCTCAACGTCGGGCAGAAGGTGCTGGGCAACATGGGGCGTATCACCTCGCTGCACAAGCAGCGCGTGGAGCAGGCTGGCTTCATGGTGCTGAAGTCGCCGGATATTCCGTCGATCCTCGTTGAAACCGGGTTCATCTCGAACAACAACGAAGCCGCCAAGCTCGCCACTGCGAGCCACCAGCAGGCCCTCGCCCGTTCGATCCATACCGGTGTGCGCCAGTACTTCCAGCAGAACCCGCCGCCTGGCACCTACATCGCCTGGCTGCGTGACACCGGCAAGATCGCCGCAGGCCCGCGGGAACACACGGTGCGCCCTGGCGAGACCCTGGCGATGATCGCGGTCCGCTACCAGGTCAGCGTGACCAGCCTGCGCAGTAGCAACAGCCTCAAGACCGATGAGCTGAAGGTTGGCCAGCGCCTCGATATTCCTGCCACCACATTGGCCTCGCAATGAGTGGCGGTTCGCGCATCCAGCTGCTCAGCCCGCGGCTGGCCAACCAGATTGCCGCCGGCGAAGTTGTCGAGCGGCCGGCCTCGGTCGCCAAGGAACTGCTGGAAAACAGCCTCGACTCTGGTGCCCGCCGCATCGACGTGGAAGTGGAGCAAGGTGGCGTCAAGCTGCTGCGGGTGCGTGACGATGGCAGTGGCATTTCCGCCGACGACCTGCCGCTGGCCCTTGCCCGCCACGCCACCAGCAAGATCCGCGAGCTGGAAGACCTCGAAGGGGTGTTGAGCCTGGGCTTCCGCGGCGAGGCCCTGGCCTCGATCAGCTCGGTGGCGCGCCTGACCCTCACTTCACGTACTGCCAGCGCGACCGAGGCCTGGCAGGTGGAAACCGAAGGCCGTGACATGACCCCGCGGGTCCAGCCGGCGGCACATCCGGTAGGCACGTCGGTGGAAGTGCGCGACCTGTTCTTCAACACCCCGGCCCGGCGCAAGTTCCTCAAGGCCGAAAAAACCGAATTCGACCACCTGCAGGAAGTCATCCGGCGCCTGGCACTGGCGCGCTTCGATGTCGGCTTCCACCTGCGCCACAACGGCAAGAGCGTCCTCAGCTTGCATGAGGCTCACGACGAAACCGCACGTGCGCGGCGGGTCGGCGCCATCTGCGGCCCAGGCTTCATGGAGCAGGCGCTGCCGATCGATGTGGAGCGCAACGGCCTGCGCCTGTGGGGCTGGGTCGGCCTGCCGACTTTCTCGCGCAGCCAGGCCGACCTGCAGTATTTCTTCGTCAATGGCCGTGCAGTGCGCGACAAGCTGGTCGCCCACGCCGTGCGTCAGGCCTACCGCGACGTGCTGTTCAATGGTCGACACCCGACCTTCGTGCTGTTCCTGGAGCTGGAGCCCAACGGCGTCGACGTCAACGTGCACCCGACCAAGCATGAAGTGCGTTTCCGCGAGGGGCGCGCGGTGCACGACTTCCTCTATGGCACCCTGCATCGCGCCTTGGCCGACGTGCGCCCGGAAGACCAGCTGGCTGCGCCTGCCGCCGTGCCTGAAATCATCCGCCCCACCGGGCCGCGGGCCGGCGAGTTCGGCCCACAGGGCGAAATGCGCCTGGCCTCGCCTGTGCTCGAACAGCCACGTGCCCCGCAGCAGTCTTATGCGGGTGGCGGCAGTGGTGCGGGTTACCAGTACCAGTACACCCCGCGCCCTGCGCAACCGCTGCCGGCCGCCGAGGCGCAGGCGGTGTATCGCGAGTTCTACAAGCCGCTGGATGAAGGCGTGGTCCCGGTGGCGACGCTGCCCGAAAGCCAGGGCGACATTCCCCCGCTGGGCTACGCCCTGGCGCAGCTCAAGGGCATCTACATTCTCGCCGAGAACGCCATCGGCCTGGTGCTGGTCGACATGCACGCAGCCCACGAACGCATCATGTACGAGCGCCTGAAGGTGGCCATGGCCAGTGAAGGCCTCAGTGGCCAGCCGCTGCTGGTGCCCGAAACACTGGCCCTGAGCCAGCGCGAAGCCGATTGCGCCGAAGAGCACGCGCAGTGGTTCCAGCGTCTGGGCTTCGAACTGCAGCGCCTGGGCCCGGAAACCCTGGCGATTCGCCAGATCCCGGCCTTGCTCAAGCAGGCCGAGGCCAACCGCCTGGTGCAGGATGTGCTCGCCGACCTGATGGAATACGGCACCAGCGACCGTATCCAGGCGCACCTGAACGAGCTGCTCGGCACCATGGCTTGCCACGGCGCCGTGCGCGCCAACCGGCGCCTGGCGATCCCCGAGATGAACGCACTGCTGCGCGACATGGAAAATACCGAGCGCAGCGGCCAGTGCAACCACGGCCGGCCCACCTGGACCCAGATGGGCCTGGACGACCTGGACAAACTCTTCCTGCGCGGTCGATGACATGAGCGGCAAGCCCCCTGCAATATTCCTGATGGGCCCAACGGCAGCCGGCAAGACCGACCTGGCCATCGAACTGACCAAGGTTCTGCCCTGCGAGTTGATCAGTGTCGACTCGGCACTGGTCTACCGCGGCATGGACATCGGTTCGGCCAAGCCTTCGAAGGAAATCCTCGCCGCCCACCCGCACCGGCTGATCGACATTCGCGATCCGGCCGAGAGCTATTCGGCAGCGCAGTTCCGTGCCGATGCCCTGGAGGCGATGGCCGAAATCACCGGGCGCGGCAAGATCCCCTTGTTGGTGGGCGGCACCATGCTCTATTACAAGGCGTTGATCGATGGGCTGGCCGACATGCCGGCCGCCGACGCTGCGATACGTGCCGAGCTGGAGGCCCAGGCCGAAGCTGTGGGCCTGGCCGAGCTGCACCGCCAACTGGCCGAGGTCGATCCGGAATCGGCGGCGCGCATCCACCCCAACGACCCGCAACGGTTGATCCGGGCGCTGGAGGTATATCGGGTGAGTGGCGAGAGCATGACAGTCCATCGTCGGCGTCAATTCGCGGAAAGTCGCGACGCAGACGCAGGCGCTGGCGGACATTTGCCCTATACTGTCGCGAGTTTGGCGATTGCTCCTACAGATCGTCACATTTTGCATCAGCGAATTGCGTTACGATTTTCGCAAATGTTGGAACAGGGCTTTGTCGATGAGGTCCGATCGCTGCGAGCCAGAAGTGACTTGCACGCGGGGCTGCCGTCTATACGGGCAGTGGGGTATCGGCAAGTCTGGGACTACCTCGATGGCAAGCTGACTGAGAATGAGATGCGTGAACGCGGTATCATTGCCACCCGGCAGCTGGCCAAGCGGCAGTTTACCTGGTTGCGTGGCTGGCCTGACGTGCACTGGCTTGACAGCCTGGCCTGCGACAATCTGTCCCGCACCTTGAAATACCTCGGGGCCATCTCCATATTGAGCTGAGTCCCTGCTGATTGCCGTCTATTCTTGCGAAGGGGCGGCCTAATTTATCGATTTTCTTGATTTTCTATTATTGATCCTTACAGGAGTGCGGCATATGTCAAAAGGGCATTCGCTACAAGACCCTTACTTGAACACCTTGAGAAAAGAAAAGGTCCCGGTATCCATTTACCTGGTCAACGGCATCAAGCTGCAGGGCTCGATCGAATCTTTCGACCAGTTCGTAGTACTGCTGAAGAACACCGTCAGCCAGATGGTCTACAAGCACGCCATCTCGACCGTGGTTCCTGCGCGTCCGGTTCGCCTGCCAAGCCCGTCCGATTCCGAACACGGCGACAGCGAGCCAGGCAACGCCTGATAGGAGCCTGCATTGTTCTTTGAGCGCCACGGTGGTGGTGAGCGGGCGTTGCTCGTTCACTTGGAAGGTCAGAACCCTGAGGCGCGCGAAGACCCGCAGGAGTTTCAGGAACTGGCATTGTCGGCCGGTGCCGACATCGTCTCGCTGGTCACGGTGTCAAGGCATCAGCCTTCCGCCAAATACCTGATTGGCAGCGGCAAGGTCGAAGAGTTGCACGACCTGGTCCATGCCGAACAGGTAGACCTGGTGATTTTCAATCACACCCTCACGCCCAGTCAGGAGCGCAACCTCGAGCGCGTGTTCGAGTGCCGTGTGCTCGACCGTACCGGGCTGATCCTCGATATCTTCGCCCAGCGGGCGCGTACCCATGAAGGCAAGCTGCAGGTCGAACTGGCCCAGCTCGAGCACATGAGCACGCGTCTGGTCCGCGGTTGGACCCACCTTGAACGGCAGAAGGGTGGTATCGGCCTGCGCGGCCCGGGTGAAACCCAGCTGGAAACCGACCGCCGTCTGTTGCGGGTACGCATCCGCCAGATCAAGTCGCGCCTGGAGAAGGTGCGCAGCCAGCGCGAGCAGGCACGTCGCGGGCGCAAGCGCGCGGATATCCCGTCGGTGTCGCTGGTGGGTTATACCAACGCCGGCAAATCCACGCTGTTCAATGCTCTGACTGCATCCGAGGTGTATGCCGCGGACCAGCTGTTCGCCACTCTCGACCCCACCCTGCGTCGGCTCGAGCTGAACGACCTGGGGCCGATCGTGCTGGCAGACACCGTGGGTTTCATTCGCCACCTGCCGCACAAGCTGGTCGAGGCATTTCGGGCTACGCTCGAAGAGTCGAGCAATTCCGACCTGTTGCTGCATGTGATCGACGCCCATGAGCCAGAGCGCATGGAGCAGATCGAGCAGGTACTGGCAGTATTGGGCGAGATTGGTGCCGAAGGGTTGCCGATCCTCGAGGTGTATAACAAACTCGACTTGCTCGAAGATGTCGAGCCGCAGATCCAGCGCAATGCCGATGGCAAGCCAGAGCGGGTCTGGGTATCGGCACGCGATGGGCGTGGCCTGGAGCTGGTCGGCCAGGCGATTGCCGAGTTGCTGGGGGATGATCTGTTTGTCGGTACCCTGTGTCTGGAGCAGCGTTTTGCCCGCTTGCGCGCGCAATTCTTTGCCCTGGGTGCCGTGCAGGGTGAAGCGCATGATGAAGAAGGGCGCAGCCTGCTGAGCGTGCGACTGCCCAGGGTGGAACTGAATCGCCTGGTCAGCCGTGAAGGCATGGAGCCGCAAGTGTTTGTCGAGCAACACACTTTGCAATAAATGCTCGTCGAGGTCGCCGGGCAGCAGTGACAGGCATTCTGTAGCATTGGACGGCGCGCCGTGGGCGCGTCTTTGCTTTATCAGATGGAGAGCGCTATGGCTTGGAACGAGCCGGGTGGCAACTCGAACAATCAGGATCCCTGGGGCGGCCGCCGCGGTGGCGGCGGCGGTGACAAGAAAGGTCCGCCGGATCTGGACGAGGCCTTCCGCAAATTGCAGGACAGCCTGAACGGCATGTTCGGCAGTGGCAAGAAACGTGGCGGTGGCGACCGCAATGTCGGCAAGGGCGGTGGCCTGGGCCTGCTGGGTATCGGCCTGGCGGTACTGGCTGCAATCTGGCTGTACAGCGCCGTGTATGTGGTCGACGAGCAGGAGCAGGCCGTGGTGCTGCGCTTCGGCAAGTACTATGAAACGGTCGGTCCCGGCCTGAACATCTACTTCCCACCGATCGATCGCAAGTACATGGAAAACGTCACGCGCGAGCGTGCCTACACCAAGCAGGGCCAGATGCTGACCGAAGACGAGAATATCGTCGAGGTGCCGCTGACCGTCCAGTACAAGATCAGCAACCTGCAGGACTTCGTGCTTAACGTCGACCAGCCCGAGGTCAGCCTGCAGCACGCGACCGAAAGCGCCCTGCGCCACGTGGTGGGCTCCACCTCGATGGACCAGGTGCTGACCGAAGGCCGCGAGCAGATGGCCGTGGATATCCGCGAACGCCTGCAGCGCTTCCTCGACAACTACCGCACGGGTATCACCGTTACCCAGGTCAACGTGCAGAGCGCGGCAGCCCCGCGTGAAGTGCAGGAGGCCTTCGACGACGTGATCCGTGCGCGCGAAGACGAGCAGCGCGCGCGCAACCAGGCCGAGTCCTACGCCAACGGCGTGGTGCCGGAAGCCCGTGGTCAGGCCCAGCGCATCATCGAGGATGCAAACGGTTACCGTGACGAAGTCATTGCCCGGGCCAAGGGTGAGGCCGACCGCTTCAGCAAGCTGGTTGCCGAGTACCGCAAGGCACCTGACGTGACCCGTCAGCGCCTGTACCTGGAAACCATGCAGGAGGTCTACAGCAATTCGAGCAAGGTCATGGTGGCGACCAAGGATGGGCAGAACAACCTGCTCTACCTGCCGCTGGACAAGATGGTCGAAGGCAGCCGCAACCCGTCCGCGCCAACCACCAGCGTGTCACCATCGGTCAACGATGCGGCCGCCCGTGCGGCGCAGGACCTGCAACAGCAACAGCAGCCGCTGCGCACTAGGGAGAGCCGCTGATGAGCAACCGATCGCTGATCGCCCTGATCGCCGCCGTGGTCCTGGCCATCGTTGCCTGGAACAGTTTTTATATCGTGGCCCAGACCGAGCGCGCGGTAATGCTGCGCTTCGGCAAGGTGGTCCAGGCGGATGTCCAGCCGGGCCTGCACGTGAAGATTCCGTACGTGAACCAGGTACGCAAGTTCGACGCCCGCCTGATGACCCTCGACGCCCCGACCCAGCGGTTCCTGACCCTGGAGAAGAAAGCGGTGATGGTCGACGCCTACGCCAAATGGCGCGTCAAGGATGCCGAGCGCTTCTACACCGCCACTTCCGGCATGAAACAGATCGCCGACGAGCGTCTGTCGCGTCGTCTGGAAAGCGGCTTGCGTGACCAGTTCGGTAAACGCACCCTGCACGAGGTGGTTTCCGGTGAACGTGATGCGCTGATGGCTGACATCACTGCATCGCTGAACCGCATGGCCGCCAAGGAGCTGGGTATCGAGGTGGTCGACGTACGCGTCAAGGCCATCGACCTGCCGAAGGAAGTCAACCGCAGCGTGTTCGATCGCATGAGCACCGAGCGTGAGCGTGAAGCCCGCGAGCACCGCGCCAAGGGTAACGAGCTGGCTGAGGGTATCCGTGCCGATGCCGACCGTCAGCGCCGCGTACTGCTGGCCGAAGCTTATCGCGAAGCAGAAGAAACCCGCGGTGATGGCGATGCCCAGGCGGCCGCCATCTACGCCAAGGCCTACACCCAGGACGCCGATTTCTATGCGTTCTACCGTAGCCTGCAGGCGTACCGCGAGAGCTTCTCGAGCAAGAGCGACGTGCTGGTCCTGGACCCGAAAAACGAGTTCTTCCGTTTCCTGGACAAGAGCAGGCCGTGATGCTCAGGCCCTGATTTTCAATGTAGCGGCACCCCGCCTGGCAGCTAAAACACCTGGCGGGGTGCATCCTGATTGAAAAGGGGTGTATGATGAGGCAGCCGGGAAATTTCCCGGCTTTTTTGCGTCTGCAAGGTTGATTGGCAAACCGCCAGTTGACGGTTTGGTCAGGTCGCATGGCAATTCGAGGGTATCGGGTACGGTGGCTGCGCTGGGATCAGTGCTGCCCGCTGCTGTGCGCGATACCGGCTTTACTGACGGCTCGCCTGCTGGCAAGCCACCCGGACCAGAGGGGAAATGGCGTAATGGCAACGGTAGACCGCTGGCTACTGCCAGATGGCATCGAGGAAGTACTGCCACCTGAGGCTGCGCGCATCGAAATCGCGCGTCGCCAGGTGTTGGACCTGTTCCAGAGTTGGGGCTACGAACTGGTCGTCACCCCGCATATCGAGTACCTGGAGTCGCTGCTCACCGGCGCCGGCCAGGACCTGGATCAGCGCACCTTCAAGGTGGTGGACCCGCAGTCCGGCCGCCTGATGGGCTTCCGCGCCGACTTCACCCCGCAGGTGGCGCGCATCGACGCCCACACCCTGCGCCGTGAAGGCCCGAGCCGCCTGTGCTATGCCGGCAGCGTGCTGCACGCCCAACCGCGCGCCCTGTCCACCTCGCGCAGCCCGATCCAGCTGGGTGCCGAGTTGTACGGCGATGCCAGCCCAACCAGCGATGTCGAGGTCATCAGCCTGATGCTCGCCACGTTGCAATTGACTGATGTCCCGGACGTGCACATGGACCTCGGCCACGTCGGTATCTACCGTGGCCTGGCCCACGCTGCCGGCCTGTCTGGTGCGGTCGAGCAGCAACTTTTCGACGCCCTGCAGCGCAAGGCCGTCGATGAGGTCCAGGCGTTGACCGCCGACCTGCCGAAGGACCTGGGCAACATGCTGCGCGCGCTGGTCGAGCTGTGCGGTGGTCGTGAGGTGCTGGCAGAGGCCCGCGTGCGCCTGGGCCGTGCCCCGGCCAGCGTGCTGGCGGCGCTGGATGACCTGCTGGCGATCGCCGATCGCCTGGCATCGCGCTTCCCCGAACTGCCGTTGTACTTCGACCTCGGCGAACTGCGCGGTTACCACTACCACACCGGCGTGGTATTCGCCGTGTTCGTGCCTGGCGAAGGCCAATCGATCGCCCAGGGCGGGCGCTACGACGACATCGGCGCCGACTTTGGCCGGGCACGCCCGGCCACCGGTTTCTCCACGGATTTGAAGACCCTGGTCACACTGGGGCGAGCGGAGGTCGTATTGCCAGCTGGCGGCATCTGGATGCCGGACAGTGGCGACGCGGCCCTCTGGCAGCAAGTCTGCCAGTTGCGCAACGAGGGCCAGCGTGTGGTTCAGGCCCTGCCTGGCCAGCCGTTGAGTGCTGCTCTCGAGGCGGATTGTGATCGGCAATTGATTCAGCAAGACGGGCGCTGGCAGGTTCTGCCGCTGACCCAGTGAGTTTCTGCGTCGGCAACAGGCCGACAACCAAGTTTGCGTGAATGAGGACCAATGTAATGGGTAAGAATGTCGTCGTCCTGGGCACCCAGTGGGGTGATGAGGGCAAAGGCAAGATCGTCGATCTGCTGACCGAACATGCTGCCGCCGTAGTGCGCTACCAGGGTGGCCACAACGCGGGTCACACCCTGGTGATCAACGGTGAGAAGACCGTTCTGCACCTGATTCCCTCGGGCATCCTGCGTGAAGGCGTACAGTGCCTGATCGGCAACGGCGTGGTCGTTGCACCGGACGCGCTGATGCGTGAAATCACCAAGCTGGAAGAGAAAGGCGTACCGGTGCGCGAGCGCCTGCGCATTTCCCCGGCTGCGCCGCTGATCCTGTCGTACCACGTGGCCCTTGACCAGGCCCGCGAAAAAGCCCGTGGCGAAGCCAAGATCGGCACCACCGGCCGTGGTATCGGCCCAGCCTATGAAGACAAGGTCGCCCGTCGCGGCCTGCGCGTGGGCGACCTGTTCCACCGTGAGCGTTTCGCTGCCAAGCTGGGTGAGCTGCTGGACTACCACAACTTCCAGCTGGTGAACTACTACAAAGAGCCGGCCATCGACTTCCAGCAGACCCTGGACGAGTGCATGGCCTACGCCGAACAGCTCAAGCCGATGATGCTCGACGTCACTGCCGAGCTGCACAACCTGCGTCGCGCCGGCAAGGACATCATGTTCGAAGGCGCCCAGGGTTCGCTGCTGGACATCGACCACGGTACCTACCCGTACGTCACCAGCTCCAACACCACCGCTGGCGGTATCTCCACCGGTTCCGGCGTTGGCCCGATGTACCTCGACTACATCCTCGGTATCACCAAGGCCTACACCACTCGCGTGGGTTCCGGTCCGTTCCCGACCGAACTGTTCGACGAGACTGGCGCTACCTTGGCCAAGCGCGGCCACGAGTTCGGTTCGACCACTGGCCGTGCCCGCCGTTGCGGCTGGTTCGATGCCGTCATCCTGCGTCGCGCCATCGACGTCAACAGTATCTCGGGCATCTGCCTGACCAAGCTGGACGTACTGGACGGCCTCGAAACCATCAACATCTGCGTGGGCTACAAGAACGAGAACGGTGCCGTCATCGACGCGCCTTCCGATGCCGACAGCTACATCGGCCTGGAGCCGGTGTACGAAGAGATGCCGGGCTGGAGCGAGTCGACCCTGGGCGTGAAAACCCTGGAAGAACTGCCAGCCAATGCGCGTGCCTACATCAAGCGCATCGAAGCGCTGATCGGTGCGCCGATCGACATCATCTCCACCGGCCCGGACCGCAACGAGACCATCGTGCTGCGCCATCCGTTCGCCTGATCTGCCTCCCAGGCTGATCTGACGCCGTGGTCCCGATAGGGGCCGCGGCGTTTTCATTTGTGGCTAAGGCCCTGTGTGCGAACTATGCGAGCGGGGCTGCCGGCGAAGAGGCTGCTACAGGCAACCTGCTGAACCTTGGCACTTATCCCCGCTGCCACCGGCACAACCCTTGCTGTAAGAAGTTTCTGTAGATGCCATCAAAGTAGTGGCGCCAGAATACACGAGGGTTTCACCGTGTCTGCCATCCTCTCACTGTTACGAAGCCGCCTTTTGCGGCCTGTGTTTGTTGCCCTTGGTATCGCCCTTTTGGTGCAAGTGCTGGTAGCCGTTGCGCTTACCCGCAGCACGGTCACGTCACTGGAAGCCGAACTGGGCGAACGCCTGGGTAACGACAGCCGCGAACTTGCCAGCGATCTGGAGCAAGCCGGGCAAGATGTCCGCTCGGGGCTCGACAGCCTGTCCAGCAGCACTCGCCAGCGCCTGAGCGCAGGGTTGTCGGCACGCCTGCAAAGCGAACAGCAGCAACTGCGCGGTACCCTGGAAAAGAACCTCAAGGACTCCGCCAACGACATGGCCCAGCTGTTGGCGTCGGTGGCCCCGCGTGCGATCTGGGACAACGATGTACCGGTGCTCTCGGACTTTGCCCGGCGCGCCCAGCGCAATCCCAACGTGTTGTTCGTGGTATATGACGATGCCCAAGGCCAGCACCTGACCCGCTACCTGAACCGGCAAAACCCGATCAACCAGGCGTTGATGGACAAAGGCCAGGGCGAGCGCGCGCTGGACAAGGTGATCGATGCCGCCCGACGCGACCCGGCGGTGTACTTCGTCGAAGCCTCGATCAGCCCCAATGGCGCGGAAATCGGCAAGGTGATCATGGGCGTTTCCACGGCCGGCATCGATCAGGAGCTCAGGGCCCTCGACCAGCGCTTCACCGCCCTGATCGCCAGTGGCGAGCAACTGGTCGGCGATAGCCTGGGCGGTGCTGCTGCGGAGAGTGGCAAGACCCTGCGCGAGCGTCTGCAGAAGGCGCAGGGCAGTGCTGCTGCCATGCAGGCCAACACCGCCCAGACCGTGCGCGATGCCGCTGCCGAGCTGCGCTGGCGTATCGGCCTGGGCCTGGTACTGGTCGGGCTGGGCGTTCTGCTGGTGGTGGCCGTGGTGCTTGGTCGCCGGGTGCTGAGCAAGTTGCGCCTGCTGATTGCCGCCCTCGACGACCTGGCGGCCGGCGAAGGCGACCTGACCAAGCGCGTGCCGCTCGACAGTCACGACGAGATCGGCGACATGGCCTCAGCGGTGAACCGCTTCGTCGACAAACTGCAGCCCATCGTCCGCGAGGCGGGCGAGGTGGCGCAGCGCACCGGCGTGGAAATTGGCGCGATGGCCCAGCGCAATGCCGGCGCCGACGCCGCGGCCGCGCTGCAGCGCGATGAAGTGGCGGCCAGCCTGCGCGACCTGTCAAGCATGGCTGATGAGGCCCAGGCCGAAAGCCAGGCGATGCAGGCGGCCCTGCAGCAGGTTGTGGATATTCGTCAGGCTACCGATGAAAACAGCCGCACTTCGACCCAGCTGGCCGGTTTGATCGAGAATCTGGCCGGGCAGGTGGAAACCGGCTCACAGGTAATCGAGCGCCTGGCCAAGCAGAGTGAACAGATTGAAGTGGTGCTGACGGTCATCCACGGTATTGCCGAACAGACCAACCTGTTGGCTCTCAACGCAGCCATCGAGGCGGCCCGGGCGGGTGAGACCGGGCGCGGGTTCGCTGTTGTGGCTGACGAAGTGCGGGCGCTGGCGAGCAAGACGCAAAGCTCCACCGGTGACATCCAGGCGCATATCGCCGCTTTGCAGAAAGGTGCCAAGGAGGCAGTGGCAACAATCAGCCAGGCCGGGCTCAAGGCCAGTGAGGGGCTGCTGGTGCTGCGTGACAACGAACGTCGCCAGCAGTCGGTGCAGGCGGCGGTCGAGCAGGTGCATGCGGCCATCGGCCTGGCGACCCGGGCAGCCGAACAGCAGGCCCATGGTGCGCAGGCGGTACGGGGACGAGTGGAGAACATCCATGCACAGGCCGAGCGTTCGGCCGAAGTAGTGATGCAGACCACGGCCAGCAGCAAGGTGCTGGATGACCTGGCGGCACAACTGCGGGCAAGCCTGGGTCAGTTCAGAGCCTGACGCGGCCGCCTCTACATCCTGCCGGCCGGCAAGGCTCACGGGCCTGTCGTGCGGCGCATGCCATGTAACATCGCCTGACGGCCTCTTCGCGGGCAAGCCCGCGAAGCAGGTTACGCCTTGTTCAGATACATCCGCGTAGTCAGCAGGTAGACCGGCAACCCTGACACCACGATCAGCAGTGCCGCATAAGGCGCTGCTGCCGCGAACTCGACGTTGGCGGTATGGGCCCAAACCTCGGTGGCCAAGGTGGTCATGCCGGTAGGGCTGAGCAGCAATGTCGCGGTCAATTCTTTCATGGCATCCAGAAACACCAGCGCAAAGGCCGCTGCCATGGCCGGGAAGATGATCGGCAAGGTCACCCGGCAGAACGCGGCAAAGCTGTTCGCGCCCAAGGTGCGTGCGGCTTCCTCCAGCGTCGGCGAAGCCTTGTTCAACGCAGTACGCACAGGCGACTGGGCCAGTGGAAGGAACAGCAGCGCGTAGGCGAGCAACAACAAGGCCGTGGTCTGGTAAAGCGCCGGTACGTAGTGCAGGGCGAAGAACACCAGGGTCAGGGCGATCACCAGGCCGGGCAGGGCGTGCAGCAGGTACGGCAGGCGTTCGGCCCAGATCGCCAGGCGCCCTTTGTAGCGCACCACCAGGAAGCTGATCGGCAGCGCCAGCAGCACGCAGAAGCCCGCGCCGCCAAGCGAAACCGACAGCGAGGTGACCAGCGCCTTGGAGATGGCTGCCACCGGAAATGCCGCCGATGAGCCCACGCTCAGCCAGTAGCCGAGCATGGCCAGCGGAATGCCGCTGCCAAGTACCGCCAGGGCGACACAGAACAGCTGCGCCAGTACGCCCCAGCCGCGTAGCCGCACCAGCTGTGCGCGGCGTGCCACGCCCTGGCCGATGCGCACGTGGCGGGCCTTGCCGCGAACGCGCAATTCCAGCCACAGCATCACCAGGCACAGCGCCAGCAGTACTGCCGACAGCATGGCCGCATTGGCATTGCTGAACTCCAGTTCGAACTGCTGGTAGATCGCCGTAGTGAAGGTCTGCAGGCCGAGGATCGACAACGCGCCGAACTCCACCAGCATGTGCAAGGCAATCAGCAGTGCGCCGCCGAGCATCGACGGCCAAAGCAGCGGCAGGGTGACCTTGACGAACACGCCCCAGCGGCTGCAACCCAAGGTACGCGCCGACTCCTCCAGCGAGGTGTCAAGGTTGCGCAGGGTTGCGGCCACCGGCAGGAATACCAAAGGATACTTGGACAGGGCCATGACCAGGATCGCCCCGCCCAGGCCTTCGAAATCCGAGCTCAACGACACCCAGGTGAAGCTGCTGACGAACGACGGCACGGCAAAAGGCAGGCACAGCACCACACCCCACAGCCGGCGGCCGGTCAGGTTGCTGCGCTCCAGCAGCCAGGCCAGGGCCAGGCCGGCCACCAGGCAGGCCAGCGTTACCCCGACCATCAGCATCAGGGTGTTGCGCATCAACCCCCAGACAAACGGCCGCCACAGCAGGTGCAACGCCTCGCGCCAGCCGGCTTCCCAGGCTTTGATGGCGACATACAGCAGCGGCAGCAAGCTCATCGCCACCAGGAACAGCACAGGCAGCACCACCCAGATGGAGGGGCGCTTGCGGCGCGGTACGAAGCGTACCGGCACCGGCTCGGACAGGGCGGCAGTCATCAGAGCAGACCGACCTCGCGTTCAAGCTCGATGGCTTCCTCGGCATTGCCCAGGTCCGCAGGCGAAATCTTCGGCGGGCGCAGCTCTTCGAACGGTTTCAGGCCGCGGTCGGAAACCATGCCCTTGTGCAGCGGGTACTCGGCGGTGGTCTGGGTGATCACGCGCTGGCCTTCTTCGCTAGCCATCCAGTTGAGCAGGGCCTGGGCTTCCTTCGGGTGCTTGCTGGCCTTGACCGCTGCTGCATCGGAGATGGTTACCAGGTTGCCGGCATCGCCATCGGCCAGGTAGTACAACCTGGAATCGAGCTTGCCGCGCTCGCGTTCCAGGGCGTACCAGTAATAGTTGTTCACCAGCACCGCAGCGACTTCGCCTTTTTCCACGGCCTTCAGGGCGACCATGTTGTTGGTGTAGGTCTTGCCGAAGGCTTTCAGGCCCGTCAACCATTCTTCGGTGGCTTCACGCCCGTGCAGCTTCAGGATGGCCACAGCCTGCTCCTGGAACGCGCCGCTGGTAGGCACATAGCCGACGCGGCCGTCCCATTCAGGGCCGGCAAAATCCATGACAGTGGTTGGCAGGTCTTTCTCGTCGATCTTCTTCGGGTTGTACACGACGACGCGGGTGCGTGCCGTGACGCCCATCCAGGTGCCGTTGGCGCCTACGTACTCCTTGGGAAGCATGTTCAGCGTGGCATCGTCGATCCTGGCCAGCAGGCCCAGCTCGCCCAGATTGTTCAGGGGCGGAGACTCTTCGGTGTAGATGATATCGGCCGGCGAGCGTTCGCCTTCCTCGATGATCTGGCTGGCCAGCTGGTTGCTGCTGCCCTTGCGGATATTGATGTGGATACCGGTCTTGGCCTCGTAGGCCTTGGCGATGGCTTCGCCGATTTCCTTGTGCTGGCCGTTGTACATGGTCAGGGTGACCGGTGCATCTGCCATGGCGGCCGGAGCGCCGATGACCAGGCTCAGCACGGCGGCGGCCAAGGTACGCATCAGCGGTTGCGGGCGGATCGTCATGCGGGTACTTCCTCGCTTACGGCTACATATTTGGAAACAATGGTAAACGAAATCGTTTCTCAAGTGGCCGGATGAGGATAAATTCATGGGCAGACTTTGGGCGGGGCCGGTAGATCTTCGCTGATAGGCGGGCTTTGCAGGGTGAGATAGAACGCCGGAGCTAATTCGGCGAGCGAGAAGGGCGATACCAAAAATCGCAGGCAAGAAAAAACCCACTAGCAAGCTAGTGGGTTTTTGTATGGTGCCCAGGAGAAGACTCGAACTTCCACGACCGTTAAGTCACTGATACCTGAAACCAGCGCGTCTACCAATTCCGCCACCTGGGCAAAGCTTTACATCATCTGCAGAAGGCGACTATCGTTCGCTTTCACACAGTAGTAACAGATCCTTGGTCATCTGTTACTTGAAAATATTTGGTGCCCAGGAGAAGACTCGAACTTCCACGGCCGTTAAGCCACTGATACCTGAAACCAGCGCGTCTACCAATTCCGCCACCTGGGCACACATTCGAGATTAAAAGATGCTTTACAGCGTCGTTCATCTCTACTACAACTTCGGGGTTGTCCGTCGTTGTGGTGCGCACTATACGGACGGTCCGGGGGGCTGTAAACCCCCTGAGCAAAAAAAATTTCAAAAAATTCAACTTGTTGATTCCGCAGGACTATTCCTGTCCGCACGAGGTGCCGGTGGGGCTGTCCAAGCCTGACATTTCCGGTTTCAATACGCCTATGCCAGAATTCCTATCTATATACCCCAAGGTGAACCCCTTCTGATGGCCGATTGGCAATCCCTCGATCCCGAGGCCGCTCGCGAAGCGGAAAAATACGACAACCCCATTCCCAGCCGTGAGCTGATCCTGCAGCGCCTCGCCGACCGCGGCGAACCGGCCGCGCGCGAGGAGCTGGCGGCCGAGTTCGGTCTTCATGACGAAGACCAGATCGAAGCCCTGCGCCGCCGCCTGCGTGCCATGGAGCGTGACGGCCAGCTTATCTATACCCGGCGCGGCACTTATGCCCCGGTAGACAAGCTGGACCTGATCTGCGGCCGCGTCTCTGGCCACCGTGACGGCTTCGGCTTCCTGATCCCGGATGACGGCAGCGAAGACCTGTTCCTCAGCCCGGCGCAGATGCGCCTGGTGTTCGACGGTGACCGCGGCCTGGCCCGCGTGTCTGGTGTCGACCGCCGTGGCCGGCGCGAAGGCGTGCTGGTCGAGATCATTTCCCGTGCCCACGAAAGCGTGGTCGGCCGTTACTTCGAAGAAGGCGGCATTGGCTACGTGACCCCGGACAACCCCAAGATCCAGCAGGAAGTGCTGGTGACCGCCGGGCGCAATGGTGGGGCGAAGATCGGCCAGTTCGTCGAAATCAGGATCACCCACTGGCCAACCCCGCGCTTCCAGCCGCAAGGCGACGTTGTCGAAGTCATCGGCAACTACATGGCGCCGGGCATGGAAATCGACGTGGCCCTGCGCAGCTACGACATCCCGCACGTCTGGCCCAAGGAAGTGATCAAGGAAGCGCGCAAGTTCCGCTCCGAAGTCGAAGAGAAGGACAAGGAGAAGCGGGTCGACCTGCGCCACCTGCCGTTCGTCACCATTGACGGCGAGGATGCCCGCGACTTCGACGACGCCGTGTATTGCGAGCCGCTGGGCAAGCTGCGGCTGTTCTCCGGCGGCTGGCGCCTGTATGTGGCGATCGCCGATGTGTCCAGCTATGTGCGCCTGGGTTCGGCCCTGGACGTCGAGGCGCAGCAGCGCGGTAACTCGGTATACTTCCCCGAGCGCGTGGTGCCGATGCTCCCCGAGGAGCTGTCCAATGGCCTGTGCTCGCTGAACCCGCATGTCGATCGTCTGGCCATGGTCTGTGAAATGACCATGAACAAGGCCGGCCAGATGGTCGACTACCAGTTCTACGAAGGTGTCATCCACTCCCACGCCCGCCTGACCTACAACAAGGTCAGCAGCATGCTCGAGCACTCCCGCACCCGTGAGGGCAAGGCGTTGCGCGAGGAGTACAAGGCAGTGGTGCCGGACCTGAAGAACCTGTACAACCTGTACAAGGTACTGGTGGCCGCACGCCACACCCGTGGTGCGATCGACTTCGAAACCCAGGAAACCCGCATCATCTTCGGCGACGAGCGCAAGATCGCGGAAATCCGCCCGACCGTGCGCAACGACGCCCACAAGCTGATCGAGGAGTGCATGCTGGCGGCGAACGTGGCCACCGCCGAATTCCTGCAGAAGCATGGCGTGCCTGCGTTGTACCGCGTGCACGACGGCCCGCCGCCGGAGCGGCTGGAAAAGCTGCGCGCCTTCCTCGGCGAGCTGGGCCTGACCTTGCACAAGGGCAAGGACCCGTCGCCGAAGGATTACCAGGCCCTGCTGGCAAGCATCGCCGGGCGTCCGGACTACCACCTGATCCAGACCGTGATGCTGCGCTCGCTGAGCCAGGCGGTATACAGCACCGAAAACAACGGCCACTTCGGGCTGAACTACGAGGCGTACACCCACTTTACCTCGCCCATTCGCCGTTATCCGGACCTGCTGGTGCACCGCGCCATCCGCAGCATCATCCGCTCCCGGGTCGATACACCGCACGTCAAGCGTGCCGGTGCCATGAGCATTCCCAAGGCACGTATCTACCCGTACGACGAGAATACGCTCGAGCAACTCGGCGAGCAGTGCTCGATGACCGAACGCCGGGCCGACGAAGCCACCCGTGACGTGGTCAACTGGCTCAAGTGCGAGTTCATGAAAGACCGCGTGGGCGAGACCTTCCCGGGCGTGATCACCGCAGTGACCGGGTTCGGCCTGTTCGTCGAGCTGACCGACATCTATGTAGAAGGCCTGGTGCACGTGAGTGCGCTGCCGGGTGACTACTACCACTTCGATCCGGTGCACCACCGCCTGTCCGGCGAACGCACAGGACGCAGCTTCCGCCTGGGTGACACGATCGAAGTCAAGGTGATGCGCGTCGACCTCGATGAGCGCAAGATCGACTTCGAAGTGTCGGAAAACACCCTTGCCGCGCCGATCGGCCGCAAGCAGCGTGGCGCCGCGCCGGCTGCCGGCCAGGGCGAGCCGGCACCGGTCGAGGCCAAGGCCACGCCCAAGCCACGCAGCCGCAAGAGCGAGACTGCCGAGGCATACTTCCCGAAAGACGCCGTGCAGCGTAACGCCGAAGTGCGCAAGAGCCGGGAAATGAAGAAGGCGCTGATGAGCGAGGCGCGTAGCAGCGGCCATGCCGGCAGCAAGTCGGACAAGGGTGGCAAGTCCTCTGGCAAGCCGACCAAGCACCGAAAAGGCCCGCCGAAGTCCGGCGCACCACGCAAGAGCAAGAACAAGTCATGAGTCAGTTGGAAAAGATCTACGGCGTGCACGCCGTGCAGGCGTTGCTGCAACACCATCCGAAGCGGGTCAAGCAGATCTGGCTGTCGGAGGGGCGCAGCGAGCCGCGCATCCAGGCGTTGCTGGCGCTGGCCGCAGAAAACCGCGTGGCGGTTGGCCAGGCCGAGCGTCGTGAGCTGGATGCCTGGGTCGAAGGTGTGCACCAGGGCGTGGTTGCCGAGGTGAGCCCGAGCCAGGTGTGGGGCGAGTTGATGCTCGAGGAGCTGCTCGAGCGCAGCGAAACGCCGCCGCTGATCCTGGTGCTGGACGGCGTCACCGACCCGCATAACCTGGGTGCCTGCCTGCGTACCGCCGATGCGGCCGGTGCCACGGCGGTGATCGTGCCCAAGGACAAGTCTGCAACCCTGACCCCGGTGGTGCGCAAGGTGGCTTGCGGTGCGGCGGAAGTGATCCCGCTGGTGGCCGTGACCAACCTGGCGCGCACCCTGGAGAAGTTGCAGCAGCGTGGCCTGTGGGTGGTCGGTACTGCTGGTGAAGCCGAGCAGGAGATCTACCAGCAGGACCTGACCGGGCCCCTGGTGATGATCATGGGGGCGGAAGGCAAGGGTATGCGCCGGCTGACCCGTGAACATTGCGATTTCCTGGTGAAGCTGCCCATGGCCGGTAGCGTCAGCAGCCTGAACGTCTCGGTGGCGACCGGGGTCTGCCTGTTCGAGGCCGTGCGCCAGCGTCAGGCCAAACGCTGATCCTTGGCCGGCGCCGGCTTCTTCGCAGGTAAACTCGCGAAGAAGCCCGTGCGGGGGCAAAGTGTTTCCGGCTGTTCAAATAATCGCCAATTTCCTTGCTTGTGTGTTCCGCCTTCTCTACAATTGCGCCCCTTGCCGAGCTGGCAGGTGCGCATGTGCCTCTACTCCCTGGCAAGACACACCAGTGTCATTCACTCCTTGTCTGACCAGATCCACTGGCAGACTACTAACCCGTAAGGAGCATTCATGCGTCATTACGAAATCATCTTCCTGGTTCACCCGGACCAGAGCGAGCAAGTCGGCGGCATGGTTGAGCGTTACACCAAGCTGATCGAAGAAGATGGTGGCAAGATCCACCGCCTGGAAGACTGGGGCCGTCGTCAGCTGGCCTACGCAATCAACAATGTTCACAAGGCTCACTACGTGATGCTGAACGTTGAGTGCACCGGCAAGGCCCTGGCCGAGCTGGAAGACAACTTCCGCTACAACGATGCCGTTATCCGTAACCTGGTCATCCGTCGCGACGAAGCCGTTACCGGCCAGTCCGAGATGCTGAAGGCTGAAGAAAACCGCAGCGAGCGCCGTGAGCGTCGTGAGCGTCCTGAGCATGCTGAATCCGCCGACGGCGACGACAGCAATGACAGCGACTCCAGCGATAACGCTGACGAGTAATCCACGGACCTTTAGAGGAGCCTATTAAATGGCACGTTTCTTCCGTCGTCGTAAATTCTGCCGCTTCACTGCTGAAGACGTGAAAGAGATCGACTTCAAAGATCTCAACACCCTGAAAGCTTACGTATCCGAAACCGGCAAGATCGTTCCAAGCCGTATCACCGGTACCAAAGCTCGTTATCAGCGTCAGCTGGCTACCGCTATCAAGCGCGCCCGCTTCCTGGCCCTGCTGCCCTACACCGACAGCCACGGCCGCTGAGACCGGGTCGTCGACAAGCAGTAAGGGATTAGCATGCGAGCGTTAGCAAGTTTCATCATGCGCGGTCGTGTGCAGGCCACCCTGGTGGTGGTCATCAGTGCGGTATTGCCGCTGCTGTTCTGGTTGAGTGCCGCTGCCGGCAGCCTGGTGCTGCTGCGGCGTGGGTTCAAGGATGCTACTACGGTCATCGCCGGCGGCCTGCTGGCCGGGCTGGCCGTGTGGGTCATGGGCGATCCGATCACCTTCCTGGTGATCGCGGGTGCCCTGGGCCTGGCTGCGCTGCTGCGCGCCGAGCATCCCTGGAGCCGGGTGTTGGTGGTCAGTGCCGTGTTCGCCGTGGCTTTCAGCCTCGTGCTCGATCTGGCGCTGGCGCAAACCTTCGACGGGTTGGCCAAGGCGTTTGCCGAAGCCATGCCGAAAATCGAAGGGCAACCGGTGCTTTCCGGTGAGCTGATCCGCCCTGTGCTGGTCGCTTCCACAGCAGTGACGGTGCAATTGTTCAGCGTGTTGGCCCTGGTGCTGGCGCGCTACTGGCAGGCAGCGTTGTACAACCCTGGAGGCTTCGGACGCGAGTTTCGCGCCCTGAAGTTGCCGAAACAGACCATGGCGGTCTTGGTGGCAGTGATGGTGGTGGCCCCGTTCATCGGGCCGCAGTTCATCGTCCTGGCATCGGCCTCGAGCCTGGTACTGGTGCTGGCCGGCATCGCCTTGATGCATGGGCTGGTGGCGCAGGGCCGACTGGCCGGTTTCTGGCTGGTGGGGATGTACGTGACGTTGCCGCTGATCATGCAGCTGATGTATCCGTTGCTGGTGGTCTTGGCCATTGTCGACAGCCTGATTGATTTTCGCGGTCGCAAGTCCCCCAAGGGGAATGACTCCGCGAACGGTGAAGGTTAAAAGTTAAGAGGTTTTACCAAATGGAACTGATCCTGCTGGAAAAAGTCGCTAACCTGGGCAACCTGGGCGACAAAGTAAAGGTTAAGGCTGGTTACGGCCGTAACTTCCTGCTGCCATTCGGCAAGGCCACCGTTGCCAACGCCGCCAACCTGGCTGCGTTCGAAGAGCGTCGTGCCGAGCTGGAAAAAGCAGCCGCTGACAAGAAAGCTTCGGCTGAAAGCCGCGCTGCCCAACTGGCCGAGCTGGAAGTGACCATCACTGCCACCGCTGGCGACGAAGGCAAGCTGTTCGGTTCGATCGGCACCCACGACATCGCTGACGCACTGACCGCCTCCGGCGTTGAAGTGGCCAAGGCTGAAGTTCGTCTGCCGAACGGCACCATCCGTCAGGTTGGCGAATACGACGTAGCCGTGCACCTGCACAGCGACGTTGAAGCCACCGTACGTGTGGTCGTCGTAGCTGCCTAAGCTGCGCTGACTGGCTGGCTCCTCGTGAGCCGGGCGGTTAACATCGGGCACGGTCCTGTTTTCGACAGGCCGTGCCCTTTGTCTTTTTCATCCTCAAGAATTCTTTCGTGGCCATGAACGAGATCACCACCCCCGAACAGCTTGACCTGCAAACCGCAGCCCTGAAGGTGCCGCCGCATTCCATCGAGGCCGAACAGGCCGTGCTCGGTGGCCTGATGCTGGATAACAACGCCTGGGAGCGGGTACTGGACCAGGTATCGGACGGAGATTTCTACCGGCATGACCACCGCCTGATCTTCCGTGCGGTGCACAAGCTGGCGGACGCCAACCAGCCCTTCGACGTGGTCACGCTGCATGAGCAGCTCGACAAGGAAGGGTTGTCCTCGCAGGTCGGTGGCCTGGCCTACCTGGCCGAACTGGCGAAGAACACCCCGTCGGTGGCCAACATCAAGGCCTACGCCGCGATCATTCGCGAGCGTGCCACCCTGCGTCAGCTGATCAGCATCAGTACCGATATCGCCGACAACGCATTCAACCCGCAAGGGCGCAATGCCGAAGAGATTCTCGACGATGCCGAGCGGCAGATCTTCCAGATCGCCGAGGCGCGGCCGAAAACCGGCGGCCCGGTAGGGGTCAACGAACTGTTGACCATGGCCATCGACCGTATCGATACGCTGTTCAACTCTGACAGCGACATCACCGGTGTTTCCACCGGCTTCACCGACCTCGACGAGAAAACCAGCGGCCTGCAGCCGGCCGACCTGATCATCGTTGCCGGCCGTCCGTCGATGGGCAAGACCACGTTCGCCATGAACCTGGTGGAAAACGCCGTACTGCGTACCGACAAGGCGGTGCTGGTGTTCTCGCTCGAGATGCCAGGTGAATCGCTGATCATGCGTATGCTCTCCTCGCTGGGCCGTATCGACCAGACCAAAGTGCGTTCCGGCCAGCTGGACGATGACGACTGGCCGCGCCTGACCTCGGCCGTGAACCTGCTCAACGACCGCAAGCTGTTCATCGACGACACCGCCGGCATCAGCCCTTCGGAAATGCGCGCGCGCACCCGGCGCCTGGCTCGTGAACACGGCGAAATCGCCATGATCATGGTCGACTACCTGCAGCTGATGCAGATCCCTGGTTCGGCCGGTGACAACCGTACCAACGAAATCTCCGAGATTTCCCGCTCGCTCAAGGCCCTGGCCAAGGAGTTCAACTGCCCGGTGATTGCCCTGTCGCAGCTGAACCGCTCCCTGGAACAGCGGCCGAACAAACGCCCGGTGAACTCCGACTTGCGTGAATCCGGTGCGATCGAGCAAGACGCCGACGTGATCATGTTCGTCTACCGCGACGAGGTGTATCACCCCGAGACCGAGCACAAGGGCGTGGCGGAAATCATCATCGGTAAGCAGCGTAACGGCCCCATCGGCTTCGTGCGCCTGGCGTTCATCGGCAAGTACACCCGCTTCGAGAACCTTGCCCCGGGCATGTACAACTTCGACGACGACGAATAACCGGCGCGCGCAGGAGCGGCGTTGTTCATCGGTATCCATGAATCCGACAACCATCGTCGGATTTGGTCAAAATTTGTGCTATATTCCGCGCCCGCGATTTTCCTGCACACCAGAACCGGTCACTGACATGCAAGCAGCCAAACCACTCTACGACTATCCCAAGTACTGGGCCGAATGCTTCGGGCCAGCACCTTTCCTGCCGATGAGCAGGGAGGAGATGGATCTGCTCGGCTGGGATTCCTGCGACATCATCATCGTGACCGGCGATGCCTACGTCGACCACCCGTCGTTCGGCATGGCCATCATCGGCCGCCTGCTGGAGGCCCAGGGCTTCCGCGTGGGCATCATCGCCCAGCCGAACTGGCAGTCGAAAGACGACTTCATGAAGCTCGGCGAGCCGAACCTGTTCTTCGGCGTGGCTGCGGGCAACATGGACTCGATGATCAACCGCTACACCGCGGACAAGAAGATCCGTTCCGACGACGCCTACACCCCCGGCGGCCTGGCCGGCAAGCGCCCGGACCGCGCCAGCCTGGTCTACAGCCAGCGCTGCAAGGAAGCCTACAAGCACGTGCCGATCGTGCTGGGTGGCATCGAAGCCTCGCTGCGCCGGATCGCCCACTACGACTACTGGCAGGACAAGGTGCGCCATTCGATCCTGATCGACGCCAGCGCCGACATCCTGTTGTTCGGCAACGCCGAGCGCGCAGTGGTCGAAGTGGCTCAGCGCCTGGCCAGCGGCGAGAAGATCGAAAGCATCACCGACGTGCGCGGTACTGCCTTCGTGCGCCGCGATACTCCCGAAGGCTGGTACGAGATCGATTCCACGCGCATCGACCGCCCGGGCCGCGTGGACAAGATCATCAACCCGTACGTGAACACCCAGGACACCCAGGCCTGCGCCATCGAGCAGGCCAAGGGCGAGGTGGAAGACCCGAACGAAGCCAAGGTGGTGCAGATTCTCGACAGCCCGCGCATGACCCGCGACAAGTCGGTTATCCGCCTGCCGTCGTTCGAGAAGGTGCGTAACGACCCGGTGCTGTATGCCCACGCCAACCGTGTTCTGCACCTGGAAACCAACCCCGGCAACGCCCGCGCCCTGGTGCAAAAGCATGGCGAAGTGGATGTGTGGTTCAACCCGCCACCCATTCCCATGACCACCGAGGAAATGGACTACGTGTTCGGCATGCCGTACGCTCGCGTGCCGCACCCGGCCTATGGCAAGGAGCGCATCCCGGCCTACGAGATGATCCGTTTCTCGGTGAACATCATGCGCGGCTGCTTCGGTGGCTGCACCTTCTGCTCGATCACCGAGCACGAAGGCCGCATCATCCAGAACCGTTCGCACGAGTCGATCCTGCACGAGATCGAGGAGATGCGCGACAAGGTGCCGGGCTTCACCGGCGTGGTTTCCGACCTGGGCGGCCCGACCGCCAACATGTACCGCATCGCCTGCAAAAGTCCTGACATCGAGAAGCACTGCCGCAAGCCGTCGTGCGTGTTCCCGGGCATCTGCGAGAACCTCAACACCGACCACAGCTCGCTGATCGAGCTGTACCGCAAGGCGCGTGCCCTGCCAGGTGTAAAGAAGATCCTGATTGCTTCGGGCCTGCGTTACGACCTGGCCGTGGAGTCGCCGGAATACGTCAAGGAGCTGGTCACCCACCATGTCGGTGGCTACCTGAAGATCGCCCCGGAGCACACCGAGCGTGGCCCGCTGGACAAGATGATGAAGCCGGGCATCGGTACCTACGACCGCTTCAAGCGCATGTTCGAGAAGTTCTCGAAAGAGGCGGGCAAGGAGCAGTACCTGATCCCCTACTTCATCGCCGCGCACCCGGGCACCACCGACGAAGACATGATGAACCTGGCCCTGTGGCTGAAGGGCAACGGCTTCCGCGCCGACCAGGTGCAGGCGTTCTACCCGTCGCCGATGGCCTCGGCCACGGCCATGTACCACTCGGGCAAGAACCCGCTGCGCAAGGTGACCTACAAGAGCGAAGGCGTGGAAATCGTCAAGAGCGAGGAGCAGCGCCGCCTGCACAAGGCGTTCCTGCGCTACCACGACCCGAAGGGCTGGCCGATGCTGCGTGAAGCGCTGCAGCGCATGGGCCGCGCCGACCTGATCGGGCCGGGCAAGCACCAGCTGATCCCGTTGCACCAGCCGCAGACCGACAGCTACCAGAGCGCGCGCCGCAAGAACTCGACCCCGGCGGGTAGCCACAAGGTGGGCAAGGAGCAGAAGATCCTTACCCAGCACACCGGCCTGCCGCCACGTGGCAGTGATGGCAGCAAGCCGTGGGACAAGCGCGAAAAGGCCAAGGCCGAGGCGTTTGCGCGCAACCAGCAGGCGGCCAAAGAGCGCAAGGAAGCGGGCAAGGGTGGCAAAGGCAAAAAGCCGCGTCAGCCCGTGATCCCACGCTGATCAATGGTTCAGTGCCTATTCGGCAAGCCTTCGAACACCCGTAGGCTGCCGTTGCGCATCAGGCTCTGCAACTTGAACAGCACTTCGGTGCACGAGGGACAGACTGGCAGTTTCGAGTACAAGGTTGCTGAGCTGATGGTTTCGAAGTCGATGCCATCAGCCTTGAGCTTTTCCAGAATGTGGTTTTCCGAATCACGCATTCTGGGGTTCGGGTCGCTTTTGACAAACTTCCACGGTGTCGATGTATCAGGAAGCGCAAACGAGGGCTTGCGCCTTCTCAGTTCGTTGCGGGTCGGTTGCGCATCGATATAGCGAGTACCGTCCGGGTTGACTGCGACCTTCCCCTCTCTCCGCCATCCGGCAAAGCTTGCCGAATCTGCCCCTTTGATGAAGCGCGTAAGCTTTGTTTCGAACCCATTGCCTGCGTGTCCCGACACGCTGAAATAGACTGCGGATGTGGTGGGCGTGGTATTGAAGGTGACTTTCAGGTAAGCCAGGTTCTGTTGATTGGCAATGGCCCTGACGACTGCGGGTTGGGTTATCCGGTCGATGTCGTAGTGTCGCCGCGGGCTGAGAATCCGATCGAGCTGGGTGGCAATGTCACTCAGGTCCGAGTGGGCTGTGCGTTGGCTGACCGTGCTCCATGACTGTGCTGCAGCTCGCGTAGCCTGGTTCAGGCGCAGTTGAGTGAAGTGGCAAAACAGCGCAGCCTGTGCCGCCGTAGTGCCCATGTCGAAATGGTTGCTCATGAACACATCGAACTGAGGCAGGCCACGATAATTAGCCAGGTGTTGGGTGACTTTCGCAAGCTGCGCGTTCAGTTCTTCCGCGCGCAGCGGAAGGATCTTCACATGGGCGTCGTAACTGCCGGCGTAGATCAAGGCGAGAGTGTCGTTCTCATCGGGGGATGCCGGGATGGGGCGGTTCGGGCGGAACTTCGCAAGCGTCACCACGCCATCGCCCGGACTCCAGCGCCCGCTGTAGTAAACGCCGGGGTCAACACGTGTCACCAGGAATGTGACGCCATCCGAGCGGCGGGGGGCGAGCACCGCAGAGAGCGTGTGGCTTTCGCTGAAACCTGTGTAAATACCGCCCCGGATCTTGATTGCCTTGAACACCTCGTTGCCGCCGAGTACCTCTACTTCGATGGTGGGATTGTACTGGTCATAGCTCAGCGCCCTGTTTCTCGGTATTTGTCTCGAGTTTCGAAGCCGCCATCGCATGCGGTCGAACACGTACTTGTGGTTCTGCGTCTGTACTGTCCGGTCGTTGAACCACGGCACAACATCACGGCCTGAAGTATGCTCGCGGGGAAACGTTCCGCTGCCAATCAGGCAGACAATCCTGCCAGGACCCTCGCGCAGGCGGCGACAGTGGGACAGGTTCGCCAGCGGTTTCTGAATTTGTAGCGAGGCGCGGTCGACTCGCTGTAGTTGCATGTCGACCCGTTTGTATAACAAGTCTTTGGACTTCAGAAAAAGATCGTCCCCCCAGCGTACCCACTGCTTGGACAGATCTGGCAATGAATCGACGATCTGCGCTGTTGCGCCACTGCCATTGATCGGCAGCACTTCGGGCGGCCTCAGGCTCAGGCTGCCGAAATCATCGATTTCCACGAGCCTTGGCCCGTAGGGTCTGGCGGTGTGAAGGTCGACCAGATAACGGGCAGAGGCGCTCTCGTGGCCTGATTGCACCCATTGGGTGACAACCCTGGTTTGCTGTTCTACGCGGCGTAATTGGTAACCAGGCTGTTTTTCCGGGTAATCGCCTGCAAGGGTGGGTTTTACCCGCGTCATGCCGGCACTGTAGTTCTTTACCCTGTCCAATGTTTTCCTGACGGTTTTTACGGCAGTACGTAGTTGACGAAGTGCGCTTGCCGTCAAGCGCAGGATTTTCGGCCCAGCGCTGGCCGACAGGTGTACCAGTCCGTAAAACGGGATGACCACGCCTGCGATGTTGTGGCTGGCGACGATCAACAGTCGAGTGAACGAGCGCGTCAGGGCGGGCACGGCCAGGCGCGCGCTGATATAAGCTGCACGAACGCCGGAGTTGGAGCCGATCATGATGGTACGCAAGGCAACGGTGTGCAGTTGCTGCAGGGCGACACGGCTGAGGGAGCCAATTTGTCTCAAAGGCGTTCCAATCGTGATCAGGTCCATCAGGCTGGTTCCGATGCCATGACGTATCAGCCCGGGCCGGTCTTCCCTGACTCCCTGGATGATGTCCTCGACGGGCTTCCAGAATGGGATGAACGCCTTGAGCAAGGTGTATAGCCGATTTGGCGCCTCACTGTCGGTCATACCCTTGGCCTGCTGACGAAGGCTGGCTGTGTTTGCCAGGAAGTGAGTTTCGCAGGCCAGGAAGGCGAAACGTTCGAGCAGGTGCTGGAAGGAATAGTGGCTGCCCGGGATGTGAGCGATGCGTTGGATGATGACGCTGGATTTCTGCCCGCTTCGCGGCAGTGCCAAGCCCTGATAGGCATCCCAGTCCAGCGCCTGGCGAGTGCCTGAGTGCCAGCCAGGGTGGCTGTTAGAGCCTAACGGGTTGCCGTGGAGCGGCGCGGGATAATGGATCTGGCCCCCTTCACTGAATTCGAACTCGCCACGCCGAATAACTTCCCCCGCCAGTGGGAACACTTCGTAGCAACGTCGCTTGCCTGCCTTGACCACACGTAGCAGCAACCCGGCGCGACCGACCAGGTGGCTGGTGCCAGCTGTCTCGTCATAGCTGACCGTTCGCCCACTCGCCACCCTCACCTGAAACAGTTCAAGCTCAGCCTGGTCAATGAAATGGCGCTCTGAGGCGGGCAACTGGGCGAGCAGCTCCGTGAGCTGCCACTTCAGCGCAGTTTCAAAACTGGCGAGCCATGTGTCGAAATCCTTCTCGAACTTGGCGCTGATGTCCGGCAGGCCCAGTGATCCTAGGCTTCGGCTGTTCAATGGGTTCCAGGTCGCGAAATCGCCGGAGGTATAGACCTCCCAGGCCGGACGTGAGCGGTCTCTGTCCCAAGTGACGAAGCCTCCGGCGCCTTTGATGGGCTCCATCGAATAGCACGGTGTGTCCGGGTCGACGCCATACTTGAGTAATTCGGCCTTGGCCATCTCGAAACGCACAGGCATGGGGGTGGCAAGCGCGGTATTGCTGCCGATCAACTGTGCCTGGTAAGCATTGAAGTCGACATGCGCCTGCTTCACATCAGCGTCACTGAACGTCTCTGTCGGTGAGAAGGAAATCTTGCCGTTGGCCATTGCCCATTCCAGCACTGGCTGCGCGGTCGCACTCTCGTACAGGGTGACAAAGTCATCCGGATGACGCTTTTTCAACGTGTTGGGCAGCAACAGGATTTCAGTACTGGACCTGCGTCGTGTGTCGCCTGGACTGAGCAGTTCGCTGAGGTTCACGGCACTCTGGAAATGAACCCACCATGCACTGCTGCGATAAACCATCTCGCCCGGCAGGTCGCTGATCTGGAATGCTGCCGGGAAACGGGGCATGAGCAGATAGCGCGCAAGCGGCAGGTGGCCACGATATGTCAGTGAACCAGCGCTGAGCAGATGCTGGTCTAGCGCGCTGAAAATCTCGTCGATGGTCATGCCTGCATGGCTGGCATCGGTGAAATTGAAGCCCAGCAGGTTGTTGTCCGGGTCCAGGGCCAAGGCCAGGCAGTGGCGCAACAGTTTCAGCCAAAGAATAGGGGACTGGGGTTCGCTGGCGTCCGAACCCAACCACTGCAAGGTTTTCTGGACACGGGCCACGAGATTGCGCATGCACGGCGCTTGTTCGGCATCGGCCAGCAACGTAGCCGGCTGGTGGAACCTGTCTTGAATATTCGCTTCCTTGGCCCAGGCTTCAAGAATGGTATCGAATAGAATGCCCTCGCCCGGTTCGAACGCTGTGACCATCTCGGCCACAATCAGTCGGTTCTGGTCGATGCTCAACAGTGGGTGAGCCTCGGCACTATGGCGGATGAGGTGGTCGAGCAGCAGTTCCTGCAGCTTGATCAGGTGCACGTGCAACGCCTGCAGCGCCGTTGCCGAGGTGGGTATGGGCTGGCCTATCTGCCTGAGTGCGTTTACGGCCCATTGCTGCCTGCCGAAGTCATCCGGCGACTGTAGTGTCGTACAGTACTCGCGCAGGCGTGCGATATTGTCGAGTCTCGGGGTGTTCCACGCGGCGTAGGGTGGAGTGAAGGGAGGCGTGATAGTGTTCATGGCTGAAACCTGAAGCTGGTGGTGCTTCAAGTTCAGCAATGGTCAGCCGGCTTGGTGTGTTAGTTATTCATGCAATTGCCCAGGCCCGGTTCGTGTTGCACCCATGTTGGCAGCGCCGGCGACTCGATCCGTGCCATTGCGTCCAGTAACTCATCGGGCTGCTGCGCCAGCAGCATCGCCCGATGTAAGCCCATGCCCTACAATCCAGGGCAGGTTTCACTCCGGACGGGAGAATTCGCAGATCGCACCCGTCGCGCCATGGGCGTAGGCCGCAAGCAGGCTGTTCATCAGGCTACCAAGGGTCATTTCGTATTGCTCCTAAATGAGAGGTTGTCCCATCGTCCAGTAAAAGGGCATGATGTGCTCTTGAATTGGTTGTATACAATCGATTGAACAATTCTACTAGCCGGCCGCTTGACAGCCCCTTGACCCACATCAGCAAGGGGCGCAACGGTTTCAGGCAGTCTCGCAATTGATAAAACCCTGCCAAGGAGATTCATGATGTTTGCGAAAGCTGTAGCGGTATCCCTGCTGACCCTCGCCAGCGCCTCTGTCTTCGCAGCCGAGTGCTCGGTGACTGTCGACTCGACCGACCAGATGTCCTACAACACCAAGGAAATCACCGTCGACAAGAGCTGCAAGGAATTCACTGTCAAACTCACCCACTCCGGTAGCCTGGCGAAGAACGTCATGGGTCACAACCTGGTAATCAGCAAGACTGCCGACATGCAGGGGATTGCCACCGAAGGCATGAGCCAAGGCCTGGACAAGGACTACATCAAGGCAGACAACGCCGCGATCATCGCCCACACCAAGATGATCGGCGCGCCTGAAAAAGAAACCGAAGTGAAGTTCGACACCAGCAAACTGGAAGCCGGTGGCGACTACAGCTTCTTCTGCACCTTCCCGGGCCACATCTCGATGATGAAGGGCAAGGTCGTCGTCAAGTAATCAAAGCCTGACGGTGAACCCTGTGGGAGCGGGTTCACCCGCGAATGCGTCGGTGGCTTTACCATCGTATTCGCGGGTGAACCCGCTCCCACAGGTCTTTCTACAGCCTGATCAAGGGGCGAACGGCAGTTCGCGCTTGTGCTGGGTCTTGCGGTAGGTGGCGACGATGATGTCGAACGCTTCCTGGTCAACCGGCTGCCCATGCAGGAAGGCATCGATCTGCTGGTAGGTCACGCCATGTGAGGCTTCGTCCGGCTTGCCCGGGGCCAGGTCTTCCAGGTCCGCAGTCGGCACCTTCTCCACCAGTGATTCCGGCGCACCAAAGCTGCGCGCAATCGCCCGTACCTGGTTTTTCACCAGCCCGCTCAGCGGCGCCAGGTCGCAGGCCCCATCACCGAACTTGGTAAAGAAGCCCATCACCGCTTCGGCAGCGTGGTCGGTACCGATCACCAGGCCCCCGCGTGCACCGGCCAAGGTGTACTGGGCGACCATGCGGGTGCGCGCCTTGACGTTACCGACGACGAAATCCACCAAGGTCGGCGAACCGTTCTTCAGTTCCTCTACTTCGCCAGCCAGGGCTTTTACCGCCGGGGCGATATCGATGGTGTGTACTTCATCGGCCTTGATCACTTCCAGGCAGGCCTGGGCGTCATGCTCGTCATGCTGGACATGGTAAGGCAGGCGCACCGCGATGAAGGTATAGGCCTTGTCACCGGTCTCGGCACGCAGCTCGTTGATGGCGCGTTGGGCGAGCAGGGCAGCGGCCAGCGAGTCGACGCCGCCGCTGATGCCCAGCACCAGGGTCTTGAGCCGGGCATTGGCCAGGCAATCCTTGATAAACGCCACGCGCCGGGCCACTTCGGCGTCGAGCGCGGCGGCGTCGGCGAACGGCGGCTGAACCTTCAGCGCCTGGGCAATCTCTTGCTGAACCGCTTGCATGGGTTACTCCTTGCTGGGGACTTTGAATACGTGGCGCATATAGGCGACGAAGTTGTCGTCGCGGCATTGGGTCTTGGCGGCTTCATCGGAAATCTTCGCCACTGGCGCGCCATTGCAGTCGGTCATTTTAAGCACGATGCTCATCGGCGCCACGCCCGGGATGTCACAGGTGAGGTTGGTGCCGATGCCAAAGCTCACGTTGATGCGACCGCGCAGCGCGCGGAAGATTTCCAGAGAACGGGTCAGGTTGAGACCGTCGGAGAACACCAGGGTTTTGGTCATCGGGTCGATCCCCAGTTTCTGGTAATGAGCGATGGCCTTTTCTGCCCAGGCCACTGGTTCGCCGGAGTCATGCCGCAAACCGTCGAACAGCTTGGCGAAGTACAGGTCGAAATCACCGAGGAAGGCATCCATGGTGATGCAGTCGGTCAGGGCGATGCCGAGCAGGCCACGGTACTCGCGCACCCAGCAGTCCAGCGCGGCGATCTGGCTGTCGATCAGGCGCGGGCCGAGTTGCTGGTGGGCCATGATCCATTCATGGGCCATGGTGCCCAGTGGCTTGATATCCAGTTTCCATGCCAGGTCGACGTTGCTGGTGCCGACGAAACGGGCCGGGAAGTCGTCGCGCAGCACGCGCACCACCTCTTCCTGCACGCGGCTGGAAAAGCGTCGGCGGGTGCCGAAGTCGGCCACTTGCAGCTCGGCCAGTTCATCGGCGCTGGCATGTGCGCGCAGCCAGTCGAACTTGCGGTATAGCTGGTCGCGCGCTTCGGCCAGACGCATGCGAGGGTGCAGGTGGCGGTTGCGCACTTCGCTGATCATCGCCAGCAGCGGCACTTCGAAAAGGATCACATGCAGCCACGGGCCTTTCAGGCGCAGGAACAGCTGGTTGTCTTCTATCCCCAGGCGCACGTAACGCAGGTTGAAGCGGAACAGGCGCAGAAAGCGCAGGAAGTCGGGTTTGAGGAAGCTGATGCGTTCGAGAAAGGCCAGCTGGCCGTCGTCCAGGGTAAGGTCGCTGAGCTTTTCCAGCTGGTTGCGGATCTCGCCGAGATAGGGGCGAAGGTCTTCGCCGTTGCGGCAGCGGAATTCCCATTCGACGTCGGCGTCCGGGTAGTTGTGCAACACGCCCTGCATCATCGTAAGTTTGTAGAAGTCGGTGTCGAGCAGGTTGTGCACGATGCGCTCGGCAAATGCGCTCTCGCTCATCAAGGGGGCTCCGGAAGCGGCGAATGGCGGACATTGTGCCAGCCTTTTGCGCCTTGTTGTGGCTGCGCCAGCCTCTTTGCGGGCCCCGGTCGCTACCACAGGCACCTCATAACGGCGCTATTGAACTTGTTCACGTGCCAGCGGGCGTGCCCGCGAAGAGGCCGGAACAGCCAAAACAGCGTGTGTTTCGGTGCGCTCGCCAGCCTTGAAACGGTGCCGCCTGTAGCAGTCGCGCACCAGCAGTGTGCAGTTCGGTGACGTCCGCTGTTACAGGCCGGTTGCACGTAAACACTTGCCGGGTTGCAATGATGGCACTCGACGGTTGCTCCTTGTCTGTACGTGTGGTGGCGCCCGCAGCGCGGCAGACGGTTGCACGCTCAATAAAGAAAAGGACGCCGGTCGCCTGCAGACGCTCCTGTGGTGTGTTTTCCCGCAAGACAAAACCGATGGCACGGCCCTTGCTCGGAGCACAGGGCTGAGAAGTTGTAGTGCCAACCAAAAAAACTCTAGGAGCACCACCTCATGTCGCAGACGTTTTACAAGAAAGGTTTCCTGGCTCTGGCCGTAGCTACGGCACTGGGTGTTTCTTCGTATGTTCAGGCCGACGTCAAGATCGGTGTAGCAGGCCCGATGACCGGGGCCAACGCAGCGTTTGGCGAGCAGTACATGAAAGGTGCGCAGGCAGCGGCCGACAAGATCAACGCCGCCGGCGGCGTGAACGGCGAGAAGATCGTCCTGGTCAAGGGCGATGACGCCTGCGAACCGAAGCAGGCCGTGGCTGTGGCCAACCGTCTGGTCGACCAGGACAAGGTGATCGGCGTGGTCGGTCACTTCTGTTCCTCCAATACCATCCCGGCTTCCGAGGTATACGACGAAGCTGGCGTCATCGCCATCACCCCAGGCTCTACCAACCCGCAGGTGACCGAGCGTGGCCTTTCCGCCATGTTCCGCATGTGCGGGCGTGACGACCAGCAGGGTATCGTCGCCGGCGACTACATTGTCGACGTGCTCAAGGGCGAGAAGGTCGCGGTGCTGCACGACAAGGACACCTACGGCCAGGGCCTGGCCGACGCAACCAAGGCGCAGCTGGAGAAACGCGGTGTCAAGCCGGTGCTGTACGAAGGCCTGACCCGTGGCGAGAAAGACTTCAGCGCCGTTGTCACCAAGATCCGCTCCACCGGTGCCGACGTGGTGTACTTCGGTGGCCTGCACCCGGAAGCCGGCCCGCTGGTGCGCCAGCTGCGCGAGCAGGGCCTGAAGGACGTCAAGTTCATGTCTGACGACGGCATCGTCACCGACGAGCTGGTGTCCACCGCAGGCGGCGCGCAGTACGTCGATGGCGTGTACATGACCTTCGGTGCCGACCCGCGCCTGCTGCCGGACAGCAAGGCGGTGGTGGAGGAATTCCGCAAGAACGGCACCGAGCCTGAAGGCTACACCCTGTACGCCTACGCCTCGCTGCAGGCCCTGGCCGCTGCGTTCAACGGCGCCAAGTCGAACAAGGGCGAAGACGCTGCCGAGTGGCTCAAGGCCAACCCGGTGCAGACCGTCATGGGCGAGAAGAAGTGGGACCAGAAGGGTGACCTGACCGTGTCCGACTACGTGGTCTACCAGTGGGATGCCCAAGGCAAGTACCACCAGCTGGAAAAACAAAAATAACAATGGCCCACGGCCCGGGTTCACCCCCGGGCCCAAGCCCCGCGGTACCTGTCTTTATCCGTAGATCTGCACAGTACTGCGCTGCGAGGGCCGCCTAGTCCCAAGGCCCGCCGTGGACGGCGCTCGTGCAATCTCAATCAGGTGAGATTGCGTTATGGATGGTATTTTCCTGCAGCAACTGGTCAACGGCCTGACCCTCGGGTCGGTCTATGGCCTGATCGCCATCGGCTACACAATGGTCTATGGCATTATCGGCATGATCAACTTCGCGCACGGCGAGGTGTACATGATTTCCGCGTACCTCGCGGCAATCAGCCTGGCATTGCTGGCTTACTTCGGTATCGAGTCGTTTCCCCTGCTGATGCTGGGCACCCTGTTGTTCACCATCGTCGTCACCGGTGTGTACGGCTTCACCATCGAACGCATCGCCTACAAACCCCTGCGCAACTCCACCCGCCTGGCACCGCTGATCAGTGCCATCGGCATTTCGCTGATCCTGCAGAACTACGCGCAGATCAGCCAGGGCGCCCGCCAGCAAGGCGTGCCGACCCTGCTCGAAGGTGCCTGGCGCGTCGAAGTTGGCACCGGCTTCGTGCAGCTGACCTACACCAAGATCTTCATCCTGGTGGCCGCCTTCGTGGGCATGGGCCTGCTCACCTACGTGATCAAGTACACCAAGCTCGGCCGTATGTGCCGGGCTACCCAGCAAGACCGCAAGATGGCCTCGATCCTCGGCATCAACACTGACCGGGTGATCTCCTACGTGTTCGTCATCGGTGCGGTGATGGCCGCCCTGGCCGGCGTGCTGATCACCATGAACTACGGCACCTTCGACTTCTATGCCGGCTTCATCATCGGTATCAAAGCCTTCACCGCCGCGGTGCTCGGCGGGATCGGCTCGCTGCCTGGCGCCATGCTCGGCGGGATCATCCTGGGTATTTCCGAGTCGCTGTTCTCTGGCCTGATCAACTCCGACTACAAGGATGTGTTCAGCTTCTCGCTGCTGGTGATGATCCTTATCTTCCGCCCGCAAGGCCTGCTGGGTCGCCCGCTCGTGGCTAAGGTGTGAACATGTCCATTGCCAAAACTGCCGTTGTTCCCGAAACCAAGGGTTTCGACCTTAAACGCAGCCTGCTGGAGACCATCGTCGCCGGCCTGCTGGCACTCATCGTGTTTGGCCCGGTCGTCGGTGTGGTGCTCGATGGCTACAGCTTCAATGCCGAGCCGCGTCGCGTGGCCTGGCTGGTCGGCGGGGTAATGCTGGGGCGCTTCCTGCTCAGCCTGTACCTGCAGACCGCCGCCGGTACGCGCATGCTGCAGGGCTTCGAAAGCGGTGGCTCCGGCGTGCATGTGCGCGCGCCGAACTACGTGTCGCGGCTGCGCTACATCATTCCGGCGCTGGTAGTGATTGCCATCGTCTTCCCGATCTTCGCCAACAAGTACCTGTTGACCGTGGTCATCCTTGGCCTGATCTACGTGCTGCTCGGCCTCGGCCTGAACATCGTGGTCGGCCTGGCCGGCTTGCTCGACCTCGGCTACGTGGCGTTCTATGCCATCGGTGCCTATGGCCTGGCGCTGGGCTACCAGTACCTCGGCCTGGGCTTCTGGAGCGTGCTGCCACTGGCGGCCATCGCGGCGGCGCTGGCGGGCTGCATCCTTGGCTTCCCGGTGCTGCGGATGCATGGTGACTACCTGGCGATCGTGACCCTGGGCTTCGGTGAGATCATCCGTCTGGTACTGAACAACTGGCTGTCGTTCACCGGTGGCCCGAACGGCATGCCGGCACCGTCGCCGACCTTCTTCGGCCTGGAATTCGGCCGTCGGGCCAAGGACGGTGGTGTACCGATCCACGAGTTCTTCGGCTTCGAATACAACGCCAACCTCAAGTTCGTGTTCATCTACGCCGTGCTGTTCATGGTCGTGCTGGCGGTGCTGTACATCAAGCACCGCCTGACTCGCATGCCGGTCGGCCGGGCCTGGGAGGCGCTGCGCGAGGACGAGATCGCCTGCCGCGCAATGGGCCTCAACCACGTGTTGGTGAAACTCTCGGCGTTTACCCTGGGCGCCTCCACTGCCGGCTTGGCGGGGGTGTTCTTCGCGACCTACCAGGGCTTCGTCAACCCGTCGTCGTTCACCTTCTTCGAGTCGGCACTGATCCTTGCCATTGTCGTGCTCGGCGGCATGGGCTCGACCGTAGGCGTGGTGATTGCGGCCTTCGTCCTGACCGTGGCGCCGGAGCTGCTGCGCAGCTTCTCGGAATACCGGGTGCTGCTGTTCGGTGTGCTCATGGTGTTGATGATGATCTGGCGACCGCGTGGGCTGATCCGCATCAGCCGTACCGGTGTGACCCCGCGTAAAGGAGTGGCGCCATGAGCGACGATATCATTCTCTCGGTCGATAACCTGATGATGCAGTTCGGTGGCATCAAGGCGCTCAGCGATGTCAGCCTGAAGGTCAGGCGCAACCAGATCTTCGCCCTGATCGGCCCCAACGGCGCCGGCAAGACCACGGTGTTCAACTGCCTCACCGGCTTCTACAAGGCCAGCGGCGGGCGCATCGAGCTGAATGTACGCGGCAGCCACACCAATGTCATCCAGCTGCTCGGCGAGCGCTTCCAGGCCGCGGATTTCGCATCGCCGGCGCGCTTTGCCAACCGCCTCTACTACAAGATGTTCGGCGGTACCCACCTGGTCAACCGCGCCGGGCTGGCACGCACCTTCCAGAACATTCGGCTGTTCAAGGAAATGTCGGTGGTGGAAAACCTGCTGGTGGCCCAGCACATGTGGGTCAACCGCAATCTGCTAGCCGGGGTGCTCAACACCAAGGCCTACCGCAAGGCTGAAAGCGATGCGTTGGACCACGCGTTCTACTGGCTGGAGGTGGTCGACCTGGTCGATTGCGCCAACCGCCTGGCCGGTGAGTTGTCATATGGCCAGCAGCGCCGCCTGGAAATCGCCCGGGCCATGTGCACCCGGCCGAAAATCATCTGTCTGGACGAACCGGCGGCGGGCCTCAACCCGCAGGAAACCGAGGCCCTCAGCCGCATGATCCGGGTGCTGCGTGACGAGCACGACATCACCGTGGTGCTGATCGAGCACGACATGGGCATGGTCATGAGTATTTCCGACCATATCGTGGTGCTCGACCATGGCAACGTGATTGCCGAAGGCGCGCCGCAGGATATCCGCCATAACCCGACGGTGATCGCCGCCTACCTGGGTGCCGATGAAGAGGAACTGGTATGACTGCACCCATTCTCGAACTGAAGGACCTGGACGTCTTCTACGGGCCGATCCAGGCGCTGAAAAAGGTGTCGATGCACATCAACGAGGGCGAGACGGTCAGCCTGATCGGTGCCAACGGTGCCGGCAAGTCGACCTTGCTGATGTCGATTTTCGGCCAGCCACGGGCGGCGTCGGGGCATATCGTGTATCGCGGCACCGACATTACCCGCAAATCGTCACACTATATTGCCTCCAACGGCATCGCCCAGTCACCGGAAGGGCGCCGGGTGTTTCCTGACATGACGGTCGAGGAAAACCTGATGATGGGCACCATTCCCATCGGCGACAAGCATGCCGACGCAGACATGCAGCGCATGTACGAGCTATTTCCGCGGCTTAAGGAGCGGCGTAACCAGCGGGCCATGACCATGTCCGGGGGCGAACAGCAGATGCTGGCCATTGCCCGGGCGCTGATGAGCCGCCCGAAGTTGCTGCTGCTGGACGAGCCATCGCTGGGGCTGGCGCCGATCGTGGTCAAGCAGATCTTCTCGACCCTGCGCGAGCTGGCCCAGACCGGGATGACCATCTTCCTGGTCGAGCAGAACGCCAACCATGCGCTCAAGCTGTCGGATCGGGCCTATGTGATGGTCAACGGGCAGATTCGCATGAGCGGCACAGGGCAGGAGCTTCTGGTCAATGAGGAAGTGCGCAACGCTTATCTGGGCGGCCATTGAAGGTATCCGGGGCTGCGAAGGCAGCCCCGTTTCTGATGTGGACAACTTGTTTAACATCCTTGCCGATATACTCCACAAACCGGTCGCAAATCATTGTTTCCACAGGCTGATGTTTTCCACGGTAAATGTGGAACCGCCTGTGGAAAACATGGTGGCACTTGGCGCTGCCCCTTGAATCACGAGGGTTTCAGCAGCTTGTTCATTTCTTGATCAGTAGTCTTCGATGGAGGATTCCGGCTCTCTTGGCGAAGCCTGCATGCACGCTTAACCCCGCGAAATTCCTGTGGATAACTCTGTTGAAAACCCTTGGACAGACCGCTGTACGCGGCATGCTTGAAAGCCTTGCGCCATCACCGGACGACATCACCGGCCACACAACGCTGGAAAGGTTCTGCCCAGCAGACAAGTTGCCCCCAATCCGTGGGGAAAGCCTTGTGGATAACATGCGCATAGGTGACGCCAGGCGCTCTGCTGCAAGGGTTTGCCGCGTATGAACAAAAAATGACCAGCGGCCTCGACGACTTGCTGCCAGGGCCTGGTGCGGGCATGCTGCAAGGCTGCCGATGATAACCTACCGTGAGGAACAGAGCATGACGTCCACCGTATTCATCACTGGCGCGACTTCCGGTTTCGGCGAAGCCACGGCCCGCCGCTTCGCCGAAGCCGGCTGGAAACTGGTACTCACCGGCCGTCGCAAGGAGCGCCTTGATGCCCTGTGTGCCGAATTATCGGCCAAGACTGAAGTACATGGGCTGGTGCTCGATGTGCGGGACCGCAAGGCCATGGAGCAGGCCGTCGCCAACCTTCCGGCAGGCTTCGACAAGTTGCGAGGCCTGGTCAACAACGCCGGCCTCGCGCTGGGCGTGGATGCGGCGCAGAACTGCAGCCTGGACGACTGGGAAACCATGGTCGACACCAATATCAAGGGGCTGATGTACGCCACCCGCCTGCTGCTGCCACGGCTTATCGCCCATGGCCGCGGCGCCTCGATCCTCAACGTGGGTTCGGTGGCAGGCAACTACCCATACCCGGGCAGCAACGTGTATGGCGGTACCAAGGCGTTCGTCGGCCAGTTCTCGCTCAGCCTGCGCTGCGATCTGCGCGGCACCGGCGTGCGTGTGAGCAATATCGAGCCGGGCCTGTGCGAGAGCGAGTTCTCGCTGGTGCGCTTCGGCGGTGACCAGGCCAAGTACGACGCGACCTACGCCGGCGCCGAGCCAATCCAGCCGCAGGACATTGCCGAGACCATTTTCTGGATCCTCAACCAGCCGGCGCACATCAACATCAACAGCCTGGAGCTGATGCCGGTGAGCCAGGACTGGGCAGGGTTCTCGATCGATCGATCAAAAGGTTGAGCATAAGCCGCGAACCGGAAAGGCCCGGTTCGCGGTGCAGCTGGAGCGTTTAGTTGATATAGGACAGGTACGTCCTGTCTTCGGGGATGATGCCCAACGCTTGAAGGACATCATTGATGCCGTCATGCCGGCCGAGGTCCTCGGCCGATGCTTTGCAATTGATGATGCGGCGCAGGCTTAGCAGGTAGCTGAGTTTGCCGTGGGAGTGCTCATCATAGCGGTGGGCGCTATCGATGATCTTCTGTGCCGCTCGGTTGATCTGCTCTTCGACAAATGCCTTGAAGGCTTCTGCTTCCATTTTGGTGACTTCTGATGTTCGCGAAAGGAACACCAACATAGGAGTGGGGAGGTGCTTCCGGCAGAAGGAAACGCTCCCCCCTGGCAGATTCGTTGTATGGATAGTCAGGTGTTCGCCTGATTCAACCCTTCCAGGCAGGTAGCCAAGTGATAAGGGGTGGTCGATGGCATGTCATCCCTGCTCACCGCTCCGTCACCTCCCCGGCATTCATACCAGCCGGCGTCTCGCAGGAAGCGCGCTGAAACGGCGGCTAACTGTCCAGCTAGCTTTGCTTCACTGCCTTCACGCAATGTAAGCGCCCGCAGGTACTCGGCCTGCGCCCAGATACGCTGGGTGCCATCAAGCACTCGGCCATCCACGTCCAGCATTGCCAGCACTGCCGTATTTTTCACCCCGAATTGCTCGGCAAAGCCGAAAGCCCGGTTTATCGATGCATGCAGCGGCGTGTCACGCAGCAGCGGGGAGGTATGCAACAGATAGAACCACTCAAACTGGTGCCCCGGCTCGAACCAGTTATCCACGGCCCCGCGTGGCTTTTCCAGCATCAGGCCATGGGCCGGGTCAATGAAATGCGCTTCGAGCGCCTGACACAATTGCAGCAGCGACTGGCTGACATGTTCGTCGCCACGCACAGCCATTACTTGCAGGAACGCTTCGGCCAGGTGCATCTGCGGATTCTGCAGCGGGCCACTGCCGAGGTCGGCCCAGTCTTCGCCCAGGCAGGCTTCGTACAGGCCATCGTCACGGGCAAACTGCTGGTCGATGATGCCCAGCGCGGCATTCAATGTGGACTCCACCAGGCTTTCGCGCACTTTGCCCCAGTAGTGTGCGCAGGCGAACACGATGAAGGCGTGGGTATACAGGTCCTTGCGCCGGTCCAGCGGCTTGCCGTGGGCGTCGATGCTGTAGAACCAGCCACCGTGCTCGGCATCGTGGAAGTGTTTTTGCAACGAGCGAAACAGGGCCGCAGCACGCTCCGCGGCGCCCGGTTGCCCGATACGACTGCTGAACACATACAGCTGGCGTGCACAGGCCATGGCCCGGTAGCGCTGCACCGGCAAGGGCCGACGCTCGGCGTCCAGGGCTTCGTAGGGCAGAGCCATGTCGGCGTTCCAGCCCGGACCTTGCCACAACGGCACGATGCGTTCGGCGAAATGCTGGTTGAAGCGGGCCAGTTCGGGCAGGGTGTGGCGGGGGTTGGACATTTAGGCGCTCGTCGCTGTCGGGCAGGGCGCCATGGTAGCAGAACTGGGGTTTTCGGTAGCCAGTGCCGGCTCTTTCGCGGCGTGCCTGCGAAGCGGCCTGTGCAGGCAATCGGTCAGCCCGGGTTGCCCAACCCCTGCCAGTGCCGTGCGCCGACGAAGATGAAGCGCAACTGCTGGGTGATCTTTTCCTGCGGCGTCAGCGCCTGTGGATAACCCCGGTCCGGGCTGTCGATCAGTTCCGGCAGGGTGGCGAACACGGTCTTCACCACCAGGTCGGCCATCACCGCCAGCGCTGCGCCGTCCAGGTGCTGCCAGCGCTTCATCCGCGCAAGGTCGGTGGCCAGGTCGTCGCTGATGTCCTGGCGCAGGCGGGCAATGGCCTGGCGGACTGCCTGCGAACCGCCGTACTGCTCGCGGGCGAGGAACAGGAACTGTGCGCGGTGGGCGGCGACCACGTCGAGGAATATGCGCACCGAGGCATCGGTAATGCCGCCCAGCTCGAATTCGTTGTGGCGTACCAGGCGGATAGTCTGACGGAACGTGGCGTCGACTTCGGCCACCAGGGCCAGGCCCAAGGCGTCCATGTCGGAAAAATGCCGGTAGAAGCCGGTTGGGACGATACCCGCGGTCTTCGCCACTTCGCGCAGGCTGATACTGCCGAAACCACGGCCACTTTCCATGAGCTGGCAGGCGGCATCAAGCAGGGCCTGGCGGGTCTGTAGCTTCTGTTCGGCGCGCGGCAGCATGGTGCGAGCTTCTGTGACGGTGAGGCTGGGCACTCTAGTGAAAAAAACAAAGCCCGGTCAATGGACCGGGCCTGGAGGAGAGGAGGTGCTGCGACAGAGATTGTTCTTTTCGGTCATAGGGTCAGCTCACTCGGCTGATTGCGACCAGGCGATCGGAACCACCTTCGGCGACGCGGCCTGCACGTTCGATCAGGCGATCAGAGCCACCTTCGGCGACGCGACCAGTGCGTTCGATCAGGCGATCGGAACCACCTTCGGCGACGCGACCAGTGCGTTCGATCAGGCGATCGGAACCACCTTCGGCGACGCGGCCAGTGCGTTCGATCAGGCGATCGGAACCACCTTCGGCGACGCGGCCGGTGCGCTCGATCAGGCGATCGGAACCACCTTCGGCGACGCGGCCAGTACGTTCGATCAGGCGATCGGAACCACCTTCGGCGACGCGGCCGGTGCGCTCGATCAGGCGATCGGAACCACCTTCGGCAACCGTCTTCAGCGGCTGGGCAATCTCGGCAGCGCTGGAGCGCGATTCGGCGGTCAGGTGTTGCTCGTCGGCTGGCAAGGCAAAAGCGTTGGCAGCCAGAATGGACAAGGTCAGGGTCAGCAGGTGGCGTTTCATGATTTCGGTGCTCCTCTCGGGCGCTGGGAAGTGGGTACGGAGCCAATGCTACGCCGGGTAACGCCAGAGAGAAGTTCATACGGGTAATGGTAACAATCGACCGTATTGATAGAGACCATTAACGTCTCTAGCCTGCGCTTCCTGGCTTGAATGATGGCTTTTTGAGACTGCTGCCGGCCAGTTACACATACAGCCTGGCGCTATGAATTGCTGAACAAATGGGCAGGAAAAACTTCGCTATCATGGGCCCACCATAAAACCCCGCGGGTTTTCGTCAGTCCCAGATAGTGAATGCCCCGCTACGCCTGTTTCTGTGCCATCCCGCAAGGAGAATCACGCAATGACGCGTCCCGCCAGAATCCTCGTCTGGACCTTCACCAGCCTGCTGACCTTACTGGCGATCCTGGTGGTGATCATCGCCACCTTCGACTGGAACCGCGTCAAACCCCTGCTCAACGAGAAGGTTTCAGAAGCCCTGCAGCGGCCCTTCGCGATCAACGGCAATCTTGCCGTCGAGTGGCGCACCGAAGCGCAAGAGAGCGGCTGGCGTGCCTGGGTACCCTGGCCGCACTTCATTGCCGAGGACCTGAGCCTGGGCAACCCGGCGTGGCTCGACGAGCAGAGGATGGTCGGCCTGGAGCGCGTGACGTTCCGTCTGGCGCCGCTACCGCTGTTGTTCCGGCAGATCGAAATCCCGCGCATCGACCTGACCAGACCCACTGCCAGCCTGACCCGTCTGGCCGATGGCCGCGCCAACTGGACCTTCGACTTCGGCCCCAAGGATGAGAACGCCGAGCCTTCGAAATGGCAGCTGGATATCGGCGCCATCGGTTTCGACCAAGGCAATGTCGGTTTCGACGACCAAACCCTGAAAACCAGCATGAAGGTGCAGATCGACCCGCTGGGCAAGCCGATACCATTCAGTGACATCGTCGGCAAGGCCAGGGCCGACAAGGCTGGTGCCGCGCAGGATTACGCCTTCGGCCTCAAGGTACAGGGCCGCTACAAAGGCCAGCCGGTGGCCGGTTCGGGCAAGATCGGCGGCCTGCTGGCCCTGCAGGATGCCAGCCAGCCGTTCCCGCTGCAGGCCGATGTGCGTATCGCCGACACCCATGTGGTACTCGCCGGTACCCTGACCGACCCGCGCAACCTGGGTGCCCTCGACCTGCGCCTGCGCCTGTCCGGGGCCAGCCTGGGCAACCTCTACCCGTTGACCGGTGTGACCCTGCCGGACACCCCGGCCTACGCCACCGATGGCCACCTCAGCGCCAATTTGCACGCAGCGCAAGGGGCGACTTTCAACTATCAGGGCTTCAACGGCCAGATTGGTGACAGCGACATCCATGGTGACCTGGCCTTTGTTGCCAGCCAGCCACGGCCGAGGCTGTCGGGCAAACTGGTCTCCAACCAGTTGCTGTTCAAGGACCTGGCGCCACTGATTGGCGCCGACTCCAATGCCGAGCAGAAGGCGCGTGGCGGCGCCAGCAAGCAGCCGCAGGGCAAGGTACTGCCGGTGGAGGAGTTCCGCACCGAGCGCTGGCGTGCCATGGATGCCGACGTTTCCTTCGCCGGCAAGCGCATCGTGCACAGCGCGCAATTGCCCTTCAACGACCTGTCGGCGCACGTGATCCTGGAAGATGGCCTTCTGCGCCTGGAGCCCTTGCGGTTTGGCGTGGCGGGCGGCAACCTGGCATCGCAGATCCGCCTGGATGGCCGCAATGTGCCGTTGCAGGGGCGTGCCCGGCTGACCGCGCGGGGCTTCAAGCTCAAGCAGCTGTTTCCCGGCTTCGCGCCGATGCAGACCAGCTTTGGCGAGTTGAACGGCGATGCCGACATCACTGGCCGGGGCAACTCGGTAGCCGCATTGCTTGGTACGGCCAATGGCGACCTGCGCATGCTGGTCAACGATGGTGCCATCAGCCGTAGCCTGATGGAGATTGCCGGGTTGAACGTGGGCAACTACGTGGTTGGCAAGCTGTTCGGCGATGAAGACGTGAAGATCAATTGCGCAGCGGCCGATGTGGGTATCAAGGATGGGTTGGCGACCACGCGCCTGTTCATCTTCGACACCGAGAACGCGATCATCTACATCAACGGGACGGCCAATTTCGCCAATGAGCAGCTGGACCTGAAGATCACCCCGGAATCGAAAGGGCTACGGCTGTTCTCGCTGCGCTCGCCGTTGTACGTGCGCGGGCCGTTCGCCAAGCCGAGTGCCGGTGTGCAGGCAGTGCCGCTGGCATTGCGCGGGGCGGGAATGGTGGCGCTGGGGGTGGTGGCCGGGCCGGCGGCGGGCTTGCTGGCGCTGATTGCCCCCAGCAGTGGGGATGATCCGAACCAGTGCACACCGTTGTTGCAGCAGATGAAGGCGGGCAAGGCGCCATCTGCGGTGAAAGGCAGGCAATGAGCGGGCCGTGCTGCGGCCCATCGCCGGCAAGCCGGCTGCCACAGGTACCGCGCCGGATTCGACTTGACGCGGCACCTGCAGGGAGGGCGCTGGGCTGCCAGGCAGCCCTTGAAATTACAGCCCTTGCAGCAGATCGGACATGTCGTCCGCGTGTTCTTCTTCCTGGGCCAGGATATCCTCGAAGATTCGCCGCGTGGTCGGGTCCTTGTCGCCAATGTACTGGATGATCTCGCGGTAGCTGTCGATGGCGATGCGCTCCGCCACCAGGTCCTCCAGCACCATCTCCTTCAACGTGGCACCTGCCACGTACTGGGCATGTGAGTTCTTGCTGAGGTTGTCCGGGTTGAAGTCCGGTTCGCCGCCCAGCTGCACAATACGTTCGGCGAGCCTGTCGGCGTGTTCGGCTTCCTGGTTGGCGTGCTCCAGAAATTCCTCGGCCGCGATGCTGGCCTTCACACCGGAAGCCATGAAGTAGTGGCGTTTGTAGCGCAGGGTGCACACCAGCTCGGTCGCCAGGGCTTCGTTGAGCAGGCGGATAATGCGCTCACGGTCGGCGTGGTAGCCCTCGGTCACGGCGCCGTTCTCGACGTGCTGGCGGGCACGCTGGCGCAGGGTTTGCACATCGGTCAGTTCATTCGCAGTCATGTTCATCTCCGAAAGCATCAAGGTGGTCATGGCGTGTCCTGTGGGGGTCATGCGCCGTGGACGGCGTCGCTGTCTTCCTGGCGTTGCTTGCAGGTCTTGAAGCCTTTGGCATCGACATGGCCGGTGGCGTCGAAGCGCACGTAGTAGGGCTGCTGGTGGCCGTCGCGGTTGAGGATGTAGTCATTGCAGGTGCCGCCGTGCGGCAGGTCAGTCACGTTGGACGGGCTACCGCCAATGGCGATGACCTTCTGCATGGTCATGCCGTTTTCCACCTGCTTGACCAGCGGTTCGTCGCGATAGGTGACATAGTCCACAGGGTTTTCCGGGCGGCTGCCACAGGCGGCGAGGGTGGCGCTGGCCAGAAGAATTGCCAAGGTCTGCTTGTACATGGTCCCGCTCCTTGCAAAGGGTATGTTGGGTTTGGAACCGCAGCGGGCGCCCAGAGTTCGATTGCGCTGCTGATCACGGCCGCTGTAGTGTTGGCCGGTCGTCCAAGGAAAGGGGCTGGTCATGCCACAGCAATTGACCACGCGATACCCGTTGGTGCTGGTACCGGGCATGCTGGGGTTCGTACGAGTGGTGCTCTACCCCTACTGGTTCGGCATTTTGGCGGCACTGCGCAAGGGCGGGGCGCAGGTGTTCCCGGTGCAGGTCTCGCCGCTGCATTGCAGCGAGGTGCGCGGCGAGCAGCTGCTGGCGATCATCGAAGACATCTGCCAGCGCCACAATGCCGAAAAGGTCAACCTGATCGGCCACAGCCAAGGTGCCCTGGACGCACGCTACGCTGCCGCCAGGCGGCCCGAGCGGGTGGCGTCGGTCACCTCGGTGGCGGGGCCCAACCATGGCTCGGAGCTGGCTGACTGGTTGCAGCGCATGGCGCCGGGCGAATCGCCCCAGGGGCGCCTGCTCAAGGCCTTGCTGCATGGTATCGCCGTGCTGCTGGTATGGCTGGAAACCGGCTGGCGCCGCGACCCGCTGCCGGTGGATGTGCACGCCTCGCACCAGGCGCTGACCAGCAGCGGGGTGGCGCGTTTCAACCAGGCTTATCCACAGGGGCTGCCAGAAACCTGGGGCGGGGAAGGGGCCTATCAGGTCGATGGCGTGCGCTATTACTCCTGGTCCGGCACTTTGCAGCCTGGCCTGACCGACCGGGGACGCAACCGTTTCGATGGCAGCAATTACTTCTGCCGCCTGTTCGCGCGCAGTTTCGTCAAGGAAAAGGGCCAGAGCGATGGCATGGTCGGACGCTTCAGCTCGCACTTAGGTCAGGTGATCGGCGACGATTACCCGCTCGACCATCTGGATATCGTCAACCAGTCCCTGGGAGCCATCGGCAAGGGTGCCGAGCCGGTGCGGCTATTCATCGAGCATGCCGCCAGGCTCAAGGCGGCCGGGCTCTAGCGGTGAATCGGCGTGGGCCAGCGCGCGGCCAGCACACGCCGGCCAGGGTCAGCAAAGCACCGCACAGGTGATAGCGGGCCAGTGCAGGTGATCGGCTTCGACCTGGGCTACAGCAGCGCGTCGGCGTTCATCGCCATGTTCCAGCGCCAGGCCGGCTGTACGCCCGGGCAATAGCGTCGGCAGAGGCGAACAAAGCGTTGAGAATTGTTGGCTACACTCAGCTCGACCCCCGCGCATCGGGCGCGGAGCCAAGGAGACCACTCCATGAAAGTGCTGCAAATCCCTTTACTGGTATTGGTGGCGTTGTTCAGCGCCCAAGGCTTGGCTGCCACTACCGCGCAGCAGGAAAAAATGAAAACCTGCAACGCCGACGCCACCGCCAAGGCCCTGAAGGGCGATGAGCGCAAAGCTTTCATGAGCACTTGCCTGAAAAAGGAGGTGCCACAAACCCAGCAGGAGAAGATGAAGACCTGCAACGCCGACGCCACCAGCAAAGCTCTCAAGGGGGATGAGCGCAAGGCGTTCATGAGCGACTGCCTGAAGAAGAAATGACCTGTGCCTATGCCTGCAAGCGTAACGCTGGCAGACTGCGGGTCTTTCCGTTGTCTGCCGTTGAGGCTGTATGACCTTCACCCCCCGCCAGGTCACCCTGGCCAGCTGGATCATCGTATTTGCCGGCCTGTTGCTGGCGTTGCCCCTGAAGTTGCTGCCAAGCCTGCTGGCCGGCCTGCTGGTGTTCGAGCTGGTCAACATGCTTACCCCGCGGCTGCAGCCACTGATTGCCGGCCAACGCGCCCGCTGGCTGGCCGTGGCACTGCTTGGCACACTGGTGGTCATCACCCTGGCCTTGCTGATCGCCGGTGCCTTCAGTTTCCTGCTGCATGAAGCGGAAAACCCCGGCGCCTCGCTGGACAAGTTCATGGCCCTGGTGGAGCGTGCCCGCGGGCAGTTGCCACCTTTCATCGAAGGCTACCTTCCTGCCAGTGCGGCAGAGTTCAAGGTGGCTATCGGTGACTGGATCAAGAGCCACCTGAGCGACCTGCAGCTGGTCGGCAAGGGCATGGCGCACATGTTCGTCACCTTGCTGATAGGCATGATCCTCGGCGCCATCGTCGCTTTGCAGCGGATCCCCGACATTTCCCGACGCAAACCCCTGGCGGCGGCTCTGTTCGAGCGCCTGAGCCTGCTGGTGCAGGCGTTTCGCAACATCGTCTTCGCGCAGATCAAGATCTCGCTGCTCAACACCACCTTCACCGGCATCTTCCTGGCGGTGGTACTGCCAATGTTCGACGTGCACCTGCCGCTGACCAAGACGCTGATTGTGCTGACCTTCCTGCTCGGCCTGCTGCCGGTGATCGGTAACCTGATGTCGAATACCCTGATCACCATCGTTGGCCTGTCGCTGTCGATCTGGGTGGCGGCGGCGGCGCTGGGTTACCTGATCGTCATCCACAAGATCGAGTACTTTCTCAACGCGCGGATCGTTGGCGGGCAGATCAGCGCCAAGTCATGGGAGCTGCTGCTGGCGATGCTGGTGTTCGAGGCGGCGTTCGGCTTGCCGGGGGTGGTGGCGGGGCCGGTCTACTATGCCTACCTCAAGAGCGAGTTGAAACGGGCGGAGCTGGTCTGAGACTGCCGGGGCCGCTTTGCGGCCCCAAAAGGGATCAGGCAACGCCGTAACGTTTGCGCGCCTCGATGGCCAGCCCGCTGCCAATGCTGCCAAAGATATTGCCTTCCACATGCTGCGCATTTGGCAGCATCGCCGCCACGCTGTTGCGCAGCGCCGGGATCCCGCTGGAACCGCCGGTGAAGAACACCGTGTCGACCTGGGTCTCGCTGATACCCGCCTTGGCCAGCAAGTCGGTCACGCTGCCACGCACACGCTCGAGCAGGCCTTCGATCGCTTCTTCGAACAGGGCGCGGGTCAGTTCTGCAGTCAGTTCAGGTTCGATACGGCCAAGGTCGACGCGACGGCTCTGTTGCCCGGTCAGCTCGATCTTGCTGGCTTCCACCTCCATCGCCAGCCAGTGTCCTGCACGCTCTTCGATCAGCTTGAACAGTCGGTCGATGCCCAGCGTGTCCTCGATGTCATAGCGCATGCTGCCCAGGGCCAGCTGCGACTTCTGCGAGTACAGGGCGTTTATGGTGTGCCAGGTAGCCAGGTTGAGGTGGTAGCTGGTGGGCATCAGCGCACCGCTTTTCATGCGGCTGCCGTAGCCGAACAGCGGCATCACGCCCTGCAGGCTCAGTTGCTTGTCGAAGTCGGTACCGCCGATGTGCACGCCGCCGGTGGCGAGGATGTCGCTCTGGCGCTCGGCGACCAGGTGGCGCTCGGGCGACAGGCGGATCAGGGTAAAGTCCGAAGTACCACCGCCGATATCGACGATCAGCACCAGCTCTTCGCGGCTGATGCCCGACTCATAATCGAAGGCCGCGGCAATCGGCTCGTACTGGAACGACACGTCCTTGAAGCCGATCTTGCGTGCCACTTCGGCCAGGGTGTCCTCGGCCTCCTGATCAGCGGCCGGGTCTTCGTCGACAAAGAATACCGGGCGACCCAGCACTACCTGGTCGAACTCGCGGCCGGCAATGGCCTCGGCACGTTTCTTCAACTCGCCGATGAACATGCCGAGCAGGTCCTTGAAGGGCAGGGCGCTGCCCAGCACGCTGGTATCGTGCTTGATAAGCTTGGAACCCAGCAGGCTTTTCAGCGAGCGCATCAGGCGCCCTTCGTAGCCTTCCAGGTACTCATGCAGCGCCAGGCGGCCATAAACCGGGCGACGCTCCTCGATGTTGAAGAACACCACAGAGGGCAGGGTGATCTTGCCGTCTTCCAAAGCAATCAGCGACTCGACACCCGGACGGTGCCAGCCAACCGTGGAGTTGGAGGTGCCAAAGTCGATGCCCAAGGCGCGGGCCGGGGATACGTCAGACATGGGGAATGAGCTTCCGGAGGCAAAACGGCCGCGCAGTGTATGCCAGTTGGCTACAGAATCAAGACCGGTCGTCTGCCCTGGAGCAAACCCAAAGCGGTCTTGAAAGGCTATGCTTGACCCCTATCTTCAATGGCAACACGCACATTCACATTGGTGATCCATAAATGGACTTCAAAGACTACTACAAGATACTGGGCGTAGAACCCACGGCGGACGAGAAGGCGATCAAGGCCGCGTACCGCAAGCTGGCGCGCAAGTATCACCCCGATGTCAGCAAGGAGCGCGACGCCGAGGAGAAATTCAAGGAGGCCAACGAGGCCTACGAAGTGCTGGGCGACGCGCAAAAACGGGCCGAGTTCGACGAAATCCGCAAATACGGTGGCCAGCATGGCCGGCCGTTCCAGGCACCACCGGGCTGGGAAAGCCGGAGCGGTGGCGGTGGCTTCGAGGGCGGTGATTTTTCCGACTTCTTCAGTTCGATATTCGGTAGCCGGGGTGGCAACCCCTTTGGTGGTGCCCGGCAGCAACAGCGCAGTGCCGGCAGGCGAGGGCAGGACGTGGAGCTTGAACTGGCGGTATTCCTTGAAGAGACCCTGAACAAGGAGTCCAAGCAGATCAGCTTCCAGGTGCCGCAGACCAATGCGATGGGACAGCGCACCGGCTTCACCACCAAGACCCTGAACGTGAAGATTCCGGCCGGGGTGACCGATGGCGAGCGTATCCGCCTGAAGGGCCAGGGTGCGCCGGGCAGCGCTGGCGGGGCCAACGGCGACCTGTTCCTGACCATCCGCATGGCACCGCACCCGCTGTTCGATGTCGAAGGTCATGACTTGATCATTACCGTGCCATTGGCGCCGTGGGAGGCTGCCCTGGGGACCAAGGTGGCGGTACCGACGCTGACCGGCCAGATCAACCTGACCATCCGCCCCGACAGCCAGACCGGCCAGCGCCTGCGGGTCAAGGGCATGGGCCTGTTGAACAAGAAGGGCGAGCGCGGCGACTTGTATGCACAGCTGAAGGTGGTGATGCCCACCACCTCCGATGCCACTACCCGTGAACTGTGGACCCAGCTTTCCGAGAAGGCGGCGTTCAACCCGAGGACACAATGGAGTAAGTGACCATGAGCAGCACCCTGATCGTTCAACTGGACATGCGTACTTTGTGTCAGGAGGCCGACCTCACGGCTGACTGCGTGATCGAAATCGTCGAACACGGCATTGTCGAACCCTCCGGGCGAACGCCTGAGGACTGGTTGTTCGACGATCAGGCGCCGCTGCTGGCCAAGCGCGCGGCCAAGTTGCATGCCGAGCTGGAACTGGAGTGGGAAGGGGTGGCCCTGGCGCTGGAGCTGTTGCAGGAAGTGCAGCAATTGCGCAGCGAGAACAGCATGCTGCGCCAGCGGTTGGGTAGGTTTACCCAGTTGTAGGCACGCACACTGGCTTTTGTATAAGCAACGGTCTTGCTCAAATGTTCAAAGCGGGCGTTATTCCTGTGGGAGCGGGCTTGCCTCGCGAACACCGGCGCAGCCGGTGCCATCCTCCGCGTCGCCTGCTTCAGATCGGAAGAGCGGTTCGCAG
>NZ_DGIR01000050.1:0-328 GCF_002386445.1 Pseudomonas sp. UBA4617
CGCGCCGCCGCCCAGCAGGCCGGCACCCAGCAGGCGCAGCGGCCAGCGGTCGCCCTGGCGACGGCGCTCGGGGAGTTGCGGGTCGTGCAGGTGCGGTTGTGACAGACGTTCGAGCACGTCGCGGGCCATGTCGGCCAGGTGTGGCAGCTGTTCGACCTGGCTGTGGATATTGCCAAGCACGGCTTTCGGGCTCATGCGCTCACGCATCCAGCGCTCGAGAAACGGCTTGGCGGTGCTCCACAAATCCAGGTCGGGGTACAACTGACGGCCCAGGCCCTCGATGTTGAGCAGGGTTTTCTGCAACAGTACCAGCTGCGGCTGCACTTCC
>NZ_DGIR01000050.1:577-783 GCF_002386445.1 Pseudomonas sp. UBA4617
TGGAACAGGCGCATCAGCACCTGGCCGAAGGAAATATCCTTTAACGGTTTTTCGAAGATTGGCTCGCACACGGTGCGGATGGCAGCCTCGAATTCGTTGACCTTGGTATGCACGGGTACCCAGCCCGAATCGATGTGCAACTGCGCGACGCGGCGGTAGTCACGCTTGAAGAAGGCGATCAGGTTGCGCGCCAGGTAGTCCTGGTC
>NZ_DGIR01000050.1:1022-1152 GCF_002386445.1 Pseudomonas sp. UBA4617
GCGCGCCAGGTAGTCCTGGTCCTCGTCCGTCAGGCTGCCGACGATGCCGCAGTCGATGGCGATGTATTGCGGGCTCCAGGGCCGGACCGTGCTGACGAAGATGTTGCCGGGGTGCATGTCGGCATGGAAG
>NZ_DGIR01000050.1:1385-16186 GCF_002386445.1 Pseudomonas sp. UBA4617
GCATGTCGGCATGGAAGAAGCTGTCGCGGAATACCTGGGTGAAGAATACTTCCACGCCGCGCTCGGCGAGCATTTTCATGTCGGTACGCTGGTCGGCGAGGGTCGCCATGTCGGTTACCGGGACGCCGTAGATGCGCTCCATCACCAGGACCTTGGGCCGGCACCAGTCCCAGTACACCTGCGGCACATACATCAGCTCGGAGCCTTCGAAATTGCGCCGTAGCTGGCTGGCGTTGGCCGCTTCGCGCAACAGGTCGAGTTCGTCGTAGATGGTTTTTTCGTAATCACCGACGATTTCCACCGGATGCAGGCGGCGAGCATCGGCAGAAGCCCGCTCGGCGCCTTTGGCGATCAGGAACAGCCAGGCGATATCAGCGGCGATTACCGGCTTGAGGCCTGGCCGGACCACCTTGACCACCACCTCTTCGCCGCTTTTCAGGCGGGCGGCATGAACCTGGGCTACCGAGGCGGATGCCAGTGGCTCAACGTCGAAGCGGCTGAATACCTCACCCACCTTGGCGCCGAGTTGGTCCTCGATCAGCGCCACGGCCTGTTGCGGGTCGAATGGCGGTACCCGGTCTTGTAGCAACATCAGCTCGTCGGCGATGTCGGTTGGCAGCAAGTCGCGGCGGGTAGACAGCAACTGGCCGAACTTGATGAAAATAGGCCCAAGGTCCTGCAGCGCCAGGCGCAGGCGTTCACCACGGCTGAGCTCGGATGGCTTGCGTGGCAGCCAGCGCCAGGGCATCAGCAGGCGCAGGCTCATCAGCCACCATGGCAGCGGGTAGTCGAACAGCAAGTCATCCAGCCGGTACCGGATGACTACGCGCTGAATGCGAAAAAGACGGCGGACGGCGAGCAGCTTCATGCGTTATCGCTGGTATCAAGGGATTGGGAGAGGCGCTTGATGCGCGCCTCGAGGCGTTCTGTATCAAGCTTGAGGGCATCGAGTTCGCTGAAGGCCGCTTCGGCTTCGCGCTTGCCGACCAGGGTGCGGGACTCTTCGGCCAGGTATTCGGAGAGGTTCTGGCTGAAGCGCGCGAGGCCCTGCAGGGTCCAGCGTGCGCGCAGGCGGATGTGCCCGGCGAGCATGGCCGTGGCAACCGGGCCGAGCCAGCGCTGCAGCTCGTGTTCCCAGTCCAGCTCCAGGTCCTGCAGCACTCCGAACAGGTCAAGCAGTACCGCGCTGTCGCCATGCAGTTCGACCTGCGGACTGTGCAGCACGGCAGTCTTGTCCCTGGCCAGGGCCAGTTGCGCCAGGCTGCCGGCCGGGGCGCGCAGGCTGCAGTCGACCTCGCCCGCCCAGTGGGCCGCCAGCATCAGGCCTTCTTCATCGGGCAGGATGAACACCTGCAAGGCCGGTTGGCGGCAGTCGATCTCGATGACCTTGCCTTCCAGCGCAGCCAGCCGTGGCAGGGCCGTGCTGTCCATGCGCAGGACGCGGTTCAGGCCATGTTCGGCGCTGGCGAGCAGCCCGGCCAGCAGCATCAGGGCTTGATTCCCCGGTGCACGGCGACGATGCCGCTGGTCATGTTGTGGTAGGTGACGCGGTCGAAACCGGCGTCGACCATCATGGCCTTGAGCGTTTCCTGGTCGGGGTGCATGCGGATCGACTCGGCGAGGTAGCGGTAACTGTCCGCGTCGTTGGTGATCAACTTGCCGGCCAGGGGCATGAAGGCGAACGAGTAGGCGTCGTAGGCCTTGGACATCAGCTTGTTGGTCGGCTTGGAGAACTCCAGCACCAGCAGGCGGCCGCCCGGCTTGAGCACGCGCAGCATCGAACGGATGGCTTCGTCCTTGTGGGTGACGTTGCGCAGGCCAAAGGCGATGGTCACGCAGTCGAAATGGTTGTCCGGGAACGGCAGCTTTTCGGCATCGGCCTGGACGAACTCGATATTACCGGCCACGCCACGGTCGAGCAGGCGGTCACGGCCAACCTTGAGCATCGATTCGTTGATGTCAGCCAGCACCACCTGTCCGGTCGGGCCGACCAGCCGCGAGAACTTGGCCGCCAGGTCGCCGGTACCGCCGGCGATGTCCAGCACGCGGTTACCGGCGCGTACGCCCGACAGCTCGATGGTGAAGCGCTTCCACAGGCGGTGCATGCCGCCGGAAAGCACGTCGTTCATCAGGTCGTACTTGGCCGCCACCGAGTGAAACACTTCGGCGACTTTCTTCGCCTTCTGGCTTTCAGGCACGTCCTGGTAACCGAAATGGGTGGTGGGTTCGGCTTGGTCGCCTTTGCGCTGGTCGTTCATATCGCTTCACCGGAAAAAATTACCGCCATTCTAGGGCGAACGGGCGGATTTGTCTTGGCGGGGTGTGCCAGTGGGCAGGGGCGGGCATAATGCCCATTATGTCTTCATCTTCAGGAATGCCCGCATGACCCAGATCAGCGTCGAACGCAAACACGCCCTTGGCCGCGATGCCGCTCGTGCCAAGGCCGAAGCACTGGTCGAAAAGCTCAGCCGCGAATACGACCTCAAGGCCACCTGGAACGGGGACCGTGTCGATGTGGCGCGCAGCGGCGCCAATGGCAGCGTGCACATTGGTGACGACAGCATCCGCGTGGAACTCAAGCTGGGCATGATGCTGTCGATGATGAGCGCCACCATCAAGGGCGAGATCGAGCGGGCGCTGGACAAGGCCCTGGCCTGACCCGGGCCCGCTCCTTGGCTACTGCGGCGTGTCCGGCGGAAACGGGATGATGCCGAGCACCTGTTCCAGGCGCAGGTCGCCTCGGTAGATCGCGACCCGCTCGCCGGCGTCTACCGCTTGCTCGAGCATGGCATCACTGCCACCTGTGCCGGCATCGCGGAACTTGAGGTGGCCCTTTACGAAATCATGCCCTCTCGCTTCGAGGCTGCGATAGTGGAAGTGAGCCTCCCACAGTACCCGTCGTGGCGCTTGCTCGTCGCGAATCTCATAGACGTCGAGGTAATCATTGGCGTGGCGCAGCCGGCGGCGCATCACCGTCTGCCTGATCCGGATCCGGCGCTGCTCGGCGAGGAAATGTAAGGCCCGCCCGTCGGGATGGCGCGTATTCAGATACGCGTCGGTGAGCAACCTGGCTTTTTCCTGATGGATACGGTCTTGCGCTGCCTGCAGCAGTTCGACCAAGCTGTTGTCCTCTGGGTTGTTCAGCTCGGTCAGTTGCTGCTGCACTTCGCGCATGTCACCTGCCGGCCATTCCAGGAAGTCGTTCAGGCTGTTGGGCTCATGCGCATAGTGACGCTCGGCGAAGGCGATTTTTCCCTCCACCTCTTCCAGCAGGCGGCTTGCACGCCGCCGCACCTGCGTCCGGTCGTGTGGCGCCGGCCTCGTCTGTTCAGGCACTGCATGCCACTCATCGTTGCGTTGCTCGAAGTTGCCGGTGGGCTCCTGGTTGAAGGCATTGCGCTGGAATGCCCGAGTACCCATCTGGTCGACTTCCACCAGCAGCGGTCGACCCCGGTTGACACGGATTACCCGACGTCTATTTGTTGCTGGACGCTGTAACGGCGCCGGCTGCGGAGGATTGCAGCCGCTCTCGACTTGGGCCAGGGCGGTGCTTAACTGCTGTTCCGTGGTCTGGATCATCGTCGACAGTTCGCGCGTGTACTCGTCCAGTACCTCAGCGACCAGCGCGGGGTCGTCCAGCGTCAGCATGTACTGAGCGCGGCCCAGCACTGAGCGGTATTTCTGAAGGATGTCCTCAAGCAATTCTGCTTTGACCTGGGCCGTTTCCTCGATGTCTGCAAGCCCATCGTGGCTCCATACCGTACGGCTTAATTCGGTATCGCCGAGCGGCGCGCGCATGGTCAGCAGGTGCTCGGCCGTTTCTGCCGTGAGCCGGGCTCTGTCCACGGCGAGGTAAGCAAGTTCACTGAGCAGTTGGGCCCGGATGACCAGCGTCGAATAGGTCCTGCGCTGGATGGTCTGCGTGAGCTTCGTGGCTTTATCGGCAATATCGACCTTAGGGTCCTGGAGTGCCTCCGGTATGATCCGGTCCAGTCGCTGGCTGACCATCAGCAGGCGGCGGGTGGCCTGGCAGGAATCTTTTATCTGCTCGCGAAAATCGAGGTAATGCTGCATCTGCTCGGCGTTTTCCGGAATGCGGCGCACCCCGGCGCTCATTGCGCTCAGCTCTTGGTGGTCGACCTGCTCCAGCAAGCGGCGGTACAGCAGGATGTCGTTGCTGATGGCTGTATCGTACCAGCGGCCGTATCGGCGTCGGCTCTGGTCATGGGGGTCGAACCTGCTGAACCGTGGTTCTGCCAGCTCCTTGAACACTTCGATGTTTTCGTGCAGCAGCGTGCTTTGTCGTTCCAGGTAGAGTGCGCAGGCCCGCAGTTCAGGCAAATGTAGTTTGCGCTGGGCTTTCAGCGCCTGCTGCTGAAGCTGCAACGCTTGCGGCGGTGAGGCGCGTTCCTGTTCGGAGAGCGCATCGTAAGCCTGGCTGCACGCTAGAGCGAGGTCGTCATAAGCCTGCAACTGCATGCGGTTGCGCTGCATCAGTGGCTCCATCCGGTTCAGCGCTTCTGCCTTGGCTTTGGCGGCCGTCTTCAATGTTTCGAACCGCTGGAGGTTCTCGGCGTTGATGGCTTGCCTGCTCCTGGGCATGCCGCCAGATAGGTTCAGATTCAAGGCCCACTCGCCATTCCAGCGTGTCAGCCATGGTCCCTTCTGGCGTTCACGACCGGCGATGTAATAACCGTCCGTGGCGCCATTCCATTGGGATACCCATTCGCTGCTGCTCGTCTCGGGGCCGATGATCTGCATGCCGTTCCAGGTTTCGATGACCTCATAGGTGCCGCCGCCCAGCCTGACGTAGTGACGGCCGGCAATGTTGAACAGCCCGCGCAAGCGACCATCTTCCAGTGGCGTGTGCCCTCGCAGTGACTGTGATGACTGCAACTGTGCCAGTGACTGGCGCTGCTGTGCCGACAGGTTGCCCAGGCGTTGCGCGTCATGCCAGCCTTCTACACGCGGCTGCTGCGCTTCCACAGAAACTTCCCACGTCGTCTGCTCTGGTTGCTTGAGGGTTGCCGGGGGGAATTCTCCCTTTGGCGCAGGGCCTGAGAAGCGTAGCGTAGCGGCCTCTTCGCTACCGGCAGGGGCGGGGGCAGGGCGGTGGGCAAGAAGCAAAGCCAGATTGATGAGCAGATCCATTGCCGCGGCGGTTCGATTGTCGCCGCTATCGCTCAGCAGCGTCTTCAGGTCCTCCTTGAGCGCTGACAGCGCCAATGCAAGCCACACCAGACTGGTCATGGGACCATGCCAGAGCTGGGTGATGGTGTTGAAGATTGCCCAGGCGGCCTCCTTTACCAATGCACGTTTTTCCTGGGCATTGGAAATGCTGCTGCAGGCTGCGGCCAACAGCATGGTGTCGATTCTGGCATCGAACAGGTGAGTGTCCAGATCATCCGTCCAGGCCTGGAATGCGGGCTGGACCGGACGCGTGAGGCGTTGCAGGAGATCGTCTGCCAGCTCGCCCTGGACACTGAACAGGTGCAGTAGGCTGCTGAGGTTCGGGTGCAGGTGCGGATGGTTGAAGCCGTTATCCTGGTAAACCGGGCGTGCGTCATCGTCAAGCCAGGCCAATACGCTCTCTTGCAGCTCGCCCTGTCTGCGAATTGCGGCCATAAGCAATTCAAGGGTCGGAAACTCCAGCAACGCCCTGTCGGCATAGAAGGGGCGGTAAAGGACCCAACTGCGGATTCTCGGTAGTTCGATGATGAACATTCCATGAGCCACATCGCGTGCCGAAGCGCCTGACGCGCACAGGAACGCAAGTGGGGCAATGCGCAAACGCCCCGTGGCTATGTCGGCGCTCTGACAAAAATCGAGGATTGCCTGGCTTGCGGGTTCGCCAAGCTGTCGCTCGATCCTTGCCTGCAGGGTGCTGAACCGCAGGGCGTAACGCCACTCCCTGGCATGCTGTCTGATCCGTTCGGACCTGCGTGGTTCGGTTCTGACTTGATCTTTCAGGTAATTGGCATACTGGCCGCCGACATTGACCAGATGAATCAGCTCCCTGATCTGTTCGATGCCCAGCCAGTCGTCCGCAGGTGACCCGCCCTCGATACTTACCCCGGTCATCACCTCTCCCGCCTCCAGGCGCAGGCGGGAGATTGCCAGGTCGGTCAGGGTCATGGTGCGCAAGAACAGCGACTGCCCTTGCGTGCCAGGGCCGATGATGGCCTGGGAAATGCGGATGTTCACTTTGTCCGGGTCTGGTACCGGCTTGTCCGGATGGCTGGCCCGCAGTTGTTCGCGTAAACGGCGGGCAGCGTAGCGGCTTATATCCTCGACGTCCCCCAGGGATGTAGAGCCGTTCGACCGACCTTGACTCGCCGCCAAGTCGAGCAGAGCGGCGTAATAGGCGTAGCGGTCCTCCATGCTGGCATTGCTCAGCCATTGGGGCGGGCTGACGGCGGGTGACGTCTGTTCCTTGGATGGCAGGCTCAGGAAGTACGCGGACGGGTCGCTCACCTGATGCAGCTGCCGCTCCAGCTCATTGCTGGTTGCCAGGCTGCCAATCCGCAGGCGCCCGATGTCGTCAAGGATACCGTTGAGCAGTTGTCTGGCCTGGAAGGCGAAAGGGCGCCCTGTCACCGGTGTTTGTGCCCATGACAATGTCTCGAAGCGATAGCGCTGCGCTAGCTGGCGTTGCAGCGCGCTGGCAAAGCTGGCCATGTCGGCATGCCGACGAACCGAACCGCAGGGCTTGCACTGCAGAACCCGATCACCGTTGCCGAGGGTGCTGCTGCTGAGCAACAGATCCGGCAGCGTAAAGCTATGTGTACCGTCAACGGTAGTGAGCGTGACTTGTATCGCCGCGATAGTCAGGCTGTCGGACACCCCGTCGAGCAAGCTGTAAATTGCTGTTTTTTCTTCATCGTCCAGGCCTTGACGAGGGAGGTTTTCGAGCAATGCGGCCTTGATGGTATGTTCCAGCCAGGTGATGCGCGAGATCTGGCTGTCTTCGTCGATACCATTCCAGAAGCCGATCTGGGCCTGTTGGAAGGCGGGTATCAGTGAGCCAAGCACCATGTCGAAGGCATCGTTGAGCTTGGTCAGGTCAGGCCTTATTTCTGGCTGGCGGATGCTGTCCTGGCCTTGTACCTGGACCAGGAAGACATGCGGAGGGCTTATGCTGAGCATATCTGTGGTGCCCAGTTGCATACGTTCCCCGGCTAGAAAATGCTCGAGAAGCTCGTCCAGCAGCCCGCTGTGACTTGCTTGACCATCTGGGCTGCTGGGTGCATGGAGGATGACGAAAGGGTCGAGCGATGTGATCTGAGGATGGCTGCGGTGCATCCATGGATAGCGGTCGGTAAAGGACCGGAAACCTTCTTGCGACAATACCTCCCGCAAGCCGGGACGGTTGGAGAAACAGGCTGCCACGCGTTGCTTGAACGTCAGCCTGGGTTGGTTTGCTACAGCAGTCATGGTGTCGGTCTCCGTGAAGTGACGCCTGTGACGCTAGCTTTATCGCCTGGGAGGTACGCGTTACATAGATGCGCAGCGAAGACCTTAGGGTGAGGTTTCTAATTTTCTTCCCTACCTTGTGTTCAAGCCCAACCTCCATGGGCGGTTTTTTCCACCACTCATGAGCATGAGGTACACAGCATGGCCAAAGTGATTGTGAAGAAGAAAGACGAAGCCCTGGGCACGCTTGGCGAAGTGCGCGGCTACGCGCGCAAGATCTGGCTGGCGGGTATCGGCGCCTATGCACGCGTGGGCCAGGAAGGTTCCGACTACTTCAACGAGCTGGTCAAGGCCGGGGAAGGCGTCGAGAAACGTGGCAGGAAGCGTATCGACAAGGAACTGGATGCGGCCAACAGCCAGATCGATGAAGCGACCCAGGCCGTTAGCCGCGTCCCGGGGCGAGTCGAAATTCAACTCGACAAAATCGAAAAAGCTTTCGACGCACGGGTAGGCCGCGCCTTGAATCGCCTGGGCATTCCGTCTAAACATGACGTTGAGGCGTTGTCCATCAAGCTTGAACAGCTGCACGAGCTGCTTGAGCGCGTCGCGCACAAACCATAAGGAGAGCAGGATGGCTGGCAAGAAGAATTCCGAGAAAGAAGGCAGCTCCTGGGTCGGCGGGATCGAGAAGTACTCCCGCAAGATCTGGCTGGCGGGGCTGGGTATCTATTCGAAAATCGACCAGGACGGCTCGAAGCTGTTCGACTCGCTGGTGAAGGATGGCGAGAAGGCCGAGAAGCAGGCGAAGAAAACGGCTGAAGACGTGGCGGAAAGCGCCAAGTCCTCGACCAGTTCGCGCGTGTCTGGCGTCAAGGACCGTGCGCTGGGCAAGTGGAGCGAACTCGAAGAGGCTTTCGACAAGCGCCTGAATAGCGCCATCTCGCGCCTTGGCGTGCCGAGCCGCAACGAGATCAAGGCGCTGCACCAGCAGGTGGACAGCCTGACCAAGCAGATCGAGAAACTGACCGGTGCGTCGGTTACCCCGGTCTCGTCGCGTGCTGCCGCCAAGCCAGTCGCGAGCAAGGCAGCGTCCAAGCCACTGGCCAAGGCAGCAGCGGCCAAGCCTGCGGCGAAAACCGCGGCGGCCAAGCCGGCAGCCAAAGCAGCAGCGGTAAAACCGGCAGCCAGGACGGCAGCGGCGAAGCCTGCAGCCAAACCGGCGGCAGCCAAGCCCGCGGCAAAACCGGCAGCGGGCAAGCCCGCGGCAGCGAAGAAGCCAGCGGTGAAAAAGGCGCCGGCCAAACCGGCAGCCGCCAAGTCGGCAGCGCCTGCCAGCAGTGCTGGGCCAGCTGCAACCGCCGCTCCGGCACCTGCCGCCGCCCCGGCCAGCAGCACGCCGTCGGCAGCCAATGGCAGCGGTACCCTGATCTGATACCGCGTCACCTGCTTCGCGGGCTTGCCCGCTCCCACAAGTATCGCGCTGCTCATCTGGTCAGCGCAGGCCCTGTGGGAGCGGGCTTGCCCGCGAAGGCCGTGGCGTCGAAAGACCAGGCCTACCCCTCCAGATAGCGCACTGCCAACTGCTCGGCCGCCGCCCGCGCCTGGGCCTGTAGATGCGGCGCCACCAGCATCATCACCTGGTACACCACAATCCCCACATCTCCCTCGCGCCCCAGCACGCGCTGGTAATCCAGCGAAAACATCAGGGTCAGGGTGATCTGCTCCACCAGTTGCCCCAGCGCCTGGGTTTCGCTTTCCACCTGCCCCTGGCCCTTGAGGCTGGCCAGCAACGCTGCCAGCGTACGCTTCAGCGCGTTGATCAGGCTGCGCATGCCGCGCGCCAGCTTGGGCAGGCGCCCGGTCAGGTTCGACAGGTCCTGGAACAGGAAGCGGTACTGCGCCATGCGTTCGACGATCAGGTGCAGGAACAGCCAGTAGTCCTCGGCCTCCAGGCGCAGCTCGAGCGGTGGGTCAAGCAAAGGCATCAGCGCTTCTTCGAAGCGCTCGAACAGGCCCAGTACCAATGGCTCCTTGCCGTGGAAGTGGTAGTACAGATTGCCTGGGCTGATGCCCAGTTCATTGGCAATCTCCAGGGTGGAGACATTCGGCTCTCCCTGCTGATTGAACAGTTGCAAGGCGCATTCGAGGATACGGTCGCGAGTCTTCATCCCGTCGCCAGGCTCATCGGGTCATCACGTAGGTACCCGGTGCGGGCCCCAGCGGTGGATAGGTGGCGTTGCCCAGCTCGCTGCGCGGTGCCTTGAGCGGGCCGGAGCGCGGGGTGATCCAGTCCAGCCACAACGGCCACCAGCTGCCCTCGCTGCGCTTGGCGTCATGGAACCAGGCGCGCGGGTCGCCGGGCAGCTTGGGGTTCGCCAGGTAATAGGCCTTGGGGTTGCCAGGCGGGTTGATGATGCTCTGGATATGCCCGCTGTTGGCCAGCACGAAGCGCCGGTCGCCACCGAGCAGCAAGGCCGAACGGTATACCGCGTCCCAGGGGGTGATGTGGTCGTTGCTGCCGGCTACGGTGAAACTGTCCAGGTCGACCTTCTGCAAGTCGATGGGCGTGCCGCATACCTCCAGGCCGGCTGGGTGGGTCAGTGGGTTGAGCTTGAAAAAGTCCAGCAGGTCACCATGCAGCGCAGCGGGCAGGCGCGTGCTGTCAGCGTTCCAGTAGAGGATGTCGAAGGCCGGTGGTGTCTTGCCGAGCAGATAATTGTTGACCCAGTAATTCCAGATCAGGTCATTGGGCCGCATCCAGGCGAATATCCGTGCCACCTCGGCGCCGTCCAGCACGCCACGCTGGTAGGAGCGGCGCTTGGCGGCCTCGATGGTCTGCTCGTCGGCGAACAGGCTGGCCGGGCTCTCGAACTTGCTGTCCAGCAGGCTGACCAGATAGGTGGCGCTGCGCACCCGGCGCAGTTGCTGCCTGGCCTGCAGGTGGCCTTGCAGCGCGGCCATGGTCAGGCCGCCGGCGCAGGCGCCCATCAGGTTGGGGTCGCGGTTGCCGCTGATACTGCGGCAGGCGTTGAGCGCTTCCTCCAGCGCTTGCACGTAGCTGGACAGGCCCCATTCGCGGTGGCGCGGGTCGGGGTTGCGCCAGCTGATCATGAACACCTGCAGGCCGCTCTTTAGCATGTACTGCACGAAGCTGTTGGTCGGGCTGAGGTCGAAGATGTAGAACTTGTTGATTTGCGGCGGCACCACCAGCAGTGGCCGTGCATGTTGCTTTTCGCTCATCGGCTTGTACTGGATCAGCTCCAGCAACTCGTTGCGAAACACCACTGCGCCGGGGGTTGCGGCCAGGTTGCCGCCCACCTCGAAGGCACGCTCGTCGACCTGGCGAGGCAGGCCATCGTTGTGGCGCAGGTCGTCGAGCAGGTGGGCGACACCGCGCAGCAGGCTCTGCCCGCCGGTGTTGAACAGCTCCTTGACCGCCAGTGGATTGAGGAGCGAATTGCTGGGCGCCAGGGCGTCGTTGATCAGGTTGAACAGGAAGTGCGCCCGGGCCCGGTCATCGTCGTCCAGATGGCTTTCCTCGATCCACATGCGGGTCTGCTTCTGCCAGGCCAGATAAGCCTGCAGGCCGCGGCGGTAGAACGGATTCTGGCTCCACGTAGGGTCGTTGAAGCGTGGGTCGCGCGGGTTCGGCTGGTGCGGTGTGTCGCCCAGCATCACGCGACCCAGTTGGCCGCCCAGGGCCAACAGGTGGTGTGCGGTATGCAGCGGGTGACGCAGGCCGTGACGGCTGACATTGCGCAACGTGGATAACAGGTCACGCCCGCGCAGGCCAAGGATGGCGTTCTGTGCATTCATGCGGGTGGCGGGAAGCGTTGGCGTTCCTTTGGCCGGTTTGTCTTTCATGGCAACACTCCCTCGTCTGAGCCGTTTCGCTGTCGGGACCTTCGCGGGCATGCCTGCGCCACAGGTTCGGCGCCGTCCCTGTGGGAGCGCGCGCGCCCGCGCAAAAGGCCGCATCGATCTACCCGCCCGAAACCGGGCGAGGGTGCATGACGGCGCGCTGTCGTTCTTGCTGAAGGAAATTCATGATGATCGGTGCGACGGCCTCGGCCCGGGTAATCAGGAACAGATGGCCGTCGTCGATAATGTGTAGCTGGGCATTGGGAATCCGCCAGGCCAGCAGGCGCATGTTGATCAGCGGGATCAATGGGTCGTCGTCGCCGGCCAGCACCAGGGTTGGCTGCTGGAGCTTGTGCAGCCAGTGGATGCTGGTCCAGCCAAGCCCGGCGAACAGCTGCCAGTAATAGCCCATCTTTCCGCCGGAGCGCACCTTGGCGGCATGTTTCATGGCCAGGTCCGGGTCGCGTCGGAAGCCGCCACCATAGATCAATGGTGCAATCCGGATGACGTGCGAGGGTTGTACGTAGCGCCGCGGGCTGGCCATCATCCACAGCACCTTGGGCTTGCCTGGCACCATCACCGCACCGGCTGCGGTGGCGGCCAGCACCAGCTTCTTGCAGCGCTCAGGGTAATCGTGGGCGAACTGCTGGGCCAGGGCGCCGCCCCAGGACACGCCGATGACATTGACCTGGCCGTAGTCGAGGTAATCCAGCATACGTGCCGTCAGCTTGGCCAGCCCGGGGAAGCGGTAGGGGTGGCGCGGGGTTGACGAGCCGCCGACCCCGGGTACGTCGAAGGCGATGACTTCCAGGTCCGGGTCCAGTGCTTCGATAAACGGGAACACCAGCTCCAGGTTGGCGCCGATACCATTGAAGATCAGCAACGGCGTAAGGTGTGGCTTGCCCGGGCGAACGGCGGTGCGGATGGACTGGTCGTCCAGCTCGACGGTCCTGAAGATATAGGGTTGCGGCATGCGCGTGACTCTTGGGTGAATGAACACCGTGGCGCCCTGGTAGGTGGCCACGGCGCTGCAGCTTATCGCTCGTGGACGTAAGTGCCCGGTGCAGCCTCGCCGGCACCGTAGGCCCGGTTGCCCAGGCGTGTCGGTGCCTTCTTCAGCGCACCGGCCCGCTCGGCCAGCCAGCTTTGCCAGTGCAGCCACCACGAGTCGGCATGTTTGGTGGCGTTTTCCTGCCAGGCTACCGGGTCACCCGGGCGATCCGCACCGGTCATGAAGCGCGCCTTGGGGTTGCCTGGCGGGTTGAGGATGCTCTGGATATGCCCGCTGTTGGACAGCACGAACTCGATCTTGCCACCGAACAGGTGCGCCGACCGGTAGCACGACTGCCACGGGGTAATGTGGTCGGCGGTGCCGGCCACGCTGAAGATGTCGCACTGCACTTGCTTCAGGTCGATCGGCGTGCCGCACACTTCCAGGGCACCGGGGCGGGTCAGCGGGTTGGTCTTGAACATTTCGATCAGGTCGCCGTGGAACGCGGCCGGCAGGCGCGTGGTGTCGTTGTTCCAGAACAGGATGTCGAACACCGGTGGCTCGTTGCCAAGCAGGTAGTTGTTGACCCAGTAGTTCCAGATCAGGTCGTTGGGGCGCATCCAGGCGAACACCTTGGCCATCTCGCTGCCTTCGAGCACGCCGGCCTGGTAGGAGTGGCGCTTGGCGGCTTCCAGGGTCTGCTCGTCGACGAACAGCGCGACCTGGGTATCCATGGTCGTGTCCAGCACGCTTACCAGCAGGGTCAGGGCATTGACCTTGTTCTCGCCAAGGGCGGCATAGTGGCCCACCAGGGCGGTGCAGGTAATACCGCCTGAGCAAGCACCGAGCATGTTCAAGTCCTTGCTGCCGGTAATTGCCAGTACCGCGTCGACGGCTTCCTTGAGCGCATCGATGTAGGTGGACAAGCCCCACTCACGCTGGGCCTTGGTCGGGTTGCGCCAGCTGATGATGAAGGTCTGTTGCTGCGAGCGCAGGCAGAAGCGAGCCAGGCTCTTTTCCGGGCTGAGGTCGAACACGTAGAACTTGTTGATCTGCGGCGGTACCACCAGCAGCGGACGAGCATGTACCTGCTCGGTGATGGGGTTGTACTGGATAAGCTCCAGCACATCGTTGCGGTACACCACGGCGCCTTCGCTGGTGCCCAGGTTCTTGCCCACTTCGAAGGCGTCCATGTTCACCTGGCTGGGCATGCCACCGTTGTTGACCATGTCCTTGGCCAGGTTCGACAGGCCGTCGAGCAGGCTCTTGCCACCGGTTTCGAAGAAGCGCTTGACCGCAGCGGGGTTGGACAGGGTATTGGTTGGCGCCATGGCTTCGGTCATCAGGTTGATGACGAACTGGCCGCGGCTGATGTCCTGGGGCGACAGGTCGCTGCTGCCGATCCAGTCCTGCAGCTCCTTGCGCCAGGCCAGGTAGGTTTGCAGGTAGCGGCGGTACAGCGGATTGTGGCTCCAGGCCGGGTCGGTGAAGCGACGGTCGTCGCTTTCCGGGGCCAGGCTGGACTTGCCCAGCAGCACATTCTTCAGTTCCAGGCCGAAGTGGGCCACATGCTTGGCGCTGTGCAGCGGTTGGCGCATGGCCTGGCGCAGCACGGTACGTGCCGAACTCAACAGGTCCTTGCGGCGGATACCGATGACCGGGTTGAGCCCCAGGGTATTTTCCGAGGCTTGCCGCTGCAGCTCATCGTTGTTCTTGTTACTCATCTACGACGCTCCGTTGTCCTGAGACGAGTACCGGTTTGCTGTGGCGGGTGCACAGTGCTGAGCCCGGTACTGCTACTCGGGTGACCAGTGATAAGGAACAGCGGTGCTGCGAGGGTTCTTGCTACCTGCAAAGTGATGCAGGGAACTTGCCACTCCCCATTGGTTACCCGACTTTCATGTAATGCGCAAGACAGCCCTTCACTGGGCTGTCTATAAGGCATTCAAACAGATGATTCTAGAAAATGCGCTCTAAACGCTGAGGGCCTTGCGCTAGAGCATGAGTTTCACCACCGATTCGGCGGGGTCACGGGATTTACCGGCCTTGTGCAGCTCGTCGAGGTACTCGGCCCACAGCTGCTCCTGGCGCAGGCACAGCTGTTCGAGGTATTCCCAGGTGAACAGCCCGCTGTCATGGCCATCATCGAAGACCAGTTTCAGTGCATATTGGCCGGCAGGTTCCAGGCCGCTGAGGCCGACGTTGATCTTGCCGAACTGCAGGATGGGGTTGCCGTGGCCCTGGACCTCGGCGGAGGGGGAGTGTACGCGCAGGAATTCCGCGGGCAGGTGGTAGACCTCGCCGGGGGCGTAGGTGAGGCTGAGGGTTTTCGAGGCTTTGTGCAGGTTGATGGCGGTGGGCAGGCGGGCCATGGGCGGAATCTCTCGGGAGCTGATGGTGCAAGCTTCCAGCTTATGGAGGAGGGATTCAAGGGACATTGGGGCTGCTACGCAGCCCTTTCGCGGCACAAGGCCGCTTCCACAAGTTCAGCGCTGCATTGGAGGGCAACGCTGTACCTGTGGGAGCGGCCTTGTGC
>NZ_DGIR01000050.1:16337-57043 GCF_002386445.1 Pseudomonas sp. UBA4617
CGGCCTTGTGCCGCGATGGGCCGCAGAGCGGCCCCCTGCGGTCTTACAGGATGTAACGCGACAGGTCTTCGTTCTGCGCCAGCTCACCCAGGTGGCTGTTCACATACGCTGCGTCGATCTGGATCGGCGCTTCGTCATGGGTGCTGGCCAGGTCGCCGGCACTGAACGACACCTCTTCGAGCAAGCGCTCGAGCAGGGTGTGCAGGCGGCGGGCGCCGATGTTCTCGGTCTTCTCGTTGACCTGGTAGGCGATCTCGGCCAGGCGCTTGATGCCGTCCGCCAGGAACTCGATGTTCAGCCCTTCGGTCTTGAGCAGGGCCTGGTACTGTTCGGTCAACGACGCGTGCGGTTCCTGCAGGATGCGCTCGAAGTCTTCCGGGGTCAGGGCCTTGAGTTCCACGCGGATCGGCAGGCGCCCTTGCAGCTCGGGCACCAGGTCGCTCGGCTTGCTCAGGTGGAACGCACCCGAGGCAATGAACAGGATATGGTCAGTCTTGACCATGCCCAGCTTGGTGTTGACGGTGCAGCCTTCGATCAGTGGCAGCAGGTCGCGCTGCACGCCTTCGCGGGACACGTCGGCGCCGCCAACGTTGCCACGCTTGGCAACCTTGTCGATTTCGTCGATGAACACGATGCCGTGCTGCTCGACCGCTTCCAGGGCCTTGGCCTTGAGTTCTTCCTCGTTGACCAGACGGCTCGCTTCTTCATCGCGAACCATCTTCAGCGCCTCCTTGACCTTCAGCTTGCGTGCCTTGCGCTTGCCTTTGCCCATGTTGGCGAACAGGCTCTGCAACTGGTTGGTCATTTCTTCCATGCCGGGTGGTGCGGCAATTTCGACGCCCACGGCATCGGCCACTTCGATCTCGATTTCCTTGTCGTCCAGCTGGCCTTCGCGCAGGCGCTTGCGGAACAGCTGGCGGGTGTTGGAATCGGTGCTGGTCTGCGCGGCTTCCTCGGCGAAGCTGCTGACCCGCGCCTGCGGCAACAGGGCGTCGAGAATGCGGTCCTCGGCGGCGTCTTCGGCGCGGTGACGCACGCGGATGATTTCCTGCTCACGGAGCATTTTCAGCGCGGCATCGGCAAGGTCGCGGATGATCGACTCGACGTCGCGGCCGACGTAGCCTACTTCGGTGAACTTGGTGGCTTCGACCTTGAGGAACGGCGCGTTTGCCAGCTTGGCCAGACGGCGGGCAATTTCGGTCTTGCCAACGCCGGTAGGGCCGATCATCAGGATGTTCTTGGGTGTTACCTCGGCACGCAGTTCGGCGGGGAGCTGCATGCGCCGCCAGCGGTTGCGCAGGGCAATGGCCACGGCGCGCTTGGCGTCGTCCTGGCCGATGATGTGGCGGTTGAGTTCGTGGACGATCTCGCGGGGGGTCATGGACATGATCAATAGGGCCCTTGGGCGGATGAATCAGCGTGGAAAAATCCCGCTCGCAGCGGGACGCCAGAACAACTGATTACTCGGCCAGGTCCTGCTCCTCGATGGTCAGGTTGTGGTTGGTGAATACGCAGATGTCGCCAGCGATGTTCAGGGCGGTCTCGGCGATTTCCCGGGCGGAAAGGTCGGTCTTGTTCAGCAGGGCGCGTGCAGCGGCCTGGGCGTACGCACCGCCGGAACCCATGGCGATCAGGCCGTCTTCCGGTTCGACCACGTCGCCGTTGCCGGTGATGATCAGCGAAGCATCCTTGTTGGCTACCGCCAGCATGGCTTCCAGGCGGCTCAGGGAACGGTCTGTACGCCATTCCTTGGCCAGTTCGACGGCAGCACGGACGAGGTGCCCCTGGTGTTTTTCCAGCTGGCCTTCGAAGCGCTCGAAAAGGGTGAAAGCATCGGCGGTCGCGCCGGCGAAGCCCGCGATGACCTGGCCGTGGTACAGGCGGCGCACTTTCTTGGCGTTGCCTTTCATCACGGTGTTGCCGAGGGATACCTGGCCGTCGCCGCCCATGACGACTTTGCCGTTACGGCGGACAGAAACGATGGTGGTCAAGGGGAGAGTCTCCACGCAGCGGGGCGAAAGTGCCTGATGCAGACTCATATGGGGATGGGGGGAAGGATTTCAACCGCAGGGGATGAATGGTCGGCTCGCTCTGCAAGCCTGACGCGGTCGATGTAGCAGCGGCCTTGTGTCGGGAAAGGGTCGCGCAGCGGCCCCAGCAATTCATGCACGATGCAGAAATCCTGGGGCCGAATCGCGACACGAGGCCGCTTCTGCACAAAGCCGGTGTGCGTTTTGTCAGGCCTCGTGGCAAACGTGCCCGTCGACCAAGGTATAACGCACTGCACTCGGCAGGCAGTGGCCGATGAACGGGCAGTTCTCGCCACGTGAGAACCACTGCTCACCAGCCACGGTCGAGGCTTGCGGGTCGAACAGCACCAGGTCGGCGGCGCCGCCCGCCTTCAGCTCACCGGCCGGCAGGCGCAGGGCTGCCGCCGGGCCGCTGCTCAGGCGGGCAAGCAGGGTTGGCAGGTCGAGCAGGCCGTCCTGTACCAAGGTCATGGCCAGCGGCAGCAGCAGCTCGACGCTACTGATGCCCGGCTCGGTGGCACCGAACGGGGCCAGCTTGGCGTCACGCTCGTGCGGCTGGTGATGGCTGGAAATCGCCTGGATCACCCCCGCCTTCACTGCCTCGCGCAGGCCGTCACGGTCGGCGGCGGTGCGCAACGGCGGCTGCACGTGGTACAGGCTGGAGAATTCACGCAGCGATTCGTCGGTGAGGATCAGCTGATACAGCGCGACGTCGGCAGTGACCGGCAGGCCCAAAGCCTGGGCCTGGGCGATCAGCCGTGCGCCGCGGGCACTGGTGATCTGGGTGAAGTGCGCACGTACGCCCGTCTGTTCCACCAGCAGCAGGTTGCGCGCCAGCGCCACAGTCTCGGCGGTTTCCGGGATGCCCGGCAAGCCGAGGAAGCTGGCCATGGGGCCTTCGTGGGCCAGGCCACCCTGGGCCAGGTCGCGATCCTGGGAGTGGAACACCACGGTCAGGTCGAAGGTGGCGGCGTATTCCAGGGCGCGCGCCAGGGTACGGTTGTTGGGGATTTCCTTCAGGCCGTTGCCGAAAGCCACGCAGCCGGTATCGCGCAGGGCCACCAACTCCGCCAGCTGCTCGCCTTCCAGGCCCTTGGTCAGCGCACCGATCGGGTAGACCTTGCTGTTGGCGGCCTCGCGGGCACGGTCAAGGATGAGCTCGGCCACCGCCGAGGTGTCCAGCACCGGCCTGGTCTGCGGCGGGCAGCACAGGCTGGTCACGCCGCCGGCCACGGCGGCGCGGGTTTCACTGGCGATGTTGCCCTTGCGGCTGTAGCCCGGCTCGCGCAGCGACACGCCGAGATCCACCAGGCCTGGTGCGGCGACCAGGCCGGCGGCGTGGATCGTGCGGCTGGCGCTGAACCCGGCCGGGGCGGCGCCGATGGCGGCAATGCGGCCGCCGTCGAGGTGCAGGTCGGTGACCTGGTCGAGGCCACTGTTCGGGTCGATGACCCGGGCGCCAAGAATACTGACGGTCACTGGGCGTTCTCCTGGTCGAATTGACGTTGCGCGTTCTGCCCGCTCATGGCCATGGACAGCACGGCCATGCGCACGGCGATACCGTAGGTGACCTGGTTGAGGATCACCGAATGCTTGCCGTCGGCCACCGCCGACTCGATCTCCACGCCGCGGTTGATCGGGCCGGGGTGCATGACGATGGCGTCGGGCTTGGCACCGGCCAGGCGCGCGGTGGTCAGGCCGAACAGGCGGTAGAACTCGCCTTCGCTGGGTAGCAGGCCACCGGCCATGCGCTCACGCTGCAGGCGCAGCATGATCACCACGTCGACGTCTTTCAGACCTTCGGCGAGGTCGGTGTAGACCTTCACCCCGTACTGCTCGATACCGACCGGAATCAGGGTTTTCGGGCCTACCACGCGAATGTCCTGGCAGCCCAGCGCTTTCAGCGCGAGCATGTCGGAGCGGGCTACGCGCGAGTGCAGGATGTCACCGACGATGGCCACCGACAGGTTCTCGAAGCTGCCCTTGTGGCGACGAATGGTGAGCATGTCGAGCATGCCCTGGGTCGGGTGCGCATGGCGGCCATCACCGCCGTTGATCACCGCAACCTCAGGGCACACGTGCTCGGCGATGAAGTGCGCGGCGCCGGAGTCGGAGTGGCGTACCACGAACATGTCGGCGGCCATGGCTTCGAGGTTGCGCAGGGTGTCGAACAGGGTCTCGCCCTTGCTGGTCGAGGAAGTCGACACGTTCAGGCTGATCACGTCGGCCGACAGGCGCTGGGCTGCCAGTTCGAAGGTGGTTCGGGTACGGGTCGAGTTTTCAAAGAACACGTTGCATACGGTCTTGCCGCGCAGCAACGGGACTTTCTTGACGGCCCGGGCACCAACTTCCAGGAAGGAGTCGGCGGTGTCGAGGATCTCGGTGAGCAGTTCGCGGGGCAAACCGTCGAGCGAGAGGAAGTGGCGCAGCTGGCCCTGGTCATTGAGCTGCAGCGGGCGCTTGGCGTCGATTGGCGTCATCGCGGGGGGACTCTTAAAGGGCGGAAGCGTTGGCGAGGTCCTGGCGCTCGAGGGCGAGCGGTGCGGGTCCGGTCAATTTTACCCGTTCATGGGCGGCCAGCGACAGGGTGGCGCCAAGCACATTCGGGCGGATTGGCAGTTCGCCGGCATCCAGGTCCAGCAGGCAGACCAGGGTGACGCTGGCCGGGCGGCCGTAATCGAACAGTTCATTGAGTGCGGCACGGACCGTGCGGCCGCTCATCAGCACGTCATCCACCAGTATCAGGTGCTGGCCCTCGACTTCGAACGGCAGCTCGGATGGGCGCACCTGCGGGTGCAGGCCGTTCTGGCTGAAGTCGTCGCGGTAGAACGATACGTCCAGGGTGCCCAGGGGGCTGGTGTCGCCCATGGCTTCCTGCAGGGCCTGGGCGACCCAGACGCCGCCAGTGCGGATACCGATATAGCGCGGTTCGGTAATTGCCCGGCGGGCCAGGTGGGCGCGAAGGTCGACAGCCATCTGCCGGATCAGCTCGGCGGGATTGGGTAGGCTCATTGCGGGCTCCTCGGAAGGGTGCGCCGGGCGGGGCCGGCGGCAAAGATGATCAGGTGTTGGCCTCCAGCCAGCCTTGCAGCAACAAGGCGGCGGCAATGGCATCGACCGGGTTGTCACGGTAGCTGCCGCGCTGGCCGCCACGCGCCATGCGCTCGCCTTTGGCCTCGAAGGTGGTCAGGCGCTCGTCGTGGGTGTGTACCGGCAGGTTGAAACGGCCGTTCAGGCGGCGAGCGAACTTTTCGGCGCGGGCGCTCATTTCGCTGGGGGTGCCATCCATGTTCAGCGGCAGGCCGACGATGATGGCGTCAGGCTTCCATTCGGCAATCAGCTTCTCGACCTGAGCCCAGTCCGGCACACCGTTCTGCGCTTTCAAGGTGCACAGCTCGCGGGCCTGGCCGGTAACCACCTGGCCTACTGCCACGCCGATCTGTTTGCTGCCGTAGTCGAAGCCCAGCAGCAGGCGGGGTTCGGTCTGCAATTCGGCCATCAGGCGTGGCCCGCCTGGCTGGTGAGCAGGTTCAGGTTGATGCCCAGGCTGGCGGCTGCGGCTTCCAGGCGCAGGTCGCTGTCCAGGCCGAAGATGATTTCCGGGTCGAACGGGCAGTTGAGCCAGGCATTGTCGGCAAGCTCGGCTTCCAGCTGGCCCGCTTCCCAACCGGCATAGCCCAGGGTGATCAGGCTCTTCTGCGGCCCCACACCTTCGGCGATGGCGAACAGCACGTCCTGCGAAGTGGACAGTGACAGGCCCTGCAGTTCTACGGTGGCCTGGTAGCTGCATTCGCTGCTATGCAGCACGAAGCCACGGTCGGTCTGCACCGGGCCACCCTGGTAGATCGGCACCTGCAGGGTGCTGGCTGGTGGTGCTTCGTCCGGGCGCAACTGTTCGAGGATGTCGGCCAGGTTGAGTTCCTGTGGCCGGTTCACCACCAGGCCCATGGCACCATGGGCATTGTGCTCGACGATGTAGGTGAGGGTCTGGGCGAAGTTCGGATCGGCCATGTGCGGCATGGCGATCAGGAACTGATGCTTGAGGTAGCTCGGCGTGAGGGTTTTCATGGGGGATAGTGTGGCGCCAGGTGGCGGGGCTGACAAGGTGGGGATTTGTGTCATCTGTTTGGTGGCTTTCTTCAGGATTCTAGCGCCTGTGAGATCGAGCGCCGCCACATATCGAAAGCCCTTCACCCAGGGCTAATCTCAATTACTGGACAAACGGTCGCCACGGGCAAAGCGCCAGGTGCGGATGATCTCCAGCCGGTCAAATTCGGCCAGGTCCCCGGTAAACGGCGCAAACGGCGCCGCCAGCCGCACGATGCGCTGCGCCGCCTGGTCGAGCACCGGCTGCCCGGACGATTCCAGCACCAGCACCTCGTACAACGAGCCATCGCGGTTGATCGACACCATCATCCGCAGGTTGCCGTAGATCTGCTGCCGACGCGCCTCCTCGGGGTAATTGAGGTTGCCTACCCGTTCGACCTTCTTGCGCCACTCTTCCTTGTACCAGGCACCTTTGTCACGCATGGTCGATGCCGCATTCAGGCGGTGGATGCGGGGGCGCTTGGCGTACATCTGCTGTTCATTCGACAGTTCGGCTTCGAGGCTGGCGATCTGGCTCGATAGCTGCGAACTGTCGAACTCCGGGGTGGCGGCCGCAGGTTTGGGTTGCGGCTTGCTTTCCTTGGGCTTGGGCTCGACCTTCTGGGCTTTCGGCGCCTTGGTCGCCACGGCGGATTTTTCCGGCGCGGGCGGTGGCTTCACTTCGGGCCTGGCCGCAGGCGGCGGGGTGACCTTGTTGATCTTGCTGTCCTGGAACGGCGCCACCTCGGTGGTGGTGGGTACTGCTTTCTTGTCCAGGGTGCCGCTACCCTGCTGGTTGTCCTGAGCCTGGAAATCGGCCTTTTCCGGCTGCTTTTCGCTCTTGAAAGTGGCCAGGGTGATGTCCATGGTCTGGCGGATTTCCGCCGGCTTGACCACGGTGAAACCCACGCCAAGGATCAGTGCCAGATGCACCAGGGCAGCCAGGAACAGGGTAAAGCCAAGCCTGTCCACCGGGCGAACGCGCGGTGGCAGCAAGTCGGCGGGGATGTCGGCAGGCAGCGTCATCAGGTATCCAGCAACCGCAGGGCGGGGCAGCAGCTCAGTCGAAAAGGACCGGCATCATACCCCACTCCGCGTATTTGCTCCGCGTCGGCGGTCAGCGCGCCTTGAGCTTGCGATCAATGGCATCCATCAGCTGGCCGCCAATATCGGTGTTGTAGGCTGCGTCGATCTCGCGAATGCAGGTGGGGCTGGTGACGTTGATTTCGGTGAGGTAGTCGCCGATCACGTCGAGGCCGACGAACAGCAGGCCCTTCTCGCGCAGGGCCGGGCCGACCTGGGCGGCGATCCAGCGGTCACGTTCGGTCAGTGGGCGCGCCTCGCCACGGCCGCCGGCGGCCAGGTTGCCACGGGTCTCGCCGCTGGCCGGGATTCGCGCCAGGCAGTAGTCGACCGGCTCGCCGTCAATCATCAGGATGCGCTTGTCGCCGTCCTTGATCTGCGGCAGGTATTCCTGGGCCATGATCTGCTGGTTGCCATGCTGGGTCAGCGTTTCGAGGATGACCGACAGGTTGGGGTCGTCCTTGCGGTGGCGGAACACCGAGGCGCCGCCCATGCCGTCCAGCGGCTTGAGGATCACGTCACCACGGCTGTCGGCGAACTCGCGCAGAATATCCACGCGGCGGCTGACCAGGGTCGGTGCCATGCACTGCGGGAACTGCGTGGCGAACAGTTTTTCGTTGCAGTCGCGCAGGCTCTGCGGGCGGTTGACCACCAGCACGCCTTCGCGTTCGGCCTGCTCCAGCAGGTAGGTGCTGTAGACGAACTCCATGTCGAAGGGCGGATCCTTGCGCATGAGGATCACGTCCAGTTCGGCCAACGCACTGTCCTGCTCCTCGCCCAGCTCGAACCAGCGTGCCGGGTCGGCGAACACTTTCAGCGGGCGCATCTGTCCGCGGGCCTGGCCGGCACCCAGGTACAGGTCGCGCTGTTCCATGTAGAACAGGCTCCAGCCGCGCGCCTGGGCGGCCAGCAGCATGGCCAGCGAGCTGTCCTTCTTGTAGGAGATGGACGCGATGGGGTCCATGACAATGCCGAGGCGAACGCTCATGGGGTGGTTCCTCTTGGCGGCGTGCGGCCGCGGTGGATCGAAAGTAAAGTGGCTCAGGGTGGCGCCGTGAACGCCGCTGGTCAAGGGGCGCGGCAGATGGAACGGGCACCCGGAGTGTGCTAAAAATGCCACTCATAGCGCTGTACAACAGGCCTTTGCGGCTGCTGCGCAGCCCGATCGCGACGCAGCGGCCCTACGATTTCGGCATTATCAGCGACGGTAGCCCAACAGATGGAACAACCCCTGAAGGTGATGGTGATCGACGATTCGCGCACGATCCGCCGCACCGCGCAGATGTTGCTCGGTGAAGCGGGCTGCGAGGTGATTACCGCCAGCGATGGCTTCGATGCCCTGGCCAAGATCGTCGACCACAAGCCGAGCATCATCTTCGTCGATGTGCTGATGCCGCGCCTGGACGGCTACCAGACCTGTGCCGTGATCAAGCACAACAGTGCCTTCAAGGACACCCCGGTCATTCTGCTGTCATCACGCGATGGCCTGTTCGACAAGGCCCGCGGGCGGGTGGTCGGGTCCGACCAGTTCCTGACCAAACCGTTCAGCAAGGAAGAGCTGCTCGATGCGATCCGTGCCCACGTGCCCGGTTTTGCCGCAACCCAACAACACGCACCCTGACCGCGCCTCGCCATGGCACGGTCTTTCTTTCCTGATGGGGAAACAGCATGGCCCGAGTTCTGATTGTCGACGACTCGCCGACAGAGATGTACCGATTGACCGGATGGCTGGAAAAGCACGGCTTCCAGGTGCTCAAGGCCAGCAACGGTGCCGATGGCGTGGCCCTGGCCCGGCAGGACAAGCCAGACGCGGTGCTGATGGACATCGTCATGCCCGGCATGAACGGCTTCCAGGCTACCCGGCAGCTCAGCAAGGACCCGGAAACCAGCGCCATTCCGGTGATCGTGGTTACCACCAAGGACCAGGAAACCGACCGGGTCTGGGCCACGCGCCAGGGCGCCCGTGACTTCCTGACCAAACCGGTGGAAGAAGACGCCTTGATCGCCAAGCTCAAAGAGGTGCTGGGGGCTTGACCACCCGCCCGCAGGGCGCGTCGCTGACCGCCTTCGAATTGTTGCTGGACATCGACCGGCGCTGTCGCCTGCTGGTCGCCGACCAGCCGCCGCAGGACAGCCGCCTGCAACAGTGGAGCGGCATCGGCTTCCGCATTGCCGGGCAGTGGTTCGTGGCGCCCATGGGCGAGGTCGCCGAGGTGCTGCGCGAACCGCGCAGCAGCCGCGTTCCCGGTGTGCAGCCCTGGGTCTGCGGGGTGGCCAACCTGCGTGGCCGGCTGCTGCCGGTGATGGACCTGAGCAGCTTCTTTGGCCTGGGCCAGGCCGCCCCGGGCAAGCAGCGGCGGGTGCTGGTGCTGGACCACGAGGACCTGTTCGTCGGCCTGCTGGTGGATGAGGTGCTGGGCCTGCAGCACTTTGCCCTGGACAGCCTGCAGCTGGCGCCGCCGCAGCCGCTGATTCGCGCCGCTGCACCCTTCGTGCAGGGGCACTTCCCGCGTGAACGCAACTGGGCAATCTTCAGCCCCTTCGCCCTGGCCCAGGCGCCGGGCTTTCTCGATGTGGCGTTATAGGACCTGCGAACGTGAACAAGCCTGCCCCACCTGTCACCGCTACTACCGTGACCCCACGTACCCGCAGCATCGCGCAGATCACCATACTGTTCCTGATCCTGATCCTGTCGATCATCCTGCTGTTCGCCAACTTTGCCTACCTCAATACCCAGTCCAACTACGACAAGCAGTACATCGGCCATGCCGGCGAACTGCGGGTGCTGTCGCAACGTATCGCCAAGAACGCGACCGAGGCCGCCACGGGCAAGGCGCTGGCGTTCAAGCTGTTATCGGATTCGCGCAACGATTTCGAACGGCGCTGGGGTTACCTGCGCGAAGGTGACAAGTCCACCGGCCTGCCACCGGCGCCGCCAGCGGTGCGTGACGAGATGGAAGCGGTACGCCGTGACTGGGAGAACCTGCGCAGGAACACCGACACCATCCTGGCCAGCGAACAGACCGTGCTGTCGCTGCACCAGGTGGCGGCGACCCTGGCCGAGACCGTGCCGCAGTTGCAGGTGGAATACGAAAAGGTGGTCGAGATCCTGCTGCAGAGCGGAGCCCCGGCCAGCCAGGTGGCGGTGGCCCAGCGCCAGTTGTTGCTGGCCGAACGCATTCTCGGCTCGGTCAACACTGTATTGGCCGGCGACGACACGGCCGCCCAGGCGGCCGACGCCTTTGGCCGCGATGCCGGGCGCTTCGGCCAGGTGCTGGAGGGCATGCTCAACGGCAATGCGGCGATCCAGGTGACCCGCGTCGAGGATGCCGACGCCCGGGCGCGCCTGGCCGAAATCGCCGAACTGTTCCAGTTCGTCGCCGGCTCCGTCGACGAGATCCTCGAGACCTCGCCCGAGCTGTTCCGCGTACGCGAAGCCGCGGGCAACCTCTTCAGCCTGTCGCAAACCCTGCTCGACGAGGCCTCGCACCTGGCCAACGGCTTCGAGAACCTGGCCGGCGGGCGTACCCTCGACACCGTTGGCGGCTACATCCTCGGCCTGCTGGCGCTGGCCTCGATCATCCTCATCGGCCTGGTCATGGTGCGTACCACCAACCGCCAGCTGCGCGAGACGGCTGAAAAGAACGAACGCAACCAGCAGGCGATCATGCGTCTGCTCGATGAAATCGAAGAACTGGCCGACGGCGACCTGACGGTGACCGTGTCGGTGACCGAAGACTTTACCGGCGCCATTGCCGATTCGATCAACTATTCAGTGGACCAGTTGCGCGATCTGGTCGCCACCATCAACCACAGTGCCATGCAGGTCGCTGCTGCCGTGCAGGACACGCAGAACACCGCTCGCCAGCTGGCCAAGGCCTCCGAACACCAGGCCGAACAGATCAGTGAAGCCTCCGAGGCGGTCGGTGACATGGTCGAGTCGATCGACCGGGTTTCGGCCCACGCCTACGAGTCGGCCAAGGTGGCTGAGCGTTCGGTGGCGATTGCCAACAAGGGCAACGAGGTGGTCCATAACACCATCAACGGCATGGACAACATTCGCGAGCAGATTCAGGACACCGCCAAGCGGATCAAGCGCCTGGGCGAGTCCTCCCAGGAAATCGGCGATATCGTCAGCCTGATCGACGACATTGCCGACCAGACCAACATTCTTGCCTTGAACGCTGCGATCCAGGCCTCGCTGGCCGGTGAAGCCGGCCGGGGTTTTGCCGTGGTCGCCGATGAAGTACAGCGCTTGGCCGAGCGCTCATCGTCGGCCACCCGGCAGATCGAGGCCTTGGTGCGCACCATCCAGGCCGACACCAACGAGGCGGTGATCTCCATGGAGCAGACTACCGCCGAAGTGGTACGCGGTGCGCGCCTGGCCCAGGACGCGGGCGTTGCCCTGGCCGAGATCGAAGGGGTATCGCAAAACCTCGCCGACCTTATCCACAGCATTTCCGACGCCGCCCAGCTGCAGACCTCGTCGGCCGGGCAGATTTCCCACACCATGGCGGTGATCCAGCAGATCACCGCACAAACCTCCGCCGGCTCCAGCGCCACTGCCGACAGCATTCGCCACTTGGCCCGCATGGCCAGCGAGATGCGCCGCTCGGTGTCCGGGTTCACCCTGCCGCCACCTGCAGAGCCGATGAAGGGCTCTGGTGACGCGCCGCGCTGAGGAATGCCAATGGCCGTAGCCGCGATAAGCCCCGAACGCCACGACACCGTGGCACTGGCCTGGACCAAGGCCGCCATCCTCGACTGCCTGGCCCAGGCGCGCCAGGCGCTGGAGCGCTTTGCCGGCGAACCGGGCGACCTGTCGATGCTGGCCTTCGTGGTCGACAACCTACACCAGGTGCACGGTTGCCTGCGCATGCTCGAACTGCGCGGCGCCACCCGCTTGGCCGAGGAGCTGGAACTGTTCGCCAAAGCCTTGGCCGAGGGCCAGGTCAGCCCCCGGGGGGATTGCCTGGGCGCCTTGTTCCGGGGCCTGGAGCAGCTGCCTTCGTATCTGGAACGCCTGCGCGGTGCCCGCCACGACCTGCCACTGGTCATGCTGCCATTGCTCAATCAGCTACGTGCCTGCCGTGGCGAGGAAGCGCTGGTCCAGGCCAACCTGATCAGTGGCGCGGCCCAACGTTTCGCCGGCGCCGACGACCTGGCCAACCTCGACCTGTCGCTGGGCAACTGGCGTGAACAGATGCAGGCCGGGGCGGGACGTGATGCCCTGCGCTCGGTAGTGACCGCGCTGTGTGACGACCTGATGCGCATCAAGGAACGCCTGGACCAGTTCGTGCGTGGTGACCGCCAGCACAGCGAACAGCTGGATGCATTGCTCGCCCCCCTGCGCCACGTGGCCGACACTTTGGCGGTACTGGGTTTCCAGCAGCCGCGCCGGGTGATCATCGACCAGGTGCTGGCGCTGCAGGCGCTGGCCCAGGGCGAACGAGCAGTGGATGACGCAGTGTTGATGGATGTTGCGGGCGCGCTGCTGTACGTCGAGGCCACGCTTAACGGCATGGTCGGGCCGCTGGAGGAAAACGGCCAGGGCGGCCTGCCGGGTTCGGACCTCGCTGAGATCCGCCAACTGGTGTTGAACGAGGCACTGAACGTGCTGCAACAGGCCAAGGACCTGATCGGCGATTGCCTGGAGTCCGGTTGGCCGCGGCAACGCCTGCAACCTTTGCCGGGGCTGTTGCAGCAGGTTCGCGGGGCGCTGGCGATGTTGATGCTGCCAGCCGTGGCTGAGCTGTTCGAAGGCTGCGCCAGTTATGTACAACGCTGGCTGCAGCACCTGGAGGTGGAGCCGCCAGCCGATGAGCTGGCACACTTGGCCGAGGCCCTGAGCGCAGCCGAATGCTACCTGCAGTGGCGGGTGGCCGACCCATTGGCGGATGCCCAGCCGTTCATCGACATGGCCCGCGCCAGCCTGGCGACGCTGGGCGTGCAGTGCACGCAGGATGACACCAGCGCAAGCCGCGATGGCAGCGCTGATGGCATCGATGACGAGTTGCGCGAGGTATTTCTCGAAGAAGCCGGTGAACTGCTGCCGGAAATCGAGCGCCACTGGCTACGCTGGCGTGCCGACAATCAGCAACATGAGGCGCTGAAGGAAATGCGTCGCGCGCTGCATACACTCAAAGGCAGCGGCCGCATGGTGCATGCCGAGGCGGTAGCCGAGCTGGCCTGGGGCGCGGAACACTTGCTCAACCGGGTACTCGAGGGCCGCAGCGTGCTAAGCCCGGAGGGCGTGGTGGCGTTGCAGCGGGTGTTCGTCCACCTGCCCGACCTGCTGGCCGACTTCGCTGCTGGCCATCTGCCGCAACTGAGCGAAATCGAGCAACTGGCCGGGCACCTGCATGCGCTGGCGGAAAACGCTGCGCCGTTGGCAGCGGACCTGAGCGGCTTCGACCCGCAATTGCTGGGCATCTTTCGCAGTGAGGCGCAGGGCCACCTGGCCGGCCTGGATGCTTTCCTGCGCGATGCTGGCGACCACGACACGCCGGTCAGCGATGACCTCCAGCGCGCCCTGCACACGCTCAAGGGCAGCGCCGCCATGGCCGGGGTGATGCCAGTCGCCGAGCTGGCCACGGCCTTCGACCGCCTGGCGCGTGAATACAAGGGTCACCAGTTGCCGCTGCAAATGGCCGAGATCGAATGGCTGCAAGCCGCACGTGCGCTCTTCCAACAAGGCCTGGCCCAACTCGACAGCACGCCGCTGGCGGCCATCCCCGGTGCCGCCGAGCTGATCGAGCAGGTTGGCCAGGCGGTGGACGGGCGGCTGGCCAGCTTGCATGACGGCCCGCAGCATGCGCGGCGCAGCAAGCGCGACCCACAGCTGGTCGCCAGCTTCCTGGCCCAGGCCATGGACATTCTGCTGGATGCCGAGTCGTCGCTTTCTCGCTGGCAGGAGCAACCCGGCCAGCGCGACGCGCTAGACACCCTGCTCGACCAGCTCACTACCCTGGGCCATGCTGCACACCTGGCCGACCTATGGCAGATGGACGATCTGTGCGAGGCCCTACTCGACCTGTACGGTGCCGTGGAGGAGGGCAGCCTGCCCGCCGATGCGCGCTTCTTCGCCCAGGCCCAGCGGGCCCATGAAGCCCTGCTGGACATGCTCGACGAAGTGGCGGCGGGGCAGGACATCACGCCGCGCCCGGCGCTGGTCGACAGCCTGCGCAACCTATTGGGCCAGGCCCTCGCGCCGGGGGCCACCGGCCTGGTCGGCATCGATACGGTCACGCCGCTGCACCCGGACATGGACCTGGCCGATAGCCTGGGCCTGGGGCTGGCGCACAACACTTTGCAACCCACTGCAGCGGAGCCGCTGGTCGAAAAACCGGAAAGCCCTGGCGAAGAACTGCTGGAAGTCTTCCTCGAAGAAAGCTCGGATATCGTCGAGAGCGCCGCTGCAGCGCTGGCGCGTTGGCAGGCCGACCCGCGCAGCAGCGTCGAGGTGGACAACCTCATGCGCGACCTGCATACCCTCAAAGGTGTGGCGCGCATGGTCGAGATCGCGCCAATCGGCGACCTGGCCCACGAGCTGGAGTTCCTCTACGAGCTGCTGGCTGCCGGCCGCCTGCCGCCGAGCGCGCCTCTGTTCGCCCTGCTGCAGAACTGCCATGACCGCCTGGCGCACATGCTCGATGCCGTGCGCCTGGGCCAGCCGCTGCATGCAGCCACGGCGCTGATCGACTACATCCGCAACTTCAGCAGCGCGGCACTGACCGATAGCGCCGCGGGCCAGGGCCCGGTCGGCACTGCCGCCAGCGAGGCGCCGGCGGCGCTACCGGAGCGTGCGCCTGGCGACATGGTCAAGGTCGATGCCGAGCTGCTCGACGAGTTGGGCAACCTGGCCGGTGAACACTCAGTCATCCGCGGACGCATCGAGCAGCAGGTCAACGATGCCCAGTTCACCCTCAACGAGATGGAAACCACCCTCGAGCGTATGCGCGACCAGTTGCTGCGCCTGGACATCGAGACCCAGGGGCGGATTTCCAGCCGGCAGCAGATCGAAGGCGATGCCTATGACGACTTCGATCCGCTGGAGATGGACCGCCATTCGCAGCTGCAGCAGCTGTCGCGGGCCCTGTTCGAATCCGCCTCGGACTTGCTCGACCTCAAGGAAACCCTGGCCCAGCGTGCCCAGGAGGCCCACAGCTTGCTGCAACAGCAGGCGCGGGTGAACAGCCAGTTGCAGGAAGGCCTCACCGCCACCCTGATGGTGCCCTTCGAACGCCTGGTGCCGCGCTTGCAGCGTGTGGTGCGGCAGGTGGCCAGCGAGCTGGGCAAGCAGGTGGAACTGGTTGTCGGCAACGCCGAAGGCGAGCTGGACCGCAGCGTGCTCGAACGTATGGTGGCGCCGCTGGAGCACATGCTGCGCAATGCCGTCGACCACGGCCTGGAGAGCCGGGAAATGCGCTTGGCAGCCGGTAAGCCGGAGCAAGGCACCATCCACCTGAATCTGTTGCATGAAGGCGCTGACATCGTCATCGAAATGACCGACGACGGCGCCGGTGTGCCGCTGGAAGCGGTGCGACGCAAGGCCATCAAGCGCGGCCTGCTGGACCCGCAGGCGCATTTGAGCGATCACGAGATCCTGCAATTCATCCTGCGCCCAGGCTTTTCCACTGCGGAAAAGATCACTCAGATTTCCGGGCGTGGCCTGGGCATGGACGTGGTGCACGAAGAGGTCAAGCAACTGGGCGGCTCGATGAGCATCGAGTCGGCTCAGGGCAAAGGCGCGCGCTTCCTGATCCGCCTGCCGTTCACCGTGTCGGTCAACCGTGCGTTGATGGTGCATCTGGGCGAAGAGCAGTACGCCATTCCGCTGAACACCATCGAGGGCATTGTCCGCGTGCCGCCCGCTGAATTGGCGGCGTGCTACCAACTGGACACGCCGCGGTATGAATACGCCGGTCATGAATACGAGCTGCGTTACCTGGGCGAACTGTTGCAGGGCATGCCGCGCCCGGCCTTGCTGGGGCAAAGTGTGCCGCTGCCGGTGCTGCTGGTGCATTCCCAGGAACAATCGTTCGCGATCCAGGCGGACGCCCTGTCGCCCAGCCGCGAAATCGTGGTGAAGAGCCTGGGGCCGCAGTTTGCTGCGGTTGCCGGGTTGTCGGGGGCGACATTGCTGGGCGATGGCCGTGTGGTGCTGATTCTTGACCTGCTGGGCCAGTTGCGCGGCCAGCAGCGGCGCCTGGCGCGTCTGCCCGGTGGCGGTGCAGCCCAGCGCCAGGTGTTCGGGCCGGCACCACGGCGGGCTGTGCTGGTGATGGTGGTGGACGACTCGGTAACCGTGCGCAAGGTCACCAGCCGCCTGCTCGAGCGCCACGGCATGAGTGTGCTGACGGCCAAGGACGGGGTCGATGCCATGGCCCTGCTGGAAGAGCACCGCCCGGATGTGCTGCTGCTGGATATCGAGATGCCGCGCATGGACGGTTTCGAGGTTGCCACGCGCATTCGCCGTGACGAGCGGCTGAAAGACCTGCCGATCATCATGATCACCTCGCGCACCGGGCAGAAGCACCGCGACCGCGCCATGGCCATTGGCGTCAACGAATACCTTGGCAAGCCGTACCAGGAGTCGGTCCTGTTGCAGAGCATCGCCCAGTGGAGCCAGACCCATGCTTGAACTGATCGCCGGCCAGCGCAGCAGCCTGACCGGGTTGTTGCTGCCGCTGGGCGACCGCACCCTGGTGTTGCCCAATGTCGCGGTGGCCGAGTTGAGCGGCCAGCGCAACGTGCTGTGCCAGCGCGGCGAGCCGGCGTGGCACCTGGGCTGGATCGACTGGCGCCAGCAACGCCTGCCGCTGATCGGCTTCGAGGCCGCATGCGGTGGCGAAACGCCTTGCGGCGAGCGGGCGCGTGTGGTGGTGCTCAATGCCCTGGGCGATACCGGCCTGCGCTACCTGGCGCTGTTGCTGCAGGATATCCCGCGCTCGTGCAAGCTCGACAGCCAGCTCAACTACGTGGACGTGGCGCTGGGCCGGCTGGAGCTGGCAGCGGTACAGGTGGGTGAGCAGGTGGCGCGGGTGCCGGACCTGGTCGGGCTGGAGCGGCTGGTGCGTGACGCTGATCTGCAACCTGGCCTTGGTTAGGATGTGCAACCAAGCGTTGGGTCGTTTGGCTGATGCGGTCGTTGTAGGCGCGTCTGAGCCTGACGGGCCACGATAGGAACGGAACACACTGGCGCAGGAACCCAGCCCGCCGCAGGAGGTCTGTGTTTGCATGTACTACGGTGAACGCTTCAACGCCTGGACCCACCTGGTCGGTGCTGTCCTGGCCTGTATCGGTGCCATCTGGCTGATCGTGGCCGCGGGCCTGCAAGGCGACCCGTGGAAGATCGTCAGCTTTTCCATCTACGGCAGCACCCTGCTATTGCTGTACAGCATTTCCACGCTGTACCACAGCACCCGCGGACGGGCGAAGGTGATCATGCGCAAGCTCGATCACCTGTCGATCTACTTGCTGATCGCCGGCAGCTACACGCCGTTCTGCCTGGTCAGTTTGCGTGGCCCGTGGGGCTGGAGCCTGTTCGGTATCGTCTGGGGACTGGCGGTAATCGGCATGCTGCAGGAGATCAAGCCGCGCTCCGAAGCGCGCATCCTGTCGATCATCATCTATGCGCTGATGGGCTGGATCGTGCTGGTGGCGGTGCAGCCGCTGCTGCATGCGCTGGGCACCGCCGGTTTCGCCTGGCTGGCCGCCGGCGGTGTGTTCTACACCGTCGGCATCATCTTCTTTGCTTTCGACAGCCGCTTCCGCCACTGGCACGGCATCTGGCACCTGTTCGTGATTGCCGGCAGCCTGATGCACTTCGTGGCGGTGTCGTTCTATGTGCGCTAGTCAGAAGTCGCCCCACAACTGCTGCGCCACCGACAGGGCCACCACGGGCGCGGTTTCGGTGCGCAGCACCCGTGGGCCGAGGCGCGCGGCATGGAAACCGGCGGCGTTGGCCCGGTCGACCTCTGCTTCGCTCAAGCCGCCTTCGGGGCCGATCAGGAAGGCCAGGGTGGCCGGCCTGGCATGGCTGGTGAGCGGCTCGGCAACCGGGTGCAGCACCAGTTTCAGGTCGGCCCTGGCGCTGTTCAGCCATTCGTCCAGGGTCACTGGTGGGTGAATGAGCGGCAAGGTCGAGCGGCCGCATTGCTCGCAGGCGCTGATCGCTACCTGGCGCCAGTGGGCCAGGCGCTTGTCGGCGCGCTCGTCCTTCAGCCGCACTTCGCAACGTTCGCTGACGATCGGGGTGATTTCTTTTACCCCCAGCTCGGTGGCCTTCTGGATCGCCCAGTCCATGCGCTCGCCGCGGGACAGCCCCTGGCCGAGGTGGACATGCAACGGTGAATCGGCCTGGCCTGCGAGGGCCTGGTCGAGGCTGACGCGTACGGTCTTCTTGCCCACTTCGAGCAACTGGCCACGGTACTCCTGACCGCTGCCGTCAAACAGCTGCACGGCGTCGCCGGGGGCCATGCGCAGCACGCGGCCGATGTAGTGGGCCTGGGCTTCGGGCAGGTCGTGCTCGCCGAGGCTCAGGGGGGCGTCGATGAAGAAGCGGGACAGTCTCATGGTTTAGCTCGGACGGAAAGGGATCATGTGACCCTGTGGGAGCGGGTTTACCCGCGAATGCGGCGGTGAGCCCGCTATCGCATTCGCGGGGTGAACCCGCTCCCACAGGGTTAGATGGCAGGCTGTAGGGCTAGCCCGGGTCGCGGAAGTCGGGGTGGAAGTTGGCCGGTACCGCCACGCTGACGCTGTCGCGGGTGGCGATGTCGATACCTTCGCTGGCCACTTCTGCGAGGAAGTCGATCTGCTCCGGGGTGACAACATAAGGCGGCAGGAAATACACCACGCTGCCCAGCGGGCGCAGCAGGGCGCCACGGGTCAGGGCATGCTCGAACACCTTCAGGCCGCGTCGCTCCTGCCACGGGTAGGCGACCTTGCCAGCCTTTTCCTTGACCATCTCGATGGCCAGGGCCATGCCGGTCTGGCGGATTTCGGCGACATGGGCATGCTCGGCCAGGTGCGCGGTGGCGCTGGCCATGCGCGCAGCCAGGGCCTTGTTGGATTCGATCACGTTGTCCTGTTCGAAGATGTCCAGCGTCGCCAGTGCCGCAGCACAGGCAAGCGGGTTGCCGGTATAGCTGTGCGAGTGGAGGAATGCGCGCAGGGTCGGGTAGTCGTCGTAGAACGCCTGGTAGACCTTGTCGGTGGTCAGGCAGGCGGCCAGCGGCAGATAGCCCCCGGTCAGGGCCTTGGACAGGCACAGGAAATCCGGGCGGATGCCGGCCTGCTCGCAGGCGAACATCGTGCCGGTACGGCCGAAGCCCACGGCGATCTCATCGTGGATAAGGTGCACGTCGTAGCGGTCGCAGGCCTCGCGCAGCAGCTTGAGGTACACCGGGTGGTACATGCGCATGCCGCCGGCGCCCTGGATCAACGGCTCGACGATTACCGCACTGATCGAGGCGTGGTGTTCGGCCAGGGTCTGCTCCATGGCCTGGAACATGTTGCGTGAATGCGCTTCCCAGCTCATGCCGTCGGGACGCAGGTAGCAATCGGGGCTGGGCACCTTGAGGGTATCGAGCAGCAGTGCCTTGTAGGTTTCGGTGAACAGCGGCACATCGCCGACCGACATGGCAGCGATGGTTTCGCCGTGGTAGCTATTGGTCAGGGTGACGAAGCGCTTCTTGCCTGGTTTGCCGACGTTCTGCCAATAGTGAAAGCTCATCTTCAGTGCCACTTCGATGCACGACGAACCGTTGTCGGCATAGAACACCCGGTCGAGCCCAGCCGGGGTCATGGCCACCAGGCGCTCGGACAGCTCGATCACCGGCTGGTGGCTGAAACCGGCCAGGATCACGTGCTCCAGCTGGTCGACCTGGTCCTTGATGCGCTGGTTGATACGCGGGTTGGCATGGCCGAACACATTGACCCACCAGCTGCTCACCGCGTCCAGGTAACGCTTGCCTTCGAAGTCTTCCAGCCACACGCCTTCGCCGCGCCGGATCGGGATCAGCGGCAGCTGCTCGTGGTCTTTCATCTGGGTACAGGGGTGCCACAGGACCTTGAGGTCACGTTGCATCCACTGGTCATTGAGGCCCATCGGCACTTCTCCTGGCTTGCGGCTTGGTTCGACCGCGTAAGCCTAAGCAATGGCGCCGGGCAGGACAACCGCTGCGGTTCAATGGCGGTGGGGGCCGCCACCTTCGAGCGTACCGGTGACCGCGCTACCGGCAAAAAAGTCATCTGGCAAAAGCACTTGATGTCGCTGTGCTGGCAGGGCCGGCGGACCTGACGTATTCTTAACGCATCTCTCTCGGGGCATTCCTGCCTCTACTCGTTACTGTAACCCCCTGACTCGGAGTTCGCCGACATGGCTGCTGCTTGGGTGCGCCTGTGCGCGTTGGTATTGATTGGTGTGTCCAGCGGCGCCGCGCTGGCAAAGGACAAGACACCCTCGGCGATCGTCGTGGGTGGCGGCCTGGCAGGCCTCACGGCTGCCTATGAGCTACAGAACAAGGGTTGGCAGGTTACGCTGCTGGAAGCCAAGCCAGGCATGGGTGGGCGCTCGGGCCTGGCCACCAGCGAGTGGATCGGCAATGCCAAGGCGCAGCCGGTGCTCAACCAGTACCTTGACCGTTTCAAGCTTGAAACACTGCCGGCACCTGAGTTCGTGCGTACCCCCGGCTACCTGATCGACGGCGAGTATTTCAGTGCCGCCGACCTGGCCAGCAAGCAGCCGGCCACTGCCGAGGCACTCAAGCGCTACGAGAAAACCCTTGATGACCTGGCCCGGTCGATTGACGACCCGCTGAACCCGCAGGCCACCAGCACGCTGTTCGCCCTCGACCAGATCAACGTTTCCACCTGGCTGGACAAGCTACAGCTACCGGCCACCGCCCGTCAGCTGATCAACCAGCAGATCCGTACCCGCTACGATGAACCGTCGCGCCTGTCGCTGCTGTACTTCGCCCAGCAGAACCGCGTTTACCGTGGCGTCAGCGACCGTGACCTGCGCGCTGCACGCCTGCCGGGGGGCAGCCCGGTGCTGGCCCAGGCCTTCGTCAAGCAGCTGAAGACCATAAAGACCAGCTCGCCGGTGACGGCCATCGTCCAGGACAAGGACGGCGTCACGGTCAAGGTTGGCAGCGTCGGTTACCAGGCGGATTACCTGGTGATGGCCGTGCCGCTGCGCGCGCTGGCCAAGATCCAGATGACCCCGAGCCTGGACAGCCAGCACCTGGCGGCGGTCAAGGGCACCAATTATGGCTGGCGCGACCAGCTGATGCTGAAGTTCAAGAAGCCGGTCTGGGAAAGCCGCGCGCGCATGTCGGGTGAAATCTTCAGCAATGCGGGCTTGGGCATGCTGTGGATCGAGCCAGCGCTCAAGGGTGGTGCCAACGTGGTGATCAACCTTTCGGGCGACAATGCCCGCCTGCTGCAGGCGTTCGGCGACAAGCAGATGGTCGACCAGGTGCTGATCCGCCTGCATGCGTTCTATCCGCAGGCCCGCGGCTCGTTCACCGGCTACGAGGTCAAGCGCTACAGCACCGACGCCGGTACCGGCGGCGCCTACCTGGCTTATGGGCCCGGGCAGATCAGCAAGTACTGGCGCTTGTGGGAGCGCCCGGTGCAGCGCATCACCTTTGCCGGTGAGCACACCGATGCCCTCTACCCGGGCACCCTGGAAGGTGCCCTGCGCAGTGGTCAGCGCGCGGCGAACCAGGTCCAGGACCTGCTGGCGGGCAAGTCGTTCGATCCGGCCAAGGCGGCACCTGTGGCAGCAGCTGCAGCGGCAGGCACCGGGGCGGCCAAGCAGAGCAAGGGCGGGTTCTTCTCCAATATGTTCGGCGGTGCTGCCGACAAGGGCGACAAGGACGACAAAGCTGACAAAGCCCCTGCCAAAGCCGAGCCGAAAAAGCCCGAAGAGGCCAAGCAGGAAAAGCCGGGCTTCTTCTCGCGCCTGTTCGGTGCGGCGGATAAGCCTGAAGTGAAGGACGAGCCGGTTGCCAAGGCCGAGGAGGTGGCACCTGCGCCAGCGCCGCAAGCCGCGCCAACCCCGGTTGCACCAACGCCTGTGGCCAAGGAAGCGGTGGCCAAGCCTGCTGCGCCCCAAGCGGTACCTGCCAAGCATGCCCCGGTGCACAAGCCGGCTCACAAGCCAGCCGAGACCCGGAAGGCAACAGCCAAGTCCGAGCCGGCCAAGAAAGCTGTGGCCAATACCCAGGCCAAGGCTGGTTGATGGCATGCCAGTGCCGGACGCATCACAGGCCCGGCACGGTTCTGGTAAACAGTGGCGCCCCTGCGGGAGCGGGTTTCCCCCCCGAAAGCGCCGGCGCTGGCAAGCAGCAACGCCCCGGCTATCGTTAATGTTTCCTTAATAGGAATGTTTCAGAATACCTATCGGATTTGTCGATAATCCAGAGCAATTTTTTCCGCTTTTCTTCGATACGTTACGCGTTAGTCTGTGCACAGCTTTCACGGGGAACACGTCAACATGCAACTGCGCAACTCACCTTCTCGCTACGGCGTAGTCAGCGTCGTCCTGCACTGGGGCGTGGCTCTGGCAGTCTTCGGCCTGTTCGGCCTGGGCCTGTGGATGGTCGGCCTCGACTACTACAGCCCTTGGCGCAAGGCTGGCCCGGACCTGCACAAGAGCATCGGCCTGGTACTGCTGGCGGTGATGCTGCTGCGGGTGGTCTGGCGTTTCATCAGCCCGCCGCCACCGGCACCGGCCAATCACGGCGCACTCACCCGCCTTGCCGCCAAGCTGGGCCATTTGGCACTGTACATCGGGCTGTTCGCGGTAATGATCGCCGGTTACCTGATTTCCACCGCCGATGGCGTCGGTATTCCGGTATTTGGCCTGTTCGAAGTGCCAGCACTGGTCAGCGACCTGCCGGACCAGGCAGACCTGGCTGGCGCAATTCATCTATGGCTGGCCTGGGGCCTGGTGATCTTTGCCTCGCTGCATGCCCTGGCAGCCCTCAAGCACCATTTCATCGACCGTGACGCGACCCTGACCCGCATGCTGGGCCGCAAAGCTTGACTCTCAACCTTAATTGCATAGGAAGGAAATTAAGGATGTTGAAAAAGACTTTTGCCGCTCTGGCGCTCGGTACCGCACTGATCTCCGCTGGCCAGGCCATGGCGGCCGAGTACAAGATCGACAAGGAAGGCCAGCACGCCTTCGTCGACTGGAAGATCAGCCACCTGGGCTACAGCTTCATCCACGGTACCTTCAAGGACTTCGACGGTAACTTCACCTGGGACAGTGCCAAGCCTGAAGCCAGCAAGATCAACGTCGACCTGAAAACCGCCAGCCTGTGGTCGAACCACGCCGAGCGTGACAAGCACATTGCCAGCGCCGACTTCCTCGACGTGAAGAAATACCCGCAAGCCAAGTTCGTCTCCACCAGCGTCAAGCCGACGGGTGACAAGACTGCTGACGTGACCGGTGACCTGACCCTGCATGGCGTGACCAAGCCGGTGACCTTCAAGGCCACCTTCAACGGCGAAGGCAAGGACCCATGGGGTGGCGAGCGTGCCGGTTTCAACGCCACCACCACGCTGAACCTGAACGACTTCGGTATCAAAGGGCCGGGCGCTACTTCGCAGACCCTGGACCTGGATATCAGTCTCGAAGGTGTCAAGCAGAAGTGATTCAGACCTGCTGAATACCGAGGGGCCGCAAAGCGGCCCCTCGGTATTTCCATCTGTCAGCCCTTGCGGGTCAGCAGTGCCGGGCGCTCGCCGCGCGGGCGGCTTGGCAGGTCATCCAGTTGCTCGGGCGTCGGGTAACGGTCGAGCTTGGATTCCTTGCGAATGATCACCGGTTGTTTTTCTGGCTGGCGCGGGTTGCGCACGGCCGGTTCCTGCCGGGCTGCATCATCACGGGTCGGGCGGCCACGGCCAGCGCCGCCATCACGACGGGCACCGCCACCGTTGTTGGCACGGGGCGGGCGCTTCTCGCTGCCGCCGCTGCCGCTACGCTGCTGACCACCTGTACGACCCTGGCCGCCGCTGTTGCTGCGCTGGCCGTTGCCTTGGCTGGCATTGCCGCCCGGGCGGCGGTTGCGGCCCTGGCCCTTGCCATTCTGATACGGGCTGACGTAGTCGGCACGGTTGCCGAAGTTGTCGATTTCGTCGTCCAGAAACTCTTCCGGATCCCGGTCGGCAGGCACTTTCGGCACGCTGGCGCTGGCTTGTTGCTGCTGGCGCGGCTTCTTGTCGCGCGGTTTGCGCTGCTGTGGCTTGTCGCCAGCCTTGTCTTTGTCGGCTGGTTTGTCCGCAGCCTGATGCTTGGCCTTGCCTTTATCCTTGCCCTTGTCCTTGCGGCCGCCGTTGGCGTCTTTGCCACCTTCGCCACGGGCCTGCTGGTTACGCCCGCCACGGCCGTTGTTCTGCGGGCGTTCGCGTACTTCCGGCTTTTCCGCTTCTACCTGGCTGGCGTCGAAGCCCATCAGGTCGCCATCCGGGATCTTCTGCCTGGTTACCCGTTCGATGCTCTTGAGCAGCTTCTCTTCATCCGGCGCGACCAGGGAAATGGCCTCGCCCGAGCGCCCGGCACGGCCAGTACGGCCGATACGGTGAACGTAGTCTTCCTCGACATTCGGCAGCTCGAAGTTGACAACATGGGGCAGTTGGTCGATGTCCAGGCCGCGGGCGGCGATGTCGGTGGCGACCAGTACCCGCACGCTGTTGGCCTTGAAGTCGGCCAGCGCTTTGGTACGGGCATTCTGGCTCTTGTTGCCATGGATCGCGGCGGCGGTCAGACCGTGCTTTTCCAGGTATTCGGCCAGGCGGTTGGCGCCGTGCTTGGTGCGCGTGAACACCAGCACCTGTTCCCAGGCGCCCAGGGTGATCAAGTGCGCCAGCAGGGCGCGCTTGTGGCTGGCGGGCAGGCGGTAGATGCGCTGCTCGATACGCTCGACGGTGGTGTTCGGCGGGGTGACCTCGATTCGCTCCGGGTTGTGCAGGAGCTTGTCGGCGAGGTCGGTGATGTCCTTGGAGAAGGTGGCCGAGAACAGCAGGTTCTGGCGCTTGGCCGGCAGGCGGGCGAGGACCTTCTTGACGTCATGGATGAAGCCCATGTCAAGCATGCGGTCGGCTTCGTCGAGCACCAGGATTTCCACATGGGCCAGGTCGACCTTGCCTTGGCCGGCAAGGTCGAGCAGACGGCCCGGGCAGGCGACCAGCACGTCGACACCCTTGGCGATGGCCTGGATCTGCGGGTTCATGCCGACGCCGCCGAAAATGCAGGCGCTGACCAACGGCAGGTCACGGGCGTAGACCTTGAAGCTGTCATGCACCTGGGCAGCCAGTTCTCGGGTCGGGGTCAGGACCAGCACGCGAGGCTGGCGTGGGCCGTGGCGCTGCGACTTGTCGGGATGGCCGGCCGGGAACAGGCGCTCAAGAATCGGCAGGGCGAAGCCGCCGGTTTTACCAGTACCTGTCTGTGCGGCGACCATCAGGTCGCGGCCTTGCAACACGGCGGGAATCGCCCGCTGTTGCACGGGGGTCGGCTGGGTGTAGCCCGCAGCCTCGATAGCGCGGACAAGAGCCTCGGAGAGACCGAGGGAAGCAAAGGACATGGGCAATCCTGTTCTCGTGTGGGCTGGGCCCGTGTGGGATGTTCTGCCTGGCGCGACGGGCATCGGTGGGATGCGATCGCGTCCGGTCCAGCTGGGCTTTCACTGCACATCCAAGTAACGGAGGGTGGACGCTAAGGTGCGTCGATGCCGATCGGGATGCCTGTTGCGAGGCCGAGCGTCCGGGCGTGAGCCGGGCGGGAAGGCCCGAGTATAACAGAGCTATCGCGCCGTGCTGCTTTCCTGCTGCTCAACGGCGCTGGGAATGTCTCCGATGTCGCCTGTGTAGCGCTGGCTGATTGCCGCGTAGGCCGGTTCCTGCTTGAAACGCCGCAGCTCTTTGGCAAAGGCCTGGGCCAGCAACTCGCGGCCCGGCTTGCGTACCAGGGCCAGGTATTGCGCCTGGCGGTTGATCGCCAACGGCAATGCCTCGACCTGCTGTTGCAGGCCCAGGTGCCGCAGCAGGTAATGGCCGACCTTGCGGTCGGTGACTGCCAGGTCGATACGGCCCAGCACCAGCTTGCCGAAGTTGGCTTCGTGGGTAGGGGCGGCTTCGCGTTTGAAGTAGGCGGCCTCGTTGAACGCTGCACCATAGCTATAGCCGGGCGAGGTGCCGACGGTGAGGCCGGCGAGATCCCCCAGCTTGCTGACCGGATGGCGACGTGCGCTGGCCTGGAACAGGACGAACTCGACCTCCGACATGGGCTCGGCGGCGTAAACCAGGTAGGGCTGGCGTGACTCGTTCTGGAATACGTCGAGGATGCCGTCGGCCAGGCCTTGCTCGATCATTGCCAGGCAGCGCTTCCACGGCAGGATCTGCACGTCTACCTCGACGCCGAGACGTGCGAAAACCCGAGTGGTGACTTCGTAGTCGATGCCGCGCAGCTGACCGCCATGCAGGTAGACATAAGGGGCCCAGTCATCGGTCACCAGGCGCAGGCGCTCGCCCAGGGCCACGGGGCTCAGGCAAGCGAACATGAGGATCCACAACAGACGGGCGACGTACGGCATGGCCGGAGATTACAAGCTTGGTCTGTTCAAGACCAGCGCCCCGACAGCCAAAGTGGGCAGGGGCTGCAATGCAGCCCCGGCAATTTTCTATACGGGGGTTGAAGTCCAGTGCCGCTCTGCGCCCTGATCACGACGCAATGCCGCTGCTGCAGGCAGTTCAGCCCTGCGAAGACCGCAGCAGGTGCGCCTCTATGTCCTTGCGTCGCTCGCCCAATGTCAGGCGCAAGCCCGGGTGGCGCAGGCACTGTCGCAGTTGCTCGGGCTGCATGTTGCCATGACGGGCATTGAGGTTTTCCAGGGCCTTGTCCCACCAGGCCGGCGCGCAGGCGCGGTCGAACTCGTTGGGGTAGGGGTAGCAGCCATACAGCAGCTCGCGGGCGAACTGCCGCTCATGGCTGGGCAGGGTCATGCTCAGTGCCTTGTAGCCCAGGCGGTGCAGGGCCGGCGGCCGTGGCAGCTGGTCGTTGACCAGGGGCACGTCGGCCAGCGCCGCGTGGCTCAGCAGGTCGTGGCCGTGCTTGCGCAGCCAGGCCTGGATCTTGGCGCGGAACTGCGCCTTGCGGCTCCAGTAGTGGTGGATGACGTCGGTGCACTCGGCCAGCTCCAGCGTGCGGTAGGCCGCCACCGCAAGGCAGAACTCCTCGAGGGTATAGGCCTCGCGGGCCAACGGGTGGAACTCGTCCATCATGGCGATGGAGCGGTCCAGGGTGCCTGCATCTTCGGCGGTGAGGCCGATCACCCCGGAGTTGACCAGTGGCATCTGGCAATCGGCAAGGCCGCGGGATTCCAGGATGGCCAGCAGGTTCTTGTACAGCAGGCACTTCTGGTTGCTGCCGTAGCGCGTGCCGATGGCGTTGCACAGCAGGCGGCCCGGGGCTACCCGGGCGAACAGCTCGAGCGGCGACTTGCGGAAAAACGTGTCGGTGTCGATCAGCACGGCCAGCGGGTGTTGCTGCAATACCTGGCGCAACAGCACGTGCTTGCAGCGGAAACGGTAGCCGTGAGGGGCGTTCCATGCCTGGCGCGTCGCTTCGTCCAGCAAGTGCACGGTGACCGGCAGGCCGGCATAGGGTTGCGGATTGTCGGTGTAGACCTGGATGTCCATGGCTTCGCCTGCTGCCGAGTCCAGATGGGCCAGGGCGCTGACGATGCTGAAGCAGGCTTCTTGATGATAGGTAGCCGGGCCAAAAGCCAGATAGACGAGCTGTGGATGCGAATGCTGCATGGCAGGCAAGACCTGTGTAACCCGAAAATGAATAAGGCTTTAGTCTATGACCAAAGCCTTAATCGGATCTTAAACAGATTTTGCTAAAAATTTCAGCGTGGCAGTTTCAGGTTGTTCCAGATGGCCAGGCTCGGTTCGGCCTGGTTCAAGGTGTAGAAGTGCAGGCCCGGTGCTCCGCCTTGCAGCAGTTGTTCGCACATGCGAGTGATCACTTCTTCGCCGAATGCCTGGATGCTGGCGGTGTCGTCGGCATAGGCTTCCAGTTGCTTGCGGATCCAGCGCGGGATCTCGGCGCCACAGGCGTCGGAGAAGCGTGCCAGCTTGCTGTAGTTGGTAATCGGCATGATGCCGGGCACCACCGGGATATCCACGCCCAGTTTCTGTACACGCTCGACGAAATAGAAGTAGCTGTCGGCGTTGAAGAAGTACTGGGTGATGGCGCTGTCGGCACCGGCCTTGACCTTGTGCACGAAATTGGCCAGGTCGGCCTCGAAGTTGCGCGCCTGTGGGTGCATCTCGGGGTAGGCAGCCACTTCCAGGTGGAAGTGGTCAGCGGTTTCCTGACGGATGAACTCGACCAGGTCGCTGGCGTAGCGCAATTCGCCACTGGCCATGCCCATGCCCGATGGCAGGTCGCCACGCAGGGCGACGATACGCTTGATGCCTGCGGCCTTGTACTCGGCCAGCAAGCCGCGCAGCTCAGCCTTGGTGTCGCCCACGCACGACAAGTGCGGCGCGGCAGGTACCTTTACTTCGCCTTCCAGCTGCAGCACGGTGTTCAGCGTGCGATCGCGGGTCGAGCCACCGGCACCGTAGGTGCAGGAGAAGAAATCCGGATTGTAGGCGGCCAACTGGCGGGCGACGCCCATCAGCTTTTCGTGGCCGGCATCGGTCTTGGTCGGGAAGAACTCGAAACTGTAGCGGCGTTCCTGGGACATCGGACGTTCCTCTAGCAGCCAGCTGCAAGCGGCAAGCTGCAAGTAGAAGCCAGATCGGTGATGGCCGATCTGGCTTGGGCATCGTTCAAGAAGTTTGAGCCTGGGGCTTCAAGCGGCATCGGCGCGTCTGCACCTGCCTGCCGCCTGAAGTTTGCCGGTTAGTAGCGGTAGGCGTGCGGCTTGAACGGGCCTTCCACGGTGACGCCGATATAGTCGGCCTGCTGCTGGGTCAGTTGGGTGACCACGCCGCCGAAGCCACGGACCATTTCCAGGGCCACTTCTTCGTCGAGCTTCTTCGGCAGCACTTCAACGGTCAGGCGTTCGGCCTTCTTCTCGGGCGACAGGTCGGCGAACTTCTGCTGGAACAGGAAGATCTGTGCCAGTACCTGGTTGGCGAACGAACCGTCCATGATGCGGCTTGGGTGACCCGTGGCGTTACCCAGGTTGACCAGGCGGCCTTCGGCCAGCAGGATCAGGTAGTCGTCGTTCTGTGGGTCGAAGCTGCCGGCGCCGGTGCGGTGGATCTTGTGCACCTGCGGCTTGACCTCTTCCCAGGCCCAGTTCTTGCGCATGAAGGCGGTGTCGATCTCGTTGTCGAAGTGGCCGATGTTGCAGACCACGGCGCGCTTCTTCAGGGCCTTGAGCATGTTGGCGTCGCAGACGTTGACGTTACCGGTGGTGGTCACGATCAGGTCGATCTTGCCCAGCAGGGCCTTGTCGATGCTGGCTTCGGTGCCGTTGTTGATGCCGTCGATGAATGGCGAAACCACTTCGAAACCGTCCATGCAAGCCTGCATGGCGCAGATCGGGTCGACCTCGGTGACTTTGACGATCATGCCTTCCTGACGCAGGGACTGGGCCGAGCCCTTGCCCACGTCACCGTAACCGATCACCAGGGCCTGCTTGCCCGACAGAAGATGGTCGGTACCCCGCTTGATGGCGTCGTTCAGGCTGTGACGGCAGCCATACTTGTTGTCGTTCTTGCTCTTGGTGACCGAGTCGTTGACGTTGATCGCCGGGACTTTCAGCTCGCCCTTGGCCAGCATGTCCAGCAGGCGGTGCACGCCAGTGGTGGTTTCTTCGGTGATGCCATGCACGCGCTCCAGTACCTGCGGGTACTTCTTGTGCAGCAGTTCGGTCAGGTCGCCACCGTCGTCGAGGACCATGTTGGCGTCCCATGGCTGGCCATCCTTGAGGATGGTCTGCTCCAGGCACCACTCGTACTCTTGCTCGGTTTCACCTTTCCAGGCGAACACCGGGATACCGGCGGCGGCGATGGACGCGGCGGCCTGGTCCTGGGTAGAGAAGATGTTGCACGACGACCAGCGCACTTCGGCCCCCAGGGCGACCAGGGTTTCGATCAGCACGGCGGTCTGGATGGTCATGTGGATGCAGCCCAGGATCTTCGCACCCTTGAGCGGTTGCTCGGCCATATACTTGCGGCGCAGGCCCATCAATGCAGGCATTTCCGATTCGGCGATGATGGTTTCGCGACGGCCCCAGGCGGCCAGGGAGATGTCGGCGACTTTGTAATCGGTAAAACCAGCAGGCATGTTTGCAGCGCTCATGAGAGCCTCCATTCGTAGTGTGCGAATGGGCGCCGTTGTGCGTTGAGCGTCCGCGGGAGCGGACAACGCCCCATCCGAGCCTGACAGGCCTAGCCTGCTGCAGCGCCCCTCGGACAGGTGGCGGGCATGGCACCGCTGTGGGCAACCATGTGAAGCGGCGGAGATTATAGCCGCGACCGCCGGCTTGCCCAAGGTTTTCCGTCGATTAATCGCGACGATAGTCGATGTTCAATGGAGCGACGTCGGCCGCTCTGCCATCATTGCTGCACCGTAGCCAAGCAGGTCAGGAGTACAGATGAACTTTCACACCCGCAAGTGGGTTAAACCCGAAGACCTCAACCCCAATGGCACGCTGTTCGGTGGCAGCCTGTTGCGCTGGATCGACGAAGAGGCGGCGATCTACGCCATCGTCCAGCTGGGCAACCAGCGCGTGGTGACCAAGTACATATCGGAAATCAACTTCGTCAGTGCCTCGCGCCAGGGCGACATCATCGAGCTTGGCATCACCGCCACCGAGTTCGGCCGCACCTCGATCACCCTCAAGTGCGAAGTGCGCAACAAGATCACCCGCAAGGCCATTCTCACGGTCGACAAGATGGTCTTCGTCAACCTGGGCGAAGACGGGCTGCCGGCGCCCCACGGGCGGACCGAGATCAAGTACATCCAGGACCAGTTCCCGGATTCGGCTGTGGAATGACGTACAAGTCACAACATTTTCAGCGCCTGTGAGTCCGAGCGCCGCCCGCGCGGCTCTCGGTCTCACAGGCGCTGGATCTCCATCGGCGAACACATTACAGGCAAACCGGCACCCCAACGCTATATAGTCATCCCTCAAAAAACGTCACAAGGACTCAACGGCGTGCTGGCAACTTCCCTGGTATTGATCGCCGCCCTGTTGCATGCAACCTGGAATACCCTGATCAAATTCAGCGGTGAACGCCTGCTGGTGATCGCCAGCATGGACACCGTGGCACTGGCCTTCGCGGTGCTGGCGGTGGCCTTCGTCGAGGTGCCGCCGGCCAATATCTGGCCCTGGCTGCTGGCATCGGCGCTGGCCGAGCAGCTATACCGTTTCCTGCTGATCCAGGCCTATCGCGTCGGCGACCTGGGCCTGGTCTACCCTTTGATGCGCGGCCTGTCGCCCTTGGTGGTGCTGGCACTGACCCTGGCCTTTGCCGGCGAGTCACTGAGCCAGCAGCAGATCATCGGCATCCTGTTGATCCCCTGTGGCATGGCCTGCCTGTTGTGGCAGGGCGGTGGCGGCGACCGGCTGCCGTGGTCGATGCTGCCGGTGGTTGCCCTGATTGGCCTGTGCATCGGCAGCTACACCTGGTTCGATGGTCAGGCCGTGCGCCTGTGGGGCAAGCCCTGGGATTACCTGGTGTGGCTTACCTTGCTCAGCGCCTGGCCGTTCCCCTTGCTGGCCTGCGTGGCACGCCGTGCGCCGTTCGTACTGTTCTGGCGCCTGCAGTGGCGCCTGGGGCTGGCGGTAGGGCTGTGCGTACTGCTCAGTTATGCACTGGTGCTGTGGGCGATGCACCTGGGGTCGGTGGCCGAGGCGGCAGCACTGCGGGAATTGAGCGTTATCCTGGTGGTACTGCTGGGCATGCGCTACCTCAAAGAACCTTTTGGCGGGCCAAGACTCCTAGCTTGCGGGCTGGTGTTGGCCGGCATGTTGATAATGAAGCTTTGACCCGAAGACTGAACAAGGAGTCCTGCCTATGACCGTTGCCCTGTGGTGCATTCTGATCGCGCTGGTCCTGCCGCCGCTCTGCGCGCTGATCGCCAAGGCGAGCAGTGGCCGTTTCGGCCTGAGAGACAACCACGATCCGCGCGCTTTCCTGGATACGCTTTCCGGCTTGCCACGCCGCGCGCATGCCGCCCAACAGAACAGTTATGAAGCCTTTCCGGCCTTTGCCGCGGCGGTGCTGGTGGCAGATATCGTCGGCAATGCCGAGCAGGTAACCCAGGATGTGCTGGGGGTGATGTACATCACCAGCCGCTTGCTTTACATCATTTGCTACCTGGCGGACTGGGCGGTGCTGCGCTCGCTGGTGTGGTTTGCCGGGATGGCGATGATCGTGGCGTTCTTCGTGGTTTCCATCTGACAACTGCCGCCGTCCGTGTGGGGGCGGCTTCAGCCGCGAACGCCAGCGAAGCCGGTGCCATGCACCGCGTGGTCTTGCTCGCGGGTAAGCCCGCCCCACAGGGCTCGCTTGACCTTCAGGGCACCTTGGGCACCTCAGGCAGCGGCTTGCCCTTGGGCCACAGCATCCAGATCTGTCCTTGCTGCTTCATGTTCCCGGCCAGTTCTCCGGCCTCCGGCCCGGTGCCCCAGAACAGGTCGGCCCGCACTTCGCCCGTAATCGCCCCTCCGGTATCCTGAGCGCCCACGGGGCGAACTACCGGGCTTCCGTCCGGGCGGGTGGTGGACAGCCACAGCAGACTGCCCAGCGGAATCACCTTGCGGTCGATGGCTACGCTGTAACCGGCGGTCAGCGGCACGTTCAGCGAACCGCGCGGGCCTTCGTTGCTGTCCGGGCGGGTGCTGAAGAACACATAGCTGGGGTTGCTGGCAAGCAGCTCCGGCACGCGCTGCGGGTTGGCCTGGGCCCAGGCGTGGATGGCGCCCATGCTCACTTCTTCCTTTTTCAGCTGGCCTTGTTCTACCAGCCAACGCCCGATCGGGCGGTACGGATGGCCGTTCTGGTCGGCGTAGCCCAGGCGCAGCTGGCGGCCGTCTTCCAGTTGCACCCGACCGGAACCCTGGACCTGCAAGAACTGCAGGTCCATGGGGTCGGTCAGCCAGGCCAGCACCGGTGCCTTGACGCCGTCGCGGTTGATGACTTCGGCGGTGTCGTAAGGCTTGAGCACCCGCCCGTCGAGGCGCCCGCGCAGGCGTTTGCCCTTGAGCTCGGGGTACACGCTGGCCAGGTCGACCACGATCATGTCATCGGGAATGCCGTAGACCGGCACATGGTTGCTTGCCGACGGCTTGAGGCTGCCGGGGTAGACCGGTTCGTAGTAGCCGGTAATCAGGCCATGGGCGTTGTTCTCGGCGGAACGCAGGCCATATACCTCCAGGTTCTGCTCCAGGAAGGTGCGCACCTGTGCAGCACTGGCCGTGGCATTGCCGGCGGCTTCGCAGGTAGCGGCCCATACCGGGTCGCGCTTGAGCTTTTCACAGCCATTGCGCCAGGCGTAGAAACCGGCCAGCAGGTCTTCGTCACTGACAGTCGGCAGGTCTTTCCAGGTGGTCGGGACGTAGGTAGCGATGGCATGTGGCTCCGGCCTGGCGTTCTCGCCGCCGTTGCAGCCGGCCAGCAGAGCCAGCACCGGGAGCGTCCAGGCCAGATGGCGCAGGGCTGATTTCATGTGTGTATTCCTGTCACGGCGAAGATTGATATTCGCCCTTGTTTTTTATGTGGCTATTGGTCTTTGGCTCGTGGGCAGCGATACTGGCCGCCCATTTGCGTAGGCCGAAGTGAGCGTGATGTTGAAGCGATTGACCGTTGTTCTGCTGGCAGCATTGGCCTTGGGCGGTGCCATGAGTGGTTGCGAGCGGGTTGACCCGAACTCGCCGCTGGGCAAGCGCAAGGCGATCTTCAAGGACATGCTCAGGACCAGCGAAGACCTGGGCGGCATGCTGCGGGGCCGGCTGCCGTTCGACGGGGTGAAGTTTGCCGACGGTGCGCTGAAGCTCGACAACCTTTCGCACCAGCCCTGGCAGCACTTTCCATCGGCACGTGATGGTGGCGACAGCAGTGCGCGCACCGAGGTCTGGGAGCGCCAGGCCCGCTTTCATGACCTGGCCCGGCAGTTGGAAGGGGTCACTGGCGAACTGGTCGATGTCACCCGCGGTCAGCCGCTTGACACTGCCCGGCTGAAGGCGCCGATGGACAAGGTCGAAGCGGCATGCAAGGCCTGTCATAACGAATTTCGTAATCATTGACCGTGGTTGCCGCTGGCTTCAGCGGTCCAGGTCTTCCACCGCTTCCTGCAGCTCCTTGCGCGATTCGGCCAGCTTGTCCTTGCGTTTGTTGATCTTCTCGGAATCGCCTTTCTTCTCGGCCTTCTTCAGATCCTTTTCCCGCTGTGCCACCTCGTGACGGGCTTCGAGTACTTTTTGCTCGCGCTCCTTGCGCAGGCCGGCATCGGTGCAGTTGTCGACCCCACGTAGCGCCTCTTCCAGCCCTGAGACCTGGCCGGCGTTGCCCTGGTCGCGGGCAAGCTTCAGCTGGTTCTCGATGGCGCTGCGCTTGGCGGCGCAACCGGTCAGGCCGGCATCCGGCTGGGCAGCCTGGACGGCGCCAGCAGCCAGGCCGAGTGTCGCGAGCAGGAAAAGGGTCGAAATACGTTTCATGAAAAGCCTCCTTGACGGGGCGGGGCAGCAAAAGTTGGGGGAAATCCTGCCTTGGTTTTGCTCATTTAGGAACCCTTGTCGGGCCTTTCCGCTTGATTCGAGGAATTTCCTTGCAGGTAAACTGGTAAAAAATCATTGCATGGTCTGCTGGCTGTCGACCCGAAACCCTTCGATGCCGGCCAGGCCAAGTTGGTTGGCGATGGTTTGAACCTCGAGGTTGGTGAAGTATTCCACCAGCTGTTGGCCGCGCTTTGCGCCGATACCGGGCAAGGCTTGCCATTCGACGGCTGCGCGCGCGGCCAGGTCTGGCCAGTCGCCGGCCACCTGCACCCCTGCTGGCGTGGGCACTCCTAGCCCACGCAGCCATTGGGCGAATGGCCGCGAGCGGGCTTGCTGGAAGCTGCCCAGCAACTGCGCCGCAGTGACGTCGCTGATTCCCGGGATCTGGCTCAGGCGTTCGGCATCCAGGTGCAGCCAGTCGGTCATCGAGGTCACCAGCCCGGCGGCCACCAGCCGGCGCCAAGTGCCAGGGCCGACGCGAGGCAGTGCCAGCCCGTGTTTGCCGCTTAGCCAGGAGAGGCGGGCCACGAACTGCTCCTCACAGCCGACAGCGGCCTGCCAGCAACTGTGGACGTGGTACTGGCCGGGTGTTGGTGGGGTGACTGGGTGACGCTCGACGGCGCGGTGTAGCACCTGCTCCAGGCGCGGGATGGTCAATCCGGCAAGGCTCACGGCCACCTGGTCGCCGGGACGGATATCGAGACTTTGCCAGCGTGCCAGCGAGCCCAGGCTTACCTGGGTGATCCGCCGGTCATCGAGGGTTACCGGAATGACCTGCAGCACCGGGGTGACCTTGCCGGTACGGCCGACGCGGAAGCGGACTTCGCGGACTTCCGCCAACGCCTGTGTGAAGGGGTACTTCCAGGCTGCGATCCAGTAGGGCGCCCTGGCCTGCCAGCGCTCGGCGGGCGGGCGGCTGCCCAGGCGCAGGATCACTCCATCGCTGGCGAAGGGCAGCGCGGTGCGGTGCCAATGGTCGCGCCAATGGGCTGCATCCTCCGCTGTATTGATGGCGACGCTGTACTCCTGGCCTTCGGGAAAGCCCAGTTGCGCCAGCTGTGCAAGACGCTCGGCCTGTTGCGCCGGGCCTTGAGGCCAGTCCCAGACGAACAGGCCGATGCCATTGCCCTGTTCGTTGCTCAACACCTTGCGTGCCAGCAGCCCGGCCACTGTACCGCGGGCGTTGGTGCTGCCTGCCCGGGCTTGTACATGCGCGTCCAGGCGCCAGTACAATTCGCCCTGCAACAGCAGGTCCACGGGTTGGGGCAGCTGCTGGGTGATCGCGCCTAGCCTCGGTATGTGGCGGCTCCAGTCATGCCCCTGCACCCCGTCGCCGCGGCTGATCAACTGCACCAGACGGCCCTGTCGATAGATGAGGGTGACGGCTACGCCATCGACCTTGGGCTGCACCCAGACCCCGCGCTTGCCGGCCAACCAGCGCACCACGGCTTGCTGGTCGGCCAGTTTGTCGACCCCCGTATGCGGTACCGGGTGGGGGACCGGCCCGCGGGCACTGGCCAAGGGCGACGCGGTGTTCGCCAGGCCAAAGCACTGCTGCAGGTGTGCCAGGCGCCGGCGGCTCTGGTCGTATAACTCATCGGGCACCAGCGCAACGCCCTGGCGATGGTAGTGGTCATCCCAGCGGGCGAGCGTGGTGCGTAACTGGGCGGTTTCAGTGGCGGCTTGCTCCGGGCCCCAATCGGGACATTGGCTCGCCTGCGTCAGAGAGGCCTGGAGTATCAGCAGCAGGGCAAACAACGGCATGAGTGGCATGGCCAGCATCCTTGCATGGCGTGTGGGAGCCCACAGCCTAGGCAGGCGAGAGGCGCGACGCCATGCAGGGTTTGTCAGGCGATATGTCACAAAAAAGCCCCTGCCGAACATTCGGCAGGGGCTTTCGTCCAGCGCTGCAGGAAAAGTTACAGGCCGGCAGCGTCACGCAGCGACTGGGCGCGATCGGTACGCTCCCAGGTGAAAGTGGTGAAGGTGTCGTCGCCGACCGTCTTCTGCTGCGGGGTGCGGCCGAAGTGGCCGTAGGCGGCGGTTTCCTGGTACATCGGGTGCAGCAAGTCGAGCATGGTGGTGATGGCGTACGGACGCAGGTCGAAGCACTCGCGCACCAGCTGGATGATCTTGTCGTCGGAAACCTTGCCGGTACCGAAGGTGTTGATCGAGATGGAGGTCGGCTGGGCCACGCCAATGGCGTAGGAAACCTGGATCTCGCAGCGTTCGGCCAGGCCGGCGGCGACGATGTTCTTGGCCACGTAGCGGCCGGCGTAGGCGGCGGAACGGTCGACCTTGGACGGGTCCTTGCCGGAGAACGCGCCACCACCATGGCGGGCCATGCCGCCGTAGGAGTCGACGATGATCTTGCGCCCGGTCAGGCCGCAGTCACCCACCGGGCCACCGATGATGAAGTTGCCGGTCGGGTTGATGTGGTACTGGGTGCCTTTGTGCAGCAGTTCGGCAGGCAGGGTGTGCTTGACGATCAGCTCCATCACCGCTTCCTGCAGGTCTTTCTGCGAAACCTCAGGGTTGTGCTGGGTCGACAGCACCACGGCGTCGATGCCGACAACCTTGCCGTTTTCGTAACGGCAGGTGACCTGCGACTTGGCGTCCGGGCGCAGCCATGGCAGCAGGCCGGACTTGCGCGCTTCGGCCTGGCGCTCGACCAGACGGTGCGAGAAGCAGATCGGCGCCGGCATCAGCACTTCGGTTTCGTTGCTGGCATAGCCGAACATCAGGCCCTGGTCACCGGCACCTTGGTCTTCCGGCTTGGAGCGGTCCACGCCCTGGGCGATGTCCACCGACTGCTTGCCGATGATGTTCATCACGGCGCAGGTGGCGCCATCGAACCCAACGTCGGAGCTGTTGTAGCCGATGTCGATGATGACCTTGCGCACCAGGTCTTCCAGGTCGACCCAGGCCGAAGTGGTGACTTCGCCGGCGATGATGGCGACACCGGTCTTGACCAGGGTTTCGCAGGCGACGCGAGCGTATTTGTCCTGGGCGATGATGGCATCAAGGACGGCGTCCGAAATCTGGTCGGCGATCTTGTCCGGATGCCCTTCGGACACGGACTCGGAGGTGAAAAGGGAGTATTCGCTCATCTCGAAGGTTCCTGAAATTTACCGATGGTGTATGTCGCCAGCCGTCCGCTGAAAATGGCGGACCTGGATCTGGAAACCGTTACGCAAGCCCACGTACAGGCTGTCCCCCGGGAACAGCCCGGCTGCCGTGGCCCAACGGGCCAGGTCGTCCTGTTCAAAACCGAGCCAGAGGTCGCCGCAGGCTTCCCGCGCCCAGCCCTGGTCATGGCTGCACAGTTCGGTGACCAGCAGACTGCCGCCTGCCTTCACCCGTTTGGCCAGCTGGCGCAGGGCCAGGGCCGGATCGCTGAAATGGTGCAAGACCATGTTCAGCACAACGCAGTCGGCTTCCACATCCGTTGCACCCAGTGCATCGGCCAACTGCAGGTTTACATTACTCAGGCGCTCACGTTCGCAGACCTGGCGTGCCAGTTCGAGCATGGTCGGGCTGTTGTCCAGCGCGGTGACCCGGGCGAAGCGCCGGGCCAGGTCGGGCAGGAAACCGCCATCACCAGGGCCGACTTCCAGGGCACTGGCGGCTGGGTCGAAATTCAGCTTGTCGAGCAGCGCCAGCAGGCTTTCGCGGTACTGCGGCAGGCCGGCGATCAGGTCTTGCTGGGCGCGAAACTTCTCTTCCACGCGCTGGAAAAAGTCCTGGCTGGTGGCGGCGCGACGTTGCTGCACCTGGGCAATACGGGCCTGCACCTCGGGTGGCAGGGCCAGCTCGTCGACCTCTTCGAGCAGTGCCGCATGCAGGCGGCCGCCCAGGCGCAGGCTGTCGGGCAGGGCGCGGCGGTAGAAGACCGCGTTGCCTTCGCGACGGGTGGCGACCAGCTCGGCCTGGGCCAGGACCTTCAGGTGGTGGCTCATGCCCGACTGGCCGACGTCGAAGATCTGTGCCAGTTCCAGCACGCCGAACGAGTCATTGGCCAGTGCGCGCAATACGTTCAGGCGCAACTCGTCGCCACTGGCTTTGCACAGGGCGGCCAGTGCTTCGCATTGCTCGGGAATCAACTGCGCACGAAGGTTCATGGGGCGGCAGTCTAGACAGGCATCGTTGCCCTAGCAAGGGCAATATCAAAAAGTTTTGATATTGGGTGATGAGCGGGACGGTTAGCCCGGTTTTGCGCCGAATTGAAAGCCAATCACAGGAAAATCCCCTGACTGCGACCATACGTCATTGCCCCGAGCCCCCCCAGTGGGCGAAAATGGCCGCCTTTTTCGTGACACCACCTATTCAAGCCCCCAGGAGATCAGCGATGCCCAGCCGTCGTGAACGTGCCAACGCCATTCGTGCCCTCAGCATGGATGCCGTGCAAAAGGCCAACAGCGGCCACCCAGGTGCCCCCATGGGCATGGCGGATATCGCCGAAGTGCTTTGGCGCGACTATCTGAAGCACAGCCCGAGCAACCCGAATTTCGTCGACCGTGACCGCTTCGTGCTGTCCAACGGCCACGGTTCGATGCTGATCTACTCGCTGTTGCACCTGACCGGCTACGACCTGTCGATCGATGACCTCAAGGCCTTCCGCCAGCTGCACAGCCGCACCCCGGGCCACCCGGAATACGGCTACACCCCAGGCGTCGAGACCACCACCGGCCCGCTCGGCCAAGGCATCGCCAACGCCGTGGGCTTCGCCCTGGCGGAAAAAGTGCTGGCGGCCCAGTTCAACCGTGACGGCCACACCATCGTCGACCACAACACCTACGTGTTCCTCGGCGACGGCTGCATGATGGAAGGTATCTCCCACGAAGTCGCCTCGCTGGCTGGCACCCTGGGCCTGAACAAGCTGATCGCGTTCTACGACGACAACGGCATTTCCATCGACGGCGAAGTACACGGCTGGTTCACCGACAACACCCCGGCGCGCTTCGAAGCGTACAACTGGCAGGTGATCCGCAATGTCGACGGCCATGACGCCGACGAGATCAAGACCGCCATCGAGACCGCCCGCAAGAGCGATCGCCCGACCCTGATCTGCTGCAAGACCATCATCGGTTTCGGCTCGCCGAACAAGCAGGGCAAGGAAGACTGCCATGGCGCACCGCTGGGCAACGACGAAATCGCCCTGGCCCGCAAAGAGCTGAACTGGAACCACGGCCCGTTCGAAATCCCGGCCGACATCTACGCCGAGTGGGACGCCAAGGCCGCCGGTGCCAAGGCTGAAGCCGAGTGGAATCAGCGTTTCGAAGCCTATGCCAAGGCCTATCCAGAGCTGGCTGCCGAGTTCCAGCGCCGTGCCGCCGGTGAACTGCCGGCCGACTTCAGCGAGAAGGCCCAGGCCTACATCAATGAAGTGGCGGCCAAGGGCGAAACCATCGCCAGCCGCAAGGCCAGCCAGAACACCCTGAACGCGTTCGGCCCGCTGCTGCCCGAGTTCCTCGGCGGTTCGGCTGACCTGGCCGGCTCCAACCTCACCCTGTGGAAGGGCTGCAAGGGTGTCGAGGCCAACGATGCCAGCGGCAATTATGTGTTCTACGGTGTGCGCGAGTTCGGCATGACCGCCATCATGAACGGCGTTGCCTTGCACGGTGGCCTGGTGCCTTACGGCGCGACTTTCCTGATGTTCATGGAATACGCCCGCAACGCGGTGCGCATGTCGGCGCTGATGAAGCAGCGCGTGATCCACGTCTATACCCACGACTCCATC
>NZ_DGIR01000050.1:57287-57961 GCF_002386445.1 Pseudomonas sp. UBA4617
CTATACCCACGACTCCATCGGCCTGGGCGAAGACGGTCCGACCCACCAGCCGATCGAGCAACTGACCAGCCTGCGCAGCACGCCGAACCTGGACACCTGGCGCCCGGCCGACGCGGTGGAATCCGCCGTGTCCTGGAAACACGCCCTGGAGCGCAAGGACGGCCCTTCGGCACTGATCTTCTCGCGCCAGAACCTGCAGCACCAGGCGCGTGACGCCCAGCAGATCGCCGACATCAGCCGCGGCGGCTACGTGCTGAAGGACTGCGCCGGCGAGCCTGAGCTGATCCTGATCGCCACCGGCTCGGAAGTGGGCCTGGCGGTCCAGGCGTTCGACAAGCTGACCGAGCAAGGCCGCAAGGTGCGCGTGGTTTCCATGCCGTGCACCAGCGTGTTCGATGCCCAGGACGCTGCCTACAAGCAGTCGGTATTGCCGCTGGAAGTGGGCGCGCGGATTGCCATCGAAGCCGCCCATGCCGACTTCTGGTACAAGTACGTTGGCCTGGAAGGCCGCGTCATCGGCATGACCACCTATGGTGAGTCGGCGCCTGCTTCGGCTCTGTTCGAAGAGTTCGGTTTCACCGTGGAGAACATCCTCGGGACTGCCGAAGAGCTGCTGGAAGACTGATACAAGGAAGGCGAGGGCCTTTGGCCCTCGTTCGCGGCACAAGGCCGCT
>NZ_DGIR01000024.1 GCF_002386445.1 Pseudomonas sp. UBA4617
CTGTGCTGGGTGGCCATGATCGGTATCCGGGTACGTATCAGGGTGCCGAGCGCGCGGTGGCCGGCGGGGTCGCCGTGGCCAGCTGCGCCGACAGCGCGTCGTTCTTGTAGAACGTGTAGGACAGGGTGATGGTCTTGATGTTGGCCGGCAGGTCCGGGTCGACGATGAAACGCACCGGCATGTCGCGTTTCTCGCCCGCCACCAGGGTCTGCGCGGTGAAGCAGAAGCATTCGGTCTTGCTGAAGTAACCCGAGGCCTTGGCCGGCGCCACCGATGGCACGGCGCTGCCCACCAGCGCGCGGTCGCTGTCGTTGCGCGCGTAGTACAGCGCTTCGTTGAGCTCGCCGGGCACCACGTCCATGGTCAGCTGTTCGGGGTGGAAGGCCCACGGCAGCTTGGAGTTCACGCCGCCATCGAACTGCACCCGCACGGTGCGCTTGGCCGCGCCGGGCGCGCCGACGGCCGCCGCACCGGGGCCACGCTCCAGCCGCACCCCGAACACCTTTTCGCAGGCAATGCGGTACAGCGGCACCAGCGAGAAGGTGAGCACGAACACCGCCACCGCCACCGCGATCAGGCGCGGCAGCCCGGCATGCGGTGCGGGGCGGGTTTCGCTCATCGCCCCAGCACCCCGCTCAGGATGAAGCCGACATAGACCAGGATCGCCACCGCACCCACCCACAGCGCGGTACGGCGGGCGCGTTGGCGGCGGGCAGCCAGATCCTGTTGGTGCACGTCATGCATGGCGGACCTCAGTGGGTGATGTCGTCATGGGCCAGATCGCCCGGGCGGATGGTCGGCGGCACGGTGAAGGTATGCGCCGGTGCCGGTGACGGCACCGTCCATTCCAGCCCGCGTGCGCCTTCCCACGAACGGTCAGCGGCCTTTTCGCCGTTGCGCAGCGAGGCGATCAGGATCGCGGCCATCATGAACGGGGTGACGAACATGCCGAATGCGCCAATGGAGCTGATCAGGTTCCAGTCGGCGAAGGCCACGCTGTAATCGGGAATGCGGCGCGGCATGCCGGCCAGGCCCAGGAAGTGCTGCGGGAAGAACAGCAGGTTCACGAAGAGGATGGACCACCAGAAGTGCACCTTGGCCCAGAACTCGCTGTACATGCGCCCGGTCCACTTCGGCCACCAGTAGTACACCGCGCCGATCAGCGCGAACACCGCGCCGGTCACCAGCACGTAGTGGAAGTGCGCCACCACGAAGTAGGTGTCGTGGTACTGGAAGTCGGCCACCACGATGGCCAGCATCAGGCCGGAGAAGCCGCCGATGGTGAACAGGATCACGAAGGCCACCGCCCACAGCATGGGCGCTTCGAAGGTAAGCGAACCGCGCCACATGGTGCTCACCCAGTTGAACACCTTCACCCCGGTGGGGATGGAGATCAGCATGGTGGCGAACATGAAGTAGATTTCGCCGCCCAGCGGCATGCCCACGGTGAACATGTGGTGGGCCCAGACGATGAAGGACAGGAAGGCGATCGCGGCGATCGCGTAGACCATGGCCTGGTACCCGAACAGCGGCTTGCGGCTGAAGGTGGGGATGATTTCACTGACCACGCCGAATGCCGGCAGGATCATGATGTACACCTCCGGGTGGCCGAAGAACCAGAAGATGTGCTGGAACATCACCGGATCGCCGCCGCCGGCCGCGTTGAAGAAGCTGGTGCCGAAGAACTTGTCGGTGAGCAGCATGGTCACCGCACCGGCCAGCACCGGCATCACCGCGATCAGCAGGAAGGCGGTGATCAGCCAGGACCAGCAGAAGATCGGCATCTTCAGCAGGTCGATGCCGGGCGCGCGCATGTTGAGCACGGTGGCGATGATGTTGATCGCGCCCATGATCGAACTGATGCCGGCCACGTGGATCGCGAACACGGTGAACGCCACGTTGTAGCCGCCCTGCAGCGACAGCGGCGGGTACAGGGTCCAGCCGCCGGCCGGCGCGCCGCCGGGCAGCAGGAAGGTGAGCAGCAGCAGGCTGAAGGCCACCGGCAGCAGCCAGAACGACCAGTTGTTCATGCGCGGCAGCGCCATGTCCGGCGCGCCGACCTGCAGCGGGATCATCCAGTTGGCCAGGCCGACGAAGGCCGGCATGACGCCACCGAAGATCATCACCAGCGCATGCACGGTGGTGAGCTGGTTGAAGGTTTCCGGCTTCACGAACTGCAGGCCCGGCTGCATCAGCTCGGCGCGGATGATCACGCTCATCGCTGCGCCGATGATGAACATGATGAAGCTGAAGAGCAGGTAGAGCGTGCCGATGTCCTTGTGGTTGGTCGAGAAGAACCAACGTTCGAAGAACGACTGCTGATGCCCGTGATGCCCGTCGTGATCCACTGCGGAATGCGCCATCGCCACACCACCTCGTTGGTTCGGTTTCAGCGCGCGCCGTGCGGCACGCGCGGTTCGTATCAGGCGTTTTCAGGCGCGGGTGCAGCTGCGGGTGCAGCCTCGGGTGCGGGCGCCGCCGGGTCTGGCGGTGCAGGCGTGGCTTCCGGTGCGGCCGGTGCCGGCGCCGGATCGGGCGCCTTGGGCCGCTTGGCGGCCAGCCACTTCTGGAAATCTTCCTTGGACACCGCTTCCACCACGATGGGCATGAAGCCATGGTCCTTGCCGCACAGCTCGGCGCACTGGCCGCGGTACACGCCGACCTTCTCGATGTTGGTCCAGGCTTCGTTGACGAAACCGGGAATGGCATCCTGCTTCCAGCCCAGCGCCGGCACCCACCAGGCGTGGATCACGTCATCGGAGGTGATGACGAAGCGCACCTTGGTGTCGACCGGCAACACCAGGCGGTTGTCCACGTCGAGCAGGTAATGCGGGTGGCTGTCGCGGTCGGGCACCTTGCCGCTCTGCCGGACCCGGTCCGATTCGCGGTCCAGGCGGCTGGTGAAGGTGACCTCTTCGCCCAGGTATTCGTACTTCCACATCCACTGGTAGCCGGTGACCTTGACGGTCATTTCGGCATCGCGGGTGTCGTAGAACTTGATCAGGTTGGCCGTGGCCGGCCACGCCATCACCACCAGGATGATCACTGGTATGACGGTCCAGACGATCTCGGCCTTGGTGTTGTGGCTGAAGGTGGCGGCTACCGCCCCCTTGGATTTGCGGAACTTGAAGATGGCATAGAACATCGCGCCGAACACCAGCACGCCGATGACCGTACACACCCACAGCGAGAACATGTTGGATTCCCAGGCCAACCGCGAGCTCTGGGTGACCCCCTTGCCCATGTTCAGCTGCCACGGAACCGGGTCGGCCGATTGGGCCCACGCCAGTGCCGGCGCCATCAGCGCTGCTCCACACCCCACTGCCTTTGCGAACTGCGTGCCCCACTTTCTGCGTTGCTTCATTGCCTAGACCCTTAGCGTCGTCGGTTGCAGCCATCGCTGGCCACTAGCAAGCCTTCTGGTTCTCTTCCCGCCGACGATCAGCCCCCACCCCATGGGGGTATGCACTGAACACCGGCGGTCGACCGGGTGCGGGTTCATCTCCGCAAACTCCGTTCTTTCGAGCGCCCGTGGGGGACGCGTTTTCCTGCCGCAGGAAACGTCTCGATGGTAGCCCTGATCTCGCGCGAGCGGCAAGGGTCCATTCACAGGTTTGGGAATGGTGCAATACAGCATAAGCATCGGCGACGGTTTTGACGAAATCGGCACAGTTTTTAACGACACTGCTGGATCCGCCGAATCCCCCTGTATGAAAGGCTATGAACGCGATCCGCGGCGCAGCTCCGATTGCTTTCACGGATGAAAAAGCGATTAAAATGGTCAAGTTTTCCACGAGCCAACCGGCATGACCGCACCTTCCGCGCTTCCCCCTGCCCCGGCCCCGTCCGGCGCCTCCCGCCCGCCGCTGCTGTCCCCCGAGCTGCCGGGTGTTCCCAATGCGTTCCGCCAGGCCATCACCGATGCCTGGATGAAGGACGAGGCCAGCCACGTGCGCGAGCTGCTGGCGCAGGCGCGCCTGCCCGCCGACGAACAGGCCACGGTGCAGGCCACTGCCGCCGACCTGGTCAAGCGCGTGCGCGTGCGTGCCAAGGACCAGGGCGCGATCGAAGCCTTCATGCGCCAGTACGACCTGGGCAGCGAGGAAGGCGTGCTGCTGATGTGCGTGGCCGAAGCGCTGCTGCGCATTCCGGACCAGGACACCGCCGACAAGCTGATCCGCGACAAGCTCGGCGAAGCGGACTGGAAGAAGCACCTGGGCGGCAGCGATTCGGTGCTGGTCAACGCCTCCACCTGGGGCCTGATGCTCACCGGCCACATCGTGCAGATCAACGACTCCACCCGCGCCGACGTGCCGGGCGCGTTCGCGCGCCTGATGGGCCGCGTGGGTGAGCCGGTGATCCGCCTGGCCGTGCGCCAGGCGATGAAGATCATGGGCCACCAGTTCGTCATGGGCCGCACCATCGACGAAGCGCTGTCGCGCTCGCACAAGGGCGACAACGCCAGCTACCGCTATTCGTTCGACATGCTCGGCGAAGGCGCGCTGACCATGAAGGACGCCAAGCGTTACCTGGAAGACTACCGCCGCGCGATCCACTCCATCGGTGGCGACCACAAGGCCCGTGGCGGCCGCCCGGAGGGCGACGTCAATTCGGCCCCGGGCATTTCCATCAAGCTGTCGGCGCTGTACCCGCGCTACGAGCACGCCAAGCGCGCGCGCGTGATGGCCGACCTGGTCCCGGGCGTGCTGGAACTGGCGCAGCTGGCCAAGTCGTACGGCATCGGCTGCACGGTGGATGCCGAGGAAACCGACCGCCTGGAACTGTCGCTGGACATCATCGAAGCGGTGGTGAGCGATGCCTCGCTGGCCGGCTGGGAAGGCTTCGGCGTGGTGGTGCAGGCGTACCAGAAGCGCACCCCGTACACGATCGACTACCTGGCCGACCTGGCTCGCCGCATTGGTCGCCGCCTGCAGGTGCGCCTGGTCAAGGGCGCGTACTGGGATGCGGAAATCAAGCGCGCCCAGATCGACGGCCTGCCGGCCTACCCGGTGTTCACCCGCAAGCAGAACACCGACGTGTCCTACCTGGCCTGCGCCAAGCGTCTGTTCACCCATGCCGATGCGATCTACCCGATGTTCGCCACGCACAACGCGCACACCATCGCTGCGGTGCAGGCGATCGCGCAGGGTGGCCAGTACGAGCACCAGAAGCTGCACGGCATGGGCGATGACCTGTATGCCGAAGTGGTGCCGGCCAACCGCCTGAACGTGCCGTGCCGCGTGTACGCACCGGTGGGTTCGCACGAAGACCTGCTGCCGTACCTGGTGCGCCGCCTGCTCGAGAACGGCGCCAACTCCAGCTTCGTCAACCGCATCACCGACGACGCGGTGGCCATCGACGACCTGATCCGCGATCCGGTCGAAGCCGTGGCCTCGTTTGAATCCATTCCGCACCCGAAAATCCCGCTGCCGGTTGACCTGCTGCGCAGCCAGAACCACGACAGGAAGAACTCCATGGGCGTCAATCTCGCCAACGACAACGATTTGCGCGCCCTGGCCGAGCAGCTCAACGCGGCCGTGAAGCCGTGGCAGGCCGCCCCGCTGGTGCCGGGTGCACAGCCCACCGGCGCACTGTTGAACGTGGTCAACCCGGCCGATACGCGCCAGGTGGTGGGCCAGTGGCAGCCGGCCGACAGCGCCACCGTGGAAAAGGCCCTGGCCAACGCCGTGGCCGCACAGCCGCAGTGGAACCGCACCCCGGCCGCCAGCCGTGCGGCAATCCTCGAGCACGCCGCCGACCAGCTGGAAGCACGCCTGCCCGAATTCATGGCGCTGTGCGTCAAGGAAGCCGGCAAGAGCCTGCCCGACGGCATCGCCGAAGTGCGCGAAGCGGTGGACTTCCTGCGTTACTACGCCAAGCAGGCGCGCGAGCAGTTCGGCCACGCCGAGAAGCTGCCCAGCCCGACCGGTGAATCCAACGAACTGCAGCTGCACGGCCGCGGCGTGTTCGTGTGCATCAGCCCGTGGAACTTCCCGCTGGCGATCTTCCTGGGCCAGGTTGCCGCCGCGCTTGCCGCCGGTAACAGCGTGATCGCCAAGCCGGCCGAACAGACCAACCTGATCGGCTACTACGCGGTGAAGCTGCTGCTGGATGCCGGCGTGCCCGAAGGCGTGGTGCAGTTCCTGCCCGGCGACGGCGCCACCGTGGGTGCCGCGCTCACCGCCGACCCGCGCGTGGCCGGCGTGGCCTTCACCGGTTCGACCGACACCGCGCGTGCGATCAACCGTGCGATGGCTGCCCGCGATGCCGCAATCGGCGTGCTGATCGCCGAAACCGGCGGCCAGAACGCCTTCATCGCCGATTCCTCGGCGCTGCCGGAACAGCTGGTCAAGGATGCAATCGGTTCGGCGTTCACCTCGGCCGGCCAGCGCTGCTCGGCCGCGCGCGTGCTGTTCGTGCAGGACGACATCGCCGACAAGGTGATGACGATGCTGGCCGGTGCGATGGCCGAACTGAAGATCGGCGACCCGGGCCTGCTGTCGACCGACGTCGGCCCGGTGATCGATGCCGATGCGCTGCAGATCCTGCAGGAACACGCGGTACGCATGGAGAAGGAAGCGCGCCTGATCGCCGCTGCCGAGCTCAGCGAAGCCGCCGCGCACGGCACCTTCTTCGCCCCGCGTGCGTATGAGCTGAAGAACCTGGACCAGCTGCACAAGGAAATCTTCGGGCCGGTGCTGCACGTGATCCGCTGGAAGGGCGACCAGCTCGATGCGGTGATCGACCAGATCAACGCCACCGGCTATGGCCTCACCCTGGGCGTGCATTCGCGCATCGACGAAACCGTGGACCGCATTTCCTCGCGGGTGAACGTGGGCAACGTGTACGTCAACCGCAACCAGATTGGTGCGGTGGTGGGCGTGCAGCCGTTCGGCGGCCAGGGCCTGTCCGGCACCGGTCCGAAGGCCGGCGGCCCGCACTACCTGCTGCGTTTTGCCACCGAAAAGACCGTCACCGTGAACACCACGGCGGCCGGCGGCAATGCCTCGCTGCTGACCCTGGGCGATTGATCGGCGTTGTAATGGTTTGAACGAAAAACCCCGCGAAAGCGGGGTTTTTTGTGGGTGATGCCGGCGCCGTCACTCGGCGTGGATCGCCTCGATTTCATCGCGCAGGAGCAGTTCTTCGCCCATGTAGCGCTCGAACTTGATGCGGCCGAACCCCGGTGCGTACCAGGCTTCCATGCGGTTGTCTTCGAAGGTCGCGGTGAGGTGGCAGGTGTCCTTGAAGGTGCGCGGCTGGTCGTCGACCGTGGCCTCCACGTCTTCGAAGCCGACGAAGGTGTAGTCGTTGAAGCCGTCGTAGTCGACCGGCTCGACCGTTTCTTCCACGTGGTGGGTGCGTTCGCCGCTGCCGTTGACCACGAAGCGCTCGCCCGGCTTGGCGCTTTGCGGGAAGGTCGGCGCGGGCTTGAAGGTATCGGTCATCACCGGCCGGGAAGCGTCGCCGCCCCAGGCAGAGATCCCGTAGCGGTCCTGGCCCAGCAGCTGGCGGCCGCTGGCATCGTAGTAGGCGGCCGTGCCGACGCCACCGCCGGCGCTGTGCACCTTGATCGCGTCGTGGCCGTTGAAGGTGGCCTTTTCGATGGTCAGCGTTTCATCGCCGGTGGAGAAGCGCAGGCCCGGGGTGAGGGTGAAGCAGGTGGCGAAATCGGCGGCGGCGAAGGCCGGCGCGGCCAGCGCGGAGAGGGCGAAGGCCAAGGTGGAACGAAGCAGAACGGGCGACATGTGGTTTCCTTGTCATGGATCGTGAAGCGGTTCCTGCGCCGCAGGCGGCACCCGGCCGGCTGCGCGCGGACCGGGATTGTACGGGGCTGTGGCATGATCCGGCCATGCGCCCAAATGTCCTGCCGTTGCTGCTGGCGATGTTCCTGTCCACCGTTCCCGCGGCCATGGCGGCCGCCAACGAGCGCGTACTGGTGTTCACCAGCACCGCCAAGTTCCGCCACGACTCGATTCCCACCGCGGTGAGCACGCTGCGCCTGCTGGCCGAGCGAGAGCGCATGGCGGTGGACCAGAGCGAGAACGCAGCCGACTTCAACGATGCCAACCTGGCCCGGTACCGGGTGGTGGTGTTCGCCAACACCACCGGCGATGTGCTCGATGCCGCCCAGCAGCAGGCGATGGAGACCTTCATCCGCGCGGGTGGCGGGTTCATGGGCGTGCATTCGGCCGCCGACACCGAGTACGACTGGCCCTGGTATGGGCAGCTGGTGGGCGCGTATTTCAAGAACCACCCCGAGGGCCTGCAGTTCAGCCGCGTGCAGCCGGAGCGCGGGGGCAAGCCGCAGGGCACCTCGTGGCCGGTACGCGACGAGCTGTACAACTACCGCAGCAACCCGCGTGGCGCCGTGCAGGTGATCGCCACGGTGGACGAACGCATGTACCAGGGCGGCACCATGGGCGCCGACCACCCCATTGCGTGGTGCCACCCGTTTGATGGCGGGCGCAGCTGGTACACCGGCCTGGGCCATGACACGGGCCTGTACCGCAACCGCGATTTCCTGGCCCATCTGCGGCAGGGCCTGCTGTATGCGGCGGGTCGCTCGCCCGAATGTTGAAACGATAAGACCCAAACGCAGAAGGCCCCGCTTTCGCGGGGCCTTCTGTCTGTTACGCGGCGCGAACGCCGTGGATCAGAACTTGTAGTTGAACGAAGCAGCCAGCACGTCGCCGCGGACCTTGTACTTGCCGGTCAGCGAGTTGCCCTGGTTGTTGGTGGTGGCGCCAATGTTCACGTTCGGGTCGCTGGTGAACAGGTGGGTGTAACCGAAGTTGTATTCCATGTTCGCCGACGGGGTCCAGCCGAGGCCGAACGACAGCCACTTGCGGCTGGTGTCCGGCACGCGCACGTCGCGGTGTGCGTCGGTGGTCGGGGTCTGGTCGTACGCGACGCCGCCACGCAGGGTAAGGGTCTCGCTCAGCTTGTAGTCGGCGCCCAGCGACACGAAGGTGGTGTCACGGTAGCCGAATTCCAGCACCGAGTCCGGCTGCGCCGAGGCGTAGTCGATGGTGACCTGGTCGAACGCGGTCGACCATGCGGTACGGGTGACATCACCCATCACGGTCCACTTGTCGTTGATGTTGTGGGTCACGCTCATGGTGGCCGAGGCCGGCAGGGTCACGGTGGCCTTGCCCGAGGTGGTCACGAAGCGACCCGGCTGGGCAACGGCCAGCACGGCAGCAGCGTTGGACGGCACGTCGAAGGTGGCGTCGCCGCCGGTGATCTTGTGCTCGACCTTGGAGCGGTAGCTGAAGCCGATGTGGGTGTTCTCATCGGGGCTGAACAAGCCGCCGACGGTCCAGCCCACGGCGTTGTTGTCGCCTTCGACAGTCAGCTTGCCATCGGCGCTGCCCGGGGCGAAGCCCGGCACGCGGGACTGGGCCAGCGCGGTGCCGAAGTCGATGTTGTTGCTCAGTTCGATGGTCAGGTGCTCAACGAACACCGACGCGCCGAAGGACACGTACGGGTTGACGTCGTACGAGGCGGCAAAGCCCAGGTCGATCGCCTTCAGGTCGGTCTTCAGGCCGCTGTAGCGCCCCACCCAGCCGTTGTCGTAATCGGTCTTGAAGCCGAACGGAGCGGTCAGCGACACACCAAAGTGGGCCTTTTCGCCGATCGGCATGTGGAAGTACGCGGCCGGAACCGGGGCAATCATGCCGGCGTCGCCGCCGTCACCGCCGGTCTGCGGCTGGCCGGTCGGCTTGCGGCCGGTGCCTTCGAATTCTGCCTTGAAGCTGATGGCGCTCAGGTCGCCCTGGATCTGGGTGCCTTCCAGCTGGCGCATGCCGGCCGGGTTGACCGCGATGATCGAGGCGTCGCCCTGGGCGCTGCCCGAACCGGCGAAGGCGCGGCCGAGGCCCTTGGCGCTGTTTTCCTTCAGCTGGAAGGCGGCGGCGTTGACGTGGCCAACGGCCAGGACACCGGCGATACCGACAGCGAGGGCGGTGACGCGGGCGAGGGTGGAAGCGGTATGCATCGTTTGTTCTCTCCGGAAATGCGTGTGGTTTGGCAACGCGCGCCTGCGCTGTCCCAGGCCCCAAAGGACTTGACACAACGCGCCGGATTCCCCTCCCGACATACGACGCCGTATGCGAGTATACCCAGACCAGTTAATGAAACAATAACGCGATCACCCTTTCCGGCTATTCAGGCTGAACGCGTCTTCGCTCCTTCAGGCGCGTTGCCGCGCTAGGCTAGCGCCCACGCATGTTCGTCTCGCTCCCCTCCCGCAAGAAGTCCGCCGTCCGCTGGGCGACGCCCCTGCTGTTCGCGACGCTATGGGCCGCATTCCTGTGGTCGATCTCGCGCCCGGGCGATGCCCGGCGCAGCCTGTGGATGGACTGGGGCGCGTTGTCCACCGGGCTGACCCGGCCATTGGACTGGTGGGCCACCTTCCAGGACGGCAGCGTGCTGCGGTTGTTCACCGCGCTGTTCCTGCACGCGGATTGGTCGCACCTGCTGGGCAACCTGGTGTTCCTGCTGATCTTCGGCCTGCCCGCCGAGCGGGTGCTGGGGCCGTGGCGGCTGATCCTGCTGTTCCTGGTGGGCGGGGCGATCTCCAACCTCACCGCGATCTACACGATGGGCAGCCCGGACCAGATCATCATCGGCGCCAGCGGCGCGGTGTCGGCGCTGATCGGGGCGTACCTGGCCCTGTTCCCGGGCGCCCGGCTGGGGGTGGTTATCCCGCTGGGGCTGTTCCTGGAATTCGTGCGGGCGCCGGCCTACCTGCTGATCGGGGTGTGGGCCGGGCTGCAGGTGGTGTTCGCGTACATCGGCCCGACCTTCGGCATGGTGGCCTGGTGGGCGCACATTGCCGGGTTCGTGTTCGGGCTGGTGTATGGGGTGTACGTGCGCGCGGCAATCGCGCGGCGGTTGCGGAAGCGGCACGGGTTCTAAGCGTGCGCGCCCCGGGGGCCGACGTCAGGGCGTCGGCTTGGCTTCCGGCTTGGCTTCCGGCTTTGCTTCGGGCTTTGCTTCGGGCTTTGCTTCGGGCTTTGCTTCGGGCTTCGGCTTTGCTTCCACCTTGGGCGCCGGCTTCTTCGCCGCTTCGGCCTTCTGCTTGGCGGCCACCGAACCGGGCTGCTTCAGCTCGGCCAGCGCGTCGTTGATCGGGCCGTCGCCGGGCAGCACGTCGCCGGCCTGGTAGCCTTCGCCGCCCTCTTCGTCACCGCGCAGGTGGCCCGGCAGGGTCGCTTCGCTGTAATCGGACAGGCTGGCCGGCAGGTCGTCGTCTTCGCCCGCCTTCTTCTCCGGCACCAGCACCACGTCGGGCACGATGCCGGTGGCCTGGATCGATTTGCCGCTCGGGGTGTAATAGCGCGCAGTGGTCAGCTTGACCGAATCGCCGTTGTCCAGCGGCAGCACGGTCTGCACCGAGCCCTTGCCGAAGGTGCGGCTGCCGATCACGCGCGCACGGCCGTTGTCGCGCAGTGCGCCCGCCAGTACTTCCGAGGCGCTGGCCGAACCGGCATCCGCCAGTACCACCACGGGCGCGCCCTTGAGCAGGTCGCCGGGCGTGGCGTCGAAACGCGCGTCGCTGATCGCGATGCGGCCCCGGGTGCTCACGATGTTGCCCTTGTCGAGCAGGTCATCAGCCACCTGTACCGCCGCGGTGAGCAGGCCACCGGGGTTGCTGCGCAGGTCCAGCACCAGACCCTTGAGCTTGCCGCCGGCCTGCTGCTGCAGCTGGGCCACATGCTTCTGGAAATCGGCGCCGGTATCGGCCTGGAAGGTGCTCAGGCGAATGTAGCCGTAGCCGGGTTCCAGCATGCGGCTGCGCACGCTGGTGACGCGGATGGTTTCGCGGGTGATCGGCACGTCGAACGGCTTCAGCTTGCCCTCGCGCACGATGGTGAGGATGACCTTGCTGCCGGCCTTGCCGCGCAGCGGCTCGGTGGCTTCGATCGCGCTGATCGGCTTGCCGTCGATGGCGATGATCAGGTCGCCGGCCAGGATGCCGGCCTTGGCCGCCGGGGTGTCGTCGATCGGCGAGATGACCTTGAGGCTGCTGTTGTCGGGCTGCTGCTGCAGCTCCACGCCGATGCCTTCATAGGCACCTTCGGCCTGTTCGTCGAAGGCTTCGGCATCTTCCTTGTCGAAGTAGGTGCTGTGCGGGTCCAGGTCCAGCAGCAGGCCACGGATGGCCGACTGCATCAGTTTCTTGTCTTCCACCGGTTCGACATACGCGGCACGTACCGCGTTGTAGACGGCCACGTAGCGGCGGATTTCATCCAGCGGCACACGCGAGGTCACCGCCTCTTCGGTGGAGGCCGCATCGCCGCCGCGTTCCGGAACCTGGGCGGTCTGCTGCGCCCATGACAGCGCCGGCACCAGGGCCAGCAGCAGGGTGGCGGGCAGCAGGCCGCGCACGGTGTACAGCGCCATGCCCAGGAAGACGAAGCCGAACACGCCCTTGACCCGGTTCATCCAGGCACCCGGGCGCGGCAGGTAGCGGTTGCCCAAGGTCACCAGCAGCAACAGCGGCACGCCCATGCCCAGGCCAAGGCTGAACAGTACCAGCGCCCCCTGCAACACATCGCCGCTCTGGGCGATGTACAGCAGCGCACCCGCCAATGGCGCGGTCATGCACGGGCCCATCAGCAACCCGGACAGCGCGCCGAGCAGTGCCGCGCCGTACAGGTTGCCGCCCTGCGTGCCGCGCCCGGCGCGGTCCAGACGGTCACGCAGGGCGGCGGGCAGTTGCAGTTCGAAGGCGCCGAACATGGGCAAGGCCAGGAGCACGAACAGCGCCGCCAGGCTGCCCAGCAGCCAGGGTTGCTGCAGCCAGGCCTGCAGGCTGGCACCCAGCAGCGCGGCGACCACCCCCAGGGCGGCGTACACCAGCGCCATGCTCAGCACATAGACCCCGGCCAGCACCCAGCCGCGTCGGGCACTGGCGCCATTGCCCAGGACCAGCCCGGCGAGGATCGGCAGCATCGGCAGCGAGCAGGGGGTAAAGGCCAGCAACAGGCCAAGGCCGAAGAACGCCAGCAGGCTCCAGGCCAGGTGGCCTTGTTGCAGGTCGCTGGCCAGGGCCTGGTCACTGGCTTGCCCGGCTGTCGGCGTCACGCTGCCACCCAGGTCGATCAGCGTGGTTTGCGGCGGGTAGCACAGGCCGGCATCGGCGCAGCCCTGCCAGCCCAGGCGCAGCTGGCCCTGGGCGCTGGCGGGCAGCAGCAGTTCGAGCTGGTCGCGGTACACCGCACTGTCGCCAAAGAATTCGTCGTGGTGGTTGAGCGCAGGTGGCAACTGCGGGTGTTGTTCGCCGGGCAGGCCGTCGAACTTCAGGCGTTTCTGATACAGGTAGTAGCCCGGCTTGATCTGGAAGTACAGGCGCATCCGGCCGTCGGCCTGGCGGTCGTGAGTCAGCACGAAGGCTTGGTCGACCGGCAGGAAGTCAGGTTTGACGTCGAACGGGTTGGCCTGCAACGGGCCGGCCAGCAGCAATGTCAGGAACAGCAGGAGGACGCGCATGTCTTCGCCTTGGCAGATCGAGGAATGGGGCCATGCTGGCGTGGGTCGATTAACCCAAGGTTAACCGTTGTTTCTGCAAGCGGCGCTGCGTAGCAGGGCGCGACATCATCAGCCGCGCTTGCCATGGCGGCACGTCAGTGGTTGCATTGCATGATCATCCGGCGATTACGAGTTGCCCATGCCTGAAACGATAGCCAGCGAAACGTTCGACAGCGCTGCGATGGTTGCCGCGGCGACGTCGCACCAGCGACAGGTGCGGTTGTGAGTGTGGTTGCGCTGGTGCTGGCGGCAGGCAGCGCCAGGCGTTTTGGCGCTGACAAACGCCAGGTGGCCCTGGCCGATGGTCGCAGCCTGCTGACGCACAGCGTGGAGCGGGCCCGCGCAGCATTCGCTGACGTTCGCGTGGTGTTACGCGCAGGCGAGCGGGGCGAGGATCTTGGGCTGCCTGGCGATTGCCGTATCGTCGCCAGCCCTGAGGCCGCCGCAGGCATGGGACATAGCCTGGCTGCCGGTGCCGGCTCGTTGCTCGACAGCCGGGCGCAGGCGGTGGCCATTCTGCTGGGTGATATGCCTTGGATCGAACCGGCAACCTTGTGTCGGCTGGCCGAGGCGGCCAGCGCTTCGACCATCGTGTTGCCGCGCCATGCAGGGCAGTACGGGCACCCGGTGATCTTCGGGCGCGATTTCTGGGCGGCGTTGGCGCGGCTGAGCGGGGATGAAGGGGCGCGGTCGTTGGTGCGGGGGCAGCAAGGCTGCTGTACGGTGGTTGAGGTCGATGACGCCGGGGTGTTGCTGGATGTGGACACACCGGAGCAGGTGATGCAGGCCTGAAGCGGTCGCCACAACGCGGCATTATCGCCACACCCGGGACGAACCCCACCCCTCTACAAAAAGGTCCATAATCCCCCCTTAATCCGCCCAAGGTGCAATGTCAGCCACACCACTCCGGGAGCCCAACCATGCACGTTCTGCTCTGCGAGGACGACGACCTGATCGCCGCCGGCATCTGCGCCGGCCTTACCGCCCAGGGCCTGACCGTGGACCGGGTGGGCAACGCCGCCGCTGCACGGGCGATGCTGCAGGCGGCGCAATTCGACGTGATGATCCTCGATCTCGGCCTGCCGGACGAAGACGGCCTCAAGCTGCTGCGCCGTCTGCGCCAGCAGGGCGAGACGCTGCCGGTGCTGGTGCTCACCGCGCGGGATGCGGTCACTGACCGGGTCGATGGCCTGCAGGCCGGGGCCGACGATTACCTGCTCAAGCCCTTCGACCTGCGCGAACTGGCTGCACGCCTGCACACCCTGTTGCGGCGCGTGGCCGGGCGTGCGGTGAACGTGATCGAGCACGGCCCGCTGTGCTACGACCCGAGTACCTGCTCGGCTACCCTTGGCGGGCAGCCGGTCGACCTGTCGCGCCGTGAACAGGCGCTGCTCCAGGCGCTGCTGCAGAACCGCGGCCGAGTGCTGTCCAGCGAACAGCTCAAGGACTGCGTGTATGGCTTCAGCGACGAGGTGGAGAGCAACGCCCTCAACGTGCATATCCACCACCTGCGGCGCAAGCTCGGCAACGGCATCGTCGAGACCGTGCGCGGCCTGGGCTATCGCCTGGGCCCGGCGCAGGCGCCGGAAGAGGCCGCATCATGAGCCTGCGGGTACGCCTGAGCCTGATCCTGGGCAGCGCCTTCGTAATCATCTGGGTGCTGGCTGCCGCGTGGATGCTGCGCGACCTGCGCCAGCAGATGATGTTCTCCCTCGACCAGCGTCTGGTGGCCTCGGCGCGTATGGTCGCCGGCCTGATCGACCAGTTGCCGCAGCCGTTGACCGCCAAGGGCGAGGAGGCGCACTTTTCCGCCGACCAGTTCAGCGTGCCGGACGGCATGGCCTGCCAGGTCAGCTCGTTGCGTGGCGAGATTCTCGCCAGCAACCACAAGCACGATGGCGCCATGAACGACGAAAGCAGTGGTTTCCGTGACCAGACCATCGACGACGCGCTGTGGCGCACCTTCACCTACAACCATGGCGATGTGCGTATCACCACCGCCGACCGGCACATGGAGCGCGAGGCGTTGAACCAGTCGATCCTGCTGGCGGCCTCGGCGCCGGTACTGATGGCGCTGCTGGGCAGCCTGGGGCTGTTGTGGATCGGCCTGGGCAAGGGCCTGGAGCCGCTCAACCGCATGCGCGACGCGCTGCGCCGCCGGCGTGCGGACAGTGTCGAGCCGCTGCAGGTGGCGGGCATGCCCAGCGAACTGCAGCCGCTGCTGGAAACCCAGAACCAGCTGTTCCTGCGCATTGCCCAGACCATTGAGCGCGAGCGGCGCCTGACCGACGACGCCGCGCATGAACTGCGCAGCCCGCTGACGGCGATCAAGACCCACCTGCAGGTAGCACGCATGACCGAGGGTGCGGTGCGCGAGCAGGCGCTGGCGCATGCCGAGCAGGGGACCGACCGCATGCATCGCACACTGGAGCAGTTGCTGATGCTGGCGCGGGTGGAGGGCAGCCTGTCGTTCGATGATGGTGTGCAGTGCAGCGCCGAGCAGGTAGCCCGGCAGGCGGTGCAGGACGCCGGTGGTGGTGACAACCGGCGTATCGTGTTGCGTTTGCCGGAAGAAGCCACACAGGTCTACCTGGGCATGCCGGCGCCCCTGGCGGTGGCGGCGTTGCGCAACCTGCTGGACAACGCCTTGCGCCATGGTGGCGATGAGGCGGTGGAGCTGGAACTGCAGATGAGCGATGGGCAGGTAGGTTTCATGGTGCGCGACCATGGGCCGGGGATTGCCGAGGCAGACCTGGAGCATTTGACCGAACGCTTCTGGCGTAATGGGCAAAGTGGCGGCTGCGGGTTGGGGTTGGCGATCGTGCAGGCGATCGTGCAGCGCTGTGCCGGTAGCCTGAAGTTCGACAGCCGGAGTGATGGCTTGCGGGTCTTGTTGCAGGTGCCGGCGCGTTCGGGACATTGATCCTTGCCGCTTGTTGCGGTCGTTTCGCGGGTAAACCCGCTCCCACAGGTACAGCACAGGGTTCAGATATCGAGTGGTCCCTGTGGGAGCGGGTGTACCCGCGAAGAGGCCATAACAGGCTGTCGAAAATCCCGTAACAACCGCTAAATCCTCCTCGCATCCAAGCGTTTCCCAAGCGACACCCGCTCATTCGCTTGCTTGCGAGGAACCACTCCATGTCCACCGCTTACAGCCTTGCCCAGGTCCCACCGGCGAGCACGCCGCGCCCGTTGTACGCGTTCACCGATTCGCCGCTGTTGCAGCGCCAGCAGCAACAGGAGTCCAACGCCCGCAGCTACCCGCGGCGCATCCCGCTGGCGCTCAAGCGCGCCAGTGGCATTCATGTGGAAGATGTCGAAGGCCGTCAGTTCATCGATTGCCTGGCTGGAGCCGGGACCCTGGCGCTGGGCCATAACCACCCGGTAGTGGTCGAAGCGATCCAGCGGGTCCTGGCCGATGAGCTGCCCCTGCATACCCTGGACCTGACCACGCCGGTCAAGGACCGCTTTGTCCAGGACCTGTTCGGCGTCCTGCCCGAGGCACTGCGTCGCGAGGCCAAGGTGCAGTTCTGCGGCCCGACCGGCACCGATGCGGTGGAAGCGGCGCTGAAACTGGTGCGCAGTGCCACTGGCCGGAGCACCGTGCTGGCCTTCCAGGGCGCCTACCACGGCATGAGCCAGGGCGCGCTGAGCCTGATGGGCAGCCATGGGCCGAAGCAGCCACTGGGCGCCTTGCTTGGCAACGGCGTGCAGTTCATGCCGTACCCCTATGACTACCGCTGTCCGTTCGGTCTGGGCGGCGCAGCCGGGGTCAAGGCCAACCTGCATTACCTGGAAAACCTCTTGCTTGACCCGGAAAGCGGCGTGCCCCTGCCCGCCGCAGTGATCCTTGAGGTGGTGCAGGGCGAGGGCGGGGTCATCCCGGCCGATATCGACTGGCTCAGGGGCGTGCGTCGGATCACCGAGCAGGCTGGCGTGGCGCTGATCGTCGACGAGATCCAGAGCGGCTTTGCCCGCACCGGGCGCATGTTCGCCTTCGAGCACGCCGGCATCGTGCCGGATGTGGTCACCCTGTCCAAAGCCATTGGTGGCAGCCTGCCCCTGGCGGTGGTGGTGTACCGCGACTGGCTTGATACCTGGAAGCCAGGTGCCCACGCAGGCACCTTCCGTGGCAACCAGATGGCCATGGCCGCGGGCTCGGCGGTGATCGGTTACCTGGTCGAGCAGCGCCTGGCCGAGCATGCCGAGGCCATGGGCCAGCGCCTGCGCCAGCACCTGCAGCAGTTGCAGCGGGATTATCCGGAACTGGGCGATATCCGCGGGCGCGGTCTGATGATCGGGGTGGAGCTGGTGGGCGGCCAAGGGCAGCGTGATGCCCTGGGCCAGCCGCAGGCCAACCGTGAGCTGGCGGCCAAGGTGCAGCGCGAGTGCCTCAAGCGCGGGCTGATCCTGGAACTGGGCGGGCGGCATGGCGCGGTGGTGCGTTTCCTGCCGCCGTTGATCATCAGTGGTGAGCAGGTCGATGAAGTGGCACAGCGCTTTGCCGAGGCGTTGGTTGCTTCTGTCTGAATAATGCCGGGGGCGCAAAACGCCCCCGGCAATCCTGGCTACCAGCCGCGCCCGGAATCCACCCAGAAGTTCACCGACAACGAGGTAGACACCGACTCCACCTGATGGAACCAACCCTCAGGCAGGAACAGCAGGTCACCGGCTTGCAGCACCACCCGCAGGAACGGCACCTCGCGCGCTGCCGGGAAGCGTTGATAATCCGGGGCGTCGGGGTTGAAATCGCAGCCGTCCAGGCCGCCCTTGGGGCTGGTCGACCAGGTGCCCAGCGCCGGGCGATGGTGCGGCGCGGCTAGAATGAACGACTTCTGGCCCCAGACCTGGGCGAACAGGTTGTCGGTATCGTCGCGGTGCAACGGCGTCAGGGTGCCCTTCGGGCCGATCCAGATGCGCGGCGCGATGAACCTGTCACGGGCGAAATATTGCGGGTAGCGGATCAGCGCCAGCAGCTTTTCCGGGACGATGTTGTTGCCCATATACGCCGGTGTTTCACCAGGCCTGGCCGGGGTGTCCAGCGAGGCGATGAACTCGGCCATGGAAGTGGAGCGGAAGTCGCGGTCGGTGGAGAACGTCTTCTTCACGTAGTCGCCGTGGCGGGTAATGCCCTGCAATTCGGCGAAATGTACCAGCGAGGCTTCACGGCCCATGCTGAACAGCGGCCAATCCTGCAGGGCATCGCTGATCACCAGCGGGGTGCCATGCGCCAGGTAGTCGTTGTGAAAGCGCGCCACGGGCATGTCGGCGCGGGCAATGCGTGCCACTTCGCGCTGCACTGGTTGGGCGGCCGATACCCGTTCGCTGAAGCGTGCCGGTGTCGGGTAACGCTGGTTCATCGACACCTTGGTCGGCGGCGTCCCGCGGCGGGCGTTGCTGATGATCTGCGGTAGCAGGGTGGCCAGGCCCATGTTGCCGGTGATCTTCAGGCGCGCACTGGCGAACAGTTCCTCGACGTTGGCGGTGCCGCCCATGATGCCGAGGAAGTCGCGCTCGGCCACTTCGATGGTGACATCCGCGGCACCGTGCCGGCCGGCACCGGTGCGGCTGCTGTCGCGCACCTCCGCCCAGAAGGCCTGGTCCTCGCCGAAGACGAACTGGAAGACGCCTTCGATGCCGACGGCATGGGCGTTGGCGAACAATTTGCTGAGGATGCTCTGAAGGTCCACGGTGTGCCTCTGGCGGTCTTTCGTTGTGCAAGGATGACGAGTGTCTGCGCCAGCGATTTAGCCGTCCGGACAGGTAATTTTTCGGCGTGCAGCTACGTCCCGTAGGGGAGCCCGAGTCACTTCATCCAAGGAACCCACATGGCACTGCACCCCGATCTGGCGGCTTTTCTGGAACTGGTCGAGTTTGGCCGGCTGACGGGCAGGAGCCTGCCCATGCACGCGATGGACGTGGCCCAGGCCCGCGCCGAGTTCGAAAGCAGCTCGCAGGTGCTCGACCCGAGCCCGCCGGGCCATGTGATGGTCAGCGAGCTGCAGTTCAGCGTGCGCGACGGTACTCGCCTGGCGGCCCGTCTGTACCGTCAGGGCCAGGCCGGCACCGCCTTGCAACCGGTGATCCTGTACCTGCACGGTGGCGGCTACGTGGTCGGCAGCCTCGACTCGCATGACTCGGTGTGCCGCCGTCTGGCGGCGCTCGGCGAGTTCGCCGTGCTGGCGGCAGACTACCGCCTGGCACCGCAGCAGCAGTTCCCGGTGGCGCTGCACGACGTGCTGGACGCCGCCAACTGGCTGGCCGAACAGGCGGCGGCGCTGGGGCTGGACAACCGCCGGATAGTGCTGGCAGGAGACAGTGTGGGGGCCAGCCTGGCAGCGGTCATGGCCATCATGGCGGTGCAGCAGCCCGAGGCCCTGGCATTCAAGCCGCTGGCGCAGTTGCTGTTCTACCCGGTGACCGACATTGCCTGCCAGCGGGAATCGCATCGCCAGCATGCCGAGGGCTACCTGCTGGAGACGCCCACCCTGGAATGGTTCTACCAACACTACGTGCCGCAGCCCGAGCAACGCCTGGACTGGCGGGTGTCGCCGTTGCGCTCGATGCTGCGACAAGCGTTGGCGCCGGCGTATCTGTTCGTGGCCGAGTACGACCCGTTGCACGATGAAGGTATCGCTTATCGGGACTGGCTGCTGGCGGGTGGCACGCCGGTGCGCTTTGCGCGGGTGGAGGGCCTGACCCATGACTTTTTGCGCATGTCGGGGATCGTGGGGCAGGTGGAGGGCATCTATCGGGATGTCGGGACGTGGTTGCAGGGCATCGGGGAGCAGGGCTGACGCGAGACTGCCGGGGCGCGCGTTGCGCCCCCCAGGGCGTCACCCGTGAACGCGTCGCCGCAGAACATCTACCAACCGCTCGATCTCGGCCTCGGTATTCAACAACCCTGGCGCCGTCCGCACCACCGGCCCCACGTCCCGCGACACGGCATCGACCACGATGCGCTGGCTATTGAGATGCCGGGCGACGTCGTCGGCATCCTGGCCCTTGACCCTGAAGAAGGTGAACCCCGCCGAATACCGTGCGCTGCGCGGGGTCACCAGTTCGATACCCGGCAGTGCCTCAAGCCGTTGCCGCAGGTAGTCGTTCAACTGGTGAATACGCGCCTGCACCGCCGCCTTGCCCAGTTGCAGGTGCAATTCGAACGCCTTGCCCAACGCCCAGCGGTGTTCGAACGCGTGGTAGCCACCCGGTGTCATCACGGTGGCGAAGTCTTCATTCTCGGAAAAGGTGGCAATGGTCGGGGTCAGTTGCTCCAGCCCGGGGGAGGCCGCGCAGATGATCCCGGTACCGCGTGGTCCGAACAGCCACTTGTGGGTACCGGCAATGAAATAATCGCAGTTCAGGTCGGCAAAGCGCATGTCTTCGACGCCAAAGCCATGTACGCCGTCGATCACGTAGATGATCCGGTCCTGCTCGTCACGCTGGCGGTTGACCTCGCGCACCAGTGCGCCGATCTCGCCCACCGGCAGTTTCACGCCACTGCCCGAGTGCACCCAGGTCATGCCCAGTACCCGGGTCTGTGGCCGGATGGCGGCAGCGATGGTGGACAATACCTGGTCGCTGCTGACCTTGGCGGGGTCGTCGAACAAGCGCAAGCGGCGCACTGGGGTGCCGTCGCGCGTGGTGCGGAAACCCATGGTATGGCGCGCCGCCGAATGCTCATGCACGGTGGTGAGGATTTCCTGGCCCGGCGCAATTTTCAGCCCGCCGTAGATCAGCGCGAGGCCTTCGGTGGTGCTGCCGGTCAGGGCAATCTGGCGGGGCGTCACTTCGAGGTAGCGCGCCGCCCACTCGCGTACGGCGGCTTCGTGCTTCCACTCCGACTGGCTGTCCCAGTCCACCAGGCGGGCCGGGTGATGGTCGAAACGGGCGCGCAATGCCTCGATGGCTTCGCGCACCGGGCGTGGGTGCGAGGTGATCAGGAAGTTGGCGAAGTGGGCATAGCTAGGATCCAGCTCGAACAGACCGCGAAATGCAGCCCAGTCGTTGCCACTGGCAGCTTGGACAGGCGCTGCATGGGCGGTTGCCCGCAACGGGCCGGGGCCTGTCAACGGCAAGGCGGCAGCCAGCAGGCCGGCCTGTTTGAGAAAGGTGCGACGGTCGTTCATCACGTGGCTCGCAAGTTCAGTGGGATAAAGAGGCGACAGGTTGTGCGGCACGTTGCACCTGCTCCCACACCCGCAGGAAATTGCCGCCCCAGAGCTTGGCAATATCTGCTTCGGAGTAACCGCGACTGATCAGTTCGGCAGTGACGTTGCGTGCCTCGCTGGCGTTCTGCCAGCCGTCGATGCCGCCGCCTTCGTTGAAGTCCGAACTGAGGCCGACATGGTCGATGCCGACCTTGCGCACCGTGTAGTCGATGGCGTCGCCGTAGTCCTTGAGGGTGGCCGGGGGTTCTTCTTCGAGAATGCCGTACAGCTCGTTGGCATACTGGCCGACCTTCTGCTCGGGCCAGCCGGCTATCACCGGGTCACCCGGCATCAGTGCGTAGTTGAGGTCAGCCAGTGGCGGCAGGGCGTAGCGTGCGCGCAATGCGTTGAGTTTGCCCTGGGTCTTGCTGCTCAGCGGCTTGAGGTAGGTTGAGAAGGCCACCAACTGGACCACACCGCCGCTGTCCTTGATCAGTTGCAGTTCCTTGTCGGAGAGGTTGCGCCTGATGTCGACCATGGCCCGTGGCGCCGAGTGCGACGCCACCACGGGCGCGCGGCTGAGGGCGACGGCCTGGGCCAGCGCCTTGCTGGACATCTGCGACACATCGATGATCACGCCCAGGTCATTCAGCCGTTGCACGGCGCGTTTGCCGAGCGGCGACAGTCCACCAAGGGCATCGGCAGTGTCATTGAAGAACGGCAACGGGCGCGACGAATCGGCCCAGCTGTTGTTGCCCACATAGCTGAAGCCGAACATGCGCACCCCGCGTGCGGCCCAGCGGTCGAGCTGGTCGATGTCGTCGCCCAGGGCGTAGGCATTGAGCATGCTGAGCAGCACCGCGAACTTGCCCTCGCCGTGCAGGCGCCGAAAGTCTTGCGGGGTGTAGGCGATGCCAACCTGTTGCGGGAAGTCGCGGACCATCGCGCTGATGGCGTTGTAGCGCACCTCCTGGGTATGCCGGGCGGCCTCGACGAAGCCCGGGGTAGGGCGGTGCGGGGCAGTGCTGCCGGTCCATGATTCGGGCCAGGCGAATATCGTCAGGGCAGCACCGGACAGACGCCCGCGTGCAGCCTTGGCCAGGTCGAAGCGGCCAGCGCCGTCCTTGTCCGCCTCATTGCCTTCGGTGCCGAAGGTCAGCGGCAGGGTGACATGGCTGTCGAACGAGAGGATGCGTTCCTGCAGGTCGTCGGCCTGGCGGGTCACCTCTCTGGAGTAGCCGGCGGGCGTGGCGAAATAGTGCCAGGCAGCAAACCCGGCGCCAGCGCCAAGCGCGGTGGCCAGGCTGATAAACAGGGCTTTGTTCCAGCGTGAAGTCTTCATCTTGGTCTCAGTTGGTTCACCGTCGAGGGATGGGCACAGAGGCCGCCGCTACCTGCAGTGGACGAGCCTGCCGCGCAGGAATTTAGCCGCGGCCTTTGGCCATGCACGGTTAAATTTCGCCGCTCATGCAACGTTCTAGCCTTGGACGGGCCGTGCTCCATGGCCGCAATGAATGCACAGGTATGCAATGACGATTTCGCGACGCGGTTTCATCGCCGGTGTGGCATTGACGGGCGTGGTGGTGCCCGCTGCGGTGGCTGCGCTGTATCACCAGCGGCAGAGCGCCGCCGAGGAATTTCCGGAGACGCCTGGCGAGGCCGTCGTCGAGTTGGCCGATACCGGCCTGCAGCAGTTGGGCGATACCCTGCGCGGCGTCTGGCGCTTGACCCTGCTGGGCGAGGAGGCGGGCCTGCAGGGCTTGCCGGCGGGCGACTTGGAGCTGTTTCTTGACGTTGCAGGCAATGGCCGCGCCCTGCGCGGTTATCTGGATACCCCCGAGCGCCTGCGTGCGGAGGCGGAACCGCGTTACCGCGTGGTCGGCGACTTGCTGGTGGACACGCCGGGCACCTTGCGCTGGCGGCTGTTTTCGTCCCGGGCGCGCTATGAATGCCATGTCGTGCTCGACGAGGTATGGGGCCGCTTCGGCAACGCCGGGCCAGCCACCCTCAATGGGCGCATTGCCTGCCTCGACCGGGCGTTGTCGTTGCCGCTGCAGGATAACCAGTTCGTGGCCTTGAAACGCACCTTCCCGGAAGCCCGCGAACGGACCCCGCTGAACCCGCAACTGCTGGCCTGGCTGGTCGCCCCGGAGCATCGCCTGTTCCACCAGCTGTGGCACGCCGCGCGGGACAAATGGCACAAGCTGGCCAAGGACAAGCAGGCGGCCCTGCGTGGCCTGGGCTGGCAACCCGGGCCGCGTGACCGCGAGCGGGATGCGCGGGGGCGGCACAAGGACCGCAATGGCTCGGGCGAGGACTTTCTGTTCATGCACCGGCATATGCTGGGCAGCGCCCGTGCGTTGCAGGACCTGCCTTCCTGGCCGCGCTTCCCGCTGCCGCAGCCGGAACTGGAGCGCGACCGCCTCGGCTTCGCCCGTTACTTCGACAACCATGACGGCAATGCCCTGCCGCCGACCTGGCTGGCCAGCGGTGACGCGGCGTACAGCCAGTGGGTACGCGACATCAAGGCGGCGGATACCTTCCACGGCAATTTCCAGGTCTGGGAGTCGCGCTATACCGACCCGGAATACCTGGGCACGCTGACCTTGGCGCAGTTCGGCTCGGAGCTGGAACTGGGCCTGCACGACTGGTTGCACATGCGCTGGGCATCGGTGCCGCGCGACCCCGCCAATGGCATGCCGGTGCCCACGGCGCGCACGCCGGATGACTTTGCCGAGCGTTGGTTCGCTGCGCAGAACGATTTCCTTGGAGACCCGTTTTCCTCCCATGTGAACCCGGTGTTCTGGCGTTTTCATGGCTGGATCGACGACCGCATCGACGATTGGTTCCACGCCCACGAACGGCTGCACCCCGGCGAGGTCCGGCGCCTGCAGGTCAACGGTGTGCCGTGGTTCGCCCCCGGGCGTTGGGTGGCCGTGGCGGATCCGTGGCTGGGGCCGGATACCCATGGTTGCTCGACCGTGCCGGGGCTGCGGCCTGGGCGCAGTGTGGAGATGGACCCGGAAACGATGAAGCTGGCATTGCGCATCATCTACAGCGATGACGGTCTGTTCGAGCGACTGCAACCCAGGGTGCCGCAGCGACCGTGGTATGCGCGCAACCTGAGGATGGTGCAGCGCCAGTGATGAAGCACGCGCCGTTGGCGCGCGCCTATAACCGATCGTGCACAGGATCGATTTCCCAACCCCCGCCCAGTGCCTTGTACAACGCCACGCTGCCCTGCAACCGCGCCAGGCGCAGTTGCGCCTGCTGGTCCTGCGCCACATACAAGGTGCGCTGGGTCTCCAGCACGCTCAACAAGGTCTCGGCTCCCGCGGCGTAACGCTGTTGCGCCAGCTCGAATGCCAGCCGTGCCTGTTGCACCTCTTCATCCTGCCATTGCCGCTGGCGCTCCGCGCCGTCGATTGCATTGAGCGCCTTCTCGACATCGGCAAAGCCGGCCAGGATGCTGCTGCGGTAGGTCTCCAGCATTTCCGCCTGTTCGGCTTCGGCCAGTTCACCTGCCGCGCGCAACCGGCCGTTGTCGAAGACCGGCGCGACCAGGCCACTGGTGAGCGTGTAGTAGGCGCTGTCGAACAGGTGGGCAACGGTATTGGCACCCGCCCCCAGGCTGGCGCCGAGGGTGAGCTTGGGCAGCATGGCCGCGCGGGCGACCTGCACGTTGGCGCTGGCGGCTGCCAGTCGTGCTTCTGCCGCTGCGATATCCGGGCGGCGGGTGAGCAGTTCGCTGGGCACGCCACTGCCGATGGCAGGCCACTGCAGGCTGGCGATCGCTTCCTGGCTGCTGGGCAGCGACTGCACCGGTTCACCGAGCAGGGTCGCCAGGGTGACCCGGCTGTCTTGCCACTTCTGCTCCAGCAACGGCAACTGACGTTGCTGGGCGGCGACCAGGCTGCGCTGCTGGGCCAGCTCCAGGCGCGTGGCGGCCCCGTTGCGCTGGCGCGCTTCGACCAGTCCCAGCACGTCCCGGGCATTGCGCAGGTTCAGGCGGGCGATGCGCAATTGTTCTTTCAGGGCCAGCCCCTGCAAATAACTGTCGGCCACGGCACTGACCAGGGTCAGCTCGACAGTCTGGCGGTCGAAACGGCTGGCATCGAGGCTGCGCAGGGCATTTTCGCGAGTCGCCCGCAGGCCGCCCCAGAAGTCGATTTCGTAGCTGGCGCTGAGCTGCAGGTCGAATGAGGTGCTGGTCGGTTCGTTGCGGCTGACATCTAGCTGGTCGTTGCCCTCGCCATGCAGCAGGCGTTGGCGGTTGCCGTCCAGGCCCAGCTTCAGTTCCGGCAGCAATGGCGCGCCGGCCATGACTGCGCGGGCGCGCGCCTGGCGCACCCGCGCCGTGGCGGCGGCGAGGTCGTGGGCATTGTGCAGGGCATGCTGCACCAGGCGGTCCAGTTCGCGGCTGGCGAAAGCATGCCACCATCGTGTCGTCGGCCGTTGGGCCGATGCTGATACGGCTGCGCCCTGCCAGGCGAGCGGTGCGGGAATGCCGTTGGCGGGCATGGGGGGCGTGGTGCAGGCGGCAAGGCTGACGCACAGGGTCAGCAGGCTGAAGCGGCTGGGCAGAGTCATGGGTTATTCACTGGTAAGGGCTTTGACCGGATCGAGGCGGGCGGCCTTGCGCGCTGGCATGAAGCCGAACACGATGCCGGTAACCACGGCGCAGGCAAAGGCGCCGAGCATGGCGGGCAGGGCGAAGGCTACTGCCACCTCAGCCAGCATCAGGCCGGCGCCGATGGCCAGGGCCAGGACGATGCCGGCCAGGCCGCCGACCATCGACAGCATCACCGCCTCGCTGAGAAATTGCCGCAGGATGTCGCGCTGGCGGGCGCCGGTCGCCATGCGGATACCGATTTCGCGGGTGCGCTCGCGCACGGTCATCAGCATGATGTTCATCACCCCGATGCCGCCGACCAGCAGCGAAATCGCAGCAATCGCCCCCAGCATCAGCGACAGGCTGTTCTGTGTGCGCGCTTCGGCCTGGATCAGCGCGGCATCGTTGGTCAGCTCGAAGTCGCGGCGCCCGTTGTGGCGCTGGCGCAGCAGCTGGTCGATGGCCGCTTCGGTCTCGTCAACCCGCGTGGAGTCGAGAGCGGCGACGGCGATGTAGTCCGGGTCGCGCTGGCCGAACAGGCGGATGGCCGCCGCAGAGTAGGGCACCACGATGCGCCCGTCGCTGTCCTGGTCGCCGGAGCTGGCACCCTTGCCTGCCAGGATACCGACCACCTGGAACGGTACATTGCCGATCAGCAGGTACTGCCCCAGCGGGTCGCGCCCAGGGTCGAGCATCTTGTCCCGCACTTTCTGGCCGATCACCGCCACTGCCGCGGCGGTGGCTTCATCGGTTTCGGTGTAGAAGCTGCCGTGCACCGCCGGCCAGTTGAAAAGTTCGGGGAAGCGGGTGTTGTTGCCACCCACATAGAACCGCTGGCTGTGGTTGCCGTAACGCACCATCATCTTTTCTCCAAGCACCGGCATCACGTGCCGAACCTGCGGCAACTGGCCGATGGCGGCGACATCGTCGAGAGTGATGGTACCGGCCTGTTCGCCCAGGCTCGCCGGTTTGCCATTGAGGTAGAGGATGTTCGAGCCGAAGGCGGCCATCTGCGCCATCACCTGGCGTTTGCTGCCTTCGCCCACGGCCAGCATCACCACCACCGAGGCGACACCGATGACGATGCCCAGCAGGGTCAGGGCGGTGCGGAAGCGGTTGACCCACATCACCCGCCAGGCGGCCTGCAGGGCTTCGCGCAGTTCGCCTTTCCACGCCCCGCGCAAGGCCGCGCCGCGGTCCAGGTGCTGACGCAACTGGTCGGCCTGCAGCCCTCGTCCATGGTCCACCGGGGGCTGCCCGGTGGCCGAATCGCTGATGACCACACCGTCGCGAATCTCGATCACCCGCTGCGCCCGCGCTGCCACGTTGCGGTCATGGGTGATCAGGATGATCACGTGGCCCTGACTGGCCAGCTCGTCGAGCAACGCCATCACCTCGCTGCCGCTGTGGCTGTCGAGCGCGCCGGTGGGTTCGTCGGCGAGGATGATGTGGCCGCCGTTCATCAAGGCTCGGGCAATCGATACCCGCTGCTGCTGGCCGCCAGACAACTGGTGCGGGCGGTTGCCGGTGCGGCTGGCCAGACCCAGGCGGTCGAGCAGGGCACTGGCGCGGGCGTGGCGTTCGCTGGCAGCGATGCCAGCATAGATGGCCGGCATTTCGACGTTTTCCCGCGCCGAGCCGGAGGGGATCAGGTGGTAGCCCTGGAACACGAAGCCAAACGCCTCGCGGCGCAACCAGGCCAGCTCGTCACTGCCCAGTTCGGCCACGTCCTTGCCGGCGAAGCGGTAGCTGCCGGAGGTAGGGCGGTCGAGGCAGCCGAGGATGTTCATCAGCGTCGACTTGCCCGAACCTGAGGCGCCGACAATGGCGACGAACTCGCCGGGGTGGATGCGCAAGCTGATGCCATGCAGGATATCGACTTTGGGGGAGCCGACGCCGCCGAAGGATTTACGGATGTCGACCAGTTCGATCAGGGGTGTGCTCATTCAGCCTCCGTTGACGCCAGGGGCGCCGATGACCAGGCGTTCGCCTTCACTGAGGCCGTCCAGTACCTGCACCCGCAGGCGGTCACTGAGGCCGGTGCGAACCTGGCGTTGTTCCACCTTGCCGTCGCGGGTCAGCACACGCGCCAGGCGCAGGCCATCCGCTTCGTCCAGCGCAGCCCGTGGCACGGTCAGCACCTGGCTGGCCTTGCCTGCGACGAAGAACACCTGGGTGGTCATCTCGGCCATCAGCGCACCGTCCGGGTTGTCGACATCCAGCAACACGCTGTACTGCACCACCTGGTTGCCAGCGCTGCCGTTGCTGACGCTGGCCGGGCTACCACCGCCCTGGCTGGCCTGTTCCAGTGGTTTGGGTGGCACCGGCAGCACCTGGCGCACGGTGCTGGTCCAGCGGCGCTTGCCGCCAGCCAGCGTGGTGAAGTACGCGGTCATGCCGGGCTTGACCTTGCCGATGTCAGCTTCCGATACCTGTGCCCACACTGTCATTGGCGAGAGCCTGGCGATGCGCAGGATCAACGGGGTTTGCTGTTGGGCGTTGAGGGTTTGCCCCTCGCGGGCATCCACCGCTACCACGGTACCGTCCATGGGCGCATAGATGCGTGTGTAGCCCAGTTCGGCCTCGTCGCTGCGCAAGCTGGCCTGGGCCTGGCGAATCTGCGCCTGGAACATGTCGATGCGTGCCTGGGTGACGTTGAGCTGGGCAGTGGCGGTTTGCACGTCTTCGTCGCGGGTGGCGCCGGCAGCGGCCAGGTCGCGTTGGCGCTTGAGCTGCTGCCGCGCCAGTTGGAACTGCGCGCGTTGCTCGGCAAGCTGGGCCTTGAGGTTGTCGATCGAGTAGCGGCCGGCATCCAGCCGGGCCTGCTGGGTCGAGGGGTCGATCTCGACCAGCAGCTGGCCTTTGCGTACGGTGTCGCCGACTTCGACGTGCAGGGTGTGGATCTGCCCGGAGGCCTGGGCACCGACATCCACGTAGCGTCTTGGCTGCAGGGTGCCGAGTGCGGTGACGCTGCTTTCGATGTCGGCGCGGGTCACGGCGACCGTGCTGGGCGTTGGTGCAGCGTAGGGCGGGATCGTCCAGGCCAGCAGGCAGCCCACGGCGAGCAGACCCAGGCCGAAGAGCAGGGCCCGGGGACGGGTGTTGGGTAAAGGTCTCATGCACACTTCCAGCCAAGTGGGTGCCAGATAGACGAAAGCGGCAGAAAAGGATTTAGCGGTTATCGCGTGGGGCTGGCATGGCGATAGGGATGTGACGCCGGCCGCCATACCCGTGTTGCTGAGAATCATTATAATTTGTAAGATCGCAGGTTGATATCACTCGGTCCCGCTCGCTGCCTGAAAGGGCTTTCTGGCCAGGCTGGCAGGACGATCTCAGGTAACGTCGTGGAACATTACTATCGCGAACTGGTGGGCTTCCTTTCCGCGCGCCTGGGCAGTCGCCAGGCCGCGGAAGACGTGGCGCACGATGCTTACCTGCGGGTGCTGGAGCGCACCGACGGCGAACGCATCGAGCACCCACGTGCCTTCCTGTACCGCACCGCGCTCAACCTGGTAGTCGACTGCCATCGGCGCCATCTGGTACGCCAGGCTGAGCCGCTGGAAGTGCTGGACAGCGACGAGCGCTGGCACACCCCGGCGCCGGCTCATGACATGCAGCTCGACCAGCGCCTGGCGCTGATGCAGCGTGCCCTGGATGAGCTGGGCAAGGTTTGCCGTGAATGCTTTTTGCTGCGCAAGCTCGATGGCCTGTCGCACCAGCAGATTGCCGACCACCTGGGTATTTCCCGCAGCTTGGTGGAAAAACACATCGTCAACGCCATGAAGCACTGCCGGGTGCGCATGCGCGAGTGGGAATGCTGAGTGCCGGCCAGCCAGCGACCGAAAATTCCCTCGCCCACTACTTGATTTCTGCGTCTTTCCCGACTTCTATCAAGGTAGACCCCTGCCAGGCCTCGACCTGGCAGTAGCCGTCACTGGCGCAGTACGGTCATGGAGCGTACCCATTACCCCACTGCCCAGGCCCGACCAATGGCAAACAAGACCTTGCGCATCCTTATCGCCGATGCACACCCGTGCCAGCGCCTGCAGCTGGAACGGCTGCTCAATGGGCTGGGCTATTACCGGATTGCACCCGTGGACAGCTTCGAGGAGCTGCAGCGCTTGGTGCTGTGTGCCTTGCAGCCGTTCCATCTGCTGCTGGGCAATATCGAGCTGGCCAGCCATGCCGGGGTCGACCTGGAGCGCTTCTGCCGGGTCAGCCCGCAGATCCAGCATGCCCTGCTGTATCACTCCAGTCAGGTGAAAGTCCCTTCGGTGCCCCAGGCCGAGCGTCAGGCCGTCAGCCTGAGCCTGCCGCAGGTGCCTGACAATGAGGCGCTGGAGGCGTTCATGGCGATCATCGACACGCCGCTGCAGGTCGGCAAGCTGCCACTGCCGGGCACGCTGCCAGCGGCACCGGCGCGGCCAGTGGCGCGGGCCAACTTCGCCCACACGGTGTTCAACCGCTAGCAAGCCACAGGCGCGGCAAGGGTGCTGCTATTTGCTATCCTTCCGGCCTTTGCCGATTTGCGGACCCTGCCATGACTGCCAACGATACCGCTCGCCCGTCCCGGTTCAGCCGCGGCGACCACCGGACCCTGGGCCTGGCGGCGCTGGGCGGCGCGCTGGAGATCTACGATTTCATCATTTTCGTGTTCTTTGCGCTCACTCTCAGCCAACTGTTCTTCCCGCCCGAGATGCCCGAATGGCTGCGCCTGCTGCAAAGCTTCGGGATTTTCGTCACCGGCTACCTGGCGCGACCGCTGGGCGGCATCCTGATGGCGCACTTCGCCGACCACCTGGGGCGCAAGCGGGTGTTCAGCCTGAGCATCCTGATGATGGCCCTGCCGTGCCTGTTGATCGGGGTGATGCCGACCTACGCCGACATCGGCTATGCGGCCCCGCTGATCCTGCTGGCCCTGCGCATTCTGCAGGGCGCGGCGGTCGGCGGCGAGGTGCCCAGCGCGTGGACCTTCGTCGCCGAGCACGCGCCTGCCGGGCGGCGCGGTTACGCCCTGGGGTTCCTGCAGGCGGGGCTGACCTTCGGCTACCTGCTGGGGGCGCTGACTGCGACCTTGCTGGCGCAACTGTTCACCACGCAGGAGATCCTCGACCATGCCTGGCGTTACCCGTTCCTGCTGGGCGGGGTATTCGGCGTGGTTGGCGTGTGGTTGCGTCGCTGGCTCAGCGAAACCCCGGTGTTCCTTGCCTTGCGTGCGCGCCGGCAAGCGCCGGTGCGCTTCCCGCTGCGCCAGGTGCTGGGCGAACACCGGCGGGCGTTGATCCCGGCGGCGCTGCTGACCTGTGTGCTGACCTCCGCCGTGGTGGTGCTGGTGGTGATTACCCCGACGGTGATGCAGCAGCGCTTCGGCATGACGGCCGGGCACACTTTTGCCCTGAGCAGCGTGGGTATCGTGTTTCTCAATATCGGTTGCGTGCTGGCCGGCCTGCTGGTCGACCGCGTCGGCGCCTGGCGCGCACTGATGCTCTACAGCCTGCTGTTGCCGCTGGGCATCGGCGTGTTGTACACCAGCCTGGTAGGGCAGTGGGGCATGACCTGGGCGGCCTATGCACTGGCCGGCCTGTGCTGTGGCGTGGTGGGGGTGGTGCCGTCGGTGATGGTCGGGTTGTTCCCGGCCGAGATCCGTGTGTCGGGTATTTCCTTCACCTACAACGTGGCCTACGCACTGTGGGCCAGCACCACACCGCTGGCGCTGATTGCCTTGATGCCGTGGAGCCCGTGGGTGTGTGCCGGGTTCTGCCTGATCATGGGCGCGGTGGGGTTGTTGACGGCGCTCTGTTTCGGGCGTCGTGAGCCGTTGCCGATGAGCGAGCCCGACCTCCTGCCGACGCGGTGCCTGTAGGCGCGGCCAGTACCGCCAGGCAACAGGTAAAACAGAAAGCCCCCGGCTCGTGAGAACCGGGGGCTTTTCTTTACCGCAAGGGCAGGGGCTTACATGTTCGGGTAGTTCGGCCCACCCGCGCCTTCAGGGGTGACCCAAGTGATGTTCTGGGCCGGGTCCTTGATGTCACAGGTCTTGCAGTGCACGCAGTTCTGCGCGTTGATCTGGAAGCGCTTGCTGCCGTCTTCCTGGCTCACCACTTCGTACACGCCCGCCGGGCAATAGCGCTGCGCCGGCTCGTCATACAGCGGCAGGTTGCTGGCGATCGGAATGCTCGGGTCGGTCAGCTTCAGGTGGCAAGGTTGTTCCTCTTCGTGGTTGGTGCTGGAGAGGAATACCGAGCTGAGCTTGTCGAAGCTGAGCTTGCCGTCCGGTTTCGGGTAGTCGATCTTCTGCGAGTCGGCCGCCAGCTTCAGGCAGGCGTAGTCCGGCTTGGTGTCGTGCAGGGTGAACGGCAGCTTGCCACCGAACCAGTTCTGGTCGACATAGTTGAACGCACCGCCGAGGATCGGGCCGAACTTGTGGATGGCCGCGCCGAAGTTGCGGCTGGCGAACAGTTCTTCGTACAACCAGCTGGCCTTGAAGGCGCTGACGTAGCCGTTCAGCTTGTCGCCGCCTTCGCTGCCGGCGGCCAGCGCGTCGGCGACCGCTTCGGCCGCCAGCATGCCGGACTTCATCGCGGTGTGGCTGCCCTTGATCTTGGAGAAGTTCAAGGTACCCAGGTCACAACCGATCAGTGCACCGCCGTCGAACACCATTTTCGGCAGCGAGTTCAAACCACCTTTGGCGATTGCGCGGGCGCCGTAGCTGATCCGCTTGCCGCCTTCGAGGTACTGGCTGATCACCGGGTGGTGCTTCAGCCGCTGGAATTCGTCGAACGGTGACAGGTACGGGTTGGCGTAGGACAGGTCGACGATCAGGCCGACGACCACCTGGTTGTTTTCCAGGTGATACAGGAACGAACCACCGGTGTTGTCCCTGGCCATCACATCCAGCGGCCAGCCGGCGGTATGCACTACCAGGCCCTGTTCGTGCCTGGCGGGGTCGATTTCCCAGATTTCCTTCAAACCGATGCCGTAGTGCTGAACATCGGCTTCGCTGTCGAGGTTGAAACGCTTGATCAGTTGCTTGCCGATATGGCCACGGCAGCCTTCGGCGAACAGGGTGTACTTGGCGCGCAATTCCATGCCTGGGGTGTACAGGCCGTCCTTCGGGTTGCCTTCGCGGTCGACGCCGAGGTCACCGGTAACGATGCCGCGGACCACGCCGTTGTCATCGAACAGGGCTTCCTGGGCGGCGAAGCCCGGGTAGATTTCCACGCCGAGGTTCTCGGCCTGCTGGGCCAGCCAGCGGCACAGGTTGCCCAGCGAGATGATGTAGTTGCCGTGGTTGTGCATGGTCTTGGGCACGAACAGGTCAGGCACCCTGGTCGCGCTGCCGGCATCCTTGAGCACGTAGATGTCGTCGCGTTTCACTTCGGTGTTCAGTGGCGCGCCGAGGGCTTTCCAGTCGGGGAACAGCTCGTTCAGGGCTCGCGGTTCGAACACCGCCCCGGAGAGGATGTGGGCGCCGACTTCAGAGCCCTTTTCCACCACGCAGACGCTGATTTCGCTACCGGCTTCGGCGGCCTTCTGCTTCAGGCGGCAGGCGGCGGACAGGCCTGCCGGGCCGGCGCCGACGATGACCACGTCGAATTCCATGTATTCGCGTTCCACTGGTTCTCTCCTACTCATCAAGGCTCGTGCTGTTGCTTGGTCTTATGGGTGCGCGGGGCATTCGCCGCGGTTCTACGCAGCGGCGGAGCTGTAGCTGGGCAAATGACGGACTACACCGTTTTGTCTTGGCCGCGCATTATATCTACACCACTTGGCGGGTCCAATACAAACGTTTGTTTGAATTTGCCGCAGGCCAGTAAAATCACTGGAGCGCGGCTGGAGGGTGACCGATTTGCCGTATTGACCGGATTGGGTGTTACGGTCAAGATACGAGCGGTTTTACGTTCGCCGTAGGCTTGCAGCCGGGCGCAGGTACACCTCTAAAGACCAGGTGTGGAGCAGGGTTTTGCGGCCTTGGGCCGGTTTGTAGTGGAGTTTACACGCCACGACAGAAAATGACCCGTGAGTATTTGACGCAAGCGTCCGGACAAGACTGTTCGGTCACTGTGAAGTTACTGCCTCCCGGTACGTTTTTGGAGGTGCCCTTGTACCCACGCGCATCGCCGGGCATGGCCCCAGGCGACTATCTATTCACCGGAGAGTAACGAGGAATCCATGAAGGTTCTTGTAGCTGTCAAACGAGTGGTCGACTACAACGTCAAGGTTCGCGTCAAGGCGGACAACTCCGGCGTCGACCTTGCTAACGTCAAGATGTCCATGAACCCCTTCTGCGAAATCGCCGTGGAAGAAGCCGTGCGCCTGAAGGAAAAAGGCGTTGCGACCGAGATCGTCGTCGTCTCCGTCGGCCCGGCCACCGCCCAGGAGCAACTGCGTACCGCCCTGGCTCTGGGTGCCGACCGCGCCATCCTGGTCGAAGCCGCTGACGAATTGAACTCCCTGGCCGTGGCCAAGGCGCTGAAGGCTGTTGTCGACAAGGAGCAGCCGCAACTGGTCATCCTCGGCAAACAGGCCATCGACAGCGACAACAACCAGACTGGCCAGATGCTGGCTGCGTTGACCGGCTTTGCCCAGGGCACCTTCGCCTCCAAGGTGGAAGTGGCTGGCGACAAGCTGAACGTCACCCGTGAAATCGACGGCGGCCTGCAGACCGTGGCCCTGAACCTGCCAGCCATCGTCACCACCGACCTGCGCCTGAACGAGCCACGCTACGCGTCGCTGCCGAACATCATGAAGGCCAAGAAGAAGCCGCTGGAGACCATCACTCCAGACGCGCTGGGCGTTTCCCTCGCCTCCACCAACAAGACCCTGAAGGTTGAAGCCCCGGCTGCCCGCAGCGCAGGCGTCAAGGTCAAATCGGTGGCCGAACTGGTCGAGAAGCTGAAGAACGAAGCGAAGGTAATCTAAATGACTATCCTGGTTGTCGCTGAATACGAGAACGGTGCCGTAGCCCCGGCCACCCTGAACACTGTTGCCGCTGCCGCCAAGATCGGTGGCGATGTGCACGTGCTGGTCGCCGGCCAGAACGTGGGCGGCGTTGCCGAATCTGCCGCGAAGATCGCTGGCGTGGCCAAGGTGCTGGTTGCCGACAACGCAGCCTATGCACACGTCCTGCCGGAAAACGTCGCGCCGCTGATCGTCGAACTGGCCAAAGGCTACAGCCACGTGCTGGCCCCGGCCACCACCAACGGCAAGAACATCCTGCCGCGCGTTGCCGCGCTGCTGGACGTGGACCAGATCTCCGAGATCATCTCGGTCGAGTCCGCCGATACCTTCAAGCGCCCGATCTATGCCGGTAACGCCATTGCCACCGTGCAGTCGAGCGCGGCCATCAAGGTCATCACCGTACGTACCACCGGCTTCGACGCTGTGTCGGGCGAAGGTGGCTCGGCTGCCGTTGAGGCCGTTGGCGCCGCACATGACGCCGCTATCTCGGCCTTCGTTGGCGAAGAGCTGGCCAAGTCCGACCGCCCGGAACTGACCGCTGCCAAGATCGTCGTCTCCGGCGGCCGCGGCATGGGCAACGGTGACAACTTCAAGCACCTGTACAGCCTGGCCGACAAGCTCGGCGCTGCCGTCGGTGCTTCGCGTGCCGCGGTCGACGCGGGCTTCGTGCCCAACGACATGCAGGTCGGCCAGACCGGCAAGATCGTTGCACCACAGCTGTACATTGCCGTCGGTATCTCCGGCGCGATTCAGCACCTGGCCGGCATGAAGGACTCCAAGGTGATCGTGGCGATCAACAAGGACGAAGAAGCGCCGATCTTCCAGGTGGCTGACTACGGTCTGGTCGCCGACCTGTTCGAAGCGGTGCCAGAGCTGGAAAAGCTGGTCTGATCCGCCTGCTTCACTTATAAAGAACCCGGCCCTCGTTTCGAGGGTCGGGTTTTTTTATGGGCTGAGGAGTGAGGGATGACGTTGCGCGGAACGGGCAGGGTGCTGGCATGCATGGCGGTGTTGGCGTCGCCGCTGGCCATGGCGGCAGGCAAGTGCGAACGCCTGGTTGCCACCGGCAGCCCCGATGCGCCACCATATTCATGGCAAGACCCGAACGACCCGAAACACTTGATCGGTGCCAATGTCGACCTGCTGCGCCAGGTGGCTGGCGAGTTGGGCTTGAAGGTGGAGGTGCTCAGCGCCGGGCGTCGTGACCAGGCACTGGAAGAAGTGCGCAGCGGGCGCATGGACCTGTTGCTCGACACACCCATGCAGGTGGAGCAACTGACCGCGCTCGACTACATTCACCCACCCCTGCAGCTCAATGAATACCTGGTGTGGACCCGCCACGATAGCGAGCTGGCTTTCGATGGCCCGGCGGACCTGGCCAGGTACCAGGGCAGTGTGTCCGAGCGCGCGCGGCTGACGCCGGCCTTCACCGCGTTCGTCAAGGCCCAGCTGAAGCTGGCGCCGGCGCAGAACCTGACCCAGGCATTTCAGAAGCTGGTGCTCGGCCAGGTTGACTATGTGCTTGCAAGCCGCTACGCGGGTATGGCGATGACCCAGAACCTGGGCGTGAGCAACCAGCTGATTGCCCGCGGCCTGCCGGTGGACCGGCCGGGGCTGTACCTGGCCGTGTCACACAATTCAGCCTGCAATGACAGCTGGTTGCGTGGGCAATTGGCAAAAAAACTGACAGAATTGCCGATCTCCGGTGCGTCCGAGGCCGTGCTGCAACGCAATGTCGAGCGCTGGAAAGCCCAGCTGCAAGTGCCGTCGGACGCCCCCAAACACTAGGAAGATTGCGTGAGAACCCAACCACTAATCCTTGCCCTGGCCGTACTCGGCCTGGCTGGCTGCGCCAACGATCCGGCCCCTGTCGAGCAGATGCGCATTTCCGAGCAGGCACTGGAGCAGGCCAGGGCCGTCGGCGCCACCGAACAGGTCGAAGCGCTCAAGCTGGCCGAAGACAAGCTGGCCCGCGCCAAGACCAACATGCTCACCGAAGAATACCGCGATGCGCGCATGCGCGCCGAGCAGGCCGAGCTGGATGCACGCCTGGCCGAAGCCCAGGTGCTGAACCAGAAGAGCGAAGAGCAGTTGCAGCTGCTGCAGTCGCGGGTCAAGCGCCTGCGCAAGCAGCTGGAGGTGCAGCCATGATCCGCCGTGCACCATTGGCCGCGCTGGCCATGCTGGCGCTGGCGGCAGGTTTGCAGGGTTGCGCCAGCCAGCGCAGCAGTGCTGCACTGGATGACGCCAGCGCCGCCTTCCAGAAGGTCAAGGACAACTCCGATGTGCTGCGCAGTGCCCCGCGTGACGTGATTCGCGCAGGCGAGTCGCTGGCTCGCGCCGAGCGCCTGTCCAGCTACATTGGCACCGGTGCCGACGTGCGCCATTACGCCTACCTCAGCCAGCGCTACAGCGAGATCGCCAGCGAGCATGCCCGCCTGGCACTGAACCAGGAGCGCCAGGCCAAGCTCGACCTGGAGCGCCAGCGCCTGCAGCTGGCCTTGCGCGAGGCCAAGCTGGCCAGCGTCCAGCAGCAGGGCAAGTGGATCGAGTCGCAGATCGCCGCGCTGGCCTCGGAGCAGACCGATCGCGGTCTGGTAATGACCTTGGGTGACGTGCTGTTCGATACTGGCCGTGCCGACTTGAAGAACTCGGCCAGCCGCACCGTGCTCAAGCTGGTGCAGTTCCTTCAGCTCAACCCGCGCCGGGTGGTACGGATCGAAGGCTATACCGACAGTACCGGCACTGCCGAGGACAATCTCAAGCTGTCGCGTGACCGGGCGCAGGCCGTGGCGGACATGCTGGTCGACCTGGGCATCGACGAGAAGCGCCTGCAGGTCGAGGGGTATGGCGACCAGTACCCGATCGAGGCCAATGCCTCGGAGCGGGGCAGGGCGCAGAACCGCCGGGTGGAGATCGTGTTCTCCGATGACAAGGGCAGGCTCGCGCCGGCGCGCTGACCCTTGTGCGAGGACCGCTTTGCGGTCCTCGCCGCTTTTCATGCAACTGTATTGTTGACTATCCTGCAATCTGTCCCCGTACACTTTGCAACTGTTACGGTATTCTCTACCCTCAGTGAGCGACACAAGAACAACGAGTCCGTCCGCGCGTCGAGATCCCGCCATGACCAACCTGCTGCTGTACCAGCGTATCGCCCAGCAACTGGCCGATGACATCCGTCGTGGTGTCTACCAGCCAGGCGAGCGCGTACCGTCCGTGCGCAAGATGAGCGCCCAGCTCAATGTCAGCCATGCCACGGTGCTGCAGGCCTATGCCAACCTCGAAGACCAGGGGTTGATCCGTGCGCGGCCGCAGTCCGGCTACTATGTGCACCAGACCCCGGCCCTGACCGCGCAGACGCCGGATATTGCCCGCGTGGAGCGCCCCGGCCTGGTGACCCGCGCCAGCATCATCCAGCAGGTGCTGACCGAGGCGCGCCGCGACGGCGTGTTCCCGTTCGGCGCCGCGGTACCGCACGTCGATTACCTGCCGGTCCGCGCCCTGCACCAGCAGATCGCCAAGGTGACGCGCTTCCATAGCCCGCGAGCCTTCAGCTACATGTTCAGCCCCGGTTTCGAACCGCTGCGCCGGCAGATCGCCATCCGCATGCGCGATGCCGGCGTGCTGGTCGACCCGCGTGAAGTGATCGTGACCCATGGTTGCGTCGATGCGCTGCAGATGTCGTTGCGCGTGTTGACCCGCCCCGGCGACCTGATCGCTGCCGAGTCGCCCACCTATTACGGCCTGCTGCAACTGGCTGACCTGTTGGGCCTGAAGGTGATCGAGATCCCCAGCGACCCGTCCACCGGCATCAGTCTCGAGGCTTTGCAACTGGCCGCCAACCAGTGGTCGATCAAGGCCTTGGTACTGACTGCGCGGCTGAGCAATCCGCTGGGCGGCACCGTCCCGGAAGAGCGGCAGAAACAGTTGCTGCGCCTGGCGTCGGACTTCGATATCCAGATCGTCGAGGACGACATCTACGGCGAGTTGATGTTCGAGCAGGGCAAGACCAAGGCCCTGAAGGCATTCGATCGGCTGGACCGGGTGATCTACTGCTCGAGCTTTTCCAAGACCCTGTCCCCCGGCGTGCGCGTGGGCTGGATGATCGCCGGGCGCTACCAGGACGAGATCCAGCGCCTGCAAACCTTCACCACCCACTCGGCGTGCAGTGTGACGCAGATGGGCGTGGCAAGTTACCTCGAGAATGGCGGCTACGACCGGCACCTGCGTTACATTCGCCAGGAGTACCGCAAGAATCTCAGTGCCTACCAGCTGGCGGTGCAGCAACATTTCCCCGAGGGCACCCAGATGACCCGGCCGACCGGCGGGTTCATCCTGTGGGTGAGCCTGCCGGGGCGGGTCAATACCCAGGAGCTGCACGTGCGTGCGCTGGAGCAGGGTATCAGCATTGCGCCGGGGCTGATCTTCAGTAATACCGAGCAGTTCAACCACTGCATCCGCCTCAATTGCGGAATTCCGTGGAACAAGGAAGCCGAGCGTGCGGTAATTACCCTCGGGTTGCTGGCCCAGCAGTTATGCCGGGAGCCGGCGGCCGCATTTTTGTAGGCTTGCCACGCGCCTGCGGAACAGGGAGCATACGCACTTTTACTGCCAGCCTGTCTTTTTGCCATGAAAGCTCTGCGTCGTTTTGCCCTGATCCTGTGCCTTGCTCCGCTCTGCTGCCTTGGTGCAGGCCAGGCCGCGCAGGCGGCCGGCCAGGTGCAGGCGGCCCAGGTGCAGCCGGCCCAGAAGGCGCTGGCGAAGCCCGCGCAGAAGGCGGCGGCAAGCAAGGCCGCCAAAAGCAAGGCCACCAACAGCAAGGCGAAGCCCGCCCGCAAGCCGGTGAGCAAGGCCGTGGCCAAGCCGCTGCCCAAGGCCAGGCTCGATCTCAGCCTGCCCGCCGATATGGTCGACAGGCTGGAACCGGAGGTTGGTGACCCTTCGCCGATCCAGCGCCGCAAGCCCTTGCTGCCACCGCTGTTTACGGAAAAGCCAGAGGCCGACAGCCCGTTCCAGCTCAATGGCCGGTTGATCAACAACGAAATGCAGCTACAGCTGCGCAATGACAGCCGTCGTGACGTGGAAGGGGCGGCGATCGATTTCGAGTTCCGCCAGTAGCCAGTAACTGACTGCCGGGTCATGGCACATTTCATCGTGCCAGCAATTTCAAACGACTGTTTGAGCGGTTAATATCCAGGGACGTTCGTCCCGTTTTGTTCCAGGGAGTCCTGATCTTGGTGAGTTGCCATGAAGTGCCGTGAGGGTTGCGGTGCCTGCTGCATTGCCCCGTCCATCAGCTCTGCGATGCCGCGCATGCCCAATGGCAAACCGGCTGGCGAGCGCTGCCTGCACCTGACCGCCGACAACCTCTGCGACCTGTTCGGCAAGCCCGAGCGGCCCGCGGTGTGCGGCGGTTTCCAGGCGGATATCGAGGTATGCGGCAACGACCGTGACGAGGCGATCAGGATTCTTGGCTGGTGGGAGCAGATGACGGCGGCATAAGGCTGGATCTTCGACAACAAGGATAAACATGATGAGACCGTTCAAGCGTATTGCACTGCTGTGTGGCATGGGTGTTCTGCTGGCCCCTGTGGCCTGGGCCGAGAACTGGCAGGTGGCCAAGGATGAGGAGGGGATCAAGGTATCGCTCAGCGAAGTGGCCGGCTCCAAGTACAAGGCTTACCGCGGGGTGACCCTGATCAAGGCGCCGTTGGCCAAGGTGCAGGCGCTGCAGGAGGATGTGGTCGGGGCCTGCGCTTGGATTCACGAATGCAAGACGCAGAAAGTGCTCAAGCAGGAAGGTGACCAGGTCTGGACCTATACCCAGTTCAATACGCCATGGCCGGTGACCCCGCGCGATTCGGTACTGCGCGTGACCACGGTCAGGGAGGCTGACGGCAGCCTGACCCGCAAGCTGGTCGAAGAGCCGACCTACGTTCCGCAAGAGAAGGGCTTCGTGCGGGTGGCCAAGGTCGAAGGGTTCTGGAAGCTGGTGCCCAAGGGCGACAGCACCGAAGTCACTTACCAGGTGCACACCGAACCGGGTGGCAGCGTGCCGGCGATGGTGGCCAACAAGTTCGTGGTGGATGCCCCGTTCAATACCCTGAAAGGGTTGCGCGAGCGGGCTGAGAAAAACTGACAGCTTGTGCCTGGCCTCTTCACGGGCTCGCCGGCGAAGAGGCCAGGGCAAGAACGGCAATAAAAAAGGCTGCCCGAGGGCAGCCTTCTTGCGTTCGGCTATCGAGGCTTACTTGCGGTCCTGCAGTGCAACGATGTCGCGCTTCTGCTCGCCGGTGTACAGCTGGCGCGGGCGGCCGATCTTGTACGGGCTGGAGAGCATTTCTTTCCAGTGCGAGATCCAGCCCACGGTACGTGCCAGGGCGAAGATCACGGTGAACATGCTGGTCGGAATGCCGATCGCCTTGAGGATGATCCCCGAATAGAAGTCGACGTTCGGGTACAGCGAGCGCTCGATGAAGTACGGATCGGTCAGGGCGATCTCTTCCAGGCGCATGGCCAGTTCCAGCTGCGGGTCGTTCTTGATGCCCAGTTCGCGCAGCACTTCGTCGCAGGTCTGCTTCATCACGGTGGCGCGCGGGTCGCGGTTCTTGTACACGCGGTGGCCGAAGCCCATGAGCTTGAACGGGTCGTTCTTGTCCTTGGCCTTGGCGATGAACTTGTCGATGTTCGAGACATCGCCGATTTCATCGAGCATGGTCAGCACCGCTTCGTTGGCACCGCCGTGGGCCGGGCCCCACAGTGCAGCGATACCGGCGGCGATACAGGCGAACGGGTTGGCGCCCGACGAACCGGCCAGGCGCACGGTGGAGGTGGAGGCGTTCTGCTCATGGTCGGCATGGAGGATGAAGATCCGGTCCATCGCCTTGGCCAGCACCGGGCTGATCGGCTTGATCTCGCACGGGGTGTTGAACATCATGTGCAGGAAGTTTTCCGCGTACGACAGGTCGTTGCGCGGGTACATCATCGGCTGGCCCATGGAGTACTTGTACACCATCGCGGCCAGGGTCGGCATCTTGGCGACCAGGCGCACCGCGGAAATCTCGCGGTGTTGCGGGTTATTGATGTCCAGGGAGTCGTGATAGAACGCCGACAGGGCGCCGACCACGCCGCACATCACCGCCATCGGGTGGGCGTCGCGGCGGAAGCCGTTGAAGAAGGACTTCAGCTGCTCGTGAACCATGGTGTGGTTCTTCACGGTGCTGACGAACTGGGCCTTCTGCTCGGCATTCGGCAGTTCGCCGTTGAGCAGCAGGTAGCAGGTTTCGAGGTAGTCGGACTTTTCGGCGAGCTGCTCGATCGGGTAGCCGCGGTGCAGCAGAATACCCTGGTCGCCGTCAATGTAGGTGATCTTCGACTCGCACGAGGCGGTCGCCATGAACCCAGGGTCGAAGGTGAAGTGACCAGTGGCCCCCAACCCGCGGACGTCGATTACATCAGGACCAACGGTGCCGGTTAAAATGGGCAGCTCGACGGGGGCAGCGCCCTCGATGACCAACTGCGCTTTTTTGTCAGCCATGTGGCCTCCTATTAATGCTTGAAATCATCAGACAGACCCCCCACGCAGGGCCCGCACCACTATAGAGGGATAAATTCAGAAGTCAATTTGCCTAAAGGCTTGTTGAAACAGGCATTGAGGCCTGGTTTTTCGCGAAATTCTCGCCCATTTACGCCTTTTCCCCATTAAAGGCAATGCGCTATTTGGGCTACCCCGTCACGTTGTCATAAGCAGCCTAACTGTCTATACTCGCAACCCGACCGCCAGGGGCTTGCAAGCCCGAACTGCTGGGGGTCGCCGTTCCCTGGGTGGTGGGTACCTGACCAGTACACTTACCAACAACTTTGCCCTGATTCGCTAGGGGCTCTTCAGTGTGAAAAAAGCCGTGAAAAGCCAACGACCTGTAAACCTAGACCTAAGGACCATCAAGCTCCCCGTCACTGCGTACACGTCCATCCTGCACCGTATCTCCGGCGTCATCCTGTTCCTCGGCCTTGCCATCATGCTTTATGCACTGGGCAAATCGCTGGGTTCCGAGGAAGGCTTCGGTGAGGTGAAGGCGTGTCTGACCAGTCCGCTGGCCAAGTTCGTGACCTGGGGCCTGCTGTCCGCCCTGCTTTATCACCTCGTGGCAGGTGTACGTCACCTGATCATGGACATGGGTATCGGTGAGACGCTGGAAGGCGGCAAGCTGGGCTCGAAAATCGTGATCGTCATCTCCGTGGTGCTGATCGTTCTGGTGGGAGTTTGGGTATGGTAACCAATGTCACGAACCTGTCGCGTTCGGGTCTCTATGACTGGATGGCGCAGCGCGTTTCTGCGGTCGTTCTCGCGGCTTACTTCCTGTTCCTGATCGGCTACGTGGTCGCCCACCCAGGCATCGACTACACCCAGTGGCATGGTCTGTTCTCCAACAACGCGATGCGGATCTTCAGTCTGCTGGCCCTCGTTGCCCTGGGCGCTCACGCCTGGGTCGGCATGTGGACCATCGCCACCGACTACCTGACGCCAATGTCGTTCGGCAAGTCGGCAACTGCGATTCGTTTCCTGTTCCAGGCGGTATGCGGCGTTGCGATGTTCGCTTACTTCGTCTGGGGTGTGCAGATTCTCTGGGGTATCTGATCCATGGCTAGCATTCCAACCATTTCTTTCGACGCCATCATCATCGGTGGCGGCGGTGCCGGCATGCGCGCTGCGCTGCAGCTGGCCCAAGGCGGCCACAAGACCGCCGTGGTCACCAAGGTCTTCCCGACCCGTTCGCACACTGTATCCGCCCAGGGCGGCATCACCTGCGCCATCGCTTCGGCCGACCCGAACGACGACTGGCGCTGGCACATGTACGATACCGTCAAGGGCTCCGACTACATCGGTGACCAGGACGCTATCGAATACATGTGTCAGGAAGGCCCGGCTGCGGTCTTCGAACTGGACCACATGGGCCTGCCGTTCTCGCGTACCGAAACCGGCCGTATCTACCAGCGTCCATTCGGTGGCCAGTCCAAGGACTTCGGTAAAGGCGGCCAGGCTGCCCGCACCTGCGCCGCGTCCGACCGTACCGGTCACGCGCTGCTGCACACCCTGTACCAGGGCAACCTGAAAGCCGGCACCACCTTCCTCAACGAGTACTACGCCGTAGACCTGGTGAAAAACCAGGACGGCGCATTCGTGGGTGTGATCGCGATCTGCATCGAAACCGGCGAAACCCTGTACATCAAGTCCAAGGCCACCGTACTGGCCACTGGCGGTGCCGGCCGTATCTATGCCTCCACCACCAACGCCCTGATCAACACCGGTGACGGCGTGGGCATGGCCCTGCGTGCCGGCGTGCCGGTGCAGGACATCGAAATGTGGCAGTTCCACCCGACCGGCATCGCCGGCGCCGGTGTACTGGTCACCGAAGGTTGCCGCGGTGAAGGTGGCTACCTGATCAACGCCCACGGCGAGCGCTTCATGGAGCGTTACGCGCCGAACGCCAAAGACCTGGCCGGCCGCGACGTGGTCGCCCGTTCCATGGTCAAGGAAATCATCGCCGGCAACGGCGTGGGCCCGAACAAGGACCACGTACTGCTGAAGCTGGACCACCTGGGCGAGGAAGTGCTGCACAGCCGCCTGCCAGGTATCTGCGAACTGTCCAAGACCTTCGCCCACGTCGACCCGGTGGTCGCGCCGGTACCGGTCATCCCGACCTGCCACTACATGATGGGCGGCGTCGCCACCAACATCCACGGCCAGGCCATCACCATGGACGCCGAAGGCAACGACCAGATCATTCCTGGCCTGTTTGCCGTAGGTGAAGTGGCGTGCGTATCGGTGCACGGTGCCAACCGCCTGGGCGGCAACTCGCTGCTCGACCTGGTGGTGTTCGGCCGTGCTGCCGGCCTGCACCTGGAGAAGGCGCTGACCGAAGGCGTGGAATACCGCGACGCCAGCGACACCGACGTCGATGTTGCTTTGAACCGCCTGAACAAGCTGAACGAGCGCACCACCGGTGAAGACGTTGCCAGCCTGAAGCGCGAGCTGCAGAGCTGCATGCAGAACTACTTCGGTGTGTTCCGTACCGGCGAATACATGCAGAAGGGTATCGAGCAGCTGGCCGGTCTGCGTGACCGTATCGCCAACGTCAAGATCAACGACAAGTCCAAGGCCTTCAACACCGCGCGTATCGAGGCCCTGGAGCTGCAGAACCTGCTGGAAGTCGCCGAAGCTACCGCCATCGCGGCCGAAGCCCGTAAAGAGTCCCGCGGCGCTCACGCCCGTGAAGACTACGAAGACCGTGACGACGAAAACTGGCTGTGCCACACCCTGTACTACCCGGGTGAGAAGCGCGTCGCCAAGCGTGGCGTCAACTTTGCGCCGAAGACTGTTCCAGCCTTCGAACCAAAAGTCCGGACTTACTAAGGGTGGCCGCTATGTTGCAAGTCGAAGTTTATCGTTACAACCCGGACACCGATTCCGCGCCGAAAATGCAGACCTTCCAGGTCGATACCGGCGGCAAGGACCTGATGGTGCTGGATGTGCTGGCATTGATCAAAGAGCAGGACGAAGGGTTCTCCTACCGTCGCTCGTGCCGTGAAGGCGTTTGCGGTTCCGATGGCATGAACATCAACGGCAAGAACGGCCTGGCCTGCATCACCCCGCTGTCGGCGGTGGTGAAGGGTAACAAGCTGATCCTGCGTCCGCTGCCAGGCCTGCCGGTCATTCGTGACCTGGTCGTCGACATGAGCATCTTCTACAAGCAGTACGAGAAGGTGAAGCCGTTCCTGCAGAACGACACTCCGGCGCCAGCTATCGAGCGTCTGCAGTCGCCGGAAGACCGCGACAAGCTGGACGGCCTGTACGAGTGCATCCTGTGCGCTTGCTGCTCGACTTCCTGCCCGTCGTTCTGGTGGAACCCGGACAAGTTCCTGGGCCCCGCTGCACTGCTGCAGGCCTATCGCTTCCTGGCCGACAGCCGCGATACCAAGACCCAGGAGCGCCTGGCGTCCCTGGATGACCCGTTCAGCGTATTCCGCTGCCGCGGGATCATGAACTGCGTCAACGTTTGCCCTAAAGGTCTGAACCCGACCAAGGCAATCGGGCACGTACGTAACATGCTGCTGCAAAGCGGCACCTGATACAAAGCGTTGTACCTGCAGTAAGCCGAGGTGCGGGTGGTGAGCCCGCACCGAGGTAAAACCCGAACAAGGGCCCACAAAGCCTGCGTTCATTACCTATGAAGATATGAGACCAGCAGGGGCTTTCCGGGCTGGTACCCGGAAAATCAGCAGGATCCAAGTGGCGTGGTTCAGTCGCTGTGTTCGGACTTTTCCAGGTTTGCTGTGGCTCTCGCCGATCAGTCCCCTAACCGAGGGTGACCAAGCATGCAAGAAAGCGTGATGCAGCGCATGTGGGAAAGCGCCCACCTTTCAGGTGGTAACGCTGCATATGTGGAAGAGCTCTATGAGCTCTACCTGCACGACCCTAACGCTGTGCCAGAAGAGTGGCGCACCTACTTCCAGAAGTTGCCCGCCGACGGCAGCACCGCTACCGATGTATCGCACTCGACAATCCGCGACCATTTCGTACTGCTGGCGAAGAACCAGCGCCGCGCCCAACCGGTATCTGCCGGGAGCGTGAGCAGTGAACACGAGAAGAAGCAGGTTGAAGTTCTGCGACTGATCCAGGCCTATCGCATGCGCGGCCATCAGGCTGCCAAGCTCGACCCGTTGGGGTTGTGGCAGCGTCCAGCGCCTGTAGACCTGTCGATCAATCACTACGGCTTGACCAATGCCGATCTTGATACGACCTTCCGTGCCGGCGACCTGTTCATCGGCAAAGAGGAGGCGAGCCTACGCGAGATCGTCGAGGCGCTCCAGAAGACATATTGTCGCACCATTGGCGCCGAGTTCACCCACATCGTCGACTCCGAGCAGCGCAGCTGGTTCCAGCAGCGCCTGGAAAGCGTACGCGGCCGTCCGGAGTTTTCCGCCGACGTGCAGGCCCACCTGCTCGAGCGCGTGACCGCCGGTGAGGGCCTCGAGAAATACCTGGGCACCAAGTACCCGGGGACCAAGCGTTTCGGCCTCGAGGGCGGCGAAAGCCTGATCCCGATGCTGGACGAGATGATCCAGCGTTCCGGCTCCTACGGCACCAAGGAAGTCGTGATCGGCATGGCCCACCGTGGCCGCCTGAACGTCCTGGTGAACACCTTCGGCAAGAACCCGCGCGAGCTGTTCGACGAGTTCGAAGGCAAGAAGATGAACGAGCTGGGCTCCGGTGACGTGAAGTATCACCAGGGCTTCTCCTCGAACGTGATGACCCCGGGTGGCGAAGTGCACCTGGCCATGGCGTTCAACCCGTCCCACCTGGAAATCGTCTCGCCCGTGGTCGAGGGGTCGGTGCGCGCCCGTCAGGATCGCCGCAACGACACCGTTGGCGACAAGGTGCTGCCGATCTCGATTCACGGCGATGCCGCATTCGCCGGCCAGGGCGTGGTCATGGAAACCTTCCAGATGTCGCAGACCCGCGGTTTCAAGACCGGCGGCACCGTGCACATCGTGATCAACAACCAGGTCGGTTTCACCATCAGCAACCCGCTGGATGCGCGCTCCACCGAGTACGCCACCGACGTGGCCAAGATGATCCAGGCGCCGATCCTGCACGTGAACGGCGACGACCCGGAAGCCGTGCTGTTCGTGACCCAGCTGGCCATCGACTACCGCATGCAGTTCAAGCGTGACGTGGTCATCGACCTGGTCTGCTACCGCCGTCGCGGCCACAACGAGGCCGACGAGCCGAACGGCACCCAGCCGCTGATGTACCAGCAGATCAGCAAGCAGCGCACCACCCGTGAGCTGTACGCCGATGCACTGATCCAGGCCGGCCGCATCGATGCCGAGCGCGCCCAGGCCAAGATCGACGAGTACCGCAACGCGCTGGACAACGGCCTGCACGTGGTCAAGAGCCTGGTCAAGGAGCCGAACCGCGAGCTGTTCGTCGACTGGCGTCCATACCTGGGCCATGCCTGGACCGCGCGTCACGACACCCGTTTCGACCTCAAGACCCTGCAGGAACTGTCGGCCAAGCTGCTGGAAATTCCGGAAGGTTTCGTGGTTCAGCGCCAGGTCGCCAAGATCTACGAAGACCGCCAGAAGATGCAGGCCGGTGGCTTGCCGATCAACTGGGGTTATGCAGAGACCATGGCTTACGCCACCCTGCAGTTCGAAGGCCACCCGATCCGCATGACCGGCCAGGACATCGGCCGTGGCACCTTCTCGCACCGTCACGCGGTGCTGCACAACCAGAAGGACGCCAGCACCTACGTACCGCTGAAGAACCTGTTCCCGGGCCAGCCGAAGTTCGAACTGTACGACTCGTTCCTGTCGGAAGAGGCGGTACTGGCCTTCGAATACGGCTACTCCACCACCACGCCGAACGCGCTGGTGATCTGGGAAGCCCAGTTCGGCGACTTCGCCAACGGTGCGCAAGTGGTGATCGACCAGTTCATCACCAGCGGCGAGCACAAGTGGGGCCGCCTGTGCGGTCTGACCATGCTGCTGCCACATGGTTATGAAGGGCAGGGCCCGGAGCACTCCTCCGCGCGCCTGGAGCGTTACCTGCAGCTGTGCGCCGAGCACAACATCCAGGTCTGCGTACCGACCACCCCGGCCCAGATCTACCACCTGCTGCGTCGCCAGGTCATCCGTCCGCTGCGCAAGCCGCTGATCGTCCTGACGCCGAAGTCGCTGCTGCGCCACAAGCTGGCCGTGTCGACCCTCGAGGACCTGGCAGAAGGTTCGTTCCAGACCGTGATCCCGGAAATCGACAGCCTCGATCCGGCCAAGGTCGAACGCCTGATCCTGTGCGGTGGCAAGGTTTACTACGACCTGCTGGAAAAGCGCCGTGCCGAAGGCCGCGAAGACATCGCCATCGTGCGTATCGAGCAGCTGTATCCGTTCCCGGAAGACGACCTGGTCGAAATCCTGGCGCCTTACACCAACCTCAAGCATGCGGTCTGGTGTCAGGAAGAGCCGATGAACCAGGGCGCCTGGTACAGCAGCCAGCACCACATGCGCCGTATCCTGGGCCGCCACAACAAGGCACTGGTCCTGGAATACGCCGGCCGCGACGCTTCCGCCGCGCCAGCCTGTGGTTACGCTTCGAAGCACGCCGAACAGCAGGAAAAACTGCTGCAAGACGCCTTCACTGTCTAACGCCTTCGCGCACCTGAAACCGAATTTAAGGAAACACTGATAATGGCTATCGAGATCAAAGCCCCAACCTTCCCGGAATCGGTTGCCGATGGCACCGTTGCCACCTGGCACAAGCAGCCGGGCGACGCCGTCAAGCGTGACGAGCTGATCGTCGACATCGAGACCGACAAGGTCGTCCTGGAAGTACTGGCTACCGCCGACGGCGTACTGGGCGCCATCGTCAAGGGCGAGGGCGACACCGTCCTGTCCGACGAAGTGCTGGGTTCGATCGTTGAAGGCGGTGCTGCCGCCGCTGCTCCAGCCGCCGCCCCGGCCGCTGCTGCTCCGGCTGCCGCTGCTGCCGACGCTGGCGAAGAAGACCCGGTTGCCGCCCCGGCCGCGCGCAAGCTGGCTGAAGAAAACGGCATCGACCTGGCCAGCGTTGCCGGCACTGGCAAAGGTGGTCGCATCACCAAGGAAGACGTCGTCGCTGCCGTCGCCAACAAGAAGTCGGCCCCGGCCCCGGCGGCCAAGCCGGCTGCCGCTGCTGCCCCGGTTGTGGTGGCCGCTGGCGACCGCACCGAGAAGCGCGTGCCGATGACCCGCCTGCGTGCCAAGATCGCCGAGCGTCTGGTCGAAGCCCAGTCGAGCATGGCCATGCTGACCACCTTCAACGAAGTCGACATGACCGAAGTCATGGCCCTGCGTTCGAAGTACAAGGACCTGTTCGAGAAGACCCACAACGGCGTACGCCTGGGCTTCATGTCGTTCTTCGTCAAGGCCGCTACCGAAGCCCTGAAGCGCTTCCCGGCTGTGAACGCCTCGATCGATGGCAATGACATCGTCTACCATGGCTACGCCGATGTCGGTGTTGCCGTGTCCAGCGACCGTGGCCTGGTGGTACCGGTACTGCGTAACGCCGAGTCGATGAGCCTGGCGGAAATCGAGAACGGCATCGCCACCTTCGGCAAGAAGGCCCGTGACGGCAAGCTGGCCATCGAAGAAATGACCGGCGGCACCTTCACCATCACCAACGGTGGTACCTTCGGCTCGATGATGTCGACCCCGATCGTCAACCCGCCGCAGGCCGCCATCCTCGGCATGCACAACATCATCCAGCGCCCGATGGCCATCAATGGCCAGGTCGTGATTCGCCCGATGATGTACCTGGCGCTGTCGTACGATCACCGCCTGATCGACGGCAAGGAAGCGGTAACCTTCTTGGTCACCATCAAGAACCTGCTGGAAGACCCGTCTCGCCTGCTGCTGGACATCTAATCGCGCAGCTGCAAGCGGCAAGCGCCAGGCTTCAGCTTGAAGCCTGTCGGTCTTGCGGCTTGCAGCTTGTCGCTTGAAGCTAAAAAAGGAATCTTTTATGACCCAGAAATTCGACGTAGTGGTGATTGGTGCAGGTCCTGGCGGCTATGTGGCTGCCATCAAGGCCGCACAGCTTGGTCTGAAGACTGCCTGTATCGAAAAATACACCGACGCCGAGGGTAAGCTGGCCCTGGGCGGCACCTGCCTGAACGTGGGTTGCATTCCTTCCAAGGCGCTGCTGGACAGCTCCTGGAAATACAAGGAAGCCAAAGAGAGCTTCAACGTCCACGGCATCTCCACTGGCGAAGTGAAGATGGACGTCGCCGCGATGGTTGGCCGCAAGGCTGGCATCGTCAAGAACCTGACCGGTGGCGTTGCCACCCTGTTCAAGGCCAACGGCGTCACCTCGATCCAGGGCCACGGCAAGCTGCTGGCGGGCAAGAAGGTCGAAGTCACCAAGGCTGATGGCACCACCGAAGTCATCGAAGCCGAGAACGTGATCCTGGCTTCCGGCTCGCGCCCGATCGACATTCCGCCGGCTCCGGTCGACCAGAACGTCATCGTCGACTCCACCGGCGCCCTGGAATTCCAGGCCGTGCCGAAGCGCCTGGGCGTTATCGGTGCTGGCGTGATCGGCCTCGAGCTGGGCTCGGTATGGGCTCGCCTGGGCGCCGAAGTCACCGTCCTGGAAGCCCTGGACACCTTCCTGATGGCTGCCGACACCGCCGTGTCGAAAGAGGCCCAGAAGACCCTGACCAAGCAAGGCCTGGACATCAAGCTGGGTGCACGGGTCACCGGTTCGAAAGTCAACGGCAACGAAGTTGAAGTGACCTACACCGACGCCAACGGCGAGCAGAAGATCACCTTCGACAAGCTGATCGTCGCGGTCGGCCGTCGCCCGGTGACCACCGACCTGCTGGCTGCCGACAGCGGCGTGACCATCGACGAGCGTGGCTACATCTTCGTCGACGACTATTGCGCCACCAGCGTACCGGGCGTCTACGCCATCGGCGACGTGGTACGCGGCATGATGCTGGCTCACAAGGCCTCGGAAGAGGGCATCATGGTGGTCGAGCGCATCAAGGGTCACAAGGCCCAGATGAACTATGACCTGATCCCGTCGGTCATCTATACCCACCCGGAAATCGCGTGGGTCGGCAAGACCGAACAGGCCTTGAAGGCCGAGGGCGTTGAGGTTAACGTGGGCACCTTCCCGTTCGCGGCCAGCGGCCGTGCGATGGCTGCCAACGACACCGGTGGTTTCGTCAAGGTCATCGCCGATGCCAAGACCGACCGCGTACTGGGTGTACACGTGATTGGCCCATCGGCTGCCGAACTGGTGCAGCAAGGCGCAATCGCAATGGAATTCGGCACCAGTGCCGAGGATCTGGGCATGATGGTCTTCAGCCATCCGACCCTGTCCGAAGCGTTGCATGAAGCAGCGCTGGCTGTGAATGGCGGCGCCATTCACGTGGCCAACCGTAAGAAGCGTTAATTATAAGAAACCACGGCGGGCTGCCCGTCGTGAGTCTTGCGTGCATGACTCACCGCGGAAAGTCCGCCGGACCGGATCACACGGGAAAACCCGGGGTCAACGGTCACAGGTGGTGCGGCGCCAGTAATGGCGCAGCGCCGAAGCGCAGTACCTAACGAAGACGGTAAAAAGCATGAATCTTCACGAGTATCAGGGTAAGCAGCTGTTCGCTGAATACGGCCTGCCAGTTTCCAAGGGTTTCGCTGTCGATACCCCTGAGCAAGCTGCAGAAGCCTGCGACAAGATCGGCGGGAACGAGTGGGTGGTAAAAGCCCAGGTTCACGCGGGTGGTCGCGGCAAGGCGGGCGGCGTCAAGCTGGTTCGCAGCAAAGAAGACGCCAAGGCGTTCGCTGCACAGTGGTTGGGCAAGAATCTGGTTACCTACCAGACCGATGCCAACGGTCAACCCGTCTCCAAGATTCTGGTCGAATCCTGCACTGACATCGCCAAAGAGCTGTACCTGGGCGCTGTAGTCGATCGTTCGAGCCGCCGTATCGTGTTCATGGCCTCCACCGAAGGTGGCGTGGACATCGAGAAAGTAGCTCACGAAACCCCCGAAAAGATCCTCAAGGCCACTATCGATCCGCTGGTCGGCGCGCAGCCGTTCCAGGGCCGTGAACTGGCGTTCCAGCTGGGCCTGGAAGGCAAGCAGGTTCAACAGTTCGCCAAGATCTTCGTTGGCCTGGCCAAGCTGTTCAAGGACCACGACCTGGCGCTGCTGGAAGTGAACCCGCTGGTGATCAAGGCCGACGGCGACCTGCACTGCCTCGATGCCAAGATCAACATCGACGCCAACGCCATGTACCGTCAGCCGAAGCTGAAAACCTTCCACGACCCGTCGCAGGACGACGCCCGTGAAGCCCACGCTGCCAAGTTCGAACTGAACTACGTTGCCCTCGAAGGCAACATCGGCTGCATGGTCAACGGTGCCGGTCTGGCCATGGGCACCATGGATATCGTCAACCTGCACGGCGGCAAGCCAGCCAACTTCCTCGACGTGGGTGGTGGTGCTACCAAGGAGCGCGTTACCGAAGCGTTCAAGATCATTCTGTCCGACAGCAATGTCGCGGCCGTTCTGGTCAACATCTTCGGCGGCATCGTTCGTTGCGACATGATTGCCGAAGGCATCATTGGTGCAGTGAAAGAAGTCGGCGTCAAGGTTCCGGTTGTCGTGCGCCTTGAAGGCAACAACGCCGAACTGGGCGCTAAAGTACTGGCAGAAAGCGGTTTGAACATCATTGCGGCAACCAGCCTGACCGACGCTGCTCAACAAGTTGTCAAAGCTGCGGAGGGCAAGTAATGAGCGTCCTGATCAATAAAGACACCAAGGTCATCTGCCAGGGCTTCACCGGCTCGCAGGGTACTTTCCACTCCGAACAGGCCATCGCCTACGGCACCAAGATGGTCGGCGGCGTAACCCCAGGCAAGGGCGGCACCACCCACCTGGGCCTGCCGGTGTTCAACACCGTGAAGGAAGCCGTGGAGGCCACCGGCGCTGACGCTTCGGTCATCTACGTTCCGGCTCCGTTCTGCAAGGACTCGATCCTGGAAGCGGCCTTCGGCGGCATCAAGCTGATCGTCTGCATCACCGAAGGCATCCCTACCCTGGACATGCTGGATGCCAAGGTCAAGTGCGACGAGCTGGGCGTGACCCTGATCGGCCCTAACTGCCCAGGCGTCATCACCCCGGGCGAGTGCAAGATCGGCATCATGCCTGGCCACATCCACCTGCCAGGCAAGGTCGGTATCGTTTCGCGTTCCGGTACCCTGACCTACGAAGCGGTCAAGCAGACCACCGACGCCGGCTTCGGCCAGTCGACCTGCGTAGGTATCGGTGGCGACCCGATCCCTGGCTCCAACTTCATCGACATCCTGAAGCTGTTCCAGGAAGACCCGAAGACCGAAGCGATCGTCATGATCGGTGAGATCGGCGGTTCGGCTGAAGAAGAAGCTGCGGCCTACATCAAGGCCAACGTCACCAAGCCTGTAGTTTCCTACATCGCTGGTGTTACCGCTCCGGCGGGCAAGCGCATGGGCCACGCTGGCGCCATCATCTCCGGCGGCAAGGGTACAGCAGACGAGAAGTTCGCTGCCCTGCAGGACGCTGGTGTGAAGACCGTGCGTTCCCTGGCTGACATCGGCAAGGCCCTGGCCGAGCTGACTGGCTGGGAAGTCAAGAAGTAATACCGCTGCACCCCCCACGCGCACAAAGGCCACCTTCGGGTGGCCTTTGTCGTTTGCGGGGCACCGTAATATGGATTTTCGATTGGTTTCATAGGTTTTTTCGTACAGACCAAGGTTTCAAACCGAGGATAATCGTCACTGTCCACGGCCGCACAGGCGACAAACACATACGCACATCGGACAAGCAGCACTGTGCCAGTGCGTTTAAGTGACAAAACAGTTACCCTACGCGCTCACTCTGTGCCCGTCCCCCAAAAGGGAACGACACGCTAAACGGGTCTGGCTTATCAAGCCGGGCAGCATTTCCCCCAACCCATGGGGAAATCCCTTCTCGAATCCCGATTTCAGCAGTGTGGTACTACCTTAAATGAAAGTTTTGAAAGGCCAGGACATCCTGGCGCTTGGCTTTATGACGTTTGCGCTTTTCGTGGGCGCGGGCAATATCATCTTCCCGCCTATCGTCGGCCTGCAGTCTGGCCCGCACGTGTGGATGGCCGCCCTGGGCTTCCTGGTTACCGCCGTGGGCCTGCCGGTCATCACCGTGGTCGCCCTGGCCAAGGTCGGCGGCGGCATGGATGCCTTGAGCAGCCCGATCGGCAAGTTCTTCGGCGGCCTGCTGGCGGCTGTGTGCTACCTGTCGGTCGGCCCGCTGTTCGCCACCCCGCGCACCGCGACCGTGTCGTTCGAAGTGGGTGTGGCACCGCTGACCGGTGAAAGCCCGTTGGCGCTGTTCATTTACAGCCTGGTGTACTTCCTCGTGGTGCTGGCGGTGTCCATGTACCCGGGCAAGTTGCTCGATACCGTGGGCCGCTTCCTGGCGCCGTTGAAGATCATCGCCCTGGCGGTGCTGGGCATCGCCGCCTTCGCACTGCCCGCCGGCACCATGGGTGAAGCGCAGCCGGCCTATGCTGCCGCGGCCTTCTCCAAGGGCTTCTCCGATGGCTACCTGACCATGGACACCCTGGGTGCGCTGGTATTCGGTATCGTCATCGTCAATGCCATTCGCTCGCGCGGTGTCGAGTCGCCGAAGCTGATCACCCGCTATGCCATCATCGCGGGCCTGATCGCCGGTGTCGGCCTGGCCCTGGTGTATGTAAGCCTGTTCCGCCTGGGCGCTGGCAGCCACGAGATCGCGGCGGGTGCCACCAATGGCGCGGCGGTGCTGCATGCCTATGTGCAGCACACCTTCGGCTCGCTGGGCAGCGGCTTCCTCGCCGTGCTGATCGCGCTGGCGTGTCTGGTCACCGCTGTCGGCCTGACCTGTGCCTGCGCCGAGTACTTCAGCCAGATCCTGCCGCTGTCGTACCGTGCCTTGGTAGTGATTCTGGCGGGCTTCTCGCTGCTGATTTCCAACCTTGGCCTGACCAAGCTGATCATGTTCTCGGTCCCGGTGCTCACCGCGATCTATCCCCCCTGCATCGTGGTGGTCGGCCTGAGTTTCGTGAAGGACCTGTGGAACTCGCCAACCCGCATCCTGGCACCGGTGATGCTGGTGTCGCTGCTGTTCGGCATGGTCGATGCCATAAAGGGCAGCAGCGTTGCCCACGTGTTGCCGGACTTCCTGGCACACCTGCCGCTGAGCGACCAGGGCCTGGCCTGGCTGGTGCCTTCGGTGGTGACCCTGGTGGGCGCAGTGGCCTGCGACCGCCTGCTGGGCAAGCCACGCGAAGCGTTGGCTTGACAGTCGAAGCCTGAGGCGGCACTGGCCACAAGCCATAAGGTGCTCGCCTAAGGTGGAAACCCCAAGCCCCGTATCCGTGAGGATGCGGGGTTTTTTTTGGCGTCAGTGTGCCTTTCCTTGCTTGCCAGCGTCGAAATCCGGTCCCTATCCTTCAGGTATCTGGCCCTCTCGGGAACCCTGCATGAACTTCATCCAAAGCAATCTCAGCAATCTGTTGGCCATCGCCTGGTTCGCCCTGTGCTGGGGCGGCTACACCCGCTACGCCATATGGAAGGGTCGCGACACTGCGTGCCTGGCCAGCGTGCTGCATCTGTACCGTGAGGACTGGATGCGCCGCATGCTGCTGCGTGACAACCGCATCGCCGATGCCAGCGTGATCGGCAACCTTGAGCGCAATGCTTCGTTCTTCGCCTCCAGCACCCTGATCATCCTGGCGGGTATCCTCACTGTGCTCGGCGCTTCCGACCGGGCGCTGTCATTGCTGGCGGACCTGCCGCTGGTGCAGCAAACGTCGCAAGGTATGTCGGAGATCAAGCTGTTGTGCCTGGCCATGGTGTTCGTCTACGCCTTCTTCACCTTCAGCTGGTGCATGCGCCAGTACAACTTTGCCGCAGTGCTGGTGGGTTCGGCGCCGATGATCGGCGAGCGCCTGGTCAATGAACTGGAACGCAAGGCGTTCGCCTCGCGGGCGGCGAGGGTGTTGTCACTGGCGGCCAACCAGTTCAACTTCGGGCTGCGTTCTTATTACTTCGGCATGGCCATGTTGAGCTGGTTTATCAGCCCGTGGTTATTCATGGCCATGAGTGTCGGCGTAGTGCTGATTCTGTACCGCCGGGAGTTCCATTCGGATGTGCTGGATGTGATGGTGTTCACACCCACTGAAAGTCTGCCGGCTGAAGTGCCCAGGGAACCCGCCGTGGGCGGAAACAACTGAAACGTTTTATTTGCCGTTTTTCAGGCACAAAAAAACCCGACCATGTCGGGTTTTTTTGTATAGACCGATTACTGCTTGGCAGGCTCGGCCGGGGTGGCTGGCGCGGCTTCCGGAGCCGGAGTAGCCGGAGCGGCTTCTTCGGCAGCCTTCTGCTCGGCTTCGGCCTGATCTTTGGCGGCTTCGGCGTTTTCCTTGGCAGCCTCGTTCATCTTATCCTGAGCTTCGCCCGCTTTCTCCTGGGCTTGCTCGGCGTGTTGCTGTGCGTCCTGGGCTTTGTCTTCGCTCGCTTTATCGCAAGCAGCCAGGCCCATGGCAGCGGCCAGCATCAGAGCAAAAGCAAAAGGTTTACGCATGGGGGTGTTTCTCCTTGGTGGAATAAGTGACTTGTTCCTTCGAGTCCAACTACGCGGAATAAGTTCCGCGAAGGTTACACATATATAACGCCCTCATCTATATAGACTTTTCAACGAATTTATGCCGCGGTGGCAATGTGGGTGGTAACAGGCTATGAGTGATGCAACCTTGAAGGCCATGGCCGAGCGTTTTCTCTCGGCGCTGCAACATTGTCAGTTATTGCAGATGCGCGTGGCCCAGGCCAATGCCGATGGCATCACCCTGGTCCTGCCCTGGTCGCCGGCCATTGTCGGCAACCCGCAGACCGGTGCCGTGCACGGCGGCGCGCTGACCACGCTGATGGACACCACCTGTGGCATGGCCACGCTGTGCGTGCTGCCGCGCTTCGAAGTGTGCCCGACCCTGGACCTGCGCATCGACTACATGCACCCGGCCGAAGCCGGCAAGGCCATCTACGGTCACGCCCAGTGCTATCGGGTAACCCGCGACGTGATCTTCACCCGTGGCACGGCCTACCAGGACGACCCGGCGCAACCGATCTGCCAGGTAGTGGGTACGTTCATGCGCCTGGGCCAGCAGATCAAAGGTGGCATCCGTTTCGGCAATAGCCTGAAGGAGGGCGGCGCATGATTCCGCACGCGGTTCGCCAGCAACTCAACGCTGCCCACGCGGTTGGCGATTACCGGCCATTACTGGCGCTGATTCCCTACGCCAGCCTGATCGGCATCGAATGCGAACGCCAGGGCGATGATCTGCTGTTCCGCCTGCCGGCCAGGCAGGACAACATCGGCAACCCGCTGCTACCCGCCATCCACGGTGGAGTGATAGCAGGCTTCATGGAATTGTCGGCAGCGCTTTATCTGCTGATATACAGCGAGAGCGCGAGCATTCCTAAGATCATCGACTTTTCCATTGACTACCTGCGCGCCGGGCACTTTCGCGATACCTATGCCCAGTGCCAGCTATGGCGCCAGGGGCGGCGGGTGACCAATGTGGCCATCACCGCCTGGCAGGCTGACCGGCAGGCGCCGATTGCCACCGCCCGCGCGCATTTCAAGATCGAACCGCAAGCGCCCTTGAAATCATCCGGGCAGCCCCCATCTGCATGACATCCGCCGTCAACGCAGGCCGAACCGGCCGCCGGCGCCAACTGCCATCAGATCGGAGTTTTGAAGACCATGAGTGTGGAGACTCAAAAAGAAACGCTGGGCTTCCAGACCGAGGTGAAGCAGCTGCTGCACCTCATGATCCATTCCTTGTATTCGAACAAGGAGATCTTCCTGCGTGAATTGATCTCCAACGCCTCCGACGCGGCCGACAAGCTGCGTTTCGAGGCCCTGGCCAAGCCAGAGCTGTTCGAGGACGACGCCGACCTGAAGATTCGCCTGAGCTTCGACAAGGATGCCGGTACCGTGACCCTCGAGGACAACGGCATCGGCATGAGCCGCGAAGACGTCATCGCCCACCTGGGCACCATTGCCAAGTCCGGCACCGCCGACTTCATGAAGAACCTCACCGGTGACCAGAAGAAGGACTCGCACCTGATCGGTCAGTTCGGTGTGGGCTTCTATTCTGCATTCATTGTCGCCGACAAGGTCGACGTGTACAGCCGCCGCGCCGGTCTGCCGGCCGCCGAAGGCGTGCACTGGTCGTCGAAGGGCGAGGGCGAGTTCGAGGTCGCCACCGTCGACAAGCCGCAGCGCGGTACCCGCATTGTCCTGCACCTGAAGAAGGGCGAGCAGGAGTTCGCCGATGGCTGGCGCCTGCGCAACGTGGTCAAGAAATACTCTGACCACATCGCCCTGCCGATCCAGCTGCCGAAGGAGCAGGTTGCCGCCGAAGGCGAGGAGCAGCCGGCCCAGGAATGGGAAACCGTCAACCGTGCCAGCGCCCTGTGGACCCGTCCGCGTACCGAGATCAAGGACGAGGAGTACCAGGAGTTCTACAAGCACATCGGCCACGACTTCGAGAACCCGCTGGCCTGGAGCCACAACAAGGTCGAAGGCAAGCTCGAATACAACTCGCTGCTGTACGTGCCGGCCCGCGCGCCGTTCGACCTGTACCAGCGCGAAGCGCCACGCGGCCTGAAGCTGTACGTGCAGCGTGTGTTCATCATGGACCAGGCCGAGTCGTTCCTGCCGCTGTACCTGCGCTTCATCAAGGGCGTGGTCGATTCCAACGACCTGTCGCTCAACGTGTCGCGGGAAATCCTGCAGAAAGACCCGATCATCGACTCGATGAAGACCGCGCTGACCAAGCGCGTGCTGGACATGCTGGAGAAACTGGCCAAGAACGAACCCGAGCAGTACAAGGGCTTCTGGAAGAACTTCGGCCAGGTGCTGAAGGAAGGCCCGGCCGAGGACTTCGCCAACAAGGAGAAGATTGCCGGCCTGCTGCGCTTCGCCTCTACCCAGGATGACAGCGGCGAGCAGAGCGTTGCCCTGGCCGACTACCTGGCTCGGGCCAAGGAAGGACAGGACAAGATCTACTACCTGACCGGCGAGTCGTACGCGCAGGTCAAGAACAGCCCGCACCTGGAAGTCTTCCGCAAGAAGGGCATCGAAGTGCTGCTGCTGACCGACCGTATCGACGAGTGGCTGATGAGCTACCTCAACGAGTTCGACGGCAAGGCCTTCGTCGACGTCGCCCGTGGCGACCTGGACCTGGGCAAGCTGGATTCGGAGGAAGACAAGAAAGCCCAGGAAGAAGTTGCCAAGGAGAAGGAAGGCCTGGTCGAGCGCCTGAAGGGGGCACTGGGTGACAGCGTGGCCGAAGTTCGCGTGTCGCACCGCCTGACCGACTCGCCGGCGATTCTCGCCATCGGTGAGCAGGACCTGGGCCTGCAGATGCGCCAGATCCTCGAAGCCAGCGGGCAGAAGGTGCCGGAGTCCAAGCCGATCTTCGAGTTCAACCCGACTCACCCGCTGATCGAGAAGCTGGACAACGAGCAGAGCGAAGACCGCTTTGCCGAGCTGTCGCATATCCTGTTCGACCAGGCGGCCCTGGCGGCCGGTGACAGCCTCAAGGACCCGGCTGCTTACGTTCGTCGCCTGAACAAGCTGCTGGTCGAGCTGTCTGCTTGAGTTGATGGATGGAAAGCCCGCTTCGGCGGGCTTTTTTCATGGCGGGCATCATGATCATGAGTGGCAAAGGAGTGTTTGATGAGCAAAGTAATCGTCGAATCGCTGGTCTATCACCTGTCCGGCAAGACCTATGAAAGCCGCCTGGTGTATGAGCCGGGAGCGTTGGGCCGCCCGGGCTTGGTGATGGCGCCGAACTGGATGGGCATTGGCGAAGGGGCCGAGCGCATCGCCAAGGAAGTGGCCGAGAAAGGCTATGTGGTGCTTGTTGCCGACCTGTACGGGCAATCGTTGCGCCCGTCGAATGCCGACGAGGCTGGTGCGGCCATGATGCCGCTGAAGAACGACCGTGGCGAATTGCGCAAGCGCATGCAGGAAGCCCTGGCCCAGCTGCTGGGGCAGTCGAAGGCGCTGCTGGAGCCGGGCAAGGTGGCCACCTTCGGCTTCTGCTTCGGTGGCTGCTGTGCCCTGGAGCTGGCACGTTCTGGCGCCGACCTGCGCGCGGCGGTGTCGTTCCATGGCACCCTGGACACGCCAGACCCGGCGGATGCCAAGCGCATCAAGGGCTCGGTGCTGGTGCTGCACGGCGCATCGGACCCGCTGGTGCCCAAAGAGCAGCTGCCGGCGTTCGAGGATGAGATGAACGCGGCGAAGGTCGATTGGCAATTGCTCAGCTATGGCGGCGCGGTGCACTCGTTTACCGACCCGAATGCCAATGTGCCGGGCAAGATGCAGTATGACCGGCGTACTTCGGAGCGGGCGTTCCGCGCGATGCATAACCTGCTGAGTGAAGTGTTCCAGCGCTGACATTGCACGGGGCTGCCAAGCAGCCCCAAATCAGCGCGGCAGCTCGATCCTCGAAGTTTCCCCCGGCACCACCGGCCAATCCCCCGCAGCCCACCTGGCCCGGGCCTGTTCGATCAGTTGCCCGTCACTGGCGACAAAATTCCAGCTCATCCGCCGCGGCCCATCCAGTGGCGCGCCGCCAATCAGCACCAGCTGGCACTCACCCTGCGCATACAGCGTCACCTCTTCGTCCTCCGGCAGGACCACCAGGCTGCACGGCTCCACGTCCTCATCGTTCATCGTCAGCTCACCTTCGAGCAGGTACAGCGCCCGCTGGGCATGCTCGGTCGGTACCCGCAAGGTAGTCGCCGGCTGCATTTGCACATAGGCGTAAAGGGTAGGGGACAGCACTGCCACCGGCGATTGCAGGCAGAACCCGCTGCCGGCGATCATGCAGATGCGCACCCCCAGGCTGTCACTGACGGGCAGGCTGGCAGCCGGGTAATGGTTGTAGCTTGCCGGGCCTTGTTCCTGCTCGCGCGGCGATGCCAGCCATACCTGCAACCCGTGCAGGCGCGAGCCATGGGCCAAGGCATCCTCGGGCGTGCGCTCGACGTGGGCCACGCCGCTGCCTGCGGTCATCCAGCTGACGTCACCCGGTAGCACCCGCTGTGCCGAGCCGAGGCTGTCCTTGTGCAGTATTGCCCCTTCGAACAGATAGGTCAGGGTAGACAGGCCGATGTGCGGGTGCTGGCGAATGTCCATGCCATGCCCCGGGGCATAGTCGGTTTCGAGCATGTGATCGAAAAACACGAACGGGCCGACGCTACGGCACTGGGCCGACGGCAGCGGCCGGAGGATCGGCTGGCCCTCGACCGATTCGGCACGCGGGTGGATGACCAGGGGGCTGCTCATGGGAAGGGCTCCAGGCACGGTGGAATGACCCCAAGCATAGCGGTTTGTCTGCCTCGGCTGAACCGTCTCGCTGGGCGGCCGGTCTACTGGGTCGGTATTCGCAAAAGGACGCTGCCCATGATAGCCCGAGCGCTGGCCTGCGCGCTGTTGTCCACCTGGTTGTGCCAGGCGGTACAGGCGCGTGACTACCGCTACAGTGATGCGCATCTTCACTACGTCGATTTCTTTCAGGAAAGCGAAGGCATGCCGGCCCTGATCAAGGCCATGGATGCCGCAGGCATCGAGCAGTCGATGATTTCCGGCATCCCGGTGGCCAAGAAATGGCATGAAGATGAGCCCAAGCGCCCGCGCTACTACGCCGGTGACGACGCCGATGCCTATTGGTACAGCGCCACCGACACCTATGTGGCGGCGGCGCTGCAACAGTTGCCGGACGCCCAGCGCAAACGCTTTCACCCGTTCCTGACTGGCTTCAACCCGGTAGACAAGAATGCCGTGAGCCATATCGAGCGCATGCTCGACCTGTACCCGGGGCTGTGGCAGGGCATTGGCGAGGTGTTCACCCGGCATGACGACCTGACGGCGCTGACCAGCGGCGACACACCGCGCGCCAACAACGAAGCCATGACCCGCATCTATCACCTGGCGGCCGAGCGCGACCTGCCGGTGTTGCTGCATTCCAATATCACCTCCAAGCGCGAACGTAACCCGCTGTACCTGGCTGAGATCGAAGAGCCGTTGCGCAACCATCCGCACACCCGTTTCATCTGGGCGCACGCTGGCACCAGCATGGAAATTCACCGGCACCAGACGCAGATGGATTTTCTGCTGCCGGTGCTGACGCGGTTGCTGGAAGATTACCCGAACCTGTATGTCGACCTGTCGTGGAGCGTGCTGCAGCCCTACCTGCTGGACGGCAAGGGCGTGCCGCGCAAGGCGTGGCTGGCTTTGGTCGAGAAGTACCCGGAGCGCTTCATGCTGGGCTCGGATGTGGTGGGGCGCTTTGGCAGCCTGGGCGAGCAGATGCACGGTTTCAGGCCGTTCCTGGACGCCTTGCCGGAACAGGTGGCCAACAAAGTGGCCAAGGATAACTTCCTGGCTGTGCTGCCCAGGCAGAAATAATGAGTGTCAGTGCTGGCCCTGCCGCTGGCGAGCCAGCTTCAGCAGGACCCCGCCGCCGGATGGCAGCAATGAAAACGCCCCGAACCAGTCGGGGCGTTTTGGTCTACTGCATCAGCGTCTTACTTGCCAGTCCAGCGCTTGAGCACCAAGGTGGCGTTGGTGCCGCCGAAGCCGAAGCTGTTGCTCATGACCGTGTCGATCTTGGCGTTTTCTTCGGTCTTGCGCAGGATCGGCAGGTCGGCGACCTCCGGGTCCAGCTCGTCGATGTTGGCGGAGCCGGCGATGAAATTGTTTTCCATCATCAGCAGGCAGTAGATCGCCTCGTGCACGCCGGCGGCGCCCAGCGAGTGGCCCGACAGGCTCTTGGTAGAGCTGATCTTCGGCGCGTTGGCACCGAATACTTCGCGAACGCCCTTGATCTCGGCAACGTCGCCGACCGGGGTCGAGGTGCCGTGGGTGTTCAGGTAGTCGATCGGGGTGTCGACAGTGGACAGCGCCTGCTGCATGCAGCGGATGGCACCTTCGCCGCTCGGAGCGACCATGTCGTAACCGTCGGAAGTAGCGCCGTAGCCGACGATTTCGGCGTAGATCTTGGCGCCGCGGGCCAGCGCGTGTTCCAGCTCCTCGACCACCACCATGCCGCCACCACCGGCAATGACGAAGCCGTCACGGTCGGCGTCGTAAGCGCGCGAGGCCAGTTCCGGGGTCTCGTTGCGCTTGGTCGACAGGGCGCCCATGGCGTCGAACAGGAACGACTGGCTCCAGTGCTCTTCTTCACCGCCACCGGCGAAGACGATGTCCTGCTTGCCCCACTGGATCTGCTCCAGCGCGGTGCCGATGCAGTGTGCCGAAGTGGCGCAGGCCGAGGAGATCGAGTAGTTGATGCCCTTGATCTTGAACGGGGTGGCCAGGCACGCTGAAACGGTGCTGCCCATGGTGCGGGTTACGCGATAAGGACCGACACGTTTGACGCCCTTCTCGCGCAGGGTATCCAGCGCTTCCATCTGGTTCAGGGTCGAGGCGCCGCCGGAGCCAGCCACCAGGCCGGTACGCGGGTTGGAAACCTGTTCGTCGGTCAGGCCGGCGTCCTTGATCGCGTCCTGCATCGCCAGGTAGGCGTAGGCAGCGGCGTGGCCGACGAAGCGGTAGACCTTGCGGTCGATCAGTTCTTCGAGGTTGAGGTCGATGGACCCGGAAACCTGGCTACGCAGCCCCATTTCCTTGTATTCCGGGTTGTAACGGATACCCGGACGGCTGTTGCGCAGGTTTTCGGTGACGGTAGCTTTGTCATTGCCCAGGCACGATACGATGCCCAGACCAGTGATAACGACGCGGCGCATGCGAATAACCCTTAGAAATTGTCAGTGGAGGTGAACACGCCGACCCGCAGGCCTTCGGCAGTGTAGATCTCGCGGCCGTCGACGCTGACCGAGCCATCGGCGATGGCCATGTTCAGCTTGCCCTTCAGGACGCGCTTGATGTGGATGTTGTAAGTGACCTTCCTGGCCTGCGGCAGTACCTGGCCAAAGAACTTCACCTCGCCCGAACCCAGGGCGCGACCGCGGCCCGGCAGGCCCTGCCAGCCGAGGAAGAAACCGACCAGCTGCCACATGGCGTCGAGGCCCAGGCAGCCCGGCATTACCGGGTCGCCTTCGAAATGGCAGGCGAAGAACCACAGGTCCGGGGTGATATCCAGCTCGGCGACCAATTCACCTTTGCCGTACTTGCCGCCTTCTTCGCTGATATGGGTGATGCGATCGACCATCAGCATGTTCGGCGCGGGCAGTTGCGCATTACCTGGGCCGAACAGCTCACCGCGACTGCAGCGCAGCAGGTCTTCCCGAGTAAAGGCGTGTTGTTTGGTCATGCGAGCTCCTCAATAACCCCCTGTGGCAGGGGATGAATCTTCCCGGCCGGCCCGAAAACCAACTGCTTCGGGGCGGCAGCCTACAGGTAGACTATTGCGTTGTGGTGAAAGTCACAGTGCGCCTGGTGAAAGAAGTACAGGTGTGCACTGAAACGTCTATTTTCAGGTCCGTTGAAGGTCCTGTCCAGTGTTTAAGACTGCCGCACTTTAGCATTTATCGCCAGTCGCGGTTGTCCGACCGGGCAGCCAGCGCTGCAGTACCTGCTGCAGTTCGGTGCGGCGCAAGGGTTTGCTCAGGTAGTCGTCCATCCCGGCCGCCATGCAACGCTCGCGGTCGCCCTGCAAGGCATTGGCGGTCAGGGCGATGATCGGTAGCGCGGCACCATTGGGCAACTGGCGGATGCGCCGGGTTGCCTCATAGCCGTCCAGGTGCGGCAGGCGACAGTCCATCAGCACGGCGGCAAAGCGCTGCCGGCTGACCCGTTCGACCGCCTCCAGGCCGTCCTCGGCCGTGCATACCGCCAGCCCCAGGCTGCGCAGCATGGCGGCGATGACGCTCTGGTTGACCTGGTTGTCCTCCACCAGCAACACCTGCTCTTGGTCGCCAACCGCAGGTTGGGTAGCGGCAGGCTGCGTCAGCGCGGCCGCGGCAGGGCTGGCCAGGGCCAACGGCATTTCCAGGGTAAAGGTCGAGCCAAGGCCTTCACGGCTTTCGCCGCGCAGCTTGCCACCCATGCGTTCGGCCAGGGTGCGGGCGATCGACAGCCCCAGCCCGGTGCCGCCATAGCGGCGGGAAATCGAGCTGTCGGCCTGCTGGAAGGCCACGAACATCATTTCCAGGCGTTCGCTGTCGATGCCGATACCGGTGTCACGCACGCTGCAGGTCAGCCAGATCAGTTGCCGGTCGAGCACCTGCCAGTGCGCCTCGACCTGCACCTGCCCGCGTTCGGTGAACTTCAGTGCGTTGCCGACCAGGTTCAGCAGGATCTGGCGGATGCGCGTGGGGTCGCCGTTGACCTGCAAGTGCTCGATCCCGACCGGTAGTTGCAGGTGCAGGTCGAGACCGCGTTGCTGGGCGCTGTGCTGGAACGACAGGACGCTGCTGGTGATCAGCTCGCCGAGGTTGAAGTCGATGTGTTCCAGCTGTAGCGCGGTACGTTCGATGCGCGAGAAGTCGAGGATGTCATTGATGACCTTGAGCAGGTGCCCGGTGGACTCGCTGGCCACCGCGGCGTACTCGGCCTGTTCGGTGTTCAGCGGCGTGGTTTCCAGCAACTGCAGCATGCCCAGCACGCCATTCATCGGTGTGCGCAGCTCGTGACTCATCATTGCCAGGAAGTCCGACTTGGCGCGGTTGGCCTGCTCGGCCTCTTCGCGGGCCTGGATCAGCTCGGCAATCGCCTGTTTCTGCTCGTCGCTGGCCTGCTCCAGGGCGTGCGCCAGGTTGTTGATATGGCGCGCCAGGTGACCCAGCTCGCTGTCGTCGACCACCGGCAACAACGTGTCGTACTCGCCCTGCTGGATTGCCTTGACCGCATGGCCCATGTCGCTGATCGGCTTGGCCAGGCTGAGGGCCAGGCGGCGCGCCAGGAGGAAGGTGAACAACAGGGCGAACAGCGCGAGGATGCCGGCCTTGATCACGATTTCCTGCTGGCGCTGGCTGAAGGCGTCATCAGACATGCCGACGATCACCCGGCCCAGGTAGTCGTCGCCGATGGCTGGGGCGGTTGCCTTGCCCTGTTGCAGGAAGTCATTGTCCAGGCGGATCTGCTGCAGGCGGATGGGCGCCTGGAACACTTCGACACGCTGTGCGCGGTTGGCGCTTTCGTCGGACTGCTCGACGTACACCAGAATGTGGTTGCGGCTGTCCTGCACTTCGAGGAAGCGCACGTGGGGAATGCTGAGGGTGGCGCGCATCAGGCCCTCGAGCACCTCGTTGTTGCCGGAGATCACCCCGTACTCCGAGGCCGGCGCCAACTGGTTGGCGATCAGTTGCCCGGTGTGGTTCAGTTCCTGGCGCAGGTCCTGGATGCGAACGAAGGTAAAGAAGCTGATCAGCAGCAGGGTCAGCAACAGGGCAGGGCCGAGGCTGATGATCTGGGTGCGGGTGTGGATGTCCCAGCTCAGGCGCTTGCTCATGGGGTGGGTTCTCCTTCGGCCAGGGCCTTGGCGGCGGCGTTCGGATCGATCGGTTCAAGGCCCAGGGCGCGCGCCACCTGCTGGTTGCCGCTGACGCCGTAGCGTGCCGGATACAAGCTGCGTGGCCAGCGCGCCGGCGGCTGGTCGAGCAACTGGTCGAGTACCGCCAGCCAGTCGTCCTGGTCGCTGAAGGTGCTGGCCAGGGCGCCGGCGCGGACGAACCCGGCGTTCGGGCCGATCAACGCCATCTGCCGGCCATAGCTGCTCAACAGCAGGTTCTTGGCGGTCTTGGAGTTGTACAGGTCAGGGTCGTCCAGGCCCAGCAGCACATCGCTGTTGGCCAGCAGGTGCTGCAGTGGCCGGCTGTCACGCGGGTCGGGCCAGTCCTGGGCAACGATCTCCAGGCCCAGCGGGCGGGCAGCAAGGCGCAGCTCTTCGAGCAGGAAACCACTGTGTTCGCCGTACAGCACGCCAATGCGCTGGGCTTGTGGCAGCAGGTAGCGCGCCAGGCGCAGTTGCCGGCCCAGCGGCGGGTCGCTCCACAACAACGTGAGGAACGCTGGCAGCGACTTTCCCAGGCGCTGTGCAGCCTGTACTCGGCTGACCCGCATGGCCAGGGCTGGCGGGCCGGTGTTTTCACCCAGGCGCCATTCCAGCGCGGCGTTGTCCAGCAAGATCAGGCGCAGGTCGCTCTTGAGCAGGCCGGGACGCGGCAGGTCGGCGGTGCTCTGGAAGTGCACATGATCGTGTGGGCGGCGGCTTTCCAGTGCCGCGACGAAGCTGCGGATGCCGGGCTGGTCCTCCGCGCCGACCAGCACGATCTCGCTGGCGGACAGCGGCCCCAACGGCCACAGGCACAGCAGCAACAGGCGCAGCAACAGGGCCATCAGAACTCCAGCTCCGCGCTGACGCTCAGGCGGTGGCGGCTGTCGTAGCGGTTCTGGATCGCCGTGGTCGGTTCATCGTCCAGGCGCTGTTGCCACAGCGCCGCCAGTTCAAGGTTGCTGCCCTGCACCCGGAAGCGTTTGGCCAGGCGCAGGTCGAGGCGCTCGTAACGGTACTGGTTGAGGGCATCGTCGCCGTAGTAGAACAGCGCGCTCGACCAGCCATCGCCCCATTCGCGCATCCAGCCGGCCGAACCGCTGTTGCGGGCACTGAGGCGGCGGTCGTCGGGGTTGCTGGCCCAGGCATCCACGTAGGCATAGGTCAGGCGCAGGCGGTCGCGCAGGGTCGGGCGCCAGTCCAGTTGTGCCTCGCTACCGCTGAAGCGGGCCTTGTTGGCGTTGCTGGCGATGAACTGGTTGTTCTTCAGGGGCTCGCTGATCATTCCGGTGATCTCGTCGTAGAACAGCTTCACATCCATGCTCAGGTCGATGTCGCTGAAGTAACCGTTGTAGCCGACCTCGCGCGAGCGCATGCGCTCCTGCTCGAGGTCGCCCGGGCCGCGGGTCTTGACGAAGTACTCGCCGTTTTGCAGGCCGAACGCATTGGGGCTGAGGTTCTTGACCGTGTAGCTCCAGTTGACGTTGTTCTCGAACATGTCGGGCGAGCGCACGGCCTCGGAATACACCGCGCGCAAGCCATGGCGCGGGGTGATCAGGTAGTTGACTGCCACCCGCGGGGTCAGCGAGCTGCCCGACAGGCGCGAGTCTTCGAACATGGTGCCGCCCTGCAGGATCCAGTGCTCGTCGGCGCGCCACTCCAGTTGGCCGAACAGGCGCCAGGTCTGGTCGTCGATGCTGCCGTTGAAGTAGGTCTGCGAGTCGGCACGATCGTAGCGGTAATTCATGCCGCTGAGCAGGCGCAGGCTGTCGGTCAGGCTCAGGGTGTCCTGGATTTCCAGGTCGTAGCGGGTTTCCCGCGTGCTCTGGTCGACATCGCCGCAGACCTGCTGGTTGCCACCGTTCGCCCACTGCTGCTGAACCTTCTCCAGCAGCCCTTTCATGACCGGGTCGTCGGTCGAAAGTGGCGCACCGATGGCAATGCCGCGTGCCACTTTTTCGGCGAAGTCAGGGTTGATCTGCCAGAGCTGGGTCAATTCCGGGCTGAACGACTGCAAGGCGTCGCAGGCCCGCCATACCTGCTGACGGTCGAAGTGCTGGGCCGAGCCCTGGATATACAGGCTGTGCTCGGAACTGAAGTCTTTGGTCCAGCGCACTGAGCCAGCGTAGTCCTTGGCATTGACGTCCGCGTCGTTGCCCGCCTCGTATTTCTTGAACACCGGCTGGTAGGTGTAAGGCCGCTGGTTGCTGCCTTCCTTCGCTGCCAGTTGCCATTCCAGGGTCTGGTCATGTGCCAGGCTGTGGCTGGCATTGAGGTTGAAGCGAGTCAGCCGGCGGCTGTCACGGTAGTCCTGGCCGAACTGGTTTTCATCGAAACCGTCGTCCTGCTGGCCGGACAGCGACAGGCGCATGTCGCCACCGTCCCAGCCGAAGCCGTGGCTGGCGTAGAAGTCATTGATGCCGTCCTCGCCACGGGTGGTCTTCAGCCGCGTGCCATGGCTGTCGGCGGGGTTGCGGGTAAGGATGTTGACCACCGCCATCAGCGCATTGGCGCCGTAGCTGACCGTGTTCGGGCCGCGAAACACCTCGATGCGCTCGATGTCTTCCATGGCCAGCGGGATATCGCTCCAGTCCACCGTGGCCAGGCCTGCGCGGTACACCGAGCGGCCGTCGATCAGTACCTGCATGCGCCGGGCGTCATTGACGTTGCTGCCATGGTAGTTGACCGTCGGCTGGTTGCCGGCGCCATAGCCGATCATCATGCCCGGCACCAGGCGCAGCAATTCGGGAATGTCACGTGCGCCGCTGGCGCGGATCAGCTCGCTATCGAGCACGGTCATGCTGCCCGGCACTGCTGCCGGGGACTGTTTCAGGCGCGTGGCGGTCAGCACCTGCGGCAGGTCGGCGTTGTCGATGAACAGATCGTCGGCCACGGCCGGGCCGCCGAGCAGGGCAGTCAGCAGGAGCAGGCGCGGGTACGGGGGCGTGCCAAAGAACACGGGGCTGCCTTGTTTCAGGATTGAGACAGGCATGGTAACTGACCGGGCGGGTTTTGCCAGTGGGCCGTGGAGTGCGGGCCTGGAATGGTGTTTCGGGCGGGCAGGGCTTGATCTCACAGGCGCCAGAAAATCATGGCGAACCTGAAAAAGCCTCACCACTGGTTCTGTAGCAAGTGACCCGTATAATGTTCAGGTCGCCACTTTACTTAATGGCTCTAACGGATTGAATATGACTGAACAGCAACCTGTTGCAGTTCTGGGAGGCGGCAGCTTCGGCACCGCCGTGGCGAACCTGCTGGCCGAAAATGGCGTGCCAGTGCGCCAATGGATGCGCGACCCCGAGCAGGCCGAAGCCATGCGCGTCAATCGCCAGAATCCGCGCTACCTCAAGGGTATCCGCCTGCACGATGGCGTCGAGCCGGTCAACGACCTGCTGACGACCTTGCACGATAGCGACCTGATCTTCGTCGCCCTGCCATCGAGCGCCCTGCGCAGCGTGCTGGCGCCCCACGCCGAGCTGCTGCGCGGCAAAGGCCTGGTCAGCCTGACCAAGGGCATCGAAGCGCAGAGCTTCAAACTGATGAGCCAGATCCTCGAAGAAATCGCCCCCGAAGCCCGCATCGGGGTGCTGTCGGGCCCCAACCTGGCCCGTGAGATCGCCGAGCACGCGCTGACCGCCACGGTGGTTGCCAGCGAAGACGAAAAACTCTGCCAGCAGGTGCAGGCCGTGCTGCATGGACGTACCTTCCGTGTCTACGCCAGTGCCGACCGCTTTGGCGTCGAACTGGGTGGGGCGTTGAAGAACGTCTATGCCATCATCGCCGGCATGGCGGTGGCGCTGGGCATGGGCGAGAACACCAAGAGCATGCTGATTACCCGTGCCCTGGCCGAGATGACCCGCTTTGCCGTCAGCCAGGGGGCCAACCCCATGACCTTCCTCGGCCTGGCCGGGGTGGGTGACCTGATCGTCACCTGTTCTTCGCCGAAGAGCCGCAACTACCAGGTTGGCTTCGCGCTGGGGCAGGGCCTGAGCCTGGAGCAGGCTGTCAACCGGTTGGGCGAAGTGGCCGAAGGCGTCAACACCCTCAAGGTGCTCAAGGCCAAGGCCCAGGAAGTGCAGGTGTACATGCCGCTGGTGGCGGGCCTGCATGCGATCCTGTTCGAAGGTCGTACGCTGAACCAGGTGATCGAGCACCTGATGCGCGCCGAACCCAAGACCGATGTCGATTTCATTTCCATCAGCGGCTTCAACTGAGCCGCCCCCAGCAAGGAGCGAAACATGAACGATACCCCGGAACGCGCCCAGCGCGAGTCGATCATCCTGCGGGTGCTGTGGATGCTGGTTTTCCTGGTGGTCTGGCAACTGGCCGAGATCCTTCTCGGCGGCCTGGTGCTGGTGCAGTTGATCTATCGCCTGGTGTACGGCGCGCCAAGCGCCAGCCTGATGAATTTTGGCGACAGCCTGAGCCAGTACCTGGCGCAGATCGGCCGATTCGGCAGCTTCCACAGCGACCAGAAGCCGTGGCCGTTCGCTGACTGGCCTACGCCGCGCGCCCCGGAAGGCGAGGCGCCGCACGCCGTGGCCGCTGCGCCGCACCCGGTTCGTGACGAGGAGCCCAAGCTGTGAAGCTGTGGGTACTGCGCCACGGCGAAGCGGAGCCGCGGGCCAGCAGCGATGCCGAACGCCGGCTGACCGCCCATGGCCGCGAACAGGTGCTGCACAGCGCTGCTCGCCTGCTGGGCCAGCCGTTGCAGGCGATTCTTGCCAGCCCCTATGTGCGCGCCCAGCAAACGGCAGCCCTCGTGCATCAAACCCTGGGTTGCGCCGAGCCCGTGCGTACCGTGCCGTGGTTGACGCCCGAAAGCAACGTGCAGCAGGTGATCGGCGAAATCGAGCGCCTGGGCCTGGAGCATGTGTTGCTGGTCAGTCATCAGCCGCTGGTGGGGGCGTTGGTCGGCGCGCTGGAGCACGGCCATCAACAGCGCCCGGCGGGCATGAGCACTGCCAGCCTGGCGGAATTGGAAGGGGACTGGCCGCTGGCTGGCCTGATGACCCTTCGGGCGATCAACTCCCCGGCTTGAGCCCAGGGCGTGCCCGCTCCCACGGAGATTGGGCAATTCTTCGGATCTTGAGCAACAGTGACCTGATAGCCCTCGTCGATGACCTTTCCGGATGTTGCCGAACCTTCCGTCGATGCCGACAATGGGCCATCATTCCCATCCGGATGTGGCGCCATGTCGCAGCAGATCTTCTTCGCCCATGCCAACGGTTTCCCCTCGGCCACCTACGGCAAACTGTTCGCGGCGCTGGCACCGGACTACCAGGTGCAGCACCTGGCCCAGCACGGGCACGATCCGCGCTTCCCGGTTGGCGACAACTGGCAAGGGCTGGTCGATGAGCTGTTGCACCACCTGGCCCGGCAGGGCCAGCCAGTATGGGGTGTGGGCCATTCGCTGGGCGGTGTGCTGCACCTGCATGCGGCCCTGCGCTGCCCGGAGTATTACCGGGGTGTGGTGATGCTCGACTCGCCAATACTCACCGGCGCCGACCAGTGGCTGCTGCGCACCGCCAAGCGCTTCGGCTTCATCGACCGTATCACCCCGGCTGGCCGAACCTTGGGACGCCGCGAAATCTTCGGCGACCGTAACAGCGCCCGCGCCTATTTTGCCGGCAAGTCACTGTTTCGCCATTTTGACCCCGATTGCCTGGATGCGTATGTCGAGCATGGTCTGCAAGCGGTGCCGCAGGGGTTGCAACTGCGCTTCGACGTCGCTACCGAAATCAGCATCTACCGTAGCATCCCGCATACCAGCCCTGCGCCTGCGCGGCACTTGCAGGTACCACTGGCCATGGTTCGTGGCGAGCGCAGCAAGGTCATTCGCCGCCACCATACGCTGGCCGTACGCAGCATGCCCAAGGGCGAATACCACCGCGTGCCGGGAGGGCACATGTTCCCCCTGGAGCGGCCAACCGACACCGCCAGCCTGATCAAAGGCCTGTTCGACCGCTGGAGCCAGGCATGAGCACGCAGGTCGAGGAAATCCGCCTGAGCCTGGGCCATATCGAGCTGGCGGCGCACCTGTTCGGCCCGGAAGATGGCCAGCCGGTGATCGCCCTGCATGGCTGGCTCGACAACGCCAACAGCTTCGCCCGCCTGGCACCACGCCTGCAAGGCCTGCGCATCGTCGCCCTGGACCTGGCCGGGCATGGCTACTCGGAGCACCGCCCGCCCGGCGCCGGCTATGCCCTGGCCGATTACGCCCATGACGTGCTGCGGGTAGCCTGGCAACTGGGCTGGCAACGTTTCGCCCTGCTCGGCCATTCGCTGGGGGCAATCATTTCGGTACAACTGGCTGGCGCGTTGCCAGAGCGGGTCAGCCACCTGGCCTTGATCGATGGTGTCATCCCCCCGACCGGTGCCGAGCAGGACGCCGCCGAGCGCCTGGGCATGGCCCTGCAGGCCCAGCTGCGCCTGGACGACAAGCGCAAGTCGGTGTACACGACGCTCGAGCAGGGCGTAGAGGCGCGCATGAAGGGCATGGTCGCGGTCAGTCGCGAGGCAGCTGAGCTGCTGGCCCAGCGCGGCCTGATGCCGGTGCCGGGCGGTTACAGCTGGCGCAGCGACACCCGCCTGACCCTGCCATCGCCGCTGCGCCTGAGTGAAACCCAGGCCATGGCCCATGTGCGCCGGATAAGTTGTCCGGCGTGCCTGGTCGTGGCCGCCGATGGCATGCTGGCACGTCACACCGCGTTGCTGCAGCAGCTACCCTTTGAACAGGTGAGGTTGCCCGGTGGCCATCACCTGCACCTCAACGATGAGCAGGGCGCGGCGCTTGTCGCAGACTGTTTCAATCGCTTCTTTGGCTTTGCTTGACTTGCAGCGGACAACTGTCGAGGCTTGGCGGGTTGAACAGGGAGACAACCATGCAATTGCCAGACATCCTGGAGCTTCACCTCGGCGCTGAGCGCCGCCTGGGTCGCCGATGAGCGCGCCTGTTGCCATTCGTTTTGCCCTCGTGGCTTGCCTAGTGTTCGTCAGCCCTGTGTCATGGGGCGGCAGTCTGCCGGTACCGGAGGACGCCAAGGTGGTCGAGCAACGCCCGGCCGTGGAGCAGGAGCGCGTCTACCCGATGGGCCCACTGCGCAAGATCAGCGGCCGCCTGCGGGTCGAAAACAAGGTCGAAGGCCGTGGCCAGGTCAGCTCGGTCACCTACGAGCTGCCAGTCGAGCGCACCGCCCGCGAAGCGTTCACCAGCGCGCGCGAAGCGCTGCAGCGCGAGGGTGGTTACCCGCTGTTCTGGTGCCAGGGCCGCGATTGCGGCGAAGCCAGCCTGTGGGCCAACGATGTATTCGGCAATGCCCGCCTCAACGGCGGCGACGAGCAACAGGCATTCATCCTGCTGCGCCGCTCGGCGCAGCAGGCCGACACCCTGGTCGCGCTGTACAGCGTTACCCGCGGCAACCGCCGTGCCTACCTGCACGTGGAAGAGTTCGTCGCCGGCAGCCCGCTGGGCGTACTGCTGCCGACTGCCGCCACGGTGCTGCGGGAAATGCGCGACACCGGCAAGCTCGACTACCCTGACCTCGCGACGCCGCAAGACACCTGGGCAGACCTGCTGGCGCGCAGCTTGAACCTCGACAGCACCCTGCGTGCCAGCCTCAGTGGCCCCCAGGCTGAAGCCTGGCGCGAAGCGCTGGTCAAGGCGGGTGTGCGTAGCGGCCGTCTCGAGGTCGGTGGCGCGCCTGGCGAAGGTTTGCACCTCGAACTGATCCGTTGAATGAGCGCGCCATGGTTAACAATGACCGCCTGTTGATCCAGATTCTGCTGCTGGCACTGCTGGGTGCCGGCCTTTGGGTGATGGCACCGTTCATTTCGGCGCTGTTGTGGGGGGCCATCCTGGCCTTTGCCAGCTGGCCGCTGATGCGCTTGCTTACCCGCGTGCTGGGCGGGCGCGAAACCCTGGCCGCCAGCCTGCTCACCGGTGCCTGGATCCTGATCGTGGCCCTGCCGCTGGTGTGGCTGGGGTTCAACCTGGCCGACCACATTCGCGATGCCACGGCGTTTGTCCGTGATGTGCAGGTCGATGGCCTGCCCGATGCACCGGCCTGGCTGGGTGGCATCCCGTTGGTGGGCGAACGCCTGGTCAGCTGGTGGCAGTCGCTGGACCAGCAGGGCGCGGCCTTGCTGGCTTCGATCAAGCCGCACCTGGGGCAGGTGGGTAACTGGTTGCTGGCGCGCAGTGCGCAAATCGGCAGTGGCGTGCTGGAGCTGACCCTGAGCCTGGTGTTCGTGTTCTTCTTCTACCGCGACGGCCCGCGTTTGTCGGCGTTCGTCCTGCGCTTGCTGCACCGCCTGGTGGGCGAGCGCGGCGAGTATTACCTGGAGCTGGTCGCCGGCACGGTGCAGCGGGTGGTCAACGGTGTGATCGGCACGGCTGCGGCGCAGGCCGTGCTGGCCCTGATCGGCTTCCTGATCGCCGGTGTCCCCGGCGCCATCGTGCTGGGCCTGGTAACCTTCATGCTCAGCCTGATCCCCATGGGGCCGCCCTTGGCCTGGATCCCGGCCACGGCCTGGCTGGTGTGGAAAGGCGAGTATGGCATGGCGGTTTTCCTGGGCGTCTGGGGCACCTTCGTCATCAGTGGCGTGGACAACGTGCTCAAGCCGTACCTGATCAGCCGTGGCGGCAATCTGCCGCTGGTGATTGTCCTGCTGGGGGTGTTTGGCGGGTTGATCGCCTTTGGCTTCATCGGTCTGTTCATCGGGCCGACCTTGTTGGCGGTCGGCTACAGCCTGCTGCTGGACTGGAGCCGCAACGCCGAGCAGCAGCCCCAGCGGTAGCCTGTAACTGGCCTCTTCGCGGGTAAACCCGCTCCCACAGGTGCAGCACAGGCCTTGCCCCTGGTGCAGTTCCTGTGGGAGCGGGTTTACCCGCGAAGAGGCCGGCTCAGGCAACCTCAACCCCTGATTTTTACGCGTTCTTTATTCCCATCCCCACCCCTCGATCTCGCCCCTTTACACCCCTCCCTCGGACAATTCCCCCAAAGCGGCCCAAGCCGCACCACGGGGAGAATGACACATGAACGTGCTCGACGGGCTGTCACTGCTGCTGGCAATGGCATTGGCGTTTTATCTGCTGGTGGCGCTGCTGCGCGCCGATCGCAGCTAGGGAGCGGCCATGCACAGTTACGATTTCGCACTGCTGGTGGCGTTCTTCGCCCTGGTGCTGGTGCCGGCACCTTTACTGGGCCGGTTCTACTACAAGGTCATGGAAGGCCAGCGGACCTGGCTATCACCTGTGCTCGGCCCGGTCGAGCAGGCTTGCTACCGCCTGGCGGGGGTGCGCAGCAGCCAGGAACAGAACTGGCAGCAGTACAGCCTGGCCCTGCTGGCCTTCAACCTGGCCGGGTTCCTGCTGCTGTTCGCCGTCTTGCTGCTGCAGGGCTACCTGCCGTTGAATCCGCAGCACCTGCCCGGCCAGGAATGGTCGCTGGCGTTCAACACCGCTGTCAGCTTCGTCACCAACACCAACTGGCAGGCCTACAGCGGTGAGGCGTCGGTCAGCTACCTGAGCCAGATGCTCGGCCTGACCGTGCAGAACTTCGTCAGCGCCGCCACCGGCCTGGCCGTGCTGGTCGCCCTGTGCCGTGGCATCGCCCGGCGCAGCGCGACGACGTTGGGCAACTTCTGGGTCGACATGACCCGTGCCACCCTCTACGGCCTGCTGCCGCTGTGCCTGCTGCTGGCGCTGCTGCTGGTGTGGCAGGGCGTGCCGCAGACCCTGGCCGATTACGTTCATGCAATCACCCTGCAAGGCACCGAGCAGACCATCCCGCTGGGCCCGGCGGCCAGCCAGATCGCCATCAAGCAACTGGGTACCAACGGCGGTGGCTTCTTCGGTGTCAACTCGGCGCACCCGTTCGAGAACCCTACAGCCTGGAGCAACCTGTTCGAGGTAGCGTCGATCATCCTCATTCCGGCGGCGCTGGTGTTCACCTTCGGCCACTACGTGAAGGACCTGCGCCAGAGTCGCGCCATCCTCGCCTGCATGCTGGCCCTGTTCCTGATCGGCGGTGGCACGGCGTTGTGGTCCGAGTACCAGCCCAACCCGGCACTGGACAGCGCGCAGGTACAGCAGAGTGCGCCGCTGGAGGGCAAGGAAAGCCGCTTTGGCACTACCGGTTCGGTGTTGTGGACGGTGACTACCACAGCGGCCTCCAACGGTTCGGTCAATGCCATGCACGACAGCCTCAACCCCCTCACCGGGATGGTGGCGATGGTCAACATGATGGTCGGCGAAGTGATTTTCGGCGGCGTCGGTGCGGGGCTGTACGGCATGCTGCTGTTCGTGTTGATCGCGGTGTTCCTGGCCGGGCTGATGATTGGCCGCACCCCGGAATACCTGGGCAAGAAGTTGCAGGCCCGCGAGGTACAACTGCTGGTGGCGACCCTGCTGGTGATGCCGGTCGGCGTACTGGTGCTCGGTGCCATCGCCGCCAGCCTGCCTGGCCCGGCGGCCGCGGTGAGCAACCCCGGTGCGCATGGTTTCAGCCAGTTGCTGTACGCCTACACCTCGGGTGCCGCCAACAACGGCTCGGCCTTTGCCGGCTTCGGCGCCGGCACGGTGTTCCACAACCTGATGATCGGCCTGGCCATGCTCATCGGCCGCTTTGGCTACATCCTGCCGGTGCTGGCCCTGGCCGGCAGCCTGGCCGCGAAGAAAAGCGCACCCCAGGGGCTGAACAGCTTCCCCACCCATGGCCCGCTGTTCACCGGCCTGCTGCTGGTGACCATCCTGCTGGTCGGCGGCTTGACCTTCCTGCCGGCCCTGGCCCTAGGGCCAATCGCCGAATACCTGAGCCTGGGTTTTTGAGGAGCGACCATGAACATGCCCATTCCTGAAGTACAAACCCGTCACAGTGCCAAGGACCAGACCCGCTTCGCCTCGCTGTGGCGTGCGGCGCTGGTGCAGGCATTCGTCAAGCTCGACCCGCGACAGCTCAAGCGCTCGCCGGTGATGCTGGTGGTCGCCCTGACGGCATTACTGACCACCGTCCTGTGCGCGCTGCCCGGCAATGGCGTCAGCACCGGGGTGGCCGTGCAGATCGCCCTGTGGCTATGGTTCACGGTGTTGTTCGCCAACTTCGCCGAAGCCCTGGCCGAAGGCCGTGGCAAGGCCCGCGCCGACAGCCTCAAGGCCGGTAGCCAGGGGCTGACTGCGCAACGGCGCAAGCGCGACGGCAGCTACGAAACCGTCGCGGCCAGCGCGCTGCGCAAGGACGATGTGGTGCGTGTGGCGGCCGGCGAGATGATCCCCGGTGATGGCGAGGTGCTCGAAGGTATCGCTGCGGTCAACGAGGCCGCCATTACCGGCGAGTCGGCACCAGTGATCCGTGAGTCCGGTGGCGACCGCTCGGCAGTGACCGGCAATACCCGGCTGGTCTCCGACTGGCTGTTGATCCGTATCACCAGCAACCCGGGCGAGTCGACCCTCGACCGCATGATTGCCCTGGTCGAGGGCGCCAAGCGGCAGAAGACCCCGAACGAGATAGCCCTCGACATCCTGCTGATCGGCCTGACCCTGATCTTCCTGATCGTGGTGGTGACCTTGCAGCCGTTCGCCCGCTTCGCCGGTGGCAGCCTGCCGCTGATTTTCCTCGCCGCGTTGCTGGTGACACTGATTCCCACCACTATCGGCGGCCTGTTGTCGGCCATCGGCATCGCCGGCATGGACCGGCTGGTGCGGCTGAACGTGATCGCCCGCTCGGGGCGTGCAGTGGAAGCGGCCGGTGACGTGCACACGCTGATGCTCGACAAGACCGGCACCATCACCTTCGGCAACCGCCGCTGCAGCGCGCTGCATACCGCACCGGGCATCACCGCCCGTGAGCTGGGGGAGGGCGCCTTGCTGGCGTCGCTGGCCGACGACACCGCCGAGGGCAAGTCGATCGTCGACTACCTGCGCCAACTGCACGACTTCATCGAACCGGCCGCCGGGCAATTCGAGGCCGTGGCGTTCAGCGCCGAGACGCGCCTGTCGGGCATCGACCTCCAGCAGCGCCGTTACCGCAAGGGCGCTGTCGATGCCGTGCTGGCGTTCGTCGGCATGCAACGCCTGGACATGCCGCCAGCGCTGGCCCGTGAAGTGGAGCGCATCGCCCAGAGCGGCGGCACGCCCTTGCTGGTGTGCCTGGACAAGCGCCTGCTCGGCGTGATCCACCTCAAGGACGTGGTCAAGCCCGGCATTCGCGAGCGCTTCGCCGAGTTGCGCAAGCTGGGCATCCGCACGGTCATGGTGACCGGCGACAACCCGCTGACCGCTGCCGCCATTGCCGCCGAGGCCGGCGTGGATGACGTGCTGGCCGAGGCCACGCCGGAGAAGAAGCTGGCCCGCATCCGCCAGGAGCAGAACGACGGCCGCCTGGTGGCCATGTGCGGTGACGGCGCCAACGACGCCCCGGCACTGGCCCAGGCTGACGTTGGCATGGCCATGAACGACGGTACCCAGGCTGCGCGCGAGGCGGCCAACATGGTCGACCTGGACAGCGACCCCACCAAGCTGCTGGATGTGGTTCAGGTCGGCAAGGAGCTGCTGGTCACCCGCGGTGCGCTGACCACCTTCTCCATCGCCAACGACGTGGCCAAGTACTTCGCCATCCTGCCGGCGCTGTTCGCCACCATCTACCCGCAGCTGGGCGTGCTCAACTTGATGCAGTTGGCCAGCCCGCAGAGCGCGATCCTCTCGGCCATCGTGTTCAATGCGCTGATCATCATCGTGCTGATCCCGCTGGCGCTGCGCGGCGTACGGGTGCAAGCCGCCAGTGCGGCGCACCTGCTGCGGCGCAATTTGCTGATCTACGGGCTGGGCGGCATCGTCGTGCCGTTTGCCGGGATCAAGCTGATCGACCTGCTGCTCAACGCCCTGCACCTGGTCTGAGGAGGCCGCCATGAATGCTTATATCCGCCCGGCGTTGAGCCTGGCCTTGTTGATGACCCTGCTGACTGGCGCGCTGTATCCGCTGGCGGTGACCGGGATTGCCCAGCTGGCATTCCCCAGCCAGGCCAACGGCAGCCTGGTGCGCGATGACCAGGGCCAGGTGCGCGGTTCTGCGCTGATCGCCCAGGATTTCCGGGGCGATGGCTGGTTCCATTCGCGCCCTTCGGCAGGTGCCTTCGCCACCGTGGCCAGCAGTGCCAGCAACCTGTCGCCGAGCAACCCGGCGCTGGCCGAGCGCGTCAAGGGTGATGCGGCAGCGCAGTATCAGGCACAGCAGGGAGCGGTGCCTCTGGCACTGCTGACCACTTCGGGCAGTGGCCTCGACCCGCACCTGCCACCGGAGGCCGTGGCCTACCAGGTTCCACGGGTGGCGGCGGCGCGGCAACTGCCGGTAGAGCGCTTGCAAGGCTTGCTCGAAGAGGCCACCCTGCACCCTTTGATTGGCCCGCCGGTGGTCAATGTGCTGGCGTTGAACCAGGCCTTGGCAAACCTCAGCCACTGATAGATGACTTGAGGGGCCAGCAGGGGCCATGTGGGAGCGGGTTTACCCGCGAATGCGTCGGTGGCGCTACCCCTGCATTCGCGGGTGAACCCGCTCCCACGGGCACGTGTTTGTCCCCGGATTTGCTGCTTGCTGGAAATAGCAAAGGATGAAAGATGAGTGACTCCACCCGCGCAGACGCGCTGTTGGCGACCCTCCCGCAAACCGGTCGGGGCCGGCTAAAGGTGTTCCTCGGTGCCGCCCCCGGCGTCGGCAAGACCTTCGCCATGCTCCAGGCCGCCCACGCCCAGCAACGCCAGGGCGTGCAGGTGTTGGCCGGGGTGGTCGAAACCCATGGCCGCGCCGAAACCGAGGCGCTGCTCGGCGGCCTGCACCAGCAGCCCTTGCTGCGCAGCCAGTATCGCGGCGTCACCCTCGAGGAAATGGACCTTGATGGTCTGCTGAAGGCCGCGCCGGCCCTGGTACTGGTCGACGAACTGGCGCACACCAACGCGCCCGGCAGTCGCCACGCCAAGCGCTGGCAGGACGTTCAGGAGCTGCTGGCCGCCGGCATAAACGTATACACCACGGTCAACGTCCAGCACCTGGAAAGCCTCAACGACAAGGTCCGTGACATCACCGGCGTGCAAGTGCGCGAAACCCTGCCGGATTGGGTGCTGCAGGAAGCCTTCGAGCTGGTGCTGATCGACCTGCCGCCGCGTGAACTGCTCGAGCGCCTGCGCGAAGGCAAGGTGTACGTGCCCGAACAGGCGCGTGCCGCCATCGACGCGTTCTTCTCGCAAACCAACCTCACCGCCTTGCGGGAGCTGGCCATGCAGACTGCCGCTGCGCAGGTGGATGCCGACCTGGCGCACGGCTATCGCCAACGCGGGCAGGAGGCTCCGGCGCTGCGCGGGCGCCTGCTGGTGGGGGTGGATGGCGACGACCAGGCCGAACGCCTGGTGCGCCATGCCAGCCGGGTGGCGCAGCGCCGCCACCTGCCGTGGAGCCTGGTGCACGTGGACAATGGCCGTCTGCGCGACGAAACCGCGAGGCAGCGCCTGTTGGCGGCCCAGCAACTGGCCGAGCGCCTGGGTGGGGAAGTGGTGCTGTTGCGCGCCGGCGAAGTGGCGGCCACATTGATCCAGCATGCCGCCGAGCGGCGCGCCAACCTGGTGCTGGTCGGGCAGTCGCGCAACCGCTTGCGCCGACGCCTGTTCGGCGCCGGTGTGGCCGCGCGCCTGCTGCGGGACAGCCATGGCCTGGAAATCAACGTGCTCGACCGTGACGTGCAGCCGCAGGCGCCGCGTCTGGCGGTGCGGCAGGTGTGGGTCTGGCGCCATTACCTGCTGGCATTGCTGGCGACCATCCTGGCGGCGGGCCTGGCCTGGGCGGTGTCGAGCGTGCTGGCGTTGCCCAATATCTCGCTGGTATTCCTCGCCGCCGTGTTGCTGGTGGCAGTGCGCAGCAGCCTCGGGCCTGCCCTGGCCTGTGCCGCGCTGTCGTTCCTGAGCTACGATTTCCTGTTCATCCCGCCCAACTTCTCGTTCACCATCCAGCGCGAAGAAGACGTGCTGACGTTGCTGTTCTTCCTGCTGATGGCCGCCCTCACCGGCAACCTGGCCGCGCGCCAGCGCCGCCAGTTGCAGGCGCTGCGCGAGACCCAGGCGCAGACCAGCCAGTTGCTCGACCTGTCGCGCCGGCTGACGGTGGCCACCGACCGCCAGGCAGTGCTCAACGCCGCCGCGCAGTACCTGGACGGTTGGCAGGATGCGCAGGTATGCCTGCTGGAGCGCAATGCCGAAGGTCAGCTGCAGGTGGCCAGCGGCATCGCCCATGCCTTCAGCGACAACGAACGCGCCGCGGCCGAATGGGCCTGGCAGCATGGCCAGGCCGCCGGCCATGGCAGCGATACCCTGCCCAATGGCCGCTGGTGGTGGTGGCCGCTGGCGGTGGATGAACAGCCCCTGGCCTTGCTCGGCGTGCGCTCACGTTCCGGCCAGCCGCTCAGCGATCCGCGTCGGCGCTTGTTGGCTGCCCTTGGCCAGCCGCTGGCCCAGGCCCTGGCCCGCGCGCGCCTGGCCGAACAGCTGGAGGCTGCACGCCTGCATGGCGAAACCGAGCAGCTGCGCAGCGCCTTGCTGGCATCGGTGTCGCACGACCTGCGTACCCCGTTGACGGCCATGCGCGGCAGCATCGACAGCCTGCTGGCGCTGGGCGAAGCGATCCCGCTCGCAGACCGCCGCGAACTGCTGGAGGGCACCCGCAATGAGGCGGAGCGCCTCGACCGCTATATCCAGAACCTGCTGGACATGACCCGCCTGGGCCATGGCGGCCTCAAGCTGGCACGTGACTGGGTGGCCCCGGCCGACATCGTCGGCAGCGCACTCAACCGCCTGCGCGTGGTGCTGGCACCGTTGCGCTTGCACACCGATGTCCCGGCCGAGCTGCCGTTGCTGTTCGTGCATGCGGCGCTGATCGAACAGGCGCTGGTCAATGTGCTGGAAAATGCCGCGCGCTTCTCTCCCGCCAATGGCCGGTTGCAACTGCAGGTGTCGGTGCGCGAGAACCGGTTATGCTTTGCCGTCAGCGACCAGGGCCCGGGCATTCCGCTAGCCGACCGCGACAAGATCTTCGACATGTTCTACACCGCCGCCCGCGGTGACCGAGGCGGGCAGGGCACCGGCCTGGGTCTGGCCATCTGCCAGGGCATGATCGGCGCGCACGGTGGCCAGATCCAGGTTGGCGAAGGCATCGATGGCCAGGGCACCTGCATCACTCTATGCTTGCCGTTGCCCCCTCAACCTGAAGCCGAAAGCGAAACCCCATGAGTCACTCCGCTACCCTGCTGGTCATCGACGATGAACCGCAGATCCGCAAGTTCCTGCGCATCAGCCTGGCCTCGCAGGGTTACAAGGTGCTCGAGGCCGCCACCGGCAGCGAAGGGCTGGCCCAGGCGGCGCTGGGCAAACCCGACCTGGTGGTGCTCGACCTCGGTTTGCCGGACATGGACGGCCAGCAGGTGCTGCGCGAGCTGCGTGAATGGAGCGCGGTGCCGGTGCTGGTGTTGTCGGTGCGCGCCAGTGAAGTGCAGAAGGTCGATGCGCTGGATGGCGGTGCCAATGACTATGTGACCAAGCCGTTCGGTATCCAGGAATTCCTCGCCCGGGTGCGGGCCTTGCTACGCCAGGTGCCGCAGGCCGGCGGCTCGGAAGTCGCCGCCAGCTTTGGGCCACTGACCGTGGACTTCGCCTTTCGCCGGGTGACCCTGGACGGGGTGGAGGTGGCATTGACGCGCAAGGAATATGCACTGCTGGCGCAACTGGCTGGGCACCCCGGGCGGGTGATTACCCAGCAGCAGCTGCTCAAGGATATCTGGGGGCCGACCCACGTGGATGACAGCCATTACCTGCGGATCGTGGTGGGGCACTTACGGCAGAAGCTGGGCGATGATCCCACCGCGCCACGGTTCATCATCACCGAGGCGGGGGTCGGGTACAGGTTGGTAGCGCCAACCGCCTGACCATGGCAAAAGCGGGTGATAGTGGCTGCCCTGTGCTGCCTGTCCCGGCCCCATCGCCGGCAAGCCAGCCCCAGCAAGCTCAAGCCCCTTGCTTCAGGGCGCGGTTCTCGACTCCAGATCCATTTCTGCTGGCCACACGACCCTAGGCGCCAGACGCAGGGCGAATTCACACCAGAGCACATCGTCATGGTCCTTAGGTTCACCGGGGGGCGGCAGAGCTGAAGGGCCTTGTTGCATGTAAGTGCAAATATAGGCCCAGGCATGTTGGTCAGCTCCCATTGTACTCAGGCGAAACCGGTCGATGACGTTGTTCGTACCTGGCGCGACGATGGACAGCATGACACCCGATTTGTAAATAACTCCGCCGCTTGGCAGAGCGCCGGTTTGTGACCAGCGTTCGGCGCGGACTTGGGACCAGTCGTAGCAAACTGTTTCGACTTTCCAGGCCCCCAATGGCTTCCACCAACAATACTTGAAGTTATAGGCATAAATCTTCCTTCGTGCTCGGTTAAAACGAAGCGGCTCGTCTCGTGGGGGAGATATGCTGATCCGGAGGAAAAAAATGGATGCCCATATTTCGCATGCGAACAAAAGGAGGTCAATGAATATGAATGAAAAATCCCGGTGTTTAAAACTGGATATAATGAGGCTGGGTTGGAGAGCGGCGAACACGACAATTGGTAGCGTAAAAAGAATCAATATTTCTCTAGCTGCACCGAGTGCCCGAGGGATCTCAAGGTAGATCGGATCTTGGTGGTTTGCACTTTGTCTGCCCAAGCTGGCTTCGATAGTAGGAGGAATGGTCGGGTGGGGGAGATCTTCCTTCCAGCCCGTGCATGGTGGGTTAAGCAGCGGGCTGGGCATTAGAATAGACTCCTTATGGATGATAGTTTGTTTTCTCTCGTTATTATTTCTGCGTAATTCAACTGGTCGGTTTTGTCAGGCCAATAAGTGAGAGTTAATTTAACCGCTTGTACGTTATGGTTTTCCAGCAGAGGTACTGAGCAGCTGATGTGTAGGGTTTCATTGATGGTCTTGAAGTGTAATCTCTCGCCGACGCTTTCAGGGCTTGCAAAAGTGTTTTTTGTTTCATCGGGGCGATATTCGATTGTTTTCGGGTGCGAGCTGTTGCCGTAGAGATGAAATGGCTGTCGGTCTAGTCCTGCTCGGTACACTGTCAGTTGCCATTTGTATTGGGCTATGTCGGGGTTGAAATTTGGTATGCGTATGTATAAGTCGAGATCGAAACCCGCCGTAACAGCAGCGCCATCGCTGATGAAAGCGCCAGATTGGTCTGGCGATTGCATGTTGTGAGATAGATGAAATCTCATCTCAATTGAGGCTTGCGCTGTAATACCCAGAGCTGCCGCGTTTAATGCACCAATTGAGGTGTCGAGGTCTCTCGAACTTACCCATCGTCGATGGGCTTCTGGTATTCCCCATCTACTATGTCGAGACCAAAGTTCCAGCAATGATGATTCTTGGTTTTTGGCATGCATTGCCAGCGTATAGGCAGCTAGGCCAAGGATTATCGTAAGGCCTAAAGGACCGAGCAGCGAGCTCGCGAACAGTGCTGAATAAATTCCTGAGCCTGCGGACAATACGGCAAATCCAGCTGCACGGAGGTAGCTTTGGGCTGAAGCGCTGTCCCCTTGGCGATCAGCCCGAACGTGCGCATTCACATACTGCGCTGCATCCATGACACCCGCGAGCGCGGTAATAGCACCGCCATACCTGGCCAGGTTCTTTCCCAGTGTTGCCTCAGTTACCGTCCCAGGCCACGGAATCTTCGGGCGTACTACCGCGACGACACCCCCAGCCACTTCAACCCCAACCCCCAACAACCCAAGCGACGAAGACCAGATCGCCGCCAGCGCTTCCGGGTTGTTCTGATGCGTTTCCTGCAATGCCCGATAGTTCCTGCCCAGGCTGTCCTGATGAAACCACAGGCTGCCCAGGGCAAACAGCAGGCCGACGCTGCCGCCACTGGCGGCGGCATCGCGCAGGCTGCGCATGGCGTCGCTGGCCACGCTTTGCGCGGCCAGTGAGCTGATCTTCAATCCCTCCGTGACCTGTGTACGCAGCGTGCCCGCACCTATCGCGATATTCCGTACCAGCGCCCCGACACCACCGGCCGCTCCCTCCCGCAGCTGTACCAGCCGCGCCTGCAAACTCTCGGCGCTTTCGAACGTCCACAGCATCACTTCGATCATCTGGTTACGATTACCCGGCGCGGCGATATTGATTGCCCCGCTCAGCACCATGGCCCGCACCTTGCGACCCAGCGGATCGCGAAACTGCTGGTCGATCTGCTGCAAGAATGCATCAGTGCGGGCCTGCACGGCCTCGTCGAGCAGGCTCATGTATTCGCCCAGGGTCAGCGAGAGCCTGAACGGGGTCACCTGTTGCCCGGCAAACAGCGCAAATGCCGAGCGGTGCACGTGGCCGATCAGCATCCTGGTCCGTTCACTGAGGT
>NZ_DGIR01000009.1 GCF_002386445.1 Pseudomonas sp. UBA4617
GGTTTACCCGCGAAGAGGCCGCAAACCCAACTCAGGACTCGACCCCTTCGACAATGATCACCTCAGCCTTCGCCACCCCCTGACGATGACTGCACGCCTCCTGGTACAGCGCGGACCGGTAACACGCCAGCGCCTGCTCATACGAATCGAACTCGATCACCACGCTACGCTGAGGGGTAGGCCGCCCCTCCATCGCCTCGCTGCGCCCGCCACGGGCCAGAAAGCGGCCGCCGAACGCCTGGAAGGCAGCCGGGGCGCGCTGGGTGTACTGCTGGTATTGCTCGGGGTCGGTCACGTCCACATGGGCGATCCAGTAGGCCTTCATGCGTTGCTCTCCTGTTACGGCGATATTATGTATTATGGTATACCATAATAATCATCCTATCACCGTGAGCGTGCAACATGGCATTCAATACCATCGAGGAACTTCTCGAGGACTACCAGCAGGGCAAGATGGTCCTGCTGGTGGATGACGAGGACCGGGAAAACGAAGGCGACCTGCTGATCGCCGCCGAGCGTTGCGACGCCCAGGCCATCAACTTCATGGCCCGCGAAGCGCGTGGCCTGATCTGCCTGACCCTGACCGACGAACACTGTCAGCGCCTGGGCCTGGAACAGATGGTGCCGGCCAACGGCAGCGTGTTCAGCACCGCTTTCACCGTATCGATCGAAGCGGCCAGCGGCGTGACCACCGGCATTTCCGCTGCCGACCGCGCGCGCACCGTAGCCGCAGCCATGGCCCCCGGCGCCCGCCCCGAGGACCTGGTGCAACCGGGGCACATCTTCCCCCTGCGCGCCCGCGAAGGCGGCGTGCTGACCCGCGCCGGGCACACCGAAGCCGGCTGCGACCTGGCGCGCCTGGCCGGTTTCACCCCGGCTTCGGTGATCGTCGAAGTGCTCAACGACGACGGCACCATGGCCCGCCGCCCCGACCTGGAGGTATTCGCAGCCCGGCATGGGATCAAGATCGGCACCATCGCCGACCTGATCCACTACCGCCTGAGTACCGAACAGACCATCAAGCGTATCGGCGAACGCGAACTGCCGACCGTGCATGGCAGCTTCCGCCTGGTCACCTATGAGGACCGCATCGAAGGGGGTGTGCACATGGCCATGGTCATGGGCAACATCCGCCGCGAACAGCCGACCCTGGTGCGGGTACACGTGATCGACCCGCTGCGCGACCTGGTAGGTGCCGAATACGCCGGGCCACCCAACTGGACGCTGTGGGCGGCGCTGCAGAAAGTGGCCGAGGAAGGCGCCGGGGTGGTGGTGATCCTGGCCAACCATGAGTCCTCCCAGGCCTTGCTCGAGCGCGTACCGCAGCTCACCCACCCGGTGCGGCCTTACCAGCGGGGGCAATCGAAGGTGTACTCCGAGGTCGGCACCGGGGCGCAGATTCTCCAGGACCTGGGCGTGGGCAAGCTGCGTCATCTGGGTCCACCATTGAAATATGCCGGGCTGGCCGGGTACGAGCTGGAGGTTGTGCAGAGCATCCCCTTCGAGCCTGGGCTGGTGGGCTGATACGCAGCCTGGCAGGGACAGAGTGATGGCCGGTAGCCCATAGCTCTTGCCAAAAGCTTGGAATACCATAATATGATATCCCGTAGACCTTAAATCTGTTGGCCGCCTCCTACAATTACCAACGGCCTTCAGACACCTTGTTTTAGCGGCTCCCCGAACACGATTGGCGGGCGCATCACAGGCCCCGCCTCGAATAACAAAAGCAACGAGGGCGTAACCATGCTGTTGAGCAAACGTGTAACCGCAGTGCTGTCCGCCAGCCTGCTGACCCTGGCCTGCCAGGCCGCCCAGGCTGCCGACAGCCTGAACTTCGTCAGCTGGGGCGGTACCACCCAGGACGCCCAGAAAGAAGCGTGGGCCGTACCCTTCAGCAAGGCCAGCGGCATCAAGGTGGTCCAGGACGGCCCCACCGACTACGGCAAGCTCAAGGCCATGGTCGAAAGCGGCAACGTGCAATGGGACGTGGTCGATGTCGAAGCCGACTTCGCCCTGCGGGCTGCCAGCGAAGGCCTGCTCGAACCCCTCGATTTCAACCAGATCAAACGCGACAAGATCGACCCACGCTTCGTCTCCGACCACGGCGTCGGTTCGTTCTTCTTCTCCTTCGTGCTCGGCTACAACGAAGGCAAGCTCGGCGCCAGCAAACCACTGGACTGGACGGCGTTGTTCGACACCAAGACCTACCCGGGCAAACGCGCCCTGTACAAATGGCCCAGCCCAGGCGTGCTGGAACTGGCCCTGCTGGCCGATGGCGTGGCCCCCGACAAGCTCTACCCGCTGGACCTGGACCGCGCCTTCAAGAAACTCGACACCATCAAGCAGGACATCGTCTGGTGGGGCGGTGGCGCCCAATCGCAGCAGCTGCTGGCCTCAGGTGAAGCTTCGCTCGGCCAGTTCTGGAATGGCCGCGTCTACGCCCTGCAGCAGGACGGTGCGCCGGTGGGCGTGAGCTGGAAGCAGAACCTGGTCATGGCCGACTTCCTTGTGGTGCCCAAAGGTGCCCGGAACAAGGACGCGGCCATGAAGTTCCTGGCCAACGCCAGCAGCGCCGAAGGCCAGGCCGAGTTCGCCAACAAGACTGCCTACGCGCCGGTGAACGTCGACAGCGTGGCCAAGCTGGACAAGGACCTTGCGCAGAACCTGCCCACCGCCTACGCCCAGGACCAGGTCACCCTCGACTTCGCCTACTGGGCCAAGAACGGCCAGGCCATCGCAGCCCGCTGGAATGAGTGGTTGGTCAAATGAAAGTCGCCATCAACGCCCTGCATAGCGCGCAAGGTGCCCCCACGGGCACCGGCGCACCGGGCGCGGCTCAGCGCCGCGCAAGCCTGAGCCAGCGCTGGAAAGGTAGCCGCAACCTGCTGCCAGCCCTGTTGTTCCTTGGCCTGTTCTTCTTCGCCCCGCTGGCCGGCCTGTTGCTGCGCGGGGTGCTGGAGCCGACGCCGGGGCTGGGCAACTACGAGCAGTTGTTCGCCAACTCGGCCTATGCGCGGGTGCTGTTCAACACCTTCTCGGTGGCCGGCGTGGTCACCCTGATCAGCGTGCTGCTGGGTTTCCCGCTGGCCTGGGCGATCACCCTGGTGCCCAAGGGCTGGGGCCGCTGGCTGCTGAACATCGTGCTGCTGTCGATGTGGACCAGCCTGCTGGCGCGCACCTACTCGTGGCTGGTGCTGCTGCAGAGCTCGGGGGTGATCAACAAGGCGTTGATGGCCATGGGTATCATCGATGCGCCACTGGAAATGGTGCATAACCTGACCGGCGTGGTGATCGGCATGAGCTACATCATGATCCCGTTCATCGTGCTGCCGCTGCAGGCCACCATGCACGCCATCGACCCGATGGTGCTGCAGGCCGGCTCGATCTGCGGCGCCAGCCCGTGGACCAATTTCTGGAAGGTGTTCCTGCCGCTGTGCCGCTCGGGGCTGTTCTCCGGGGCACTGATGGTGTTCGTGATGTCGCTCGGTTACTACGTCACCCCTGCCCTGCTGGGCGGTGCGCAGAACATGATGCTGCCCGAATTCATCATCCAGCAGGTGCAGTCCTTCCTCAACTGGGGCCTGGCCAGCGCCGCGGCCGCACTGCTGGTGGTCATCACCCTGGTGCTCTTCTACCTGTACCTGAAGCTGCAGCCGGAATCGCCGGTTGGCAACGCGAGGTAAACCGCCATGCTCCTGTCTCCCAATGCCATGGGCCGCCCGCTGCGTACCGGCCTGTACCTGACCACCGGGGTCATCGCCGCCTTCCTGTTGCTGCCGGTGGTGTTCATCGTGCTGTTGTCATTCGGCTCGTCGCAGTGGCTGGTGTTCCCACCGCCGGGCTGGACCTTCAAATGGTACGGCCAGTTCTTCTCCAACCCGGAGTGGATGGACGCTGCGCTGGCCAGCCTCAAGGTGGCCCTGCTGACCACCGTGGCAGCCGTGCTGCTGGGCCTGCCTACCGCGTTCGCCCTGGTGCGTGGCCGTTTCCCTGGCCGCGAACTGCTGTACGGGCTGTTCACCATGCCGATGATCGTGCCACTGGTGATCATCGCAGTGGCGGTGTACGCGCTGTTCCTCAAGCTTGGCTACACCGGCACGCTGTTCGCTTTCGTGGTCAGCCACGTGATCGTCGCCCTGCCCTTCACCATCATCTCGATCATCAACTCGCTGAAGCTGTTCGACCAGTCGATCGAGGATGCCGCAGTGATCTGCGGCGCTTCGCGGCTGCAGGCGATCTTCAAGGTGACTTTCCCGGCGATCCGCCCGGGCATGATCGCCGGTGGCCTGTTCGCCTTCCTGGTGTCGTGGGATGAAGTGGTGCTGAGCGTGATGATGGCCAGCCCCGACCTGCAGACCCTGCCGGTGAAGATGTGGACCACCCTGCGCCAGGACCTCAGCCCGGTCATTGCCGTGGCCTCGACTCTGCTGATCGGCCTGTCGTTGCTTGTAATGTTCATTGCCGCCGCCTTGCGCCGGCGCACCGAAGTCAACGCCTGAGCGCGCGGAGAAAACAATAATGAGTGCAGTGATGAAAGAAAACGCGCCAGGCAAGACCCTGGTCAGCCTGCGCGGCCTGAACAAGCATTACGGCGACTTCACCGCCGTCGATAACCTCGACCTGGACATCCAGGATGGCGAGTTCCTCACCTTTCTCGGCTCCAGCGGTTCGGGCAAATCCACCACCTTGTCGATGCTGGCCGGTTTCGAAACGCCCAGCAGCGGCGAAATCCTGGTCGACGGCCAGTCGCTGGTCAACGTGCCACCGCACAAGCGCGACATCGGCATGGTGTTCCAGCGCTATTCGCTGTTCCCGCACCTGAACGTGCGCGACAACATCGGCTTTCCGCTGGCCATTCGCAAGCTGAGCGCCGCCGAGACCAGCAAGCGTGTCGACGCCATGCTCAAGCTGGTGCAACTGGAGCAGTTCGCTCACCGCAAGCCGTCGCAGATGTCCGGCGGACAGCAGCAACGGGTGGCGATTGCCCGCGCGCTGGTGTACGAGCCACGCATACTGCTGATGGACGAACCCCTGGGTGCGCTGGACAAGAAGCTGCGCGAAGACCTGCAGGACGAACTGCGTCAGCTGCACCGGCGCCTGGGCATCACCATTGTCTACGTCACCCATGACCAGGAAGAAGCCATGCGCCTGTCGCAGCGCATCGCCATCTTCAGCCACGGCAGGATCGTCGGCCTGGGCACCGGTTACGACCTGTACCAGAACCCGCCCAATGCCTTCGTCGCCTCGTTCCTGGGCAATTCCAATTTCCTGCGGATCAAGGCCAGCAGCAACGGCGCAGGTAGCTTCGAAGGGCAGCCGGTGGCGATCCGCCTGACGCCGGGCCTGGCTGCGTCGCAGGAGGCGCTGATCATGGTGCGCCCGGAAAAGGCCCTGGCCCTCACCGCCGAGCAGGCCGTGCGTGAGCCGCTGCCGGCGGGCTGGAACGAGGTCAGTGCCAAGGTTGGCGAGGTGTTGTTCCTGGGCGAGAGCCAGACTTGCCACGTAGTCACTGCGGGCGGCACCGAGCTGACCGTGAAGGCACTGTCGGCTGCGGGAATGCCGATGCAGCCGGGCGATAGCGTGAAGGTGCGCTGGGCGGTGGCAGATGCCTGCATCTACACCGAATGGGCCGACAGCGATTTGAGCAAATCCGCCGGGGCGCATTGAAATGACCGGGGCGGCTGCGCGGCCCAGCGCCGCCAAGCCGGCTCACCCCGGCACCGCGCAAGCTTCGAGTTGACGCTGCCCCTGTAGAAGCGGCTTCAGCCGCGATCACTGGCAAAACCGGCGCCAGCCATCGCGGCGCCTGCTTCGCGGATCAGTTCCGCTGCTACTGGTGTGACCTGAACCGGCTTCGCAGTATCGCCTGGCGGCTGTCACATTATCATCACGCTACTGTCGTAATCTGCCGGCCATCTCTATGCCACAGGGCTAACCGGCATGCCCCGCCTGCTTGTCTTGCTGCTTTCCCTGCTTGCGCAGATGGCCCACGCCGAACACCTGCGGGTGCAAGGTTCCAACACCATAGGCGCAGCGTTGCTGCCGGCGTTGGTCCAGGCGCAATTGCGCGCCCGGCATGCCACGGCGATCGAACAGCACCCCGGGCAACTAGCCAATGAAACCGTGATTACTGCGCGTGACAGCCAGGGGCAGCCGATACGCGTCGATATCGCCGCCCACGGTTCCAGTACCGGCTTCACCGCCCTGGGGCGTGGCGAGGCCGACCTGGCCGCCGCTTCGCGGCCGATCAACGACAGCGAAGCGGGCCAACTGCGCGCACTCGGCGACCTGCGCGGTGCCGCCGCCGAGCAGGTGATCGGCCTCGATGGCGTGGCGGTCATCGTGCACCCCGACAACCCGCTGCCCCAACTCACTACAGCGCAACTGGCACAAGTCTTCTCCGGTCAGATACAGCGCTGGGAGCAGTTGGGCATTGCCGGTGGCACCATCCATCTCTACGCCCGTGACGACCGCTCCGGCACTTACGAAACCTTCAAGGCGCTGGTGCTGGAACCGCGGCACGAAACCTTGTCGGCCACGGCCAGGCGCTTCGAGTCCAGCGACGAGCTGGCCGCGCAAGTCGGCGCCGACCGCCTGGCCATCGGTTTCAGCAGCCTGTCGGCTGTGCACCGGGCCAAGGTGCTGGCGGTGGCTGAAGGCGACGCGCCGGCCATGCTCCCCGAGCGCGCGCTGGTGGCCAGCGAAGACTATCCACTGTCGCGGCGTCTGTACTTCTACCTGCCGGCCAATCCGAAACTGCAGGCCAAGGCCCTGGCAGACTTCGCCCAGAGCCCGGCCGGCCAGGCGATCGTCGCCCAGCAGGGTTTCGTCTCGCAGCAGATCAATGCCCAGCCTGTCACGCCGCTGGCCGACATGCCACCCCGTTATCGCGCCCTGGCACAGCAAGCGCAGCGGTTAAGCGTGAACTTTCGCTTCCAGGAGGGTAGCGCGAGCCTCGACAGCAAGGCGTTGCGCGATGTGCAGCGGGTAGCCGAGTACCTGCGCCAGGCCGGCAAGCTGAACGGCAAGGCAGTGCTGGTGGGGTTTGGCGACCCCAAGGAAACACCCGGCCGTGCCGCGCTGCTTTCCCGCCTGCGCGCCCAGGCGGTGCGCCGCGAGCTGGCGCGCGATGGTGTCGAGGTGCTGCAGGTGATGGGCATGGGCGACGAACTACCGGTGGCCGGGAACGAACTGGAGCAAGGGCGCCTGCGCAACCGCCGGGTCGAGGTGTGGGTGGACTGACCGCAGCTGCGTGCCGGGTCGCCGCAACACAGGTCCCGGCAAAAAAATGTAACAGCTCCCCATTCGGCATCCCCGGCAATCAGGACTAGGATCAAGACCATGTGATACCGGGCCCCTCTGACGGCTTCCAGGCCGCCATGTCGGATCACTGTTGCCATGCAACGTCGACATTCAAGGAGGGGCTCATGACAGCTCTGCACACATTCCTCACCACCCCGTTTCTCGGCACCAGCGCCTGGTTGTGGCTACTGTTCGTGGTCATCGTCGTCGGCCTGCTGGTGCTCGACCTTGGCGTGCTGCACCGTCACGACCGGGAAATCGAAATGCGCGAAAGCCTGTTGCTGTACTCAGGCTATTTCAGCGTCGGCGTGCTGTTCGGCCTCGGGGTCTGGTATTACCTGGGCGCACAACCGGCGCTGGAGTTCTATACCGGTTTCCTGGTCGAGCAGTCGCTATCGATGGACAACGTTTTCGTCATGGCGATGATCTTCAGTTATTTCGCCATCCCCCGCCGCTACCAGCACCGCGTGCTGTTCTGGGGCATCCTCGGCGTGGTCGTGCTGCGGGCGATCATGATCGGTGTGGGCGCGGCGCTGGTGCAGAACTTTGCCTGGGTGTTGTACCTCTTCGGCGCGTTCCTGCTGTTTACCGGGGTGAAGATGGCGCTGTCGAAGGAAGACCACCGGCCGGACCTGGCCAACAACCCGATCCTGAAGTTCGTGCGGCGGCACATGCGGGTCACCGAGCAGATCCACGGCGCGCATTTCTTCGTACGCCTTGCTCCGCCCGGCCAGAGCAAGGCGCTGCGCCATGCCACCCCACTGTTCCTGGCGCTGGTGCTGATCGAACTGGCCGACCTGGTGTTCGCCGTCGACAGCGTGCCGGCGATCTTCGCCATTACCCAGGACCCGTTCATCGTCTATACCTCGAACATCTTCGCCATCCTGGGGTTGCGCTCGCTGTATTTTGCGCTGGCGGCGCTGATGCACCGGTTTGTGTACCTCAAGTATGCGCTGGCGATGGTCCTGATCTTCATTGGCTGCAAGATTTTCTATCACGGCATGGTGGGCAAGGTGCCGGCGCTGCTGTCGTTGGGGGTGACGTTCGGGTTGCTGTTGGGTGGCGTGGTGGTTTCATTGGTCAAGACGCGGGGGGAGAAGGTGGCTGTCATAAATCAGTCAGTCGAACAACCTGCAAATTCCAATCGTACAATCGACCAGAAAGAGGAAGACCCGCAGATGCGGGTCTGAGGTTTCGTTATCCTTTAATCATAAGGTAACCCACCAATGACCAAAGCAGCGCAACAAGAATCATCCAAAACGCAATAATCATCTTTCGCTTCAAGCACGGCGGAAAGTCCTTCAGCTCCTGCTCATCAAGCCAGCCCATATATAGGTGCATCTTGGGAAACGCAACCAAGGCGCTCACCGTACTTAACAACAAACAGCGGGACCTCAGGCTCCCCTCCCAAACAGGCTTCATTTGCTCCAGATAAGGGTTGCTTGTGATAGCGGATAACGCGACTTTATAATCGCGAGACACCGCGATTTGCACATGTAGTTCTGAATTCACCGTTAGTCAAATTTGAACAATGCCCACACGACAAACATCCAAATAAGACCGGTCATGGTTAGCCAAGCCGAGACCTTCAACCTGCGTTTAAGCCTCGGCGGGAACGCTTCTAACTCTTTGGGATCCAGTTGTCCCATACGCAGTACCAGCCAGGGAAATGCAACCAACCCACTTACCGTACAGAGCGTCAAGCAGCGCCATTTAAATGATCCAGCGCCCCATGCACGCTTGATGCCTTCGAAATAGGGATTGCTCGTGATGGCCGAGCAGGCGATGCCATAGTCTTTTGTCAACGTCATGACAGCACTGAGAATTAGCCCTGGCATGCCGATAACAAATGGACTTAATAATAATATTACTTTGGCGAGAGGTTGCCAGCCAGCAATATCAATCACTGGTCCCCTCGTAAATAAACTCACCAACTGATTCACCAAGTTTGCCGCCCAGCAGACCTCCAGTCATGCCGCTGGCACCCACCAGCACCACACCGCACACTGGCGCCGCGAGGCCTGCAGAGCCCATGGTAACAACGGCGCATATTGCTCCAGATACCAAGGTTGCTCCTGAAGAACCAAGCATAGCTCCAGCGGTTCCAACAGCAAAACTTCCCGTTTCGGTCATTCTGACCTTTTTACAAGCTTCAGTCTCACCAGCTCGACAAACCTCTCGTACCGTCAGATAAGATGAGGCTCCTCCCAGCCCAAATGCAGCATATCCTCCATGCTCAAGGTACTTGCTAAGCCGCGCCACCTTGTCCAGATGCGTCGCATACCCTGGGATCTGCCTCGGCCCGCCCGCCTTCGACCAATGATGCACAAGACTCCTGGTCGAAATATTCAAGCGCTTCTTCAGCCGTTCGTAGTTGCCCAGATCCAGTTGCTTGTTAAGAAATGCCACTTTCAACTGGCCATCCAGTTGCTGCAGCAACTTTCGCCGCTCGGCAAAGAAGCTCGGGCTGTTCAGGTGGCCATGCCGGATGAACTCGCGCTGGTGCAATAGCTCAATACTGGTCAGCGTATTACTGACCTGCTTTAACCCTTGTTCCAGCATGTCCTTGCCGACGCCCATGGACTGGCTGGCATTGCTGAGCAAGCCGGCGATTTCGGCCTGGTGCTCCATCATGAAGTCCGCTTCGGCGAAATCGAGCACTGCCAGCGCACGGCGTGAATGCTCGGCCGCCGCCATCAGCTGGCCTTCCTCGCGGGTGCAGGCATCACCGTTGTCAGGGTCACCGAGGACGAAGATTTCCCCTGCCTTGAAGCCCTGTTCAAACGTCGGGTTGAGCCGCTGCAGGCGGGAGATGGGTAGGGTGGCATCGTGCTCGGCCAATTGCAGCAGCACCTGCGCGAACGACATGCGCCGTGGCACTACATAGAACCCGGGCTCCAGCGTACCGGGCAACGCCCCCACTACCGGTTGGGAGAAGTGTCCGGGGTACAAGGCGTTTGACGGCTCGGCAAAGTGGGTATTGGCCCGGCCCATAACAGGCTGCGTAGACGGTGGCGCCTCATGCAACGGTGCAACAACCCGATTACTGCCCGGTGGGCAGCCACAGAGCACCAGCGCACCGTCCACGGCCACCCGCTGGCCGCCGGAAATAAAATGGTTTACGCCTTCGGCGACAGTGCCCGCCTGCCCGCAGAGCGGGCACGGCGTGGTACGGTCACCCTCGCGAAGCACCATTCGACCGTCGGCGAGATAGCCGGCGCCCGTCGCTATACAGACAGCACCCGTAGTGGTGACATCACCATCGACTGCCTGCCCTCTTCCCTCCAGACTGACGCGCATCCACAAGTTCCCTGTACCTGGTTCAGGGATGGAAACCTAGCATCCACAGGGGGACTTCGAGGGCAGGGAGTCAAAAATCAGAAGTTTCCTACGGGCTGGCCAAGCTTACAGTTTCGCCTGGTTTCACCTGCCTGGGCACGCTAACGAACCAGCCAGTTCTCAACTTCTTCAGCGCCATGTTCAGCTTTCCAGGCCTTCATCTTCGCGTGGTTGCCGCCCTTGGTTTCAATCATTTCACCCGTATGCGGGTTCTTGTACTGTTTCACCTGGCGCGCGCGCCGCTTGGCTTTGGGCGCAGCGGCGGGCTGAGCCGGGCGGCGACCGCCTTGCGGGTCCAGCAGGCTGATGATGTCGCGCAGGCTGAACTCGTACTTGGCCAACAAGTTGCGCAGTTTGGTTTCAAACTCGATTTCTCTTTGCAGCTCGGGGCTGCCTTTCATGGCTTCCAGTTCGGCAAGTTGAGCAGCCAGTTTCTGTTCCAGCTGGCGGAATTCGGCAAGACGGGACATTAGGGGTACCTTCTTCAGGACGGCCTGGGTTGTCTGGGTTGACAACCAATTAGTGCAGCCACGCAAGTACTAAGTTCCAGGCCATTGCACCAGCTGTACCGCCTGTCCCGTGAATTCAATGTTTTGCACCAACTGGCGGTCTTCTGCCCACACCCCATGGAGACCGATTACATGAAGTTCATCGCATGCTGGCTGCGCCTTTCAGTCGCCTGTCTTGCCCTCTGGGGCTGCTCCACGCCCCGAACAGTGTCGCCTGTCGACGCACCCGGAAAACCCGAGTCCGGAACCACCAGAATGTTGGAGGCAGGCGCAGCGCTGTTGCAGGACAAGCCCCCCATCGAAGCGCTCAATGCCTATCTGGATGGCTTCCACTTCTACAACGGCCACCCCGACATCCAGATGGAAGCCCACCATTACTGCTCGGTGCTGAACGAAGATGTCATCCAGTGCGTGATCTACGACGGCAATACCCGTAGCGCCAAGATCATGGGCGTCGAGTACATCATCGACCAGAAGCTGTTCGCCCACTTGCCGGCAAAGGAGAAAGCCATGTGGCACAGCCATGGTTATGAAGTATCGTCTGGCCAACTGGTAGCACCAGGCATCCCCGCGCCGGCAGAACATGCGCTGATGCAGCGCCTGGCACATACCTATGGGAAAACCTGGCATACCTGGCACACCGACCAGGACAAGGCGCTGCCGCTCGGCGTCCCGCAGTTGATGATGGGCTTTACCGCCGATGGCCAGGCCAACCCGGCCATGGTCGAACAACGCAACCGGCGCCTGCGCATCGATACGGCCGACAGCAAGGCGCAACGGGCCGACATCGCGATACCCGCACCCGACCCGCAGGCCAACGGCTGGCAACGGGGCAATGTCATCCAGCTCGTCGACCCGACCGGCGCCCACCTCCATCGCCCCAGCCAGGCAACACCGGAAAACACCAACAGCCGCTCCAGCCGCTAGCCGTTCTATGGGCTTCCTGACGAAAAGCCCGCGGCCACCGGTCTGGCTGCGCCCTGCCTGTGGAAGCGGGCGACCCAAGCGAGCGAAATCATCGCTCGTCGTGCCGCTTGCGCGCCGGCATATGCTTGCCGATTTCATACTTGCCAATCGCCGCCCGGTGCACCTCGTCCGGTCCGTCGGCCAGGCGCAGGGTACGTTGCATGGCATACATGTAGGCCAACGGGAAGTCGCCGCTCACCCCAGCCCCGCCATGGATCTGGATCGCCCGGTCGATCACCTTCAACGCGACGTTCGGCGCCACCACCTTGATCTGCGCAATCTCGCTGCGAGCCACCTTGTTGCCGACCGTGTCCATCATGTACGCCGCTTTCAGCGTCAGTAGCCGGGCCATGTCGATTTCCATGCGCGAGTCGGCAATCTTGTCGACGTTGCCCCCCAGTCGCGCCAGCGGCTGGCCGAAAGCGGTGCGCTCCACCGAGCGTTTGCACATCAACTCAAGTGCACGTTCGGCCATGCCGATCGAGCGCATGCAATGGTGGATCCGGCCCGGGCCAAGACGCCCCTGGGCAATCTCGAAGCCGCGGCCTTCGCCAAGGATGACGTTCTCGTACGGCACCCGCACGTTTTCGAAGTGCACTTCGGCATGGCCGTGAGGTGCGTCGTCATAGCCGAACACCGGCAGCGGCCGGACGATCTTCACCCCGGGCGCATCGGTCGGCACCAGCACCATCGAATGCTGCTGGTGGCGTGGCCCCAGCGGGTCGGACAGGCCCATGAAGATCATCACCTTGCAGCGGGGGTCGCAGGCACCCGAGGTCCACCACTTGCGGCCATTGATCAGCCATTCGTCACCGTCACGCACAGCTGTGGCAGCCATATTGGTGGCGTCCGAGGACGCCACGTCCGGTTCGGTCATGGCAAATGCCGAGCGGATCTCGCCGCGCAACAACGGCTCCAGCCATTGATGCTTCTGCGCCTCACTGCCATAACGCACCAGCACTTCCATGTTGCCGGTGTCCGGTGCCGAACAGTTGAACGGCTCTGGCCCGAGCAACGAGCGGCCCATGATCTCTGCCAGCGGGGCATACTCCAGGTTGCTCAGCCCGGCGCCGTATTCCGATTCAGGCAGAAACAGGTTCCACAGGCCCTCGGCGCGGGCCCTGGCCTTGAGTTCCTCCATGATTGCGGTGGGCTGCCAGCGGTCGCCCTCGGCGACCTGCCGCTCGAACACCGCCTCGGCGGGGTAGACATGGGCGTCCATGAACGCGCTGACGCGCTCACGCAGTGCCTGGACCTTGGGCGAATAGGCGAAATCCATCGGGGGCTACCTTCACGGTTCGAAGTACATGGGGCAGAGCCTAGAGCAGCAAGCCACCATCCACCTAGTCTATTTTCCGTGTGTATAAACATTCATAACCGATATATGATCGGCCGATAATTCCAACAAAGAGCGGCGCCCATGAACCTCAGCAAGGTCGACCTCAACCTGTTCATCGTATTCGATGCGATCTACACCGAAGCCAACCTGACCCGTGCCGGGCAGATTGTCGGCATTACCCAGCCGGCGGTGTCCAACGCCCTTTCGCGGCTGCGCGAAACCTTCAACGACCCACTGTTCGTGCGCACCGCGCAAGGCATGGTGCCTACCCCCATGGCGCAGAACATCATCGGCCCGGTGCGCAACGCCCTGGCGCTGCTGCGCATTTCGGTGCAGGAAAGCCGCACCTTCAACCCGCAACAGGCCAACAAGACCTTCCGCATCAGCATGACCGACCTGACCGAGGCGGTCATCCTGCCGCCGCTGTTCCAGCGCCTGCGCCGCCTGGCACCGGCGGTGCTGATCGAAAGCTTCCTGTGCAAGCGCCGCGAGACCACCAAGGAGCTGGCCGCCGGGCGCCTGGACTTTGCCATCGACGCGCCGTTGAATACCGACCCGCAAGTACGCCACATCAAACTGATGCAGGATCGCTATGTCTGCGCCTTGCGCCAGGGCCATCCATTGGCAGACAGCAAACTGACCCTCGAAAGCTACCTGGGCATGACCCATATCCATATCTCCAGCCGCCGCAACGGCCTGGGCTATGTCGACCTGGCCCTGGGCAAGATGGGCGTGCAACGCAAGGTTGCCTTGCGTTCGCAGCATTACCTGATGGCCTCGCAGGTGCTGCAGCAGACCGACATGGCAATGACCGTTCCCGAGCGCTTCGCCCGCCGCCATCAGTTGCGCTACCAGCCACTGCCGGTGGAAGTGCCGGCGCTGGAGACCCATCTGTATTGGCATGAAAGCACTGACCAGGACCCGGCCAACCGCTGGATGCGCGAACAGATCACCGAGTTGTGCGAGCGCGTCGTGGCCGAGGAGGAAAAGGCGCTGGCGCCCGCCTGAAGGGCTTGCCAAGAGGCGTTGGGGCCAAACCTTGGGCAGGCGAGAGAAAAATTTTCTACTAATCGTTCTATTGGTAGAAATATCCTTTCAGCGATTCGGGAAATATCGCCGCAAGAAGCAAAAACTATTGCCCAAGCGGCGGGTACGCTTGCTGCAACGATCGCCGAGATTACGGCAATGACACGGACCCGCCCCAATGCCTAGCGCCCCGCTCTATTTCGACTATGCCGCCACTACTCCGGTCGACGACCGGGTCATCGAAACCATGCTTGCCTGCCTCGGCAGCCAGGCCAACTTCGGCAACCCGGCATCCACCGGCCATGCCTTTGGCCAGGCCGCCCGCCAGGCTGTCGAGCAGGCCCGTCAGCAAGTGGCCGAGCGCGTCGGCGCGCAGGCTGACGCACTGGTCTGGACTTCAGGCGCGACCGAGTCCAACAACCTGGCACTCAAGGGCATCGCCCAAGGCTTCGGCCAGCCCGGGCACCTGATCACCAGCCAGCTGGAACACAAGGCCGTGCTCGACAGCGTGGCTGAGCTGGAGCGCCAGGGTTGGGCGGTTACCCGCCTGGCAGCCGATGCCGCCGGGCTGATCCAGCCTGCCGCCGTGCAGGCGGCGTTGCGCGCCGACACCCGCCTGGTATCGCTGATGGCGGTCAATAATGAACTGGGTACGCTCACTGACGTTGCCACGATTGGCGAACAGGTGCGCACCCACGGTGCCCTGCTGCACGTGGATGCAGCGCAGGCGGTGGGCAAACTGGCCATCGACCTGAGCGCGATGGCCGTGGACCTGATGTCGTTCTCGGCGCACAAAGTGTATGGCCCCAAAGGGATTGGTGCGCTCTACGTCGGGCCGCGCGCACGCCCGCTGATGTGCGCGCAGATGCACGGCGGCGGGCATGAGCAGGGGTTGCGATCCGGCACCCTGGCGACCCACCAGATCGTCGGCATGGGCACCGCCTTCGCCTTGGCCGGCCAGCCCGGCGACAGCGAGCACCGCCGCCTCGAACAGTTGGCCGGGCGCCTGCGCGAAGGCTTGCTGGCGCTGCCTGGCGTCAGCCTCAATGGCTGCGCCCAGCAGCGTATTCCGCATACGCTGAACCTGTGCATTGACAACCCCCGTTTCAACAGTACCGCACTGGCCAGCGAGCTGGCATTGTCAACCACCTCTGCCTGCAATTCGGCAAGCAAGGCGGCCTCGCACGTGCTGCTGGCAATGGGACTGGACGAACACCGGGCACGCAACAGCGTGCGCCTGAGCATCGGCCGCTTCAGCACCGAGGCCGAAGTGGACACAGCGATCAAAGTTTTTGCCAGGGTGCTGGCAGCGGCTTCGGCGGCATTCTGGTAAACCTGTCTAGAACAGCCGGCTGTCCGGGGTGAAGTCTTCGACTTCGAGCCTGGCACTGTGCGCCTGCGGGTGCCGCGGGTTGAACAGGTAATTGATGGTTCTGGGCATGATCGCGCTGGGCACCGGCAGCAGCAACGCCGAACAGTCATCAAGGAAGCGGTTGCCCAGACCGCGGGTAAGTTCGGTCTGCGTTGACCAGCCAGGCTGCAAGGATGGCAGCTGTGCCTGGGAAACCGTGTCGGGCAACTCGATGCGCAGCAAGCGCATCGTGGTAGGGAAATCCTCGGGGTCGATCTCCAGGTGCACCAGCACTTCGAGCATGGCACCGGCCGGGCTGGTGGCAGCATAGACCACTGGCCGACCGGCCTGGTGCCAGCGGCCGCTGACGCGCAAACCGCCGGTTCCGCTCAGGTCGGCATAGGCGCTGATCCGCCACAGGATCACAAGCCAAAGCCTTCGGCGATCTGCAGCAGCATTTCCTCGACCTGGGTAGTACCTTGCTGGGTAGTGAGCATCTGCATGGGCGTCAGTCCCGCGAAGCGCTCCTTGGGCTTGGATAGCCAGCGCTTGGCCTTGGCCGCGTCGCCGAACACGGCTTCGGCCATCGCGGTGATATGCGCCGAGCGGAACAACCGGTCACTTTCCTCGACGGTCAGTGGCTGGTCACGTTCGATGCGGGACTTCAGGGTGCGCAGGGGAATGATCTGGTCACGCTCCACTGGCGTGAATACCCCCAGCTCGGTCAGCTTTACCAGCCAGGTGGCGGCAAACCCGTGGGTGATGCGGGTGTGGATCTCGAGATCACTGGCAAACTCGGGGATTTCCAGCAGCGCATGCAGGCGCGCCCGGTACTCGTGGTAACCGTTGTCGCGAAGCACTTCGGCAAGCATGGCAAGCTCCTTTCCGGCGTTTGCCGACAAGTATGCGGTATTTGCCGGATACATGCCAGCCAGGATGCCAAGCGGCCCAGCCCTGACCTTGATAAATTGCAAGGGCCGCTGTGCGGCCCCCCGGACGATGTCACAGGAAGGTGAACACCTGCGAAGCCGGCAAGCGCGACTTGTTCAGCCCGGCATTGAAATCCGTCTCGCTGCGGTACCCCAGGCTGAGGATTACCACGCTGGTGAAGCCACGCTCGCGCAGGCCCAGCTCGGCATCGAGGATCTTGCTGTCGAAGCCCTCGATAGGTGTCGCGTCCAGGCCATGGGCCGCAGCCCCCAGCATGGCCGTACCGAACGCCAGGTAGGTCTGCTTTTCCATCCAGTGCTGCAAATCTTTCTGGTCAAAACGGTGCAGGTCGACGTAGTGCCGGCGGCTCTGGTTCTGCGCGGCACGCGCCTGCTCATCACGGAAGCGCCCATCCGCTGCCTCCTGCTCGAGCACTGCGTCCAGGTGGGCCTCGCTCATCTCGGTGCGCGTGCAGAACACAATCACGTGTGACGCATCGAGAATTTTCGGCGAGTTGTAGGCAAAGCGTTCGGCAGTGCTCTTGGCCACGCGCGCCTTGCCTTCGGCAGAATCGGCGACGATGAAATGCCACGGCTGCGAGTTGACCGAAGACGGGCTGTGGCGCAGTTGTTCGAGCAGGGCGTCGACGGTGGCCTGGGGAATACGGCGCGAGGCATCGTAGGCTTTGGTGGTGTAGCGGCGCTTGGCCAGCGAGACAGTATCCATGCAACAACTCCTGGAATGAACGAGGGATTTGCTGGCCATGCTATCTTACCTGCAAAAAAGAAAAACCAGCACAATGCAACAACACTTTAACTTGTGGAGTGAAAATGCTGCGCATCGCCGACCTCGAGCTGTTCGTTCGCAGCAGCGTACTGGGCAGTTTCACTGCCGCCGCACACGAAGCCGGCTTGTTGCCAGGCCAGGTGGCTGCCGCGATCAAGCGCCTGGAGCGTGATCTCGATGTGCGCCTGTTTGCCCGCACCACCCGCAGCCTGCGCCTGACTGCCGAAGGCGAGTTGTATCTGCCGACCGCCGTGAATGTGCTGGAAAGCCTGCGCCAGGGCCGCGAAGACCTGCATGGCAACTCCAGCGTGCTGCGTGGCGTCCTGCAGGTATCAGCGCCTTCAGACCTGGGCCGCAACATGCTGTTGCCGTGGCTGAGCGCCTTTCGCCGCGAACATCCGGCCCTGCACCTGCGCTTCTTCCTGTCCGACCAGATCGCCGATCTCAACCGTGACCCGGTGGACGTGGCCATTCGCTACGGCCTCAACCAGGACGCCAACTACATTGCCCTGCCGTTGGCCGACTGGAACCGCCGGGTGCTGGTCGCCTCACCCGACTACCTGGCACGGCACGGCCGCCCGCTCACGCCTGAAGCCCTGCAACAGCACGCCTGCCTGCTGTACATGCAGCACAATCGGGTCTACGACAAATGGCGGGTGGGCAACCGTACCGTGCAAGTGCGCGGGCCGCTGGTCAGCGACGATGCCGACGTGATCCGCCGCCTGGCCTTGCAAGGCGAAGGCATCGTCTACAAGTCGTGGCTGGATGTGAGCGCCAACGTGGTAGCCGGCGAACTGGAAATCATCCTGCCCGAGCACATTGGTGAGGCTGCACCGGTCACCTTGGTATGCCCGCACCGCAAGCAGCTCACGCCCGCGATCAGGCAATTGCATGTGTGCCTGCGCGAACGCTTCGAGGCTTTGCGCAGCCGGGCCCTGAGCAACGGCTGCACAATCGTTCCAGACTGAGCCGGGCCGTTACGCTAAGGTAGTGGTTTCCGTTACGGCACGCCCCCATGAGCAACTGGATCGACCTCAAACAGGACGCCGACACCGGCATCGAGTCGGTCCGCGCGCATTTCGTCGGGCATGCCTACGACCCGCACTGGCACGACAGCTTCCTGGTCGGCGTGACCGAACAGGGGGTGCAGCAGTTCAACTGCCGCCGGGTACGCCACCGCAGCACACCGGGGCAGGTGTTTCTGCTCGAACCGGGTGACATCCATGATGGCCTGGCACCGACTGCGGAAGGCTTCACCTATTCGACGCTGTATCTGCAACCCGCCTGGCTGGACCAGCAACTGCGGGCGCTGTTCGAGCACGTGCCAGGCGACAGCCTGCCCAGCTTCGCCGATACCCTGTGCCACGACGAAAGCCTCGCCCGGGCCACCGCCCTCGCCTTCAGCGCCGTGCACGGGCAGGACTGGCGCATCGTGCGCCAGACGGCCATGGACGACCTGCTGGCTTGCCTGACCCGCCACCTGCACTGGCGCCGACGCATCAACCCCGACCCGCGCCTGCCGCTGACCGCGCAGCGTGCGCGCGATTACCTGCACGCCAACCTGGCGAGCGACATTGGCCTGGAAGACCTGGCCCAGGCCTGTGGCATCGACCGCTTCCGCCTGACCCGCGCGTTCAAGGCCGCGTACGGCCTGGCGCCGCACGCCTACCTGATCCAGCTGCGCCTGGCTCGCGCGCGGCGCCTGCTCGCCCAGGGCCAGACTCCCAGCGAAGTGGCCATGGCCCTGGGCTTTGCCGACCAGAGCCACCTCGGGCGCTGGTTCCGCCGCGCCTACCAGCTGACCCCGGCCGACTACCGCAGGCGCTGCTCAAACCTTCCAGACTGAACGGCGGCGGGCAGCGAACATGGTGCTTCGTTCATCCGGAGCCCTTGATCATGTCGCAGTCACTGTTGCCTTTCATTCTGTTTGCCCTGGTGTCCAGCATCAGCCCCGGGCCAACCAACCTGTTGATCCTCGCGCATGGCGCTCGCGCCGGGCTGCGCGCGAGCCTCGTGCCGATCGTGGCTGCCTGTGGCGCAGCTGCAGTGATCGTGCTGATGGTTGGCCTGGGGCTGGGTGAGCTGCTGCTACGCCACCCGCTGGCTCAGCAGTTGATGAGTGGCGCCGGTGTGCTGTGGTTGAGCTGGCTGGCGTGGAAAATGCTGCGCAGTGCGGCCGCCCCGCTGCAGGCAGCCACGGGGCAAGGACTCAGTGCGTTCAGCGCGGCCGCGTTGCAGGTGGTGAACCCCAAGGTGTGGCTGATGGCGGTGGCCGTGGTCGGGGTGTTTGCTTCACCATCGCTGCCGGTGTGGCGGCTGGCGCTGGTGTTCTGGCTGATCGCCCTGCCGTGCATGGCGGCGTGGGCGCTGCTTGGAGCAGGCAGCGCGCATTGGCTGCAGGCGCCGCAGAGGTTGCGGCTGTTCAACCAGGTGCTGGCAGGGGTGCTGCTGTTGTCTGCTTGGGCTGCCGTGCTGGCCTGAGCAGTCTGCACCCTCGCTCTCAGGTCTACAGGTATCTGCAGAAGTGCGTGCCAGGGTCAGGTCAATGTGTCAGTGCCTCGCGGAACCGCGCGGTACTGGCAACCGCCAGCAGCAACCCGAGCACCGCCACGCTTCCGCCCACCAGGCCGATGTAGGCCACGTCCAGCTGGCTGCTGACAATACTCCCGAGCAACGCGCCACCGCCGATGCCGATGTTGTAGATACCCGAGAACAACGCCATGGCCACGTCGGTGGCATCGGACGCCAGCTTCAAGGTCTTGGACTGCAGCGACAGGCTGAAACTGAGAATGGCCACGCCCCAGAACATGCTCAGCGCAGCGAACGCATAGAAGTTGCCCGACAGCGGCAACAGCAGCAGCAGGCAGGCCGCCAACAGGCCGATCGAACCGACCAGGAAGCCATGCGGGAAGCGGTCGCTGTAACGGCTGAACAGCAACGAGCCGAATACCCCGGCACCACCAAACAACAGCAATAGCAAGGTGGTGCGCTCAGCGCCGATCTGTGCCACGTGCAGGGCAAACGGCTCGATGTAGCTGTAGGCAGTGAACTGCGCGGTGATCACCAGCGTCACCAGCACATAGGTGATCACCAGCGCCGGGCGCTTGAACAGGATCGGCAGGCTACGCAGCGAGCCGGAGTTCTGGCTGGGCAACAAGGGCAGCGACTTCATCAGGCAGAGCATGGTCGCCAGCGCCACCACGGCAATGCTCAGGAAGGTAATGCGCCAGCCCAGCGCCTCGCCCACCACCCGGCCCAGCGGGATGCCCAGGACCATGGCCAGGGTGGTGCCGGTAGCCAACAGGCCCAGCGCCTTGGCCTGCTGGCCCGGCGGTGCCACGCGCACCGCCAGCGAGGCGGTAATGGCCCAGAACACCGCATGCGCCAGGGCAATGCCGATACGGCTGACCAACAACATGGCAAAGCTCTGCGACAGCCACGACAGCAGGTGGCTGCCGATGAACACCATAAACACCAGCAGCAACAGGCGCCGCCGCTCGATGTTGCGGGTCAGCAGCATCATCGGCAACGAGGCCAGCGCCACCACCCAGGCGTAGATCGTCAGCATCAGGCCGACCTGGGCGGTGCTCATGGCAAAGCTGCGGCCAATGTCACTGAGCAGCGCCACCGGGACGAACTCGGTGGTGTTGAAGATGAACGCGGCCAGGGCCAGGGCCATCACGCTCAGCCAGCTGCCGCTGCCTGCCGTGGCGGGCATGTGGGTGGGTATGGGTCCATTCATGGGTTGAAACCGGTTCTCCGCAGACAAGGCAACAGACCGCACGCCAGCCACCCGGTTGCACCGGGTGTCGACGTACGCTTTGTTATTGGAAGGAATGCCCGGCATGGTACGCGTCACACCCCGGCCTCACAACCGCGCATCGGGCAGAAGGAGTACCATGCGCGCTTTGTGGATACGTGTACGCAACCAGGAGCCCGACCCGCGCATGGACAAGCAGACTCCCCAGCAACAGTGGCAACAGGCGGTCACCGCCTATGCCCGGGCCGTCAACGACTACGTCGCGCAGGGCCGCGCGCACGGCTGGGATCACCTCGAAGCACCGCAGGCCGCTGCCACCGAGCACCTGCTGGAGGCCTGGCTGGCCGCCCTGCAAGCGGCCAACCGCCCCGGCGTCGATGACCAGCAGCGCCAGGCCTTCCGCGAGGCCTGGCCGCCTGCGCACCATCCCTTGGTGCCGTTGCTCGATGCTCACGGCCAGGGCATCAGCAACGTCTTGCTGCTGGATGACGGGAGCCTGCTGGCGCGCATCGGCATGCCCTGTGACAAAGGCCAGGTAGTGCGTATCGACAGCCACGCGGTAACGCCGGTGATCGGGGTCGAGCATTTCGGTCGCTGCCCGGCACGTCGCTACTTCGCCCTGGCCAACACCGAAGGGGTGCGCGTGACCGATGGCTGGGGCGGCCCCCAGGTGCAGCGCCTGGCCTGGCCGACGGGGCTGGAGGGGTTGCCGGCAGGTTACCCGTTCGAGCCGTTCGAGTTGCCACCCACGCCCTCCGCCCTGATCCCCTTTCCGGATGGCCAGCGGGTCCTGCTGGTAAGTGCCGAAGGTATCTTCCTGCTCACCTGCCAGGGCGCGATCCGACTGCTGCCGCAGCAGGCACGGATACTCGATGAGCTGGCCGAGGGCACCGACCCGGACGACATCAGCCTGGGGCTGAGCATGGAGCACGGTGCGGTGTCGGCGGATGGCCGCTTGATCGCGGTCGGTGAGCAGGGCAGCCGCCACCACGTGCTGGACGACCAGCTCAGGCCCGTGGCCACGATCGGGCCTGCCAGCGAATACCCGCACTTTGCCCTGTTCAACCGCACGGGCGACCAACTGCTGCTCAACGCCTGCCACTTCTACAGCGGTGCCAGCCTGGCGGTCAGGGTGGCCGACCTGCCGGGGCTGGATACCGACTACTACAGCCAGGACCCACGTACGCCGCTGGTACAGGATGGCGCACGGGTGTATGCCGCCGTGGCGCGTGACGGCGAATACATCGTCGGCGATGCCTATGGCTACCTGCGGGCGTTTGGTGAAGATGGCGTGGAGCATTGGCAGCATTACCTGGGCTCGACCATCAGCGCGCTGGATGTCAGTGCCGATGGGCGGACGCTGGTGGCGGCCAGCCATGCCGGGTTCGTTTCGCTGATTGCGCTGGACAGCCAGCGGCCAGCCTGGCAGATCGGCACCGGGGACCATGGTGAAGTGCGGCGCTGGTTGTTCTGGAAGGGCTGGGACAGGCCGATGGCCTGGTAACCGCAGGTGCCCCGCTCCCATCGGGACCAGTGTGGTGTTTCAGAAATGCCGCTGAAAATCTGAGCCAGGCTCGGTAGAAGCTCACTCTCCAAGGGCACCACTTCACGCTGACCTCGGCGTCATGGCTGAGGTTGAGCGTTTTATTTTCAACGTTGAGCGAGAAGCTACGACAACCGTGTCGTAAAGCAAACCCACTCCTGGACTTGTCACTATCGCCCCCTGGCGATCCGAACGCAGTCGCTCTACTGCGTGAGCGGCGTAGTTCAATGGCTGCACAAGCTGTTCTCCGTGTTTGGTCAGGGTCGCTAGTTATTGAGCTCGCAGTGATCGAGCAGGCAACTCGGAGTTCTATATTGCCCCTCCGCATCACGCAGAATGAACAGCAGCAACCAACACGACCGAACATCCCAAGCACACGACTTACCTAGCACAGGAAAAAGCTATGAACTGCGCGATAGCGTGGTGACCAACTTCCTGCAAACATCTTCTTACACTTCGTACCTCGACCGGAAGCCCTTCCTCATTGCATGGTTTTCTTTTTAGCGAAACTACCGCCGAGCCATTTGTTTAATCAATGCCTACCGACTGGTAATTATTCTTACAAACACGTCTTACATATAGAAACCACACCACTCCCTGAGGATTTGACATGGACGATGAATCAGCAAATAAAGTCCAGGATGCTGTGGACCGTATGTTGCCTGAGGCCCATCAGTACTCGTACTTCCAGCTTCTAGAGTTGATGTACCACGTACACGGCGATGATCTTGAGCAACGCCCCCTCTCCCGCGAAACCCGAAGACGCTTGCGGCTGGAGGTCTCTCCGAAACTGTCATTCCCCGTCGCCGATGTAATCAGTGCTGAGCGTATTGGGGACGATCGCTACAGCATTCAAGCCACCTTCCTTGGCTTGCATGGCACCGATTCGCCGCTGCCCAGCTATTACCTTGACGAAGTGGCCTATGAGCATGCGCAGAGCATCGGTGTACGCCCGGCCTACTTCAACTTCTTCAACCATCGTCTGCATACCCTGTTGCATCAGGGGTGGCGCAAGTACCGCTATTACCGGCGCTTCCAACCGGGCGCCACAGACGGTTTCTCTCGTTACATCTTCGCCATGATCGGCCTGGATGACGCGGCGTTGCGCGGGGCGACCGCCTTGCCCTGGAGCCGGTTGCTGAGCTTCGTGGGGATGATTGCCAGCCGCAGCCGATCACCGGGCATGGTGGCTGGCATGATCGCGCACTGCTTCGATCTTCGGGACGTGACGATCCGCGAGTTCGAGAAACGCGTCGTGCAGATACCGCAGTCTCAGCGCAATGGCTTGGGTTCGCGCAATTGCACGCTCAATGACAACTTCCTGGTGGGCGGCAGCACCGTGTCACGTAGCAGCAAGTTCACCATCGTGATCGCGGGGCTTGACCAACAGCAGTTTCGCGAGTTCCTGCCCAGCGGTGACAACTACCACCGACTGGCCCGGCTTGTGGAGTTTCTGCTGCGCGATGTCGGAGCGTATGACCTGGAATTACGCATGCGTGCCGAAGAGGCACCGCCCTTCAGCCTCAGAGCCGAGCATGGCACCCACCTCGGCTGGACCAGCTTTTTAGCTGACCGCAATGACCCCACACCTCCCCCTGTTCGCATCACGGTACGCGCATGAGTACAGATGATCTCTCCCCCAGTCTTACCCTGGCCGTCCTCAACCCGGAAACACTCCTGCATGGCAGCGAGCCGCAGTACCGCTTCGACAAGGCAGGCGGCACCCTTGGCACGCAAGCGACCTGGCGGCTGCATGATCGTGAGGCGCGCATCCTGCCGGTGCACTGCGAGATCCGCTGGCATGAAGGCCATTTCTGCCTCATCGACCACAGCAGCAAGAGCTTCATGAACGGCAGTGACACCGCACTGCTATCAGGCACACCTATACGCCTCAGGCACAACGACAGGCTGCAGATCGGCGATTACCAGATTGCCATCCGCTTGGGCGATGAGGACGAGGCAGAGGAACGGCTGGAGCTTCATTCTGCCAACAATCCGCTTTCACCCCTGCAGGCCGCACAGCGTTTGTGCCCACTGCAGGTTCTCGGCGAACCGGCTATCGATGCAATGAGTCTGTGCCTCCCCTCAGAGCCCGTGCATACAGATGAGCTCGATCCCCAAGCGTATCTGGACCGTGTGGCGCAATCCCGCATTGACCCCACCATCGCCGAGATCTTCGGCAGGGAGATGCGATGAACAAGCGCATCGGTGTGGTTCTGGCCTGTCTGGCACTCAGCGGCTGTACCTCGATCAGCAAGGCATACCAGGTGATCAGGGACCCGACGCTGCCTGTCGGCGGCCCTACCAACGACATCAGCCATGTGGGGCTCAGTCTATATGCCGCTGATCCACCTGCTGTCGCCAGCTCAGCTAACACGACCCTGGAGGAGCCTGCCCCGCCGTCTGACCAACCGACGGGGCTGGCGGTGACCCTCAGTGCGACGGATGCCGTTGGGCTAACTGACAAGGTCGGCGCGCTGGCTGAACAACTGCACCAAAACTACCCAACATCACCCAGTGCGCCTGCTCAGTTGGCCAGCTACACAGCAGCGCACTCCGAGGCACCAGAGCCGACCGGCCAAGCGCCGCGACAAGCCCCCTCTTCCATCGCCTTCAAAGTACTGCAACTCAGGGACGACTCCCTGTTGCTGGACGCCACATATGAGCAAGTGGAAGAAGATCTGGACGAAGCACTGGGCAGCACCCTGATCAGCGTTGACGACTTCCGGTTGGTGCCGGGCCATTTCAAGTTCATTGAACATGAAGAGATCAACGAGCGTACGCGTTACATCGCTGTCGTGGCGCACCTGGATGATCCTCACGGCAAGTGGAAGGATTCCATACGCATCAAGCCCCGCGGTTACAGCCACACCGTGCACGTCCACTTCGAGAACAACGGCGTCGAGCTGCGTCAGGACAGCGAATTTCTCCGCAACCAGTAACGCCTACTGAAAGAAGGAATACCCGATGACTTCACGTAACGCTGTGCTATGGAAAGAAGGCGTGTTCGTCAAACCGCAGCACCTCCAACAGATGGCCTTCGCCGCGGAGTCGGCACTGCAACAACGCGTGTTCAGTTTGAACGATGCATTCTATGGGTTCAGCGAACTGGAATTGAATGCGGAGTACCTGAGCTTCGGCAAGGTTGCCATCATCCGCGCCCGTGGGGTAATGCCCGATGGCACAGTCTTCGACATTCCCGGTGACATGCCACCGCCCGCGCCATTGGAAATTCCCCGGGGAGTTCCCGAATCTTGAGATGCAACTCTGGGCGATCGGGCCGGACTGAATCGCTGAAGCAGTCAAAGAAGAACGCCGATGCCAGTACTGGCATCGGGGTTGTTCTTTTATGAGCTATGTCAGCGCTTTGCCACTTCGTTGGCTACCCCTTCGCGCAACAACCGCTGCGGCAATTCGAAACCCGCAAACAGCTGGCGAGTGAAAGGATTGTTCGCGCCTGTCGCGTGGAACTTGTAACGCGCAGTCTCACCGGCAATCCCGAAACTTAAATCGACGCTGGTTGGCGTGCGAGCGTTCAATCCACCGCGACTGAGCAGGCGGTAGAACGACCATGGGCCGTGGTAGCCCAGGCTGACCGTCGTACCCGCTGCCTGTACCAAGGTGACGCGGCTATGCCCACTCTCCCCGCCAGGGCCTGGCCAGGTCATGCCAAGCGGGTCTCTACCCTTGTCCGCAAATGCCTGCAGCTGACCATCCACACCAAAGACGCTGCCCCGCAACCCGCTGCTGATAGCCACTGGCTCCAGGCCAAAACTCACGTTCAATTCACCACGATTGTCGAAGAACGCGTTGCGAATCGATTCCGCCTGCTTCAGTTGCTCCATCACCTCAGGTCGGACCAGGTAGCCGTCATCGGAGCTGGAATAGAGCGCATTGAGGTTGTCTTTCAGGAACACCGTGAGGTATTGATCCTGGAAGCGCTTGAGCTGCCCCTGCGGGCCAAAAAACGCCTCGAAGTCCTTGAGCGAAACATCCGGCCCAGCTGGGTCGATCGGGTAGCGTGAAGCCAGGCGCTCCTGGTAGACGCTGTACACCTCCGCCTCCCAGCGCTGCTCCAGCTCGCGCAGCGCCATGACCATCAACACCTGGGAGGTCTGCTCCGCCAGTTGGCGAACATGCCGGTTCAGCGGTTCCGGCAAGCCCGTGGCAACGCGCTGCAGGTTGCGGATGGGATCGGGTTCTTTCTCGGAGAACCGGGTGAGCGCCACCGCCAGCGCGGCCTTGCCTTGATTCGGGTTGTCCTGCACCGCTTTCACATAGTCATACACGGCGCTGACGGCCTGCAGCGTTTCGTCATGGAAGGACGGCTTGTCGCCCCGCACATCGAGCATCCCCGAAAGCCCGGCAAACGACCGATAAATTCCCATGGCCTGTACGCGACCTGGTGGATTGCCTTGTGGCTGCTTCTCGTTGTCCACGGGCTCAGGGTAGATCAGCGTGTTGCCGCGCACCGCTTCCAACAATCGCCGCATGGGGGCTGCCGGGCCGGTGACCTGCTCCAGCACACTCACCGCATGGGCCAGGTCGGTGAACTCTGTAACCGAAAACTGGTTCAGCACCCGCCGCCAACTATCGATGTAATCGGCGCTGTACAAGGCACGCAGGCGTTCCGTCAGGGCCTGGCGGTCCACCTCGGAATAGTCGAGGGTGCGCCGCTCGCCCAATACCCACTGGTCGATCAGGGCGAGGTCGGCCACGTACTGGCTGTGTTGGTCGAAGTAGTCCCGAAAGCCCCGCGCAGTGAGCAACGGTGGCAGCGACAGACTGCCATCGACGGCCGCCTGGTAGTTGCGCTGGTTCAACGGCACATAGACGATATCGAAGGCCGGCCCGATCTCGTTGCGCAGGTCCAGCGCACCGTGCAACTGCTGTGCAGCCTGCTGCTTCAGGCTGATGTAGACGCGCTGGGCCAGGGGCAGTTTGCGCAGCTGCTGTTGTGCCTCAGCTACCACGCGCTGGTAGCTCGGCAGCTCGACATCAGCGTAAGCGAGGCCGTACTGCAGATGACGCATCAGCGCCGCCTGCAACTGGCCTTGACCCGGATAAGCCTTTTGCCATTCACGGGCCATCCACTGCTCAACCAGTTCCGGTCGGCGATTGGCGCGATCCTCGATCATGCGGTACACACGCAGGGCGGCCAGTTGTTCATCACTACCGGGTGCCGCCTGCTGGATGGTCGCCGCCACGCCACCCGCAATCGCCGGTAGAAAGCGCCGGGCCAATGCATTCAGGTAGGCCTGGTCCACCTGTGGGCCGATGGCTTTGCCCTGGTACAAGCCCATGTCCGTGAACACGGTCCAGCCTGAGCGATAGTCACCGTACAGGCTCACCGCATCGCGGATCTCATCCAGTGGTGCCAGCAGGTTGCGCCCGCTCAGGTCAGCTTTGCCGTCGGCGCTGGTGTTGGTGAACGCCTGGCTTTTCTCCAGCACCTGTTCGGCCTTGTCACGGTTGACGCTGTAGAAGTACAGCCAACCACCGGCCATGGCCAACCCGCACACGCTCGCGGCGATGGCGCCGCCTCGCAACAGGCGGACCTTGTGCTCGACAACCCGCTGGTTGTCGCCGGCCAAGCCGGCCTCGGGATAGACCACGCGTTGCAACAGTTGCTGGGCGAAATAGACCACGGAAGTGCCTTGTGGCTTGGTCGACAGTGCTGGCGGGCTGAGGGCAAAAGCACGGGCGGAGGCATCCGCGAGCAGGTTACGTACCTCTCCGCGCTGGTAGACCGAGGAAAAATACACGCCCCGCACCAACGCAGGCGTGGTGTATCGATCGCTGCTCAGCACGTCGCCCAGGAAACTCAGCAACATCTTGCGGGCACCACTCAGCTCCCTGAGCAGCGAGTAGGCACGTTTGCGCGCCGCTGGAGGCATTGCACCGCAGGCGGACTCCAATGTGTCCTCAAGCTGCTCGATGAAGTGCTGGTAGGCCTCGCCCAGTTCCTCCAGCCAGCTGTCGAAATCGTTCACCGACGCCAGCGTAAAGGTGAAGCCCTGCACCTCTTCGCGCTCGCGTGCCAGCAGCTTGGCAAACAGTTCCTCAAAGCCGTCCAGCAGGTCGAACTTGGTCATCACCACGTACAGCGGCAGACGCGTGCCTAACTCGCCACCCAGCTCCGTGAGGCGTGCGCGCAGCACGAAGGCCAGGTCACGACGCTCTTTTTCGCTTTGCGCGAACAGCTTGGTCATGTCCACCAGCAGAACCACGCCATTGAGCGGCCGACGACTGCGATTCTGCGCCAACCAACCGATCATGTGCCGCCACAGTCGGCGCTCGATACCTGCCGGCAGCCCTGGCGGATCGGCCGGCTTGAGCGCGACGGGAGCAGCTGTCTCTGTAGCTGCAGGCGCATCGTCCTGACCGTCTTCAAGCGTTGCCGGGGACGGCTGCGGATCGGGTACCGGCACGGGCCGCTCCGGTTGGCTGATGAACTCACCGGGCGGATCGATCAGCACCGCATCGTCCCCTACCCACCAGTCGATATCGAACACCAGGTCTGGATCGGCGCTGGTCCGCTGAGTCGAACTGCGCTCGGTACGGGTCAGGGCAAAGCGCTGGTCCGAGCGGCTGACAAAGCTCGATTTGCCGGCATTCTCTTCGCCCAGGATGAGATACCACGGCACATCGTATCGATGCCCGCGACCGCCCTGGCTGTCGCGCAAGCGAGCCAGGCTGCCGTCGAGGGCGCGCTGCTGGGCCTGCAGGTACACCAGGCAGGGATCCTCCACCTCACGCCGCTGCCGTTGCTGCTCGCGCATGATCGAGCGATTGCGACGGTGCACCCACGCGCTCCACACCAGCAGCGGTAACACCACCAGCAGCACGGTGGCGGCAATACGCACAGGCTGCTCGGCCAGCGGCTGCTGGCCACGCCACTGCCACTGCGGCCCCCACCACCATACCCCGATCACGGCAACTGCCACGCAGAGCACTGTGGCGATAACAACTACGGGCATCGCCTGACGCTGCAACAACGATAAACCACGCAGCAGACTGTCCTTTTTCACTTTCATAGCGGCAAACCTTACCGACTGCACTTTCGATGAATTGACGCACGCTCGAGGCACGAATGGCAAAAGACAGTAACAGCACCCGAAATTACTTATCAACGCCTACCATTACGAAATAAGCGCTAACACTTTTTTTGAAGACGCCGCACGGCGATCTGCAATAAAGAATTAATAGCCGCACACCACCACGGCATTTAAACCACGAACTTGTGGGAAGTTTCCTACAAGTCGCCCCGATCAATTTTTATTGCGTCGGACTCACCCCCTTAAATAGAGCGCTCGAAACAACAAACATGAAGTTTAAAGATTGGTTCAGGCAGGAGCTGCAGACCCTCCGGGAGCTGGGTGACGACTTTGTCGAAGACGAGCCGCGCCTGGCGCCTTTTCTCGGGCGCACCGCTTCGGACCCGCAAAGTGAGCACGTGTTGGAACACTTCGCCTTCCTGACCGCTCGCCTGGTCATGAAGCTCGAAGACCACCTGCCCGAGCTGACACACCCTCTGCTGCAACTGCTCTACCCCAATGTGCTGCGGCCGCTGCCGAGCATGACGGTGATGCAATTCATGCCGGTCGACCATGCGCTGAGCGAAACCCAGGTGATGGCCAAAGGCACGCCGGTGTACTCCCGGCCGGTTGACGGCGTGAGCTGCGAATTCCGCACGTGTGCCGAGCTGGCCATCGCACCGCTGGAGATCCGCAGCATCGCGACGCGGCCCAGTGCCGAAGCCCCCGTGGTGCGCATCGACCTGGGCGCCCTGTCCGAACAGCCCCTGCGGCGTATGAAGTGCGACCATTTGCAGTTCCATCTCGCCGGTGGCATCCGCAACGCGCTGCACCTGTACCAATGGCTGGCACGGCACCTGGACAAACTCTACCTGCACATCGGCCAACACCGCTTCGCACTGCCACCCGCCGTGACCTTCGTCGGTTTCGAGGTCGATGAAGCCCTGCTGCCAAGCGCAGGCGAGCAGATGGACGGCTACCGCATCCTGCACGAGTTCTTTTGCTTCCCCGAACGCTTTCATGGCTTTCGCATCGAGGGGCTGGGGGCCTACTGGCCGGATGAAGCCGCCGAACAGATCCAGCTGGAATTGCGCTTCAACAGGCCCCTGCCACCTGACATCCAGATCGATCAGACGACGATCCTGCTCAACTGCGTTCCCGCCATCAACCTGTTCACCTGCAAGGCCAAGCCCATTCCACTCAGTGAAAAGGCAAGCCACGCGCTTGTAAACGTGGGCCGCCAAGGCAGCGATAAAGACGAGATATTCAGCATCGATCACGTCAGCAGCCAGCGGCAGAAGTCCAAGGACCATGTACGCGACTTCAAGCGCTTCGAGGCCCTGTACCGTGATTTCCCACTAAGCGAACGGCTACCTTCGCTCTACTACCAACTGCACATCGAACAGGAGCCGGTCAACGATAAGGTGCAACACAAGATTGGCGTGGTGCATCACAACCTCGTGCCGTATCTGGGTGACCAGGAAGAACTGAACATCGAGCTGACCTGCAGTAACGGCGCCCAGGCGCAACAGCTGAAGGTGGGCGACATCGACCTGACCACCCAGGACACGCCCTCGTACATAACTTATCGCAACCTGACCCCACCCACTCGCAGCTACCCGCCCATGCTGCAAAGCGGTGGCCAGGGTGAGCGTCACTGGGCGCTGATCTCCAACCTGGCCTTGAACAACCTGTCGCTGTCCTCCCCGGCTGCGCTCGCTTCAGTTCTGCGGGTATATGACTTTGTCGGTGCTCATGACCTGCAGCAGGCCCGCAAGACCGCTCAGCGCCTGGGCGCCATCAAGAAAGTGCACAGCGAGCCCTACGACTGGCTGATCAAGGGCCTGCCCGTACGCGGCATGCGCACCACCCTGCACATCGACCCTGACGGCTTCGAATGCGAGGGCGAGGTGCAGCTGTTCGGCAACGTGCTGTCCCACTTCATGGCGTTGTACGCCAGCAGCAATTCCTTTCATCAACTGCAGATTGCCAACACCGCCAATGCCACCCGCCAGCTATGGCCCGCCCGGACCGGGCGGCAACCGGTAATGTGACCAGGAGGTCCGCCCATGAACAATGTGCCCGAGCAAGACTACGAAAGGGGCCACGCCGATGCCCGAACGTCTCCACCCCCGAACGAACTATTCCCCCAGGTTGACGCGCTTGGATTCGACACCCGCTCGAACACTGGCAATCCCATCCTCGACATTGCCGCGCCGCTGTTCGGTTTGGTCATTCGCCTGGAGGGCACCGAAAAGTACGAGCACGTCGAGCCGTTATATGGCCACGTCAAGACCATGATCCATGGCATGGTCGAGGAAGTGCGCCAGCTTGAGCACTGCGATGAGGGCGACCGCGTGGTGTTTTCCTACTGCCTGTGCTGTGTGGTCGATGAAGCGGTGATGGCCACGCCCTGGGGACGTGACTCACCGTGGAAGGCCCAGTCCCTGCTCAGCGCCATCCATCAGGAGACCTGGGGCGGCGAGAAATTCTTCAATGTGCTGGAGCGCCTGCTAGGGGCGCCGGAAAAACGCCGCGACCTGTTTGTGTTCCTGTTCTGGTGCCTGGCATTGGGCTACCGCGGCAAGTACGCCAACCAGACCAATGGCGACCAGGAACTGGAACGCTGGATGGCGCGTCTGCGCAAGCGGATCGTGGAACTACGCGGCCCCAAAGCCCACTCACAACGGTTGACCGACCCTTTCACCAATGTGGCGCCCCGCCACTATCGCATGAACCGCCAATTGCCGTGGTGGACACCGTGGGCCGTCATGGGCGTGTGTTGTACCGCCGTCTACATGTACTTCGCCAGCAGACTCAACGGTATCACTGAACAAGTTCTGGCTTCGCTGCAAACGCTGTTGCAGCCATAACTTTCACCAGAACGAACCGACATGATTCAGCAGTCACTGTGCCTATCGGCGCAGCAAGTACGGCTTCACCATAAAAACGATAAGCGCTGCATTTAGCGAAACTTCCTACACGACTCTAGGAAACCACTGCAGCGACCTGGAAGGGATTCCTCGCTACGGTCTTGAGTGCACTTACGCCGCGCGTTCCATAACGCGTTCGGCTTCATGAACCTGCCGAAAGGATGAACAGCAGGAGTCTGCATGAGCAACTTGAACGATGTACGTTTCACCTTCAGCACGCCCGCCGATGAGGCAATAGCATTTGATGTGGTGTCCTTCGAATTGAAGGAAGGGATCAGCGAACTGTACCGACTGGAAATCGAACTTGTCAGCTTCGCCGACGACGCCGACTTTGCCACCCTCCTCGACCAGCCTGCTGCTTTGACCATCTGGCAACAGGATGAGGCTGTGCGCCATGTGCACGGCCTGATCAGCAGCTTCGAGCAAGGCAGGACTGGCCACCGCCGCACCCGCTACCGCGCCGTGATCGAACCACAACTGGCGCGCGCCGGCCTGCAATCGGACTGGCGCATTTTCCAGCACCGCCCGGTCCCGCAGCTGTTGGAGGAACTGTTCCGCGAACGCCAGTGGGGCACGTTGGCCCAGTACATGGTCAACCCGCACCAAAGCCGTGAGTTCTGCGTGCAGGCCGGCGACCTGGACCTGGACTTCTTCTGGCGCCTGTCAGCCGAGGAAGGCCTGATCTCGATCTTCGAGCACAGCGAAGGCAGCCATGGCGTGGTGCAGGCGGACAGGATCAACCAGTTCGGCAGCCTGGAAGGTGAGCCGGTGCTGTACGTCGCCAACCGTGGCGGCACCGAGCAGCAGCCCTGCCTGCACCATTTTGCCTACCGCGAGCAGGTGCGCAGCAGCCGCCAGGTCCAGCGCGACTACACCTTCACCCACCCGCGCTACAACCATGAGCACACCATGCTCCCTCAGGAGAGGGGCAATCAAAGCAACGATTACGAACGTTACGACTACCCTGGCCGCTACAAGCACGACAATGCCGGCAAACCATTCACCCAGACCAAGATCGATGCGTTGTTCAGTGATGCACGCGTGGCCGAGGTCGAAGGTGACGATGCCCGTCTGCAGCCGGGTATCGCCTTTCAGCTGAGCGGCCATGCCCGCGAGGACATGAACATCCTTTGGCGACCGCTGCATATTACCCACAAGGGACGCCAGTTCACCGCACTGGAAGAGGACGCGGCTGAGGCCGAGGTCGGTACGTCCTACTCACTCACCGCCACCCTGATTCCTGCACAAGTCGAATGGCATGCCCCTGCCCGCCCCAAACCGGTCATCGAAGGCCCGCAGATGGCCAAGGTGGTCGGGCCGCCCGGTGAGGAAATCTACTGCGACGAGCATGGCCGCGTGCGGGTACAGTTTCCCTGGGATCGCTTCGGCCAGGACGATGACAAGAGTTCCTGCTGGGTGCGGGTCACCCAGGCCTGGGCCGGTGCCACCTGGGGCCAAATGGCCATTCCCCGCATCGGCCAGGAGGTAGTGGTCAGTTTCCTCAACGGCGACCCCGACCAGCCGATGATCACCGGTCGCAGCTATCACATCGTCAACCGCCCACCGTACCGACTGCCCGAGTTCAAGGCCGTCAGCCCGATCCGTAGCAAAGAGCACCACGGCAAGCGCCATAACGAACTGCGCCTGGACGACACCACCGGGCAGATCAGTGCGGCCTTGATGAGTGATCACGATCACTCGGCACTGAATCTCGGCTACCTCACCCATCCCCGCCATTTTGGCGGCAAACCTCGTGGGCAAGGTTTCGAACTACGCACCGATACCCACGGCGTGGTGCGTGCGGGTGGCGGGCTACTGTTGACGACCGAAGCTCGCGCTCGCGCCAGCGAACACCATACAGACCTCGCCGAAACCGCCGAGCGCCTGAAGGCCGCTCAGGAATACCACACCACCTTCGCCAGTGAAGCCCGCGACCACCTTGCCCAGGAAGGCGGCGATCAGGATGAAGTGGGCGATGCCCTCAAGGCACAACACGACGCCATTCGCGGTAGCGGCGGCAACCCTGACGCCAATCGCTTCCCTGAACTGGCCGATCCGCAACTGGTACTCGCCAGCCCAACCGGCATCGCCACCAGCACCCCAGAATCCACCCATATCGCCAGCGGTGAACACCTGGGTTTGAGCACGGGCGGCCACACCAGCATGGCCATCGGCAAACGCCTGCTGATCAGTGCCAGCCGTGGCGTGCGGCAGTTCGTGCAGAGCATGGGCTGGCGTTTGGTGGCCGCTTCCGGCGACATCGACCTGCGTGCCCTGAAGGACAACATCAACTTGCTGGCCAAGCTCAAGGTCAGCGTCACCGCCGAACGCATCACCCTCAGTGCCAAGGAGGAACTGGTGATCCAGGCCGGTGGCAGCAGCACAATCTACAACGCGGGCGGCATCGTGCATGCCACGGCAGGCCAGTACACCGCGTACGCGACTGACTTCATCTACAAAGGCTCGAAGAGCGAAGCAGCAGCGTTTCCCGACGAGATCAAGGCGGGCCAGGGCAATCTGGAACTGTTTCAGCACTATGCGAGCCGCCATGCCTACGAGATGGCGGACTACCGCGTCGAAGACGCATTGGGTCGGGTGTTCACAGGAAAGCTGGATAGCGAGGGCTTCGCCAGCGTGGCAGGGCTCGCCGCCGGACCGGCCAAGGTGACATTGGGCAAGGATCCGACTGATACATGGTCGCCAGCGAGCGAGATCAAACAGTCTGGCGATGCCGCCATTAGCTCGAAAACCGCCGAGCTCGCAGCCAAGGCGGCGGAGCAGGTTGCAACTGCAGTTCTCTCGAATGCCGCCCCCCCAAATGCCTCGGTAGCCAAGGGACTGCTCAATCAGCCTCTGATGAACCGCGCCTCCAAAGAACTGGAGATGTTAGTCACCGCCGCCGTGGGGAAAACAAGACGATGACCGCACCTTCCGCACGTCCACACGAGACGGCCGTCGCGCCTATCAGAGAGATCCCCCCGGAAGACATTGAAGAAAGTGCAAACAATGTTGACCTCTGGCTCAGGCAACTCAGCGAAAACAGGCTGACCCTCGCCGATCTGAAGATGGCTGCTGAGTTCATTCCCATCGCTAACAACATCATGGCGGCTGTTGACGCCGTCAGCGATATGATCACGCTCGCAGAGAACAAGAACAGGACGTTGCTCGACTGGGTCAGCCTCGGCATAAACCTGATCGGTGTAATTCCAGTCCCTCCCGTTATGGCCTTTGCAAGAAAGAGCCTAAGGCCTGCCCTTCACCTAGCCAAGCAGCAGGTCAAAGCAAATCCGAAAGCAGCGATCGGCGAAACCATAGTAACCGTCCTGACCGGGCACCTGAACGCAACGATCCTCGGCGAGTTGGAGAACTTCGTCACCTTCGCAGAAGCCGAACTGTCGCAAATGCTTGCGAAAAGCGGCGCGTCTGCGAAGGCAATGATGCTTACGATCGCCAAGGGTATCGACGACTTCCTGAAAGGACAATTGAAGCATGCGCCGGCAACCAAAAGCGACGAACTTTCGTGGCTGGAGGAGATTGCAAAACATGCGACGCTTCCCCTGGAAGTCGCTACCGTTGCGGCGCTCAATAGCTTATCGAGACTGATCCCCCCTTACATAAAAGCCATTGGCTTCAAATACGTTGCATTACTTCGACACCTTGCTACCGAGGTGGAGGAAAGTCTCAAGGACCTTGGCAACGCTCAAGTAGCCAACAGCATTGGCCACATCCTGTTAATGCTGCGAAACGCCGCTGGGCGCAAACGTGCTCAGCTCAATACCAGTGTTCCTCCAACCGGCATAAGGCAAGCCAGAGGGGTTAGCCGCCAGAATGAACTGGGCGCGATCAACAGGCAGCCTGGCCCGAGGCAGGATGCAAAGCCCGAGAAGAATGGCGCCTGCGCTAGTACATGCCACAACATCACTTTCGCGCGCGGCTCTGAACAGTTGATTCACACTGATTTTACGCTTCTTGGATCCTTCACAGTTTCTTGGGCACGCAACTACCGATCCAGTCAGTCCGCCCTTGACGGCGGCCCATTGGGTGCACGATGGATATCTCCCTACACTGTCTACTTTGAAATCACCGATGAAGCACTGTGCTACCAGGCTGCTGATGGTCGTTCCCACAGCTACCCACTGCCCAAAGTCGGAAAATTCCATCATGACCCCGTCGAAGAAGTCGTACTCGTTCGGACGGGCGAGCGAACGCTTTCACTCGCCAGAGGACATGCGCTAGAAGAGCAGTATGAGCGGGTCGGCGACATTTTCAGGCTCATCTGCATACGCCAGCGCGGCGGAGCCAGCATCGCCCTCCACTACGAGCATTTTCATGAAGGAACCCAAGTCCTCTCTGATCTGCTGACCTATCAGAACGACCAGCCCCATCAACACGTCCAAACTCAACTTGATCGTACCGGACGCATCGAGAGCTTGTGGTTGATGAAGGCTGGAGAGCCGGTTCGACAGCTGGCCGCCTATCGCTATAGCGACGATGGTGACCTGATAACTGCCCTGGATGAGCATGGCAGGCAGTGGAACTACGAGTATCGGCATCACTTGATCACCAGGTACACCGACAGGACCGGCCGGGCAATGAACCTGGCATGGCTGGGTGAAGGGCCGGATGCCAAAGCCGTTCACGAATGGGCAGACGATGGCAGCTATGAGGTGCGCCTGGAGTGGGACAAGCACATCCGCCTTACCTACGTCATGGACGCCCTGGGCAACGAAACCAAGCACTACTACAACATTCAGGGCTACACCTATCGCATCGTCCACCCCGACGGCAACGAGGAATGGTTCTTCCGCGACGATGCCATGAACGTGGTCCAACATGTGCACCGCGACGGCAGCGTTGACCACTATGCCTACGATGAGCGCAGTAACCTGCTGCAGCACACTCGTCCAGATGGCACCTCGGTCCACCACGCCTACGATGACCTCGACCAACGTTTTAAAACACGGGATGCCGAGGGGGGATTATGGCGATATGACTACGACCAACGCGGCAACATCATCGAAACCACAGACCCACTGGAGAACAAGACCCAGTACACCTACAACAGCGACAACCTGCCCATTGCCATCACCGATGCCAACGGGGGCGAGAAAAAGCTCACGTACAACCACGACGGTCAGCTGGCTAGCTACACCGACTGCTCTGGCAAAAGGACTCAGTGGAAGTACGACGCGCTCGGCCAACTTACCAAGCTTATCAACGCTGCCGGTGAGGTAACCGAGTATCACTACGACGCAGGGCACCTCACCAGTGTCGTCCATCCGGACCAGACCCGAGATCGCTTCGAATATGATGCTGAAGGCCGGCTGCTCAGCTTCACCGACGCTCTGCACCGCCGTACCCGCTGGGACTATAACGAAGCCGGGTTGATTCATCAGCGCCACAACCCCAACGACACCACCCTCACCTACCACTGGGACAAGCTCGGCCAACTGGTGCGCCTGCGCAACGAGAACAACAGCGAAGCAACCTTCGCCTACGACCCCGTAGGCCGCTTGCTCAAGGAGACAGGCTTCGACAAGCAGGCCACCGACTACCTCTACGACAACGGCAGTGACTTGCCTACCCGTCGCCTCGACGGCGACCGCATCACGCACTTCGACTACGACCCCATGGGCCGTTTGGTCGAAAGCAACGCTGGGCAGCGTGGCGGCAAAGAGTGGGAAACCGAAACCTTCGCTTACGACGGCAACGGCAGACTGCTGCTCGCCGAGAACAAGGACTGCAAACTGCAGTGGTTCTACGATCTTGCGGGCAACAATACCCGTGAGCACCAGCACTTCAAGTACATGCAGCAGCCGAAGGTCGCCGTCTTCACCCACGAATACGACGCCCTCAATCTGCGGGTCGCCACCACGCGGCCTGATGGCCATAGGGTCAGTTGGCTCACCTATGACAGCGGGCACCTGCTTGGCCTCAAGTTTGATGATCGCGAACTGCTCAGCTACCAACGCGATGACCTGCACCGGGAGATTGGCCGCGAACAAGGCAATGGCCTGATTCAGCGTCAAACCTGGACTGCGAATGGTCAATTGCTCGAACAAACCTTGGCGCACCGTGGTGCCACCAGACGCATTGCGGCTCGCAATTATCGATACGACGAAAGCGGCCAGCTTACCCATGTCAACGACCTGAACCGGGGTGACACGTACTACCGTTACGACCCAGTGGGCCGACTGCTCGAAGCCACCCACAACTACAGCAAGGAGACATTCGCCTTCGACCCGGCGAGCAACCTGCTGGATCCCGACGCGCCGCCTGGACCGAACCCGCACTCACCGCGCAAGATCAACGACAACGTACTCCGCAGCTACTGCGGCACTCAGTATCGATACGACGAGCGCGGCAACCTGCTGGAGCGGATCGAGAACGGCAAGACAGGTCATTTCACGTGGGACCTCTACAACCGGCTGCGGCGTTACGAAGATGATCGGCTGATCGTCAGTTTCGCCTATGACGCATTGGGCCGTCGTCTATACAAGAACTCACGCGCCAAGTACCGGGATCGGCCTCAGGCAGGGCCATTGTGGAACGAGAACGCTCGACGGCAGCGGGATGAGGAACTGGGCTGCGGATTCACCTGGTTTACCTGGGACGGCGACACGCTTGCCACGGAGTGCCGTGATCAGAAGGAACGGGGCGGCAGCACCACTCACTATGTGTTTGAGCCAGGGACGTTCATACCTGTAGCCCAAGCTGTGACCAATACTGTCTTGGACCTCCTGCCACAGCCCCTGTATGGAGATCATTACAGCATCGATAGAGATCCGATCTGGCTGCACAAGCCCAAAGCAGGGCCGATTGAAGCGTTTGTTTGGTATCAATGCGATAAGCTCGGTACGCCTATGGAGCTGACTGACGAAGATGGGCGGATAGACTGGAGCGGAGTTTATAAGTCTTGGGGATTTGCTAAAGAAAAGCTAAGTGACAAAGCTGGATTGGTGGATATTGGAAATCAGTTGCGCTTTCAAGGGCAACACTTTGATATTGAGACGAATTTTCACTATAATCGACATCGATACTATGATCCTAGGACGGGCCGCTTTATTGGAAAAGACCCGATAGGATACGCAGGCAGCCTGAATTTATATAGTTATGCACCGAACCCTTTGGACTGGATTGACCCCTATGGACTGGCAAAAAATAGAGGCCGCATCCAGGCCCAAGGCGCAAAGCTCGAAGAGTCTGTGTCTTGGAATCAAGATACTCCAGTGACAGCGGCTGATGGTAAAAGAATGCTGACTGAATTGAAAGAAAAGCTAAGCGGTCGTGATTTAAATATGAGATCTGAGGCATTCACCAAGGCTGAACGATATATCGACGATGCGTGCAAGTGTGGCGGGGTAAGCGCCCAGGCGAGCAAATCATTCAAGGTTCGCGATACCAAGGGTGAACGGGTTGACATTGAAGTTATCACGGGAAGTGCATTTGAGGAATAATCATGTACGACGACTATCTTACTTGCCAAGAAACCTACATAGCCCTTGAGAATTTATTCTTAGACGAATTCAGATCTTTTGCATCTAAAAATATTAAATCCAAGAACTTTTCGACACCTTTTTACACAACAACATTCAACAATGGCCAGCGATTCGCGGATGCAAATCCTATTTTCTCTGTTCGGGACGTGGAGGGAAACAGAGTCATGCGAATAGTGATTAACGAGGACGAAAAGGAGCTTTCAATATTTTTTAAACCCACTGATTTTGGTGATGAGACTGTGGTATTCGGAGGAATTATCAATTTAGAGCAAATGTTACAAGTTATGAGGGAGTGGGCAGTACAAGCTATCCAATGATGAGAGGATGGATCCTCCCTTCAGCCAGGAGTCGGGTAGCAGTACTTTGAGTCCTGGCGCTATTAGCTGGATGCTGGTACTCGTAATGCAAAATGGGTCGTTGCATAATAAGGGGCGAATCGAATGCCACCAGCGTTAGACAGCACTAAGTACACCCAACTCAACAACTTCGTGCGGCACGAGCGCTGGGCAAATGATTTTTCAATGGTATTTCTGAAACACAACAGCTCTGCGGAAGCGGGTGTGACCGCGACGAGGCTGCTAAGCAGCCGTTCGGTCAGCCCTCGAGTGTGGCCATGTCGATGACGAAGCGGTACTTCACATCACCGGCAATCATCCGCTCGTAGGCCTGGTTGATGTTGCGAATATCCAGCAATTCGATATCGCAGCGAATGCCATGCTCGGCGCAGAAATCCAGCACTTCCTGGGTTTCGGCGATCCCGCCGATCAGGGACCCCGCCAGCACCCGACGCTTCAACACCAGATTGGCCGCATGCAGCGCGGGGTCGATCGGTTCGATCAGGCCCACCAGAATATGCACACCATCGAACTTCAGTGTTTCCAGGTAGGGGTTGAGGTCATGCTGGACCGGGATGGTGTCAAGCAGGAAATCGAACCGCCCGGCAGCCGCGCGCATCTGCTCGGCATCGGTAGACACGATCACATGGTCGGCGCCCTGGCGACGCGCCTCGTCGGCCTTGGCCTGCGAACGGGTGAACAGCGTGACCTCGGCGCCCAGGGCCTTGGCCAACTTGATGCCCATGTGGCCAAGGCCTCCCATGCCGAGAATGCCGACCTTGTGGCCAGGGCCGACGCCATGGTGCTTCAGCGGCGAATAGGTGGTAATGCCAGCACACAGGATCGGCGCGGCGCTGGGCAAGTCCATGCCGGCCGGAATGCGCAGCACGAAGTGCTCGCTGACCACGATACTGCTTGAGTACCCGCCCATGGTATTGCTGCCGTCGACCCGGTCCGGGGTGGCGTAGGTCATGGTCGGGCCTTCCAGGCAGTACTGTTCCAGGTCCTTGGCACAGGCTTCGCAATGGCGACAGGCGTCGACCATGCAGCCGACCCCGACCAGGTCACCGACCTTGTGCGCAGTCACTTTGTCGCCCACTGCGGTGACGCGGCCGATGATTTCGTGGCCAGGCATTAGTGGGTACACGGCAATGCCCCATTCGTTGCGTGCCTGGTGGATGTCCGAGTGACACACGCCGCAATACAGGATCTCGATGGCGACATCGTCCGGGCGTGGGCTGCGGCGCTCGAAAGTCATGGGCGCCAGGGGGCTGGTGGGAGTCTGGGCGGCATAACCGATGGCGGTGTACATACAGGGCCTCGCTGTGAAGTGAAACGATTCAGGCGGCGCATTTTGCGCGCCATGTACCGCCCCGCCCATCGCTGATCCTCCGGCATTCATGCCTGATTCTCCGAAGATGTCCTGCCGCAGCTGGCGCGCCGCCGCCAATCTGCGATGATCAAGCTGTCTGATTCTCTGCCTTGGTTCACCATGCAACTGACCCGATACGTCGACGCCAATGCGCCGCTTTGCGCCCTGATTCGCCGCCTCGCCATACACCCGGGCTTCGTACCCACACACCTGCCCCAGGTGCAGGTATTGAGCTGGGACCATTACGTGGCCAGCAGCCCGCAGATCTACGAACCCAGCCTGATGATCCTGGCCCAGGGCAGCAAACTGGCACGCCTGGGGCTACGAACCCTGGAGTACGGCGCCGGGCATTATCTGGTGCAGGCATTGTCGGTGCCGTTCATGTGCGAAACCTTTGCCACCCCCGAAGCGCCCTTGCTGGGCGTGGCGGTGCACATCGACCGCGGCGTGCTCGGGGAGTTGGTGCAAAGCATGGATCTGGCCCCGGATGCAGCGGTGCAGGCACAAACGCCGCAGTCGATGACTTCGGCGGCGCTCGATGCGCCGATGCGTGAATGCGTGGAACGCCTGTTGCACTGCCTGCAGGACCCGCTGGATGCCAAGGTGCTGGGGCCGGCGCGGGTACGCGAGGTGCTGTATACCGCCTTGCGTGGCCCCCAGGCGGGCGTATTGCGGGCATTGGTCGAGCAACAGGGGCATTTTGCCCGCATTGGCGCCGCCCTCGCCCACCTGCGCGAGCACTACGCCGAGCCGCTGAGCGTGGAGGCGCTGGCCGCGCGTGCCAACATGAGCGTGTCGACCTTTCACGAGCATTTCAAGCGCTGCACTGACATGGCGCCGATGCAATACCTCAAGCGCCTGCGCTTGCTCAAGGCCCAGCAGATGCTGATTGGCGAAAGCCTGGGGGTGGCCCAGGCGGCCCACCGGGTGGGGTACCAGAGCACCTCGCAGTTCAGCCGTGAATACAAGCGCCAGTTCAACCGCAGCCCAGGCGACGAATTACCCTATCAAAGCTTGCCGGTTTGAGGCGATGGGCTGTGCCGCCGGCCAATCTCGATCCGTCACTGGCGCTCGACCATCGCCATGATGGCGGCCTGCAGTTCGGCCTTGGCCGCCTGTGCTTCCAGTTCTCCCGCCGCAGCCGCCTGCGACAACGCATCCGCTGCCCCCACCAACAGGCGCATGCCGGCAGCCCCGACGGTACCGCTGGGGGAAAAGCCGGCCAGCGCTTCCCGACACTTGTCGAGAAAGGGCTGCTCATAGGCCCGCTTGAGCGCTTCCATCTCCGGCGACCCGGCCAACGCGGCCGAGACGCCGGGTATTTCCACCCCCTGGCTCATCACGCAGTCGACGTAGGCCTCGGCTATCACCCAGGCGCGGCTGGCCAGGCTGGCATCACAGCGCGCCAGAGCCTGTTCCAGCATGCGCGACTGGCGGGCATCGTATTCCTGATACAGCGCCACCAACAGCCCGGTACGGGTTTCGAAATGGTCGTAGACCACCGGCTTGGTCACCCCCGCCTGCTCGGCCAGACGGCCCAGGCTGAGGGCATCGGTGCCCTCCTCGCGCACCAGCTGCCAGGCCACATCGAGCAACTGGCGACGGCGCTCGTCACGGCTCAGGCGCTTGCGCGCTCGGGTTGGATCATCGCTTGACATCGCTTACCTACCAAAAGTAACTTACTGAACGTAACTTACCTTGAGTATATAGAGCTGAAGGTAACCCTGCATCCTCATCCAGGAGAATTCACCATGCACGCCCTGATCGTTGTCGGCCATCACGACCCGCAATCCCTGACCCACGCCCTGGCCCGGCAGGTGGCCGATGGCCTCGCCCACGCAGGCCACAGCAGCGAAATCGCCGACCTGGCCAGTGAAGGTTTCGACCCGCGTTTCGGCCTGGCCGACCATGCCGTGCACCGTCGGCTGGCTGCCCCGCCGGCAGATGTGCGCAAGGAACAGGCCCGCATCGAACGCGCCGATGCCCTGGTGCTGGTGTACCCCATCTACTGGTGGTCACTGCCGGCCTTGCTCAAAGGCTGGGTTGAGCGGGTGTTCAGCAACGGTTGGGCGTTCGACTATGACGGCAGCTCCACCGTGAAGAAATTGCGCGGCATGAAGGTGCACCTGGTCGGCGTCGCCGGAGCCGACCGCGGCACCTTCGAACGACATGGCTATGGCGAAGCGATGCGCGTGCAGATCGAGCACGGCATCTTCGACTACTGCGGTGCCAAGGTGCTCAGCTCGACCCTGCTGGAGGACAGCGAAGGGCTGGACCCCGCCGCACACCTGCGCACGGCCCATAGACTGGGTGAACGGTTGTTCGTGGATTGCGAAGTGGCAGCGTGAGTCAGTGGGCCAGCGACCATTGCGCCAACGGCCAGTAGGCGCCCTTGCGCGACTCGTAGAGGGTGAGATGGCGGGCAGCAAGGTAGAAATCCGGCATACTGCTGGCCTCTGGCGGCTGGCCGCGAAAATCCCTGGCCAGTGTCAGGTGCGGGCGATAGTCGCGGCTGGCCGCTTCCACCCCTAGCGGCAGCAGCACTTGCTGCAGGCCGTACACCAGGTGCAACAGCGCCGTAGGGGTTTGCTGAGCCTCCAGCACCAGGGCGCCGGCCCGCTGCCATACCTGCAAGCGGTCCAGTATCAGCCGTGGTGCCGCAGCCGGCAGCGCCAGCTGGTCGACCGCCGCGCAGATCGCCGGCACCTGGGCGGCATCCACATCGCCGAGAAACAGCAGCGTCACATGGAAGTTGGCGGCCGGCACCGGCTTGCCGCTGCGCAGGTTCAGGCCGCGTCGCCATTGGGCCAGTGCCCGGCGCTGGGTATCACTTACCGGCAAGGCGAAGAACAACCGCTTGAAGGGGGTGCCAGTGCCACGTACATCCTGAATCATGGGAACTCCCGAACATGAAACGTTTGCGCAAGGCTAGAGGGTATTACACCTAAGTCGCCCGGGTGTTTCGTAACAATAGGTACAAACTGCCCCCATGATTGTTTATGCTGGCTGGCTAATGCCATGGCGCATGGCCATTTTTCGACAAGTAAACGTCCATGAAAATTGCACTCGTACTCCTCTTTGCCCTCTCGATCGCCTATGTTCACCTGCGCGGTCGGGTTCGTCACAAGCTGACCCGTCAGCTGGGCGACCACTCCAGTTTTCTGGCCCCGGTCAACAGTTTCCTGTACCTGTTCTCCAGGCACCCGGCCAAGCCTTACCTGCCGGTAGAAGCCTTCCCGGAACTGCAGACGCTGCAGGACCACTGGCAGGAAATCCGTGACGAGGCGCGCCAACTGTTGCATGTCGGCGAAATCAAGAAATCCGACAATTACGATGATGTCGGTTTCAATTCCTTCTTCAAGACCGGCTGGAAGCGCTTCTACCTGAAGTGGTACGGCGAAAGTCACCCGTCGGCGATGACCCTGTGCCCGCGCACCACCGAGCTGCTCAAAGGCATCGGCACGGTCAAGGCCGCGATGTTCGCCACCCTGCCACCGGGCGCCAGGCTGGTGCGTCACCGTGACCCGTATGCCGGCTCGTACCGCTACCACCTTGGCCTCGACACGCCCAACGATGACGGTTGCTACATCGACGTGGACGGCGAAAAATACTCCTGGCGCGATGGTCAAGGTGTGGTGTTTGACGAAACCTATATCCACTACGCGGCCAACACCACCGAGCACAACCGCATCATCCTGTTCTGCGACATCGAACGCCCGCTCAAGTACCGCTGGGCAACCGCGTTCAACCGCTGGTTCAGCCGCAACGTCATGGCAGCGGCCGCCGCGCCCAACGATGCTGGCGACAAGACCGGTGGCATCAACCGGCTGTTCACGCGTATCTACAAAATCCGTGAACGGGGCAAGGCGCTGAAAAAACGCAACCGCACCCGCTACTATCTGGAAAAGTGGGCGTTCGTCGCCGCGCTGGTACTGGTATTTATCTACATCTGACTGGCAGTCGGGCGCTTGCAGAAGCGGCCTTGCTGGGCCGCTTCAAAGCCCGCCAGCACCAAAGTACAAGTCTCACTTCCCGCGCTTCGACTAGCCTGAAAGCTCCATTCGCAACCTTACCAAGGTGAAGACGATGAGCATGATGGACTGGGACGCCTACCGTAAGCAGTTGATGGCCGGCATCGGCGATCTCAAGCAACTCTCCCCCGACACCGTTGCCGGCTACATGACCGCCAGCGGTGCGGGTGCCAAGACCAGCCACCTGGACGCCAAGACCCGCGAGCTGATCTCCCTCGCCGTGGCCGTGACCACCCGCTGCGATGGCTGTATTGCCGTGCACTCGCAGCAAGCTGTCAAGCACGGGGCCAGCCGCGAGGAAATCGCCGAGGCTCTCGGCGTGGCCGTAGCGATGAATGCCGGTGCCGCGCTGGTGTACTCGGCGCGCGCCCTGGACGCGGTGGGCAAGGCCACCGACTGAGCGCAACCGGCGCCGTCGCCCTTGCGCGACGGCGCCGCGCCCACCAGACTGGGCAGCCCAGCCCATTCAGGTAGCCGCATGATCCACATCCGCCCCATGACAGCCAAAGACTTCGACCACTTCTGGCCCACCTTCCAGGCTGTAGTCCAGGCCCAGGAAACCTATGCATTCGACCCGGCGTTGAGCTTCGACCAGGCGCGCCAGCTGTGGCTGGAAATACCGTTGCGCACGCTGGTCGCCGAGGCTGATGGCGAATTGCTTGGCTCCTATTACCTCAAGCCCAACGCCGCCGGGCCTGGGGCGCACGTGGGCAATTGCGGCTATATGGTCTGCGAGCGCGCCCGTGGCCGGGGTGTGGCGCGGTTGATGTGTGAACATTCGCAGAAACTGGCACGCCAGGAAGGCTTTCTGGCGTTGCAGTTCAACTCGGTGGTTGCCACCAACGAAGTGGCGGTGGCGCTGTGGCACAAGCTCGGCTTCGAAACCGTTGGCCGTTTGCCCAAGGCCTATCGCCATGCCAGCCTCGGGCTGGTGGACTGCCTGGTGATGTACAAGTGGCTCGCTGATGAACCGGTAGTGGAAAAACCGCCGCTGCTGATCGGGCGCAAGAATATCGAGGCGCGGGTTTCGCGGCGACGCGGGCGCTAAGCGCTTCTTGCCGAACCGGCCTGCCCGCGAACAGGCCGGCACGGGCAAAAACCTCTACCAACCTGGGAGCAATTAGTTATAAGATAACGTTTCATTTGACATCCATTCCTACAGCGACCCGCCATGACAAGCGCCAGTGCCACCCCCACCCTGCTCACCCAGCGCCTGCAGAGCATCGATGCCCTGCGCGGCCTGGTGATCCTGTTCATGCTCCTCGACCACGTGCGCGAGACCTTTTTCCTGCATCGTCAGGTCAGCGATCCGATGGCCATCGACACCACCGAGCCCGCGCTGTTCTTCAGCCGCACCCTGGCCCACCTGTGCGCACCGGTGTTCGTCCTGCTGACTGGCTTGTCGGCCTGGCTGTATGGCGAGAAGCACCAGGGCCGCGGCGATGTCTCGGCATTCCTGTTCAAGCGCGGTCTGTTCCTGGTGGTGCTGGAATTCACCCTGGTCAACTTCGCCTGGACTTTCCAGCTGCCGCCAAGCGTCATCTACCTGCAGGTGATCTGGGCCATCGGCATCAGCATGATCGCCCTGTCGCTGCTGGTGTGGCTGCCACGTGGCGCGCTGATCGGCCTGGGCGCAACCCTCGTCGCGGGGCATAACCTGCTCGACACTGTGCACTTCGATGTCGGATCTGCCCTGCATGTCCCTTGGGCGATCCTGCATGATCGGGGCTGGTTGGAAGTCTCCGACAACCTGCGCCTGCGCACCTCCTACCCGGTACTGCCGTGGATCGGCGTGATCGCCCTGGGCTATGGCCTGGGCCCCTGGTTCGCCCGCAGCAGCGATCCTGCTCAGCGCCAGCAGCGCTTGCTGCGGTCCGGCCTGGCCGCGTTGCTTGGCTTTGTCGTGCTGCGCCTGTTCAACGGCTACGGCGAGGCACCGTGGAGCCTTTACCCTACGCTTACGCAAACCCTCATGAGCTTCTTCAACATCACCAAGTACCCGCCCTCGCTACTGTTCCTGGCACTCACCCTGGGTTGCGGCCTGCTGTTGCTGCGCGCTTTCGAACGCGCCGGCCAGGCGCGCTGGATCAATGGCCTGGCGATATTCGGCGCGGCGCCGATGTTCTTCTACCTGCTGCACCTGTATGTGCTGAAGCTGCTGTACCTGGCCAGCGTGGCGCTGTACGGCCGCAACCAGGGTGACTACTTCGGTTTCGATGGCATCACTGCCGTATGGCTGGGGGCGGTGCTGCTGGCGGTTTCACTGTACCTGCCAGTGCGCTGGTTCGCCCGGCTCAAGGCGCGGCGGCGTGACATCGGCTGGCTGAAGTACTTGTGAAAAGCGTTTCACCTGGCGGCACGATGGTCTACCATGCCGGCCGCCGGTTTCCATCACGGAATCAATAGGGAATCCCAGGCCCAAGCAACGGGCCAAACGGAACTGCCCCCGCAACTGTAGGTGCCGAGCCTGCTCCACCAATGCCACTGGGTCGTTGACCCGGGAAGGCCGGAGCCAGGCCATGACGCATCAGTCAGGAGACCTGCCGGCCTACATTCACCAACCGGCGGGGTGTCCGGGATTGGCCATCAGTGTTGCCCCTGCAGTCAGCAGGGGCCCGGCGATGCCTGTCCGTGCGTTCCTCACCCGAACTGTCCGATAGGAGATCGCCCAGCATGCTGCCCCGTTTCGCCACCCTGCTTGCCAGCCTCGGCCTCACTGGCCTGGCCCAGGCCGCAGCCACCCACTATCCGCTGACGATTGATAACTGCGGCAAGCCGCAGACCTTCGTCCAGGCACCGGAACGCGTCGTCACCATTGGCCAGGCCAGTACCGAAATGCTCTATGCGCTGGGGCTGGGCGACCGGCTGGCAGGCACCTCGCTGTGGTTCAACAACGTACTGCCCGAGTACCAGGCACAGAATGCCAAGGTGCCGCGCCTGGCCGACAACGAGCCCAGCTTCGAGGCGGTGGTCGGCAAGCGCCCGCAACTGGTGACGGTGCAGTTCGAATGGATGGTCGGGGCCCAGGGCGCGGTAGCCACCCGCGAACAGTTCGACGAATTGAACATCCCCACCTACCTGTTGCCATCGGACTGCGAAGGCAAGGACAACCTGGTCGGTGCCGATGGCACCCGCCTGCAGGCATTCCAGGTCGACAGCATCTACAAGAGCATCAACCAGCTGGCCGAGATCTTCGATGTCCAGGCGCGCGGCAGTGCCCTCAACGCCGAGCTGAAAGGCCGCCTGGACAGTGCCAGGGCACAGCTGGCCGGCAAGGACCTGTCCACCACCTCGGCGCTGTTCTGGTTCTCCAGCGCCGACCTGGGCATCGCACCCTACGTAGCGGGCCGTCAGGGTGTTGCCGATTTCATGCTGCGCACCCTCGGCGTGCGCAACGTGGTGACGTCCACCGAAGAATGGCCGACCGTAGGCTGGGAAACCCTGGCCAAGGCCAACCCCACCTGGCTGATCATCGCCCGCATGGACCGTCGCCGCTACCCCGCCGACGACTATCAGAAGAAGCTGGCATTACTGCACAGCGACCCGGTAACCCGCAACATGGAAGCGGTGCGGCAGAACCGCATCATCATCCTCGATGCCGACGCCATGCAGGCTGGCATCCGCCTGTTCAGCGGCCTGCAGACCTTGTCCGCCGCCTTCGCCAGCGGTAACGCAGGCCGGTGATGATGCGTCTGTCATTCTCCGTGGCGATGGCCCTGGCGGCACTGCTGTTGGCCGTGCTGGCCGGTACCGCCATCGGCGAGAGCAACCTGGCACCCACTGTGGTCGCCCAGGTCCTGGCCAACCAGCTGTGGCAGGCCGGCTACCCGGTCGACCCGATCGATGCCGGGATCGTCTGGAATTACCGCCTGACCCGTACCCTGGTTGCCGCGGCCTGCGGCGCCGGCCTGGCCACCTGCGGCGTGGTGCTCCAGGCGCTGTTGCGCAACCCGTTGGCCGAGCCCTACCTGCTGGGGTTGTCCGCCGGCGCCTCGACCGGTGCGGTGCTGGTCGGCTTGCTGGGCTTCGGTAGCCTGGCGTTGAGCATGTCCGCCGGCGCCTTCCTCGGCGCCCTGGCAGCGTTCGCCCTGGTGCTGGTGCTGGCGCGCATGGCCGGCAGCGGCAGCGGCAACGCGCAGGTCATCCTTGCCGGCATCGCCGGCTCGCAACTGTTCAATGCCCTCACCGCGCTGCTCATTACCATGTCGGCCACGGCCGAGCAGGCGCGCGGCATCCTGTTCTGGCTGCTGGGCAACCTCAGCGGCGTGCGCTGGCCTTCGGTGTGGCTGGCCATGCCAGTGGCATTGTTCGGGCTGCTGGTGTGTCTGTGGCACCGCCGCACACTGGATGCGTTTACCTTCGGTGCCGACTCGGCAGCATCGCTGGGCATACCGGTACGGCGTACCCAGTTGCTGCTGATCAGTTGCGCAGCCCTGGTCACCGCCGTCATGGTATCGATCGTCGGTGCCATCGGTTTCGTCGGGCTGGTGATTCCCCATGCGCTGCGCTTGCTGCTCGGTCCACGGCACAGCCGACTGCTGCCCGCCAGCGCGCTGGGTGGCGCACTGTTCCTGATCGCCGCCGACATCCTGTCGCGTACCCTGATTCCTGGCCAGGTGATCCCCGTGGGTGTGGTTACCGCACTGATCGGCGCACCGGTGTTCGCATTGATCCTGGTCAGCCGTCGGGGGCGCCCATGACCGCCATGACCACTGTGGATTTCTCGCCCCTGAGTTGCCAGGGCCTGGGCCTGCAGCTTGGCGGCAATGCTGTGTTACACGAGATAGACCTGCACGTCGTCGCGGGCGAAACGCTGGGCATCATCGGCCCCAACGGCTCCGGCAAATCCTCATTGCTGAAGGTGCTTGCCGGGCTGCGCAAGCCAGGCAGCGGCAGCGTGCAGTTACTGGGCGAACCGCTGGTGCAGTTGCCCCGCCGGCGTATTGCGCAGGCCCTGGCGCTGGTCGAACAGCAGGCCGACACCCTTGATGCCATCAGCGTATTCGACGCCGTTGCCCTCGGCCGCACCCCCTGGCTGTCGGCACTGGCGCCGTTCTCGCGGGAAGACCAGGCCATCGTCGAACAGGCCTTGGCCGACCTCGACGCGCTGCACCTGCGCACGCGCCTGTGGGGCTCACTGTCCGGTGGCGAACGCCAGCGCGTGCACATCGCCCGCGCCCTGGCGCAGCGGCCGCAGGTATTGCTGCTTGACGAGCCGACCAATCACCTGGATATCCAGCACCAGCTGAGCCTGCTGCACCAGGTGCAAGCCCTGGCGGTCACTACCTTGGTGGCGCTGCATGACCTCAACCAGGCGCTTACCTGCGACCGCCTGGCGGTGCTCGACAAGGGCCGTCTGGTTGCCCTTGGCAAACCACTCGAAGTACTGACGCCCGAGCGCCTGCTGAGCACCTTCGGCGTGCATGCCCATTACCTCACCGACCCCTTCGACGGCGCGCGCATCCTGCGTTTCCGCGCCCCTTGAACAGGAAGTTCTACGCATGATGCGCCCTGTTGCCCTGCTGCTCGCCAGCACCCTGCTGGCCCCGTTCGCGCTTGCCGATTCGGCACAATCGCAAAGCAACGGTTTTTTCGCAGATGGCCGTTGGAACCTGCTCAACCGCAGCGTATTCGACCAGCGCGACTACCGGCACGGTGGCCGCAACAGCGCAGCGCGCAATGCCTACAAGCCGCGCAATGAACGTAACGGCAAGGCTGAGGAATGGGCCTATGGCCTGATGGCGACCTTGCAGTCCGGTTTCACCCAGGGGCTGATCGGCGTCGGGGTCGATGCCCATGCCTACCTGGGCGTGCAGCTCGACAGTGGTGGCGGGCGGGCGGGCAAGGCGCGCCTGCTCGCGGTCACTAACGACGGGCACCCCAAGAGCAATTACAGCCGTGCCGGTACGGCACTGAAGCTGCGCTTGTCCGATACCGTGCTGTCCTACGGTGAGCAGAGGGTCAAGACCCCGGTGTTCAGTGCTCCGACAGCCGCCTGTTACCCGAGACCATGACCGGCCTGTTGCTCACCAGCAATGAACTCGACCACCTCAAGCTGGTAGCCGGGCACTTCACCGAGGACACCGACCGCAATGCGTCCAGCCATCATCAAGGCTTCGTGGTGAACTATTCCAACGGCCGCCAGGGCAACAGCTTCGACCTGGCTGGCGTGGTGTGGGACCCCGGCGCCGCTTTGCGCGGCAGCCTCTACACCTCACGCTACCAGGACAGCTGGAACCAGCATTATCTCGGCGCTACCTTCAGCCACGCCCTGGACGAACACCGCAGCATCAGCCTGGACCTCAACCTGTATCGCACCACCGACACCGGCAAGGCGCTGTCCGGCCGCATCGACAACACAACCTGGAGCCTGGTCTCGCGCTACGACCAGGGGCCGCACGGTTTCAGCCTGGGCTGGCAGCAGGTACACGGCAATACGCCGTTCGACTACGTGACCCGTGGGGCGATCTACCTGGCCAACGCGGTACAGATGTCGGACTTCAACGCGCCGAACGAGAAATCGTGGCAGGCACGTTATGACCTGAACATGGGTGCCTACGGCGTGCCGGGTCTGAACCTGACCGCGTTGTACGTGCGCGGGTTCGATATCGACGGCACCCATGTCGACCCGGCGGGCGGTTACGCCTACCTGGGGTATGGCAAGGGTGGCAAACATTGGGAGCGCGACCTGGAAGCGCGCTATGTGGTACAGAGTGGCAAGGCCAAGGGCACCGCGTTTTCGCTGCGGCATAACCTCCATCGAGGAAATACCGCCCAGGCGGAGCTGGACGGGGACCAGATCCGCCTGGCCGTGGAATGGCCATTGTCGGGTGCGTTCTGATCGGCCCCGTCAGCTGAACCGGGGCTGCCATGCACCCAACTGGCAGCAGGCTGCAAGCGCCACTGCGCCCGCTCCTGCGCCGCCATGGCCTGCACCATCTCGGCAAATGTGCGCTCATGTTCCGCACTGACATTGGCGAACGCCCGGTAATCGGGGCTCACAGGTCCTTGCGGTGTTCGAATTCGTCCAGGAGTTTGACGAGGCATGTTCTGACCCGCCAACGCCGCCATCCGCGCACGTGAAGGCAGATGACAGGGTCGTCGTGGCCCGGCCGACATCGGTATAATCCCCGCTCTCACTGCCCGACCAGGCCACACCATGCCGCGTCTTCTCCCGTTGTTGTTACCCCTGCTGCTGACTGCCGCCCTCACCGCCTGCGACCAGAAGCCCTCGCGTGAACAGCAGATCCTGGCCCAGCTGCCCCTGCAGGACGCCTACGCGCACAACATCGCACGCATGGCAGCACTGCTCGGCCGCAGGCACCCGCAGCTGTCGCAGGCGACCATCGAGGATGTGCTACGCAAGCACCTGACCGTCGAAGACCAGCGCCAGGACCTGTTCCGCCTTTACAGCGAGAAGAACTTCAGCGACGCCGAGTTCGCCACCATCGTCGAGGCCACCCAGGATCCGGCCAAAGCCCGCGCCCTGGAAGACACCGAAGCAGGCAAGCGCCTGGGCGAGAAGCTCACTGCCCTGATGCGCGAGACGGCCCGCGACGTGAAAGTCCAGGCCCTGGCCGAGCAGCGCATGCAACAGGTGGAAGACGAACTGGAAGCGCTGGAGAAGACAGGCTCGTGAATACGGTTTCCCATCGCGCTCATAACGCGTAAGGTTATTCCTGTTTCGTAGCTGCTTATTCCATTATTCGAGGTCAGGATTGCCAAACAGCAAGCACGGATTGCGCCTGGATCTACGCACCCTCATCCTGGTGCTCTGCGCCCTGACCGCCTTGGTCATGCTGTGCGCCAGCTATTTCGCCAGCTATCGGGTGCAGCGCCAGCTATTGATCGATCACGCCCTGGAAGCCAACCGGGTGTATGCGACGAAGCTGGCCAGCATCACCGAGACCTTCATCAGCAATGCCCAGCAACAGTTGTCGTTCAGCGCCGGCGTGCAGGGGCGGCAGCTGGCTGATGCCCTGGCGCTGCAAGTCGAAACAGAACGCGTGCTGAGCCAGAGCATGGCCTTCAACTCCACCTTCGTGCTCGATGCCGACGGGGTGCTGCTGGCCATTTCCCCGGCGTCACTGCGGCACCTAGTTGGCAGCCGCATGCACTCACCCGGTGTCCAGGAAGCGCTGAATGCGCGCAGCCCACTGGTGTCGACGCCCTACATATCGGCGGCCAACAACCTGGTAGTGGCCTTGTCGCACCCGGTTTTCGACAGCAAAGGTGGCTACCGGGGCTACGTTGGCGGCAGCTTGTACCTGCGTGAGCGCAACATCCTCAACAGCCTGCTGGGCGAACATTTCTACAAGGACGGCTCGTACCTGTACGTGGTCGACCGCAACCGTCGCCTGCTCTATCACCCCGACGGCAGACGGGTGGGCAAAGTGGTTGAAGGCAATGCCTTGATCGACCAGCTGGCGACCCTGGGCAATGGCACCCGCCAGCTGACCAACAGCAACGGAGTGGCCATGGTTGCCGGTTTCGCTACCGTGCCCAGCGCCGGCTGGGGCGTGGTGGCCCAGCAGCCGCTGGCGCAGACCGTCGCGCCGCTGAACCGGCTGATTCTGAACGTAGTGGGCACCTCGGTACCCTTGGCGCTGGTCGGCAGCCTGTTGCTGTGGTGGCTGGCCATGATCATTGCCCGGCCACTGTGGCAACTGGCCGCCGGCGCCCGCTCGATGGACCGCGCCGGTACTGCCGAGCGCCTGCATCGGGTGTCGGCCTGGTACTTCGAGGCTGCCCAGCTCAAACGTGCGCTGCTGTTCGGCCTCAACTTGTTGCATGAGCGCATCGGCCGGCTCAACCGCGACGCGCAGACCGACCCGCTGACCGGCCTGGGCAACCGTCGCAGCCTGGAGTTCAGCTTGTCGTTGCTGGAAGCCGAAGGTCGGCCGTTCGCCGCCATTGTGCTGGATATCGACCATTTCAAGCGGGTCAATGACAACCACGGCCACGAAGTAGGCGACCAGGTGCTGCGCCGGCTGGCAGAGCTGATGCGCCGCTGCTGCCGCGAGGGTGACCTGCTGTGCCGTACCGGCGGCGAGGAGTTTCTCATGCTGCTGCCCGGGGCCAGCCTGGACGTGGCGGCGGTAGTGGCCGAGCGGCTGCGGGTGACGGTGCAGGATACGCCGGTCGAGCCGGTGGGGGCGGTGACGATTTCGCTGGGAGTGGCGCACTGGGAAGGCGAGGCTGGTGGAGAGCCGGGGTATGTGCTGAGTGCCGCAGACCGGGCGCTTTACCGGGCCAAGCAGGAGGGGCGTAATCGGGTGGTCGTTGGCTGATCATCTTGATTCTCCCGCGAATGCTCGGTGACGACAAAGATGCAAGCTGGAGAGCAATTTACAAGATCAACAAACGGCTGGTATCAGTCGAGCACGGTACAAGCTGGTGCTGACAGTTCGCTGACCGCGCCTCCCATTGGAGTCTGAGATCCACTGACAAGAAGCACAACTAACATTTCTGCCAGTGGTCACAACTTGTAACTTCAGGCCAAATCAATGCTCCAGGAGGCGATCAGAGGATGACCCGCCATGCGTACCCATACAGGAATCAAGTTTGCCTGTTCAACACTCATGATCCTGAGTTTGACCGTTCCTGCTATTGCCACGCTGAGTGCATCTGCCGAAGACCAAAGTACCCTTGCAGGAGCGGATGATCGCCGAGAGCAGGGGCAGCAGGAACCGATCACACCCGCAAGAAACGTGGTACAGAGCGAAGAGCAGGCCGAGTTGCTGCGTCGGCTGGCAGCCTCTCCGAAACTCATCGAACGGCTCAACAACCGCTATCAGAACACGCGTGCCAGTTGTCCAGATGGGCGCACGCCATTGTATTGTACAGGTCTGCTCATACGACGGTCCGTGTATAGCAGCAGTTTTGACTTCTGGACGCACAGCCCGGCAGCAAAAGCACTGGGATCAGTTACCCTCTCTTTTATCCGCGCAGATGCCAATACCAATGGCAACGATATCAGCAGTGGTTTTATCCTGATGGATGACGCCACCGCACAAGCCCGAGAAAAACAGATGCCGTCCTTTCGCTGCATCTATCCGTTCAGTGCAGGTACGCAAAATGCCAATCGACCGTTGCATGGATGCGGCTTCGCCAACAGCGAAGCCCCTCCAAGGGTAGATGAAAGTACGTGTGGCACATTAGCGGACCCTGCCATCACCGCAACCCGATGGATTGCCAATTTCCAGAGGTTCGGTTCCAACCGGGCCAACCAATGCTCATTAAGCACAAAAGTGCCTACACAGGTAATTGCCAGTCTAGAGGTTCGCCAACAACTTTCGACACCAACCGACACCTATGGCAATGAACTGCTGGCCGAACTCTGGGATGAACAAAAACCGGAGTCCCTGCCCATCGAAGCCTTCTTTTTCAACCCGAAAAAAAGCGGTTCCTTCAGCAGTGCACTGGAACTACGTGATGCTTACTACATCAAGACCTCCCAGCTCCTGCCCCTTGTGCGGCTAGACTTCAACGCTAGTGGCAACGCAATTGTCACGGCGCTTAGCGAGCAGGAACAAGGTGAGCAGATCAGCAACGGACTGAACCTCCGTTTGGCAACATTGGCGAAAACTGTGCGGGAAAAGCATCGTTGTACTGCAACGGCGTGATACTTCGCACAACCACGTTTGGTACCAACTTTCATGTATGGAATCCAAGCGAAAGATCGGTAATATCTGGCGCGGTATCCTTTTCCCTTGTGCGCAAAGACAGCGGAATGACAGTGCTCGCTTGGAACACTCTCTACCAAGGATTGATTTTCCAGCCGCTCGACAGCATCACCGAAAGTGGCATGTACCCCATTACTCCGCTGTGCATCTACCCCACAGACGCCGCGAGTTGGTACCGCGCCGATAAAGGGTGCGGCGCTCACTCCAGCTATCCGAACAACAGCCAAGCTTGTAGTGCGCAGAACGTTACTACGCTTGCAATTCAAAACGCATTTCCAGGCGGTAGTGGGAAATACAAGCGCCTTCAACGAACGCAACAAGCACCAGTGCAGCATGGGCATCACACCAAGCACCGTGCGTATCAGCTTTGACACACGCAACAACAATACCGTCAATCCTCAGCAACGGGCGCATCATAATGAATTGATGATCGGGACCTGGCCACAGGACATTCCCGACCTGCTTCCACTCGAAGCGTTCTTCTGGCTAGCCTCAGCTGACAACAACGGGCTTGAGCAGGCGAAAAACATGCAGCGCGACTTGATGACAACTGCCAAACTCTGGGTTCCGGTGATACGGCTGAATCTCAAAGCTGCCAATCCAGCAGAAACGTTTGCCTACGCAACCGAAGACCAGGCCTGTACCCGCACTCAATGCAACTGAGGTGAGCATGTAAACCACCGCAGCTCAACAGGCCTGTGTTGGCTTGCACGCCAACACAACCATCGAGCCTCGGCCGCGCCTAGGCCGAGGCCACCGCACCGATGAAGTTGGCCAGCTCCGCTGTCTGCGGCGCGGCGAACACCTCGCGTGGGTTACCCATTTCATGCACCTTGCCCTGGTGCATGAACACCAGCTTGTCGCCGACCTCACGGGCGAAGCGCATCTCATGGGTGACCATGATCAGGGTCATGCCCTCGCTGGCCAGCTGGCGCACCACGCCGAGCACTTCGTTGACCAGCTCGGGGTCGAGTGCCGAGGTGATCTCGTCGCACAACAGCACTCTCGGCGACATCGCCAGGGCGCGGGCGATCGCCACCCGCTGTTGCTGGCCACCGGAGAGCCGGTCGGGGTAGGCATCGAACTTCTCCGCCAGGCCCACTCGCGCCAGCATCTGCTCGGCCAGGCGGCGCGCTTCGGCGCGGCTGGCCTTCTTCACCACCTGCGGCGCCAACATCACGTTCTCGCCCACGCTCAAATGCGGGAACAGGTTGAACTGCTGGAACACCATGCCCACCTTCTGGCGCAAGGCGCGCAGGTCGGCGCGGCTGGCGTCGAGGTATTCACCGTCCACCTCGATCACCCCGTCGCTGATCGACTCCAGGCCATTGAGGGTGCGTAGCAAGGTGCTCTTGCCCGAGCCGCTGCGGCCGATGATGGCCACCACCTCACCCTCTTCGATGCTGAGGTCGACGCCCTTGAGCACGTGGTTGTCGCCGTAATACTTGTGCAACGCAGACACTCTAAGCAGGGGCATGCAGCCTCCTTTCCAGGTAACGGGCGCTCAGCGAGAGCGGATAGCAGAGAACGAAGTAGCCCAGCGCGACCAGGCCGTAGACCATGAAGGGTTCGAAAGTGGCATTGGCCAGCATGCCGCCGGTCTTGGTCAGCTCGGTGAAACCGATGATCGAAGTGACCGCCGTACCCTTGACCACCTGCACCGAGAAACCCACCGTCGGCGCCACGGCGATACGCAACGCCTGTGGCAGGATGACGTGGCGCAGCTGCTCCGGCCGGCTCAGCGCCAGGCTGCCGGAGGCTTCCCACTGGCTACGCGGGATCGCTTCGACGCAACCGCGCCAGATTTCGGCGAGAAAGGCGCTGGTGAACAGCGTCAGGGCAATGGCCGCAGCCATCCATGCCGACACATCGAGGCCGAACAGGGCAATACCGAAAAACACCATGAACAGCTGCATCAACAGCGGCGTGCCCTGGAACAGCTCGATATAGCCGCGCGCCAGGCCGCGCCACAGCCGCTGCCCGGACAGCCGTGCGACCAGCACCAGCAAGCCGGCAGCACCACCGCAGAGGAACGCCACCAGCGATAGCAGCAAGGTCCATTGCAGGCCGATCAGCAGGTTGCGCAGAATGTCCCAGAAGGTGAAATCCATCAGCGTCTCCCCATCAGCAGGCGCTGCCCCAGCCACGCCAGCAACTGGCGCAGGAGGATGGCCATGAGCAGGTACAGCGCGGTAGTCAGCAAGTAGGTCTCGAACGCGCGGAAGTTGCGCGACTGGATGAAGTTGGCGGCGAATGACAGCTCTTCGGTGGCGATCTGCGAACACACCGCCGAACCCAGCATGACGATCACGATCTGGCTCGACAGTGCCGGCCAGACCTTGGCCAGCGCGGGTTGCAGCACCACGTGGCGGAACGCTTCGAAGCGGCTCATGGCCAATGCCGCGGCTGCTTCCAGCTGGCCCTTGGGAATGGCCTGGATGCCTGCTCGGATGATCTCGGTGGAATAGGCCCCCAGGTTGATCACCATGGCCAGCACCGCCGCCTGCCACTCGGTCAGGCGCAGGCCCAGCGCCGGCAGGCCGAAGAAGATGAAGAACAGCTGGACAATGAACGGCGTATTGCGGATCAACTCCACGTACAGGCCGAACAGCGCATCGAAAGGCCGCACGTGCCAGGCACGTACACCGGCACCCAGCACGCCGATGGCCACGCCTAGCAGCGTGCCGACTGCAGTCAGCTGCAAGGTGAAGCCGGCGCCCTTGAGCAACAGGCCGACCTGGGCCAGCACGGGGGCGAAGTCGAATTCATAGGCCATGTCGGCAGGCTCCGAACAACACTCAGAAGTCCGCCGGCAGCGGCTGCTTCAGCCATTTCTCGGCATTGCGGTTCAGGCTGCCGTCCGCCTTGGCGGCGTCCAGCGTGGCGTTGACCTTTTCCAGCAGCGCCGGCTCGTTCTTGGCCAGCCCCACGTAGACTGGCGAGTCCTTGAGCTTGACCTTGACCACCGGCACCTTGGCCGGGTTCTTCTCGGCAATGGCGGCCATTACCACGCTGCCACTGGCGATCAGTTCGACCTGGCCGGAAAGATAGGCGGCGATGGTCGAGTTGTTGTCTTCGAAGCGCTTGATCACCGCCCCCTTGGGCGCCACGGCGCTGAGTTCCATGTCCTCGATCGAGCCACGGGTAACGCTGATGGTCTTGCCGGCGACCGCATCGATTCCGGCGATGTCAACTTCTGCCGGGCCGAACAGCGCCAGGTAGAACGGCGCATAGGGGCGCGAGAAGTCGATCACTGCGGCACGCTCGGGGTTCTTGCCCAGGCTCGAGATCACCAGGTCGACCTTGCCGGTGGTGAGGAACGGAATGCGGTTGGTGCTGTTCACTGGCGTCAGGGCCAGCTTCACCCCCAGCTTGTCGGCCAGCAGTTGCGCGGTATCGATGTCCAGGCCGCGCGGCTTGAGATCGGGGCCGACCGAACCGAATGGCGGAAAGTCCTGCGGCACCGCCACCTTGAGCACGCCACGGGTGCTGATGTCGGCCAGCGCATCGGCCTGGGCGGTAGGCAGTGCCAGGGCGCCGCTGCAGAACAGGCTGGCCAGGAACAGGGTGCGGAATGTCTTCATCGAACGGCCTCGCAGAGATCAACGGAAAAATGGTGCTGGCCAGACAGTGCACAGGGCATGCCAGCAAGCGCCGCCACCTCGCGCGAACGGGGCAGAGGCCGGTATTGAACGGTCTTACTGGTCTGAACAGTCAGCCCGCGCCGCTTGCCGAGCAAACGGCTGCGCCCCGCTTTTGTGCAGCCTGCCAGAACCTTGCGCCAGCGCGGCGCAACGCTTGCCAGCGCGGGGCAATAGCCGTAAAAAGCCAAGGTCATCGCCCTCCGACCGGTCTGAACAGCATGCTCGACACCCTCCCCCGCGCCGTCCCCGAACAGGCCCTGCAAGGCATTCGCAAGTTGATCGATGAAGGCGCCTATCAGCCCGGCGAGGCCCTGCCCTCGCAACGCGACCTGGCCGAGCAGTTGGGGGTCAGCCGGGCGTCGTTGCGCGAGGCCCTGTCATCCCTCAGCGCCCTGGGCCTGGTCAGCGTGCAGCCGGGCAAGGGGGTGTTCGTGCAGGTGCCGCCGCCCGTGGCGTTCGCCTGGCCCTACGCCGAACAGGTATCGGCCAGCGACACCTTCCAGTTGCGCTATGCCCTGGAAGGGTTTGCCGCCGGCCAGGCGGCACTGGCGCTGACGGCGGACGACATCGACCGCCTTGAGGAGAATGTCGAGGCGATGCGCCGGGAACTGCTTGCCGGCCGCTTCGAAGCAGCGGCCCGGCTGGACTTCGCCTTCCATCAGTTGTTGCTGCAGGCCTGCGGCAACCAAGCCATGCTGCAGGTGATCACCGCCAGCCAGGACATATTCCTGGAAAGCCAGAAGCTGCCGTTCATTCGCCCGGAGCGGGCCATGGAAACCTGGCAGGAACACCGCAAGATCCTTCGCGCCCTGTGCCGTCGCTCCCAGGCCGCGGCGCAGAAGGCGATGCAGGAGCATATCCGCAATGCGGCTTCACGCACCGGGGTGGTGTTTTCGGTGTAGCGCCTGGCCGATGCGGTCGAAACAGGCATCTGGAGGTCGCCCTGAACGAAGCGGGCAACTGCCCGGCTCGGTCTACTGGCCCTGATAACAACGATGGCGCGCTGAAGTGCGCCACATTCATCCAGGCTGCCTATGGAAACCGGAGAGCTTCCGTATGTCTGCATCGCATGAGGTATCCCCCGCCACCCTGCGCCGGGTGATCGCCGCCTCGGCCATCGGCAATTTCGTCGAATGGTTCGACTTCGCCGTCTATGGTTTTCTGGCTACCCTGATCGCCAGCCAGTTCTTCGCCAGCGGTGACGCCAGCGTGGCCTTGCTGAAAACCTTCGCCGTGTTTGCCGTGGCCTTCGCCCTGCGCCCGCTGGGCGGTATCGTGTTCGGCGCGCTGGGTGACCGCCTGGGGCGCAAGCGCATCCTGTCACTGACCATCCTGCTGATGGCCGGCTCGACGACCCTGATCGGCCTGCTGCCGACCTATGCCAGCATCGGCTTGGCGGCCCCCGCGTTGCTGACCCTGGCGCGCTGCCTGCAAGGCTTTTCTGCTGGTGGCGAGTATGCCGGGGCGTGCGCCTACCTGATGGAACATGCGCCCAACAACAGGCGTGCCTTCTATGGCAGCTTCGTGCCGGTCTCGACCTTTTCCGCCTTTGCCTGCGCGGCGGTGATCGCCTATGGCCTGGAGGCCAGCCTGTCGGCCGAGGCCATGAATGCATGGGGCTGGCGCATCCCGTTCCTCATCGCCGCGCCGCTGGGGCTGGTTGGCCTGTACCTGCGCTGGCGCATGGAGGAAACCCCGGCGTTCCGCGAAGCCCTCGCCGAAGGCAACGTGCATGAACATTCGCCGCTCAGGGACACCCTGCGCCACCATGGCCGGGCGATCCGCAACCTGGGCGCCTTCATCTCGCTCACTGCGCTGTCGTTCTACATGTTCACCACCTACTTCGCCACCTACCTGCAGCTGGTCGGCAACCTGACCCGCGCGCAGGCGCTGCTGGTGACCACGGTAGCCTTGCTGTTCGCCGCGATCGGCTGCCCGCTGGCCGGGGCGTTCTCGGACCGTGTCGGGCGGCGCAGGACCATCGGCTTCACCTGCCTGTGGGTGATGCTGTGCGTGTTCCCGGCCTACTGGCTGGCCAGTTCCGGTTCGATGCCTGGCGCGCTGCTGGGGGTGATCCTGCTGGCGATCGGGGCGTTGTGCAGTGGTGTGGTGACCGCGGCGTTGCTATCGGAAAGCTTCCCTACCCGTACCCGCTACACCGCTTCGGCGATTACCTACAATGTGGCTTACACGTTGTTTGGCGGTACCGCGCCACTGGTGGCGACCTGGCTGATCGGGCAGACCGGCAGCAACCTGGCTCCGGCGTTCTACCTGGTGGTGATCGCGCTGGTAGCGCTGCTGGGGGGCTTGGCGTTGCCGGAGACTTCACGGATTTCGTTGCATGATGAGGTGGAAGGCGACGGAGTGAGGACTGGGGCTCGTCGTACAGTCTGAGGATTCGGGGCCGCTTTGCGGCCCCCGACAGTCTCAAACCTCCTGCGCCTCTTCACGCCGGTACGCCCACTGGTACAACGCCGGTAACACTAGCAAGGTCAGCGCGGTGGACGACAGAATGCCGCCAATCACCACCGTCGCCAGCGGCCGCTGCACCTCCGCCCCGGTCCCGCTGGCCAAGGCCATCGGAATGAAACCCAGCGACGCCACCAGTGCCGTCATCAGCACCGGTCGCAAGCGCGTCAGCGCCCCCTCCTCGACCGCCACCCGCAACGTGCGCCCTTGCTCGCGCAGGCCACGGATGAAGGCAATCATCACCAGCCCGTTGAGCACCGCCACCCCCGACAAGGCAATGAACCCCACGCCGGCGGAAATCGACAGCGGAATGTCGCGCAACCACAGCGCCAGCACCCCACCCGTGAGGGCGAAGGGAATGCCGGTGAACACCAACAGGCCATCCCTGAGGTTGTTGAACATCATCAACAACAAGGCCATGACCAGCAGCAGGGCCACCGGTACCACCACCTGCAGGCGCGCGGCCGCCGACTGCAGCTGCTCGAACTGGCCACCCCAGCGCGTCCAGTAACCCGGTGGTATCGGCACCTGTTCGAGCAGGGCCTGTTCGGCCTCCTCGACGAACGAGCCCAAGTCCCGCCCACGCACGTTGGCGCTGACCACCACCACCCGCTTGCCATCTTCGCGGCTGACCTGGTTCGGGCCCAGTTGCAGGTTCAGGGTGGCCACTTGCGACAACGGAATGAAGGCGATCGGCCCGCCGCCGGCATTGGCCGGTACCGGAATCAACAGGCTGGCCAGCCCGTCGACATCCGTGCGCAGGGTTTCCGGCAGGCGCACGACCATGTCGAAACGGCGGTCGCCTTCGTACAGCGTACCGGCCGTGCGGCCGCCCACGGCGATGGCGATGGCGTCCTGCACCTCACCGACGTTCAGGCCATGCCGGGCCGCCTTGTCACGGTCGATGTCGATGGTCAGCACGGGCAGGCCGGTGGTCTGCTCGACCTTCACTTCGGATGCGCCCGGCACACCCTGCAGGCTGCTGGCGATCTGCCCGGCGGTGCGGTTGAGCACGTTCATGTCATCGCCGTACAGCTTCACCGCCACATCGCTGCGCACCCCGGAAATCAGCTCGTTGAAACGCAGCTGGATGGGCTGCGACAGCTCATGGTTGCTGCCCGGCACGCTGGCCGCGGCACGCTGTACTTGGGCAATCAGTTCCTCTCGCGGCTTGCCCGGGTCCGACCATTGCTCACGCGGGCGCAACATCACATAGGCATCGGAGATGTTCGGCGGCATCGGGTCGGAGGCGATCTCGGCGGTGCCGGTTCGGGCGAACACCCGCTGCACTTCCGGCACCTGGGCAATGATTGCCTGCTCCAGGCGCTGCTGCATGTCCACCGACTGCGACAGGCTGGTACCCGGCACACGCAGGGCCTGCAGGGCGAAGTCGCCCTCGCTGAGGCTGGGGATGAACTCGCTGCCCATGCGGCTGGCCAGCAATCCGGACAGCAGCACCAGGCTGGCGGCGGCGGCGAACGCCAGCCGGCGTCGGGCCAGCACCCAGGCCAGCAGCGGCGCATAGCGCTGGCGCGCCGTGCGCATCAGCAAGCCTTCTTCTTCCTTGACCTTGCCGGTGACGAACAGCGCAATGGCCGCCGGTACGAAGGTAACCGAGAGGAGCATCGCACCGAGCAGGGCCATGACCACGGTAAAGGCCATGGGGTGGAACATCTTGCCCTCCACCCCGGTCAGGGCAAAGATCGGCAGGTACACCACCATGATGATCAGCTGCCCGTAGAGCAGCGGCCGGCGCGCCTCGCGGGCGGCGGCGAACACCTCATGGAAGCGCTCGGCACGGGTCAGCATGCGTCCACGGCGTTGCTGGGCATGGGCCAGGCGGCGGATGGCGTTCTCCACGATCACCACCGCGCCGTCGACGATGATGCCGAAGTCCAACGCACCAAGACTCATCAGGTTGGCGCTGACCTTGTTGCCGAACATGCCGCTGAAGGTGAACAACATCGACAACGGGATGACCATGGCAGTGATCAGCGCGGCGCGAACATTGCCCAGGAACAGGAACAGCACGGCGATGACCAGGATGGCGCCTTCGACCAGGTTCTTCTTCACCGTGGCGATGGCTTTCTCCACCAGGTGGGTGCGGTCGTACACCGTCACGGCAACCACGCCCTTGGGCAGATTGCGGTTGATTTCCACCAGTTTGGCGGCAACCGCCCGGGATACCGCACGGCTGTTCTCGCCGACCAGCATGAACACCGTGCCCAGCACCACTTCCCGGCCATTTTCGGTCGCCGCGCCCGAGCGCAACTCCTCACCCAGGCTTACCTGGGCGACATGGCTGACCCGGATCGGCGTGCCATCGGCGGTCGAAATGACGATGTTGGCGATGTCCTCCGCCGACGCCACCTGGCCCGGCGCGCGGATCAGCCATTGCTCGCCGTTGCGCTCGATATAACCGGCGCCGACGTTGGCGTTGTTGCGTTCCAGCGCCGTGACCAGGTCGTTGAGGGTGAGCTTGTATGCCGCCAGGCGCTTGGGCTCCGGTGCAATCAGGTATTGCTTGGCATGGCCACCGATGCTGTTCACCTCAGCCACCCCCGGTACCGTGCGCAACTGTGGCTTGATGATCCAGTCCTGGATCACCCGCAGGTCGGTGAGGGTGTAGGGCGTGCCGTCCTCCTTCAGGGCACCCGGCTCGGCCTCCACTGTCCACAGGAATATCTCACCCAGCCCCGTGGAAATCGGCCCCATGCCGGCTTCGATGCCGTCGGGCAGCTGCTCGCGGGCCACTTGCAGGCGCTCGTTGACCAGTTGCCGGGCGAAGAACAGGTCGGTGCGGTCATCGAAAATGACCGTGACCTGCGACAGGCCCGAGCGCGACAGCGAGCGGGTCTGCTTGAGCCCGGGCAGGCCGGCCATGGCGGTCTCGATGGCAAAGGTGATGCGCTGTTCGGTCTCCAGCGGCGAAAAACCGGGCGCGGCGGTATTGATCTGCACCTGGACGTTGGTGATGTCCGGTACAGCATCGATCGGCAGGTTCTGGTAGCTATGGATACCTACCGCGGCCATCAGGACCACGGCCAGCATCACCACCAGGCGCTGCTCGATGGCAAATTGGATCAGGCGTTCGAACATGCTGGAGTTCCCCGATCAATGGCTGTGTGCAGCCGAGCCTTTGCCCAGCTCGGACTTCAGGACAAAACTGCCAGCGGCGGCCACCTGGGTACCGGCGGCCAGGCCGCTGGTGATTTCCACCTGGCCGGCGTCACGCCGACCGGTCTGCACCGGGCGGGCCTCGAAACCTGCTTCGCTGCGGGCAAACACCACGGTCTGTTCCTCCCAGGTTTGCAATGCGCTTTCCGGCACCACCACGGCAGCCCTGAAGCGCTCGAGGCTGACGGCAACATTGACGAACAGCCCGGGGCGCCAGGCGCCGTTGGGGTTGGCCAGGCTGACGCGGACAGTGGCGGCGCGGTTCTGCTCGCCGAGCAGGTTGCCAACGTAGTTGACCTTGCCCTCGACCCGGGCGCCGAGGTCCGGTGCGCTGACCGTGACACTGCGACCGGTCACCACCTTGTCCAGGTCGCGCGGGGCCACGGCAAAGGTGGCCCAGACCCGGTTCAGGTCGGACAGGGTGAAAGCGTTACTGGTCGCATCGACCACTTCACCCACGCTCAGGTGCTTTTCCACCACCACCGCATCGAACGGCGCACGCAATTCATAGCGATTACCGGCACCGGCCGGGCCCACGGCGGCGAGCTTCTGCCAGGCATTGGCCATGGCGATCTCGGCCTCCTGCAGCGCCTGGCGAGCCTGCAGGTAGTCCTGCTCGGCGCTGATGCGTTCCTGCCACAACTGTTGCTCGCGCTGGAAGGTCAGACGCGCCAGTTCCAGGCGGCGCTGGGCGGCCTGCTGTTCGCTGCGCAGGTCGGATATCTGCTGGCTGGCAATCACCGCCAGCACCTGGCCACGCTTGACCGCCTGGCCCAGTTCGGCCTGCACGGCCGCGACCACGCCCGGCACACGCGGCACGACATGCGCCGTGCGGTCTTCGTCGAAACGGATCTCACCCGGGAAGCTGATGGCATTGCCCAGTTCGCCTGGGCCGGCGGTGGCCAGCTGTACACCGGCAGCTTCGATCTGGGCGCGGCTCAAGTGCAGCTTGCCCGCTTCCTCGCCATGGCTTTGGCCGGCCGGTTCTTCGCCATGGCCGTGGCTGTCTTCGCCATGGTCGTCGGGAATGGCTTGTGCACTGGAAGCCTGGCCGAGGTTGCTGGTCCAGACCAGGCCCGCGAGGCCGAGTGCGGCAAGCGCTGCGACCAGAAGGGCGATCTTGCGTGGATTAGTCATTGTTGCTCCTGCTGTGCGGGTATTTGCCGAGGTCGTCGAGGTCGCCATAGATCCGCTCGATCTGCGCCCGCGCGTCGGTCGCCGAAGCCAACGCCTCGAGGTACAGCCCGCGCGCCTCGATCAACGTGCGCTGGGCGTCGAGTACATCGAGGAAGGCGAACTTGCCCATTTCGAAGCCGCGGGTGGCCGTGTCCACCGCCTGCTGCGCAGCCGGCAGGATGGTGCGGTCATAGGCCTGCACGTCCTGCATGGCCGTCGCCCACTGGCCGACAGCATTGCGCGTTTCACTGCGCAGACGCAGCGCCACGCCATTACGCAGATCCCGCGCCTGGTCGGCCCGGCGGGCTGCGGCCAGCACGTTGCCCTGGTTGCGGTCGAACAACGGCAAGGGCAGCGACAGGCCGACCACATTGACCCGCTCGCGATCTTCGCGGCTGTACTGGCTACCAAGGCTGACGGTGAGGTTGGGAATACGCAGGGCCTTCTCCGAGCCGAGGGACGCGTCGCCGCGCTCGACCTGGGTAGCAGCCAGGCGCCATTCGACAGTCTGCTCGACCCGGTCGAGCAACGCGTCAACGCTGGGCGCTGCGCCAGGGGACAGGTTGGCCGCCTGCAATTGCCCGAAGCTTGCCCGCGGGCTGCCGGTCAACCGTGCCAGGGCCTGGTAGGCCACGCTGCGCTGGGTGCGCGCGCGGCGCACTGCAGCCTCGGCTTGCGCCTGCTGCACCTGGGCGCGGGTAACTTCCACGGGTGATGCCTGGCCGGCAGCTACCCGCCCCTGCACCACCCGTAGCCCACGCTCGGTCAATGCCTGCGATTGTTGCGCCAGCGCCACCGCGGTTTGTGCGCGCAACGCAGCGTGGAAAGCCTGCACCACATCGGCGCGCAGGCCATTACGCTGGCGTTCGAGGTCAAGCTGGGCAATGGCCTGGCCGGCCTTGGCCACGGCAATGCGCGCGCCACGCTTGCCGCCCAGCTCCAATGGCTGGCTGAGCGTGACAGTGGTGGTGCTGGTGTCGCGGCGAGTGTCCTCCCGCTCCCAGGCCAGTTCCGGGTTGGGGATCAGCCCGGCCTGGCGCCGCTCGCCATCGGCGATGCCGATTTCCCGGCCAGCCGCAGCCAGCTCGGGGTTGTGGGCAAAGGCGGCGGCCAGCGCCTCGGGCAGGCTCAGGCTCTGGCTGGCCTGGGCGCCGGCGGCGCCCGCCAGCAACAGGCAAAGCAAGGCGATCTTGGGCGGGATGGGCACGTAACGGCTCCTCGTCGACGAACGTTGGCGAGGCACTGTAGAGAGCGCTGCTTATCGGGGCGGTGGCGTGGAAATTACAATTTCGTAATCAGTATTGCGGACACTGTGGTTCGATAATCGCCCACTTTTGCAGAGCCAGGGCTTGGCTGGATTGACTAAACTAACCAGTCGGTACATAACTGGATGCATCCAACAACAACAAAGCGATGCTCGTCATGAAGCCTGTCATTCTCGTGCTCAATGGCCCCAACCTGAACATGCTGGGCACCCGGGAGCCTGCCCAGTATGGTTACGAAACCCTTGCCGACCTGGCGCAGGGGTGTGCCGACACAGCCCAGGCCCATGGCCTGGAAATCGAATTCCGCCAAACCAACCATGAAGGCGAACTGATCGACTGGATCCACGCCGCCCGTGGTCGCTGTGCCGGCATCGTGATCAACCCCGGAGCCTGGACCCACACCTCGGTAGCCATCCGCGACGCGTTGGTCGCCGCCGAGCTGCCGGTCATCGAAGTGCATCTGTCCAACGTGCACAAACGCGAACCCTTCCGTCACCTGTCCTTCATATCGTCCGTCGCCGTCGGGGTGATCTGCGGCCTGGGCAGCCACGGCTACCGCATGGCCATCAGCCACTTCGCCGAAATGCTCCGGGAGCGCACTGCATGAGCCCGCAAGCCATTCTCGCAGGCCTGATCGGCCGTGGCATACAGCTGTCACGTACCCCGGCCCTGCACGAACACGAAGGCGATGCGCAGGCTCTGCGTTATCTGTACCGACTGATCGATGCCGACCAGCTGCAACTGGACGACAGCGCCCTGCCCGGCCTGCTCGATGCCGCGCAGTACACAGGCTTCACCGGGCTCAACATCACCTACCCGTTCAAGCAGGCAATCCTGCCGCTGCTCGACGAGCTGTCGGAAGAAGCCCGCGGCATTGGCGCAGTGAACACGGTGGTACTCAAGGACGGCAAGCGGGTCGGCCACAATACCGACTGCCTCGGCTTCGCCGAAGGCTTACGCCGTGGCCTGCCCGATGTGGCCAGGCGCCAGGTGGTGCAGATGGGCGCCGGTGGCGCAGGTTCGGCCGTGGCCCATGCCCTGCTGGGAGAAGGCGTCGAGCGGTTGATGCTGTTCGAGGTGGACGCGGCCCGTGCGCAGGCCTTGGTGGACAACCTCAATACCCACTTCGGCGCTGGCCGCGCCGTGGTCGGCAGCGACCTGGCTACCGCACTGGCCGAGGCGGACGGCCTGGTCAACACCACCCCGGTGGGCATGGCCAAACTGCCTGGCACACCGCTGCCGATAGAGCTGCTGCATGCGCGCCTGTGGGTGGCGGAGATCATCTACTTCCCGCTGGAAACCGAACTGCTGCGCGCGGCCCGGGCCTTGGGCTGCCGCACGCTGGATGGCAGCAACATGGCGGTGTTTCAGGCGGTGAAAGCGTTCGAGTTGTTCAGCGGACGGCAGGCGGATGCGGCGCGGATGCAGGCGCATTTCGCCAGCTTCACCTGACCGCACAGCCTTGCGCTGCACCGGTGGCAGCGGCCTTGCATGACACAAGGTCGCTGCCGCAGTCGATGCAGGCCACTCATCCGTTCTCTTCCAGCAACGCCTGTATCACCTGCTCCTGCCCGGCATAATCGCCCTCGCCAAAATGCACATGGCGCACCTGGCCCTTGCGGTCGACGAAGTAATGCGCCGGCCAGAACTGGTTGCCCCAGGCATTCCACACCTTGTAGTCGTTATCCACCGCCACCGGGTAACCGATGCCCAGCCGGGCCACCTTGTCACGCAAGGTGCCGACATCGTGCTCGTAGTCATATTCCGGCGTATGTACCCCGACCACTACCAGGCCCTGGTCGGCATAGCGCCGTGCCCACTCGTTCACATGCGGCAGGCTGCGCTGGCAGTTGCTGCAGTCCCAGGTCCAGAAATCCACCAGCACTACCTTGCCCTTGAGCGCTGGTGCATCCAGCGGCGCCGAATTGAGCCACTGGCTGGCCCCCGACAGCGACGGCATGGCGCCGTAGCTGTCGCGTGCCAGGAGGTGCCCGGCCAGGCCAAGGCCGGTAAGGGCCAGGGCGATACCGCCCACCTTGAGCAACCAGCGGCGATCAATTCTCATGGCAACCGCCGGTGGCGTAGGTACGGTATTGCACGCTCTGCCGCTGGCCCTGGGAGTCCAGGTAGTCCATGCGGCTGTTCACCGGACCGCAGGTATTGCTCTGGTCGTTCTGTACCGACAGGACTTTCTGAATGTCCAGGTGGTCGCCGTAGCGGTACTGCATCACCGCATCGTCATTCATCGGTGCAGTGCCAGCATGGGCGATGAGGGTGCCGACGCTGAGTACGGCGAACAGGCTGGCGCTGGCGAAGGTCTTGAAGGTCATGGCATCTCTCCTGTGTAACGCTTGGGGGGGTGGGGAGTGCTGCTCCCCGGTCGAGAGCCATTTGACGCCCGCCAGGTATCCCGTATGTGTCGCCCAGCGTTGTGATCTGCTTCCTCCTGTATCGGTCCACGGGCCAGATACACTGCAATACAAAACCCCGCAGGCAAGCGCCCACGCGCTCGGTAAACTGCGCCCATCCCCCTTGCACAGGAACGCAGCGCATGGAACACGTCGATCACATCCTGATCGTCGACGACGACCGCGAAATTCGCGAGCTGGTCGGCAACTACCTGAAGAAGAACGGCCTGCGCACCAGCATCGTGGCCGATGGCCGCCAGATGCGCGCCTTTCTCGAAGCCAACAGTGTCGACCTGATCGTGCTCGACATCATGATGCCCGGCGACGACGGCCTGTTGCTGTGCCGCGAGCTGCGCGCCGGCAAACATCGCAACACCCCGGTGCTGATGCTGACCGCGCGCAACGACGAGACCGACCGCATCATCGGCCTGGAAATGGGGGCCGACGATTACCTGACCAAGCCGTTCTCGGCCCGCGAACTGCTGGCACGCATCAATGCCGTGCTGCGCCGTACACGCATGCTGCCGCCCAACCTGACCATCAGCGAAAGCAGCCGGCTGCTGGGCTTCGGCCAATGGCGCCTGGACACTACCGCGCGCCACCTGCTCGACAGCGAAGGCACCCTGGTGGCCCTGAGCGGCGCCGAGTACCGCCTGCTGCGGGTGTTTCTCGACCATCCGCAGCGGGTGCTCAGCCGTGAGCAACTGCTCAACCTGACCCAGGGCCGCGAGGCCGACATTTTCGACCGCTCCATCGACCTGCTGGTCAGCCGCCTACGCCAGCGCCTGGGCGATGACGCGCGCGAACCCAGCTGCATCAAGACCGTGCGCAGCGAGGGCTATGTATTCTCGCTGCCGGTGCAACTGCTCGAGTCGCCTTCATGAAGTGGCCACGCACCCTCGCCTCGCGCCTGGCGCTGATCTTCTTCACCGGCCTGGTCCTGGCCTATGGCCTGTCATTCGGCCTGCAGGCCTACGAACGCTATATCAGCAGCCGCTCGATGATGCTCAGCACCCTGGAACAGGACGTGGCCACCTCGGTAGCCATCCTCGACCGCCTGCCCGCAGCCGAACGCGCCGCCTGGTTGCCGCGCCTGGAGCGACGGACCTATCGCTACCGACTGGACCAGGGCCTGGCGGGCGAAGCGATGCCCAGCAGCGACCCGCCCATGGCCGCCGATTCGATCGTCAAGGCTATCGGCAACGACTACCGCCTGACCTTTCAGGAAATACCCGGCCCGAACGTGCACTTCCAGGCGCACCTGAGCCTGGCCGACGGTGCACCGCTGACCATCGACGTGACCCCGGCACCGGTGCCGGTGGCCCGCTGGCTACCGGTGGTGTTGCTGATCCAGTTGGCCGTGTTGTTGCTGTGCACCTGGCTGGCCGTACGCCTGGCAATCGGCCCGCTGACCCGCCTGGCCCAGGCGGTGGACAACCTCGACCCGGACAAGCCGGGTGTGCAACTGGACGAGAGCGGCCCGCGCGAGGTGCGCTACGCCGCGGTGGCCTTCAACGCCCTGCAAGCGCGGATCGCCGCCTACCTGAAAGAACGCATGCAGTTGCTGGCGGCAATATCGCATGATCTGCAAACACCGATCACACGCATGAAACTGCGGGTCGAGGTGATGGATGACGGGCTGGAAAAGGACAAGCTGTGGAATGACCTGGGCGAAATGGAACACCTGGTGCGGGAAGGCGTGGCCTATGCCCGGAGCATGGACACCAGTACCGAGGCCCCGTGCCGGGTCAACCTCGATGCCTTCCTCGACAGCCTGGTGTTCGACTATCAGGACAGCGGTGCGCGGGTCGAGCGCCGTGGCAGTAGCGGCAGCCTGTTGGAGACCCGGCCGCATGCCTTGCGACGCGTGCTGGTGAATCTGGTGGACAACGCCCTCAAGTTCGCCGGGGCTGCCGAGCTGGAAATAGCCCGGGACGGCGACACGACAGTCATCCGCGTGCTGGACAACGGGCCGGGAATACCCGTTGGCGAGCTGGATGAAGTGCTCAAGCCGTTCTACCGCGTGGAGGGTTCGCGCAACCGTAGCACCGGTGGCACCGGGTTGGGGCTGGCGATTGCCCACCAGTTGATCCAGGCCATGGGCGGTCGGCTGACACTTAGCAACCGCACAAGCGGCGGGTTGTGCGCGCAGATCGAACTGAAATGACAGCTTTTGCAGGTGCGAGCTTGTTTCGCGACCGGGCTGCGCAGCGGCCCCGGGTTTACAGCTTCGCAGCATGAGCTGCCGGGGCCGCTTGGCGGCCCTGTCGCGGCGCAAGGCCGTTCCTACCAAAAGTGGTCGCGCCTCTACAAACAGATACACAACCCAACTTCCGCCGACACACTGCAGATACGCCGCTCCAACACACTCCCGGTTACAACCATATTGCGGGAGCCCCCTGATGACCCCACTGACTCTACCCTCCGGCTGGAAGCTGTTCGCTGTCCTCGCCGGCCTGACCCTGGCGATGACCGCCGTGGTCCTGGCCAGCCAACCTGACCCCGACGGCCTGCGCAGCGCCATCCGCGCCACCGCGCGCAGCTCGTTCGCGCTGTTCCTGCTGGCGTTCCTGGCCTCTTCCCTGGTGACGTTGCTGCCAGGCCCCCAGAGCCGCCGCATCCTCCAGGAACGGCGCTACCTGGGGCTGGCATTCGCTTTCTCCCACACCGTGCATGGCGTGCTCATCTACCGCTATGCCCAGCAATTCCCCGAGCTGTTCTGGGCCAACCGCACGGTCACTTCCAGCCTGCCCGGCACCCTTGGCTACCTGTTCCTGCTGCTGCTCACCATCACTTCGTTCAAGGCCCCCATGCGCTTGCTGGGTGGCCGTGCCTGGCGGGCCCTGCACAGCACCGGCATGTGGGTACTGGCGGCAGTGTTCTGCCTGTCGTTCTACAAACGCATCCCCATGGGGAGCTGGTACCCGCTGGCGTTCGCCCTGATGTTCAGCGCCATCGCCATGAAACTCACTGCCAAGCTGGCCCGCCAGCAACGTCGTAACGCCCGCGCCTATTCCTGAGGAGAAAACACAGCATGAACACGCTGACGCGTACCCTGAGCACCTTTGACCGTTTTGGCACCTGGAGCGCCGACCTGCCGTTGCGGCTGTTCCTGGCCTGGGAGTTTTTCGAGTCCGGCTGGGAGAAGTTCAATGGCAGCAACTGGTTCGCTGACTTGCAAGCCAGTTTCCCGTTCCCCTTCAACCTGCTGCCGGCGGAGTTGAACTGGCAGCTGTCGATGTGGGCAGAGCTGATCCTGCCGTTGCTGCTGTTGCTGGGCCTGGGTACCCGGCTGGCAGCAGCAGGGCTGATGGTGGTCACCGTGGTGGCGATCGTCGCGGTGCATTGGCCGGCGCACTGGTCGAGCCTGGCCGAGCTGGCCCAGGGTTATGTCATTACCGACCAGGGTTTCGGCAACTTCAAGTTGCCGCTGATCTACCTGGTGGCGCTGCTGCCGCTGCTGCTCAAGGGAGCTGGGCGCTTGAGCCTGGACCATTGGCTCAGGGTGCGGTGCTGCAAGTAGATACTGTTGGGGCTGCGCAGCAGCCCCAACACCTCGCGTCAAACTGTACCGATGATGATTCCCTGCTCGCGCAGCCCTTCCAGCAATGCCAACCCTTGCATCACATCGGCGTCCAACGCCTCCAGCCGCGCCCGCCCAGTGCCCTGCTCCAGCGCCAGTAATCGGTACGCCAGCGGCGTCAAGCGAGCGAAGCGCACCTGCAACCCGGCATCGCGATAAACCAGCAACAAGGTCGCTGTCGCAGGTGCAGCCTGCGGCTGGTAATCCGCCCCGATCCGCTCCACCGGCCACCGATAGGCCAATACCCGAGCCACACAAGACAGCAGCGGCTCCCCGTCCAGCAGATTGCCCAGCGGGTCATGCGGCGGGTCCTCGGCATCGCTCAGGTACAGCTGCGCCTCGATCCACTCGTAGTGCGCCAGCTCCAGTTGCCAGGGAGCATCCGGCGGCACGCCCTGCAGGTAGTCGACGAACGCCCCGGCTATTTCGGTGAACAGTGGCGTCTGGCTGCGGTAGTTGGCGTAGAAATCATGTACGCGAGCATGCCAGCGCTGTTCGCCCAGCGCCTGGCGCATGACCGGGAAGCTGCCGGCCAGCAAGCCTTCGATGGCGCCATAGAACAACTCCCGGTACACCTTGAGCCGCCGTGCCTCCACGCCAGCCGGTGGTGCATGGCGCTGCGGGTCGCGCAGGTGGCGGGCCAGGGCGTATTGCTGTTGACGCAAGGTCTCATCCATTGGCGTGCCCTCCAGAGGCGTGCTGCAGCTGGCGAATGCGCGCCGTCTCGGCCAGCAGTTCGGCGAGCGGCGGGTAGTTGAAGTCGCGCTCGAGCACCGTCGGTTGCACGCCAAAACGCGCGCAGGCAATTGCGTACAGCGCCCACACCTCTTCCTTTACTGAGGCGCCATGGGTGTCGACCTTGAGGTCGGGCGCCTCGTCGTAGTGGCCGGCCACGTGCATGCCGACCACCCGGGCCTTGGGCAGGCCTGCGAGAAACGCCTGGGCCTGGTAACCATGGTTGCAGGCATTGACGAACACATTGTTGACGTCCAGCAACAGGTCGCAGTCAGCCTCGTCGAGCACCGCCCGGATGAAGTCGAGCTCACTCATGGCCTGGTAGGGCGCGGCATAGTAGCTGATGTTTTCCACGGCTATCCGGCGCCCCAGATGCTCCTGCACCTGGCGAATACGCGTGGCCACATGGCGCACGGCTTCATCGGTGAATGGCAGGGGCATCAGGTCGTACAGGTGGCCGTCGTCGCTGCAGTAGCTCAGGTGTTCGCTGTACAGGCGCACCTGGTAGCGCTCGAGAAAGCGCCGCGTCTGCTCGAGGAACCGCAGGTCCAGCGGTGCGCTGCCGCCCAGCGACAACGACAAGCCATGGCAGGCAATGGCAAAACGTTCGGCCAGTTGCGCCAGCCCTTTGCCGTAGGCACCGCCCACGGCAATCCAGTTTTCCGGGGCGCATTCGAGAAAGTCCACCACGCCGGCTTCCAGCGCCAGTAGTTCCGACATCAGGCCGCGGCGCAGGCCTAGCCCCGCTTGCAGAGGGGCGGCGGGTATATGGGTTGGGTACATGGAAAGATCTCCAACAGGCACAACGCCCCGCCTGGCCAGCAGGAGGGGCGTTGCGCTTACAGGTGGGTCAACGGCTCAGGGCTTGCCGGTCAAGTGGCTGAACAGGCCTTCGGGCATGCGCTTGCCATTGGCCTGGTAGATCGCCTTGAGGTGGTCGGCAGCTTCCTGTTCGGAAATGTAGCCATCGTGGTTGCGGTCGATCTTGTCAAAGTCGCCGGCACGCTCCTTGGCGACTGCAACGAACTCGTCACGCGACACCTTGCCGTCGTGGTTGGTATCGGTTCGGGCGAACGACGCATCGCCGCACTTGCCTTCGCCACATTTGCCCTCGGCGCCGGCCTTGGCACTGGCGCCACACTTGCCCTCACCGCACTTGCCTTCGCCCTGGGTGGCCTTGGCGCTGGCCCCGCACTTGCCTTCACCACATTTGCCTTCGCCGGCCACCTTGGCCGAAGCCAGCTGGTAACCTTGGGCCAGAGGTTCGACAGCGAATGCGTTGCTGCCAAGTGCCATGCCGCCGATCAGGGCGGCGCCAAGCAGGCCGAGCGTGCTTCGTACATGTGTCATGGTGATGCTCCACTGTGGTTGGGATGTGGAGCCATTAGGCCGTTGCGATTTGTCGGGGATGTATCGCAGAAGGCGCGGTTTTGTATGAAAACCGCTCAGCAGCGTGGCCATATACAGTCAGATACAAACCAGGCTGCAAGCGGCCCCGGCGGGCGCCGGGGCCGAGCCACTCAGTCTTCCAGCGGCTTGGGCGGCGCAGCCGGTTTGGCTGGCTTGGCCGGCTTGCTGTCCTTGGCCTTGGTTTCCGGCGCCGCGGCCACAGGCTCGGGTGCCGTGAGCGCTTTTTCGCTGGCGGGCAGCTCATCGACCGCCTTGAAGATCGTCTGTGGGTCGATAGGCTCGCCGCTGTCGTCATCCTTGAGCACATGCCGTTCGCCGTCCTTGCCCACCAGGATCACCTTGGTACCCTTGCTCGCGCCAAGTTTCAGTTCCCGGATCAGGGCCATGGTGGTCTGCTGTTCGAGGTTCTTGTCCTCACGCTTGCCCATCATGCTGGCGACGCTGTACAGCACCAGGCTGCGTTCCTTGAACGCTGCCTGGGTGGCCGGGTCCTTCAACGCCTCGTTCAACCCGCGCAGGGTCGGGTCGGCGCTGCTCGGGGCGATAACCACCAATGGCCTGGCCTTGCCCAGTTCCTTGGCCAATGGCGCATCGCTGTCTGCGGCGAACAGCGGGCCGGCAACTGCAAGCAAGGTGGCGAGGGTCAGTGACCGAACGAGCATGTGCATCTCCTTATTCTCTCGATTAACCAAAGACTTCAGATCATGGAGAAAGATCCTACGTGCGAGCCTAAACCAACCAGCACGATCACAGCACCGGCAGAAGGTAACCCGGCATTTCCTTGACGGTGCGCCGCCCCCCGGAAAATACCAGTGCCCGAAGTTGAGCATAGCCCACCGATGCCTCATTGCCCTGCCATCCGCGGCTCTGGAGCGGCCTCCAGGGCCTCCCGGGTAAGCGCCAGCAGCAGTGCATGGCGTGCTTGCTCACGCTCGCGTTGCAAGGTCGCGTATTGAGCCATGTACTCGGCTTCCGGCATGCTGTCGGCAGCCTCCATCAACCGGTTGGAGCGCTCCTGGTAAGGCGCATTGAACGCCTCCAGGCGCTCGGCATGGTTCCTGAGCAGATGCTCTTCCCAGAATTCACGTGCCACCAGCGATGCGGCAAGGTGCTCTGTGGTTTCGGCCTCCTCGACCCGCACCCGCGCCTGTTCCAGGCGCTGCGCAGTCACGCCGCCAACCTCGGCGAACAGCATGTCGCCCGGCTGTGCCGGCAAGTCCAGGCTGTCGCGCAGGCCAATACGGTAGGCAAGCCCCACTTCGATTTCGTCCGGGTCCGCCCCATCGGCCCGCCTCGCCTGGATGTCCTCGAGGGCAATGCGGTCCACCTCGTCCAGGCGCCACAAACGCCGCCCCAGTTGCAGCAATGCGGCCTCTTGATTCCCTCCCGCCGCATCCACCCGTGCTCGCCAGACCAGCATATGCAGTTCCAGGTTGCTGAAGCACAACGTGACGCTGTCTTGGCACGTGAGCGTCTCGGCCGCGCGCCTGAACAGTTCTTCGCGCAACGAGCTGTAGTCGCGCATGGCAATCAGCATGCCGAACACCCGGTTCGCCAGGGCCTGGCGATGCGTACGGAAATCCGCGGTTTCCTGCAACCTGCGCAGCAGGTTGAAGAAATCCGCGGCGCCTGGCTCAGTCACCAGTTCGTCCCAGGCTGAAGACTGTTCAGGTCGCAGGGCACTATCGGCGGCATCCAGCCAACGCAGGCGGACCGAAGCCGCTGGGGCGATCACCTCCTGTTCAAGGGGTATGGCATGCGCCTGCATGAAGAGCTGCAGCCGCTGGGCAGTTTCGGCAGTCAGCGGGTTACCTTCGAGCAATACGGTGCTGCTGACCCAGGCCGGTGAGCGATAGAAGCGCCGCGGCAATTCGGTGATCTGGTTGCCGCGCAGATCGGCGATTACCAGTTCCAGGCGGTCCAGCAATGCCGGGGGGAATTCGCTGATGCCAGTATTGCGCATGTGCAGCCGGGCCAGGCGGTCGAGGCGGTACAGCGGGAAAGCGCGGCCCAGTGGGTTGTACGACAGATTGACGTATTCCAGCGCCTCGCAGTTGGCAAGCGTCATGGCCTGCGAGGCATCCAGCACAATGTTGTTGCCGAACAGGTCCAGCTCGCGCAAGTGCGCCAGGCGCTGCAGGTCTGGCGGAACCCGGGTCAGCTCGTTACCGGAGAGTTCGAGCACCTGCAGGCGTGGGAAAGCACGCAAGAACCCTGGGGAGAATTCGCGTAGCCCCAGGCCCATCATCGACAGCTCGTGCACGTGGCCGAAGCTGACCTGTTCCGGCAACTCCGGCAACCTTTGCAGGGTCACTGCCCACAGGCTCAGGCGATACCCCGAGGGCAGGCCTTCCACCCCGGCCGTGCGAATAGCGCTGCGTTGCCAGCAATTGACCAGCGTATCGCGCAGGTAGCGGCGTTCTCCGCGTTCCAGGGTACTCGTGCCCATCTGGATCCAGGCGTGCAGATGGGTCTGCAGCGTTTCCAGTTCACGCATGAGGCTGGCCACTTCATCCTCGGGACGGCGCCCAGCCTGATGTGCGTCGTTGATCCAGGCAAGCACCTGCGCGTCGGTATACGAAGGGTAGATCGCACGCAACGAGGCGAACACCCCCTGCGGCCTGGCACGCCGCCCCGAACCCTCGCCGCGTCCACTCAGCGGGTAGCCAATGCGCCCGTCCGGCAGCCGCCGGGGTGGGCGGAACCAGCTGGCCGGTTCGGCGTGGCCCAACAGACGGCGTATCAGCGCCCGTTGCTGCAAGGCCTGGCGCCCGACCAGCACGCGCAGGTTATGGGCGAAGGGGGCCCCCACGCCCAATGCAGCCTGCTGGCTCTCATCGTACGCAGCAGCGATCACCGCAAACAGTTCACCTGGCTCTCCGAGCACGCCATGTGCGCCGTGTAGCTGGAACTGGCCGTGCAGATGGACCAGGTCGAAACAGCCCTCGCACTGCTCGCTGCCCGCCAGCATTGGCCCGTCGAGCGCCCCTTCGAACAACCGCCAGCGAACGCTGCGGGCCAGCCCTGGCAGTTGCTCGCTCAAGCCCAGCACGGCCCTGGCCAGATCAGCCCCCTGTGGCGTGTCCAGAAAAAGCCCTTCGTACACCCGTATCACCCGTACTTCCAGCGCGGCTTCCCGGGCTGCGGCGGCGAGGTTCAGCGACACCCGCCCGGTGTCGCGCAGCCGTTGCCGGTCAGCCGGCCGCGCATCACGCAGCAAGGCGGCGGCTTGCCGGTCATGCAGCCCCGGGAACAACCGGCGCAAGGTCGCGACATCCTGCCCTTGGCTGCCCTGCTCTGCGACGTATACGCGCTCGAACAACGCCCGTCGCCGGGCCCAGGCCAGCTCGGCCAGCGCCTGGTCAGTGAGCCCCACCGCGCCTGGCAACCTGCGGGCATGTTCCAGCACGGCAGTATCGATGACCTGCACACCACCGCGCAGTTGGCTGACCAGCTGGCGGATGCGCCGGTCCAGGTTGAAGCGCATGGCGCTGTCGCGCATGCCTGCACCGGGGGCATGACCATGCACATGCAGGCCGCGAAGTTGTGCACTGTCCAGGGCATGGGTCGCCATGAAGAGCCCCACATCATCGTCATCGAGCCTGGCAAATTCGCCCCCCAGGCGACGTAGCAGATAACCTTGGCCGTCCCACTGCGCGGGCTGTTCGCACCACAGCCGCCAGGCACCGGCACCATTGTGCTGCAGACGCGGTGCATGGCCGGCCCGCGCCCGCAGGCGCCACTGCCCCGGTAGCCGGTCCGCGACGACCGCGTAATGATGACCGTTCATTTCCACCCAGGCCTGCTCGCCCAGTCGCTGGATACCCTCGCTGTCGGCTGCGCTCGCCTGCGCCGGTAGCACGCTACGGAACGCTGCGAGGGCCGGCTGCCACAAACGCCTGGTGCCATCTTCGAGCCGCACCGGGACCAGGCTGTCGACCATTGCCGACCTGCTCCAAAGGCTGCGCACGGCGCTGGCACCCGCCACCGTTGCGGCCATCACTGCCACGTCGGATGCCACATTCAGCACGTGGTCCAGCGCTTCGCTGGTATCGCCCTCATGCCAGGCTTCGATGCCATGGAACACTTCTCCCAGCAGTTCCCACGCAGTCACTGCCAGCAGGCCGACACCGATCACCGGTACGAACAATGCCGCCAGGTTGAGCAGGGCCCAGCCTTCGGCAGCCAAGCGCTGGTCATGAGCCCTCTGTTGCTCGGCATCGACGCTGCGGGTAGGCACCGCGATCATCGCAGCGTCATCCATCAGCTGCTCGATGCGCGCCCGGGCCAAGGCTTCGAACACTGGCTCAGAAAGGACTTGCGTATGTTCCCCGAGGCTGATGTTGGCCAGGTCGGAGACTCCCTGGTAGCCGGCAATTACCGCAGCGAAGAAGGTCTGGCTGTCGCGTCGGCGAACGAAACGGCTGAAAAAGCGTTGGTACTGCGGGGTTCGCAAGCGCTTGCCCAAGGCGTTGGCGAAATGTCGCAAGTCGGGGAATGCCCGCCAGGCGCCCTGCGGGTCACCCGGAATGTGCACCAGAACCCGCGCCGTGCTGCTGTAAAGCGGGCTGAACGTTTCATCGCGCACATCGAGCACGACGACCTGTTCAAGCCAGGTACCCAGCAGTTTCAGACGCTTGGCCTGCACCGGTCGCCCGTCAAGCTGCAAGGGCGCGTACAGTCCGCAGAAGTCCACCAGCAGCTGGTGCTCCGCTTCGCTGACCTGGCCGCTGATCCAGGCGACATGCGCATCGACCAGCATCGCATAGCGCTGCGCCCGGGCAATCAGCGACTTTACCTTTGGCATCGCGTCATCGCTTGCAGGCGGCTGCAGGATCGACCTCAGGTGATCCTGATACTGCCCACCCAGGTCGAGGCTGCGACACAGCGCGGCGAAATCGCAGGCAGTTGGCAAGGTGTGCTCCGCCGCCCCCAGCAGGCCATTACCGATGGGTTGCCCACCCTTTATCGCCTGGTCAGCCGTGAAATTGCGCAGTGCGGCCTCAAGCAGGGGGATCTGTTCATAGACCACCGTGGTCAGGTGGCTGCCCACCGGCTGATCGTTGATCACCGGCTCACGGCGGCCCTGGCGAAACTGCAGGGTCCCGATGTCGATCGTCGCGGGCAGGTTCAACGCTGCTTGCAGCAACGGCCTGGCAAACCGGTCGATGCCCTGGATCTGCCCAAGCACCGCACTGACGCGCTGGCGGAAGTACAGGCTCAGGCTCATGGCCTGCGCCAGCGCCTGTACTTGCGCCGGGGTGGCCGAAGCCAGCCAGCCCGGCAAGCGCTGCGCGATGATTGCGTCCTGGAAGGCCTGCTCTGCAGTCATGGGCGGATGTAGCGGTTGGTCGGTGCTGCCAGGCATCATGCGTGTCTCCGTTGGATGAAGACCCGAGCCTAAGCAGCTGGCAGACAAGCCGGCGGCTAGATAGTTAATACCTGGCTGCCATCAACCTCAGCGCAGCTGGATGATGTGCAACAGGCCGGCTGCCACACCGGCTCAGAACAGCGGCAATTGCTGATCCACAAGGGCACCGAAACCCTCTCCCACGAACGGCAGGATGGCGTCGGCCACCGGTTGCAGCTGGCGTGACAGATAATGCTCATAGTCGACCGGCGCCTGCAGGTTCTCCAGCGGTTCCGGGCCGGCAGTGGTCATGACATAGCTGATCCAGCCACCGCGCTGGTACTGCAGCGGACGGCCCAGGCGGCGGTTATAGTCATCCGCCAGGCGCGCGGCCCGCACATGCGGCGGCACGTTGCGCTGATAATCGGCCAGCGGCCTGCGCAGGCGCTTGCGGTACACCAGCAGGCTGTCGAGTTCGCCAGCCAGGGTCCGTTGCACATATTCGCGCAGGTAGTCGCGAAATGGCTCGCCACGGAATATCCGCCCGTACAGTTCCTGCTGGAACTGCCGGGCCAGCGGCGACCAGTCGGTGCGCACCGACTCCAGGCCCTTGTAGACCATTTCTTCGCTGCCATCGGCGCGCTGCACCAGGCCAGCGTAACGCTTCTTGCTGCCTTCGTCGGCGCCGCGGATGGTGGGCATCAGGAAACGCCGGTAATGCACTTCGTACTGCAGTTCCAGCGCGCTTTCCAGATGCATCTTTTCGCGCAGGTGTTCGCGCCACCACTGGTTGACCAGGGCCACCAGCTCACGGCCGATGCGGGCCGCGGCCTGATCCTCATGTGGCCCTTTTAGCCAGACGAAGGTGGAGTCGGTATCGCCATAGATCACCTCATACCCCTGGGCTTCGATCAACGCCCGGGTCTGGCGCATGATCTGATGGCCGCGCAGGGTGATCGACGAGGCCAGGCGCGGATCGAAGAACCGGCAGCCGCTGGAACCGAGCACACCGTAGAACGCATTCATGATGATTTTCAACGCCTGTGACAGCGGCGCGTTGCCCTCGCGCTTGGCCGCTTCCCGGCCCTGCCATACCCGCTCGACGATGGCCGGCAGGCAATGCTGGCTGCGCGAAAAACGCGCCCCCCGAAAACCTTCCACTGAATGTTCGTCGTCGGGCAGGCGCAAACCTTCGACCAGCCCGACCGGGTCGATCAGGAAGGTACGAATGATCGACGGGTACAGGCTCTTGTAGTCCAGCACCAGCACCGAGTCGTACAGGCCGGGACGCGAATCCATGACGAAACCACCAGGGCTGGCTTCCTCGGGGCGGCTGCCGAGGTTGGGGGCGACGAAGCCCAGCCGGTGCATCTGCGGGATGTACAGATGACCGAACGCCGCCACCGAACCGCCGCTGCGGTCCACGGCAAGGCCGGTGACCGACGAACGCTCGAGGAGGAAATCGAGCAGGCGGGTATGGGCGAAGATGCGCGTGACCAGTTCGCAATCCTTGAGGTTGTAGCGTGCCAGGGCCGGTTTGTCCTCGGCGAAACGGCGGTTGATTTCATCCATGCGCTGGTACGGCGTGTCGATGGCCTTGCCTTCGCCGAGCAACGTCTGAGCAACACTTTCCAGACTGAACGACGGGAAGCTCCAGGTTGCCGAACGCAGTGCCTCGATACCGTCGATCAGCAGCCGGCCCGGGGCATCGGCGAACACGTGGCCGCCACTGGCGTGGCTGCGCAAGCTCAGCGGCGCGCCATTACGCCCCAGTATCAGCGGCACCTGCAGCAGTCTGGCGTGTTCATGCAACAGGCGCAGGTCGAACTGGATCAGGTTCCAGCCGATGATCGCGTCGGGGTCATGCGCGGCGAACCACTGGTTGAGGCCAGTCAGCAGCTCGGCGCGGTCGGCACAATAGTGCAGGGCAAAATCGAGGTCATCGGCCACGCCGTTCGCCGGGCCGAGCATGTACACCTGGCGCTGCCCGCAACCTTCCAGAGCAATGCTGTACAACTCGCCACGCTCGCTGGTTTCGATATCCAGCGACACCAGGCGCAGCGGTGGTCGATAAGCCGCAAACGGCTTGAGCTGGGCATCGCACCATACGCCCTCGGCATCAGCCTGACCGGTGAACTGCACCGGGGCAGTGATGAAGCGCTCCATCAGGTAGCGCTCGGGCGGGCGGATATCGGCTTCGAACACCTCGATACCGGCCGTGCGCAGGCGTTGCTCCAGTTGCATCAACTGCCGGTGCTGGCGGCAGTACAGGCCCAGCACCGGGCGCTGGTCGAAGTCCTTCAGCTGCAACACCCGCAGCTCCACGCCGGGTTCGTTGCCCAGCAAAACCCGGGCATACGCTTCCTGCGCCTGGGGAATGAACGCCACCGACACCTGCGGCGCCAGGCGCAACAGCCGCGGCCCCTGGTCGGTGGCCAGCCAGAACTCCACACAGGTGCCTTCGGGCGTGTCATGCCAATGCCGGGTCAGGACAAAGCCCTGCTGCAACTCCACCGCGTCGACCTCTGATCGTTTGTTGTGCTGATCGTGGCGATTCTACCTCTGACGCACCATTGCCGCGTGTTTTTTTAGGATGCTGGCTGGTCGGCGACAGGGGCGGACCAGTGAAAGCGCCTAACGAGCGCCCGTCACGAACCCATTGCGCCGCCCGGCCAAGGCCAACAGCCAGGCAACCCCGACCAGCCCCAGCACCACTGCCCCAAACCACTCCACCCCGGCCCCGCTCAACAACACCCCGCCAATGATCCCGCCCAAGGCAATGGCGCCGTTCCACACCGTCACCAGCATCGACTGCGCCACATCCCCACCCTCGCCAGCCGCATCCGCACAGGCAGTCTGCAGCAGGGTCGGCGCGCCACCGTAGGTCACGCCCCACAAGGCGATGCCCAGGTACATCAGCCACGACGACGCCTGCCCCAACAGCAGCGTGGCCAGGGCAAAGCCGGCCAGGCTCAGCAACACCAACAGGCGTAGATGCCGATCCACCAGCCCTCCCACCAGGCCGATCCCGGCCAGGGCCGCCAGGCCAAACACCATCAGCACCGGGCCGATGTCGGCGGCCATGCCAGCGGCTGCCAGCAACGGCACGATGTAGGTGTAGAGAATGTTATGGCCCAGGATCCAGCAGAGGATCACCAGCAGCACCACCGCCACCCCCGGCGTGCGCAGCACCTGCAGGGCCGCCGGACGCTTGCCGACGACGTGCCCCGGGTAATCCGGCACTGACCGCAGCACCCAGGCCATCAGTACTAGCGCCACCCCGGTGACCACCATGAACGTGGCCCGCCACCCCAGCCCCGCCCCCAGCCAGGTGGCGATCGGCAGCCCGAGCGACAATGCAATCGGCTGGCCGAGCATCGCCACCGCCATGGCCCGGCCCTGCAACGCCACCGGCACCATGCGCCGGGCATGGCCGGCAATCAGCCCCCAGGCCAGCCCGGCCGCAGCGCCGGTGAAAAAGCGCAGGACCAGGGTCAGGGTGTTGGACGACGACATGGCCGTCAGCCCGTTGAACAGCACGAAACCGCCGATCGCCAGCAACAGGGCGCGGCGGCGGTACCAGCCCTGGGTCAGGGTCACCAGCGGGATAGCCGTCAGCAGCGAGCCCATGGCATACGCGGTGACCCATTGCCCGGCCATGGCCTGGCTGATGTGCATGCCATCGGCGATCTGGTCGAGCAGGCCGGCCGGCAAGGTTTCACTGAGGATGGCGATGAAGCCGGTCATGGCCAGCGCCAGCAGCCCGCCGAGCGGGAAACGTTCACTGTCGGCGGCCAGCAGCGGTGCGGAGGATGTCTGGGACATTGCAGATGCCTTGAGTAGGAAAACCAGGCGGACAGTCTGCAAGCCAAGGCCATTGCGGAAAAAGGTGGTTACAATGCCGCTCACCCAGGACACCGGTGTCCGCAATCAGAGATACAGTATGGACAGCCTCAGCGGCTTCGTAGTCTTCAATCGGGTCGCCGAAACCCGCAGTTTCGTCGCTGCCGGCCAGTCGCTGGGCATCAGTGCCTCGGCCGTCGGCAAACGTGTGGCGCGCCTGGAAAGCCGCCTGGGTGTGCGCCTGTTCCACCGCAGCACGCGCAGCATCACCCTCACTGCCGAAGGCGCGCTGTTCCTCGAACGCAGTCGGCGCATCCTGGCCGAGATCGAGGCCACCGAGCAGGAACTGTCCCAGGCCAGCGAGACCCCGCGCGGTCGCCTGCGGGTGAGCATGCCGCAGGTCACCGGCCTGGTGATGCCGGCGCTGGCCGAGTTCATGGCACGTTACCCGCAGGTGGAGCTGGACCTGGACTTTTCCGACCGCATGGTGGACATCGTCGGTGAAGGCTTCGATGTAGTGATGCGTGGCGGGCAGCCGGGGGATTCACGGCTCAATGCCAAGTTCCTGGGGCACTTCCAGCACTGCCTGGTGGCTTCGCCCGAGTACCTGCGCGAACGCGGCACGCCCAGGCACCCGCGCGACCTGGCGGCGCACACCTGCCTGCACTACCGCTTCCCCAGCAATGGCAAGCTGGAAACCTGGCCGCTGCGCCAGGAGCACCCCGAGCAGGGCTATGACATCCCCATCTCGATGGTTTGCAACCATGTCGAGACGCGCGTCTGCTTTGCCGTGAACCACCGCGGCATCACCTGCCTGCCGGACTTTACCGTACGCCGCGAACTGGCCAGCGGTGCGCTGGTCAGCGTACTGGACAATTTCATGGAGCGGCGCGGCAGCTTCTACCTGCTCTGGCCGTCAGGGCGACAAATGCCACCGAAACTGCGGGTATTCATCGACTTCATGCTCGAACGCGTATTCAATCGTACAGGTAGTTGATGTCCTTGCAGGCCAGCGCCGGCACCTGGCCGAGCAGGAACTCGCGCAATTTGTGCATCTGCCGCGCCTTGGGGCTGGCCTTGAGCCAGGTCATGTAGTAGCCGTCGCCAGTCGCCACCGCGTGCTTGAACGGCGTGACCAGGCGCCCCGCCCCCAGGTCGGCGCTGGCCAGCACCAGGTCTACCACCGAAATACCCAGGCCTTGCTGGGCGGCAGAAATGCCTTGGTCAAGGGTATCGAACACTTGCCCGTGGTCGATGCTTATGTGCAGCGCGTCCATGCGTGCCAGCCAGCGCCGCCAGTCACGCCGGTCGGGCGACGGGTGCAGGAATTCGCACTGGGCGAGGTCGGCCAGAACCGGTTGCGCCTGGGTCATGTAGTCGGGGTGGCACACCGGAATCAGCCACTCGTCGAACAGCTTGAAGCTCTCGATATCGGCGGGAAAACGCCCGTTGGCCAGCAGGATCGCGCAGTCGTAGGGCTCGGAATAGAAGTCCACGCTGTCGATGTCCATCCACACGCTGGACAATTGCACGCTGCAGTTGTCCTCGACCTTCTTGAATGCATCCAGTGCCCGTAGCAGCCAGCGCACGGTGAGCGTGGACGGGGCTTTCAGGCGCAGGCCGTAGCGGTCCTGGCGCAGCAGCGCGCAGGCATTTTCGATGATCTTGAAACCCACCTTGAGCTCTTGCGCCAGCAGGCGGCCGTGCTCGGTCAGCGCCAGTTTCGGCCCGCGCCGCTCGAACAGGTCACAACCGAACATGGCTTCGAGCGTCTTGATGTGATGGCTGACGGCCCCTTGGGTCAGCGCCAGTTCTTCCGCGGCACGGGTAAATGAGCCATAGCGAGAGGCCACCTCGAAGGCACGCAGTGCGTGCAAGGCCTGAATCCGTTCCGACATGGCGACGCTCCGAGCATGAATGAGACTAATAGTAGGTCATAGTTCCACGCGTTTTACAACGCCCGGATCGTCTCGGAAAATGCAGGTAAATAACAAAGATAACCAAGATCCTGCCTGCATGTGACTGGAAAGTTCATCTAATTATCGCCTGGGGAAATCATGTTTACGGGTTATGGAACTTGCTACCGCCTGGACGCGCTGGAGCTGGCCGCTGAACATGTCCGGTACACGCAACACTGGACTTACAAAACCATAGAGCATTTTCGCACTGTACTTGCCAACCCTGAATTCCCTTGCCTGTTCGGCCGCAAGGCGGTGAACGGCGCTACCTGTCACATACTCTTCGCCCGCTCCGAGCAATTGGCCGATGACATCGCACAGGGCCTGGCCGACTACGTACGCACGATCGCCCCGATCCCACCCAAGCAACGTATCGGCAGCCCGCTGGTGGTATTCCTCGAAACCGCTGCCGACCATACCCTGGCCGAACAGCAGGCGCTGGCCTGGAAGGTGCTGCGTGGCGTGCATGCACGCGATCCGCACCCTTGGCCGCAAGGCATCCCGACCGACCCCGGAGACAATGGGTGGTCGTTCTGCTATGCCGGCATGCCGCTGTTCATCAACATGAACTTTCCCGGCCACCAGCAGATGAAAAGCCGCAACCTGGGGCCGCACATCACCTTCGTCATCAACCCTCGCGCCAATTTCGACGAAGTGGCCAACGCCAATACCGAAAGTGGCCAGCGAATCCGCGAACGCATTCGCGAACGCGTGCGCCACTACAACGACGGTGTCATGCCCGACACCCTTGGCTTCTTCGGCGATGCCGACAATTACGAGTGGAAGCAGTATCAACTGCAGGAAGCAGGGTCGCTCAACCCCTCCCGCTGCCCATTCCATGCCCATGCCGCACACCCGGCCACACCCGACCTACTGATCGAGACCTGACCGTGAATACCGCACTCACCGCTACCTATGCCCTTACCGTACTGCTGCTGATCGCCACCCCCGGCCCGGTGGTGGCTTTGATCGTCAACACCGCGGCCGCGTCCGGCTCGCGCAAAGCCATTTTCACCGCAGTCGGCACCAACTGGGCGTCACTGGTGCTGATCGGCGCGGCCGCCTGGATCATCCTCACCAGCGCGGCCATCGACAAGACCTGGCTGAGCGTCATGAGCCTGCTGGGCTGCCTGTTCATCGGCTACATCGCCGTAGGCACGCTCAGGGAAGCCCTGGCGGCGCCTGCATCCGAGGCACCGGCTGAATCCGCCAAGCCCGGCCGCGGCGGGCTGCTGCAGGGCTTCATGGTGGGCATTTCCAACCCGAAGGACATCATTTTCTTCATCGCCTTCTTCCCGCAGTTCATCCAGATCACCGAGTCGTTCGGCAAGAGCATGGTGGTGCTGTCGCTGCTGTGGGTGGCCATCGACTTCGCCGTGCTCAGCCTGTACATCTTCGCCATCGGCAAGATCGCCTCGCAACGCAGCAACCGCATGATCAGCCTGGCCTCGGGCGTCGCCCTGCTGCTGATCGCGGCTGGCGGCCTGCTGTACAACCTCAGGGAACTGGCAGCCTGAAAGTGCTGCAGGCGCCCGTTGCAACAGAAGGAGACCCCATGACCGCGACAGACCCGAACCGGGCGCCTTCACCGTTGCAACAGGACTACCAGCGCTTTCTGCTGCTGGGCAGCCGGCGTGCCCCGCACACCGTGCATGTCCATGAAACCGACTACCGCTCCGGTACCATCAACACCGATGCCCTGGGCCTGCGCTATAGCCATTGCGCCGGCAAGCGCTTTTCGGTGGCCGAGCGCGGCAGTGCGGCACGCATCAACCTGCTGGTGGGTGGCTCTACCGCCCTGGGCATCGGCGCCAGCTCCGATGAACATACGGTGGCTTCGCACCTGTCGATGCTCACCGGCGAAGTCTGGCTGAGCCTGGCCGGCTGCGGGCTCAACGCCAGCCAGGAACTGCTGATGTTCCTTACCCACCAGCACCGCCTTGGCCAGATCGGCCATGTGGTAGTGCTGAGTGGCGTCAACAGCCTGGCCCACGAAGCCCTCAGCGAAGTCCTCGGCAACCAGCACGACCCGCAGCACGCCAAGGCCTACCAGCGTTTTCTCAACAGTTTCAGCGAAGGCCTGCAGCCTGCCGCGCCGCCCCGCCGACCATCACTGTGGCGGCGCATCAGCCAGGCGTTGGTCGCGCCCACTCCGGTCGAAACGCCGGCAACCTGGCCATTGTCGTCCCCGGAAAAGCGCATGGCGCGTGCGGCCGACCTTATCGGCCGGACCTTGCGCCAGTGGGACCGCTTGCTGGCTGACAGCCACGCCACCCTGACCTTCATCCTGCAGCCGCTGCTGCCCTGGTGCCGGGACAGCCTGCCGGCTGGCGAGCAAGCCATGCTGGACGCGCTGGAACGGCAACCGGCAAATTTCGACCGGCTGCTGGACGGCGTCTTCGACAGCCAGTTGCATTCGGCTTTCTTCCGCCGCATCAAGAGCCAGGCCGACCCGGTCCCTTGCTACGACATGAACAGCATGCTCAGCAGCTCGCCGGTGTTCGGCGCCGACCTGTTCATCGACCGTCTGCACCTGAACGACCTGGGCAACAATGCGCTGGCCAAGGTGATCACCGCCAAGCTTGGCCTGGCCCAGGAAAAACACGCCCAACGCAAGGTCTCGCCAGTCAAGCTCGTCTGAGAGTCGGCAGGTGGTCTTCCGGCGAAGCCCTCGGGTGGCTAGAATAGGCCGTCGTTCCGACCTGCCCGAGGCGCCCGTTTGACCGCCATGAACATCGAAGCCGTCCATCAGTACCTGGCACCCCGTGGAGTCTGCCTGTGAAACGCATGCTTCGCTTGCCCCCACTGTTGATCGCCCTGATGCCACTGGCCGCGCATGCACATGAGGTGCGTATCGACCCGCATGCCGACCTGCTCTACCGCCAGGCCCTGCCTTTGCTGGAGCAGGCTGACAGCCAGGATGACAGCGCCACTACGCTGCGCACGGCCGTGACTGGCGACCCGGAACTCAGCCGCCAGGGCCAGGCGATGGCTCATACCCTGCCCACGGCGGTTGCCTTGCTGAAAAAATCCGTCGAGCTGGGCCACCCGGTCGCACAGTACCGCCTGGCGCTGTACTACATGACCTACCTGCCTGCGGCACAGATTCCAGATGCCGCTTGCCCATTGCTCGAAGCCAGCCTCAAGCAGGGCTTCGCCGCACCGGCGCCGGCCATTGCCACCTGGTGCCCCCCCTACAACGTCAGCGAAGAATACCGTGCTGCACTGGAGGCCATTCCCAACATGGCCACGGTATATGCCTCCTACTACCCGCAGCCGGCCACGCGCCTGGCCTGCAACCGCAACAGGCCGCAGGGGCTGGAAATGCAGTGGGGGCGTCAGCGCGACTACCAGGCCGAGGTGTACCGCCTGCTCGGCGACCTCGATCCGCAACATCGCCAGAGCCTGCTGCAAAAGGCCGTCGAGATAAATGGCTGCGTCACGGCGCAACAGCACCTGACCAGCCATCCCTGAGCCGCCTTTGCAGGAACCGCGTCGTCCAGCAAACAGCAACCCGCGTCAACCAGCAAGATCGTTCAAGCCATTCCCCCGCGCCTTCTGGCATGCTGGCCTGCCTTGTACATGCACTGCAGCCATCATGTCCCACATTGCACGCCAAGCTTACCTCCACGGTGCCATCGCCAGCCTGCCGCTGTCGCTGGCCGTCGCCCCCTGGGGCCTGCTGGCCGGCTCCATGGCCATCGAAGCCAACCTCAGCGCCTGGCAAGGGCAAGGGCTATCGGCCATTGTCTTCGCCGGGGCCGCGCAACTGGTCGCCATCGGCATGCTCAAGGGCGGCGCCAACCTGGCGTCGATCCTGCTGACCACCCTGCTGCTGACCTCGCAGCACCTGTTGTATGGCCTGTCGATGCGCCCGCTGCTATGCAACCAGCCGTTGCGCTGGCGGCTGGGCCTGGGCTTTCTTCTGACCGACGAGTTCTTTGCCCTCACCAGCCAGTACGACCAGCAACAGTTCAACCGCTGGTATGCCCTTGGCGTGGGGCTGACGTTCTACATTGCCTGGAACCTGTTTACCCTGGCCGGCATCCTGTTGGGGCAGAACATTCCCCATCTGGACCAGCTCGGCCTGGACTTCTCCATCGTCGCCACTTTCGTCGCGCTGATCACACCGCTGGTGCGCAACCTGGCCACGGTGGTGTGCGTGGCAGTGTCTCTGTTCTGCTCGGTACTGTTCAGCCACTGGCAATGGGAAACCGCCCTGGTAGCGGCAGGCCTGCTGGGCATGAGTGCCGGTTTCATCTGCCAGAAATTCGCCGGAGCCCGCTCATGACCTGGATCCTGATTTTCGCCATGGGCGCCATTGTGTTCCTCAACCGCTATGCATTCCTGGAGCCACGCCTGCCGTTGCGCCTGAGCTCCAACGCCAGGCAATTCCTCGGCTTTGCCGTGCCGGGCATGCTCACCGCGATCTGCGCCCCGATCATCTTCATGCCCGGGCACCAGCTCGACCTGAGCCTGCTCAACCCCTACCTGCTGGGTTCGCTGGTGGCCATCGCCCTGGTGCTGTTGACCCGCAGCGTGCTACTGAGCATGCTGGTGAGCATGTTGATCTTCTACGCCCTGCGCAGCTGGCTGCCATGAGCACGCCTCTGCGCGAGCAGACACACCTGTGGCAGGCGCCGGCACTGGGCGACGTCGAGATGCTGCATGCACGCTATTTCCAGCAACGCTTCGCCCCGCATGTACATGAAGGCTACGTGTTTACTGTGATCGAGTCGGGTGCCCAGCGGTTCTGGCACCGCGGTAGCGAGCACCTGGCGCCGGTCGGCAGCATGGTGCTGATCAACCCTGACGAGTTGCATACCGGGGCCACTGCCCACGAAGCGGGCTGGCGCTACCGAGGCTTCTACCCGGAGCACGAGCGGGTAACCGGGGTGCTCGAGGAACTGGAACTGGGCCGCCACGGCATGCCCCGTTTCAAGGACAGCGTGATCAATGACCCGGCCCTGGCCAGCGCGTTCAGCCAGTTGCACCAACTGTCCGAGGCAGGCGTTAGTGCCCTGCAGCAACAGACCGCCTGGCGCCAGGCGGTGCTGGCCCTGGTGCAGCGCCATGGGCAATGCGCCGAACCTGCGGCCCCCGGCCAGGAACCGCTGGCGGTGGCCCGCGCCCGCGAGCTGCTGGAAAGCCAGCTGGCCGACCCGCCCTCGCTGGAAGCGCTGGCGGCGGCGGTCAACCTGTCACCATTCCATTTCGCCCGGGTGTTCCGCCAGGCCACCGGCCTGCCGCCCCATGCCTGGCTGAAACAGCGCCGCCTGGCCCGAGCACGGGAAATGCTCAAGCGTGGCTGGGCAGCCTCGGAGGTGGCGTTCGACCTGGGTTACGCCGACCAAAGTCATCTGAGCCGGCAATTCAAGCAGGCCTATGGGGTGACCCCGGGGGCCTACCGCAGCGCCTGCCTGCCGGCCTGAGCTGCGACAGCCGGGCACAGGTAATCCCGCCAGCCACTGCTACACTGACAGAGCTGAACGGAGGATCCTGCCATGTCCGAAACAGAGCTCACCACCCTGCTGTCGCTGATGAACCAGCGCCAAGCCTGCCTGAGCAGCGCCTGCAAGGAGATTGCCGACTGGATCGACCGGCAGGGCGATGTGCCCGCCGCCGGCAAGATCCGCGCCAGCCTGAAGGCCCTGGAGGCTGACGAGGCCAAGGTGCGCAAGACCCTTACCTCACTGACGCTCGACAGGCCACTGCCGAAGTTTCGCAGCTGAAAATGAACAGGGCCGCAAAGCGGCCCCGTTTCAAATCTGTCAGTGGTTCATGTGCATGTGCTCATGCCCGGTGCCCGCCTCGGCGGTGAGCGCTCGCACTTCAGCCTGTACCTCCACGGTTTCCCTGGCACCCCTGGCATCTTCGATGGTCAGGGTCAGCGGCACTTTCTCCCCCTCCTTCACCTGATTGCCCAGCCCCATCAGCATCACGTGCAGGCCGTTCGGATCCAGCGTCACGGCTTTGCCGGCTGGCAACTCGACAGTTTTCACCTCACGCATGCCCATCACGTCGCCGTTCATGGTCATCTCGTGCACCTGAACGGTCCTGGCTACCTTGGACGCCACACCCACCAACTTGCTGTCGCTGCTGGCGGTCAGGGTCATGAAAGCCCCGGTGGACTGCTGGTGCGGCACGCTGGCACGCACCCAGGCATCGCTCACGGTGGTCTGGGCCAGGGCTGGCAAGGCCAGGCCCATCAGGGCCAGGGCGGCCAGGCCGCGCTTGATCGGTTGCATCGACATTCAGCAGATCTCCATCAGGGTAACCAGGTCTTCGGCGCACTCCTGGGCGGTCAGGGCATGACCCAGGCTCAGGCGCAACGTGCCGCGCGTATCGTAGACATAGCTGGTGGACGAGTGCGAGACGGTATAGGTATCCCCGGCCGGGACCTTCTCGTAGAACACCTTGAATTCCTTGGCCACTGCGGCGATCTCTTCGGGGGTGCCGGTGAGCGCGGTGAACGACGGGTCGAACGCCTTGACGTAGGCGTCCAGCACTTCCGGGGTGTCGCGCTCCGGGTCCAGGGTGATCAGCACCACCTGGAACAGGTCGCGGTCACGGCCTCTGAGCAGCTTGCGAATCTGTGCGGCGCGCGCCAGCGTGGTCGGGCAGACCGCCGGGCACTGGGTAAAGCCGAAGAAGATCATCGGCATGCTGCCGTAGAAACTCGACAGGGTGCGTACGTTGCCCTGGGTGTCCTTGAGGCTGAACTTGCGCCCCAGGATCTCGTTGCTCATGTTCTTGCCGTACTTGAACTCGAGCCCCCGGGCCGGGCTGCAGCCTGCCAGCAGGCCAAGCCCGAGAACGCCCATCCCGGCGACAACTGCGCGCCGGGTATATAGATCATTCATGAAACCATCCTTTACAGGGGAGGTGCCGGCCCTCGGGACGGGCCGGACGAAATGCCGGGGCATTCTGGCATGGCCCCCCGAAGGGTTCTACCCGGGCACGGCGGTGGTCGGCTGCAGCCCTTGGAATACGGGCTGCGGCCTGTTGTCGCAGGGCTTGAAACAGTAACACTTTGTTGCTAAGGCGCGGCCTTGTAGCAGCAGCCCATCCAGCATCAGTAGTAGGCGTTCTCTTTCTGACTGTGGTCAGTCACGTCGCGTACGCCCTTCAGCTCGGGAATGCGTTCCAGCAGCGTACGCTCGATGCCTTCCTTCAGGGTCACGTCGGCCTGGCCACAACCCTGGCAACCACCGCCGAACTGCAGCACGGCGATGCCGTCGTCGACCACGTCCACCAGGCTCACCTGGCCGCCGTGGCTGGCCAGGCCGGGGTTGATCTCGGTCTGCAGGTAGTAATTGATGCGCTCGTTGATCGGGCTGTCTTCGTTGACCATCGGCACCTTGGCGTTCGGCGCCTTGATGGTCAACTGGCCGCCCATGCGGTCGGTAGCGTAGTCGACCAGCGCGTCTTCCAGGAACGGCACGCTGACGGCATCCAGGTAAGCGGTAAAGCTCTTCAGACCTACGGCGGTGTCGTCAGGCTTCTCTTCGCCCGGCTTGCAGTAGGCGATACAGGTTTCGGCGTACTGGGTGCCTGGCTGGGTGATGAAAATGCGAATGCCGATGCCAGGCGTATTCTGCTTGGAGAGCAGATCGGCCAGGTAGTCATGGGCGGCGTCGGTAATGGTTATAGCGCTCATGTAGGTTCCTCACAGACTTGCGGCCAAGTGTACGCCAACCCGGCCTTCGAACAAAGTCCTAGTATTTGACTCGGGAAAGCACATATTCAGGGGCTGGCTCCCGTGGCGCCGCCAACCAGGCCTGCAGGCGCCGGTACAGGCCGCGCTCCAGCCAGCGGTAGCTGAACCACGACATTAGTCCAATGGACGGCACGCACAGAGCGAATACCAGGTACGGGTTCAGTTGCAGGCGCTGGCTGGCGAACCAGCCGACGTACAGCACCAGCACATGGACCAGGTACACCGAATACGAACAGTCGCCTAGGGCCTTGAGCAGCCGGTTGCCTCGGAACTGCGGCTCCAGGGCCACGAAGGCCAGCACGATCATTGCGCTCGGCACCCCCCAGTTGAGCAGCCGCCGGGAAGCGTCCAGGTAGTAGATGGCCAGGCTCGCCAGCGCCAACAACAGCAACGGCAGCCAGCGGGCCTGGCGGATCAGCCCGCTGCGGAGCAACACGCCCAGGCCGATGCCGAGCAGGAATTCATAGATGATCGGGTTGTTGTAGAAACGGCTGAGCACGCCCAGCCGGCCCAGCACCTCACTGACCAGCAGCAGCGCAGCGGTCGCCAGCAGTTGGTAACGGCGCTGGCGGACCAGGAAGGCCAGGCCGAACAGCAAGTAGAAGAACATTTCGAAATTCAGCGTCCAGCCCACGTTCAAGGTCGGGTACAAGCCGTAGCCGCCAGGGTTTTCCGCCGGGATGAACAACAGCGACAGCCACAGGTGCTGCCAGGTGAACGCCTGGTGCGGCATCCATTGACTGAAAGCGAGCAACAGCGTGGCCATCAGCGCCGTGTAGAACCAATAGGCCGGGACGATGCGCAACACCCGGTTTAGCAGGAACTGGCGCGGTTCGATGGGCTTGTCACGGGTCGACAGGTAGATGACCAGCCCGCTGATGACGAAGAAGATGTCGACGCCAACAGCGCCACGGTCGGTGAGCAGTTGGCCAATGGGGCCGGTGGCATGGAAGTCGAAGAAGATCTGCATGAAATGGTGGCAAACCACCACCCAGGCGGCGAACGCCCGCAGTGCCTGAAGCGAATACAGCATTGAATACCCTGCAATTGCCGGTGCATTGAGGCCTTTGGAGCGCAGTGCGCTCCACCGCTGGTAAGCCCGCTGCCACGGGTACTGCGCAGCTTTCAGGCATGTGCAGCACCCCGTGGAGTTGGCTGGCCGGCGATGGGGCTGCACAGCAACCCCCGGACCACCCAGCATTTCCGACCGCAGGGTAGGCGCAAAGGTCAGCCCGCCCGATCAGAGGTTCTGGTAGCGGTTCATATCCAGCACGCCCGCCTCGACCGGCTCGGTCTCCTTGATGAAGCTGTTGAGGTCATGGAAGTAGCGCCAGAACTCGGGGTGGCTGCGGCGCACACCCCAGCGCATGACGATACGCTCGAAGCGCGCAGCATCATCCTTGGCGTACTCCATGTCCTCGACGAACTCCGGCACATCTGTGGCCGGGATGTTGAAGATGAAGTTCGGGTAACTGCTGAGCACGCCCGGGTACAGGGTCAGGGTGTCCAGGCCCGGCTGGTAGCGGTACGCCTCACCCAGCAGGAACGCCACGTTGCTGTGCGCGCGGTTGCGCAGCAGGCTGTACACCTGACGCTGGCCACCCAGCCCTTCGATGCGCAGCAGAGTCGCCTCGGGCAGCTGGTTGATCACCTTCAACCCGGCAGCCGGGCGCGACACCAGGCGGCTGAGCGACTGTTCGACATTGCGGAACTCTTCACTCATCTGCGGCCGTGAGCAGTACGCGCCCTGGCAGCGGTTGATCGGGTCGGGCGCGGCATTCAGGCTGCCGGTGCGCTGCAGCAGCTGCAGGCCAAAGTCGCGCTTGGGGTCGCGCAGGTCGAGCTTGATGCCGGTTGGGGTGTCGGTGTCGATGTCCTCGTAGTCCATCCACATCTTCACCTTGCCGCTGTTCTGATACCAGTCGCCGAGGATCGCCTTGCGCTGGTCGGCCGGCATCAGGCGCAGGAAGTTGATTTCGGCACCGTTGCGGATCAGGTCGAAATACAGGCGCGTCTGCAACTGATGCGAGACGTTGCCGAACACGTCGAAGTTGACCGCCAACTGATAATAGGTGCGCTCGAACAGCGGGTAATCGAACAGCCACACGGTCAGTGGCACATCGCCAACCAGGCCCTTGGTCACCGCGGCGCTGTCGAAGTGGCGGAAGATGCTCAGCAGCGCGTTGTCGTTACCGGCCCACAGTGTGGCCCAGCCCGGCGCCGGCATGTCGGCGTAGGCTTCGCGGCGCAGTTTCTCGTACTCGTTGCGTTTGTCGCGGTAGGCGTGCCACAGGCTCAGCACACTGCCAACGTCATCGATCTGCCCAGGCATGGCCAGTAGCGGCGTGGCCTCGCCCCGGTACTGGGCATCGGTGATGTAACGGTCGTGGGCTGGCTCCTGGAACAACGCCCAGAAGTTGTCGCGGATCACATCAGTGGCGATCTGCCCACGGCAGACCGGGCCGCGGATGAAGGTACGCACGAAGTACTCGGCGTTATCCAGCATGAACTGGTAGCGCGCCACCGCCGGGATCGCCTCGAAGGTCTCGAACGGGTTGGCCCGGTGGCGCGGGCCGTAGCCTGGCAAGGCAGCGGCATGCCAGTCGCCGGCGTAGAACAGTTGCTTGACCCGCTTGAGCTTCTGCGGCCCCATCGGGTAGGTGATGTGGGTCTTGTGCACGATCACGCCCTGCACCGGGATCAAGCGGTAATAGAAGTCGGTGCCCGGCGGGTCGTTGGGGCGGCGCGTGGCGATCAGGTCGACCGGCTGCCCGCTCGGGGTGCGCGAGCGCACCCACTGGAAGAAGTGGCCCTGCTCGCCTCCGGTGAAGTAGATGTGAGCCAGGAACAGGTGCTCGTACAGCCAGCGGCCGACCAGCGCCTCGGTGGAGCCGGGGCGGTTGAGCAGTTCTTCCCATTCGGCGATCTGCGTGGCTTCGATCGCGCTTGGCTTGACTGGCTGGTACTCGACCGGCGCACCGCCAGCCAGCCAGCGGCGCAGGGTGTCGTATTCGTTGTCGGTCAGGCCGGTCACCGCCAGCGGCATGCCCTCCTTGGGGTGAGCGCCGGCATAAGCGTCGAACTCCTCGGGCAACGGGCACATATTGTTGCGGTTCAGGCCCAGGACGATTTCTTCAGGCAGCTTGGCGTTGGGCGTAAGCGGGGTCTTGTGCCCCAGCTCCAGCATGCGGGCCATCAGCGCGGCCTGGCTGCCCTGGTTGTCGAGGACCGAATAGAAGCCCTTCTTGCGCCACTCGCCCTCGCTGTGGGCGTCGTAGAACAGCCGCGTGGTGGGCACCGCCCTGCTGCGCTCGCCCTGGTAGACCGGCACCTTGGTCGCACCGCGCACGGCGCCCTCGGGGCTTTCCAGCTTCAGCTGGCAGGCAGCATCGTTGCAGGCGTGGCAGGCCACGCATTTTTCGGTGAAGATCGGTTGGATGTCCCGAGTATAGGAAATAGCCGGGCTCGACTGTGGGGCTTGCGCGAACGCCACGCTACTGATGAACAGCGCGAAAGCGGCGGCAAGAATACGATGCACCATGTGCGGAAAGTCCTGGGAATTGAAACCATCACGTTTTGCCTGATCGTCCTTGGATGCACTGCCAGCAGGCCTGCCAACATGAGCAGTTTTCATGCAAATGGGCGACATGCCTAAAAACCGCGCAGCTTTGTTATGATTCGGCACCTTCTGAAATTTGCCCGACCAGGTAGTTCCTATGTCCGACCGTAGCGCTCGTCTCCAAGCACTCCAGAACGCACTCGCAGAGCGCATCCTGATCCTCGACGGCGGCATGGGTACTATGATCCAAAGCTACCGGCTCGAGGAACACGACTATCGTGGCACGCGCTTCGCCGATTGGCCAAGCGATGTCAAAGGTAACAACGACCTGCTGCTGCTCAGCCGCCCCGATGTGATCGCCGCCATCGAGAAGGCCTACCTGGATGCCGGGGCCGATATCCTCGAAACCAACACCTTCAACGCCACGCAGATTTCCCAGGCCGACTACGGCATGGAAGCGCTGGTGTACGAGTTGAACGTCGAAGGCGCACGCATCGCCCGCCAGGTAGCCGACGCCAAGACCCTGGAAACCCCGGACAAGCCGCGCTTCGTCGCCGGCGTACTCGGCCCGACCAGCCGCACCTGCTCGATTTCCCCGGACGTCAACGACCCCGGTTACCGCAACGTCACCTTCGACGAACTGGTCGCCAACTACATCGAGGCCACCCGCGGCCTGATCGAAGGCGGCGCCGACCTGCTGCTGATCGAGACCATTTTCGACACCCTCAACGCCAAGGCGGCGATCTTCGCCGTGCAACAGGTATTCGAAGAAGACGCTATCGAACTGCCGATCATGATCTCCGGCACCATCACCGACGCCTCCGGCCGAACGCTGTCGGGCCAGACCACCGAGGCGTTCTGGAACTCGGTTCGCCATGCCAAGTCGATTTCCGTGGGCCTGAACTGCGCCCTCGGCGCCAAGGACCTGCGCCCGTACCTGGAAGAACTGGCGACCAAGGCCGACACCCACGTCTCGGCCCACCCCAACGCCGGCCTGCCCAACGCTTTCGGCGAATACGACGAGACCCCGGCGGAAATGGCCGCCGTGGTCGAAGAATTCGCCGCCAGCGGCTTCCTCAACATCATCGGCGGTTGCTGTGGTACCACGCCGGGGCACATCCAGGCCATCGCCGAAGCCGTGGCCAAGTACCCGCCGCGCAAGATTCCGCAAATCGCCAAGGCCTGCCGCCTGTCAGGCCTGGAACCCTTCACCATCGACCGCCAGTCGCTGTTCGTCAACGTCGGCGAGCGCACCAACATCACCGGCTCCGCCAAGTTCGCCCGGCTGATCCGTGAGGAAAACTACACCGAAGCCCTGGAAGTTGCCCTGCAGCAGGTCGAGGCCGGCGCCCAGGTGATCGACATCAACATGGACGAGGGGATGCTCGACTCCCAGGCCGCCATGGTCCGCTTCCTCAACCTGATCGCTGGCGAGCCCGATATCTCGCGCGTGCCGATCATGATCGACTCGTCCAAGTGGGAGGTGATCGAAGCGGGCCTCAAGTGCATCCAGGGCAAGGGCATCGTCAACTCGATTTCCATGAAGGAAGGCGTCGAGCAGTTCAAGCACCATGCCCGCCTGTGCAAGCGCTATGGCGCCGCCGTGGTGGTGATGGCGTTCGACGAGGTCGGCCAGGCCGACACCGCCGCACGCAAGAAGGAAATCTGCCAGCGCAGCTATGACATCCTGGTCAACGAAGTGGGCTTCCCGCCGGAAGACATCATCTTCGACCCGAACATCTTCGCCGTCGCCACCGGTATCGAGGAGCACAACAATTACGCCGTCGATTTCATCGAGGCCTGCGCCTACATCCGCGACCACCTGCCGTACGCACTGAGTTCGGGTGGCGTGTCCAACGTGTCGTTCTCGTTCCGTGGCAACAACCCGGTACGTGAAGCGATCCATTCGGTGTTCCTGTACCACGCGATCCAGAACGGCCTGACCATGGGTATCGTCAACGCCGGCCAGCTGGAGATCTACGACGAGATCCCCGCCGAGCTGCGGGAGAAGGTCGAGGACGTCGTGCTCAACCGCACCGCGCATGGCACCGATGCACTGCTGGCCATCGCCGACGACTACAAGGGCGGCGGTGCCACCAGGGAAGTGGAGAACGAAGAGTGGCGCTCGCTGCCGGTGGAAAAACGCCTGGAGCACGCGCTGGTGAAAGGCATCACGGCGTTCATCGTCGAAGATACCGAAGAATGCCGTCAACAATGCGCGCGCCCCATCGAAGTCATCGAAGGCCCGCTGATGAGCGGCATGAACGTGGTGGGCGACCTGTTCGGTGCGGGCAAGATGTTCCTGCCGCAGGTGGTCAAGTCGGCCCGCGTGATGAAACAGGCGGTGGCGCACCTGATTCCGTTCATCGAAGCCGAGAAAGGCGACAAGCCGGAGGCCAAGGGCAAGATCCTCATGGCCACGGTAAAAGGCGACGTGCACGATATCGGCAAGAACATCGTCGGCGTGGTGCTGGGCTGCAACGGCTACGACATCGTCGACCTTGGCGTGATGGTGCCGGCCGAGAAGATCCTGCAAACCGCCCGCGACCAGAAGTGCGACATCATCGGCCTGTCCGGCCTGATCACGCCGTCACTTGACGAGATGGTCCACGTCGCCCGCGAAATGCAACGCCAGGGCTTCAACCTGCCGTTGATGATCGGTGGCGCCACCACCTCCAAGGCGCACACCGCCGTCAAGATCGAACCCAAGTACAGCAACGATGCAGTGGTCTATGTCACCGACGCTTCGCGTGCCGTGGGTGTTGCTACCCAGTTGCTGTCCAAGGAACTGAAAGCGGGCTTCGTCGAGAAGACCCGCGAGGAATACCAGCAAGTGCGCGAGCGCACGGCCAACCGCAGTGCCCGCACCGAGCGCCTGAGCTACGCCCAGGCCGTTGCAGCCAAGCCGCAGTACGACTGGGCCGGTTACCAGCCCGCGGTGCCCTCCTTCACTGGCGTCAAGGTGCTGGAGAACATCGACCTGCGCACCCTGGCCGAATACATCGACTGGACGCCGTTCTTCATTTCCTGGGACCTGGCCGGCAAGTTCCCGCGCATTCTGACCGACGAGGTGGTTGGCGAGGCGGCCACGGCGCTGTACCAGGATGCACGCGAGATGCTCGACAAGCTGATCGACGAAAAGCTGATCAGCGCCCGTGCGGTGTTCGGCTTCTGGCCGGCCAACCAGGTGGCCGATGACGATATCGAAGTGTACGGCGACGACGGCCAGGCCCTGGCCACCCTGCATCACTTGCGCCAGCAGACCATCAAGCCGGACGGCAAGCCCAACTGGTCACTGGCCGACTTCGTCGCGCCGAAGGCCAGCGGTGTCACCGATTATGTCGGCGGCTTCATCACCACCGCCGGCATCGGCGCCGAGGAACTGGCCAAGGCCTATCAGGACAAGGGTGACGACTACAGCTCGATCATGGTCAAGGCCCTGGCTGACCGCCTGGCCGAAGCCTGCGCCGAATGGCTGCACGAGCAGGTGCGCAAGGAACACTGGGGCTACGCCCGCGACGAGCACCTCGACAACGAGGCGCTGATCAAGGAGCAATACCGCGGCATTCGCCCGGCACCGGGCTACCCGGCCTGCCCGGACCACACCGAGAAGGAAACCCTGTTCCGCCTGCTGGACGGCACGGCCATCGGCGAAACCGGGCCGAGCGGCGTGTTCCTTACCGACCACTTCGCGATGTTCCCGGCGGCGGCAGTCAGCGGCTGGTACTTTGCCCACCCGCAGGCACAGTACTTTGCCGTGGGCAAGGTCGACCGCGACCAGATCGAAAACTACAGCGCGCGCAAAGGCCAGGACATCAGCGTGAGCGAGCGCTGGCTGGCGCCCAACCTCGGGTACGACAGCTGAGTCGGCGCCGGCTTCTTCGCGGGGTGACTCGCGAGAAGCCGGCCATGCCAACCCCGCCTGATTGCCTACACTGTCCCTGATTGCCTCTGCTTTTTCCAGGAGCCACCATGGACGATTCCAGCCAGGGCAAACCGCCGACTTTCTGGCAGATGCTGCACAGCATTCTTGCCGCCGCCTTTGGCGTACAAAGCGGCAAGAACCGCACCCGCGACTTCACCCACGGCAAGGCCAGCCATTTCATTGCGCTGGGGACGCTGTTCACCTTGGTGTTCATTGCCGTACTGATCGGCCTGGTGCAACTGGCCCTGCACCTTGCCCGCTAGCCGGTAGCGGTCTGTTCGCTGGCACGATGAAACGCCTGCGGGATTTCCCCCGCAGGCGCCCTGCTGCATCATGGTCTTGAAGACAAGTCTACTGGTGGCTGACCCAATACACGGCGGTGACCACCACCAGGACGATCAGGCAGAGGATCGCCCAGGCATCGACACTGCTGTCAGCTTTACGGACCTTGGTTGAGTTTCCCATTGCATTGCCTCTTGTAGTGGTTATGGGAATGCACTTCACACCAGCAGTTAAGACGAGCAATGCCCTTCGCTCAAGCAGGGTCTTTCAATAATCGATCGGTGACACCAGAAACGGGTACTGGTAGCTAGGCGGCCGCCCTTCGGCGCTGTACTGCTGGAAATCGACGCCGTAGTCGGCCCGTTCCTGCAGTTGCAGCCAGTGCTTTGCCTTGGCCTGGTCGATCAGCTGCAACACCGGCACGCTGTGCTCGCGCAGACGGCCGTGGTTCACCGGCAGCCCCTGGGCATCATCGTGCAGCAGCACCATGGCCCAACCGCCAAGGGTGAAATGCCCGCCCATCAGTACGCTCAGGCGCCCGTCGATACGCGCGTGCAAGGCCTCGGGCGAAGCGTTCACTGCACCGAACAGCACATCACGCCCCGGCCGCCGGCCTGCCTCTTCACATGCCTGCATGGCGCCAAAGGCCATCTCGTCATTGGCCGACCACACCAGGCGCGTGCCTGGGTAGCGCTCCAGCAGTTGCCGCGCCTGCTCGTAGGCACGCTGACGGTTCCAGCCGCCATACACCACCTGACGCAGGCGCACCTGGGGATGATCGGCCAAGGCCCGACGCATGCCCTCTACGCGCAACTGCGAGGCCGGCGTGGTCTTGACCCCGGCGAAGGCCACCAGGTCCACCGGCCCGCTGTCCCGGGGCAATTGCGCGACCATCTGCTGCAACATCTGGAAGCCTGCCTGCTCGTCGTTGCTGACCAGGGTGCCCAGGGGCTCGGCATACTTGTCGGGCTGGGCCTTGACACTCATGGCCTGGCTGGCGGTCAGGCCGTTGTTGACCAGGAACAGCTTGACCCCGGAGCCACGCGACAGGCGCATGATTTCCGGGGCGACATACTGCTCGTTGACCAGCACCAGGTAGTCCGGCCGCTGCGGCCCGCTCAGGATCGCCCTGGCGCGGCTCAGTGCCAGGTCGGCACGGCGCTCGCTGTACTCCACGCGCAAGGTCATGCCCAGCTCGTCTGCGGCGGCCTGCATGAAACGGGTATAGCTGGTCCAGAACGTCTCGGAGGACAACCCCGGGTTGAGAAAAACCACCGACGCCGGTTGCGCGGTGGCCGTCAGCGGCAAGACAAGACACAAGCTTTGGCACAACGCCTTGAGCATGGGGACAGAACCCTGCGAAGCAAACCTCGGATTATAAACACCGGGCCACAGCCAGCGCACAAATGGCAGTCAATCTCACATAGTCCGTTTGGTTCTTTTCATATGCAAAAACATCACTTTAGCGCATAAACGCAACCTGCTATCGTTCCCCGGCTCCGAACCGGAGTGCGCGGCCGTGCGCGCGAATAGCTGCATGCCTGAGACAGGACTTTTATGTACGTATACGACGAGTACGATCAGCGGATCATCGAGGACCGCGTCAAGCAGTTCCGTGATCAGACCCGCCGCTACCTGGCCGGGGAACTGAGCGAAGAAGAATTCCGCCCTCTGCGCCTGCAGAACGGCCTATACATCCAACGTTTCGCACCGATGCTGCGTGTCGCCGTGCCGTACGGCCAGTTGAACGCCCGCCAGGTCCGCACCCTGGCCAAGATCGCCCGCGACTACGACAAGGGCTACGCCCACATCTCCACCCGCCAGAACGTACAGTTCAACTGGCCCGCGCTGGAAGACGTCCCGGACATCCTTGCCGAGCTGGCCACGGTGCAGATGCATGCGATCCAGACCAGCGGCAACTGCCTGCGCAACACCACCACCGACCAGTTCGCCGGTGTCGCTGCGGACGAAATCATCGACCCACGCCCGTGGTGTGAAATCGTCCGCCAGTGGACCACCTTCCACCCGGAATTCGCCTACCTGCCGCGCAAGTTCAAGATTGCCATCAACGGCTCGCAGGAAGACCGCGCCGCCATCGAGGTGCACGACATCGGCCTGGAGCCGGTGCGCAATGCCGCTGGCGAGCTGGGCTTCCGCGTACTGGTCGGCGGCGGACTGGGCCGTACTCCGGTAGTCGGCTCGTTCATCAACGAGTTCCTGCCCTGGCAGGACCTGATCAGCTACCTGGATGCCATTCTGCGCGTGTACAACCGTTACGGCCGCCGTGACAACAAGTACAAGGCGCGGATCAAGATCCTGGTCAAGGCCCTTACCCCGGAAGTGTTCGCCGAGAAGGTCGAGGCCGAAATGGTTCACCTGCGCGGCGGCAGCACCACCCTGACCGAAGCCGAAGTACAGCGCGTTTCGCGCCACTTCGTCGACCCGGACTACCTGGCCCTGGACAACGTCGACTACAGCGCCCTGGATGCCGAATACCCAGGCTTTGCCCGTTGGCGTTCGCGCAACACCCGCGCCCACAAGCGCCCGGGCTACGTGGCCGTGACCCTGTCACTGAAGCCCACCGGCGTTGCCCCGGGCGACCTGACCGACAAGCAACTGGACGCCGTGGCCGACCTGGCCGAGCGCTACAGCTTCGGTTTCCTGCGCACCTCGCACGAACAGAACATCATTCTCGCCGACGTCGAGCAGCGCCAGCTGCACGCGCTGTGGCTGGAGCTGCGCGAAGCCGGCTTCGCCACCCCGAACATCGGCCTGCTGACCGACATCATCTGCTGCCCGGGTGGTGACTACTGCTCGCTGGCCAACGCCAAGTCGATTCCGATCGCCGAATCCATCCAGCGCCGCTTCGACGACCTGGACTACCTGTTCGACATCGGCGAGATCGACCTGAACATTTCCGGCTGCATGAACGCCTGCGGCCACCACCACGTGGGCCACATCGGCATTCTCGGCGTGGACAAGAAGGGCGAGGAGTTCTACCAGGTATCGCTGGGCGGCAATGCCGCGCGTGGCGCGAGCCTGGGCAAGATCCTCGGCCCGTCCTTCGCCCAGGACGACATGGCCGATGTGATCGAGAAGCTGATCGCCGTGTACGTCGAGCAACGTACCGAGGAAGAGCGTTTCATCGACACCTACCAGCGTATCGGCATCGACCCCTTCAAGGAACGCGTCTATGCAGCGAATCATTAAGAACAACCAGATCGTCGACGAAACCTGGCACCTGCTGCCGAAGGAGACCTCGTTCGACGAGCTGACCAACTGCGACGACTACATCGTCCCGCTGCAGATGTGGCGCGACCATGCCCATGCACTGAAAGCCCGCGATGGTGGCCTGGGTGTGTGGCTGGACAGTGACGAAGAAGCGGAAGAAATCGGCGAGGACGTGCAACACTTCCAGGTCATCGCATTGAACTTCCCGGCCTTCACCGACGGGCGCAGCTACTCCAATGCACGCCTGCTGCGTGACCGCTATGGCTACAAGGGCGAGCTGCGTGCGATTGGTGACGTGCTGCGCGACCAGCTGTTCTTCATGGCCCGCTGCGGCTTCGATGCGTTCGCCATCCGTGCCGACAAGGACCCGGAAGACGCGCTGCAAAGCCTGAAAGACTTCTCGGTGACCTACCAGGCCGCCGCCGACGAGCCGCTGCCGCTGTTCCGCCGCCGCTGATCGTCAGCTGCCGTGCCTGACGGCCCGCCTTCTTGGCGGGCCGATGCGTTTTCGGGTCGGGAATTCAAGTTCGCTGATGGCGCGCCGACATCATGCACGAACGCCCCAGAAAACGCAGGAAGCGTGAATGAATCAGATTCCACCGATCATACGCATGACCCAGGCCTACATGCCTGCTGCCAAGGCACCTCCAGGCATTGCCGTAAAAGCCGCAGAACCCACAGCAAGCAGCGAGGTCAGCCTTGGCCAGCCGCAGCCCAGCGCCGACATTGGTGTCTACAACGCCAAAGGCACCCTCGGCAATGGGCAGGTCCGCCATGTCTGGGAGCATAACGGCATCGACAAGCTGAGCCTGACCATGTATAGCGCGATTCAGGCCTCTTCCACCGCTTCCCGGTTTCAGGGCCTGGGCGCAGCGTTGCTGGAACAACTGGCAGCCAACGGTGGGCAACGTATTGCCCAGTCAGGCCTGGCAGTAGATCGCGGTGCGGCAGCCGAGCCCATGCTGCTTGGCCTGCAACAGGCAAGGCTGCGCGAGTTCGCCACCGACCGCGTGACCTTCACCCTGAACACGGCGTCCGGCGCGACCGTTTCCCTGGGGCTGTTCAACAGCGAAAGGGGCTTGGCGGTAGATGCCGAGGTGCTCGGCGGTGACCTCACCGCCAGTGAACTCAAAGGCCTGGCAATGATGGCGGACAGCTTCCAGACCGCCGTCAACGGCCTTGTTCAAGAGCCCCCGAGCCTGAAGCTCGGCGCGCTGGTGAAGCTCGACCCCACGCTCTTCACCGGCCTGCAACTAGAGGCACAACTGCAAACCGCAGACGGAGCCCGACAGACGTTTGCCCTGCAGATGGACGAGCACACGCGCAGCCTGGAACTCCAGGCGCCGTCCGGCAATGTGAAGATGAACTTCGATACCCAGGGCGGCACCTTGCTGGGCAGCGAGGCGCAACGGCAGGCAGCAGTGTCGAACTACCTGACCCAGTTCGATGCCGCACAGCAACGCGGAAACGGCGATGAACAATTGATGACGCTGTTCAAGGATGCTTTCCGCCAGCTCAATAGCGTCGACGACGCCGCCCTGCGCCCGGCGGCTGATGACATCTGGTCAAACACGAGCAGCCGCCTGCTGCTGAGCGGCATGGCCGACTTCACCGCTTCGCTCTCCACACCCGGGAAGCGCACCAACCCCATGCGCCCGGATGAAATAGACAGCTTCACTTACAACGTTTCACAAACCACCGCCCGCAAGGGCGGAGCAGCCAACCTGAGCCTGCAACAGGACCAGCAGAGTACGCTGAAGGCTTCCTGGCACGAGAGCCTCAACCCATGGGTAGAGCTGCAACTCAGCCTCGACAGCGAGTCGCAGGACTACCGCTACCATGAGGTGGATGACCAAGCCAGCAGCTCGACCCGTATAGGCTTTGTCAACAACGTCCTTGTCGAGGCCACTGCTATGCAACAGGCCAGCCAGCAGGAGCGTGTACGCACTTACCAGAAAGCCGAACTGCAGTCCGATGTCACCACCTCTGCCTCGACCGAACAGTCACGCGACCTGCTGGGACTGCTCGAAAAGCTCTTGGTGAACGACCGGCAGGCGCGGCGACTTGGCCTCGCCTCCAGCCTTGAGCAACAGATCCAGTCGCTGCGGGGTCTATGGTTGCTGCAATCCAACCCAGCGCTGATCCGCGACTGATCAATGCATCCGCCTGCCCCTGTCGCCCTCAGTAGGCGCCAGGGGTAGATTGCCAGGCTTTCGATCACGACCGAACCGCCGATTGTTGACTGCAGCTCAAAAGACCTTGGCCCCGCCGCCCCTTAATCAGTCCCCGCCATACCCGCATACTGCTCCCACACGAACATACGAGCGTCCCGGCTCGGTACCGTTCACTTCTCCCCAAGCAGCAGGAGCAGATCCATGAGCATTCCACCCTTCGGCCTCGGCACCTTCCGCCTGACCGGCCAGACCGTCATCGATTCGGTCAAGGCAGCCCTGGAACTGGGCTATCGGGTCATCGACACCGCACAGATCTACGACAACGAAGCTGAAGTCGGCCAGGCCATCGCCGAAAGCGGCGTGCCGCGCAGCGAGCTGTTCATCACCACCAAGATCTGGGTAGCCAACTACGCGGCAGACAAACTGATCCCCAGCCTGCGCGACAGCCTGCAGAAACTGCGTACCGACCATGTCGACCTGCTACTGATCCATTGGCCAGCCCCAGGCAACGGCGTTGAACTGCCCGAGTACATGGCCGCCCTGGCCGAAGCCAAGGCGCTGGGCCTGACCCGACAGATCGGTGTGTCGAACTTCAACATCGAGCTGACCCGCCAGGCCATCGGCGTGGTCGGCGAAGGCCAGATCGCGACCAACCAGATCGAGCTCAGCCCGTACCTGCAGAACGGCAAGCTGGCTGCATTCCTCAAGGAACAGGGCATCACCGTCACTTCGTACATGACGTTGGCCTACGGCAAGGTCCTGAAAGACCCGGTACTGGCCGAGATCGCCGCCAAGCACAAGGCCACGGTCGCCCAGGTTGCCCTGGCCTGGGCCATGCAACAGGGCTACGCGGTGATCCCGTCGTCGACCAAGCGCGAGAACCTGGCCAGCAACCTGCTTGCCCAGAGCCTCAAGCTGGACGCCGAAGACATGGCCCGGATTGCCGGGCTGGAACGCAATGGCCGCGAAGTCAGCCCTGACGGCCTGGCCCCAGCCTGGGATTGATCGCCATGACCGCTCAAGCAATGAAAAGCGGCCGGGTACTCTTCGCCCTGGCCATCGGCGCGTTCGGCATCGGCACCACCGAGTTCACCCCGATGGGCCTGCTGCCAGTGATCGCCCAGGGCGTCGAGGTGAGCATCCCCAGCGCCGGCATGCTGATCACTGCCTATGCCATCGGCGTGATGGTCGGCGCCCCGGTGATGACGTTACTGTTCAGCCGTTTCGGCAAGCGCGCAGCGCTGATGGCACTGATGGCCATCTTCACCCTGGGCAACCTGCTGTCCTCGCTGGCACCGGACTATTACACCCTGCTCGCCTCGCGGCTGGTTACCAGCCTCAACCACGGCGCGTTCTTCGGCCTGGGCGCAGTGGTGGCGGCCAGCGTGGTGCCCAAGGAGAAACAGGCCAGTGCGGTGGCGACCATGTTCATGGGCCTGACCATCGCCAACATCGGCGGCGTACCGGCGGCCACCTGGGTCGGCCAGCAGGTCGGCTGGCGCATGGCCTTTGCCGGCACCGCCGCACTCGGCCTGCTGGCCATGGCCGCGCTGTGGTTCGCCCTGCCCAAGGGTGAGCGCGGCAGCGTGCCACATGTGCGCAAGGAGCTGGCCGTTATCGCCCGCCCCAGCGTGTTGCTGGCGATGGCCACCACCGTGCTTGGCGCCGGCGCCATGTTCACCTTGTACACCTACGTCGCCCCGGTACTGGCCGAACTGACCGGCGCCTCGGACAGCTTCGTCACCCTCGGCCTGGTGCTGATCGGTGTGGGCTTCACCCTGGGCAACAGCCTGGGTGGGCGCCTGGCCGACTGGTCGCTGGACGGTGCAGCGCGGATCTTCCTCGCAGTGCTGGCGGCAATCATGCTGCTGATGCCGCTGGTACTGGGCAGCCATATCGGCGCCGCCCTGGTCTTGCTGGTGTGGGGCATGTTCACCTTTGCCGTGGTACCACCGCTGCAGATGCGGGTGATGATCGCGGCCATCGAGGCACCGGGGCTGGCGTCCTCGATCAACGTCGGTGCGTTCAACCTGGGTAACGCCCTGGGCGCTGCGCTGGGTGGTGCGGTGCTCAGCCTGAACCTCGGCTATGCAGCGGTGCCAATGGCCGGGGGCGTGCTGGCAGCGGCCGGGCTGCTGCTGGTATGGCTGGGCGGCCGCCGCAAGGCCGTCGCAAATACCGCTGCCGACGCGGCCTGAGCGCTCCGCCAGCGGGACTGTGCCTGGCATGGCACCTGCGCATTGTTCCGGGCAATGCAATTATGAAGTGCCAGGCACATCCATTCTCTGGCCACGCAGCGGCGGCTAAGCTCCTCACCAGCCAATCAATCCGAGGAGTAGCCCATGTCTCGTCCACCCCTTCCGCCCTTCACCCACGCAAGCGCCATCGAAAAAGTCCGCCTGGCCGAAGATGGCTGGAACAGTCGCGACGCAGCCAAGGTCGCGCTCGCCTATACCATCGACACCGTGTGGCGCAATCGCGTCGAGTTCCCCCGCGGCCGCGCCGCGGTCGAAGCTTTCCTGGCGCGCAAATGGAACCACGAACTGGAGTACCGCCTGATCAAGGAATTATGGGCCTTCACCGGTAACCGCATTGCCGTGCGCTATGCCTACGAGTACCACGACGACAGCGGCCAGTGGTACCGCGCCTATGGCAACGAAAACTGGGAATTCGCCGACGACGGGCTGATGCAGAACCGCCATTCGAGCATCAACGAACAGCCCATCAGCGAAGCCGAGCGCAAGTTCCGCTGGCCGCTGGGCCGGCGCCCGGATGATCACCCCGGGCTCAGCGAACTGGGGCTCTGATCAGCCGGTCGGCAGCGTGACCCTGACCTCCAGGCCACCCCCCGGGCGGTTGCACAAGGTCACGCTGCCGCCCTGCTCCAGCACGATGGCCCGTGCTGCCGGCAGGCCCAGCCCGACGCCGCCAGTGTTACGGTTGCGCGAGCCTTCGATGCGGTAGAACGGCGCGAATACCTGCTCGTGCAGCTCCGGCGCGATACCCGGCCCACGGTCCTGCACGCTGATTTCGATCTGCCCGGTACGTATCGCCAGCGTCACTGCGGGGTCACGGCCATACTTCGCGGCATTGTCGATCAGGTTGACCAGCACCCGCCTGATACCCATCGGCCGCCCCTCGTACACGCAGCGGCGTGGCCCGTTCAGCCCCACCTCCACGCCGGCATCCCTGAAATCATCCACCACAGTCGACAGCAACTCGCCCAGGTCGAACACGGTGGCCTGCTCCAGCCGCGCATCGTCACGGAAAAACCCCAGCGCCGCCTCGACCATCGCCTGCATCTCGTCAACGTCCTTGAACAGCCTGGCCTGCAGTTGGGCATCGTCGATGAACTCGGCGCGCAAACGCATGCGCGTCAAGGGTGCGCGCAAGTCATGGGAAATCGCCGCAAGCATCTGGGTGCGGTCGTTGAGAAAGTGCCTGAGCTGCGCCTGGGTGGCGTTGAACGCGAGAATCGCCTGGCGCAGGTCGTGCGGCCCTACCACCGGAATCGGCGGCGCGTTGAAGTCCTTGCCAAAACGCCGTGCGCCTTCGGCAAAACGCTCCAGTGGCCTGGCCAGGTAGCGCGTGGCAAGCAAGGCAACGGCAAGGCTGGAGAGCAGCATCAGGGTCAGGATGATCAGGTTGCGTGGCAGCTCATCCAGCCCCCAGCTACGGGCAGTGGCGCGGAACAGTACCCAGGACTTGTCGCTCAGCTCGATCATCAGCGCATAGCCGCGCTCAGGTGCGTATTCCGGCAGGTCGGACGGTTCGAAGGCTTCGATCCTGGCATCCGGGCGCTTGAGCAGCGCGCGCAGGATAGGCGTGCCCTCGCTGAACTCGGCATCGACCAGCGCGGGCACGCCGGCTTCGTCATGGCGACGCAGCCAGCGCACCGAGTAGCTGCCGTCACCCGCCGCGCTGGCGATGTTGGCCCGCTCTGCCAAGGATGCGACATCGAGAATGCGGGTAACGGCTGCGACCTTTTCGATCACTCCGCTCTCCAGCAGCGGTGGCTGCGCCCAGACACTCAGCAGCAGGCTGAACAGGCCTTTGAGCAGCAACAGGAAGAGCATCGCCGTCAGGGTGGTCAGCGCGATCCAGCGGGCAATGGTGATCTTCGGCCGTGGCAGGGCCTGGCGAACCCGGGCAAGCAGGCTCATCGTCTGGCCACCGTGGGCGTGAACAGGTAACCGGCGTTGCGCAAGGTGCGGATCAACGGCTCGTGGCCCTGCTCGCTTTCAAGCTTGCGGCGCAGCCGGCTCACCTGCACGTCAACGCTGCGGTCATAGGCCTCGTAGGCATCGCCACGGGCCAGGTCCAGCAACTGCTGGCGGCTGAGCACCCGGCGCGGATGCTCGGCGAACACCAGCAACAGTTCGAATTCACCGTTGGACAAGGGGATCATGACGTTGGCCGGCGAACGCAACTCGCGCCGCACCACGTCCAGCCGCCAGCCAGCAAACTCGAGGATCGCGCAGGCATGGCCCGCCGCGCCAGCGGCTGCGCGACCAGCCGCTTCGCCGGCACGCCGCAGCACTGCCCTGACCCGCGCCAGCAATTCACGTGCGGCGAACGGCTTGGTCAGGTAGTCATCCGCGCCCAGCTCCAGGCCCACCACCCGGTCGCTCAGCTCGCCCATGGCGGTGAGCATGATCACCGCCACCTTGTGCTCGGCCAGCAAGCGCTGGCACAGCACCAGGCCGCTATCACCGGGCAGCATCACGTCGAGAATCACCAGGTCTGGCACCCGCCGCTCGACAGCCTGCCAGAGCGCTTTGCCGTCTTTGGCCACGTCCACCTCGTAACCGTGCTGGCGCAGGAACTTCTGCAGCAGGTCGAGCACTTCGACATCGTCGTCGACTATCAGCAAATGGCTCACTAAAACCACCAAAACAAGAAATTCGGCGGTACTTTAAGGCCATCTCCCGCCAGCCGTCATATATTTCAACCCGGTAACAAAGTGTCGACACCGAGACATTCCGGACATCACCCGGCAAACAAAACTGCGCAGCATCGCCGCCAGTTCTTGCCAGGAAGCAACCAATGTCCCGTTCATCTTCCGCCTCCCGTTCAGCGCGCTCTGCCGTGCTGGTGCTGACGCTGCTGGCCGCAAGCGGCTGCAGCCAGCGCGCTCCCGCCACGGCGACGTGCGGCAACGTCGCCTATCAGCTCAGTGACCCGGCAGAACCCGCCAACCGTGCGGTGTTCGCCTTCAACCGCAGCGTCGATGACCACCTGCTGGCCCCCGTCGCCCGGGGCTATCAAGCGCTGCCCGGTTTCGCCCGGCAGGGCCTGCACAATTTTGCCAGCAACTTCGCTGAGCCCAAGGTATTCGTCAACGATGTGCTGCAAGGCAATGGCAAGCGGGCGTTGACCAGCCTGACGCGCTTCATCTTCAACACCACCCTGGGTGTGGCGGGGCTGGTCGATGTATCGGGGAAAATGGGGCTGAGCCAGCACCGTTCGGACTTTGGCCAGACCTTCGGCGTCTGGAACATCGCCAATGGCCCGATCGTCGAACTGCCGCTGCTGGGCTCACACAACCTGCGTGATGCCAACGGCACGGTGCTGGGCATGGCGCTGGACCCGTTTGGCGGCAACAGCGATACCGTCACCACCCTGGGCAACGCCGCCACGGCGGGAGGCATCGTCGACGCACGGGCCGAAGCCCTGCCATTGACCGACCTGCTGAGCACCTGGCCGGATTACTACGTTGCGTTGCGTGACTACAGCGCGCAACGGCGCAGCAATCGGGTGGCAGAAGGCAAGGTCGGCAAGCCGGGCGCATGGCAGGCCGACTGTGCCGGGGGTGGCCGGTGACAAACGATACGCAAACCGCCGTGCTGCTGTTCCGGCGCCTGGAGGGTGCCGCCCGACAGCCGCTGTTGCTGCACGAACTGGAAGCCCGCCTGTCTGCCGATGGCCGCAGCCTGGTACTGAGCCGCTACCGGGAGCGCTTTACCGCCGACGGCAAACCCTACCGCCACGAGACTCACCGCAGCGTACCGATTGCCGCCTTGCTGCGCTGGATGACCCGCCAGGGAGCGTGAAGGAAGAGCAGTGGATTCTGCAATGTCCGAAACGCGAGAGTGGCTGCCCGTTCGGCGTGAGACAGGCACCCAGGGCGCTGGCTACCCTGCTCTGGCAATGCCTTGTTCCCTTTCGACAGAAGAACTTCGCCCATGACGATTCCCTCCGCCTCCATGGCCGCCACCACGCCTGCCACCCCACCCCAGGGCTTTCTGGTCCGCATCGTCGGCGCCGCCGCATTTGCCCATCTGCTCAACGACCTGATCCAGGCTGTGCTGCCGTCGATCTACCCGATGCTCAAGAGCGATTTCGCACTGAGCTTCGCCCAGGTCGGCTGGATCGCCCTGGTCTATCAGGTGACCGCCTCGCTGCTGCAACCCTGGGTCGGCCTGTACACCGACAAGTATCCGCAACCCTACCTGCTACCGGCAGGCATGCTGGTCACCCTGGTGGGCATCGCCCTGCTCGCCTGCGCCGGCAGCTACGCCATGCTGCTGGTAGCAGCCGCAGTGGTCGGCGTGGGCTCGGCCACCTTCCACCCGGAAGCCTCGCGGGTGGCGCGGATGGCCTCCGGCGGTCGCTTCGGCACTGCGCAATCGACCTTCCAGGTGGGCGGCAACACCGGCTCTGCCCTTGGCCCACTGCTGACCGCCGCCATCGTCATCCCGCACGGCCAGCCGGCCATTGCCTGGTTCATGCTGGCGGCTGCGCTGGCTGTGCTGGTGCTGTGGCGGGTGACTGGCTGGACCGTGAGCCACGGCCAGACCCGGCTCAACACCTTCGCCGGCCAGCAGCCGCCCGGGCTGGCACGTGGCGCCATGTGGCGCGCGGTGGGGGTGATCGCCGTGCTGATGTTCGCCAAGTTCGTGTATATCGCCTCGTTCACCAACTTCTTCACCTTCTACCTGATCGACCACTTCGGCCTGAGCGTGCAGCACAGCCAGCTGTACCTGTTCGTGTTCCTCGCGGCGGTGGCGCTGGGCACCTTCGCCGGTGGCCCGGTGGGTGACCGCATCGGGCGCAAGGCAGTGATCTGGGTCTCGTTCCTTGGCGTGGCCCCCTTCGCCCTCGCCCTGCCCCATGCCAACCTGGCCTGGACGGCGGTCCTCGCGGTGGTCATCGGCCTGGTGATGTCATCGGCATTCGCCGCCCTGGTGGTCTATGCCCAGGAGGCAGTGCCGGGCCGGGTCGGCATGGTGTCGGGGGTGATGTTCGGCTTGATGTTCGGCATCAGCGGCATCGGTGCCGCCGGGCTCGGCGCGCTGGCCGACCGGCATGGCATCGAGTGGGTATACCAGGCAATCGCATTCCTGCCAATGCTGGGGCTGGCCACTGCGCTGCTGCCGGCAACCCGCTCGCAAGCCCGCCCCGCCCGCTGCTGTTAAAGTGGCTCGGCCGGGCAGCCTGAACACGAGGTAGCAATGCTCAAACCGCAGCAGGAATTGCTGGTAGAGGTCGATGAATGGACCTGGGAAGTGGGTAGCCGCGCAACCGACTACCCGACCGACTGGTTCATCGAGCCGCACAGCCATGCCAAGCATCAGCTGATCTATGCCATCAAGGGCCTGATGATCGTCGAATCCGGCAATGAACGCTGGACCGTGCCACCCAGCCGCGGGGTGTGGATGCCCTGCGGCCAGGTGCACGCGATACGCTGCGTGGGCGAAGTGAAGATGCGCAGTGTGTTCGTGCGAACCGACACCGCCGTGCAGCTGCCCGGGCAGAGCAAGGCGATCAGCATCTCGCCGTTGCTCAGCGAACTGATCAAGGCCTCGGTGGGTTTCTCGGCGCCGTTTGCCGATGACTCGCGCGAAGGCCGGGTGATGCGCCTGATCCTCGACGAGATCTGCGTGCTGCCAACCCTGCCGCTGAAGTTGGCGCAGCCCGGCGACCGGCGCCTGCGGGCGATCTGCGCGGCGCTGCACGAACGCCCTGACGATAACGCCACCGTGGCCGACTGGGGCCTGCAACTGGGGGTGGACGAAAAGACCATCCAGCGCCTGTTCCGCAAGGAAACCGGCATGACCTTCGGCCAGTGGCGCCAGCAGGCGCGGCTGATGCAGGCGCTGGAACGGATCGCCCTGGGCGAGCGGATCATCGATGTTGCGGTGGCACTGGGGTATGACAGCCCAAGCGCCTTCGCCAGCATGTTCAAGCGCCAGTTCGGCACCACGCCCAGCCAGTTCTTCAAATGACCTGAAAAACAAACATTGCATGATCTCACGCAGCAACCCGGTCATGGCGTGTACAGTAGGCTCACAACAAAGCCCAGAAGGAGCCCGGCACATGACCGCAACGCTGTCCCCCCTGCAGATCGACTGCGATTTCGACTCCGGCAACATTCAGGTACTGGATGCCAGCAACCCGGCCCGGGTGCACCTGGCCATTCGCCCCGACACCCACAGCGACCACTACCAGTGGTTCCACTTCAAGGTCAGCGGGCTGACGCCAGGCCAGATCCATCGCTTCAGCCTCGACAACGCCTCCGGCTCGTCCTACAAGAACGCCTGGAGCGGTTACAACGCCGTGGCTTCCTACGACCAGCAAAGCTGGTTCCGCGTACCCAGCCAGTACGATGGCACGGCGCTGTCGTTCGAGGTTGAAGCCGAACAGCCGCAAATCTGGTTCGCCTACTTCGAGCCCTATCCGCGTGCCCGCCACAACCAGCTGATCGAACGTGCCCGGCAACTGCCAGGGGTCGAAGTGCTGGCCAGCGGCCGCAGCGTACAGGGCCGCGACATTCCCCTGCTACGTGCCGGTGATGGCGCCGCAGGCAAGCGCAAGCTGTGGCTGATTGCCCAGCAGCATCCGGGCGAACACATGGCCGAGTGGTTCATGGAAGGGGTAATCGACCGCCTGCAGGCCGACGACGCGACGATCCGGCAATTGCTGGCCAAGGCCGACCTGTACCTGATCCCCAACATGAACCCGGACGGCGCCTTCCTCGGCCACCTGCGCACCAACTTCAAGGGCAGGGACCTCAACCGTGCCTGGCAGGATGCCAGTGTCGAGTTCACCCCCGAGGTGTTCTTCGCCCAGGCGCAGATGAAGCAGTACGGGGTGGATGCGTTCATCGACGTGCATGGCGACGAAGAGATTCCCCATGTGTTCACCGCGGCCTGCGAAGGCAACCCGGGCTATACCCCGCGGCTGGCGCAGCTGGAAGCGCAGTTCCGCAGCACCCTGTGCAGTCTGACCCGTGACTTCCAGACCGTGCATGGGTATACCCGCGACGAGCCGGGGCAGGCCAACACGACACTGGCCTGCAATGCCGTGGGAATGGCCCATGACTGCCTGTCGCTGACCCTGGAAATGCCTTTCAAGGACCACGACGACGCGCCCGACCCGGTCACCGGGTGGTCGGGCGCACGGTCGAAGGCACTGGCCGGGGCAGTGCTGGATACCCTGGCGCAGATGGTGGACGATTTACGTTGAACCCTGTCTGACCTCGGTTGCTCCAGCCGCAAGTGCGGGGCGCATTCAGAACTGCACATCCAGGATCACACTGTCGGCGTAGCTGCCCGCCGGCGGTGTCGCCTGGTCGGTGTAGACCCTGGCGTTGTAGTTGAACACCTGGCTACCAGTCCCGGTACCCGTCCCGGGGTTCACATCTGCTTCGGCGCTGGCCCGCCGCGCGGCCCCCACCGAACCCCAGCGCTGCGCCCCGGCGCTCTTGAAAATATCGTAGGCGAGGTAGTTGTTCGCCGCCGACTTCATGCGCCGCCGCCCACCGGCCACGTTCTTGCCATCGTCCAGGCCAACGGTGTAAACACTGCCCTTGGTGCACGACACACTGAGGTTCTGGCTCACCGTAGCGAACCCCGCCACCACCGGTGCACTGGCGAAGCTGATGTCAGGCGTGGTGATCTGGCAGTCATTGGTCACCGTCAGGCTCACCGTCAGGGTCTTGCTGCCGCTGCCAGTGTCGCGGCCAATGCAAAACCCGCCAAGCCCGATCCCCTCGCAATAATCCCAGGTCCATTCGACATTGAGGGTTTCCTGATAGACCCCTGCGGCAACGTTGCTACCCACTTGCGTACGCATGTAGAGCGGCACGTTCTTCGGGGTACCGTTGAGCAGGCCCAGCAGATCAAGGATGCCAGTGGAGCGGTATTCGAAAGCGCTGCCGCGGGTGATCGGATAGCTGGTGGTGGCGTCGGCATACAGCGTGTAGGGGATGACATCCCCGGTCGGCCCCACCAGCCCACTGCTGGTGGCGGTGATCCTGATCTTGAACGAATCGGTGCTACTGAGCACGCTGAGCACCGAACCACTGCACTGCAGGCCCGAATTGGTACTGGAGGCCATCTGCACCGTGCTGCGTACCTGAGTCGAGTTCAGCGAGCCGAATGCCGCTGGCGCTGTCACCACGGAAGTGCACTTGGCCCAGGCCGCACCCGCCCCCAACAACAAGGCGCACGCCAGCAATCCACGCCAGCAGCCCATCACTTGCATTCCAACGGGCCGATCAGGGGGATCGAGCCTTGCGCTTCAGGCAGGTCGAACGCTACCCGGCAATGCCCGCCGCCGGCCAGCTCCACCTGCAGGCTGTTGTGCGGCGCCAGGTTTTCCAGGTACACCAGGCCATCCCATCCGACAACTGCCTGGCTGCCGGTTTCGACATGGGTGACACGGCTGCCCAACGTGACCACCCGCCGGTTGGCGTCCACCAGTTCGACGCTGGCCGCCAGCACGCGCCGCAGCGGGAACTCCAGCAGGTAGCCGCTGCCACGGCGCACCGCCACGCGCTGCTCCACTTGCGTGGCAAGGATGTCCGGCGGCAAGTTCATCGGGTCGATTTCGTACTTGCCGCGGTAGTAGCCACTGCTGTACGGCACCAGCAGATGGCCACCGGCATCGGTGCGGCCGATTTCCTGGTTTTCATAGCGCACCGGCACATCGGCGTAACCATGGGTGCTGACCAGCACGAAGGCATCGTCGATGCGGTTGGCGGCGAACAGCCCCGCATCCATCCACACCAGCGATCCGCTGGCGTCGGCCCAACGGGTCATCTCGCCCGTGCTGCCATATACGCCTGCCTGCAACTGTACCGACTGCAAACGCCAGGTGACATCGGCCTGGCGGTAGGCATCGCGCTCGCTACCGGCGGCATAGCCCAGGTTGTAACCGACACCGCCACCGACGGGCACCGCGCGGCTGTAGTTCACGCGCTGCAGGCGCTCACCCTGCTGGCTGCGCTCCAGGGCCAGGGCCAGGGTGCCATGCAGGTCGAACGGTATGACCAACTGCGCCTGCACCGCCCACTGGCTGTCCCCCAGTTCACGGTTGGCCGACAGGTACAGGCTGCTGCTGCCCCACAGCGGCTTGCTGTAGCTGAGGTTGAGCAGCCGGGTACGGGTACCGTCGCCAGCGCGCACGTCGAAATAGCCGGCGCCAATGTTGCCGTACTGGTTCAGGTTCAGGCTGAACGTGACCTGTTCGCTGCGCTGGCTCAGTTGCAGGTCCTGGCTGTCGACTCGGGTCAGGTCGGCGTAGCTGCCGTAACGTTGCAGGCGCTGGTAGCTGAAGCCGATGCGCTGGCTGTTGTACTGGTAGCCGAGGGCAACCTGGTGACCGTTGTCACCCTCGAACTGGCTCTGCGCCAGGGCCGCGTTGAGCACACCAAGGTTGCCCAGGCGCATGTTGCCGCCCAGCCCGCCCAGCATCAGCGACTTGGCGGTCTCGGCATGGCTTTCCAAGGTGAAGCTGTCGCTGACCCCGTAGCGCAGGCTGGCCGAGGCAACTCCGGGGCCGTAGGCGAAATCGCGCACGCCATAATCCCGGCGCAGGCTACCGGCAGACATCGAATAATCCATCAGGCCTTCTTGCAGCAGGCTGCTGGTGACATAGAACGGCAAGGTGGTCGACACCTGCCGGCCAAGCGCATCGGTGGTGACCACCACGGCTTCCCCCGCGCCATTGATGAACGGCACGTTGGTCAAGGTGTAGGGGCCAGGTTGCAGCTCGCTGGTGCTGGCCTTGTAGCCATTGATGAACAGGTCGAGCGAGGTCGGTACCGCCGCTTCGCCAGCGAACGCCGGCAACGGATAGGTGACCAGGTCGGGGCGTATCGCGAAGTCGCGAGACAAGCGCAAGCCGCCCACCCGCACCGAGCTGCTCCAGGGCAAGGCGCCGGTCACCAGGTCACCAGCTTCGTAAGTCAACAGGCGCTGCTCGTCGCTGAAGCGCCAGCTGGTGTCGTAACGCAAGAAGCCCTGATGCCTCTCGCCGCTCGGCGCACCGTTGAACGACTGGCGCCACTGCCCGGTGCTGGAGAATGTGCCCCAGCTGTCGAACAGGCGCAGCTCATTCCAGGCCGCCAGGTAGCTGCCCGCATCATCGCTGTCGTTGAGGTACAGGTCGTAGTTGAACAAGGCGCCAAAGCTGCTGCGCGCCTCAGTCGCCGGGTACAGGTTCCGCTCGCCCACTTGCTGGGCGGGCAGCCAGGCGGGCGGTACCTGTAGCAGCAGCCGCTGGTTCTGGCTGTCGTAGTCGGCGTGCAACCCCGCGATGGCGTCCAGGGCCAGTTCACCCTGGGGGTCGCCTGGCAGCGAGACACCGGCCGCGCGCAGCACCTCGCTGTCCACAAACAGCTGCCCGGCGCGCTGCTGCACCGCCACCAATTCAGCCTTGGGCATCTGGTTCACCAGCAGCTCGAGGTACAGCGTGGCGTCGGCGATGGCGGAGACCTCCGTCGGAGGCGGTGGCAGCTCGTCGGCCAGCACCAGGCCGGAGCCGACCATGGCCAGCCGCAGGCTCCAGCAGGGCACCATCGTCAGCCACCTCACACACGGATTCCTGCCATTGCCGGGTCCTCCCTGGCCCACAAGCGGCATTCAGGCGCTGGCTCATTGGCCTTGGCGGATGGCGTCCGCGCTGCTCTGGCCGTTCACCCGCCCTTTCAACACACTGCCTGCATGGGCAGCCAGCGGCGCCGGCCAGCGCATGCTGGCCCCCGGCAGTACATAGCCCAACAGGCCCTCTGCCAATGCCTTGCTCTGGCTCCCCTGCTGCACCACCACATCGGTCAGGCGGGCGTGCACCGGGCCGGTATTGCGCAGTTCCACATAGGGCTTGCCCTGGACGGTCACCGCACGCCAGCTGAGTTGCGGCTTGCCAATGCCCTCGGCAGTGCGCTTGCCCTCAGGGTCGGCCCTGCCCCACAGGCCTTCGCCGTAGACGAACAGCGGTACCGAATAGCGCATCTGCAGGCGGATCGCTGCAGTAGTGCCAGGCTCGGCCTTGTCGACCGGGATGGCCGGCGGGATTTCGTCAATGATGATGCGGTAGGCCTGCTCCTGGCCGACTGGCGAGGGCGCGGTGCGGGTCAGGCGGATCAATTGCCTCTGCCCGGGAGCGATGCTGGCCACTGGCGGGCTGCCGATGATCTCGCGCTGCGCCTGGAACTGCTCCTGATAGCCATCCTGACGCCAGGCAAACACCCGCACCTGAAGGTTGGCCGCCGTGGTGCCGCGGTTTTCCAGCCACAGCGCGCCGGCTTTCTGATCAGCTTCCAGCACCGGATCAATCGGCCAGATCAGCACCGAGGTTGCCGCCCCGGCCGGCAGGCTCGCCAGCCACAACGCTCCGACCCACCTACGCGCCCACTTCGCGCCTGCCCCCATGAATCTCTCCTTGAATACTGGTCGTCGATGCCGACGTGCTCACCAGCTCACCGTCACCTGCACCACATCCGTGTAGGTCCCGGCCGGCAGCGTACCGGTCAGCTGAACCCGACCGTACACCGGCAGCCTGATCGCCGTCGGGTCGCTGTAGTTCACGGCGACGTTCTGGCCGATCCCCAGGTTCTGGCTGTAGGCCGCATCCTGGTACAACTGGTATGCCAACACCTGGGTGCCACCGGTGCGCTTGAGATTGCGCGTACCGCTGGCACTGTTCTGCCCGCCATCCACGCTCATGTTCAAGGCCACCCCCGGAGTGCACTGGAAGGTCACCGTAGAGCCACCCAGCGAGGTGCCGACAGCCCCGCTGGCCAGCGCCGACTGCGAGCCATAGTCAAGCGTTCCGAAGCTGCTGACACCCCCCACCACCAGGCACCCTGCGACGATCTGCGCAGTCACCGCAAAGCTGCTTGTGGTCGCCGCATCCAGCGGCGCAGCCAGCAGCACGCCAAGGCAGGTCAGCCCACCCGCCAGCCAGCTGCGCATGGCTCAGAACGACAGCTCGACAGACACCGTGTCGGTGTACACCCCGGCCGGCAGGCCCGCCTTGCCACGTGCCTGGCCGTACAGGTTGACGGTCTGGGCCACGCCGGAGCTGGTCGGCAAGGTGATGGTGCCGTCGATGGCCAGCAGCTGCGAATGCCCGGCATCGGTGTAGAAGTCGTAAGGCACGTAATTGCCGGCGCCATCGGCCAGCGCCCGCGTGCCCCCGGTCGACTGGCCGTCGTTGAGGCCAGCCCGTACGCGGATCACCGGTATCGTACCGGCCGAACACAGCACGCTCATCGCCCCTCCGCCACCGCCGATTACCTGGGCGCCGGCCGTGGTGAACAGGGCATCCTGCGTGCCGAAATTCAAGCTACCGAAGTTCATCCCCGAGGTGCCCGAGCTGCCATTGACCTGGCATGCCGCGGTCAGGGTCAGCGTCGAGTTGATGTTCCCGGTCGTGGCGGCATGGGCCTGGAAGGCCAGCGCCAGACCCAGGCCGGCAAGGATGCAGCATGAAAGGTTCGATCGCATCGGCGTCTCCTAATCGGTGTTACCAGTCCAGGGTCACTCTCAGGGTGTCACGGTACAGCCCGGCCGGCAGGGCACGCGGCTGCGCCACCACCACACCGTAAATAGGGATCGGCACCTGGTGGGCGCCGCTGATGGTGAAGGCACGCGCCTGACCGATGCCGTAGCGGCTGTTGCCACCCGGGTCGATAGCCAGTTGATAGGGAATCAGTTCGCGGCCGTTGCTCAGCCGCCGTATGCCATCGCTGCCATTCAGGCCGCCGTTGATGCGCACGTTGAACGCGCGGACGTCAGGGGTGCAGCTGATCTGCAGGCTACCCTGGCCACCCAGGTCCTCGACCCGGCTGCGCAGCGGCTGGTCCCAGCCAAGGCCCCGCTCGCCGAAATCCAGCACTCCGGGGTTGCCCACCAGGGTCGCTTGCGTGCCGTTGCTGCTGACCTGACAGGCCGTGCTGATCACCAGGCGCGCCTGGATGAAGCCGGAGCTGGTGCCATGCGCCGCACCGCTGGGCACCAGCAACGGGCCCAGGCCAAGTAGCAGGATCGAGGTTCGGCTGATGGCCGTCGAGTTCCTGTGCATGGCGGCAGCCCTACCAGGTGAGCGTGATTTTGAGCAGGTCGGCATACCTGCCTGCCTGCGGTACCCAGGCCAGCTTGTCGATGCGCGCGTACAACGGCAGCTCGACCGAGCCGCTGTCCGGCACCCGCGCCGAATGGGCTACATCCACTGCCAACGGTTCGCGCCAGGCGGCATCGCGGTAAAGCCGGTAAGGGATCGGCCGGGCCTTGTCATCTTCGCTGGCCAGAAAACGCAGCTCGCCGATGCCGCCATGCTGGCCGCCGTCGACGCGCACCTGATACGGGGTGTGCGGATTGCATTCCAGGCGCGGCGGGCGCTGGCTCAACAGCACACCACTTAGCGGCGCACCAGGGCCGTCGAGGCGTGCGGCCGCACCCAGGTCGACAAGCCCCAGCGCCTGGGCGCCGGCGTCGCGCGGTTGGCCGACCAGCATGCAGCCGCGCTGCACCAGCACGCGTACCTCCACCAGGAAGTCCGCCGCCGTGGTGCTGGTGCTCACCATCAGGCCCAGCAACGCGGGCAGGAAGCGTTCCGTCACGTTGATTATCCTTGTCGATGTGTGCAGACCTGAGCGTAGCAGCGAGTTGACATCACGGAGGTGGCATACGGCCATTTTTTTGTGTTAGCAACAAAGCGATAGGTCCACGCTAAAAACACCCGGCCTGGCGCCGAACCCACCGCGACTTCAGGCCTCCAATGCTCAAGGCCGGCACTGGTGCCGATAATCTGTTAGGGTGAAGCACTCTTATCCTGCACCAGACACATACGGCACGCATGGACAGACATGACAGGAGCGTTTCATCGATGACTGCAGACAGCACGCTCACCCAGGCCCTTGAACGCTGTGCCCAGGAGCCGATCCAGCTGCCTGGCAGCATCCAGCCCCACGGGTTCCTGCTGGTGCTGGACGAAGCCGATCTGCGCGTGCTCCAGGCCAGTGAAAATGTCGAGCAGTGGCTGGGCTTACCCGCCCGGGAAATCATCGGTTGCAGCTTTGCAGAGCTGGTCAGCGCTGACTTCGACCTGCGTCTGCACCTGGCCCGCCAGCCCGAGGACGAAGCGTTTCCGTTCCATATCGGTGACGTGCAACTGCGCCAGGGCGCACCGTACAGCCGGATACTGCACCTGCTGACACACCGTCACGACCAGGTCCTGATTGCCGAATTCGAGCCCCCACGGCTGCCAGACGACCTTGCCGCACAGGGCGATTACTACCCGCTGGTGCGCAGCTTCGTCGGTCGCCTGCACCAGGCCGCCAGCATTGACGAACTGCTGCAGCAAACCGTTGTGCAACTCAAGCGCATCACTGGCTTTGGCCGGGTCAAGGCCTACCGTTTCGACGCTGAAGGCAACGGCCAGGTGCTGGCCGAAGAGGCCGACCCGGGCTATCCCAGCTACCTGGGCCTATGCTTCCCGGCCGCCGATATTCCACGCCAGGCGCGCGAGCTGTACCGGGTCAACCGCATCCGCGTGATCGAGGACGCCAACTACCAGCCCTCGCCGCTGCTGCCTGCTGCCAACCCGCGCACGGGCAAGCCACTGGACCTGAGCTTTGCCGCGCTGCGCAGCGTATCGCCGGTGCACCTGCAATACATGCGCAACATGGGCACCCTGGCCTCGATGTCGCTGTCGATTGTGGTCGATGGGCAATTGTGGGGGCTGATCTCCTGCCACCACCAGCAACCGCGCCCGGTGGACCTGCGCACCCGCACCGCCTGCGAACTGCTCGCCAGCGTGCTGTCGTTGCAGATCGAGTCACGCGAGTCGCACGCCAACACGCGTCAGCTGCTGCAGTTGCGCCAGCACATCGTGCGCATGATTTCCTCCATGGCCGACCATGACAGTGTCAGCGACGGCCTGCGCGATTTGCCAGACGTGTTGCTGGCCTTCGCAGGTGCCCAGGGCGCTGCGGTCATCTCGGCCGAACGTTGCGACCTGATCGGCAAGACCCCGCCCGCCGCGCAAGTCACCGCGCTGGTGCACTGGCTGACGCAACGGGGCGAAGAGACCGTCTTTTACAGCGACAACCTGCAGCGCGACATCGAGGAACTGCCCGAGCTCGCCGCCCACGCCGGTGGTGTGCTGGCGGTAGCCATTTCGCAGATCCATTCGCACTACCTGCTGTGGTTCCGCCCCGAGCAGGTGCGCACGGTAAACTGGGCCGGGCAACCGACCAAGCAGGTCGGCCCGCAGGGCAACCTCGACCCGCGCCACAGTTTCGAACGTTGGCAGGAACAGCTGCGCGGCTACTGCGAGCCCTGGCACCCACTGGTCATCGAAGGCGTGCTGGAACTGCGCACCGCCGTGCTCGGCATCGTCCTGCGCAAGGCCGAGGAGCTGGCGCAGCTGGCCGGCGAACTGCGCCGCTCGAACAAGGAGCTTGAAGCCTTTTCCTACAGCGTATCGCACGACCTGCGTGCACCGTTGCGGCATATTGCCGGCTATACCGAACTGCTCGCCGAAATCGAGGAGCAGAGCCTGAGCGAGCGTGGCAAACGCTTCCTGCATCACATCCACGAAGCCGCACACTTTGCCGGCAGCCTGGTGGATAACCTGCTCAACTTCTCGCAGATGGGCCGCTCCGCCCTGCGCCTGGCGGACGTCGACCTCAACGCGCTGGTCGAAGCCATTCGCAGTGAGCTGGCACCCGACTACGAAGGCCGTGAAATCGTCTGGGACATCGCCCCGTTGCCCAAGGTGATCGGTGACCCGGCCTTCATCAATCTGGCCTTGCACAACCTGCTGGCCAACGCTATCAAATATACGCGTGGCCGCACCCCGGCGCGCATTGGCATCAGCGCCGTGCAGCATCCGGACGAAATCGAGGTGTGTATTCGCGACAACGGCGTGGGCTTCGACATGGCCTACGCCAACAAGCTGTTCGGCGTGTTCCAGCGCCTGCACCGCATGGAAGATTTCGAAGGCACCGGGATCGGCCTGGCGAGCGTGCGGCGCATTATCGAACGTCATGACGGCCGGGTCTGGGCCCACGGCAAGGTCGACCAGGGCGCCACGTTCCACTTCACCCTCCCGCGCCACCCCGCGACAACCTGAGGCACCGCTACCATCATGCTCAAACCCATCCTGCTGGTCGAAGACAATCCACGCGACCTGGAGCTTACCCTTCTGGCGCTGGAGCGCAGCCAGTTGGCCAACGAAGTCATCGTGCTGCGTGACGGTGCCGAGGCACTGGACTATCTGCTGCGCCGCAATGCCCACGCCGATCGTGACGATGGCAACCCCGCCGTGCTGTTGCTGGACCTGAAACTGCCGAAGGTCGACGGCCTGGAAGTGCTCAAGGAAGTACGCGCCACCGCCGAACTGCGCAGCATCCCTACAGTCATGCTGACGTCGTCGCGCGAAGAGCCCGACCTGTTGCGTGCCTATGAATTGGGGGTGAACGCCTATGTGGTCAAGCCGGTGGAATTCAAGGAATTCGTCGCCGCCATCTCCGACCTGGGAATTTTCTGGGCAGTACTCAACGAACCCCCACCCGGCTCGCTGCGCCTGAACCGGCGCGGCAGCAACTGAGGCCGCCGCAACGATGCAGCCAACGCCGCTGAAACTGCTGATGGTCGAAGACAGCTCGATGGATGCCGAGCTGACCCTGATGCGCCTGGAGCGCAGTGGGCTGCACGTGCAGGCGCAACTGGTGTTCGACCATGTCGGCGTGGAGCACGCCCTGCACGAAGGCCGCTACGACCTGATCCTGTGCGACTGCGTGCTACCGGGCTCGTCCGGCACCGAAGTACTGGCCATCGCCCAGCGCCTGGCCCCGGACGTTCCGTTCATCTTCCTTTCCGGCATTTATGGCGAAGAGCATGCGGTGGAGATGATCCGCCTGGGTGCCACCGACTACGTGCTGAAGAAGAACCTGCCACTGCTGCCCAAGGCGGTGCGTCGCGCCCTGACCGAGGTGCAGGAACGTCAGCGCCGGCGCCGCGCCGAAGAAGCCCTGGCCGATGTCGAGGCACGGGCGCGCTTTGCCATCGACGCGGCCGGCATGGGCACCTGGGACATGCGCCCGCAAGAGGGCCTGTTGTTGTGGGACGACCGCTGCAAGACCCTGTTCGGCCTGCCCACCAGCACTGAAATGACCCTGGACGTGTTCTATGCTGGCATCTACCCCGACGACCTGCCGCTGGTGCGCGAGGCGGTGGAGCGCGCCATGCGCCCGGAAAGCGGCGGCCAGTATCGGGTGGAATTTCGCATCGCCCAGCCTCATGGCCAGGAGCCGCGCTGGTTGCTCAGCAGTGGCCAGAGCCAGTTCGTCGACGGCCAGTGCGTACGCTTCTCCGGCGTGCTGCAGGACATCCATACCCAGCGCCTGGCCACCCAGGCACTGCGCCAGCTCAACGAGATGCTCGGGGAACGGGTCGAGCGTCGTACCCGTGAGCGCGACCGCGCCTGGGAACTTTCACAGGACTTGCTGGCAGTGCTCAACAAGGACCTGACCCCGGTCGCGCTGAACCCCGCCTGGGAGGCCAGCCTGGGCTTTTCCCGCGAGCGCCTGAGCCAGTCCTCGCTGCTGCACCTGCTGCCCGAGCCCGACCAGGAGCTGCTGCTCACCGAACTCGCCGCCCTCGCCCATGGCCGTACCAGCGCCCGCTTCGTCGGGCGCGTCTTGCATGCCGGCGGCCAGCATCGCTGGTTGTCGTGGGTGGTGGTGCCGGAAGACACCTTGCTGTACGTGGTGGCACGCGACATCACCAGCGAACGCGAGGCCGCCATGAGCCTGGCCGAAGCCAACGCGCGCCTGCGCGAGCAGATCGACGAACGCGAACGCATCGAGGCAGCGCTGCAACAGATGCAGCGCCTGGAGGCGGTCGGCCAGCTGACCGCTGGCGTGGCCCACGACTTCAACAACCTGCTGACAGTGATCCTGACCGGTGCCAGCTTCCTCGAACGCGACCTGGCCAAGGGCGATCTGGACAAGGCCCGCAGTCGCCTCACGCACATCCGCGAAGCCGGTGAACGCGGCGCCAAGCTGACCTCGCAGTTGCTGGCATTCTCCCGCCGCCAGCGCCTGGAGCCGGTGCCGCTGAACCTCAACCGCACCTTGGCCGGCCTGGAGGAGTTGTTGCGTCGTACCCTGGGCGGCAATGTCTCGGTGCGCCTGGACCTGGAGCCAAGCCTGTGGCGGGCACTGACCGACCCGACCCAGACCGAAATGATCATCCTCAACCTGGCGATCAATGCCCGCGACGCCATGCCTGACGGCGGCCAACTGACCCTGTCGACCCGTAACACCCGCATCGACACCCGCCCGCAGCGCCCGGAAGACCCGGAGCCGGGTGAGTACGTGGTGCTGAGCATCCGCGACACCGGTTGTGGCATGAGCGAAGAGGTGCTGGCAAAGGTGTTCGAACCGTTCTTCACCACCAAGGACATCGGCAAAGGCTCAGGCCTGGGCCTGGCGCAGGTGTTCGGCTTCGCCAAACAATCCGGGGGCGGCGTGCACATCGACACCGCGCCCGGGCGTGGTACCCAGGTGGCGGTATACCTGCCAGCGGTCCAGGATGAAGCCGAAAGTGAGCCGCTGCCGTCGTTGCTCAGTCACTCGATCAGCGCAAGCGGCAACAACCACACGGTATTGCTGGTGGACGATGACCACCTGGTGCGCGACATGCTCGGCGATGTGCTACGCCAGTATGGCTACCAGGTGCGCCAGGCGCACAGCGGCGAACAGGCGCTGGCCTTGCTGGACGACCAGATCGACCTGCTGCTGAGCGATTTCGCCATGCCCGAATTCAACGGCGCACAACTGGCCCTGGCGGCACGCGAACGTTATCCACGCCTGCCGGTGGTGTTGCTGACCGGTTATGCGGAGTTGCAGGGGCTGGAGCTGCCGGGCAGCCTGGTGATCCAGAAGCCGGTACAGGCCGATGAACTGGCCCGGGTGCTGAACGAAATGCTGACGACCCGGGCCGTATAGGCGTGTCCTTGTGTCGCGATGGGCTGCGCAGCAGCCCCCTTGGCATTTTGCGCCACATCTGAATCCTGGCGCTGCGCAGCCCACCGCGACGCAAGGTCACGCCCACAAGGAAATGCAAAAGACAGATACGGCAAAGCCCAGCGCTTACTGTTCAAGCACCGGACCAAGATACGTTTGAAGCTGGAAAATGGCAGGGGCGGCTGGATTCGAACCAACGCATGGCAGGATCAAAACCTGCTGCCTTACCGCTTGGCGACGCCCCTGTATCGGATGCAGCATTTGCTGCCCTGACAATTCCAACTGAGTGACAACCGGGTTGTTGTCTTGGAATGCGCGGCACTTTAACAACAAACTTTCGGTCTGTGAACCCCCTGATGAAAAAAAATTGCCAGAAAACAGCGAGTTAGTCATTTTCGCGTTTTACCCAGTTACCGTCCGTCGCTTTCCGCCCGCCTCGCTTCAACACAATGGCATTCCTCCCTTCCAATCAGATGAGACAACTGCATCGACCATGGAGGACTCCCATGCCCGTTTCTCACGATCTTTACCAGGACCTGCACTACCCACGTGAAATCGTCCAGCAGCGCCGCCAGCAGGACAAGGCGCTGGACCGGCTGCTCGATGAGTACATGGATATCGACAACCAGGTGCTTGCCGCCGAGTCGATCTCGGCCGGCAACTTCGAGGACGAAGACCTGCGTCACCTCAAGGAACGCCGGCTGGCCGTGAAATACATGATCGAGCGCCAACTGGAGCGCAAGCCCTGAACTAACCCGTCAAGGCGGTCAACGTAAGGGGGTCTGGCTCGCCGTCATAGAACTGCACCAGCGCCCGCTGGAACAACGGGTTGTCGGGCGCCGCCCGGGCGAACAGGGTCAGGCACGAACGCAGCTTGAGGTCATCGGGGCTGCCCAGCACTGCCCTGGCACTCTTGTCGCTATGTTGCAGCAGCGCGCACAAGCAAGCTTGCAGGCGCGGTCCGAGCAGCGGGTGAGCGAGGTAGGCCCGCGCTTCGTCGACCCCGGCCAGGGCATAACGCTCGGCCATGGCGCTGCGGCCCAGGCCACCGAGTTGCGGAAACACATACCACATCCAGTGGCTGCGCTTGTGTCCGGCCAGCAGCTCCTGGATCACCTGGTCATACACCCGGTTCTGCGCCTCGACGAAGCGCTCCAGATCATAGTCGGCGTGCATGCTCGGCCCTCCTCGGTATCGGTCATGCCCTTCACTGTACGCCTGCAGGGCCGACCTATCTCGCCAGGCGATCATTGCCGGGCACTTTCTGTATTAGTCAAATTGGCCGCCCTCGGGCAAGCTGCATGCTACCCCGCCGTCGCCCAAGGAGCGTTGCCTTGCCTGCCTGGATCCCTACCCTGCTACGCCAGCTCGGCCTGCGCCTGCGTGGCACCGCCCGGCCGAGCGAACTGCTCGGCTGGTTCGAAGACAAGGCACGCAGCCGCGGTTATCAGCTCAGCGACGGCCAACGCCGGGTGATCCAATGCATGGCCGGGCAACTGGCACAGCTCGAACAAGGCCAAGCGCGCAGCCTGTACCTGTACGGGCCGGTGGGGCGCGGCAAGAGCTGGCTGCTCGATGGTTTCTTCCAGGCCGTGCCGATAGCGGCAAAACAGCGCCTGCATTTCCATGACTTCTTTGCCCGACTCCACCAGGGCATGCACCGCCACCGCGCGCTGGATGATGCGCTGGGTGCGACCCTCGACGAACTGCTGGGCGGCTGCCGGGTGCTGTGCTTCGACGAATTCCACGTCCACGACATTGGCGATGCCATGTTGCTCACGCGCTTGTTCAAGGCCCTGTTCAGCCGCGGCGTGTGGTTGCTGGTAACGTCCAACTATGCGCCTGAAGGGCTGCTGCCCAACCCGTTGTACCATGAGCGCTTCCTGCCGGTGATCCGCCTGATCAACAGCTCGATGGACGTGCTTGAGGTGGGTGGCGACACCGATTTCCGCAGCCTGCCGGCCAACCGCGAACATCAACGTTTCACTCGCGGCTGCTATGCCTGGCCAGGTACGGCGGCACAACGCCAGGCGCTCAGGGTTCCACACCAACAACCGGTAATGCTGGAAGTGAACAAGCGCCCGTTGCGCGCGCTGGCCAGCGATGGCCGACGGGTGCTGTTTGCCTTTGAAGACCTGTGCGAGAACGCCACGGCGGTCATCGACTACCTGGTGCTGGCCGAGCGATACGATGAGTGGATCATCGACGGGCTGGACGATCTTTCGGAATGCTCATTGGCGGCTCAACAGCGCCTGGTCAACCTGGTGGATGTGCTGTATGACCAGGACCGGCAGGTGGTAGTGCTTGGTAAACGGCCGCTGGCAGAGAGCCTGAACGGGGCGCTTGCCGACTTGATGCGCACGCGCAGCCGGTTGGGGCAGTTGCATCAGCTCGCGCCAGACGAGCCTCATCCAACAAGTTTCTCCAAGCTGTCAACTGCCAGTTCTACCAGCTGACCGATCTTCTGAAGCAGCTTCTAATGCACATCCATACCTGTGGAGGTGCCTCTCATGTCAAGCAACCCGGCCCTGTGGGCCCGCATTGATCTTCCGCTGCCGGAAGATGAGCCGACCGAACTCATCAACCGCCCGCCCTATCTGGTGGGTGGCTACTACTATAGCTCCAAAGCTTCTGTAGATGACTCGGGTGAACCCACGATGGTGCTGACCAAGCTCACGCGCGATGGCGCGGCCGTCGAGGCGTTTGGCGAACATGGCACCGTACGGATCAGGATGCCGTCAGAACCTGCGTCATGGCTATGCTTCGTTGAAAACGGCGATCACCTGGTGTGTAGCGTTGCGCTTCGACTCAATGAACACTTCGCTATTTTCCGCCTGAACAAAACTTCAGGCGTGCTGGACCTGACATTCGGCGATCACGGTTTCAAGCTGGTGGCTTACCCGATCGAAGAGGGTGTTTCCCCTCGTCAGGAAGGCGCCGAGGGATATGCAGGCAGCGTTCCGCAGTTTGCAGATGGCAAACTGCGCCAAGCCGTGAACTCCGGGCTGGCCCAATTTGATCTGCAAGGGAACCTGGATACATCGTTCAATAACGTCGGGATGCGTAGGTTCTTTACCTGGGAGGGCCGGAACCTTTTCACCCTCGAAGTCGTCGCCAGATACGAGGGGACGGAACACGCCGGCTTCTATTACTGCGGCAGTCATCGGGTGGGGGGTGATGATGTGCAGGCTTGGGTCGGCGCCTGCGACAAGCATGGTGCAGTCGTCCCTGGCTTTGCACAGCAGGGTGTGTGGATTGTCAAACGCCTGCCAGGCCATCCGGACATTGCTCATATCGCCGTTCATTCTGCAGTGCAAGCCCATGACAGGCTTTATCTGGTAGGTGGCGCCGGCGAACGTGGTTTTGTGCTTCGCCTGAAACTGGACGGCAGTGTCGACCCGAGTTTCAACGATGGCCAAGCCGTGATTTTCAACCGCCCGGAGTTTGACCGGACGAAGGCATTCGCTGTCATTGCGCATGACAGCGGTATTCTGGTCGGCTGCGCGCACACGTACCCGCTCGAAGATCTGCCAACGGCAATCGTTCGATTGGACGCAAACGGCAAGGTAGATACCTCATTCGGTGAGGAAGGCTGGTTGGTCACACCAGATTACCCAGAAAGCAAGGCCCTGCTGATTCTTGCTCACAGCGGCCAGCAGGTCATCGAGTTGAGGGGGGAGAAGTTCGTGGCCCGCTACCCACTGTAGCCCTCGAGCGCGTCAGCCGCTGATGAACCCGCTTCAGGAGCGGGCTCATCAGCAGCTGGCGCGACGCGGGCGCTGCTCACCCAGCCCTGGGCAAGTCCGCCAGCACCGCTTCGATCTCCCCGAGCACCGCCGGGTCATCCAGGGTCGAAGGCGGCACGTAGTCCTGCCCGTCGGCAATCTTGCGCAGCACGGCCCGCAGGATTTTCCCCGAGCGGGTCTTGGGCAGCCGCTTCACCAGACGTACCCGGTTGAAGCAGGCCAATGCACCAATCTCTTCGCGCACGCTACCCACCAGCTCCACCAGCAACTGCGCCTCGGCGATGCCCTCGCCATCCTTGAGCACCACCAGGGCCAGTGGCACCTGCCCCTTGATCTCGTCATGCACGCCAATTACAGCGCACTCGGCCACTGCCGGATGACGCGCCACCAGGTCCTCCATCTCGCCGGTGGACAGCCGGTGCCCGGACACGTTGATCACGTCATCGGTGCGGCCCATGATGTAGACAAAACCTTCGTCGTCCAGATAACCACCATCGCCGGTGTGGTAGTACCCCGGGTAGGTGCGCAGGTAAGCCTGCAGGTAACGTTCGTGATCGCCCCACAGCGTCTGGCTGCACCCGGGAGGCAGCGGCAAGGCAATGACGATTGAACCCTGGTGGTTCGGCCCCAGCAAATGGCCCTCGTCATCCAGCACCTGCACATGGTAGCCCGGCACCGCGCGGTTGCTGGACCCCGGCTTTGCCGCGCTGCCCTCCAGCCCGACGCAGGGTGCGGTGACCGGCCAGCCGGTCTCGGTCTGCCACCAATGGTCGTGCACCGGCTTGCCAGTGACCCGCTCCAGCCACTCGTGGGTGCTGGAATCGAGTTTCTCACCCGCCAGGAACAACTGGCGCAGCGAACTCAGGTCGTGCTTGCGGATCAGCGCGCCGTCCGGGTCTTCCTTGCGGATGGCGCGCATGGCGGTGGGCGCACAGAACAGGGCATTGACCTGGTATTGCTCCACTACCCGCCAGTAGGCCGCAGCGTCCGGGGTGCGGATCGGCTTGCCTTCGTAGAACACCGTGGTGCAGCCACCCATCAGCGGCCCATAGACGATCAGCGAATGGCCGACCACCCAGCCGACATCGGAAATGCCCCACCACACGTCGCCCGCCTGCATGCCGTAGATGTGGCGCATGGCGTAGCACAGCGCCACGGCGTTGCCGCCGTTTTCACGCACGATGCCCTTGGGTTTGCCGGTGGTACCCGAGGTGTACATGATGTACAGCGGGTCGCCCGCATCCAGCTCGACTGGCGGCACCGGATCGGCGCTTGCCAAGGCCTTCTGCCAGTCCAGGTCACGCCCCGCTTGCAGTTCGGCGTGGGCTTGTGGCCGTTGCAGGACCAGCACGTTGCGCGGCTGGTGCCGGGCCAGTTGCAGGGCGCGGTCGACCAGCGGCTTGTAGGCGATCACCCGGTCGAACTCCAGCCCGCAGGATGCCGTCAGCAGCAACGTTGGCCGGGCGTCGTCGATGCGCAAGGCCAGTTCGTTGGCGGCAAAGCCACCGAACACCACCGAGTGCACCGCACCGATCCGCGCACAGGCCAGCATGGCCATGGCCGCCTGCGGCACCATGGGCATGTAGATGATCACCCCGTCGCCCTTGTTCACCCCCAGTTGGCGCAGCAAACCGGCCAGGCGTGCCACCTCGTCGCGCAACTGATGGTAGGTATAGGCCTGCTGCACGCCGGTCACCGGCGAATCGTAGATCAGCGCCAGTTGCTCGCCCCGACCCTGCTCGATCTGATGATCGAGGGCCAGGTAGCAGCTGTTCAGGCGGCCATCGGCGAACCAGCGGTGGGTACCGTCGGCATTGTCCTGCAAGGTCAGGGCAGGCTTGCGGTACCAGGCCAGGTGCGCGGCCTGTTCAGCCCAGAATGCGGCAGGGTCGGTAATGGAGTGGGCGTAACTGTGCTGGTAGCTCATATCGAGGGAAACCCGGTATTTGTTGTTATTGAAGGGCGAAACCTGAGTATGGACCGCTACACCGCCACCGCCATGGGACTAACGTCACAACCGACCTGCAAATTTGCAGACAGCGCAAAAGCGCCCCATGACGGTGCGAAGCCTCTAGAATAGGCCACCCCTTTTACCGGCGAGCAGCTCATGGATATAGACCAGGCCCGAACCTTTCTGGAAATCGTGCGTTGCGGCAGTCTGGTTGCCGCCGCCGAGCGCCTGTTCGTGTCGCAGACGGCGATTACCGCGCGGGTGCAGCGCCTGGAACAGCAACTGGGTTGCCAACTGTTCGTGCGCAGCCGCAGCGGCGCCAGCCTCACCAGTGACGGCGAGGCGTTCGTCAGTTATGCCAACCAGCTGGTACAGACCTGGGAAGCCGCACGCCGCGACCTGCCACTGCCGCAAGGTTGCCAGCAAGTGCTGCATGTCGGCGGCGAGGTCAGCCTGGGCAACCCGATGCTGCTCGACTGGGTCAGCGCCCTGCACCGCGAGCTCCCCAGCCATGCCATCCGTAGCGAGGTGAGCGATGGTGACGCGCTGCTGCGCAAGGTCGAAATGGGCCTGCTGGATGCCGCGCTGGTCTACCAGCCGACCTACGGCCCGGGCCTGCAGGTGGAGCAGTTGATGGAAGAAAAGCTGATTCGCGTGCGCCGGGTCGAGCGGCCAGACCCGTACATCTACATCGACTGGGGCGAGGCCTTCCGCCGCCAGCACGATGCCGCCCTGCCCGACTGCGCGCGCCCGGCGCTGAGTTTCAACCTGGGCCCGCTGGCATTGCAGTTCATTCTCGACCAGGGCGGCAGTGGTTACTTCCGCACGCGGGTGGTGCAAGCCTACCTGGACAGCGGAGTGTTCGAGCGGGTACCGCAAGCGCCGGAGTTCACCTACCCCACCTTTCTGGTGTACCCGCGCAAACGCGACAGCGACGCCCTGCAACAGGCTTTTGCCATCCTCCGCAGGCTGATAGCCGCCGGCAGCAGCGACTGGTCACAACGCTGGGACCCGCTGGCCTGAACCCTCTGTGCGGCTGAGCAACTGGCGCTTGAGGCCGGCGATCAGGTCGGTCTGGGTGATCACCCCCACCAACTGGTCGCCATCGACCACCGGCAGACAATGCAGGCCCTGCTCGCACAGCAACGGCAGCAACCGCTCCAGCGGGTGCTGGCTGCTGACGCTGATGACCCGACGGCTCATTACCTGTGCCATGCGTATCGCCTTGCGGCTGAACAAGCCACGCCAACTGAAACGGCCCCGCAGCATGGCCGGGCCGACCAGGTCGCTGAGGCTGACGATACCTACCAGCTTGCCGTGCTGCAGCACCGGCAGGGTTTTCAGGTGATGGCTGGCCAGCATCCGCCAGGCCTGCTCCAGAGTGGTTTCGGGCGAGGCGAACTGAACATCGCGGGACATGACCGAGGCTGCGGTGATACCGCCGAGGCTGCGTTGCAGGGCGTGCTGTTCGGTGGCCAGGATGATGCGTTCCAGTTCGTCACGGGTGACGTCGACGAACTCGCCCAGTTCACCCAGCGCCTGATCCAGGTCTTCACCACGGATGCCGACCCGCTCGCTGGGCAGCGGGTCATGGGTATGGTGCAGGTCCTTGCGTGGCGCGGCGCCTTTCGGGTAGCACACGCCCGTCAGGCGGTTGTAGAGGACCGCAACTGCCACCAGGATCAGTGCATTGAGCAATACCGGCTCCAGCAGCCGATCGCCCATGGCGCTCAGCCCCGAGTCGGCCAGCACCGCGCTCACCGCCACGCCGCCACCCGGGGGGTGCAGGCAGCGCAGCAGGCACATCACCAGGATCGAGATACCCAAGGCAGCGGCGGCCACCCACAACTCGGCGCCGAAGCTCTGGCGCATGGCCAAGCCGACCACGCCGGCCACGGCGTAGCTGCCCAGCACCGGCCAGGGCTGGGCCAACGGGCCGGAATGCACGGCGAACACCAGCACCGCCGATGCCGCCAGCGGACCGAGCAGGTGCAAGGCGATGCCAGTGCCGAAGGCCATGCTGGTCAGCCAGCCGGCGAGGAACAGGCCGAGCAACGCGCCGATAGCGGCACGCAACCATTCTCTAGGGGGAATATTCAGCGGCGCAGGCAACAGCCGCTGCAGACGACTTTCGGAACGCGAGGCAGACATTTAGGTAATCAGGATCTTTTTTTCTGGTTGGAAAGAAAACCCGGCAGCGGTGGCCTGAGTTTCGTGCACGGGATTGTGCCGGGCGGGACCAGATTGGACTAATGCAAAAAAATGCCGGTGCACTGCAATTTTTTTGCATTAGTGATACTGGGGGCCGCTTTGCGGCCCGGCATTATCGAGCCTTGCGCGGCAGGTCGATGCTGACCCGCAACCCACCCAGCGGGCTCTCCAGCAGCGCCAGGCGCCCGCCCCAGGCTTCAACGATATCGCGTACGATGCCAAGCCCCAGGCCATGCCCGTCAACCTGCTCGTCCAGCCGCGAACCACGTTCCAGCACTTGTTGCCGCTGTTCCTCGGGAATACCCGGGCCATCATCATCGACCCACAGCTGGTAGCCCTCGGCATCCGCCGCAACGCCCAGGCGCACCTCGCTGTCGGCCCACTTGCAGGCATTGTCGAGCAGGTTGCCGAGCAATTCGAGGACATCCTCGCGGTCCCATGGCAGCAAAAGCCCGGGCGGCACATCGCTGGCCAGCAACAAGCCCTCGCCATGGATCATGCCCAGCGTCCCCAGCAGCCCCGGCAATTCGGCGTCACAATCGAACTGCGCACCTGGCAGCGCGTCACCCGCCAGCCGCGCCCGGTTCAGCTCGCGTGCCAAGCGTTGCTGGATCTGCTCCAGTTGCTCGCGCATCTGCGCACGGACCTCGGGCAAGTCGTTCAGGCGCTCGCTGGAAGCCAGGCTCAGCAGCACCGCCAGCGGTGTCTTCAGCGCATGGCCAAGGTTGCCCAGTGCATTGCGCGAACGGCGCAGGCTGTCTTCGGTATGCGTCAACAAATGGTTGACCTGCCCCACCAACGGCGCCAGTTCGCTGGGCACTCGGGCGTCCAGCTGTGAGCGCTGGCCCTGCTGCAACTGGGCAATCTGCTGGCGCGCCCGCTCCAGCGGCCGCAGCGAGCGGGTCACGGTGATGCGCTGCAACACCAGCACCAGGATCAGTGCCACCAGGCCCATGCCCAGGCCGATCTGCTGCATGCGCCGGAACCCTTCGCGTACCGGCGAATAATCCTGCGCCACGCTGATCGAGATGTCCTGGCCCAGGCGCCGGTAGTCGGCGCGCAGGGCCAGCAACTGCTGGCCTTCGGGCCCCAGCGCGTGGCTGTCGGAAAGCCCCGGCGTCGCAGGTTTGGGCATGTCCAGGTCCCACAGCGAGCGAGAGCGCCAGGTGCCTTTATCGAAATCGATGCGGAAGTAATAACCGGAAAATGGCCGCTGGTAAGCCGCCGAGATACGCCGCTCATCCAGTTGCAGGCCCGAAGGCCCGCGCACCAGCGCCACCAGCAGGTTTTCGCTTTCCTTGCGCAGGCCATTTTCCAGGTAGCGCTGCAGGCCGGCCTCGAATAGCCACAAGGTCAGTTGTGCCAGCACCAGGCCGACCACCACCAGTACCGCCACCAGGCCCAGGCTCAGGCGCGCCTGGATCGACTTCACGCCGCGCTCCCGGCATAGATGTAACCTTGCCCGCGACGGGTCTCGATGACACTGCGACCCAGCTTGCGCCGCAAGTGGTTGACGTGCACTTCCAGCACGTTGGAATCGCGCTCGGTCTCACCGTCGTAAAGGTGTTCGGCCAGATGGCTCTTGGACAGGATCTGCTGCGGATGCAGCATGAAGTAGCGCAACAGGCGGAACTCGGCGGCTGTCAGCTGAATTTCCACGCCATCACGGATCACGCACTGGCGGCTTTCATCCAACTGCAGGCCGGCCGCTTCCAGCGTCGGCTGGTTGGCCAGCCCACGGGCACGACGCAGCAGAGCCTGGATTCGCAGTTGCAGTTCTTCAGGATGAAAGGGTTTGCTCAGGTAATCGTCAGCCCCGGCCTTCAAGCCTTCGATACGCTCGGCCCACGAGCCGCGCGCGGTGAGGATCAGCACCGGCGTGGCCAGCCCGGCAGCGCGCCATTGGGCCAACACTTCAAGGCCCGGCAAGCCTGGCAAGCCAAGGTCAAGGATGATCAGGTCGTAAGGTTCGCTCTGGCCCTGGTACACGGCGTCGCGGCCATCGGCCAGCCAATCGACAGCATAGCCTTGGCGTTGCAGGCCGCTGGTCAGTTCGTCCGCGAGCGGGACATTATCTTCGACTAGCAACAGGCGCATTCAGTCGTCTTCCTCGTCCTTGAGCAGGGTACCGGTGCTGGCATCGAGCTTGATCTCGCGCACCACACCTTCGGTCGTCAGCAACTCGACCTCATATTCGTAGCGATCATCATCTTCTTCCAGTTCGGCCTCCAGCAGGCGCGCCCCGGGGTGACGCCCCAGGGCGGCTTCCAGCAGGTGCTCGAGCGGCAGGATGATGCCCTTCTGGCGCAACTCCAGGGCTTCGTCCTGGTCAAGGTCGCGGGCTATGGCCAGCGAGCATGTGGCCAGCAGCGTCAGCGCAAGGTAGCGTGCCGACCGCGGTAGGTGGATCATCAGTTGTCCCGCGCGTCCTTCAGGACTTCTCCGGTCTTGGCGTCCAGATCGACGTCCCACTCGACATTCTGCGTATCACGCAGCTCGACCTTGTAGATGTAGCGACCGTATTCGTCTTCGAGCTCCGAGTCGGTAACAGTGGCGCCGGGGTGCTTGGCCACGGCGGCAGCCTTGAGCTCATCCAGCGACTTGATGGTCTTGGCATTGACCAGTTTGACGACTTCGTCGGGCTGCACGTCCTTGGCAAAGGCGGCGTTGGCGCCCACGGCGAGGGCGGCGGCGGTGAACAGGGCAGTCAAGGTTTTCATCGTTCTTCTCTCCTGAGAACTGTACAAGTTGTCTACGGGGTTAAGATTACCCAGCAGTCCTTAATTCAACCTGAAAACAATTGCCGGCATGATAGCGCAGGTCAATGGGCCAGCGGCTTGTCGACCTGCACAGCGACCCGGCAGCGTCCCTATAATGCCCAATCACCGCACAAGAGACCCGTCATGAGCGCCATCCAGGTCAAGTATCCCGCCCTTACCTTCAAGGCCGGCCAGCGTGCCCTGCGGCAGATTCGCGAGCGCGGCTTGCAGGCAGCTGACGTCGGCGTGCTGCCGGGCGCGGCGGGTGGGCCGAAGCCGCTAGGCATCCAGGGCCTGGACCTGGCATTGTTCGGGGAATGGCTGCCGTCTGCGCCCCGTCAGCGCGCCCTGATCGGTGCTTCGATTGGTGCCTGGCGCTTTGCCAGCGCCTGCCTCGACGACCCGGTCGCGGGTATCCGTCGCCTGGGCGAACTGTACACCGAGCAGGATTTTGCCAAGGGCGTCACACCCGCCGAGATCAGCCGCAGTTGCCAGCGCATGCTCGATGACCTGTTGCAAGGCCGCGACGGCGAGTTGCTGGCCAACCCGAACTATCGCCTCAACATCCTGGTGGTGAAAAGCCATGGCCACCTCGCCCATGATCACCGCGGCCGCCTGGGCCTTGGCCTGGGCTCGGTGGTGGCCAGCAACCTGCTTGGCCGGGCACGGCTGGCCCGTCATTTCGAGCGCATCATTCTGCACGATGGCCGCGCCACCCCGCCGCTCGAGTCACTTACCGACTTCCCCTCGCGCTGCCTGCCACTAGACCTGACCAACCTGCGCCACGCCCTGCTCGCCTCAGGCTCGATTCCGCTGGTCATGCAAGGGGTCAGGGACATTCCTGGCGCGGGCACCGGCACCTACCGCGACGGCGGCCTGCTCGATTACCACCTCGACCTGCCCTACCGCGGCGACGACCTGGTGCTGTACCCGCACTTCACCGATAAGGTGGTACCCGGCTGGTTCGACAAGGCCCTGCCGTGGCGCAAGGGCGACGCCACGCGCCTGCAGAACGTGCTGCTGATGACACCCTCGCCGCAATACCTGGCCGCCCTGCCCTATGGCAAGCTGCCAGACCGTAACGACTTCAAGCGCTTCATGGGGGACGCTCCAAGCCGCAAGCGTTACTGGTACAAGGCGATTGCCGAAAGCCAGCGCCTGGGCGACGAGTTGCTGGAACTGATCACCACCGGGCGGTTGCACGAACGCCTGCGAGCCTTGTAGCGACCATGCTGGTAGACTGCGCGCATTCTTGATTCATACAGAGTTACGACAGCGTGGAAATCTTCAAGGATTCCACAGTGGATTCCCGCCGAAAACCGAGCGATACCACAAACAGCCATGACGCCCTGAATGCGGCGTCATTGGCGTATCGCCGCGTACCATTCTGTACCTTCCCAATCCCGAAAACGTAGTACATCATCCAGTACATCCAACACACAGCGAGAGGCAATGTACTAGTGGCGCTCACGGACACCGCGGCCAGGCAGGCCAAGCCCCGGGAAAAGGGCTACACCCTTGCAGACTCGCTCGGGCTCACGCTGTACGTCGCCGAAACCGGCGTGAAGAGTTGGCATTTCCGGTTCACATGGCTCGGCAAGCAGGCCAGGATTTCGCTTGGCACATACCCAGAAATAGGTTTGAAGGAGGCCCGTGCGCGGAGAGATGAGGCGCGCGAAGAGGTTGCGCAAGGTATAGATCCGCGCGAATCAAGGAGGGTGAAGAGGACAGAGCGCCTTGGCGCTCAGGAGAGGACATTCCGCCGCGTCTACGACGAGTGGCTGGAATTCAGGAAGGGAAGCCTGACCGAATCGACGGTCAAGATCATCTCGAATGCGATGGAGCTGGATGTACTGCCGGCGTTCGGGCTGCGCCAGATCGATTCGATCAAACGGTCCGACGTAATCACGCTGATTCGCCGCATTGAGCGCCGCGGCTCGGTGACCACCGCCGTCAAGACCAGGCAGTGGATGGGTCAGGTTTTCCGGTATGCGATCGCCACCGGCATGATCGAGAACAACCCCACGGCGGAAATGCACACTGTCACTGAGAAAATGGCTCCGCACAAAAATCGGCCGTTCCTCGCCTTCTCGGAAATGCCGAACATCATCAAGGCCATTGAGGAAAGCCAGTCAGGACTTCAACTTCAGTGCGCCACCAAGCTGCTGATACTCACCGCCTGCCGTCCGGCTGAGGTGCGCAAAGCCGAGTGGGCGGAAATCGACCTCGACACAGCGACCTGGTCAATCCCTGCCAGCAAGATGAAGATGCGCCGCGATCAAGTAGTACCGCTGTCGCGCCAGGCGGTAGAGATCCTGCGCTTGATGCTGCCGATATCCGGCAACCTGAAATACGTGTTCCCGAACCGAACTGATGCCGTTCGGCCGATCGGCATCAACTACGCGGTAAACCTGCTGGACCGTTGCGGCTATACCGGCAGGCAGTCACCCCACGGGTTCCGGCACCTATTTTCCACGGAGATGAACAGCCGCGGATATAACAAGGACTGGATCGAGCGTCAGCTGGCCCACGCCGACAGCAGCGCCATCCGTGATGTGTATAACCACGCCACCTATATAGAGCAGCGCAGAGAGATGATGCAGACCTGGGCCGATATGGTGCTTCCACCAAAAAGTTAGGTCGTCCGCGCCGGGATCATTCCTGCTCCTGCAGCGCCCACAGCCTTGCCGCCTCGGCCAGTTCCAGCATGTCCACCAGGTCACCCTCGTCGATCTCCTGCCGCCGGTGCGCAGCATAGGCCATCTCGCTGAGCACCGCCGCTCGGCCATCGGGATCTTCGACCAAGGCGACCTGATCGTCCAATTCAGCCACCCAGGCCTGCGGGAGGTCAGTTGCCATACTCGCCTACCGCCCGGCACCACCACGACTGCGCATACAGCACGCCGTCAATCTCCTCAACGCCATTTATGTTCATCCCGAGCTGAGCCATTCCGTTGACCCTGGCATCGTGCAGGCGTGGGACGATGTCATCGCTGGGTGTCGGGTTGAACACCCAGGCCTGGGTCGACTCCCGACCCAGCGGCTCGCTGTAGTGGTCGCCGATGTGGATGTCGGCCCGCAGAGGCTGGATTTTCTTGAGCTGATCGGAAGGGATGGCCACGCCATTCACGCGGCGGCGAACGAGGAGGAAGTACATGCTGCACCGAATACTGTATATGGATACAGTATTTCAGCATCAGGAAACGCAAACGCGCCAGTACCACTCGGCGGACTATGCTTGTTTGCTCAGGCAGGAGGGCCGCGCATGTGTGGAAGGCTGAGCCAGTACCGAGGCATACACGACTTCGTTGAAACCCTGAGCCTGCCCGAGGCATGGCGGAACAACGTCGGCGACCAGCCGCTTGGCCGGTACAACGTCGCGCCGACCACGCCGGTGGCAGTGCTGCGGGTGGATGAGGCAGGCCCTCGGGCGGACCTGGTGAGGTGGGGATGGCGACCGCATTGGGCGACCGACCGTGCTGCGCCGATCAATGCCCGGGTCGAGAAAGTTGCGCATGGCCCTTTCTTCCGCTCGATCTGGCCCCATCGGGCCATTACGCCCATCGACGGCTGGTATGAATGGGTGGACGAAGGCGGACCGAAGAAGCAGCCGTACTACGTCCGGCGCCGAGATGGGCACCCTGCCCTATGCGCCAGCATCGGCCAGTTCACAGGAGGCGAGAATGATGGGTTCGTCATCATCACTGCCGATGCCCAGGGCGGGATGGTAGATGTGCACGATCGCCGGCCTGTCGTATTGTCGCCAGGTCTTGCGCGTGAATGGATGGCGGCAGGTACGGCAAAGGAGCAGGCAGAGCAAATGGCGCTCAACCTGGGCGAACCGGCCGGGGCCTTTGAGTGGTACCGGGTTAACACGGCCGTTGGCAATGTGCGCAACCAGGGCGCCGAGCTGATCGAACCGATTAGTGAATCGGACCAGCAGGGCCGCCTAACGCTTTAAGCTGGTAGTCGGTGACGGCCTGGCTCTGTGACTCGGCAATCATCCGCAGACGCTCCACCTCTTCCGCTGGGGCTCCCGAGGCCTTCGCTTCATGGTGACGCTTCCATGCCTGCACGGCGTCGGTATACATGGGATGGTCAGGGTAAAGGATCGGCGGCTTACACTTCATCGGGGTTCCATCCTGAGAAGGCCATCATTGAATGGTAGACGGTGCCCGCCCTGCTTGGATTAACTGGTAATCGATAACCGCTTGGTAAAGCGAATCCGCCAACAGGCGTAGGCGCTCGACCTCTTCAGGCGGCGCGCCATTGTCCTGGGCTTGGTGGTACTCCCGCATGGCGACGATGGCCTGCTGGATCAGCGGCTCTCCAGCCTTAATCATTCCAACAAGAGTGCGTTTGACCACGGTGATTGCTCCTGCCAGCTGGCATGGAATACAACGGGCCCCATTGAGCCATCTTCCGACAACCTCATTCTATCTGTGAAAAAAAGTGCGGTCGATAACACCTACTAAGACAACGAAAAGAATCAAGGCAAGCAGCCCTACCACTATTCCTTTCAAGTCTTGCATGAAAAATTTTACACGATAGAGTAGCGAATTATTGAAATATAGCTCGTTACATCCAAGCTCAATCTCTTCGACAATTTCAGAAGCCAACTCTCTCACTTGATAAGTAAGCTCTTCGCGCCCGATCTCATCAAAAAAATCAATACCCCTCAGCTTCCCTAGGGAAGTCAAGCTTATAATTTCACTACCTACATGTCCATTGAACTGCTTGATGCGCAGCTCAAGTTCTAACAGCAAGCCTGTATAAGCCGTTTCGCTCAGAGTCGGTTTAAAATTACTTTTAGTCACCTCATCGTCAACCCAGCCGGCCAAATCTCCCAGACGATCTACAATCTTATCTTTACGCTTTAAAGCTTCTGTCCGCCGATTTGAGTTGTGCTGCAAATATAAAGTGAACATCCACCCAAATAGTAAAACCAACAGCTGACCCGGTAGATTCTGAAAGTTCATTTAGCTCAGCCCAGCCGCCGCTTCAATCCGATCTTTGATGAGGGCTTCAATACTCTTAACGAGACTGTGCGAGTAGGTCAATTTCCGCTGGAGCTCCTCGAAGGTGAAATCTTCCTCGCGAATTAGCCCACCGAAGGCCTCGTCCAAGAATGAGCGACCATACCTATTGTAACCGTCAAGTACGACATGTACGTGATCAAACTCACGAAGCTTAGGAACTAGCCACATCTTTCTAAAATTTTCGCCACAACCTTCCCCGTCTTCGGGGTATCGACCGTAAGGCTTTTTGCTGAACTGCTTGACTACATCAATAGTATAAGTGCTCATATCTCAATATTCCATTGGACTAACGTACCAGGAAACTTTTTCCGCAACTTAGCCTCGGCCGGTTGCTGATTTTTTTGCCTGAAAGTGTAGAGCCCATTATTACTAAACACCCACAACACCCCTCCTTGGGTGTCGTTAACCAAAGCCTTAATACTTTTACTTCCTTGGCCATGTTTCTCCTGATTAGTCCCACTAACATCATTCTGCATAGAATAATATATGAGCCTCTCATCCGGAACGCGAACCACTATCGGCTTCAAGATCTGAATACCCAAACCATCCAGCCCAGGTATATCCTTAAGCAACTCATCGAAAAGTTTAGGATCCTTGTGCTTAACCAATTGAAAAAACCAAGGCTTTTCAACTACAGTTTTTGGAATACCAACCCCGCAGTCGTAGATAGCAAGGTATAGCTTTTTGCCGAAAGTGCTGCACATTAACCACCAGCGCTTTTGCTCTGCTGGCGAGTCGGGATAAGCATGCAGTCGAACATTATTTATGGTTTCAGATACCGCATCACCATAAACATGTTCTTTGTCCGGGCTCATTTGATCATCATAAATACGCCCCTGAATGAAATCTACAATTTCATCCATCTGGTCACTTCCAACACTGGAAACAATAGGCATATGCCTAGCGCTATCGAGTGAATACTTTATTTCAAAACCATGTATAAGCTTGTGCAAATTACTCGACCTGATAGCAGCGTTGACTGCTGGAGACTTTCGCGAGAAGGAAACCTCAGCTTTTCCTGATCTGCCAGCGCCCGCCATCTCGACAGCGGCGTAAACCACAACCAAAGCCGCCGCCGATATTTTCTCAGTTTGAGAAAAGTCTACAATACAGTCCCGAGCCTTATACCTACTCCGGATTGCCTCAATAAACGCCATAGTTTGAAAGTACGGGCTCATCTTCCCCTCAAACTCATATATGGAAATATATTTTGGCGCCTGAATTACATCCTTATGAAGCAATGGACGAACCGGCTGAACTTTATCTGGGTTATATTTTTTCCCTTTTCGCCCTAGACGACGACGCCACCGGGATTGCCCGATGGCAAAATTGATTTCCTTGGTATTTTCGTCAAGCCGCTTCATCGTCGTCTCGAGGTTCTCAAAGTCTCAGCTCCGACACCTTGTCTGAACTGGTGCTATATCGCCCGCCTTCCGGACTGCCGCACAGCAGCGCACAGTACCAAAAGCAGCCCATGCGGTCACTCCTGGCCTTGAATTTAATAAGCCCCAGCGCCTTTGCCGCGTAGCGCATCGTACTCATGCTCGCATTGCCTTCCGGCTATTCTGGCTGAGTCGTAAGCTTTAGCCAGTTCTCCCGCTCGAGCATCAGCCCGTGCGAGCAGGTGGGAGAGCACCATGGCGGCGCGGATGGCTGCCTGGCCTCGGGCGATAGCGGCGGTGTCCGTGCCGGGGCAACTGACGGTGGCGGCGAGCCTGGCGCCTTCGTGCTGCAACCGCTCGCCAGCAGTATCGGCGCCAGCAGCGCCAGAGTCAGCAATCGTTCTTTCTTCATGGGCATGTGCTCTCGCCTCCTCCTGCGCTTGGGCGCGTCGTTGTTCTTCCTGCCGGGCTCCACGCTCGCCGACAACCTCGGCCAGACGGTCACCACTGTCACGTTCTGCTGATGCCTTAGCAGCCGCGGCGCGCTCCACTGACCTGCCGTGCTGGTACACGCCCCAGTAGGACGCGAGCAGCGCCAGCAGGATCAACGATCTGATTGCCCACGACTTCATGCCAACGCCCTCCGCACACCCTCGTCAATCACCGGGTCCGGGTACGGGTTGCCGCCGTTCTCGTGCACGATGATGCCGACCACCATTTCGCGCAGCGTGGCATGGTCTTTGATGTTGATCGGGTCAGTGGCACGTACGCCCAGGCGCTTGGCAACAGCCGCGGCATAGGCCTGGGTGTCGTTCTCGTTACTCGGCGCCCAGCGGTTGATGGTCTCGAGCACGGTATCGATGCCCTTCCCGCCCAGGCCGGGCATGCCGTCTTTGCCGCGGTAGTTGATCAGCAGCTTACCCAGCGCGCGGATGCCGTTCTCGGGTTCGTCGAACCGGGCGAAGCGCGGCTTTGGCACTCCGGTCTCCAGGCCAAGTTGGCCCTGCCAGGCGTTGCGGGGATTGAAATCGATGTTGCCGGGGTTGTTATTCCGGATGCCACGAGGAGTGCTCATTCAGCGCCCTCCTGTGCCGGCTCAACATCCTGCACCGACACAGTTACCTCGGCGGTGTAGCGCTTGAGTACCTGAGCAACCAGCAGAACGGAGCTAGGCTGAGTACGCAGCAGGTCCCGGGCAACTGCGTCAGCCTGCTCAGCTGTTTCATACTCGGTCTGGTGGACCGGGTCGAAAGCGTTGGATTTGTTGAAGACAATGAAAGGCATGACTTTCTCCAGGCAAAAAAATACCGCCGGGCGGCGGTTGGGTTGGGGTGTCGTCGAATCAGGCCGGCAGTTCAGGCCAATCAATGGCTTCGGGGAAACCGGGCTGCTCAGGTAATCGGTTGAGCGCAATGCGATAGCGCTTCCAGACCTTCAGCGCGTCGGTCTCCCCGGGAGTGGCCTCTTCCAGGTCTACCGCATCCTGCAGCGGGGCGATCGCCAGATCCGCGGCTGCCCGGCGCTGGGCAATCTCCGCCGTGGCGGTCGCACGCAGTTGCTCGGACGCTGCCAGGGCCTTGTCCTCGACTGTCACCAGCTGCCTCCAGTCGATCGCAGCAAATCCCAGCGTCGGCGCCGGGTGCTCGGCCTCAGGGATAGGTAGCGCCACCAGGCCATCAGCCGGCGACACGATGTCACGCGGAAAGCGTGCCGCCTGGCTGGCATCGATCGGCAAGGGGAGCTGCAGCACCACCACCAGCTCACCGGCCACACGCTCGACTGGCGCGATCACCCAAGGGCAACCGGTGGCCTCGGCCGGCAACGTGGCGCCATCCGGCAGCTGGGAAAAGTCCAGGGTCAGACCGTTGATGGTCAGACTGTCGCCTTGCTTGTAGATCGTCAGCGAGGCCGGGGCTACCGGCAGCACTGGACTCAACTTGATACGCATTAGAACCACCTGCCAATAGCGATGTATTGATACTGAATATCGGATGTGGTGGCGAAGCGATAGGACCAGGAATCGGCATACACCGTATTCGTGGTCGCGCTCCACCAGATGCCGTTGTAGGCCTGCTCGCCAATGCCGGCTTGGTTACCGCTCGCCCCGATCGAGCCCAATGCTGTGGCAAGGACGCGCGGCGCCGTGGCGAACGCTACCGGCATGACGGCACGGCCAGCGGCTGCGGTATTCAATGCTTGTTTCGGTACCGTGATGACACCCCAGCAAACCTGGGTGCCGTCAGCTAGGCGGATGAACTCCCCATTGGAGTTGGAGCCGCGTTGTAGCAGCGCGCCTGTGGGCACACCGCCGGCCTGGCTGACCGCGCCGAGAATGTTGCCCTTCTGAAATCCGGTGGCAATCCAGTTGTACAACTCGTCAAAGTTGGCGATGGCTTTCAACCAGGCGCTTCGACGGTCGTCCCCTCCGGCGCCGTTAGGCGCACTTCCTAGATTGATTACTTGCTTTGCCATATAGATTCCTTAAAGCGGCTTCATTGGCCTGGAAGCGAACAGCGTTCGCCCGTTGGCGGTAAGCGGGTTGATCCCCGAGGCGTTGTCGCAATACATCTGCAAGACCGAGCGGTTACCAGGCAAGAAGCCTCCGAAGTTGGCCCGGATCGGCTGGGTGGTCTGCTGAATGTTGGTACAGGAGAACAAGGCATTAGCCAGGACATAGTCGTCATAGCTGCCTGTCCATGGCATTTGCTGGCTCGGGGCGTAGTAGGCACCCACGGCAATCGGGTCGCCGGCCTGAATGAAACTGTTGCTGGCAGGCTGGCCGTTCAGCAGCGACAGGTTGGCTGTAGTGACAAACGTCCGGTTGCCAGAGGCGTCTCGAACGGATGCTCCATAACTGCCTGCCGGTGTGTTGGGGGTCATGTAGCTCGCGCAGAACCACTTGATCTGCATTGGATACAACGCGACCTCGCCATGCGCCTGATTGTTGTTCCAAGCCTTTATGCGAAACCCCGTCCAATTACCCGGACTTCCTTTCACATGGAAGTTGCCAACCATCATGTAGTTGGCAGCGTTGAGAAAAATCAGCGGGCGCTCATAGGTGGTGATTGGTGTTGCGAACGTCACCTCACCCCACTGGATCTGCGAACCGCTTCCTGGGCCTTGAAAACCGATGTTCAGGTCGCCGCTGTAACGGATCGTTAGCACCCGGTTTACGGCGTCGATTTGGGTGCGAACATTGTTGTTGAAAGCCCGTATCCCGTAGCTGCCCGGCGCTGAGAAGGGCTCACCGCCCTGGGACAAAATCATTACCTGCCACTGCCTATTTGCAGCTTGGCGCAACTGAAGCTGTCCCGGGGAGTACCAGGCCTGAGGGCTGTATGTTTCCTCACCTCCATCAAACAAAGCGTCAACCACAACAAATGACGTGGCCTGTATCTCGGGAATTGCGATGTACTGATCAAAGGCACCACTTCCGGTGACCTGCAGCATTTTCAACGACCGGATTGGAGTGATTGTCGTGTCCAACGTAATGGCCCCGGACGCATCCCGCGCCCGGAGCCCATACAGATCAGTCATCAGGTAAGCCTCCCGACTGCTGTCCGTTCGACGCCATTGGCGTCGTAGACGTACAGACCGCCGTTGTTGAGCAGCGTTGAACCGTTGGCATCCTGCCCCCTCAACGTGAACGTACCCGCTGCGAAGTTGATCTCCAGCAACGGTAGGCCCTGGGCGTTCAGCGCAGCAGATCGAATGGTCATACCGGCGACAATCTGCTGAATGAACGCGGTATTGATCACCGCCTGGTTGATGAACACCTGTCCGCCTTCGACCACGAACGGAAGGATCGTCTGGCCGTTCAGGCTGTCGATGATCGCCAGCCGTTGGGCCATCAACAGGATCTCGCCCTCCTCTCCATTGCTGCCGATCGCGATGCCCGAGACTACCTTGCGACCGCCCTGGTTCGTCTCGACCTTCAGCGTGGTTTGAGCCGATACCCTTCCGTTGATGTCAGCCATGACCTCACTGACCTGCTGAACCGACGCATTGGTCTGGCCTATCTGCGCCTGGACCGTTTCGACCTGCCGCCCCATGGCGATGCCGTCCTCGATCCGGGCCGATTGCTCGGTCCAGACACCCACCAGGCCACCCGTAGCGCCAGCTAGGCCGGAGCTGTCACCTTCCATTTCCGGATTCACCTGGACATACAGCCCATCCAGGCGATTGGCCTGCGCGGTTATGGCCGTGCCCTGCTGCTTCACAACCGTGTCCATCTGGCTGATGGCAGTGGCCTGACCACTAACCGCTCGAGCACTGGGCCCGGCAACAAACGGCGACGGGGTGCTGCTCTCCCCGATTCGCTTCTCGACCATGATCGAGTCCACCACCATCGATGCGCTTGGCGCTGCATGCCGGTTCGGATAGATCAGCAAACCGACCTTGCCGCTTTCCGTAATGGTGATTGGGAACGTGATGCGCGTACGCTCAGTGGTATACGGCTGAGTTACCGAGCGAGAGGTCACTCCGTCGTATAGGTTGGCCATCATGGAACCGGCCGTGCCGCCTTTCACATACATCGACACCAGGTAAACACCAGGCTCAACCCGGATGTTGAAGGCCGTCGGATTGTTGGTTGGAGCTAGCACAATGTAAGAAAACAGGCTGTTGGTATCTGCTACCAGAGAGTAGCCAAACCCGGAGTCAGCCTCAGGCACCGCCACTCCAGTCTTGGTCAACAACGCGCCCCCAGTGACTGGCAACGCAGCCGAAGTCAGCCAACTGTAGACACTGTCGAGCAGATTGGCGCCGCTCCCCCCAATTCCGCCCACGCTGCTTTGCAGTTGCGTCAGGGCCTGGCCCTGGCTGGTCAGGGTGTCGCCTTGCTGGGTGACACTCGCGCCAAGGGTGGTGATGGCATCCGCGTTAGCAGTGTCGGCAGCGGTGACGCGGCGCGCAACGATGTTGCACCACAGCGACCGACCAGTGCCGTCCGCCGGCTCAGTACGGGTTAAGAACCGTGCCGATACAGCACCCGCCGGCGCAGTAACGCGCCCGACGTAGGACTTGAATCCTGTCGCCGCAGCCACCACCGAGAAAGCGTTGAAATAGCCCAGGTTGGTTCCAGCTTTGTCGAAGAACTGCATCTGCAGCCGGGCTGTTTGACCAGATGTCATGTAGCCCGGCCAGACATCTGCCGACAGATCAAACTGTTCGCCGCCAGCAGTCACTATGTTTGTTTCCACCCCGCAGAAGCTGTTCGTATAGAACGAAACGCCTTTGCCGGCTGAGGGATGCGCCGAGACGTTGGTTATCCGGGCATCACCGGTCCAAGGATCAATAAGGCCATCCTCGAAACTGCCACGCAGGATCAGGTTGTCAGGTTGCTGACCGATGGACGCCTTGATCTGGGTAATCGAGGTGCCTTGGCTGGTGATGGTTGTGCCCTGCTGCGTTACGGTCGTCTGCAGGGCCTGTAGTGCCGACACATCAGCCTTGCTGGCCAGCTGAGCGATGGCAGATGCCGCCGCTGCCGCCGCGTCGGTGGCCACCTTGTCGGTAACCGCCACCCAGGCCGACCCGTTCCAGCGCTTCGGCGTGTTGGCGTTGTTGGTGGTATCAATCCAAAGGTTCTGCGCCAGACGCTTGGCTGCTACCGGCGCAGTGGAACCGTATATCACCTCCCCCTTTGCACCCGCTGCATCCGACGCTGCCTGGGCCGCCTGCTGCGCGGCAGTGACCTTGCCGTTGGTGGTATCGAGGTTGTTGGTCAGACCGGTGATCGCCGAGCCCTGCGAGGTGAGTCCCTGCTCGGTCTGCGTCACGCGGTTGGCGATCGAGTCCACCGTCGAGGCATTCGCCTTGCCATCGAGACTCGTCTGCACCGAATCGATACGTTGCGCCTGGGCTGTCAACTCGCCGTCCTGCTCGGTGACCTTGGTCTCTACCGTGGTCACGCGCGCGGCCAAGCCAGTTGCCGTGCGCACTGCCTGGCCGACGTCGGTCCAGTAGGTGGCATTCGGCGGCGGGGTGTTGAGCGGAACCGCCTGGCGGGCTTGGTAAATCTTTCCATCGGCGCCCAGCACACCCTGGTCCATGGTGTAGGTCTTGTCCGGGTCGTAGGGCATTGAATCGGCCAGGTCGGTAACGGCGTCGATCTGCTCCTGCAGCTGGTCGTTGACCTCCTTGAGGCGAGCATTAACAGACCCGGGCATGGTCGGCGGGCCAGAGATAAGTCCGATGTTCTCGCGCAAAGCCGGCGCCAGCTGTCCGTTTTCGATCTTGTCCTTCAGCGCATCGAGCATGTTCTCGACATCAGTCGATGTAGAGGCCACCACTTTCAGGAAGGCGCTCACCCCGTAGGCATTCTTCGAGCGAACGAAATAGGCATAGTTGGTGGCAAATGCCAGGCCGGTGTGGGTCAGGGACAGGCCTTGGCCCAGGTACTCACCCTCGGTTGCCTGCGGGTTCGTCGAGAAGAAGTACTCGTAGGTGCCGCCGTTGAGTCCATGCAGTGTATTGCTCGGGATCAGAGTAATGGTGTCGATGGTCGCCTGGACAACACACGACTCCGGGATTGGCGGACCGTCGATACTCACCGTGATGCTGGCCTCGCCGGAGCGAGTCAGCGGCCCAAGAGCGGCCACGCTCATGGTGTAACTACCCGATGGAAGACCAGACAGAGGCAGCTTGAGCGCCGTCGCCGGCACCTGTTGCGCCTGAACTGCGGTCGAGCCTTGGCGAACCGTGATGGCGTAACTGATCACCACGCCAGAAGGCGCCGCCCAGGACAAAATGCCTTGTACCGACTCGGCGTTATCATCGGTTGACCAAGTGAGCCCAGTGGGACTACCCAGGCCACCCGCCGGCATTTTGATAAAGCCGATTGGGTTGTATGGCTGGCCAACGGCGTCGTCAAACTGTGCAGGGTCGTACTGCTGCAGCTGGGCGGTACACCCTTGATCCGCCCCCATACTCCAGTTGGTGACGATGAACTCGCCCAGGATGTTCAGTGACGGCAGGTTCACGCGCACGGCTCGGCCTGGCCGGCAGTTGTAGCCCAGGAAGTTCATGGGAATGCTGATGGTGCCGCCCGCGCGCCGGCGGCGCAGCTCGATGCTGGCCAAGCGCTGGGCCTGATAGGCATCAGTGACGTAGGAAAAGGACAGCGTTTCTGCAGCCTCGCCGCCGTCCTCGATGACCCATTCTGCAATGCTGACCTCGGGGTAGTCGGTCTCCGTCCACGATTGAGAAGTGTCAATGAACGTGCCGCGCACGGTGTTGATCGCGGCGTCGTTGGTCGGCTCGGTGCTGCCGATGATGGTGCCGACCACCATGTCCTCGGTGATCTCGAAGTCGTACGGACCGTAGTAGGCCCCAGCCTGGAACATCCAGCGACCACCCACACGGATAGTCCGGCCGCCGCAGGCAGCTTCGAGCTTCTGCAGTACGTTCGTACGCTGCTCGTCGGCCCCGATCACACAACTGCTGCGATAACGCGGGCTGGTGGTGTTGTCAGGGTTGGCGACCGACTCGTCGCAGATGTTGGCGCCGCTGGCGAACGTCTCGAACACGATCTCATCGTCCGGCACGCCGCAGCGGTTGCGCAGGAACCAGAGGATGTGGAGCGCGGTGTTTTCGGAGTACACAGACATGCCGCTGCGCGGGTCGTAGATGTCATTGCGGCCACGGACGATGAAGCGTGCGTCAGGGATGCCGGACGGGAATTTCTCGGCGCTGTACTTGAGCGACAGGCGCACGAACGACAGCCCGCGGCCGATCTGCTCGCCTTTCCAGTCCGGGCAGTTGGCCTTGAGGAAGGCGTTCACCTGGGTCGGGTTGACGACCAGCTCATAGGAGGCATGCTCGCCATAGGTGGCGATCTCCTCCTCGCCCAGATAGATGTTCTCCAATGCGTCGACCGGGCCTTCACAAAGGACGTAGACCAGGTGCAGCCACTCGCCATCGGTTTGATCACCGACCTGCTCCTGCGCCCAGACCAGCACGCCACCCGTGCTGACCCGGCCAAGGATGAAGCGGGCGGGCGCCTTGGACGAGCGAACGGTCTGAGCCGAAGGCTCATTGTCGCGCATCGGCGACTTGGTGTTCAGCTTCTCCTGCTGCTCGGCCATGTAGAACGCCAGGCCGGCACCAATGGCGGCGCCCACCGGGCCGCCTTGCACGAAGCCAATGACCGCGCCGACGGCGACCTGAGCAATCTTCCTGACGCCACCTGACATTATTCAACTCTCCAGACTGCAAGCGGGTCGCACACCACGCGGGCCACCCCGTCGTCAGTGGTCGCCCAGAATTCGTTTGCCCAGTACACGGCCATGGACCGGCCACCAGGCGCTTCGTACATCGCAATGTCACCGCGCTGGATGAAAGCCGGCGCAACCTGGGCGAAGCAGGCATCCCAAGCCGCCTCGAGGCTGCCGTGCCGCTTCTTCAGAGCCCGCTTCGCGCCCGCCTCGGTCTTGTAGGTGCCGCGATACGCCTCGGCCGGGTCGGTACCGCACACCGCTACCGCGCAGTCCGCCGCAAACAGGCAGCAATCGAATTCACCCCATGAAAAAGGCCGCTCTAAGGCGGCCTTTATCACTTCGCTGAGGCGAGTGGTCCAGTCTCGGTAGCGCATGGCTATTTCTCGTAGGTGAACGTCGGGGAGTCCTTCTTGGAGCCCCAGTAGATGGGCCATTCGGACATTTGGGCGATGGCATAGAAGAAGCGGTCGCCCTGGTGGCGGGCGCGGTGGTTCTCGTCGGTGAAGCGCTCGGTACCCGTGCGGCTCCACTCGGCCATCCGGTCAACGATCGGGACGGTGATCTTGTTGCCGTCCTCGCCGTTGCCGGCGTAGGAAATGGTGGCGGCGTCCATGCGGCCGGAGAACAGAATGTCGGCGGCGTAGTTGCCCTGCTCGTCGAACACGACAAACATCAGCTTGCCAGAGCGCCCGCGGCAGCCACGGATATTGGTCTCGGTGATGATGTAGCTGTCCAGGCCGGTGAGTGCTAGGTCGATCGACATGGGCGAGTTCGAGTTGTCGCTCTCCTGCGACTGCCCTACCTCGCCGAACTGCCCTACCCCCAGATACGTGATGCCGCCGATCACCAGGTCGCCGGTACCCGTGTGCGCGTATACAGGGCCGTCTTCAAAGTCGAGCTGGCAGGCGTACACGCTGAGGAATTTTCCGGTGGCGATGATATCTACCACGCTCTGGCTGAATGGGAACGTCGAGGGCATCAGAAGGCCTCCCTGAACTGGTAACTGCCACTGGCCACAACCGGCCGCACCGTCATGTTCCACGTGTCCTGCGTCATGCGGCATTCGGCGTAGGGGTTGAGGTATTCAACCGGCGTACCGGCGATCAGCGATTTGCGGATGCGCTTGTTGACCGACACGATGGCCTGGCCTTGGGCGTTGGAAGCAGCAGGCTCCACCACTTCGAACATCTCCCCGGCCACGGTGAGGTAATCCCCCACGGCGAAAACTGGGGTGTTCGCGGCGGCGCCGGCCACCGTGATGGCCCGGGCCTGGGCCACCCCTGACACAACGGTGAGGCTTCCCACGCTCACCTTTCGGGTCCGGGTGAACGCCGGCAGGTTGAACGTGCCGAAAAGCCCGTCCAGGCGCCCGAGGAACGCCGACAGCTCGCGCTCCTGCTCACGGGTAAGCAGACCGAACGTCAGGGTGCACTGCCAGTACGCGCCCGGCTGCCCGACGATCTGCTGGGCGTTCGAGAGCGTCGAGGTAAAGGCGCGGCTGTTGTTGACTAAGCCCCACGTCATTTCAGATGGGCGCAGCGATGCCGGCCATTGGATAGCCATGCAGTACTCCTTCTTACTATCGGTTGCGGGCGATCAGCTGCCGCGCCGGCCCGTTCATCTTGAAGTCGCGCAGCATCAGGTTGTAGCCATCCTGCGCGCCCTTCTGGGCTGCCTGCTGAATGCGGGCCAGGGTCGCTTCGTCTGCGGTGCCTTGCACGCTGATGTGCTGGATGATGGACGGCATGGCGCCAGTTGAAGGCGCTGCCGGAACTGCTGCAGCCGCAACCGCAGGGCTCACCCCGACGAAACCGCCACTGGCGTATCCTTTGGCGTTCAAGCGATCCAGATAATCGCGAGCCCCGGGCTGACTTACCACCTCTTTGCGGATCACATATTCGCCGCCGTGGACCACGCCCATCGGCTCGAACTTGCCACCGTCACCGGTGTAGCCGCCAGTCGAGAAGCCAGACCGAGAGATCGTCTCGCTGAACCCTGTCATGGTGCCGCTGCCGGATGCCGCCGCCCCGCCACCACCCAGGAACCCAAGCGCAGACCCAAGGAAGCCTGCCGCTGCCTGCCGGACCTGAATACGGATGAGATCTTCGACAACCTGGTCAGCGAAGTCCTTGAAGGAAAGCTTGCCGGTCTTCACGAAATCGACCACTGCACCTTCCATGTTGCCGAAGGCGTTATTGAACAGGTCGCGAGTCTGCCCTGCTACATCTCTGGCGCTATCCAAATAGTCTTGGAAAGCGCCGCGGGCGCCGTTGCTCCAGTCTGCCTGGGCCTGATCGATCTGGGCCCAGCCATCGCGCTGTGCAGCAACCCGTTTCTGCAGGAACTCACGCTCGATATCGATCTGGGCTTGCAGGTCCTGGCGCTGCTTCTCGCCTTGGGCGTTGGCCAGCTCAGTCTGCAGCTGCAGGATGCGGTTGTTCGTCTCCTGCTCAATCCGCAGGCGCTCCTGCATGCGATAGGCGTCCTTCTGGCCCATGCCCACGGCGTCCGCCTGGGCGGCGTACTCCATGCGCTGGGTGGCCAACTGCCGCTCCATTTGCGCGCGGTACTGCTCGGCCTGGGTCAGGCCCTGCGCGCCCTTGATCGCGGCGGCATAGTTCATGGAGGCCTGAGCCAGCGCCTTGCCGTATTCCTCCTGGCTGATCTTGCCTTTGCTCAGCGCCAGGTCCAGCTGGCCCTGCTCCTTGGTCAGCGCCCGGGCGGCCTGAGCTGCTGGGTCGTACTGGCCATAGAGGCGAGCGAAGGTGTTTTCCGCCTCGGCAACGCCGCGATTGACGTTCTTCGGCGCGTTCTTCTTCGCCTCGCGGGTTTTGATCTCCGCGATTTCCTGCTCAATGTTCTTCCGGGCTGTGGCGTATTTTGTTTCTTGCTCAGAATTGAAGCCGCCCGCCGCCATCGCATCGGCACGGGCCTTGTCGAGATCCTCCAGCTGTTTCTGCAGCTTCTGGGTCTGGGTTTGCGCGGCAGTGAACGTCGAGTTGATCAAGTCAACGCCTTTTTTGCCGGAGTCTTGAACAAACCTGTTGGTGTTCCCTTCCCACGCCTTCCAGGCTTCGTCGGCAATACGGCCTTGCAGCTCAGTGGCTCGCTTTTCGAGCGCTTTCAGGCTGTCCGGGTTCACACCCATGAGGCTGCTCGCAGCAGAACCAAACTTGCCGATGGATTTACGCGCTTCGGCGATCTGGTTGTAGACGTCAGCCAACTCCTGCTCTGGAGTGGTCTTTCTACCGACATCCAGCATCGCGTCCCAGGCTTTCTTGGCGAAGCTGCCCAGGGATTGCCAAGCGGACTCAAGAGAGCCGAGATTGCTCTCCATCTCTGCCGACCTGGAACTCAATGCAGTAGCATAAAGATCGGTAGCGGCCCTGGCGGCATCAATTGTTTTCCCCTGTTTTTCCAAGGAGAGGATGTTCGCGTACTGGCTTGCAGTAAGGAAGTTGAGCTCTGCATCGAGCTTCTTCACCGCCTCAACTGGACCTTTAGCGATCTCATTGAAGGACTGGACCACCTTGGTAACGTCTTCCCCGGTCTGCTTCGACCAGGCCAGTGATGCCTTGGTGATCTGCGCATACATCGGGGTGAGGGCGTTACCGGCCCCGGCAAGCTGTTCGAGAACCTTCGATGCCGCGCCAACCGTCGCGCCTGTAGCAGCGACCTGTTCTGCAAGGCCTGCCAGTTCGCTGTAGCTGGTACCAGCAGCGTTTCCGTTTCGGATGATCGCATCGGTAAGCCGATCCGACTCCTCGGAGCCCTTGTAGTATGCCAGGGCCAGCGTTCCGGCTGCTGCGGCCGCCACTGTGAACGGATTCACCAGGCCAAGGACATAACCACCAAGAGCCTTGGCGGCTGGAAGAACGCCGCCAAACATATCCTTAAGCTGGCCGCCTTGCTGCAGGAAGACCGTAAGCGGTGCTTGACCGCCCTGAAGGCTGACCGCGATATCGGTAAACTGGGCAGGCACTCCACGCAATGCTGCCTGGTAAGCCTTGGCCGACATTCCAGCCTTGTTCATGGTCGTGGTGGTTTCGCCGAGAGCTTCTCGCATCGTGTTAATGCGCTGGGTGTACTCGACGAATGTGTCGCTCTCGACGACGCCAGCCTTCTTCAGCTTGGCCAGCTTTTCCTGCATGTCGTCAAGACGGCCCAAGGCGACAACCGTGGGGTTGATCTGACCCAGCAACTGGGCGAGCTCTTTGCGCTGATCATCAAGGCTACTGCTCACACCATCGGCAGATGAGGCCGCTGCATCGCCGGCCCTCTCCATGCGCTCAAGGGATGTTGTCAGGTCGTCCGCATTGCGCTTTGCGCCCCGCGAGTCGATCGTTACCGCCAGGCGGGATTCCTGGGTCATACCTTTCTCCGGGCATAAAAAAACCCGCCGAAGCGGGTCTTGTATGTGTTTGGTGTTAGCTCCCCACTAGGGAGCTGCCACAGTGCTTGCACTTGATGGCTTCCACCTTGATATCTTCAGCGCAGAATGGGCAGGTTTTTGTGGCTGCGGCAGCCTGTTCCACTGCCGGCGCCTCATTGTTCGGAGCGGCCACTGCAGGTGCCGTTTCTGGCTTTTTGAAGGCCCATACCAGTGCGACTACCCAGCCAATCAGCGACCAGCCGAGGAACAGGTTAAAAAGCGCGATTGAGGCGATATTGGTATGCCCGCGCAACTTAGCTTCGATTGTGGGAAGCATGTAAAGCAGCGGCACGCTGATCAGCCCAGAAAACACGACCAACTTGCCAAAGGCATTCAGCTCATTGGCCGGTATGGTCCCCATGCCGAAGCTGTAAGCAGCCAGAAATGCCAAAACCAAGAATCTCACAGCAAACATAAACTCATCCCTGTATGAACGTATGGCTGGATGCTAGCACTTCGCGGGTGCACGGACCAACGGATGGCCTGATACCGCTACTACTTCTTGGTCCTGGCTTTTTCGCCCTCTTTTTGATTCTGCTCATCCCACCGCCGGCGGAACTCGTCGTCCAGTGCGAAGATGGCGGCGTCGAACTCTTCGCGGCATATCACCGAGGGGTATCGGTCGAGGTATTCGGCGATCGCGGATGGCGCAATCGGTGCCGGCGCGCCGACCATGCCGACGTACTGCCGGGATCGGCCGATGTGGCCGTAGGCCTCAAGGATCTCGGCGACGACGTCGTCGATCTCCGGCGGTTCCTGGGCCTTCAGCCCGAGGCGCTCATGCTTCCAGCGCTTCTTCTCGTTCTCCGGCCCGGCCCAGTCCCTACCCCAGCGATATGCCGCTACTGCTTTTCCGCGGTGGCCTGGGCCTGCTCCTCGATGCGCTTGGCGATGTCCAGGGCGGTGCGCAGGGCCAAGAAGTAGATGCTGGGCAGTTGCTCGATCAGCGCCTTGCACAGCTGCGGTGTGTACTTGGCCGGCTCGCCTGGTCGCTCTTCGACATCGATACCCTGCCAATCCTTGATCAGGTGTTTAGCGGCCAGGTCGATGAACAGGTCGTCGTCGGTTTCGAGCTCGACGTCAGGGATCGAGTCGACGGTGAAGCCAGCGGTGCCAACCCCGGCCTGCTGGTTCAGCGCGGCGAGGTGCCGGCGGATCACGGCCTGGTGCGACTTGTAGATCGGGTTGGCGATGGACGCGACCAGGATCGAGGCAGTGTCCGGCCCCTTGTCGCATTTCACGGCCAGACCGTCCGGGCCGACCTTGAAGTGCACCCAGCGCTCGCCGTTGATGTCCAGCTCAGGCTTCTTTGCAATGGTGATGCCCATGGTATTCCTCTGCGGTAAAAGGCCCGACGCACACCGCAGGGCGCGCCGGGCAAAGGGTTAAGCGGTAACGGTGACAGCGCAGGTGTCGGTCTTGGTGCCGTCTGCAGCGCTGGTCGCGGTGATGGTGGCGCTGCCCACGGCCAGGCCGGTGACAAGGCCGGTCTCGCTCACGCTGGCGATGGCCGGGGCGGAACTGGTCCAGGTGATCTGCTGGCTGGCACCGGCCGGGGTAACCACGGCTTCGAGTTCGCCGGTGTCGCCCACTGCCAAGCTCAGGGTGGCCGGAGTGGCATCTACAGCAGCCACAACGATCGGCGCCGGCAGGCGGGTGATGGTCGGCGGCACGCGGCGCGCGGTGTAGTTCAGTTCCACTTGGACGATGTCGGTGGCGCCACCGTCAGGCCAGTCGCCGCTGACTTCCATCTCGGGGATGAGGAAGGTGTAGCCGCCATCTGCGTTGCTCAGGGTGAACTCGAAGCTGAGCGAATCGCCGGTCTGCTGCGCCTTCCAGTACTCGTACGCGGTCTTGGACCAGCTCAGGGTGATTGAGCCGCCAGGCACGAAGGTGGTCTGAATGATGTTGCCGGCGAACGGGTTGCCGTTGCCGATGCAGCGCTGGGTCTGAGAATTGTTGGCGAACTGCAGGTTGAAGGTGTCAACGCACGCGTTGTCGTCACCCAGCTGCACGCCGTTGATCTTCAGCCCGGTCACATCCTTGAAGCCGTAGCGCCGCTGGCTGGCCTCGGGCGCAGGGCTGACGATGAAGGAAGTATTGTCGGCCTTGTCCTGCCACGAGGTGGCCATGAACGTGGTGGTGACGCTGATCTCGTTATCGTTAGGGACCTCGATGTTGATCGTATCAACCTGGGCGCCGCGGGCGATGCCGGCGATACCAACGTCCGCGTCATAGGCGGCGATGGAGAACGAAATGCGCTCGTTACCCATGGTCAGGGTGTTACCGACCCAGTTCGCGCCGAAGCAAGAGGCCAGGAACTCGTCCAAGGCCCCGTAGCGGAACTTGGTCTCGATGTCGCCGCCCACATCCACGGTCGTCTGGGCGGTACCCTGCGACATCCGTGTCTCGCCGATCTCGTTGTTCTCTTCGGTGTTGTAGGTGGGCACCAGTCCGAAGCTGACGCGGGTCAGCACGTTCCATGGGCCTGGAGGGGTGATCCCCGGGGTGACTTCGCGAATCCACGCGGTAGAGCGCTTTGCACCACTGGACATGGGGTATATCTCCTATCGATAGGCGTAAAAAAACCGCCATGTGGCGGTGCAAGTTGGGGCTCAGTAGGCCCGGTATGGCACCCGGACGTTGACCTGGTACCAGTTGTTGCCGTCGTCGCCGACGACCTGCGGTGACGCCTCGAAGAAATCGAACGGCCCTTCTGGCGCGCTGTAGTACTGAAACTGGGCGACCAATGTGTCGACCGCCCGGGTAATGGCCAACGTGCCGCTGTAGCTCGGCACGAACAGCTGAATGATGACGATGCCGGTCTGGCGCACACACGGGCCAATGCCGACCTCTGGCGTGCTGCTCAGGCCTGGAACATCCGCCAGGCGGGCCCAAATGGCACGACCCGCCGGGTTGAATGGCTTCGGCGGGTTCGGGTAATCGACAGCGTCTGCGGGAATTCCCGCCCACTGCTGCATGCGGCCGATGACGATGGCGCGGATCTGTTCGAAGGTCATGAGCTGTACTTCTGCGCGACGCTGTTGAAGGAAACGCCGTAAATACCGGCGGGAGCCTGCTTCGAGTGCCCGTCCTCAAGCGGAACCGCGTACACCAGATTGTTCTGGATAAACACCTGGGTGTACGGCTCCAGGCCAGTCATGACTGACAACCCGCGAGCAAGAGTTTCACCTCCGGAAGGGTCAACTACATCTGAGGTCGTATAGACCGGAGCGCCGATGCTCACGATGTTGTTGCCACGGAACCTGCCAGTATCGACTGGAGCATTCAGCAATATGAGCTGAAGTATTTCAGCTGAGATTGTTCGCACCCTTAGGGCAAGTTGCTCCTCGACCACACCAGCAAACAGGCTTGGCGGTGTGCTCCATCCCCTGCTCTTGGCCATGGCTACTTCCTCAGCTGCAGTCTGTAGGTGGCCGAGGCCGGGTCGGCGCGCACCGACTTGACCAGGTAGATCACCTGCTTAGAGCGGTCCATCAGGTCAGGCGCGGTGATCGTATGCCCGACATCGGGGGTATCCGTGACCTCGTTGGCCAACGCGGTCAGGCGCAGGTCGCCAACCAGGATGTTCACGTTGTCGATCCGGCTGTCTTCGTAGCGCGACAGCACGCCACGACCGGTGTAGGTCACCGGCTGAGCGGTGGTGGTTTCGTTGACCGGATCCCATACGCCCGGCCCCAGGTACTCGCCCGCGAAGGCAAGCACCGCGTCGGCCAGGTCCGTATTGAACGCCTGGGCCAGGTCCGCCTGCAGTTCAACGCGAAGTCCCATATCAGCCCCTCACGATCTTGGTTTGCCCGCTGCTGTTCAGGTAATGCGCCAGCAGCGCCAGTGCGAACGACTCGCCCGCACTGATGGTGCGTGAGGACTCGGAGTAGGTTTTGCTGCTGGAAACCCCGTCAGCGTTGACCGACTTGCTCAGCACGCCGGTCTCCTTGCTGCCGTAGATGTTCCCTGCCGCAGCCTCTCGGGCGATCTCGGCACCGGCCTGGATGACGTCGTCCGGTACCGGGTCGAACTCAGGCAGGCCGAGATTGGTAAGCCAGGTGTTGGCCATCAGCACCGCCCTGGCCTTCTGGTCGTCGGGCGCCCAGGTCGGCCCAAGCAGGGCGTCTACCTGCTCGACGGTGATGTAGATGGTCATTACGCGGCCTCGCCCAGCAGCTTCTTGAGGTCTTCCAGGCTGGCGTCAGGGCTGAATTGCACGCCCCTTTCGATCAGGGAGGCCTGTAGCTTTGCCTTCAGCTCGGCGTCTTCGGCAGCCTTCTTGTCGGCAGCGGACTTGCCAGCCTTCGAGCCTTTGGCTTCCTTCAATGGCTCCGGGTGCTCGTAGCCTTCGGGCGCGAAGCGCGCATCGATGATCTTGTACCCCTTCTGCCGCAGTTCGGCTTTTCGCTCAGGGCTGACCGGGTGTTTCTCGTAAATCACTTTCTCGCTCATGGCGATCTCCTGGGGAAGGCGCCCCGAAAGGCGCGGTACCGATTACTTGGTTGCGTCGCCGATGGTCAGCACGCCGGCCGAGGCCTTGATGCTGTTCGCCACCAGATCCCAGTTGGTGCCGGTGGACAGCTCTGCGTTGGTCGGCGACTTGCCGCCGTTGGCGGTGTCCCAGGTGTAGCCCTTGAGGCCCAGACCGAAGGTGTAGTCGGCTTGCATGGTGGTCTCGATACGCTCCTTGCCGTTGGAGGTCTCGATGTTGGTGATCAGGTCGGAGCCATCCATCACCACCGCGGCGCCGTCGGCCAGGCTGAGAACCTTCTGCTTGTTCGGGGTGCCGGCCTCGTACAGTGCCGGGGCGTCGGTGATGATCACGGCCTTGCCGAGGATGTCGACCACCTGCACGCCGGAGAACTGGAACAGGCGCTCGGCGTTGGCGAGGTTCTGGCCGACCAGCTTGTGGTACATGGCGCCGGTCATGACTTGGGCCACCAGGCGCTGCGAAGCGTCACCGAACAGGGCGTGGGCGTTGTTGATCGCGACGTAGGTAACGCCAGCAGTGGCCGAAACGTCGTTGGTGGCGGCCGGCTGGTTGCCGATGGCGCCGGCCAGGGCCGAGATGGCGGTGTTCAGCTGGTCAGCCATGATGGCTTCGGACAGGTTGCGGCTGATCACTTCCAGCGCTTCTTCCGGGTTCTTCTGGATCCAGGAGAGCTGGGAAGGCTCCCACAGGATCGGGCCGAAGCCGCCGGCGATCTTCACCGAGTCGTACTGCTTTTGGGCCAGAGGGGTAGATGCCTGGGCACCGTTGGCTGCGTAACGATCCACGCGACGCTGAGCGCTGTGCAGACCAGCCCAGAACGATTCCTGCAGGAAGTCGCCGTCGATGCCCTGGGTGGTCAGGCGGATGGCACCGGCCGAGGATGCGTTGAACTTCTCGACATCCTGAGCCAGGGTCTCGATGGTGGTGCGCTTGAGGTATTCGTTGAACACCTTCATGTTCGAAAGGGCCATTGGGCCTCCTTATTCGCTTGCGGTCAGGCCCTTGATGGCTTCAAGGCGTTCAGCCTTGGTGCCACCGAAGTTGCCCTTCGTGGGTTTGTGCTGGCCACCACCGTTCGGAGCGCCGCCGCCATTGGCGCCGGAACTCTTCAGGATGTGGTCACGATGGGGGTACTGCGAGACGAGGGTTTCGAGCGCTTCGTTGAAGTCGGCCAGCTCACCCGGGCGAGCGCGGCTGAAGATCTTCTGGCCCTGGGCGTCATAAGCAACGACCTTGCCTTCCTCGATCTTGAAGTTGCTGCCGAAGGCGGCCTGGACCATGTCCGCCGGCACAGCCATCTTCTCGGCGATGAACTGGGAGCGGGCAAAGCTGCCGCCGATCTTCTCGGCATACAGCTGCTGCTCGAAGGTCTGCGCCTTGCCGTTGGCTTCATCCAGCTGGGTTTGGAAGGCCTTGCTGATCTCGCCCTTCACTTTCTCGATCTCGCCGGCATCCACCAGCTTCTTTGCGTCGAGGTTGGCGACGATCTCCAGGGCTTTCTTGGCGGCCGCAGCATCTTCGATGCCTTCGAACGCCTTCGCAGTCTTCTCGAAGCTGTCCGCGCGCTCACGGTGCGACTTCGCCTCGGCATTCAGCCGGGTGATGGTGTTTCGAGTGCCCACGGCATCGAAAGCGACGTCCTTGCCGTCGTCATCGGTGTACACGGGCTTGCCATCTTCGATCACTGCGTACTGCTTGCCATCCACTTCAACAGTCTTGAGTTTCATTTCGTCTCTCTGGGCCATCCGGCCTGTTGGTGAGCCATCCGGCCCCAGGTCGCCCCGTCCATCCGAACCGCAGGCATGAAAAAGCCCCGCACTTGGCGAGGCCTTGAAATTGCGCGCCACGAAATGGCGCTTTGGTGTTTTGTGGCGCGGGCTACAACAGCCGATCCCGCAGCTCATCGAGCGTCAGGAACTTGCCCTTGTCGTTGTAGACGTCCTGCAGCTTCAGCTTGTCCTGGCGCAACAGCTTCCCCCGCTCCGGGCCGAGAATCTCGTCCTGGCGGGATGCTGGTTGGCGGGAAAGCCATTGCGCATAGGTGGTCTGCTGCGGCACCTGGCCGTCCATGCTCGCCCGGGTAGCCGCGTCGCTGATTCCCAGCGCCAAAGCGCTCTTGAGGATCGGCAGCTTGGTCGAGCGGCAGCAGAAGTGAATACGGCCAGGCCCGGCCAGCCACGGCACCTTGTGCCCAATGGGCTGGTATGTGCCCAGCGTGTACGGCAGGCGGTCACGGATTCGGCAGGTTGTCGAGGTCCGATTGTCCAACGTACTCAGCCACTCGACATGGCTGATGATGTCGCTGTTGGCCTCGAACGCCTTGTCGCTGGCCGCCTCTGCCGTGCTGGACACAGCAGACCGGACAACCGCCTCCACCTCGCGGCGAGACTTCTGCAGGATGCCGTCGGCGCACTTCTCCGCCTTGGTGCCCATGATCTGCCGGACGATCTCCGGCGTCGTGCGACCTTCAAGAACCCCGGACCGAACCGCATCGCGGATCGACGCAGCCCGGTCAGCCTCGATGCCGGCCATCCACTCGCTGAGCAATCGGCCCTGAAATGGTCTCGCCAGCGCAATAGCGCGCACCTGGCTGAACTGAGCCACGGCAACGGGAAATCGTGCCTGTACAAGCTCAGGAACAGCCGCTGTCAGCGCGGCCGCCTGAAAAGCAATCTCGTAGCTGGCCACGCCGTCGATCACGCCTGTGAGCGCCTGCTGCAGGCTAAAGAACGTCGATTGATTGATGCGCAGCACAGGCGCCAGGGCTGCATCGATCGCCGCAACGGAAGCGCCTGCATCCAGGCTGTCGAGGGCCACTATCAACGCAGCCCGCAACTCCGGGTCGGCGCTGTTCAGGACCTTGATGATCGCCACGACCTGGCTGTTGCTCAGCCTGGAAAGATCCACCTCATGCCCGATCAGTTCGTCCAGCAGTTTCTCGTTGGCTGACTTCATCACAGCGTACCGAGGGCCGGGCCCTGGGCCTCAATCTTCGCCAGTTCCTCTTCCCAGTCGTATTCATCGCTGATCACGCCTCGGCGCTGCATCTCGGTGAACAGCGTCTCCTTGCTAATCATCCCGGCATTGGCCATGGACACCAGCGTCGGCAGCGACACCTCAGGCATGTAGTCGACATCGAAGTTGCCGCGCATCTCGACGGTGCCGCCGTCGCCTAGTCCGCGGTAGTCGGCCATGAACTGGAGCAGCTGCGCCAAGCAGTCGGCGAAGTGATGAGCCATGCGCGCCAGCGGGGACAGTTCCTGCGCCGCCTCCTCTTCCGCCTGGGTGGCGGTCTTGTTGGCTGTCTTGTCCGGGGTCAGAAGCTTGGCCCCGGCCATGCGCATCTCGTTGATCAAGTCTTGCAACGCGGTTCGGCCTGACTCGACAGCCTGGCCGGTGTGCTCGACGTACTTGAGGTCGCCGTCCTTGGGCAGGTCGGTCAGCTGGCCGGTGCCAACCTTGAACTCTGGCGGAACTACATTCCCCTGATTGTCGTACTGCGTCTGGATACCGATGCGTACCAGGATAGGCACCCGGATAACGTGCAGGATGTTGTCCTGGTCGCTCTGGCTCTGCCAGTGCTTCACGTTGAGGTGCGCCAGTTCGATCAGGGGCGGCTTGGCCGTCATGAAACCGGTGCGGCCGGTGTAGAAGGTGACCCACGGGATAGCGGCCAGGCTGTTGGTGCCTTCCTCGTGCAGTTCCCAAGTACCGCCAGATGCGGCCTGCTTCCCCCGCACAGCCTTGGCCGACCTGCGATAGGTTCGCCAGGCGCCCGGCTCCAGCACGCGAATCTGCTCGACGCACGCGGCGCCGAACTCGCCATCCTCCTCCTCGACCACCTCGATGTAGCGGACCATAGTCAGGACGCCGCCCTTAGAGCGCCAGCCCAGCACCTGCTCAGGCCTCACCATAACAACGTATGGACGCACACCGGCCGCCTGCTCGTCGGCCTGGGTCTTCAGTTCGCCTGCGGGCGGATGATCGACGAAGGCATGGCACAGACCGTGGCTCAGGCCCTCAGTGAAGAAGCCAACCGACCAGGAGTTGAGGTCGTTGCCGGCGTGGTCGATGTCCTTGGTCATCTCGACGATGTCGGCAGGCACATCGTCGCCCACCTGCAGCGGTTCGGCGAACACGCGGGAGGTCATGTTGCCGACCGTCTCGGAGTACGCAGGCAGAAGTGTCGAGAGGCGCAGGCGCTCTTTGTAGGCCTCGTCATCCTCTGCTGGGTACTGCGGCAGCAGGGTCTTGCCCGCGGCGCGCATCGCCATCGTCCCACCCATCAGCGGCGAGATCACGGCCCAGTAGGCGCGCATCGCGTCGACAGCGGGCAGCGTGATGCTCGGGTTATCACTCATGGTCACATTCTCAGGGATTGGGTCGTGAAGACCGGTCGCTCAATTGGGTAGTCGTGGTGGATGAAGTAGCCACCAGCGTCGTTCGCGTGGTCCACGCCAGACTTCTTGTCGGGCTCGCCGTTGGGCGCCCATACCTGCTGCTCCAGGCCATCCGCATAGGTCGGGCAGCGCAGCGGGTTGATCAGGTAGCGGCGCTCGCCATTCGCGTTGCAGAACATTGAGTTCATGGCGTTGATGCGGTCCTTTACCGGTGGGTTGGCGTCGGGCGCGATCACGCTGAAGCCGGCCTGGCGCAGGATGGCAATGTCCGTCTCGCTGGCGTTCACCGATTTGCGCGACCCACCAGAGGCGTCGGGATAGATCCTGATTTCGCAGGTCTTCTCGTAATCCCTGCCGTTGTGCCGCCAGTAGCGCTCCTTGATGCGCCGGATCATGTCCGGCGTATCGAAGCCGTCGATCAGCTCATCCACGGCCCTGGGCTTTCCGTCAGGCCGTTTGACATGGACGATCGCCGCCATCTTGCCGACGTTGAAGTCCATGCCAATGAACAGGGGCTCTCCAGGCTCTACGGTGTCGAAGCAGGAATTCAGCTTCCGGTCGTAGGCGTGGTAGATCGAGCCGGAGTTCAGGTTGACAAACTGGCCGTTCAGGTAGGCCAGGATGAGCTGGGCCGGGTACGACTCCATCAGCGAGGGGATGTAGTCCGGCGGCAGATTCAACTCATTGTCGAACGTGCTGGCCTGGACCAAGCCGTACATGTCGTTCAGCGCCGGCTTCTCGCGCAGCTGCTTCACGAACTGCTGATAGACGAACTTGAACCCTTCGGGGGTCGTGGTGACGTCTACACCGTTCTTGAGCCCGTCCACGTTGTAGCGCATACGGGCAATGATCTTACGCCAGGCGTGCTCGGCCTTGAGCGCGGGCAGAACATCGAGTTCGTCGACCAGGGCGTGACCGATCTTGAAGCCCACGATGGTCTGTGGCTTCTCCATCGAGCGGCAGATGGTCGTGCTGCGGTACTGGCCGCCGCTGTAGAACTCGACCTCCTTGTCGCTCTCCTTCGTCTTGACCTTCAGGCCCCAGTCGAAGGCGACCTCCTCGATGGTCGGGAAGAAGATGTCGCGAATCTGCGGGTATGTCGGGGCGAAGTAGCCGGAATCGATCCGGGGCCATTCCCATACGTGCTTGCACAGCGCCGCACATCCCACCCAAGTCTTGCCCGAGCCGAACCCTGCCACGAAGCCGCGGAACTTGTTCTCCATCCGGAGGAAGCTCGCCTGGGGCACGTTAAGTGAGGGCATCAGGCTTCCTCGCATCCACCACATCGACCTGCACCCGAGCGGGCGGTACGTTGTCGTGGGGATTCTCGTTCTTGGTCTGGCGGTTCACGTAAACGTCGCCGACCTCTTTGGCCGCCTGCTCCAGCAACTGGGCAGTCAGGGCCATGTTCTTCATCGACTCAGCCTTCTCGGCCATCCTGCCCAGCGCGCGGAGGCGGTAGGCACGGTGCGCGATAGGAATATCGGCCGTCTCGGTGGTGAATCGCTCCCGGCACTCATGAAAGAGGTCAGCCCAGCGCTTGGCCAGGCCGCGCCCGGCGTACTTGGTTGGGTCGTGCCCCTCACAGGTCTGGCGACTCACATCCAGGCCGAATTCCTTCTTGACAGCCTCCACCACCTGACTCGGTGTATCGAAGCAGGCCAGAGCCTGAACAATGAAGGCTTTGACCTCGCTTCGTAGTGCTGCCATGTGAATGTCATCCGTCAGGACCTGTCAGGATTCAGGCCGACTTGAGCAGACAGGTTCCGCAGGCCCTCGAAATGTTAATCTTGGCCACCTCAGGCGGCCGGCTTGCAGCGTCGATCAGCTGCTGGACTTCTTCGCTTGCACCGTAGCGCCTCACCACCCCAACGAACTCTTCGACGTCGTGGCCGCGCAGGAAGAGCTTGGGCAGCCCCTCCTGGGTGAACTTGGGAGCGCCGAATTCATCGGTTGCCTGGGCGATGTGGTAGAGCTCGTGTTCGACCAGGGCGCAGAACTCAGCGTCGGTGCATTGGGCACAGTAGTCGGCAGCCAGGGTGATGAGGTAGGTCGGCTCCTCGCCGAACCACTGGCGCATCTGCTGCTCTTGCCGGGCCTTCTGCCAACCTCCGGCGCGGAACATCAGCTGCTCGGCCTGGCCAAGGACGACACGCCCCTGCTTGGCGAAACCAGTCGATGCCCACAGCACGCCGATGTTTGCGTCCATCAGATGGGCGTGGTCTGGGTTGTGGATGCTGCCGGTGTCGGCGAGGATCTCGCTCTGCACCCAATCCCACATGCCAGTGGCTGGGCGAAGCGTGAGCCACAAGGATTCGAGCAGGTCAGCCGGTGGCATTGGCCTGGTCACGCCTGCTGCACCGTGACGACCCCGCGAAGCCTACGGGTGTAGATCTCCTCGCGGGCCGGGCGCTTCACCTTCACAGGCTGCGGGGCATAAACGCACACTCCGGCGGCAGTATCGCACCAGAGCACGCTATCGACCTCATTGCCGTTGACGAACACGAGACGCCGGCCACGACCGTCACCGGCGTGGTGGAAGCTTGATGGCGCAGGCATTGGATCTCCTCGCGCCACGAAACGGCGCACCTCTGTTTTGTGGCGCGGACTAGCTGCCAGCCATCTAGGCCGGATTACTTGCGATCAGCGAGGACGGACGCTACGAATTCCTCGTTGGCCTTGTAGTCTTCGCTGCTACTCCCATGCATGTCTCGGTAGCAGTAGCCAGCGTCCCAGGCCTCGCCCAACTTCGCCTCAAGCCTGGCCAGCTCAGCTTGATACCAGGCAATTGCTTCACTCTGGCTGCCCCAAGCCTTGCCCCTCGGCTCATCAATCACGTAGTCGTCGCCGCCCATTAGGTGCTCCTGGCTGAGTTTGCGTTATGAGGAATTATATCCATGGGCGACACTCTGCTTGCATCGAGAGCTTGTGGCGACCTACCCCGGCTGGAACACATGGCCGCGCCGGGCGACTGCATACAGGACGATGCCCAGCTTGAGGATCACTCCGTACAGGGTGGGCACATGGCCGCTCATGGCCAGCACGAACGAACCGAACGCGCCGATGGCCACCAGGTAGAACGCGACAGCCAGCAATGGATGGTCCATGGGGCGAATGCGGCGCAGGTAGTCGCACGCGGCAATCACCACCAGCACGCTCAGGAAGGCATTCGCGCCAATCAGAACTGAAATCAGGGTCGAGCTCATCAGGTAGCTCCCTTGGCTCCGAACTGACTCACCACCGACTTCAGGACTGGGATGATGTTCATTGCCAGTAGCCCTATCAGGAAGGCCACGCCGTATTTGGTTTCTCCGCCCGGATCAAGCTTGAAGAAGCTGATGGCGAGCGGGGTGCAGAACACTGCGGATGCCAGTCCGGTACAGAAGGCTGCGACAGCCTGGCCCCTGGTGAGGCCCCGCAGGAAGGTCAGCGAGAGGATCGCTCCTGCGAAGCCGCCGATGATCACGCCGTACTTCACCAGCAGGACGCCGGCAGTCGTGCTTGCTGGTTCGGCCATATGAAATCCCTGAATCTATAAATACATCATAAATGTGTTGTCATACACCATTTATGGTGTATACTGAACTCATCAACCACACAGCGGAGGGCAGATGAAATGTAACGAGTTCAAGCGGTGGCTGTTGGCAAGAGGAGTAGAGGTTTCGAAGACGGCAAAGGGAAGTCACTTCAAACTCTACTTCAACGGCAAACAGACAACCCTTCCCAACCACGGGGCCAAGGAGATGGCCGAAGGGACTAGGAAGGCAATCATCAAACAACTGGGCCTCAAGGATTGAGGCTCCACCCTTTGAGCTCGAATACATCTGCCCTGAGGTAACGACATGTACGACTACGCAATCAACGTGAACCAGGAGGCCGGGTCTTTCTGGTCTTCGTGTGACGACATCCCAGAGGCGCACAGCGCGGGCGATACGCTCGATGAACTGCTGCGCCATGCTGCCGAGGGGCTTGAGGTTGCCTTGTCCATCTACGTCGATCAGCTGCGGCCGATTCCGCCCGCCTCTCCAGCGAAAGAGGGTCAGCACGTTATCCGGCTGTCCGCCCTGGTGAACGCGAAGATCGCGCTGTGGAACGCCATGCGAGAGAAAGGCATGCGGAAGGCCGATCTGTGCCGGACGCTGGGGGCTGTGCAGACCAAAGTGGATCGGCTCCTCGACTTCGAACACAGCTCGAAGATCGAACAGGTCGAAGCAGCTTTGGCCGCGCTCGGCAAACGCCTGGTGGTGTCTGTCGAACCGGCCTGAATCTGTGTGGGTCTTTCCCCACCTGTCCGCCGAAGACCATTGCAGCGCTGGCACCCCAATGCACCAGTCTCGCCGATCCAGTCACGCGCCACCCTGAAAGCATGTGAGGTCAGGGTGCGCGGGCTGCCGGTGTTTTTCCGTACACCACACTACCGGCTAGCAGTGTCCAGGCTGTCCCGTGAGGGCCTGCCCTGGCTGCAGTTGCGTTTCTTGCTGAAACAAAAATCCCGGCACTTGGCCGGGACTCTTGAGGCCCTCTTCGGGCAATAAAAAACCCGGCTCAGTGGCCGGGTTCGATTTGTCATCCTCAAACACGCAGGAATGACAGGATGGACGCATATTGGCTCATTGGCTCAGTCGCAGTCAAGCGACATTTGCCACCAAAAGGCCTTCATGGTCGAGAATATGCTGAGCCTCTACCAGCGCGGCGTCTACTTCGCGCTCCAGAGCCTTGCGAATGTCACGCCTCCAGCGCTCCTGAGTCTTGATCGGGTGCGGATCATCGCTCCAGTTGTCCATCTCATACCAGGCTGCTGGCAACACGTTGGTGCTGCGCTTGCCATCCACACCGGGCAGCTTGGGCATGGCCCAGGTGAGGATTGCGCAGTGGCGGAAGCGCTTGGGCGCCGGCGACCGGTGCAGGCGGGTAAGCTCCTCGATGGCCGCGTGCTTGCGGTCGACGTGCGTGGAGTATTTCGCCACCAGGTGGCGCCAGTGTTCCTCACTGAGGTTCTTGTGCAGCCGGCCGAACACCCAGCAGTCCATGAGGAATGCAGCCTCCTTGCCGATGATCTCGCCCTTCTGCTTTGTCGCCTGGACCTTTGGCTCGAAATCGCAACCGCCGGCGTTATTGATCGTCTCGGCAGCCAGTGCACGGACCACTGCCGATACTACGTTCTGATAGCTCATTGCCCACCCCCGCCCCGCTTGGCCTTTCTCGAAATGAATTCTTCGTAGTAGCGCTTGCGGCGCACTGCGCCGGCCCAGGACAGCGCCCCGCCCGACACCACGATCAGCGCTGCCAAAATCAGAAATGCCCATGCTGGTGTCATGCTGCTGCCCTCCGTAGGTCTTTGAGTTTTTGCCTGTACAGGGCCTTGATGGCCTGCAGGTCTTCGATGGTCAGGCGCTGGGGCTTATGAGGCCCTTCGAGCCAATCAACCTGGTCGGCGCCGATGCGCTTCACCAGGCGGATGCGGTACTCGACCGCGTTACCCGACAGGTTCCGGTTGCACTTCACGCACTGGCGGTGGACGTTGAGCGGCTCGAACCGCAACTCCGGGCAAGCGCCCACCGACCGGTAATGGCCGGCGTCCCAGCGACTGCCGGTGATGAGGTCGTGGTCGCTCGGCAGCGAGTCGCAACTGATGCACGGCAAGCCGGCGTCGCGCTCGCGGATGTAGGCGTTGAACGCAGTCTGGGTCTCGGCTATGTGCTCGCGGCGGGTCTTCAGCTTCTCGCGGCGCTCCTGCAAGTCTTGGCGGGCCTGCTTGGTAATGGCCTTGGCCGCGATCTTCTGCAGCTTCGGGTCCTTGGCCATGGCCTTGGCGCAGGCGATGCTGCATACCTTCTGCGTGGTCATGGTCGGCTTGAAGGGCTTGCCGCAACCTGGGGCCCTGCACTTCTTCGGCTTGATCTGGGCTACGCGCATGGCTCGGCCTCCTTGGCTTTCTGCTGCTTGGGCTCGAAGTCGCCGCGTAGGGGCATCAGGTAGATCTCCATGCACAACGCGAATCCGCCGATATCCACGATTCCGCCACTGCTGAGCTGCGCAGCGGCCCCTTTCGCGTAGATAACCCAGCACAGCGGTCCGCGGTTAAAAATGGCGCGGCCATCAGGCATGAGGAATCGGCCATCGGTTTCGAGCTTTTGGACCAGCTCCATCGCCATGCCGATGTTTGGCGAAACGCCTTGGCTCGAACCGATAACCAGCGCTAGGTCGCCCGGCTTGAATTGATGGCTCATCAGTAACGCCCTCCCCACCGATCCGGCTCAGTCCAGCGCACGCCGTGCTCGGCGCCGAAGGCGTGAATCCACTCCAGAAGGCTCGCGCACTGCTTCATGCTGAGCTGGCTGGTGCGCTCGTACACGACGTCGAACCCGTTCCCGTCGACCGCTGGTATCAGTTGTGGCCGTTCGCCGCTCTCACGCAGCCAGGCGGCCGTCAGCAGCCGCTTCCAGATCAGGACGTCCCACTTTTTGCCGGCGTGCTCAACCTGCTTCGCGATATCGCTCAGGCAGGCGTGAAGCTTTTTGTTTTGCTCGCCGCTGCGGTCCTGGTCCTTGATCACGATCTTCTTGGGCCGGGTGAAGTCCTGGGCTTGAAGATGACCCAACAAGCGGTTGGCATCGGCCATGCTGTGCATAACGAATTCGGTCATGCCCGTGCTCTCCCATGATTTGCGTGGAAACCCAAGCGGCTTTCAGCAGATTTCCTTGCACAGCACGCCTCGAAGAAGCAGCCGAAGTACCCGATGTGTTTGTTCTGGATCTTCACCAGCCAAAGGCCGCGCGACTTGAACCAGGAGACGCCCATCAGCCCCGACTTGTTGTCCGAACGGAGCTTCTGGTTCTGCATGTTCTGCTGGTGGGTGACTGGCCTGAGGTTTCCTCCACCATTGCTCTTGGATGACCCGTCCACGTGGTCGATTTCAGCCGGGAGTGTCTTTTCGCGCCTCATCCAGAGCACACGATGAGCAAGAAGCAGCCGGCCGAAGACTTTGACCTGCAAATAGCCCTTGCTGTCGGTAGAGCCCGCCTTGCGGCCGGCATGCTTTGCGTTCCACGAGTTGGCAATGCGAGAGTTTTTGAAGTGCTCTACTGGCCTGACCTTCCAAAACAGCTCGTCGCCGCGAATCTCAAAGCAGGCGATTAGCAACTCAATGGACGCCGGATCCGGCTTGGTCAGGTCGATGGCGTGCAGGGCGCCGTACAGACGGTTGAGGTCCTGGCTGCTGCGAATGGCGAACTCAGGCATTGGCCACCTCCTGCAGCTGCTTCTCGGCGGCGCGCACCCTGGTAGTGAGCTGGCTGATCTCGTCCAGCAATTCCAGTGCAACCTCCTCCACAGTCCTCTCACCGAGGAACACGTCCAGGGCGTCGGTGTGGCGCTGCAGGTCTTGATCATCAGCCCGCCAGGCGGCCACTACGGACCACAGCAGGGGTTGCAGCTTTTTCTTGTCGACGGTCATACACCCTCCCCGGCCGGCTGCCCGGCGCGCTTGATGTTCAACTTGGCCAGCAGTTGTGCACGGCACAAGGCAGCGCTGGTTGGGATCTGCTGAATCTCCAGCAGGCGGACCTGGCGCTGGCTGGCGTACTCATCGGCCAGTTGCGCGGCGCTCTTCTGGCTGTCATGGCCAATCCCGGTGGCGATCTTGCCGTCCAGTGGCTCGCCCTCCTGGGCGCGGCGGACGATGATCTCGTATGCCCGGTCGAAGCGGCGGTGCAGGGACTTGTCGGTCGGCTGGGCGGCGCGCAGGTCGAACAGGCCAGTGGCCACGGCAGCCAGGCGTACGCCTTCGTGGCTGTAGCGGCCTTCCAGCGCCTCCATCCATGCGTCGTCAGCGGCGGGTAGGCCCAGTCGCTCCGGCGACGGCTTGCACCAGCCGATGAACTGGCCAACGCTCGGGGCGAACGGCGAACCGCTACGGCGGCACTCCTCGATGGCGTAGCGCACCTGGTTGATGTCGCTGATGCCGGCGTCGATCAGGCCCTTCGTCCAGCTGCGCTTGGCGGCTTTCAACGCTTTGTCATCCGGCCAGGCCTGCTTGTGCGCCGGGAAGATGGCCTGCAGCTGACGGAAAATCTTCTCCACCACCTCGCCGGTGGCATCGTCGACTACGCCCAGCGGCACGCCGGCAACCGGTACCGGCTGGCTGACCTGCAGGGCCCGCGCAGCTGCGGGAATCATTTGGGTGACGTTCTTCATAGGTCATCACTCGTGTCGTGGCGCCAGGACTGGTCATCGAAGTCCGGGCCGGCCGGGCGGCGGGCTTGCGCACCTGGCAGAACCTTCTCCGGGAACAGGCCGGTCCAGCCGTTGCTGATGGACTGGTTAATCACGGCGTCAGGCGCGTGGTGGCCGGCCAGGGTCTTGGCCTGCTTCGCGCAGGTGGTGGCGGTCAGTGGCTTGCGGATCTCTTTGCGGTGCTGGCACCAGTCGGCCCACAAGGCAGTGCTTACGTTGGCCGGCTTGGCAGTCATCGGGTCGAACTTCTGTGCCTTCTTCGAAGCCGCAGGAGCGTCAGCGACTGGCCCCTTCGGTTCTTTGATGGTTCCTTGATGGTTTATTGATGGATTGGGTGCAGCTCCTGCACCCCGTTCTGTCGTGGTTTGCACCCCGTTCTGTCGTGATCTGCACCCCGTTGTGTCGTCATTTGCACCCCGTTCGGAACCGGGTGCAGCTGGTGCACCCCGTTCAACGCACAGGTCATAGACGGTCGGGCGGCGGTCGTGACGGTCGATGTAGGCACCGGCAATTGCCTGATTCCCAAGGCGAATCACCCCTATCTCCAGCAGGAGGTCGAGCTTGTATTTCACCGTGCGGATCGACAGGCCGGTGTCATCGCTGATGCTTGCAGAGGACGGAAAAGCCCCTCGGCCGTTCTTGTCGGCATAGTTGGCCAGGACCAGCAGTACGTAGCGCGCAGTGGCGTCCATGATGTCGCGCTGCTCCAAAGCCCAGGACATGGATTGGACGCTCATTGGCCGCGCTCCTTGGCCATGGCCGTGTCAATGAACGCATCCATGCGTGCAGGCGCCATTCCAGGGATGTCGCGCGTGTCGCAATACCCTGCGCCGTCCCGAAGCCATCGGTACCGCTCTGCATCTTTGCGCAGATCCTGTGCCAGGCCCTCAATAGCGCTCCCGTCATCGTCCATGTCAGCGCCCAGCGCCTCACCGATAGCGCCGATGTCACAGGCGGCAGCCAGCAACATGCGCTTGTGCGACTCCAGGTCCTTGGCGAGCGATATGGTGGAGGCGTGCCAAGCCCATGCCGCGGCCTTGAGCATCGCTGCGGCATCATCGTTGGCAGTGGCCGTCATCTCGCCGAAGCCGAACTCTGCGCGGAAAGCAGCCAGGAACTCGGATTTCATACCCTCTGGCATGCCATGAACGCTCATGCTGCACCCCGCACGGCCTTGTCGTGGGTGTGCAGGCCGTCCCAGTTCTTCTTCATGGGCAGCTCGCCGGCCAGGTACAGCTCGTACAGGCGTACGGCGCCCTTACGCAGAAGGATCGGCTTGTAGACGGTGAAGGGTTCCTTACCGTGCGGGGTGATCTCGTCATGGTGTTCGGTCATATAGCGGTCGCGGGCGTAGGAGCTAACGCGCCAGCGCGAGCCTGACCGGCCTTCCGTGAACAGCCAGTTTTTCGCCTTCAAGTAAGCCTGAACCTGCATGACGTTGACGCCATTCAGTTGCTTGCAGAACTGCGCCGCCGTCTCGCCCTCCTTGAACAGGTTCTCCAGATGGTCGATCTTCTTGGCTTGGGCCTCGACCTGGACGGTGAGCAGCACGCGGGCTTTTTCCGACTCCAGGGCCATCTGGAGGATTTCCAGCGTGCTGAGATCGGCGGACTGAGCCGGGACGGATTTCGCCAGGCGCCAGAACTCCTTGACCAAGCGCTTCTTGAACTCACGGACGATGGCCGTGTTGCGCATGTAGGTCAGCAGTAGGGTCGCCTGCTGCTCGTTCATCAGCGCGATCTCGCGGGATTGCATGCCGCCAGCGGTCTCGAAGGGTTCGATTTGGAATCGCACCCCTCCGAATTCGCTGAAGTCGGCCTGGTACTTGCGAACCAAGGCAATCACACTGGCGTGTTCGTTTCCGGTTTCGTGAGCGATGGTCCCGGTAGTGGTCACCGCCTCACCGTCGACGATGGTGACGATTTGGTTGCGCGCCACGAAATCGAACTTCGCGTTTTGTGGCGCGAGATTCGAGGGGGCTTGTATACTGGATTCCTGCAGATGCATAATTCACCTCAAGAGTTTTATGTGAAGCAGAGAGCCGGGCCGCAATCCCGGCTTTTTTGTGCCTGTAATTCAGAGAGGGCCTCTGCCCTACCCTGATGAGTCCCTCGGAGAGGCCCTCATTGGGGCCACCAACTGCAGGACTTTGGCCTTACGGCGGCCAACCACTGATAAAGCGCCACTGGCTACAGCCGCTTCGTACACCTGGTTCATCGCGGTGTTGAAGTCCCAGTTATTGGCCCTCATCAGCCCCTCTATTCGCTGCCGCACATGCGGCGACAGCTGATCAAGCTGTACGGTCATTTAGGCCTCCAAAGGGCCTTCAGCCCGCGATATCTTCTTGCTGCTTGTCCTGCATCAGCTCCTCGATAACGCCGTTGGCTACGGCCCATTCGATGATTTCGTACAGATAGGTGGCGTGCTGCATGCGGGTCTTGCTCGCAGCCTTGCGGAGGATCCGGTCGAGCACGGGCTCGAAACGGACCTTCACCGGGATGGCGCGCTTCTGATTCGGGTCTTGGTACATGCTTGGTTGGCTCCTTGCGGCTATGAAATGGGTTAAGCGGCGGAAAGCGCGTGGGTCGGGTTGCTGTCGATCTGGCTCCATGGGAACGAAGGACACAGATCGGCACGATTCACAGCGCCATTCGTAAGCGCCTCAATCTGTAGTGCGCGCTTGGCTGGGACCGTGCGCTCTCCTGAACACCATTGGTTGACGGTGGGTGCCGCAACATTCAGCCGGCGCGCCAATTCCGCCTGGCTGCCCAGCACGCGGGATGCTTCTTTGGCTGCTTCTGCTGATTTCATGAGTTCTCTCCTGGAGATTTACCGATGAATATAAGGCATTACCTTATCTTTCACAAGCCATTGCCTAATCAGCGCCCCAATAGGCCTAATTAGGCAATGCTTACCGGACCAGAATTAGGCGCAGCCATTGATGCTGCGCGGATCGCCAAGGGCGTATCGAAGAAGCAACTCGCAGACGACTTCCAGGTGAAGCCTCCGTCGGTGCAGGGCTGGGTGAAAAACGGCCGGATCGACAAGTCGAAGCTGATGGACGTCATCGCCTACTTCGCTGACGTTGTAGGACCTGAGCATTGGGGTCTGCGCCCAGGCTTTACCTATGAGAGCCTGCAGGACGTCGCCTCAGCATCGGTTGAAGAGCCGGCGCCCACCTCGGCTGCGGATATGGTTCGCAATATGCTCGCCAAGCAGGGCAAGAACCTGCCGGAAAGTGCCCGTGCGCAGCTGATGGCAGCTGCCGAAGCTTCGGACCAGGGCAACGTAATCACCGTAGACTTCTCCCGCCCGGGGCTTGTCGGGGATGAGGTTCGGATTGCTCACTACGATGTGCGCGCGGCCATGGGCAACGGCCAGGCCACGCATGACTATCCCGAAATGCTGAAGGACATACGTGTCAGCCCGAGCCATCTCCGTGAGCTGGGCGTCGAGTTCGAAGAGCACTTCCACCTGAAGGTGGTCACTGGCTGGGGCCAGTCGATGGAGCCCACCATCAAGCACCGCGACCCGCTGATCGTGAACATCAATGTGCGCGAGTTCGTGGGCGACGGGATCTACCTCTTCGTCTGGGATGACCTGCTCTACATCAAACGCCTGCAGGTGGCTGATGAGGAGCACTTCGAGATGATTTCGGACAACCCGCGACACAAGGATCGGCTGATCCGGCGGGATATGACCTACATCCAGGCCAGGGTGCTGCTGGTCTGGAATGCGCACTTAGTGTGATCAGCTACCTCCAGACATAGAAAAGCCCGCTAAGGCGGGCTTTTTTGTGCTCGTTATAAAGAGCCTGGGTCAATTCCTATTACTCGCAGGGATTCCGCCAGGGTTGGGTCCAACTGAACTTCACCCGTAGTTGAAGCGGCTTGGTTGATGCCAACGGTGCGATATTTCAGCGTGTGACCGGAGAGCATTTGCTTGATAATTTTTTTCGCTTTATCGCCACCAGTTACCGTGTATGGGCTCATCAGCTGAGTGACATTGAGCATGGCCTGGTCCTGAGTTTGCTTTACCAGGGCAGCCTGTTCTGGTGGCAAGTTCAAGGTGTATTGAGGAGCCGACGGCATCATGCTGACAGGCGTCTCCTGTGGAGTGATGGTCCAGGCCTCATTTTGGTCGATCCGCAGTTGAACTGTGCCGACCGGAATCTTGAAGCGCCCGCCAGACATCAGGCCCACATAAATCTCGTCACCCTCCTTTCGAACCACTGGATAGAAGCGGAGCGACCGGGTAACGATCGATCCCGAGGCGGGGAATTCACTCGTAGTCACCATCATAGTGGTTTTATCCGTGAACTCGTCAGTGGTTCCAGTGGCCTGCCATGTCGGGCCCGACGCGCACCCGCCAAGCGCCATAGTTGCAGCTAAGACCGAGACTATCCTTTTCATTCCAGACTCCAACGCTTTGGTCGGCGAATTCTAACAGAGCTCCGTCACCATCACCCAAGACTGCCTATCTCAGGCTTTTTGCGCTCCTTAAAAAGGCGCCTCTTCCTCCTCCCTCTCATCCTCCCAGTCCCTTTCCGCGACCAGGTCGCCTCGATCATCTGCGCTCTGCGGCTCCCACCGTACGGTCACGCTCTCGTCGTCGTTGAACGTTAGATCTAGCTCCGGCGTCTCGGCCAGCAGGCCCATCACCTCCTCCCACTCCATGTCTCCATCCGTGTCCAGGCGATGGATCGTCACCCAGCGCTGAGCCTGCGCGATCGGGTGATTGATCATCGACGAAACCCGCAGCCCAAGGCGTTCCAGCCCGGTCATTTCCTGGCGCGCCTGCGGCGCCGACTTCTTCTGCTTGGCCATTCTTCCTCCGTTAACTGTACATCCATCCAGTATTAGGCAGAGCTTACCCGAGCCATCGAATGATGCAAGCCCGGATGGCAGATTAGGCACACATGAAAAAGTTAGGCATTACCTATTTACAAGAATTAGGCATTAGCTTATCTTTCATCTCAACGCCGCAGTCACTCACGAGGGACTGCCGAGGCCCTCAAGCCTCACCGCTCTTTAACTCTGATGGGAACCTCGCGGATCGATCCCGGCAACGGTACAGCGCGAGCAATAAATTCGATCCCCATGCCAGCTCTGGAACTGGCCAGCTCGAAGTCAGGCGCTTACGGCGCGGATGGAGGGTTGAGCTGCAACGCTCCCTGCCAGATAGCCCTCAGAACGGGCTGATGCACTGGTACAGCGGGCCACGCCGGGGAACCGGTGGAGGCTGCAGCAATCAAGCAATCGCCCAGGCAACCGTGGCGAGTAACGGAGCCCAGCAAGACCGACTTCACTGGCTGGCCTTGGCGACAGGGCCAGTATCAAAGCTGTTTCACCGAGACCGCTTTGATGCACAGGAGATCAATATGGCTAGAGGCTTGGTTTTCGGGATAGGCATAAACGACCTCCCTCGCTATCACAGCTGCCCCTTCTACAGCAGATGGAAAGGCATGCTTAGGAGATGCGTCGGCGACAGAGCGTTCGGCCCATATGACGGATGTAGGGTCGCAGATGAATGGCTTGTGTTCAGCGCTTTCATGGATTGGATGAAGGATCGGCCATGGATGGGCAACCACCTGGACAAAGACATTCTCAGGACATGGGAAAAACTCTACTGCCCGGGAACATCGGTTTTTGTACCGGCTTATGTCAACTCAATCCTGATTGAGCGCGACTCTGGGGCATGCGGACTGCCGATAGGCGTTTCAACAACCATGCGCGGTAAACCCTATATGGCAAGGGTGCGCTGGCTGGACGGAAGCCGCACCAGCGTCGGCAGCTTTGACTGCCCCCACGAAGCGCACAGGGCCTGGGCTGCAGCCAAGGCAGGTGTCATCAGGCAGGCGGTAGATCAATACCGCACGACCGACCGATTCGACGAGCGTGTCTGCTCTGCCCTTCTGGATAGGGCAGATCAGCTCGCCGCAACCTGAAGTCAACCGCCCTGGAGGCCAAGACTATGAACAAGCAAGCCAACTTTCGCAGCCTGCCAAGCAGTGCACGGTTCACATTCAAGCGCGGCAACGACAGAGCCGTATATCGCAAGTTCGGGTATGACCTCGCAATTCTCGACGGCGATCACAGCGCGCAGCCTTTCAAACTCCATGGAAACACTGCCGTTGTGCGCTGCTGAGACGACCGCACAACCAGCAATGCGTCAACCTGACGAAAACCGCCCGATGCCCTGCTCCTCATCGCAGGCTGCATCGGAGGCCACTCTGAACGCGAGTTGATCGCCGCGAATTGTGAGCGTGGGTAGCGTCTCGCCGCATGGTGAGGCGTCCCGACACCCGGTTTGCCCCGGAGAGTGGCCACCGATGCATCCCGCATCCCCTTCCCTTCAAATACGACCGCATCGACAGGTGCCGGGCTTGGCTTTTCACGCCCAGCTTGGTCCCTGGTGCCCGGCACCTGATCAATGCGGTTGGCTACCGAGGTTCACACGATGAGCAAAGACACAGGCGGACCCGCATTTCCCACCCAGATCAACAACAGCGGAATCACGCCGATCAAGGGTTTCAATGGCGAAGAAATCAAGCCGCAAACCTTCAGCGCTTACCCAGGCATGACCCTGCTCGACTACTTCGCAGCTAAGGCGCTTGTCGGCCTTCTGTCTTGGCCTGGCGACGAGGGAAGCGGCAGCTATCACTCGAACAGCGACCTAGCTCATACCGCAAGCATGGCTTACGAATACGGCAAGGCCATGCTCGCCGCCCGGGTGAAGCCATGAGCGGTTGGATTAAGTGCAGCGACAGACTGCCCAGCCTGGAAGGCAAGCCTGATTGGGGTCACGGCGAAACGGTAATCGCCTTACAGCAAGGGGTTGTTCGAGCGTTGCGCTACGAGCGGCAGATGCACAACAGGACAGAGAAAGGTCGTGAGCCGCGCTGGGTTGACATGCGTGGCCGGATCACGCCCGCGCCAACGCACTGGCAGCCACTCCCTTCCCCGCCCACCGAGTAACCCACCACCTGGAGGCGACCATGGCCAGGGAGCATGAGCTTTACGCCGACAGCGCCCAGGCCCGGGAGGTTGACCGCCAGATGGGCCTGTTTGGCGATACGCACTGGGCCGACCACCTCACATCGGAGCAGGCCCGGGCGAACAATGAGGCTTGGAACACGATGATCCGCGAGCGTGATGAACGCCAGCGGACAGAAAGCCGCCGAGTGATCGGCACGGCCCTCGAAAAGATGGAAGCCATGTGCGGCTCAGGAGCCGCCCGGAGGACAGCATGAACGGCGGCACACGCCAAGAGGTGATTGCCATCATCGACTCTCGTTTCGAAGCAATTGATGCTTCCTTCAGTGAATGCCTTCGCGGCGAGCTGATGATGGCGATCGACCTGGCCGGGCTGACCGGCGCAATCGACCTTACCAAGCAGCGCAGCTACACGGAGCGCTTGAACCGGGCAATCGCCCGCAACAACGAAGCCTGGCTGGTAGCGAACGGGAGAGTTGCATGACTACGCAAATCGTGACGACGCTAATCGACGAGCAGATAGCTGAGGCCGCACAGGCAGTGCCAGACGACCGCATTCTCATGGTTTTCAAGGGGCTTACTTTGGAAGACGCCATGAACCAAGCGCGCATGGCTCATATCGAGAACCCGGCAGCATGGTCAGGCCGAGCTTACCTTTGCGGTATGTGCACCTTGGCCTACGAGGTCCGCACGTGAGCCGCCAGCAGGCCAGGCGCTTAGCGCTCTGGCGCGGCAGCTTCATCACCCTATCACTGTGCACCGCCTGGATGCTCGCAAGCGCTTACGCCGACTGCATCACCTCCTGAGGCATCCATGAACACAACCCCCCGCCTGGCCGCCCAGCTCGACTGGATGACGGTCGGATCGTTCTCGCCTGAGCGGTACCAGGGCGACGAGCGCAAAGAGTACGAAGAAGAGGCCGCTCGCATTGAGCGGCAGTGGGACAACCAACCAAGCTGAGGTGCCGCATGGCAACCGTAACCCTGATCCTCGGCAAGTCCGGGGCCGGCAAGAGCGCGTCGTTGCGCAACTTCAAGCCTGATGATGTGGCTTTGGTACAGGTCATCAAAAAGCCGCTTCCCTTCCCCGGCTCTAAAGCGTGGAAGTCCTACGTCACCGACAACTGGGTCAAGGTCATCGGTGCCTGCCGCCAGACCAAGCGCAAGGTGATCGTGATCGACGACTTCCAGTACATCCTGGCCAACGAGTTCATGCGCCGGAGCGAGGAGAAAGGGTTCGACAAGTTCACCGAGATCGGCCGGCACACCTGGAACATCTTCGAGGCACTGCTCGGCCTACCCGACGACGTTCGCGTCTACATCCTCAGCCACACGGAGGAGACGGACGCCGGCCAGATCAAGATGAAGACCATCGGCAAGATGCTGGACGAGAAGATCACCCTGGAGGGCATGGTCACCATCGTCTTGCGCTCAGTGGTCAGCGACGGCCAGCACCTGTTCAGCACCCGCAACAACGGGTCGGACACCACCAAAGCCCCAATGGGCATGTTCAACGAGGCGATGATCGATAACGACCTTGCCTTGGTCGATGCCGCGATCTGCGAGTACTACGACCTCACCAACACCACTCAGGCCGCATAGGAGCCTTCTGAATGTTCAACCTGGACGCAAATGCCGCGCGCTCCGCGGACAACAAGTCAGCCTTCATCGACGAAGCGGGCAAGTTCATTGGCGAGTTCCTGCGCGCCGAGTACATGGAGAAGCAGGAAACCGGGTCGACCGGTATCGGCTTCACTTTCAAGAGCCGCGATGGTGCCGAGGCAACTTTTTACCTCAACCTGACCTACCAGCACGGCACACGCAATGAAGGCGGTTACGCGATGATGAACGCCATCATGGCGTGCCTGCAGCTGCGCACCGTCGGGGCGCCACAGCCAACCCAGTTCGAGAAGTGGAACAACGACACCAAACAGCGCGAGCAGGTAACCGCGCCAGGCTTCCCTGAACTCTTGAAGAAGCCGATCGGCCTGCTCATCCAGATGGAAATCGAGAAGAACAGCCAGACCGGGATGCCGCGGCCGATCATCTACGCCCCCTTCAGCGCAGAGTCGGAAAAGACGGCGTCCGAGATTCTCGACCCCCGCTGCACCAGCCCAGCCAAGCTGGAAAAAATGGTTCAGCAGCTAATGAAGAAGCCGGTCCATGACCGTCGTCCGAAGTCCGCCCAGGTGGCCGGCGGATACTCCCAGCCCGACAACTACGACTACGGCGCACCGCCTGACTTCTCGGACGATATTCCGTTCGATTGACCGCTGGTCAGCAGCAACCACGCTGCTGACACCCCTCCTTCTTGCGAAACGGACCTCATATGACCGCCTACATTTTCGACTCTGAAACCACCGGACTGAACAGCCCGGAACTGGTTGAGGCTGCATGGCTGCAGCTCGGCACCGGACTGGCAGTAACCGGCGAATTCCTGCAGCGATACAAGCCGTCCAAGCCAATCGAGCTTGGCGCCCTGGCAACCAGCCACATCCTGGATGAAGAGTTGGCAGACTGCCCGCCGCATGACTCCTTCAAGCTGCCCGAAGACGCCACCTACCTGATCGGGCACAACGTAGATTACGACTGGGGTGTAATCGGCAAGCCAGAGATCAAGCGCATCTGCACTGCCGCACTGAGCCGCGCGCTGTGGCCTGAGGCCGACACTCACACGCAGTCGGCCATGATCTACCTGCACTACCGTACGGAGGCGCCCGAGCTGCTGCGTAATGCCCACGCTGCACTGGACGACGTCAAGAACTGCCGTCGCCTCCTGGCAACAATCTTCAGCACCCTCAAGGCGCAGTTGGGCCGGCCGGTGGCCAGCTGGGAAGAGCTGTGGGAAATCTCCGAGGAAGCCCGAATCCCGAAGGTCATTCGCTTCGGCAAGCACGCCGGCTCGAAGATCGAGGACATCCCGCGCGACTACAAACGCTGGCTGCTCGGACAAGCCGACATCGACCCCTACCTGCGCAAAGCCCTGGAGAAGTAAGCCATGAGCGATTGCGGCGAGCATCCCAGCGTCTACTACCTTGGCCGGGAATGCCGCCGCAACGGTGGCGGCAAGCTGGCCAACCCCTTCGCATCCCACACGTTCCACGGCGCCTGGTTCCTGGCCGGCTGGAACGACATGGATCTTGAGATTGAACAGAAAAATCCGAAGCGCGCTGCAAAGAACAAGGCGGCGTGAGCACCTCCACCTTCCCCCAAGCGGCCTGCAGGAGGTCGAACATGGCAACCCTTTTCGACGCATCGACGCGCAAGCCGGTGCGAAAGCTGTACATCACCCGCAGCGGCGGCCAGTACCGGCCTGACGATGTGGCCCTGGCCTTCGCGCTGAGTCTCCGCGTGCATGACAGCGCCGACCACCTGCGCAGGCTGGCCCGGCGCCTGGTGGACAAGGTCTGCCTCGAGCACCAGCCGAACATGAAGCGCCTGGCCCGCGAGCCGGACGATGCCGAGGTGTTTGCGGCTGCGCTCAAGATCATCAACCGGGTGTGCGACCTGCTCGACATCGGGCCGGGCGCCACCTTCGTGCGCAATGGAGGCGATGATGGCTCTGACGCAGCAGCAGCGTGACCAGCGCCGGCGTGAAAAAGCGGCAAGACTGCAGGAAGAAAATCTGCATTTGAAGGTTCGCTCAGGCACAAAGCGAACCCTGCTGGAACTGATGGAGTGGGCCGGGATCGAGGAACAGGGCGAGGCGATGACGCTGATGATTCATCACATCGAGGCGCTCGGTCATCACGCTCTGTTCAGGATCGCGCGCCACGAAATCGAAGCTAACCGATCTGTGGCGCGTATTGAGCCGCTGAGGCTGTCAGCCAGAAAGCGGACTGGCCAGCACCTGCGGGCGATCTGCGGCTGGGCAGACGCCACGTACAGCCAGGTGATCGAGGCGCTGATCCACGGCATCCACGCTCTTGGCCGGCTGCACGCGGCGAAATTTCTCACTCCGCCGCGGCACGAGATCAGCATATCGCCGCGACTGGCTCTGGCCTTCGACCGGAAAAGCATGCTGATGATTCAGCAGGATCCGGGAGACGTCATAATTCCTCCGGATCAAACTCCATCGGCAGGCCATGCTTGATGGTCCCAAACCACTCGAACTGTCCGATAGTTTTCAAAGCGGCCTTTTCGATCTCGTCCGCAACGTCGTCGTACTGCTCTACTGACGGACATAGCTCAAACGTACAACAACAGCTGTTTGAGTCGTAGAACAAGCTGATTACACGTTTTTGTAGCCCCTTTTGAGCGATTGCTACGCAAAAACTGAGCATTTCCGCCAGCTCATATGCCTTTCCGTGACGCGTGCAGATCTCAATTCCGTGTGCGGTGAGGTGATCCACTGAAACACTCGACTCACGCATTGAACCTCCCTAGCCCGGCCCCATGCCGGTCACCCGTAATACCCCATCCCAAACCAAATTGCCACCATGCCGCATCCGGCCACGGAGGGCGGCGCATGCATGGAGAAAGCCATGAGCTACTTCTACAAGACCGAATCCCCAAAGGTCCTGGCCGCAGTGCGCGCCTGGGATCAGAAGAAAGCGGCCTGGAACGTCCAGCGCGAGAAGCTGGGCCAAGCCTTCGGCGCCGATGCATCGCCGATGTACAGCGGCTCCCGCAACTACGTCGGCGGCATCAAGCTCAGCGCCAGCCGCGACCTTGATGTGCACTGGTGCCGTCCTGACGAATACGGCTACCGCTCGCTGCGCCGGGCGCCCAAGCATGCCAAGGGCACGGCCAAGGAGGTGCGCGCTGCCGAGAAGGCTGAACACCAGCGCCTGGAAGACCTCTGGAAAGCACATTGCCCGGACGACATCGACCGGGACGAAATGTGGGAAGCCATCGGCGTTGAGCGCGGCGGTATCTGGCTCAGTGGCGGGGTGTGCTTCACCTATGGCGACACCGTGTACCTGAACCTGGGCAGCAAGGCGGCTGACGGCGATGTCGACGGCCTGGTTGAGATTGTCAGCAGTGAGTACGAAACAGCTCGCCATCGTGTGCTGAACGCGCGCAAAGCCGCCTGACCCTCCGGCGCTGCCAGCCAGCGCCTTCCCCTATTCAACGTTATTGACTGCTAGATCTCCTTCATCATATCCGCGATACGCTTATTGATAGTGCGCTCCACCTGAAAAACGTCTGATTGAAAATTACTGATGAGAAAAAATGACTGTGTCTCGTACTCATCAACTTCTGAGCGAGGAACTCCGAACTCCATTTTTTCGATCATGTCTTTGGCCTTTCGAAAGTTATGATCAATCGTCATGGGCTCAACTTCAGGAAACCCGTACTCTGGTGGATTTTGAGGGCCAACGAGGTGGCCGTAAGCGTTCCACAACGTGCAGAACCTACTCCAGCTGCTTCGCCAATCACGGAAAAGGGTACGAAGCTGGTCTGAGTACTCCCCCAAAACCTCATGATCGTTGACCTGGTGCATCTGCATATGAGCATGCTTAAGACCATTCAAGTACGCTCCCCCATCCATAAGGCCATGAGTCGCTTCGCGAAGCTCCTGGAGCACCTCGAAGTGCTTCTGGTGATTGAACTGCTTCTTCCATGCAGTCAAAGCCTGCCAGGCAAAAAAAGCCATGCATAGTGTGGCCATGTAGCTGAGCACCTCAAATACATCCTTGAACTCAAACTTGGGATTTCCCCAAGCAGAGAACAAGTAAGCTCCAAACATCACCAGCATTACGCATCCAAATAAAACGACTCGATCCATAAGCCCCTCCCCAATTTAAACCGATTCTACAACGAGGCGATGGCATGCCCACAGCAATCGACCTGTTCGCCGGCCTCGGCGGATGGAGCACCGGCGCGCGCGCCGCAGGCGTCCAGGTTCTCTGGGCGGCAAACCATTGGCCAGAGGCCGTGAAGTGGCACGCAGCAAACCACCGGGACACCGAGCACGTGTGCCAGGACCTGCAGCAAGCGAACTGGGCAAAGGTGCCTCGCTCGGACATCGGCATCGCCTCTCCATGCTGCCAAGGCTTCACCAACGCCCGCGGGAAGAAGAGCGGCAACCCCGAGCACGATGCATCGCGCTCGACAGCCTGGGCCGTTCCCTCTGCTGCTGAAGTGCTTGATCAGGACGCCTGGGTGGTCGAGAACGTGCCGGAGTTCGTGAACTGGGTGCTCTACCCCAGCTGGGTGGATGCGATGAGGCGCCTTGGCTACCAGGTTGCGCCGCACATAGTCGATTGCGCCGACCTCGGCGTGCCGCAACATCGAGTGCGCCTGTTCCTGATCTGCACCAAAAGCAAGGCGCCGATTCAACTGCAGCTACAGCAGTGCGAGCACGTCCCGGCCAGCAGCTTCCTCGACTTCGACGCCGGACGCTGGTCGCAGATCGAGAAGCCAGGCCGGGCCCAGGCCACGCTCGACCGCGTGCGCAATGGCCGCCAGCGCTTCGGCGACAGGTTCATCATGCCGTACTACGGCAAAGGCTCAGGCACCACCGGTCGCGACATCAAAAGGCCGATCGGCACCATCACCACTCTGGACCGATGGGCCTTGGTCGACGGCGACCGCATGCGAATGCTAAGCGCCAGCGAAGCCCTGGCCGCCATGTCGTTCCCCGCCGACACCCTGCGCCCGGATAACCACCGACTCACCATGCACATGGCTGGAAACGCGGTACCACCGCTGGCAGGCCAGCGAGTTATCGAGGCCCTTCTTAAAGCAGCCTAGTGCTTCCGGCTCTTGCCGAGCCCAAACGACCCACCGCCGACGGTGTAGACACTGCGGCGCTTTTTCTTCTTCTGCGGACCTTCGAAGAGAATCTTGAGGCGCCGGGCGCGTGCCGCTCCGGTCAGATCGCACACACGCTTGCCTTCTGGCCCCATGCACTTTTCAACGTGCTTCTTCAAAGCCTTCGACGTGAACAGGCCTTTGCAGTGCCTGCACACCTGGTCAATCGGCCGTCCCTTTGAATCAACTGATATCGCCATGGTTTCCCTCCACCGAAGCCATGAGCATAGCCTCGAGGTATCCCCATGCCCACAGAAAACCGATCCAGCACCACCGAACTGAGCAAGATCGTCACCGAAGCCCTTGTCGGCATGGTTTCCGGCGTAACCGGCATGAAGCCGCCCGCTGATGAGCCACTGCCTGGCTTCATTCAGGCGCCGATTGATCGCGCAGTAACGCGGATTTCAGAGCTTCTCGCCCAGCCATCCCCACAGCCCCACCCCGAGCCTATAGCCTGGATGGTTGGTACTGCCTTCTGGTGGACCAAAGAAGAGGCAGAGCGGGATGCCGCAGAGGCTGGGCTGCCGATTGTTGGCCTGGGGCCGATGACCGATCGCACCGCTACCGAACTCGCCGAGAGCGAAACGATGGCGGCGATAGCCGAACTTGCCGAGTGCGAGGCCATGGCCGATATGGTTGCCGAGCGAGAATGGGCGGAGCATGTCGGTACCGGCGATGTATCCAGCAAGGTCGAGGCAGCTTTCACTCAACTGCACAACGATCTGCATGAGGCCGTCGACAAGCTGGCCGAGCGGGATGCGCTGCTGAAAGAAGTGCTGATCAAAACTGACAAATGGATGCTGCCTGACCTGTACGAGCGTATTCGTCTGTCGTTCAAGCCCGCCAGCGCAGAGCTCGGCGCACCAACTCCGCAGACGATCAACGGGCACAAGCTCAACTGCAAAGCGGTCGACGAATACAAGCCTGGAGATTGCAGTTGCAGTGCAGAGCCGGATTCGAAGTCATGACGACGCACTTCGCACCATTCACCGACCTGGAAGACGTTGAGCAAGCGCCCTGCGGCACCTGGCTAGGGGAATCCTCCGAGCTGTCAGGCGACTGGGCCGAAGTCGATTGCCTGCTCTGCAAGAAGCGCCGAGAAAGGATCATCGCTGCCGCCGCTGATGAAGAGCGCTTCATCGTCGAGCAGATGGGCCACATGGCAGCCTTCATGCGCTCGGTGGATTCAGCCCCGCAAGAGAACATTTGTACTCCCAAGCTGTAACCCCTCTCCCCTCTATTCACTGCCGCGATATAGCGGCCAAGGCGAAGCTATGTCTCAAGCAAAGGAACGCCCGATCCTGTTCAGCGGGCCTATGGTCCGCGCCATTCTGGAAGGCCGGAAGACGGTCACCAGGCGTGAGGTGAAGAAGCGCAACGCCCTGGACTGCCTTGCGGCCGGGTTCGAGCCATCTTTCCTGACTCTTTCGGGCAATGCGGACATGTGCCCATATGGCAAGCCAGGCGATCGCCTGTGGGTGCGTGAGGCGTGGCTGGCAGATTCTCAACTCGATTCGATTTCGCCGCGCGACCTGAGCCAGGGCGAGCCCATCATGTACCCAGCAGATGGCAGCGTCCGGCAGACAGGATGCGCAATGGTCTCGCAGGGCCGAGGGCGCCCCTCGATCCACATGCCCCGCTGGGCCAGTCGAATCCTGCTGGAAATCACAGCAGTACGCGTCGAACGGCTGCAGGACATCAGCGAGGACCAGGCCGAAGCGGAAGGCGTGGGTTTCCTTCGGCAAATACCCGATGCAGACGAGACGCTCACCGCCGCGCAGCTATTCGAGTGCCTCTGGAGCAGCATAAACGGCGACGAATCATGGAGCGGCAACCCGTGGGTATGGGTCGTCGAGTTCAAGCGGGTGACACCATGACTCGCCTCGCCCTCTGCCTCCTGCTGCTGGCCACCGGCGCCAGCGCAACCGATAACGTCATCGACGTGCAGCACGACAGCCAGCGCGGCGTCACCTGCTACCTGCTGAATGGGGTCGGCATCAGCTGCATCCCCGATAGCGAGCTGCAGGCCGGCAACCAGCGCCAGCTCTCCCCGCACGAAACACAACCCGAACCTACACCCGCACTGGCGCCTGGGCGCTGGATTGATGAGAGGTATCAGCTGTGAGCAAGATCGATTGGAGCAAGGCGCCTGAGTGGGCAGACGGCCACGGCCTGGTCGCCCACCACGGCATTACCGAGGTGTGGATCAACATGGACCAGTACGCCGTGGTCGGCGCCGAGGATCGCGTCTATCCATACGGTGGCGGTACCGGCGATCACCGGCACAATTTCACGCAGGGCCAGATCCAGTACATCACGCCGCGGCCGGCGCGCTGGGATGGCGAAGGCCTACCGCCGGTTGGCACCACATGCGAATGGCATCCCAGTAGCGACCAGGTCATAGTTGTGACGATCCTGGGCCGTGATGGCGATGAAACATGGTTCCGTCGCAAGGGCGCAGAGGACTCCGAGACTTGCCTGCGCATGGCATTCTTCAGCCCCATCCGCACGCCTGAGCAGATCGCGGAGGCGGAGCGAAAGATAGCAATCGCCAAAATGGCAGAGGATGCCCAGCTGGATTTCAGTGCAGGTGAGCTTCTCACTGCCCGCGAGTATGTAGAGTGCGCGATCGCTGCTCTGCATGATGCCGGCTACCGCAAGCAGGTGGCGCCATGATCGCCCTCGCCTACATGGCCTACCTGATCTACAGGGGGCCGCGATGAGCGAGGTCAGCCTGTACCAGGGAGACTGCCTGGAGGTGATGAAGTCGATCCCAGATGCCAGCGTCGACCTGGTGCTGGCTGACCTGCCATATGGCACCACGCAGTGCGCTTGGGATGTGGTGATTCCCTTCGCCCCACTCTGGGAGCAGTACTTGAGAATCGCCAAGCAGGAGGCGGCCATTGTGCTCTGCGCGGCCCAGCCGTTCAGCTCGCTGGTGGTCGCCAGCAACCCCCGCGACTACCGCTACGAATGGATCTGGGAGAAAGGCAACGCGACCGGCTTCCTCAATGCGAAGAAGCAGCCACTGCGAGCGCACGAAAGCGCCCAGGTCTTCTACCGGCGCCAGCCGGTGTACAACCCGCAGATGACCTCCGGGCACGAGCGTCGCACGGCCAAGCGGAAGACGGTCAACTCAGAGTGCTACGGCAAGGCCCTGTCGCTCACCGAGTACGACTCGACGGACCGATACCCACGCTCGGTTCAGTTCTTCTCGAGCGACAAGCAGACGGCCAACTTCCACCCAACGCAGAAGCCTGTCAGCTGGATGCGGTTCCTCATCGCCACCTACACCAATCCCGAGCAGGTGGTGCTCGACAACACAATGGGCAGCGGCACGACCGGAGTTGCCTGTATCCAGCTGGGCCGGCGCTTTATCGGCATCGAGCAGGACGAAGGGCATTTCGGTACCGCCCAACAGCGCATTGCTGAGGCAATCACCATCCGCGACACCCCGGCAGCGCAGATCGAGCTGTTCGAAGCCCGAGCCTAACCCCTCCCCCTACTACTCAAGCCCGCCGACATGCGCGGGCGAGGAGCAACCATGTCTGATTTTCAGACCACGACCGAGCCCGTGGCCCGGAAGCGCCATACCTGCTGCGAATGCCGCGGGCACATCGATCCCGGGCAACGGTACCAGCTGGTGGCTGGCTGCTGGGAAGGCTCGATGGAAAGCTTCAAAACCTGCCTTCCGTGCGTTCAGGCCCGCGACTGGGCGACTGCCCAACCTGAGTGGATGGGCGACGGAGAGCACCTCTACTACTTCGGCATGCTGGAAGAGGACTTGGCCAATCTGGCTCCGGAGCTTTCACCAGGTGACGGCCGCCGTTTCCGAGCCTATCGGCTGCAGGTGCAAATTTGCCGCCGCCGTGACGCTGCGCACTCACAGAAAGCAGCCTGACCACCAACCTGCCGCCGTCGGCGGCGTGGAGACCATCCATGAACCTGATCGACTGCTACGTCACGAAGATCCTCGGCGAGCCGTACCGCAAGTTCGGCGCCTGGTGGGTCGACGCCGAATACGAGGCCTATGGCCGAATCAGCAAAACTCAACTCATGTTCCGCACCGAGGAAGCCGCCCGGGCGGCGAAGGTCGGGCACCACTTCTTGGCCTGACCTTACTATATAAAGGAGACACCCTATGCGAACCGCAGAAAACATCGACCGCTTCCTGCGCCTCGACGAGGTGCTGCACGTGACCGGCATCGGCCGGAACACCGTCTATCGCAGAATCAGGGAGGGCACCTTTCCAAAACAGGTTAAGATAGGCCCAAATTCGGTCGCCTGGCGCCAGTCGGACATCACCCAGTGGATGACCTCTTTTACCCCCAGCGACGACCAATCAGTACATTGAGCAGTACATTGAAACGCCAATTTTCGCTCAAGCCCTTATCCCACCAGCTATACAGGTCCACCAGTGGAAATCTTCAAGGAATTCACATTCGAATCGGCCCACCGCCTGCCCAATGTCCCGGCCGGGCACAAATGCGGCCGCCTGCACGGCCACTCATTCAAGGTCGGCCTGCACCTCACCGGCCCGCTCGACCCACATACCGGCTGGATCCGTGATTTTGCCGAGGTGAAGGCGATCTTCAAGCCGATCTACGAACAGCTGGATCACAACTACCTCAACGACATTCCGGGGCTCGAGAACCCGACCAGCGAAGTCATCGCCAAATGGATCTGGGACCAGGTCAAGCCGCTGATGCCGGAGCTTTCCAAGGTACGCATTCACGAAACCTGCACCAGCGGCTGCGAATACACCGGGGACTGATGCAGCGGGGCTGGCCCCAGCGCTGGCGCAATGCCCGCAAACGGGCTGCGTGGAGGGCGGCCTGGCGCCGGCCGGGCGACAGCTGGAATGCCGCTATTCCAGCGCGCTGTCCAGGAACGCCGGCGCGATGTAGCGCTGGTAATGCGCTTCCGACAACAGGAAGAATTCGCGGTCGATGGCGTCGCGCAACTGGGGCAGCTCCCAGTCGCGGAATTCCGGCAGCAATACCATGCCGTAGGCTTCCAGGTCACGGATCATCCGAGCGCCGCGGGCGATCAGCTGGTACGCCCAGCAATATTCCGATTGCTGTTCGACAAAACGGATGGAGCGCTGCTCCAGCTGCTGGCGCAGCAGCCCTTTGTCGAACACTTCCAGCTTGGCCATCATCACCTGCACCAGCAACTGCTCCAGGCGCAACCACACGGCGCGCTTTTGCGCATCGTCGTAGCCATTCCAGTGGATCACCTCGTGGTGAAACCGCTTGCAGCCACGGCACACGATGTCTCCATAGACCGTGGAGCAGAGGCCGACGCAAGGGGTCTTGATGGACTTGTTGGACATGAAAAACAACAGCTTGGCGGTGGAACACGAGCCCATGTTAGCCCTTTGTCTAACCAGGGTCACTCGTTAAAGTCATCTTCGCCGCCTTACCTTCAGGCTTTTTTTGCCGTAGAATCATCCGGCCTTTTCAAAGGCAACAATGTCCGTTGGAAGCTGTTTTCAAAGCGTCACGAGCACAGTTCATCCGGTAGAACGGCGTTGGCCCGGGCCATGCATCCCTCGCATGCCCGTGCCAGCCCTCATCAGCTTTCCGTTCTGCAGGCGTAAAACTTTGAAAGCAGCTTCTGTAAGGATTCCTTGCGACTCTGGCTGGGCGGCCCACAAAGCCGTGGCAGCGCATGGGTGCATTGAATGCTGGATGAGCGTCCCGGACCCCCTTTAGGGACCACTGATGAGGGAAATAACTGTGCTTGAAGCCTACCGCAAACACATCGAAGAGCGTGCCGCCCTGGGCATCGTGCCCCAGCCGTTGAACGCCGAACAAACTGCAGGCCTGGTCGAGCTGCTGAAAAACCCGCCGGCCGGCGAAGAAGCCTTCCTCGTAGAACTGATCACCCACCGCGTACCACCAGGGGTCGACGAAGCCGCCTACGTCAAGGCCGCTTTCCTGTCCGCTATCGCCAAGGGCGAAGCCAAGTCGCCTTTGATCGACCGCAAGCACGCCACCGAACTGCTGGGCACCATGCAGGGCGGCTACAACATCGAAACGCTGGTCGCGCTGCTGGATGACGCCGAACTGGGCGCCGTCGCGGGCGAACAGCTCAAGCACACCCTGCTGATGTTCGATGCCTTCCACGACGTGGCTGAAAAAGCCAAGACCGGCAACGTCCATGCCAAGGCCGTACTGGAATCCTGGGCGGCCGGCGAGTGGTTCACCTCGCGTCCGGCGATCGCCGACAAGTACACCCTGACCGTGTTCAAGGTACCTGGCGAAACCAACACCGACGACCTGTCGCCTGCCCCGGACGCCTGGTCGCGCCCTGACATCCCGCTGCACGCCCTGGCCATGCTGAAAATGGCCCGTGACGGCATCGAGCCGCAGCAGCCTGGTTCGGTCGGCCCGCTGGCCCAGATCGAAGCGGTCAAGGCCAAGGGCTTCCCGGTTGCCTACGTCGGTGACGTGGTCGGTACCGGCTCCTCGCGCAAATCGGCAACCAACTCGGTGCTGTGGTTCTTCGGCGACGACATCCCGTACGTACCAAACAAGCGCGCCGGTGGCTTCTGCTTCGGTACCAAGATCGCCCCGATCTTCTACAACACCATGGAAGACGCCGGCGCCCTGCCGATCGAATTCGACTGCACCAACCTGGCCATGGGCGACGTCATCGACGTTTACCCGTTCAAGGGCGAAGTGCGCCGTCACGGCAGCGACGAACTGGTCACCACCTTCCAGCTGAAAACCGAAGTGCTGCTGGATGAAGTCCGCGCTGGCGGCCGTATCCCGCTGATCGTCGGCCGCGGCCTGACCGAGAAGGCCCGCGCCGAACTGGGCCTGGGTGCTTCCGACCTGTTCAAGAAGCCGGAGCAGCCTGCCGACTCGGGCAAAGGCTTCACCCTGGCCCAGAAAATGGTCGGCCGTGCCTGCGGCCTGCCGGAAGGCAAGGGCGTACGCCCAGGTACCTACTGCGAGCCGAAGATGACCACCGTCGGTTCCCAGGACACCACTGGCCCGATGACCCGCGACGAGCTGAAAGACCTGGCGTGCCTGGGCTTCTCCGCCGACCTGGTGATGCAGTCGTTCTGCCACACCGCGGCCTATCCGAAGCCGATCGACGTCACTACCCACCACACCCTGCCAGACTTCATCCGCACCCGTGGCGGCGTGTCGCTGCGCCCGGGCGACGGCATCATCCACAGCTGGCTGAACCGCATGCTGATGCCCGACACCGTGGGTACCGGTGGCGACTCGCACACCCGCTTCCCGATCGGCATTTCGTTCCCGGCCGGTTCCGGCCTGGTAGCCTTCGCTGCTGCCACCGGTGTCATGCCGCTGGACATGCCGGAATCAGTACTGGTGCGCTTCAAGGGCAAGCTGCAACCAGGTATCACCCTGCGTGACCTGGTCCATGCCATCCCTTACTACGCCATCCAGAAAGGCCTGCTGACCGTCGAGAAGAAAGGCAAGAAGAACATCTTCTCCGGCCGCATCCTCGAGATCGAAGGCCTGAACGACCTGACCGTCGAGCAAGCCTTCGAGCTGTCCGACGCCTCGGCCGAGCGTTCCGCTGCCGGTTGCACCATCAAGTTGCCGGAAAAGGCCATTGCCGAGTACCTGCAGTCGAACATCACCCTGCTGCGCTGGATGATCGGCGAAGGCTACGGCGACGCCCGCACCCTGGAGCGTCGCGCCCAGGCCATGGAAGCCTGGCTGGCCAAGCCTGAGCTGCTGTCGGCCGACGCCGATGCCGAATACGCTGAAATCATCGAGATCGACCTGGCCGACGTCAAGGAGCCTGTGCTCTGCGCGCCGAACGACCCGGACGATGCACGCCTGCTGTCCTCGGTACAGGGCGAGAAGATCGACGAAGTGTTCATCGGTTCGTGCATGACCAACATCGGTCACTTCCGCGCCGCCGGCAAGCTGCTGGACAAGGTCAAGGGCGGTATCCCTACCCGTCTGTGGCTGGCTCCGCCAACCAAGATGGACGCTCACCAGCTGACCGAAGAAGGCTACTACGGCATCTACGGCAAGGCCGGTGCGCGCATGGAAATGCCAGGCTGCTCGCTGTGCATGGGTAACCAGGCGCGTGTGCAGACCGGTTCGACCGTGGTGTCCACCTCGACCCGCAACTTCCCGAACCGCCTGGGCGACGCCACCAACGTGTACCTGGCATCGGCCGAACTGGCGGCTGTCGCTTCGATCATCGGCAAGCTGCCGACCGTCGAAGAGTACATGCAGTACGCGAAAGACATCGACAGCATGGCTGCAGACGTCTACCGCTACCTGAGCTTCGACCAGATCGCCGAGTTCCGCGAAGCGGCAGCCAACGCCAAGATCCCGGTGGTTCAGGCGTAAGCTGAGCGGCAAGGTGTAAGCTGCAAGTTGCAAGAAGAAGCCCCGGCAGAAATGCCGGGGCTTTTTTGTGGGCTCTGTGCAGGCCCTTGCCGGCCTCTCAGATTACAAACAGGTCCACGAACCGATGCACTGCCATCCCCTCCAGGGCCTGCTGGTTCTTGCATACCGACAGAATCTCCTCACACCGTTGCCGGGCGAACCTCGTCGCCAGGTTGGCCCTGAACTTCGCCTCCAGCAACGGTATGCCCTCCGCCCGCCGGCGCCGATGACCGATTGGGTACTCCACCACCACCTGCTCGGTACTGCTGCCATCCTTGAAGAACACCTGCAGCGCGTTGGCGATCGAGCGCTTGTCCGGTTCCAGGTACTCGCGGCTGAAGCGAGGGTCTTCCACCACCTCCATTTTCTCGCGCAGGCGGTCGATGCTTGGATGGCTGGCGTGGAAGGCGTCTTCATATTGCTCGGCCACCAGATGCCCGAAAATCAAGGGCACTGCCACCATGTACTGCAAGCAATGGTCGCGGTCGGCAGCGTTGGCCAGTGGGCCGCTCTTTGAAATAATGCGGATTGCCGACTCCTGTGTGGTGATGACAATGCGGTCCACCTCGTGCAGGCGATTGCGTACCCGCGGGTGCAGGCTGACTGCCGCCTCACAGGCAGTCTGGGCATGGAACTCGGCAGGGAAACTGACCTTGAACAGCACGTTCTCCATGACATAGCTACCCAGGGCCTGCGGCACGCGCAGCGCCTGTTGCTCGGCAGGCTTGAGTGCCAGGTCCTTGTTGGTGTGGCTGAACAGTACGTCGTAGAAACCCCATTGTGGCGCAGTGAGCACACTTGGCACGCCCATTTCGCCACGCAGGGCGATATCGGCCAGGCGCACACCACGGCTGGAAGCATCCCCGGCAGCCCAGGATTTGCGCGAACCGGCGTTGGGCGCGTGGCGGTAGGTGCGCAGTGCCTGGCCGTCAACGAAGGCGTGGGACAAGGCACTGAGCATCTGCTCACGGTTGGCTCCCATCAGCCTTGCGCACACTGCGGTGGACGCGACCTTGACCAATATCACGTGGTCGAGGCCAACGCGATTGAAGGCGTTTTCCAGCGCCAGCACACCCTGGATCTCATGGGCCATGACCATGGCTTCCAGTACATCACGCATCAGCAGTGGTGCTTCACCGGCGGCCACGCGCCTTTGCGACAGATGGTCGGCGACTGCCAGGATGCCACCGAGGTTATCCGAGGGGTGAGCCCATTCGGCGGCCAGCCAGGTGTCGTTATAGTCCAGCCAGCGCACCGTGCAGCCGATGTCCCAGGCCGCCTTGACCGGGTCGAGGCGGTAGCTGGTACCGGGGACACGGGCGCCATTGGGCACCACTGTACCTTCCACCAGCGGACCGAGCAGTTTGCTGCATTCGGGGAAGCGCAAGGCCAGCAGGCCGCAGCCGAGGGTATCCATCAGGCAGTTGCGGGCGGTGTCCAGGGCTTCAGGTGATTCGACCCGGTAGCCGAGGGCGTAGTCGGCAAGGGTTTGCAGCACCTGGTCGTAATCCGGGCGGTCATTGAGGTCTACGTTGGCGCTCATATGCAGCTCCCTTCAGAATTGCCGAAGCTGCCTGACAGCCCTGTCGCGGCACAAGGCGCCATGCAGGAGCGGCCTTGGGTCGCGACAGGGCCGCAAAGCGGCCCCAACCCTAAAGCCGAGCGCCAGTGGGTGCGTTAGAAGCTATCGCCAGGTACGCGAACCCAGCCCTCCATCAGCACCCGGGCACTGCGGCTCATGATTGCCTTGGTCACTGTCCACTCACCATTCACCTGGCGCGCCTCGGCCCCCACCCGCAGGGTGCCTGAGGGGTGCCCGAAACGCACGGCGCTACGCTCGCCGCCGCCAGCGGCCAGGTTCACCAGCGTGCCCGGAATGGCCGCCGCAGTACCGATAGCCACTGCGGCCGTACCCATCATGGCGTGGTGCAGCTTGCCCATCGACAAGGCGCGCACCAGCAGATCGATATCACCCGCCTGAACCACCTTGCCACTGGAGGCAGTGTAGGTGCTCGGCGGCGCGACGAACGCCACTTTTGGCGTGTGCTGACGCCCGGCAGCCTGGTCGACGTGCTCGATCAGCCCCATGCGCACGGCGCCATGGGCGCGGATCGTCTCGAAGCGCAGCAGTGCCTGCGAATCGCCGTTGATGGCATCCTGCAGCTCAGTGCCGGTGTAGCCTATGTCTGCCGCATTGACGAAGATGGTCGGGATGCCGGCATTGATCAGGGTCGCCTTGAAGCTCCCCAGCCCCGGCACCACGAGGTCATCGACCAGGTTACCGGTGGGGAACATCGCGCCACCGTCGCCGTCTTCGTCGGCCGCCGGGTCGAGGAACTCGAGCTGCACCTCGGCGGCCGGGAAAGTCACCCCGTCCAGCTCGAAGTCGCCGGTTTCCTGCACCTCACCTTCGCTGACAGGCACGTGGGCGATGATCGTCTTGCCGATATTGGCCTGCCAGATGCGAACGGTGGCGATGCCATTGCGCGGTATGCGCGCGGGGTCGACCAGGCCGCTGCCGATGGCGAACGAACCGACTGCAGCGGAGAGGTTGCCACAGTTGCCGCTCCAGTCGACGAAGGCCTTGTCGATGCTGACCTGGCCGAACAGGTAGTCGACATCGTGATCGGGCTTGTTGCTCGGCGACAGGATCACGCTCTTGCTGGTGCTCGAGGTGGCGCCGCCCATGCCGTCGATCTGTTTGCCATAGGGGTCCGGGCTGCCGATCACCCGCAGCAGCAGGGCATCGCGAGCCGGCCCGGGGGTTTGCGCCCGCTCGGGCAGGTCTTGCAGGCGGAAGAACACGCCTTTGCTGGTGCCGCCACGGATGTAGGTGGCGGGGATTCTGATCTGGGCTGCATGTGCCATGGGTGTGCTGTCCTGTATGAAACGCATATGGCCGCTGGGGCTGCCTTGCAGCCAAAGCGGCCCCCTGCAATTACACGGTGGCTTCGAGGAAGTCCTGGGCGAAGCGCTGCAGCACCCCGCCCGCTTCGTAGATCGACACTTCCTCGGCGGTGTCCAGGCGACAGGTCACCGGCACTTCCAGGCGCTCACCGTTGGCCCGGGTCACCACCAGGGTCAGGGTCGCCCGTGGCGTACGCGCCCCCAGCACGTCGTAGGTCTCGCTGCCGTCCAGGGCCAAGGTCTTGCGGTCGGTACCCGACTTGAACTCCAGCGGCAGTACACCCATGCCCACCAGGTTGGTGCGGTGGATACGTTCGAAGCCTTCGGCGACGATCGCCTCGACCCCGGCCAGGCGCACACCCTTGGCCGCCCAGTCACGCGACGAGCCCTGGCCGTAGTCGGCGCCGGCGACGATGATCAGCGGCTGCTTGCGCTGCATGTAGGTCTCGATCGCCTCCCACATGCGGGTAACCTTGCCTTCCGGCTCGATCCGCGCCAGCGAACCCTGCTTCACGCTGCCATCTTCATTGCGCACCATTTCGTTGAACAGCTTGGGGTTGGCGAAAGTGGCACGCTGGGCCGTCAGGTGGTCGCCACGGTGGGTGGCGTAGGAGTTGAAGTCCTCTTCCGGCAGGCCCATCCTGGCCAGGTACTCACCCGCGGCGCTGTCGGGCATGATGGCGTTGGACGGCGACAGGTGGTCGGTGGTGATGTTGTCCGGCAGCACCGCCAGCGGACGCATGCCGCGCAGGGTACGTTCGCCGGCCAGGGCCCCTTCCCAGTATGGCGGGCGACGGATATAGGTGCTCATCGGGCGCCAGTCGTACAACGGCGCCACCTTCGGCCCACGGTCTTCCTCGATGGCGAACATCGGGATGTACACCTTGCGGAACTGCTCCGGCTTGACCGCGGCGCGTACCACCGCATCGATCTCTTCATCGCTTGGCCAGATGTCCTTGAGGCGGATTTCCTTGCCATCGACCACGCCCAGCACATCCTTCTCGATGTCGAAGCGGATGGTACCGGCGATGGCGTAGGCCACCACCAGCGGCGGCGAGGCGAGGAAGGCCTGCTTGGCATAGGGGTGGATCCGCCCGTCGAAGTTACGGTTGCCCGACAGCACGGCGGTGGCGTACAGGTCGCGGTCGATGATCTCTTGCTGGATCACCGGGTCCAGGGCGCCGGACATGCCGTTGCAGGTGGTGCAGGCGAAGGCGACGATGCCGAAGCCGAGCTGCTCCAGCTCCTTTTCCAGCCCCGCTTCCTCAAGGTACAGCTGCACGGCCTTGGAGCCCGGCGCCAGCGACGACTTGACCCATGGCTTGCGGGCCAGGCCCAGCTTGTTGGCGTTGCGTGCCAGCAAACCTGCGGCAATCACGTTGCGCGGATTGCTGGTGTTGGTGCAGCTGGTAATGGCAGCGATGATCACTGCGCCATCCGGCATCTGCCCGGGCACTTCTTCCCACTTGCCGGCGATACCCTTGGCCGCCAGGTCGCTGGTGGCTACCCGGGCATGCGGGTTGGACGGGCCAGCCATGTTACGCACCACGCTGGCCAGGTCGAAGCTCAGGGTGCGCTCGTACACCGCACCACCCAGGCTGTCGGCCCACAGGCCAGTGGTCTTGGCATAGGTTTCCACCAGCCGGACCTGCTGCTCTTCGCGGCCGGTCAGGCGCAGGTAGTCGATGGTCTGCTGGTCGATGGCAAACATCGCTGCAGTGGCGCCGTACTCCGGGGCCATGTTGGAGATGGTGGCACGGTCGCCCAGGGTCAGGGCGCGAGCGCCCTCGCCGTGGAACTCCAGGTAGGCACCGACGACCTTCTGCTTGCGCAGGAATTCGGTGAGGGCCAGCACCAGGTCGGTGGCGGTGATGTTCGGCGCCAGCTTGCCGGTCAGCTCGACGCCGACGATTTCCGGCAGGCGCATCCACGAGGCGCGGCCGAGCATCACGTTTTCCGCTTCCAGCCCCCCCACCCCGATGGCGATCACGCCCAGTGCGTCGACGTGCGGGGTATGGCTGTCGGTGCCGACGCAGGTGTCCGGGTAGGCCAGGCCACGGTCGTTGTGAACGACCGGCGACATCTTCTCCAGGTTGATCTGGTGCATGATGCCGTTGCCCGGCTGGATCACGTCGACGTTCTTGAACGCTTTCTTGGTCCAGTTGATGAAGTGGAAGCGATCTTCGTTACGGCGGTCCTCGATGGCCCGGTTCTTTTCGAAGGCCTGCGGGTCGAAGCCACCGCACTCGACGGCCAGCGAGTGGTCGACGATCAGCTGTACCGGCACCACCGGGTTGACCTGGGCCGGGTCGCCGCCTTTGTCGGCAATGGCGTCACGCAGGCCGGCGAGGTCGACCAACGCGGTCTGGCCAAGGATGTCATGGCATACCACTCGCGCCGGGAACCACGGGAAGTCGAGCTCGCGCTTGCGCTCGATCAACTGGCCCAGCGAGGCATCGAGGGTAGCCGGGTCACAACGGCGCACCAGGTTTTCGGCGAGCACGCGGGAGGTGTAGGGCAGCCCGTCGTAGGCGCCGGGCTTGATCGCCTCGACCGCTGCGCGGGCATCGAAATAGTCCAGGTCGGTGCCTGGAAGGGCTTTGCGGTATGCAGTGTTCATCATTCAGGCTCGGTCACAGGATTCGGAAGTCTCCGCCGCCCCTGTGGGAGCGGGCTTGCC
>NZ_DGIR01000017.1 GCF_002386445.1 Pseudomonas sp. UBA4617
GTGCCGGCCTCTTCGCGGGGCAAGCCCGCTCCCACAAGTTGAACTGCCAACACTATCCACTGTAGGAGCGGGCTTGCCCCGCGATTGGGCCGCAAAGCGGCCCCGGCAATCTCAGGTCCGGAAACGAGCCACCAGGCCATTCAAGTCCACAGCCAGCCGCGACAATTCAGCACTCGCCGCACTGGTCTGATTCGCGCCCGTAGCGCTCTGCACCGACAGGTCATTGATGTTCACCAGGTTGCGGTCCACTTCCCGCGCCACCTGCGCCTGTTCTTCCGCAGCGCTGGCAATCACCAGGTTGCGTTCGTTGATCTGCGCCACCGCCCCGGCAATGGTATCCAGCGCCAGGCCCGCGCCCCGGGCGATATTCAGGGTCGATTCGGCACGTTCGGTGCTGGTGCGCATCGACTCCACGGCCTCTTCGGTACCGCCCTGAATGCTGCCGATCATCCGCTCGATCTCGCTGGTCGACTGCTGGGTTCGGTGGGCCAGCGCCCGCACTTCATCGGCGACCACGGCAAAACCACGGCCTGCCTCGCCGGCACGTGCCGCCTCGATCGCCGCGTTGAGCGCCAGCAGGTTGGTCTGGTCTGCCAGGCCACGGATCACGTCGAGCACCTTGCCGATATCACGCGACTGTTCGGCCAGGTGGGTGATCAGCTTGGCGGTGGCTTGTACGTCGCCGCTCATGCGTTCGATGGCACCCACGGTTTCCATGACCAGGTCGCGGCCATCGCCAGCCGAACGGCTGGCTTCGCTGGAGGCTTCCGAGGTGCTGACCGCATTGCGCGCCACTTCCTCCACGGCGCTGGTCATCTCTGTGACCGCCGTGGCGGCCTGTTCGATTTCATTGTTCTGCTGCTGCAGGCCACGGGCGCTTTCGTCGGTGACGGCATTCAGTTCCTCGGCAGCGGATGCCAGCTGAGTCGCCGAGCCGGCAATCAGCTGCAAGGTGTCGCGCAGCTTGTCTTGCATGCGGGCCATGGCGCGCAGCAGGCGGGCAGCTTCGTCGGTACCCTCGGCATGGATGACGTGGGTCAGGTCGCCGTCGGCAATCTGCTCGGCGCATCTGAGCGCCGCGTCGATCGGCTTGACGATGCTGCGGGTCAACAGGAGCGCGCAGACAAACGTCAGCACGGTGGCGGCGACCAGCAGGACGATCACCAGAGAGAAGGCCGCGTCATACTGGCTGGCGGCTTTCGCGTTGGTGTCACGGGTCTGCTCGGTGTTGATCCGTACCAGTGTCTCCATGATCTTGTTGATCTGCTCGGAGTTGGCCTGCAAGTCACGGTTGAGGACATCTCTCAGTTCGTCGAGGCGGCCGGCCTGGTTCAGGCTGCGCATGTGCGCCTCTAGCTGGCGGTACTGGTTGAGCGACTGGACGTACTGGTCGTACGCGGCCTGTTCGTCGGCGGCAGTGATCAGCGGCACATAGGCTTCGCGCGCGCGGTCTATCTGCTGGTTGCGCTGGTCCATCAGGTTGAGAATTTCCTGCTGGCTTTGCGGGTCGCGGTTGACCAGCAGGCGGTAGGAGAGGCTGCGCAGGCGCAGGTTCAGCGCGCTTATTTCATCCAGCGTCTTGATGGCGGGGACGCTGACTTGCTCGATGACCAGGCCGGCCTGGCGGATGTTGCCCATCTGCATCAGGGAGAAAATACCGAGGCCGAGCATCAGCAGGCCGATAAGCGCAAAGCCCAGCAGTGCGCGCGGGGCAATATTGATGTTGCGTAATGACATGGAGGGCAGATCCAGGGAAGTGAAGGAGAGGCACCCAGTGCGACAGAATATGTCTCTTTGAGTATCGGTCGTGACCAGTCAGTCTTGAGTGTGCGCCTGGCAAAATTCCGGGCTGGCCCAGGGTGTTCCTGACCGGCGGTTGACCCAGGTCGGAACAAGGGGCCGGTTACCCTGTCAATCTGCGGGTTCGACACGTTGTGAATCCGATATTTAATGGCGACGAGCGGCACTTTTCTTTATCGTGTGCGCCCCTCGCAACAACCTGAGATAGACCCATGCTGGAATCTTCCCTGAATCAAATCGAGCAACTGGTCAACGACCTGCTGCAGAAGAACGCCCAACTCACCGAGCAGAACTCGGCTCTCGGCCAGGAACTGGCCCAGGCCAAGGAAGAGAACGAGACCCTGCAACTGTCGCTGATGGAGCAGGAAGAGAAGAACGGCAGCACCGCCGCGCGCCTCCAAGCCCTGGTCGAGCGCGCCAACGCCGGCGTCGTCGGCGCATGACGCTACGTGCCCAGCCGATCAATGTCGTGTCGATCCTCGGCAACGACTATTCGATCAAGGCGCCTGAAGGCCAGGAAGCGACCTTGGCCCAGGCCGTGCAAATGCTCAATACCGCCCTGGCCCAGACCAAGCGCCAATACCCGACCCTCATCGGCGACAAGCTGCTGGTGCTGGCTGCGTTGAACCTGTGTTCGCGGCAGATCGAACTGCAGGATGAGCACCGCAAGACGCTGGAGCGTACCCAGGCGCAGATAGACGCCACCGTGGACACCATCGTCCGGACTATTGCCGAACAATGACGGGCTGATGCCGAAATTCCTGTGGGAACAGTGCCGTTGTTCTAGATTGCTGGATTAACTGAATACGCAAGTGTATACACTTTCCGCAAAACAATAATTATGCGGGGAGCAGGGGCATGCGTAACTGGCGTAAGAGCATCCAGTGGCAAATGATCACCAGCATGGGCGCTGCCCTGCTGGTGAGCATTCTGGTCGTTGTCATCATTTTCACCGTGGCGCTCAACCGCCTCACCGAACGCTACTTGGTGGGCAGTGCCCTGCCGGCCAGCATCGAAGCCATCCGCAACGATATCGAGCGTATGCTTGGCCAGCCGCTGGTAGCGGCGGCGGACATCGCCGGCAATACGCTACTGCGTGACTGGCTCGCCGCAGGCGAGAACCCCGCGCAGGTGCCGCAGTTCATCGAATACCTCACCGCTGCCAAACAGCGCAATCAGGCGTTCACCACCCTGTTCGTGTCCACCGAAACCGGTCATTACTACAACGAGAATGGCCTGGACCGCACGCTCAGCCGCAGCAACCCGAAGGACAAGTGGTTCTACGGCTACATCGACAGCGGCGCCGAGCGGTTCATCAATATCGACATCGATGGCGCCACCGGCGAGCTGGCGCTGTTCATCGACTACCGTGTGGAAAAGCACGGCCAGCTGGTCGGCGTGGCCGGCATGGGCCTGCGCATGACCGAGCTGTCGAAGCTGATTCACGACTTCAGTTTTGGCGAAAGCGGCAAGGTGTTTCTGGTGCGCAATGACGGCCTGATCCAGGTGCACCCGGATAATGCCTTCAGCGGCAAGCGGCAGTTGGCCGAGCAGCTCGGTGCGGACGCCGCCAAGGCTGTGATGAGCGGGGCGCAGGGCCTGCGCAGCAGCCGCTTCAGCCGTGACGGCGAACGCTACCTGGCGCTCGGCCTGCCTTTGCGCGAGTTGAACTGGACCTTGATCGCCGAGGTGCCGGAGCAGGAAATCTACGCGCAAATGCAGCAGGCGGTGTGGCTGACCAGCCTGATCGGCGGTGGCGTGGCGCTGCTGTCACTGCTGCTGGTAGTGCTGCTGGCGCGCGGCCTGGTACGGCCGATCCGTCGCGTCACCGCCGCGTTGTTGCAGATAGGCAGTGGCGCGGGTGATCTCAGTCAGCGCCTGGACGATACACGCCAGGACGAACTGGGTGACCTGGCTCGCGGATTCAACCGTTTCCTCGACAGCCAGCGCCGGCTGATCGGTGACGTGCTGCAGACTTCCGAACGCCTGCACCGGGCGGTGGAACAGGTGACCGTGGTGGTGGACAACACGGCCGAACGTTCCGGGCGCCAGCAGGAAATGACCGAAATGGTTGCCACGGCCGTGCACGAGATGGGCCTGACCGTGCAGGACATCGCCTGCAATGCCGGCGATGCGGCCCAGGCCTCGCAGGCGGCGCGCGATGAAGCCGTGCAGGCGCGCGAAGTGGTGCGGCGCTCGGTCCAGGGCATCGAGGGCATGTCGGGCGATATCGGCAAGGCGGCCGAGGCTGTGGGCCAGTTGGCCGGTGAAGTCGCCTCGATCGATGAAGTACTCGCGGTGATCCGCAGCATTTCCGAACAGACCAACCTGCTGGCGCTGAATGCCGCCATCGAGGCCGCACGGGCAGGGGACATGGGGCGCGGGTTCGCCGTGGTGGCCGATGAAGTGCGCACCTTGGCGCGGCGCACGCAGCTGTCCACCGACGAGGTGCAGCAGATGATCCAGCGCCTGAAGCAGGGCGCAGGCGTGGCGGTGAGTTCGATGCAGGCCGGGCAGCAGGCCACCGGCAGCGGTGTCGAGTCGAGCCAGCGCACAGGCGCATCGCTGGGGGCCATTACCGAGCGGGTCGAGCATATCAGCGACATGAACCATCAGGTTGCGACGGCCACCGAAGAGCAATCGGCGGTGACCGAGGAAATCAACCGCACGGTGCAGGGGATCTCCGACCTGGCGCGCGAGACGGCGGCGGAGGTGCAAGGCTGTCGCGAAGAGTGTCGGGCGTTGCGTGGGCTGGCCGATGACCTGGCGCGGCAGATGGGTGGGTTCAAGCTCTAAACGGTGTTGGTTTCTTCGCGGGCCGGCCCGCTTCCACGGGTCCTGCACAGTGCTCGAAGGCAGCAGTACCCTGCGGTAGCGGGCGGGCCCGGGGCAGGTCAGGCGCCGATGATGCTGCGGATATCCGCAGCCAGCTCGCGCACTCGCTCTTCCTCGGTATCCCACGAGCACATGAAGCGCGCCCCGCCACTACCGATGAAGGTATAGAACCGCCAGCCCTTGGCCCGCAGCGCTTCGATCGCATGCTCCGGCATCTGCAGGAACACCCCGTTGGCTTCCACCGGGAACATCAGTTCCACACTCGACAGATCGCTGACCAGCGAAGCCAGCAACTGTGCGCAGCGGTTGGCATGTGCGCCGTAGCGCAACCAGGCGCCGTCTTCCAGCAGGCCCACCCATGGCGCCGACAGGAAGCGCATCTTCGATGCCAGCTGGCCTGCCTGCTTGCAGCGGTAGTCGAAGTCCTCGGCCAGATGGCGGTTGAAGAACAGGATTGCTTCACCCACCGCCATGCCGTTCTTGGTGCCGCCAAAGCACAGCACGTCGACGCCGGCCTTCCAGGTCAGCTCGGCCGGGCTGCAACCCAGGAACGAGCAGGCGTTGGAAAAGCGCGCGCCGTCCATGTGCAGGTTCAGGCCCAGCTCCTTGCAGGTGGCGCTGATCGCCCGCAGCTCGTCGGGGCGGTACACCGTGCCTACTTCGGTGGCCTGGGTAATGGTTACCACGCGTGGCTTGGGGTAGTGGATGTCCTGCCGCTTCAGGGCCACTTCACGAATCGACTGCGGGGTCAGCTTGCCGTGGACGCTGGCTGCGGTCAGCAGCTTGGAGCCGTTGGAGAAGAATTCCGGCGCGCCGCATTCGTCGGTTTCGACGTGGGCGGTCTCGGAGCAGATAACGCTGTGGTAGCTCTGGCACAGCGAGGCCAGGGCCAGAGAGTTGGCGGCGGTGCCGTTGAAGGCGAAGAATACCTCGCAGTCGGTTTCGAACAGGTTGCGGAAGTATTCGGCGGCGCGCTCGGTCCACTGATCGTCGCCGTAGGCGCGGTCGTGACCGTGGTTGGCCTTTTCCATCGCCGCCCAGGCTTCGGGGCAGATACCGGAATAATTGTCGCTGGCGAATTGTTGGCTCTTATCTGTCATGACACTGTCCTGTGAACGACGCAGGACAGCACTCTAAACCATTGCTGAAACGGTTGCCTATACAAGCTGCCAGTGCCGGCCCTTCGCGGATAAATCCACCTACGAACGGCGCATGACGTGTAGGCGCGGATTTATCCGCGAAGGGCCGGCATGTGCACCACAAAAGCCAATGTCGTAAACGCGCCATTGCAAGGCGTGCGCAGGCATCTGACCCGCCCCGGCCAGTCATAACATCGCCACAAAGGGTCACAGTGCCCCACGACAAGAAATGTTCGCCGCCGGGAGATACACGATGTTCAGCAAGCAAGACCAGATCCAGGGTTACGATGATGCACTTCTGGCGGCGATGAATGCCGAAGAACAGCGCCAGGAAGACCATATCGAGCTGATCGCCTCGGAAAACTACACCTCCAAGCGCGTGATGCAGGCCCAAGGCAGCGGCCTGACCAACAAGTACGCCGAAGGCTACCCGGGCAAGCGCTACTACGGTGGCTGCGAGCATGTGGACAAGGTCGAGGCGCTGGCCATCGAGCGCGCCAAGCAGCTGTTCGGCGCCGATTACGCCAACGTCCAGCCGCACTCCGGCTCGTCGGCCAACAGCGCGGTCTACCTGGCCCTGCTGCAGCCTGGTGACACCATTCTCGGCATGAGCCTGGCCCACGGCGGCCACCTGACTCACGGCGCCAAGGTGTCGTCCTCGGGCAAACTGTACAACGCCGTGCAGTACGGTATCGACACCAACACCGGCCTGATCGACTATGACGAAGTCGAACGTCTGGCGGTCGAGCACAAGCCGAAAATGATCGTTGCCGGCTTCTCGGCCTACTCCAAGACCCTCGATTTCCCACGCTTCCGTGCCATCGCCGACAAGGTCGGTGCGCTGCTGTTCGTCGACATGGCCCACGTTGCCGGCCTGGTCGCCGCTGGCCTGTACCCGAACCCGATCCCGTTCGCCGATGTGGTCACCACCACCACCCACAAGACCCTGCGCGGCCCGCGTGGCGGCCTGATCCTGGCCAAGTCGAACGAAGAGATCGAGAAGAAGCTCAACGCCGCTGTATTCCCGGGCGCCCAGGGCGGCCCGCTGATGCACGTGATCGCCGCCAAGGCCGTGTGCTTCAAGGAAGCGCTGGAGCCTGAATTCAAGGCCTACCAGAAACAAGTGATCGAAAATGCCCAGGCCATGGCCCAGGTGTTCATCGACCGTGGCTACGACGTGGTCTCCGGTGGTACCGACAACCACCTGTTCCTGGTCAGCCTGATTCGCCAGGGCCTCACCGGCAAAGACGCCGATGCCGCCCTGGGCCGCGCGCACATTACCGTCAACAAGAACGCCGTGCCGAACGACCCGCAGTCGCCGTTCGTCACTTCGGGCCTGCGTATCGGTACCCCGGCCGTCACCACCCGCGGCTTCAAGGTCGCCCAGTGCGTGGCCCTGGCCGGCTGGATCTGCGACATCCTCGACAACCTCGGTGACGCAGACGTCGAAGCCGATGTGGCGAAGAACGTCGCGGCGCTGTGCGCAGATTTCCCTGTTTACCGCTGAGTGGAGCCACACACCATGCAACGTTACTCGGGCTTCGGCCTTTTCAAGCACTCCCTCAGCCACCACGAGAACTGGCAGCGCATGTGGCGCACGCCAACCCCTAAAAAGGTCTACGACGTGGTTATCGTCGGCGGTGGCGGCCATGGCCTGGCCACGGCCTACTACTTGGCCAAGGAGCACGGCATCACCAACGTTGCCGTGATCGAGAAGGGTTACCTGGGCGGCGGCAACACCGCCCGTAACACCACCATCGTGCGTTCCAACTACCTGTGGGACGAGTCGGCGCACCTGTACGAGCACGCCATGAAGTTGTGGGAGGGCCTGTCCCAGGACCTCAACTACAACGTGATGTTCTCCCAGCGCGGCGTCTACAACCTGTGCCACACCCTGCAGGACATGCGTGATTCCGAGCGCCGCGTCTCTGCCAACCGCCTGAATGGCGTGGATGGCGAACTGCTGAACACTGCCCAGGTCGCCGCCGAGATCCCGTACCTGGACTGCTCGAAGAACACCCGTTACCCGATCCTTGGCGCCACCGTACAGCGCCGTGGCGGCGTGGCCCGTCACGACGCCGTGGCCTGGGGTTTCGCCCGTGCTGCCGACGCCCTGGGCGTGGACCTGATCCAGCAGACCGAAGTGACCGGTTTCCGCAAGGAAAACGGCGCGGTCATCGGCGTGGAAACCAACAAAGGCTTCATCGGCGCCAAGCGCGTGGGCGTGGTCACCGCCGGTAACTCCGGGCACATGGCCAGGCTCGCCGGCTTCCGTCTGCCGCTGGAATCGCACCCGTTGCAGGCGCTGGTATCCGAGCCGATCAAGCCGATCATCGACAGCGTGATCATGTCCAACGCCGTACACGGCTACATCAGCCAGTCGGACAAGGGCGACCTGGTGATCGGTGCCGGCATCGACGGCTGGGTCGGCTACGGCCAGCGCGGTTCGTACCCGGTGATCGAGCACACTCTGCAGGCCATCGTCGAAATGTTCCCCAACCTTTCGCGCGTTCGCATGAACCGCCAGTGGGGCGGCATCGTCGATACCTCGCCGGACGCCTGCCCGATCATCACCAAGACCCCGGTCAAGAACCTGTTCTTCAACTGCGGTTGGGGTACCGGCGGCTTCAAGGCAACCCCGGGTTCGGGCAATGTCTTCGCCGCAAGCCTGGCCAAGGGCGAGATGCACCCACTGGCCGCGCCGTTCTCCATGGACCGTTTCTACAACGGCGCACTGATCGACGAACACGGCGCCGCCGCCGTCGCCCACTAACCGGAGACACCGTCATGTTGCATATTTTCTGTCCCCACTGCGGCGAGCTGCGCTCCGAAGAAGAGTTCCACGCCTCTGGCCAGGCGCACATCGCCCGCCCGCTGGACCCCAACGCCTGCTCCGACGAGGAGTGGGGTACCTACATGTTCTACCGTGACAACCCACGCGGTATTCACCACGAACTGTGGGACCACGTTGCCGGCTGCCGCCAGTACTTCAACGTCACCCGCGACACCGTGACCTACGAAATTCTGGAAACCTACAAGATTGGCGAGAAGCCGCAAGTGACCGCCAACGGCAAGCAAAGCAGCGCACCGTCGACCGTCAAAGGCCAAGGGGAAAAAGTATGAGCCAGACCTATCGCCTCGCCAGCGGCGGCCGTATCGACCGCAGCAAGGTCCTTAACTTCAGCTTCAACGGCAAGACCTACCAGGGTTATGCCGGCGACACCCTGGCCGCCGCATTGCTGGCCAACGGCGTCGACATCGTTGGCCGCAGCTTCAAGTATTCGCGCCCACGCGGCATCATCGCCGCCGGTACCGAAGAGCCGAATGCCATCCTGCAGATCGGCTCCAGCGAAGCCACCCAGATCCCCAACGTGCGTGCCACCCAACAGGCACTGTACGCAGGCCTGGTCGCCACCAGCACCAACGGCTGGCCGAACGTCAACAACGACGTCATGGGCATCCTCGGCAAGGTCGGCGGCAGCATGATGCCGCCGGGCTTCTACTACAAAACCTTCATGTACCCGAAATCGTTCTGGATGACTTACGAGAAGTACATCCGCAAAGCCGCCGGCCTTGGCCGCGCGCCGCTGCAGAACGACCCGGACAGCTACGACTACATGAACCAGCACTGCGACGTGCTGATCGTCGGTGCCGGCCCTGCTGGCCTGGCTGCGGCCCTGGCTGCTGCGCGCAGCGGTGCCCGGGTGATCCTGGCTGACGAGCAGGAAGAGTTCGGCGGCAGCCTGCTCGACACCCGCGAAACCCTCGACGGCAAGCCTGCCACCGAATGGGTCAACGCCGTGGTCAAAGAGCTGGAAAGCCTGCCGGAAGTGACCCTGTTGCCACGTGCCACGGTCAACGGCTACCACGACCATAACTTCCTGACCATCCACGAGCGCCTCACCGACCACCTTGGCGACCGCGCCCCGATCGGCCAGGTCCGCCACCGTGTGCACCGCGTCCGCGCCAAGCGCGTGGTGCTGGCCACCGGCGCCCACGAGCGCCCGCTGGTGTACGGCAATAACGACGTGCCGGGCAACATGCTGGCCGGTGCCGTTTCCACCTATGTGCGCCGTTACGGTGTGGCCCCGGGTCGCAAGCTGGTGCTGTCGACCAACAACGACCACGCCTACCGCGCCGCGCTGGACTGGCACGATGCCGGCCTGCAAGTGGTCGCCATCGCCGACGCCCGCCACAACCCGCGTGGCTCGCTGGTTGAAGAAGCGCGTGCCAAGGGCATCCGCATCCTCACCTCCAGCGCCGTGATCGAGGCCAAAGGCAGCAAGCATGTCACCGGCGCCCGCGTGGCCGCCATCGACGTTCAGGCGCACAAGGTCACCAGCCCTGGCGAGACCCTGGACTGCGACCTGATCGCCACTTCCGGCGGTTACAGCCCGGTCGTGCACCTGGCTTCGCACCTGGGCGGCCGCCCGATCTGGCGTGAAGACATCCTCGGCTTCGTACCGGGTGATGCGCCGCAGAAGCGTGAATGTGTCGGCGGTATCAATGGTGTGTACCCCCTGGGCGACGCGATTGCCGATGGTTTCGAAGGCGGCGTGCGCGCAGCCACCGAAGCCGGCTTCAAGGCCACTGTCGGCAGCCTGCCGAAAACCGTGGCGCGCAAGGAAGAGGCCACAGTGGCGCTGTTCCAGGTGCCGCACGACAAGGGCACTGCCCGTGCGCCCAAGCAGTTCGTCGACCAGCAGAACGACGTAACCGCGGCCGCCATCGAACTGGCCACCCGCGAAGGCTTCGAGTCGGTCGAGCACGTCAAACGCTACACCGCGCTGGGCTTCGGTACCGACCAGGGCAAGCTGGGCAACATCAACGGCCTGGCCATCGCCGCCCGTTCGATGGGCATCACCATCCCGGAAATGGGCACCACCATGTTCCGCCCCAACTACACGCCGGTAACTTTCGGCGCGGTGGCAGGCCGGCACTGTGGCCACCTGTTCGAGCCCGTGCGCTTCACTGCCCTGCATGCCTGGCACGTGAAGAACGGCGCCGAGTTCGAAGATGTCGGCCAATGGAAGCGCCCCTGGTACTTCCCGAAGGCCGGTGAAGACATCCATGCCGCGGTTGCCCGTGAATGCAAGGCCGTGCGCGACAGCGTGGGCCTGCTGGACGCCTCGACCCTGGGCAAGATCGACATCCAGGGCCCGGATGCGCGTGAGTTCCTCAACCGCATCTACACCAACGCCTGGACCAAGCTCGACGTGGGCAAGGCCCGCTACGGCCTGATGTGCAAGGAAGACGGCATGGTCTTCGACGACGGCGTGACTGCCTGCGTCGGCGACAACCACTTCATCATGACCACCACCACCGGCGGCGCTGCACGGGTGCTGCAGTGGATGGAGCTGTACCACCAGACCGAATGGCCGGAACTGAAGGTGTACTTCACCTCGGTCACCGACCACTGGGCCACCATGACCCTGTCCGGCCCCAACAGCCGCAAGCTGCTGAGCGAGCTGACCGACATCGACATGGACAAGGAAGCCTTCCCGTTCATGACCTGGAAGGAAGGCAATGTCGGCGGCGTGCCGGCCCGGGTGTTCCGTATCTCGTTCACCGGTGAGCTGTCGTACGAAGTCAACGTGCAGGCCAACTATGCCATGGGCGTGCTGGAGCAGATCATCGAGGCGGGCAAGAAGTACAACCTGACCCCGTACGGCACCGAGACCATGCACGTGCTGCGTGCCGAGAAGGGCTTCATCATCGTTGGTCAGGACACCGACGGCTCGATGACCCCGGACGACCTGAACATGAGCTGGTGCGTGGGCCGCAACAAGCCGTACTCGTGGATCGGCCTGCGTGGCATGAACCGTGAAGACTGCGTGCGCGAGAACCGCAAGCAGCTGGTGGGCCTGAAGCCGGTCGACCCGACCAAGTGGCTGCCGGAAGGTGCCCAGCTGGTCTTCGATCCAAAGCAGCCGATCCCGATGGACATGGTCGGCCACGTCACCTCCAGCTACGTGGCCAACTCCCTGGGTTATTCCTTCGCCATGGGTGTGGTCAAGGGCGGCCTCAAGCGCATGGGCGAGCGCGTGTACTCGCCGCAGGCGGATGGCAGCGTGATCGAGGCGGAGATCGTGTCTTCGGTGTTCTTCGATCCGAAGGGTGAGCGGCAGAACGTCTAAGGCCCCGGATGACGGCGCAGCCTGCTTGCAGTGCTGCGTCGCCCTGACGAACAAGAATACAAGGCAGGTAAGAAATGAGCGCTATCAACGTCTTCCAGCAAAACCCCGGCGCCGAGGCCAAGGCCCAGTCGCCACTGCACCATGCCGACCTGGCCAGCCTGGTTGGCAAAGGCCGCAAGAACGCAGGCGTGACCCTGCGTGAACGCAAGTTCCTCGGCCACCTGACCATTCGTGGCGATGGCCATGACCCAGAGTTCGCCGCCGGCGTGCACAAGGCCCTGGGCCTGGAGCTGCCAGTGGCCCTGACCGTGGTCGCCAACAACGAAATGTCGCTGCAATGGATGGGCCCCGACGAGTGGTTGCTGATCGTCCCGGGCGGCCAGGAATTTGCCGTCGAGCAAAAACTGCGTGCAGCCCTTGAAGGCCAGCACATCCAGGTGGTCAACGTCAGCGGTGGGCAGAGCCTGCTCGAGCTGCGCGGGCCGCACGTGCGCGAAGTGCTGATGAAGTCCACCAGCTATGATGTTCATCCGAACAACTTCCCGGTGGGCAAGGCCGTCGGTACCGTGTTCGCCAAGTCGCAACTGGTGATCCGCCGCACCGCCGAAGACACCTGGGAGCTGGTGATTCGTCGCAGCTTCGCCGACTACTGGTGGCTGTGGCTGCAGGACGCTTCGGCCGAGTACGGCCTGAGCATCGAAGCTTAAGGAGAGCGAGCATGAGTCGGGCACCAGATACCTGGATTCTCACCGCCGACTGCCCGAGCATGCTCGGTACCGTCGACGTGGTGACGCGTTACCTCTTCGAGCAGCGCTGCTACGTGACGGAGCACCACTCCTTCGATGACCGGCTGTCGGGGCGTTTCTTCATTCGCGTGGAGTTTCGCCAGCCGGACGATTTCGACGAGGCCGGCTTCCGTGCCGGCCTCGCCGAGCGCAGTGACGCATTCGGCATGGCCTTCGAGCTGACTGCGCCGAACCACCGCCCCAAGGTGGTGATCATGGTGTCCAAGGCTGACCACTGCCTCAATGACCTGCTGTATCGCCAGCGCATCGGCCAGCTGGCCATGGATGTGGTCGCGGTGGTGTCCAACCACCCTGACCTCGAACCTTTGGCGCACTGGCACAAGATTCCTTACTACCACTTCGCCCTTGACCCCAAGGACAAGCCGGCGCAAGAGCGCAAGGTGATCCAGGTGATCGAGGAAACCGGTGCGGAGCTGGTGGTGCTTGCCCGTTACATGCAGGTGCTGTCGCCGGAGCTGTGCCGCCGCCTGGATGGCTGGGCGATCAACATCCACCACTCGCTGTTGCCCGGTTTCAAAGGCGCCAAGCCTTATCACCAGGCGTACAACAAGGGCGTCAAAATGGTGGGCGCCACGGCGCACTACATCAACAACGACCTGGACGAAGGGCCGATCATCGCCCAAGGCGTGGAGGTAGTGGACCACAGCCATTACCCGGAAGACCTGATTGCCAAGGGACGTGACATCGAATGCCTGACCCTGGCACGGGCGGTGGGCTATCACATCGAACGCCGGGTGTTCCTCAACGCCAACAGGACGGTCGTGCTCTAACAACCTGCACCGGCCATTCGCGGGCAAGCCCGCTCCCACAGGTTATATGCGGCCTTCACAGCTGGCATTCTTCCTGTGGGAGCGGGCTTGCCCGCGAATGGACCAACACAATTTCCCCTGCCGTTAAATGGCATCTCCCTGTCGCTTCCAGTCAGTGCAGGTCGCCGTATCAGGCCCACAATTCCCTGCATTCCAGAAACACATGCCGCCCATGGATGGCGGCGCGATCAACCACCGCTGCATAAATACAAATCAAGCGAGGTAAGAGCATGTCTGGCAATCGTGGAGTGGTATATCTCGGCGCCGGCAAGGTCGAGGTGCAGAAGATCGACTACCCGAAAATGCAGGACCCACGCGGCAACAAGATCGAGCACGGCGTGATCCTGAAGGTGGTCTCCACCAACATCTGCGGCTCAGACCAGCACATGGTCCGCGGTCGCACCACTGCCCAGGTCGGCCTGGTCCTGGGCCACGAAATCACTGGTGAAATCGTCGAGATGGGGCGTGATGTCGAACGCCTGAAAATCGGTGACCTGGTGTCGGTACCGTTCAACGTTGCCTGCGGCCGCTGCCGCTCCTGCAAGGAAATGCACACCGGTGTCTGCCTCACCGTCAACCCGGCGCGCGCCGGCGGGGCCTACGGTTACGTCGACATGGGCGACTGGACCGGCGGCCAGGCCGAATATGTGCTGGTGCCGTATGCCGACTTCAACCTGCTGAAACTGCCTGATCGCGACAAGGCCATGGAGAAGATCCGTGACCTGACCTGCCTGTCCGACATCCTGCCGACCGGCTACCACGGTGCTGTCACCGCTGGCGTAGGCCCGGGCAGCACCGTTTATGTCGCCGGTGCCGGCCCGGTCGGCCTGGCCGCCGCCGCCTCGGCACGCTTGCTCGGTGCCGCCTGTGTCATCGTCGGCGACCTCAACCCGGCCCGTCTGGCCCACGCCAAGTCGCAGGGTTTCGAAGTGGTCGACCTGTCCAAGGACACCCCGCTGCACGAGCAGATCGTCGACATTCTCGGCGAGCCGGAAGTGGACTGCGCCGTCGACGCCGTTGGCTTCGAGGCTCGCGGCCATGGTCACGAAGGGGCCAAGCATGAAGCCCCGGCCACGGTGCTGAACTCGCTGATGCAGGTGACCCGTGTTGCTGGCAATATCGGTATCCCGGGCCTGTACGTGACTGAAGACCCGGGTGCGGTGGATGCTGCTGCGAAGATCGGCGCGCTGAGCATCCGCTTCGGTCTGGGCTGGGCGAAATCGCACAGCTTCCACACCGGCCAGACCCCGACCATGAAGTACAACCGCCAGTTGATGCAGGCGATCATGTGGGATCGGATCAACATCGCCGAAGTGGTGGGGGTTCAGGTGATCAACCTGGATCAGGCGCCGGAAGGCTATGGCGAGTTCGATGCGGGCGTCCCGAAGAAGTTTGTAATCGACCCGCACAAGATGTGGGGCGCGGCGTAACCTCTACATGCAACGCCCCCGCCAGGGGGCGTTGTTGCCATTCATGCCTCTGTGGACGACAGCGGCACGTCATCCGCCACCACCGCCAGTGGTTCGTCCACCACCGGCACGCCGGCCGGCCAGCGGTAGCCGCTGACTCTGCCCAGCTCGAATGCCCTGATATTCACCGCATCGCTCTGATTGCCGCCGAGCACCAGCAAATTGCCATCCACCGTTTTCCCGGTGGCGAAGCCGACATGCCCGCCGCCAACGCGGGTGAAAACGACGATGCAGCCGGTGACCGGGCGTTGCAGCTCAATCCCCCAGTTCAGGTAGGACGTGGCACTCTCGAAACGTGAGGAATGTACGCCCACGCGTTCCAGCATCGCGCCGACGAAGGCTGCGCACCAAGGGGTCTCGTCGTCTTTTATTCCACCGCGCCTTATGTCTTTCCACATCTGTAGGACCTCTGGGTTGTGCTGAACACCGACAACCTCTTCGAGGCCGATATGTTTGCGCGCTTCGTCGAGCCAGGGGTAGTTGCTCATGGGTGGTTTTTCTCGGTTCGCTACAGGTGCAGCCACACTATCGAGCCCCGGCGGGCAGGGGCGGCGGGTAGCGCTGCCCCCGATGATCGGCCCGGAACCAAGCCCTGTTGCGCCAGTCGAATGCCTCGTTTCCCAGGCCATAGCGGCCAATGAGGCTCCTCCGATGAAAGCATTCACCCTGGCAACCCTGATGACCCTGGCTGCAAGCCCGGCGTTCGCCTTCAACCTCGGCGATGCAGCCAATGCCGTCTCTGCCATGCAGACGCAAAAGCAGCAGGGGCAGGTGCAGGCGCCCGAAGCACAGGCCAACCTGCTCAACACCCTTGGCAGCGAGCTGAAGATCACCCCGGAGCAGGCCGTGGGCGGCGCAGGGGCGATGCTGGGGCTGGCGCGCAACAACCTCAGCCGCGATGACTACGGCCAGTTGACCAAGGCCGTGCCCGGGCTCGACCTGCTCTCCGGCGTCAATGCCCTGGGTGGCCTGAGCGGCCTGGGCGCATTGCTCGGCGATAACAGCGAAAACCAGTCGGCCCTGAGCAAGGCGCTGGGCAACGATGTGGAGAACCGTAGCGACCTGGATGCTGCATTCAAGGCATTGGGGATGGATACCGGCATGATCGGCCAGTTCGCCCCGCTGATCCTGCAGTACCTGGGGCAGCAAGGCATTGCCGGTTCTCTTTTGCAAAATCTGGGAAGTTTGTGGGCGACACCGACCACGGTACCAACCGTTTAACGATCGATATCAGCGCTTTCACAGCCGATTGGCCGCACTTCATACAGTTCAGTACCTATCATTTTTGCCAGTTACTTCGCTGCATCGCATTGCTTAGGATCAAGTCGCGTGGGTAAGCCCCGCTTCGATCATCAAGCGGGTTGATGGCGCAAGCCACCTGCCAGCGCTTGATCCCTCATCCGGTCTGATCTTTTATCCGGTGCTCAACACGCCGCCAGGCAAGAACTCCAACATCAATATTCTGTGCACTTTTCCCTTTGATGGAGGTACTGTGAGGTACTGGTACAGGTGCGACGTTGTCGATTCAGTCATTCTTTTATGTCGTGGGTAGCGCTGGCTTGCCCTTGGCGAAGTAGTACCTGTCATCCGCGTGACGATGCCCGCCGATAGAAGTGGAAAAGCAAGCTTCGTGTATGACGCCAGGGATCAAGTCTTCTCAGTGCATCTCGGCGCGCAAGGCCGCGATGCGCTGGTCTTTGTCCATCCACAGCTGGTTCACCCAGGCCTGGACGGTTTGGCGAAACGCCGAATCGTTTTCGTAATCCCCTGCCCACAATGCCGGGTCCAGCTCACGCACCTGGATGTCGATGATAACCCGGTTGATACTGCCATTGAGCAGGTCCCAGAACCCCGGTGCAGAGACGCCGGGATAAACGATGGTCACATCCAGCAGCGCATCCAGCTGTTCGCCCAGCGCCGCCAGCACGAAGGCCACGCCGCCGGCCTTGGGTTTGAGCAGGTAGCGGTAGGGCGATTGCTGCTCGCGGTGCTTGGCCTCGGTAAAACGGGTGCCTTCAAGGTAATTGACCACGGTCACCGGCTGACGCTTGAACAGCTCACAGGCGGCCTTGGTGATTTCCAGGTCCTTGCCCTTGAGCTCGGGGTGCTTCTCGAGGAAGGCCTTGCTGTAGCGCTTCATGAACGGGTAGTCCAGGCCCCACCAGGCCAGGCCCAGCAGCGGCACCCAGATCAGCTCCTTCTTGAGGAAGAACTTGAAAAACGGTGTGCGGCGGTTGAGGCTTTCGATCAGCGCCGGGATGTCGACCCAGGTCTGATGGTTGCTGACGGCCAGGTAAGAAGTGTGCCTGCGCAGGTTCTCGACCCCACGTATGTCCCACTGCGTAGGAATGCACAGGGCGAAAATGGCCTTGTCGATCTCCGACCAGGTTTCGGCCACCCACATTACCGCCCACGAAGCATAGTCACGCCCTCGGCCTGGCAGCACCAGCTTGAGCAGGGCGAACACCAGCAGTGGGCCGATCAGCACCAGGGTGTTGAGCAGCAGCAGGGTGGTGGTGAGGATGCCGGTCAGCAGGCGACGCATAAGGAGACTCTTGTTGTGGGATGAAAACGGTTGGCAATGATAAGCAGGGCCGTGGCCTACGCCAAATTTCCAGTGCCCGGCGGTTGGGACAAATGTTTCACATTATGTTGGTTAGGCTTGTGACAGCGAACCTATCCTGCCAGTGCAGTCTAAGCACTGACACTTCTCAAGGAAGCCTGCCTGTGAAATATCTGTTTGCCATGTTGTCGCTGTTGGCCCTGCCAGCAATGGCTGCCGAGCCGACCCTTTATGGTCGTTATGAAAACATTGCCCTGCCCGAGCTGGGTGAAACCCTGAAGGCCAAGATGGACACCGGTGCCTTCACCGCGTCGCTGTCGGCCAAGGACATCGAAATGTTCACCCGCGATGGCGACGAGTGGGTGCGTTTCCGCCTGGCCACCAAGGACTCGGACGGCAAGGTGTACGAGCACAAGGTGTCGCGCATCAGCAAGATCAAGGCGCGTGCTGACGAGGAAGACGAAGGCGATGGGCCGGAGGTCTCCAAGCGCCCGGTAGTGGACCTGGAGCTGTGCCTGGGTGACATGAAGCGCACCGTGGAAGTGAACCTGGTGGACCGCAGCAGCTTCAACTACCCGCTGCTGGTGGGTTCCAAGGCACTGCGCGAGTTCAAGGCGGCAGTCAACCCGGCGAAGAAGTTCACCGCCGGCAAGCCTGACTGCTGATACCGGTGCTGGCCTCATCACGGATAAATCCGCCCCTGCTATGCCGGCAGGAGCGGATTAATCCGCGATTGGCCGGTCAGGCTGTCGGGGCTGTAGCAACCATCGATGGGCGCTTGGCCACCTCGGCATACCATGCAGCCAAGCCAGGCTGGTGCTCACGCCAACCGAACTCCGGCTGACGCAGGTCCAGATACCCTAGCGCACAGGCCACGCCAATCGCCGCAAGATCGAATCCGGACGCCAGCTCTGCCAGGTGCTGTTGCTCGAGGTTTGCCAAGCTGCGGCGAATCTTCTCGGCTTGCGCTTGCAGCCAGCCATCCCAGCGTTTGTCTTGCGGCCGCAGGAAGCTCTCGTAGCGGCTCGAAACCGCCGCATCCATGATCGCATCCGCCTGGGAGACCAGCGTCATGCGCCGCCAGCGTGCCGAACCCTCACGTGGCAGCAGCGGCTGGCCGACATGTTGCAGGTCGAGGTATTCACAGATCACCCGGCTGTCGTGCAGCACGGTGCCATCTTCCAGGCGCAAGGCCGGGATCTTGCCGATCGGGTTGTCCTGGTTCAGCTGGGGGTCGCCACTGACCGGGCTGATATTCACCGGTTGCAACTTGACCCGCTCCAGCTGGCCGGTTTCGTGCAATACCACCATGACCTTGCGCACGAAAGGCGACAGCGGCGCGTGGAACAGCGTCATCGTGCTCACGCTCAGTTACCCTGCAGGCTGGGTGGCAGGCATACACCGGTACCGCCGATACCGCAGTAGCCGTCCGGGTTCTTGGCCAGGTACTGCTGGTGGTAGGCCTCGGCGAAGTACACGGTCGGCGCCTGGTCGATCTCGGTGGTGATTTCGCCGAAACCGGCTTTGCTCAGTTCGGCCTGGTAGGCGTCGCGGCTGGCCTTGGCCTGTTCCAGCTGTTCCGGGCTGGTGCAGTAGATGGCCGAGCGGTACTGGGTACCGACATCGTTGCCCTGGCGCATGCCCTGGGTCGGGTTGTGCAGCTCCCAGAACATCGCCAGCAGCTCGCGGTAGCTGACCTTGTCCTTGTCGAACACCACCAGCACCACTTCGGTGTGGCCGGTCAGGCCCGAGCAGACTTCCTCGTAGGTAGGGTTCGGGGTGAAACCGCCAGCGTAGCCAACCACGGTGCTGACCACACCTTCACGCTGCCAGAAGCGGCGTTCGGCGCCCCAGAAGCAACCCAGGCCGAAGATGGCGAAGTCGACGTTCTGGAAGAACGGGCCGAGCAGCGGCGTGTCTTTGAACACGTAGTGGAACTCGGGCAACTTCATTGGCGTTTCGCGGCCAGGCAGGGCCTGCTCCGCGGTAGGCATGACATTTTTGTTCACCAGGATTTCCGAACGCAGGACCATGGCCATTCCTCTGTATGTCAGTTGAATTGGGTAAACCCCATCGCGGATGAATCCGCGCCTACGGGAATCGTGCAGGCGTGGCTTTGTCCGCGATGAGGCCCGAATGGGATCTAGTGTGCCCGAGCTTGGCGCTGCTGTCAGGCCAGCGGACCACGCGGATAGCGCTTCAGCCGTTCGGCCAGCTCACGCCCGGGGATTGGCCGGTCGAACAGGTAACCCTGGCCAACGTCGCAGCGGTGCCGGCGCAGGAACGCCAGTTGTTCCGGCGTCTCGATACCCTCGGCCACCACCTTCAGCTTGAGGTTGTGAGCCATGGCCACTACCGCCGAAGTGATCTCCATGTCGTCCTGGTTGTCCGGTATCTCGTTGATGAAGCTGCGGTCGATCTTGAGGATGTCGATGGGAAACTTCTTCAGGTAGCTCAGCGACGAATAGCCGGTACCAAAATCGTCCATGGCCAGGGTCAGGCCCAGGGCCTTCAGCTCGTCCAGCTGGCGGTGGGTGTCTTCGGTGGCCTCCAGCAGCAGGCCTTCGGTCAGTTCCAGCTCCAGCAAGTGCGGGGGCAGGGCTTCTTCCTTGAGGATAGTGCTGATCGACGCCACCAGGTCGGGGTCGGAGAATTGCTTGGGCGACAGGTTGATGGCCACATGCAGGTTGCCCATGCCGGCTTCGCGCAGCTGCTGGCTCATGCGGCACGACTGCCGCACCACCCATTTGCCGATAGGGATGATCAGGCCGGTCTCTTCCGCTACGCTGATGAACTGGTCCGGGCGGATCATGCCGCGCTCGGGGTGGTTCCAGCGCAGAAGAGCCTCCAGCCCTAGCAGGCGACCGCTGCGCAGGCACAGCTTGGGCTGGTAGAACACCTCCAGCTCATTCTGGGTCAGGGCGCGGCGCAGGTTGTTCTCGACGAACAGCTTGTAGCTGGCTTCGGCATTCAGCACCTCGGTAAACACCTGCACCTGGTGCTTGCCGTTGGCCTTGGCCTTGTGCAGCGCCAGGCCGGCATTCTTCATCAGGCTGGCCGGGTCGGTACCGTGCAGTGGCGCGTAGGCCAGGCCCACCGATGCGGTGACGTTGATCAGCTGGTTGTCGACGAACATCGGCTTGTCGAGGGTACGCAGCAATTGCATGGCAACGCCTTGGCCTTCTTCGAGACGGGTATCGTCGAGCAGCACGGCGAACTCGTTACTGGCGAAGCGCGCCAGGATGCCGCCGGTGTGCAGGCTGTTGCGCAGGCGTCGGGCCAGGCTGATCAACAGCTTGTCGCCGGTCTGGTGGCCCAGGCTGTCGTTGATGCGCTTGAAGTTGTCGATGTCCACCAGCAGCAGGCACATGGCGTTTTCGCCGTCACGGGCGAAGCACTCGTCCAGGCTGCGGATGAACGCCGGGCGGTTGCCCAGGTTGGTCAGGTTGTCGGTGTAGGCCAGGCGCTCGATGCGTTGCTGGGCCAGCTTGGTCTGGGTGACGTCTTCGTAGATGCCGATGTAGTGGGTCAGCTCACGGTTGTCGCCGTACACCTTGGAGATCGACAATTGGCCCCAGTAGGGCTCCAGGTTCTTGCGCCGGCTTTTGAATTCGCCCTGCCAGCTGTTGCCCATGGCCAGGCTCGAGGGCGAGTCGAACAGCAATTCGCTGAGGTTCTCCAGGGCCGGTAGCTCACCCAGGTGGCGGCCCTGGACTTCCTCGGTGCTGTACTGGGTGATCGCGGTGAAACTTGGGTTGACGTACTCCACCACGCCGTCGCGGTTGACCAGCAGGAAGGCGCTGGCGCTCTGCTCCACTGCGCGCTGGAACAGGTGCAGGGCACTGGCCGCAGCGCGCCGGTTGTGGTTGGTGATGACTTGGGCGAACTGGTCGGCCAGCTCGCCGGCAAAGGCAATTTCGTCCGACTGCCAGGCCCGCGTCTGGCCGGTCTGCTCCAGGCACAGTACGCCAACTACCTGGCCATCAACGCGAATGCTGGCATCGAGCATGGCCTTGTTCGCCGAAAACAGGCTTTGCGCCAGCGCGCGGGTGCGCGGGTCGTGGCCGGCATTGTGGGCATCGATGGCGCGGCTGGCATGCAGTGCGTCGAGGTAGTCGGGGAAGCGGCTGGCATCGATGGCTTCGGGCTGGCGATGCGCTTGTGCATCGCGGTACCAGGCAGTGATCGGTTCCAACTGCTGGCCGTCCAGGTGCCAGATGCTGGCGCAGTCGACCTTGTAGATTTCACAGGCGCTCTGGGTGATCAGCTGGGCAGCCTCCAGCAGCGAATTTCCGCCGCTGTAGCGCTGGCGGGCCAGGCGCAGGATCAGGTCCTGCTGGCCGCGTACCCGCTCCAGGTGCTCGAGTTGTTCCTGTTGCGCGCGCTGGTTCAACTGTAGGGCCAGTTGCAAGCGGTTGTTGCGCGATTCCAGGTCACTGGCCCCGGCTTCGCCGCTCTCTTCGGCATGGTCATCAAGCACGCTGAGGTAGCCACGCACCAGTTGGCGGTTGTGCTGCTTGTAGGTTTCCCCCACCTCCAGCAGGCGTAGCGGTGCCGTTGGCGTGTGCAAGGTGTAGCGCACGCGGTAGTAGCCGCGCTGGGCCAGCTGCAGCTGGATCTCGTCGTGCAGCCGGTAGCGGGCTTCGGGCTCCATCAGGCTGGCGTAGGGAGCATCGACCAGGGCGCACAGGTCGCTGGCGTGCAAGCCGAACTGGCGTTCGCAGGCTGGGTCCAGGTAGAGCATGGCCCAGGTGGCTTCGTTGAGCCTTTCGAAACGCAGCATGCCGAGCCGCGAGGGCACGGGTAACTGCGTGACGACCTCGGCCGCCACACGGCTGGCGGCATCGGGTTGGCTTTTCATCGAAGACTCGCTTGAAGAAGGGACGCGGCCTATGGGCAGCGGCTGATCTGGCAAGGTTGCATCATGTCCAGGGGGCTGGCAAGCCGCCATATGTGATGCTGTGTACGGGTTATCGGCTTGTGGGCTGGAATCTGTAGTTCGTCTTGATTGTTTCGGCGCTCGATCGCACAGGCGCAAAACGTTTATCGCCAGGCAAAAAAAAGCCCCGCCAATCGACGGGGTTGAGGTACGAGCGTGGCAGCTCGAAAAGGGTACCGCCCCTCGCCGTGAGGGGCAGTGTGCAACGTTACAGCAGCATGGTGCGGATATCGCCCAGCACGTCGCCCAGACGCTTGGTGAAGCGCGCGGCGGCAGCGCCGTTGATTACACGGTGATCGTAGGACAGCGACAGCGGCAGCATCAGCTTCGGCTGGAAGGCCTTGCCGTCCCAGACCGGCTGCATGGTCGCCTTGGAAACGCCCAGGATAGCCACTTCCGGCGCATTGACGATCGGCGTGAAGCCGGTGCCGCCAATGTGGCCGAGGCTGGAGATGGTGAAGCAGGCGCCTTGCATCTCGTCGGCCGACAGCTTCTTGGTGCGGGCTTTTTCAGCCAGCGCAGCGGCTTCGGCAGCCAGTTGCAGCAGGCTCTTCTGGTCGACGTTCTTGATTACCGGGACCAGCAGGCCGTCCGGGGTGTCCACGGCGAAGCCGATGTGCACGTACTTCTTGCGGATGATGGCCTTGCCGCTTGGCGCCAGCGAGCTGTTGAAGTCCGGCAGTTCCTTGAGCAGGAAGGCACAGGCCTTGAGCAACAGTGGCAGCACGGTCAGCTTCACGCCAGCTTTCTCGGCCACGGCCTTCTGCGCCACGCGGAAGGCTTCCAGTTCGGTGATGTCGGCGGAGTCGAACTGGGTCACGTGCGGCACGTTCAGCCAGCTGCGGTGCAGGTTGGCGGCACCGACCTGCATCAGGCGGGTCAGGGCGACTTCTTCCACTTCACCGAACTTGCTGAAGTCCACGGCCGGGATCGGCGGGATGCCGGCACCACCGGTTGCGCCGGCGGCGGCCGGAGCTTCCTTGGCCTTCTGCATCATCGCCTTGACGTAGACCTGCACGTCTTCCTTCAGAATGCGGCCGTGCGGACCGGTGGCAGCAACTGCGCCCAGGTCGACACCGAATTCACGGGCCAGTTGGCGAACCGCCGGGCCGGCGTGAACCTTGGCGTTGCTGCCGGCAGCCGGTGCACTGGCAACCGGAGCAGGGGCAGCAGCAGGGGCAGCAGCAGGGGCAGCTGCCGCAGCTGCGGCAGCCGGAGCCGCCTCAGCCTTGGCCGGGGCAGCATCGCCACCCTTGGCCGCAGCCGCTACATCTTCACCTTCTTCGGCAAGAATGGCGATCAGTGCGTTGACCTTGACCGCATCGGTTCCAGCCGGAACCACGATCTTGGCAACAACGCCTTCATCGACAGCTTCCACTTCCATGGTTGCCTTGTCGGTCTCGATTTCAGCGATCACGTCACCGGAGGTAACCTTGTCGCCTTCTTTCTTGAGCCACTTGGAAAGCGTGCCTTCCTCCATGGTCGGGGAAAGTGCAGGCATAAGAATTTCAATAGGCATGGATTCTTTCTCCCCGGATCAGAGCAGAATATCGGTGTAGAGCTCGGATACATCCGGCTCCGGATCGTTCTGGGCGAAGGCGGCACTGTCGGCAACGACGTCACGGACATCCTTGTCGATAGCCTTGAGTTCGTCTTCGCTTGCCCAACCCTTTTCAAGGAGTCGTGCCTTGACCTGTTCGATCGGATCCTGC
>NZ_DGIR01000057.1:0-31532 GCF_002386445.1 Pseudomonas sp. UBA4617
AGGCGGTCGTACCGTCGGCGCTGGCGTCGTAGCCAAAATCATCGAGTAATCACTCGACCGATTGAAAAAACCCCCGCTCAGCGGGGGTTTTTTTTATTGGGTTGACACTAAATGGGGGCGTCTATAGAATCACGCCTCCTTTTAGCGGGCGTAGTGCGTCCGTTGGGAACAGCCTGGAGTCTGAAATCCAATGCAAAATCAGCAAATCCGTATCAGGTTGAAGGCTTTCGACCATCGCCTGATCGACCAATCCACCCAGGAAATCGTGGAAACCGCGAAACGTACTGGTGCACAAGTGCGTGGTCCAATTCCACTGCCTACCCGCAAAGAGCGTTTCACCGTTCTGGTTTCCCCGCACGTCAACAAAGACGCGCGTGACCAGTACGAGATCCGTACTCATAAGCGTGTTCTGGACATCGTCCAGCCAACGGATAAAACCGTTGACGCGCTGATGAAGCTCGATCTGGCGGCAGGTGTGGAAGTACAGATCAGCCTCGGCTAAGACTTCGGTCTGGTCGTGTAACGCTCTGAAATGGGCGGCCATAGCGGGTGAAAGCCCCGTACACTCATGAGGTTTACAACATGACTATTGGTGTAATCGGTCGCAAGTGCGGTATGACCCGCATTTTCACCGAAGAAGGTGTCTCCATTCCGGTCACGGTCATCGAGATCGAGCCGAATCGCGTCACCCAGTTCAAAACTGAAGAAACCGATGGCTACCGTGCAGTGCAAGTCACTGTCGGCGAGCGTCGTGCTTCGCGTGTGACTGCCGCTCAGGCAGGCCACTTCGCCAAGGCCAACGTTGCCGCTGGTCGCGGTGTCTGGGAGTTCCGTCTTGAAGAAGGCGATTTCCAGGCTGGCGATCTGATCAAAGCTGAACTCTTCACTGCAGGCCAGCTGGTAGACGTTACTGGTCAGTCCAAAGGTAAAGGCTTCGCCGGTACCATCAAGCGCTGGAACTTCCGTGGCCAGGACAACACCCACGGTAACTCCGTGTCGCACCGTGTCCCAGGTTCCATCGGCCAGTGCCAGACTCCTGGTCGTGTGTTCAAGGGCAAGAAAATGTCCGGTCACATGGGCGCCGAGCGCGTGACTGTTCAGTCCCTGGAAGTTGTTCGCGTAGACGCTGAACGCAACCTGCTGCTGGTCAAGGGTGCCGTTCCAGGCGCTACTGGCGGCGACGTGGTTGTACGTCCAGCTGTCAAGGCTCGCGGTTAAGGGGAAACTGACATGCAACTCAATGTAAATGACGCTCAGGCGATCGAAGTTTCCGAACTGACTTTCGGTGGCGAATTCAACGAGACGCTGGTACACCAAGCAGTCGTGGCCTACATGGCCGGCGGCCGTCAGGGCACCAAGCAGCAGAAGACCCGTTCCGACGTGGCTGGTGGCGGTAAGCGCCCATGGCGTCAGAAGGGTACTGGCCGTGCTCGTGCTGGTACCACTCGTGGTCCGATCTGGCGTGGCGGTGGTGTCACCTTCGCAGCTCGCCCTCAAGATCACTCGCAGAAGCTCAACAAGAAGATGTACCGCGCAGCCCTGCGCTCCATCCTCGCTGAGCTGGTGCGTAGCGACCGTCTGGTCGTGGTTCAGGACTTCGCTGTCGAAGCACCGAAAACCAAAGATCTGCTGAACAAGCTGAACGGCATGGGTCTGAACGACGTACTGATCGTTTCCGACGCTGTTGATCAGAACCTGTACCTGGCTGCTCGCAACCTGCCGCACGTCGACGTACGTGACGTACAAGGTTCCGACCCGGTCAGTCTGATCGCATACGAGAAAGTGTTGATCACTGTCTCGGCCGTGAAGAAATTCGAGGAGCTGCTGGGATGAACCAGGAACGCGTATTCAAAGTCCTCCTTGGCCCGCACGTTTCCGAGAAGGCTACCGTTCTGGCTGAGAAAAAAGGCCAGTTCGTATTCAAGGTTGCTACCGATGCAACCAAGCTGGAAATCAAGAAAGCTGTCGAAGGCCTGTTCAACGTAAAAGTTGAAAACGTGTCGACTGTTAACGTTCTGGGTAAAACCAAGCGTACCGCACGTGGTCTGGGCAAGCGTAATGACTGGAAGAAGGCGATCGTCTCCCTTCAGCCAGGCCAAGATCTCGATTTCAGCAGCAGTGCTGAGTAAGGAAGGGGTGCATCATGGCAATCGTTAAATGCAAACCGACTTCCCCTGGCCGCCGTTTCGTGGTCAAGGTGGTCAACCAGGAGCTGCACAAAGGCGCTCCTCACGCACCGCTGATCGAGAAGAAATCGAAGTCTGGTGGTCGTAACAACAATGGCCGCATTACCACTCGTCACGTTGGTGGTGGTCACAAGCAGCATTACCGTCTGGTCGACTTCCGTCGCAACGACAAAGATGGCATTCCAGCCACTGTCGAGCGTATCGAATACGACCCGAACCGTACTGCTCACATCGCCCTGCTGTGCTACGCAGACGGTGAGCGTCGCTACATCATCGCCCCTAAAGGCGTGAGTGCTGGCGATCAGCTGATCGCAGGTGCCCTGGCCCCAATCAAGGCCGGTAACTCCCTGCAGCTGCGCAACATTCCAGTAGGTAGCACCATTCACGGCATCGAACTGAAGCCGGGTAAGGGTGCTCAGATCGCTCGTTCCGCTGGTGCTTCGGCTCAGCTGATCGCTCGCGAAGGTGTCTACGTGACCCTGCGTCTGCGCTCTGGTGAAATGCGTAAAGTCCTGGCTGAATGCCGTGCGACCCTGGGCGAAGTCTCGAACTCCGAGCACAGCCTGCGCTCGCTGGGTAAAGCTGGTGCCAAACGCTGGCGCGGCGTTCGCCCAACCGTTCGTGGTGTTGCCATGAACCCGGTTGACCACCCGCATGGTGGTGGTGAAGGTCGTACCTCCGGTGGTCGTCATCCGGTATCGCCATGGGGCTTCCCAACCAAGGGTGCGAAGACCCGTGGTAATAAGCGTACCGACAACATGATCGTCCGTCGTCGCAAGTAACTAGAGGGATACGACAGTGCCACGTTCTCTGAAAAAAGGTCCTTTTATCGATCTTCACCTGCTGAAGAAGGTCGAAGTGGCGGTGGAGAAGAACGATCGCAAGCCAGTTAAAACCTGGTCGCGCCGTTCGATGATCCTGCCACAAATGGTCGGTCTGACCATCGCGGTACACAACGGTCGTCAACATGTCCCAGTTCTGGTGAACGAAGACATGGTCGGCCACAAACTGGGCGAGTTCGCCGGTACCCGCACCTACCGCGGGCACGTGGCTGACAAGAAAGCCAAGCGTTAAGGGGTAAGGAAATGGAAGTAGCCGCTAAGTTGTCGGGCGCTCGCATCTCCGCCCAGAAAGCCCGCTTGGTCGCCGACCAGATCCGCGGGAAGAAGGTGGGCGAAGCGCTCAACCTGTTGGCCTTCAGCAGCAAAAAAGCCGCTGAAATCATGAAGAAAGTCCTCGAGTCGGCCGTAGCCAACGCCGAACACAACGAAGGCGCAGACGTTGATGACCTGAAGGTCTCCACCGTCTTCGTCAACGAAGGGCGTTCGCTGAAGCGCATCATGCCACGTGCCAAGGGCCGTGCTGATCGCATCGTCAAGCGGTCTTGCCATATCACTGTCAAGGTTGCGGACAAGTAACGGAGTCGATCAGATGGGTCAGAAAGTACATCCCACTGGCATTCGCCTGGGAATCGTCAAGGAGCACACCTCCGTCTGGTACGCAGACGGTGCTACTTACGCAGATTACCTGTTGAAGGATCTGAAAACGCGTGAGTACCTCCAGGACAAACTAAAAAGCGCGTCCGTAAGCCGTATCGATATTCATCGTCCGGCTCAAACTGCACGCATCACCATCCACACCGCTCGTCCCGGTATCGTTATCGGCAAGAAAGGTGAAGATGTCGAGAAGCTGCGTCAGGACCTGACCAAGCAGATGGGTGTGCCTGTGCACATCAACATCGAAGAGATCCGCAAGCCGGAACTCGACGCCATGCTGGTTGCGCAGAGCGTAGCTCAGCAGCTGGAACGCCGCGTAATGTTCCGTCGCGCCATGAAGCGCGCCGTACAGAACGCCATGCGTATTGGTGCCAAGGGCATCAAGATCCAGGTGAGCGGTCGTCTCGGCGGTGCTGAGATTGCTCGTACCGAGTGGTATCGCGAAGGTCGTGTGCCTCTGCACACCCTGCGTGCCGATATCGACTACAACACCTACGAAGCTCACACCACTTACGGTGTGATCGGTGTGAAGGTTTGGATCTTCAAAGGCGAAGTGATTGGTGGTCGCCAAGAAGAACTGAAACCACAAGCACCAGCGCCTCGTAAAAAAGCTGCTAAGTAAGGGGTACGCCAAATGTTGCAACCAAAGCGTACAAAATTCCGCAAGCAGATGACTGGCCACAACCGTGGTCTGGCACTGCGCGGTAGCAAAGTCAGCTTCGGCGAGTTCGCCCTGAAAGCTGTTGCTCGCGGTCGCCTCACCGCTCGCCAGATCGAGTCCGCACGTCGTGCGCTGACCCGTCACGTTAAGCGTGGCGGCAAGATCTGGATCCGTGTGTTCCCGGACAAGCCGATCTCCAAGAAGCCTCTCGAGGTTCGTATGGGTAAAGGTAAGGGCTCCGTGGAATACTGGGTTGCCCAGATTCAGCCAGGCAAAGTCCTGTATGAAATCGAAGGTGTTTCTGAAGAGCTGGCGCGCGAAGCTTTCGCCCTGGCTGCTGCAAAGCTGCCTCTCGCCACCTCCTTTGTTAAGCGGACGGTGATGTGATGAAAGCGAATGAACTTCGTGAAAAATCGGCACAGCAACTGAATGAGCAACTGCTCGGCTTGCTGCGCGACCAGTTCAATCTGCGTATGCAGAAAGCAACTGGCCAGTTGGGGCAGTCGCACCTGCTCTCGCAAGTTAAGCGTGACATCGCTCGCGTGAAAACTGTGCTCAACCAGCAGGCAGGTAAGTGATCATGGCTGAAGCTGAAAAAACCGTCCGTACGCTGACTGGCCGTGTCGTCAGCGACAAAATGGACAAGACCATCACCGTTCTGATCGAGCGTCGCGTAAAGCACCCGATCTACGGTAAATACGTTAAGCGTTCGACTAAGCTGCACGCGCACGACGAATCCAACCAGTGCAAGATCGGCGACAAGGTTTCCATCCGTGAAACCCGTCCGCTGGCCAAGACCAAGTCCTGGGCACTGGTTGAAGTCCTCGAACGCGCTGTTGAAGTCTAAGGGCTAAGGGTCGGAGAAATTTTATGATTCAGACTCAATCCATGCTCGATGTGGCCGATAACAGCGGCGCTCGTCGCGTCATGTGCATCAAGGTACTCGGCGGTTCGCACCGCCGTTACGCCGGCATCGGTGACATCATCAAAGTAACCGTCAAGGAAGCAATTCCGCGCGGCAAGGTCAAGAAAGGCCAGGTGATGACCGCTGTTGTCGTCCGCACCCGTCACGGTGTTCGTCGCGCCGACGGTTCCATCATTCGTTTCGACGGCAACGCTGCTGTTCTGCTGAACAACAAGCAAGAGCCGATCGGCACTCGCATCTTCGGGCCAGTGACCCGTGAGCTTCGTACCGAGAAGTTCATGAAGATCGTCTCGCTCGCCCCTGAAGTGCTGTAAGGAGATCCGACATGCAAAAGATTCGTCGTGACGACGAGATCATCGTGATCGCCGGCAAAGACAAGGGTAAGCGCGGTAAGGTGCTGAAGGTTCTGGCTGATAACCGTCTGGTTGTTGGTGGTGTGAACCTGGTCAAGCGTCATACCAAGCCTAACCCGATGGCGGGCGTACAGGGCGGTATCGTCGAGAAAGAAGCGCCTCTGCACGCTTCCAACGTTGCCATCTTCAACGGCGAAACCAACAAGGCTGACCGCGTTGGTTTCAAAGTAGAAGACGGTAAAAAAATTCGTGTCTTCAAGTCGACCCAAAAAGCGGTTGATGCTTGAACACTGCTAGGTAGAAGACCATGGCACGACTGAAAGAGATTTACCGGAACGAAATCGCTCCTAAGCTTAAGGAAGAACTTAAGCTGTCGAACGTGATGGAAGTTCCGCGCGTTACCAAGATCACCCTGAACATGGGTCTGGGCGAAGCGATCGGCGACAAGAAAGTCATCGAGCACGCTGTTGCCGACCTGGAAAAGATCACCGGTCAAAAGCCGGTCGTGACTTTCGCTCGTAAATCCATCGCGGGCTTCAAAGTCCGTGAGGGCTGGCCGATCGGCGTCAAGGTGACCCTGCGTCGCGACAAGATGTACGAATTCCTGGACCGCCTGCTGGCGATCTCCCTGCCTCGGGTACGCGACTTCCGCGGCCTGAATGCCAAGTCCTTCGATGGCCGTGGCAACTACAGCATGGGCGTGAAAGAGCAGATCATCTTCCCGGAAATCGATTACGACAAGATCGATGCTCTGCGCGGTTTGGACATCACCCTGACCACCACTGCTCGTTCGGATGACGAAGGCCGCGCTCTGCTGCGTGCTTTCAAGTTCCCGTTCCGCAACTGATTGGAGTAGGAAAATGGCCAAGAAGAGCATGAAAAACCGCGAGCTGAAGCGTCAGCTCACGGTAGCCAAGTTCGCTAAGAAGCGTGCTGAGCTGAAAGCGACCATCGTCAACCTGAACGCTTCTCCTGAAGAGCGTTTCGCTGCCGTTGTCGCTCTGCAGAAGCAGCCACGTGACGCTAGCGCTTCGCGCCTGCGCAACCGTTGCCGCCTGACCGGTCGTCCTCACGGTGTATACCGTAAGTTCGGCCTGGGCCGTAACATGCTGCGTCAAGCTGCAATGCGCGGTGACGTACCGGGTCTGGTCAAGGCCTCCTGGTAATCGCTGCCGGTGTGATCCCGGTGGAAGGGGGGTAATCTTCCGACCGCCGGTGACCTCGCCAACAAACAAGCCCCTATATGGGGCTTGTTTCGTTTCTGCCTTGTGTCTAGAATGACCGGCTCACCTGAGCCTGGGTTTTTTGCCCTGCCTGCTCGGGTGGTTGTGATAGCCGCAAGGCTAATAATTCTTGTATCAGGAGCATCTAGCCCATGAGTATGCAGGACCCGTTAGCGGACATGCTAACTCGCATCCGTAATGCCCAGATGGCTGAAAAGTCCGTCGTAAGCATGCCTTCCTCCACCCTGAAGGTCGCGGTTGCCAAAGTTCTGAAGGACGAAGGTTACATCGCTGGCTACCAGGTAACTGGTGAGGCCAAGCCTTCCCTGTCGATCGAACTGAAGTACTTCGAAGGCCGTCCGGTCATCGAGGAGCTGAAGCGCTCCAGCCGTCCAGGCCTGCGCCAGTACAAGTCCGTCGCAGAGCTGCCGAAAGTACGTGGCGGCCTGGGCGTGTCTATCGTCTCCACCAACAAAGGTGTGATGACTGATCGCGCTGCGCGCGCTGCCGGTGTCGGCGGCGAAGTTCTGTGCACAGTGTTCTAAGGGGAGATAGGCATGTCTCGCGTCGCTAAGAACCCCGTTAAGCTGCCAGCAGGCGTCGAAGTCAAATTCGCCGGCCAGCAGCTTTCGGTGAAGGGTGCCAAAGGCACTCTCGAACTGAACGTTCACTCGTCTGTTGAAGTTACCGAAGAAGCTGGTGAGCTGCGTTTCGCTGCTCGCAACGGTGACCAGCAAGCTCGCGCCATGGCCGGTACCACCCGCGCTCTGGTGAACAACATGGTCCAGGGCGTAAGCCAAGGCTTCGAGCGCAAGCTCCAGCTGATCGGTGTTGGTTACAAGGCACAGGCCAAGGGCACCGTCCTGAACCTGGCTCTGGGCTTCTCGCACCCAGTGGACTACGAACTGCCAGCCGGTATCACCGCTGAAACCCCAAGCCAGACCGACATCCTGATCAAGGGTATCGACAAGCAGCTGGTGGGTCAGGTGGCCGCTGAAATCCGCGACTTCCGTCCGCCAGAGCCTTACAAAGGCAAGGGTGTGCGTTACGCGGACGAAGTAGTCCGTCGTAAAGAAGCCAAGAAGAAGTAGGGCCTAGCAAATGACCGACAAAAAAGTTACTCGACTGCGTCGCGCTCGCAAAGCACGCCTCAAGATGCACGAACTCGAAGTCGTGCGCCTGTGCGTGTTCCGCTCCTCGCAGCACATCTACGCCCAGGTCATTTCGGCCGACGGCAGCAAGGTTCTGGCAAGCGCCTCGACCTTGGACAAAGAACTGCGTGATGGCGCCACTGGCAACATCGACGCGGCCACTAAGGTTGGCAAGCTGGTAGCTGAGCGTGCGAAAGCCGCCGGTGTATCTCAAGTTGCCTTTGACCGTTCCGGCTTCAAGTACCACGGCCGCGTCAAGGCGCTGGCTGATGCTGCTCGTGAAGGCGGGCTGGAGTTCTAAGTTATGGCAAATAACGATCAAAAGCGCGACGAAGGCTACATCGAGAAGCTGGTTCAAGTTAACCGCGTTGCCAAAACCGTAAAAGGCGGCCGTATCTTCACCTTCACCGCGCTGACCGTGGTAGGTGATGGCAAAGGTCGTGTTGGCTTCGGCCGTGGCAAGTCGCGCGAAGTACCTGCCGCGATCCAGAAGGCTATGGAAGCTGCTCGCCGCAACATGATCCAGGTAGACCTGAAGGGCACCACCCTGCAGTACGCCACCAAGGCTGCCCACGGCGCCTCGAAGGTTTACATGCAGCCTGCTTCGGAAGGTACCGGTATCATCGCCGGTGGCGCAATGCGTGCTGTCCTGGAAGTTGCTGGTGTTCAGAACGTTCTGGCCAAGTGCTACGGTTCGACCAACCCTGTGAACGTGGTTTACGCCACCTTCAAGGGTCTGAAAGCCATGCAATCTCCTGAATCCATTGCTGCCAAGCGCGGCAAGAGCGTTGAGGAGATCTTCTGATCATGGCAACCGTAAAAGTAACGCTGATCAAGAGCACTGCCGGCCGTCTGCCTAACCACAAACTGTGCGTTAAAGGCCTGGGTCTGCGTCGCATCGGTCACACTGTAGAAGTCCAGGATACTCCCGAGAACCGCGGGATGATCAACAAGGCTTACTACATGCTGAAGGTCGAGGGTTAATCGATGAAACTCAATGATCTGAGTCCAGCGCCGGGTTCCCGTCGCGAGAAGCATCGTCCGGGTCGTGGTATCGGTAGCGGTTTGGGCAAGACTGGTGGCCGTGGTCACAAAGGTCAGACCTCCCGTTCCGGTGGCACCATCGCTCCGGGCTTCGAAGGCGGTCAACAGCCGCTGCACCGTCGTCTGCCGAAGTTCGGCTTCGTATCCCTGAAGGCCATGGACCGCGCTGAAGTGCGTCTGTCCGAGCTGGCCAAGGTGGAAGGCGACGTGATCTCCGTGCAATCCCTGAAGGATGCCAACGTGATCGGCCAGAACGTACAGCGCGTGAAAATCATGCTGTCTGGCGAAGTCACTCGCGCAGTCACCATCAAGGGTATCGCAGCCACCAAGGGTGCGCGTGCGGCTATCGAAGCAGCTGGCGGCAAGTTCGAGGAATAAATGGCTAAGCAAGGTGCTCTCTCTTCGCTCGGTAAGGGCGGGATGTCGGAACTCTGGGCTCGTCTGCGCTTTCTGTTCATGGCGATCATCGTCTATCGGATAGGTGCGCATATCCCGGTTCCTGGCATCAATCCAGACCGTCTGGCGGATCTGTTTCGGCAGAATGAGGGGACCATTCTTAGCTTGTTCAACATGTTTTCCGGCGGCGCGCTCGAGCGCATGAGCATCTTTGCGCTGGGGATCATGCCGTACATCTCGGCATCGATCATCATGCAACTGATGACGGCGGTCAGCCCGCAGCTGGAGCAGTTGAAGAAGGAAGGTGAAGCTGGCCGTCGCAAGATCAGCCAGTACACCCGCTACGGCACCGTTATCCTGGCACTGGTTCAAGCCATTGGCATGTCCATTGGCCTGGCCAACCAGGGCGTGGCGTTTTCTGTAGGCCTGGGCTTCCATGTCGTTGCTGTCTCCACCTTCGTGGCAGGCGCGATGTTCATGATGTGGCTGGGCGAGCAGATCACCGAGCGCGGTGTGGGCAACGGTATCTCGATGTTGATTTTCGCAGGTATCGTTGCCGGTCTTCCGAGAGCAATCGGGCAGTCTTTCGAGTCTGCACGCACAGGCGATATCAATATTTTCGCCCTGGTCGCTATCGGTTTGCTGGCAGTAGCGATTATCGGCTTCGTGGTGTTCATTGAGCGTGGTCAGCGTCGTATCGCCGTTCACTACGCCAAGCGTCAGCAGGGCCGCAAGGTCTTCGCTGCGCAGACCAGCCACCTGCCGCTGAAGGTGAACATGGCCGGGGTTATCCCAGCCATTTTCGCGAGCAGCATTCTGCTGTTCCCGGCTTCGCTGGGTGCCTGGTTCGGTCAGTCCGAAGGTATGGGCTGGCTGCAGGACATCTCGCAGTCGATCGCTCCTGGTCAGCCGTTGAACATTCTGCTGTTTAGTGCAGGGATCATTTTCTTCTGCTTCTTCTACACAGCTTTGATGTTCAACCCGAAAGACGTAGCGGAAAACCTGAAGAAGTCCGGTGCCTTTATTCCGGGTATCCGTCCTGGTGAGCAGTCGGCGCGCTACATTGATGGCGTTCTGACCCGTCTGACCATGTTCGGTGCTCTTTACATGATGGCCGTCTGCCTTCTGCCCCAGTTCCTGGTGGTGGCAGCAAATGTGCCGTTCTACCTTGGCGGGACCTCGTTGCTGATTGTGGTAGTGGTTGTGATGGACTTCATGTCCCAAGTACAATCGCACCTCGTTTCGCACCAGTACGAATCCCTGATGAAGAAAGCCAACCTGAAAGGCTATGGTGGCAGCGGTCTGCTGCGCTGATACGCCCCTAAGGTTCGAGGAGTCGGTAATGAAAGTTCGTGCATCGGTGAAAAAGCTGTGCCGTAACTGCAAGATCATCCGTCGCGAAGGCGTCGTACGAGTGATCTGCAGCGCGGAACCGCGTCACAAACAGCGCCAAGGCTGAGTGTGATCTGCGCTTCAAACCCAGCAGCTAGTGTGCTGCTGGGTTGATTATTCGTTTCTACAGCGATATTATCTCGCGCCCTATTTCTTGGCTTCCGGGGCGTAGGTAGCTGTCAATTGGAGTCCCACTGAATGGCCCGTATTGCAGGCGTCAACATTCCAGATAACAAGCATGCTGTTATCTCGCTGACCTACATCTATGGTGTCGGTCGCACTACTGCACAGAAGATCTGTGCAGACGCTGGTGTAAACCCAGCCGCTAAGATCAAGGATCTGAGCGACGAGCAAATCGAAACCCTGCGTGGCGAAGTCGCGAAGTTCACCACCGAAGGTGACCTGCGTCGTGACATCAACATGAAGATCAAGCGCTTGATGGACCTGGGTTGCTACCGCGGCCTGCGCCATCGTAAAGGTCTGCCGGTTCGCGGTCAGCGCACCAAGACCAACGCACGCACCCGTAAGGGCCCGCGTAAGCCGATCCGCAAGTAATCGCCCAGGAATATAGACATGGCAAAACCTGCTGCTCGTCCTCGTAAGAAAGTCAAAAAGACAGTGGTTGATGGCATCGCCCACATCCATGCCTCTTTCAACAACACCATCGTGACCATCACCGACCGTCAGGGCAACGCTTTGTCCTGGGCGACCTCCGGTGGTTCGGGTTTCCGTGGTTCGCGCAAATCCACCCCGTTCGCAGCCCAGATCGCTGCTGAGCGTGCTGGTCAAGCTGCGCTGGAATACGGTCTGAAGAACCTCGACGTAAACGTCAAGGGTCCAGGTCCAGGTCGTGAGTCCGCCGTTCGTGCACTGAACAGCTGCGGCTACAAGATCGCCAGCATCACCGACGTGACGCCAATCCCGCACAACGGGTGCCGTCCGCCGAAGAAGCGTCGCGTGTAATCAGGAGACAGATAAATGGCACGTTACATTGGTCCAAAATGCAAACTGTCTCGCCGTGAAGGCACTGACCTGTTCCTGAAGAGCGGCGTTCGCGCTCTGGAATCGAAGTGCAACATCGAAGCAGCCCCAGGTATCCACGGCCAGCGCCGTGGCCGTCAGTCCGACTACGGTACCCAGCTGCGCGAGAAGCAAAAAGTTCGTCGTATCTATGGTGTTCTGGAGCGTCAGTTCCGCGGTTACTACCAGGCTGCAGCCTCGAAAAAAGGCGCAACCGGTGAGAACCTGCTGCAACTGCTCGAGTGCCGTCTGGATAACGTCGTCTACCGTATGGGCTTCGGTTCGACTCGCGCCGAATCCCGTCAGCTGGTTTCGCACAAAGCGATCAGCGTCAACGGTAAGACTGTGAACATTCCATCCTACCAAGTTCGTCCGGGTGACGTGGTCGCGGTTCGCGAGAAGTCGTCGAACCAGCTGCGCATTGTTCAAGCCCTTGAACTGTGCGCCCAGCGTGGCCGCGTTGAGTGGGTTGATGTGGATGCTGCTAAAAAGTCGGGCGTTTTCAAGAACGTTCCTGCTCGCAGCGACCTGTCTGCCGACATCAACGAGAACCTGATTGTCGAGCTCTACTCCAAGTAAGGGCTAGAAAATAGGTGCATCCATGCAGATTTCGGTAAATGAGTTCCTGACTCCCCGCCACATTGATGTGCAGGTAGTCAGTCCGACCCGCGCCAAGATCACGCTCGAGCCTCTCGAGCGTGGTTTCGGCCATACCCTGGGCAACGCGCTGCGCCGCATCCTGTTGTCCTCCATGCCTGGCTGTGCGGTAGTCGAGGCCGAGATCGATGGCGTACTCCACGAGTACTCCGCGATCGAAGGTGTACAGGAAGACGTCATTGAAATCCTGTTGAACCTGAAAGGCCTGGCTATCAAGCTGCACGGTCGTGACGAAGTTACGCTGACCTTGTCGAAAAAGGGTTCGGGGGTGGTTACCGCTGCCGATATTCAGCTGGATCACGATGTCGAGATCGTCAACCCCGATCACGTAATCGCGAACCTGGCGTCGAACGGCGCCCTGAACATGAAGCTCACCGTAGCTCGTGGTCGTGGTTACGAGCCGGCCGACTCCCGTCAAACCGACGAAGACGAAAGCCGTAGCATTGGCCGTCTGCAGCTGGACGCTTCGTTCAGCCCGGTGCGTCGTATCGCCTATGTGGTCGAGAACGCCCGTGTTGAACAGCGTACCAACCTGGACAAGCTGGTCATTGATCTGGAAACCAACGGCACCCTGGACCCTGAAGAGGCTATCCGCCGCGCCGCGACCATCCTGCAACAGCAGCTGGCCGCGTTCGTCGACCTCAAAGGTGACAGCGAGCCTGTCGTAGTCGAGCAGGAAGACGAGATCGATCCGATCCTGCTGCGTCCGGTTGATGACCTGGAACTGACTGTACGTTCGGCCAACTGCCTCAAGGCGGAGAACATCTACTACATCGGCGACCTGATTCAGCGTACCGAAGTAGAGCTGTTGAAGACTCCTAACCTGGGCAAGAAGTCCCTGACTGAAATCAAGGACGTGCTGGCCTCTCGTGGTCTGTCTCTCGGCATGCGCCTCGACAACTGGCCGCCTGCAAGTCTTAAGAAAGACGACAAGGCGACCGCCTGATCGTCGTAATCACCGAACGTAGTGTTTGGTAAGGAATGAATCATGCGTCATCGTAAAAGTGGACGTCACCTGAGCCGTACCAGCTCTCACCGCAAGGCTATGTTCCAGAACATGGCAGTGTCGCTGATCGAGCACGAGCTGATCAAAACCACCCTGCCGAAAGCCAAGGAACTGCGCCGCGTTGCCGAGCCGCTGATCACCCTGGCCAAGGAAGACAGCGTAGCTAACCGCCGTCTGGCCTTCGACCGTACCCGTTCGAAGTCCGCTGTTGGCAAGCTGTTCAACGACCTGGGCAAGCGTTATGCCACCCGTCAGGGCGGCTACCTGCGCATCCTGAAGTGCGGTTTCCGCGCTGGCGACAACGCGCCTATGGCGTATGTCGAGCTGGTTGATCGTCCGGTCGGCGGTGCTGTAGAAGCTGCTGAGTAAGACGTTCTGTCTGCTACAAGGAACCGGGCCTAGTGCCCGGTTTTTTGTTTCTACATGTATTGTCTATTTCTATTGATATAAGACATTTAATGAATTTGTTCCTGTAACGATGCTCGTCGATACTCTCTCCAAAGCCGGTCACCCGGCGCTTGAAGACCGATATGGAGAGCCCATGAGCAAGATTCTGACCACCGCCAGCGGTGCCCCTGTAGCCGACAACCAGAATTCCCGTTCCGCCGGCCCCCGTGGTCCGCTGTTGCTCGACGACTTCCACCTGATCGAGAAACTTGCTCATTTCAACCGGGAGAACATCCCGGAGCGGCGCGTACACGCCAAGGGTTCGGGCGCCTACGGCACCTTTACCGTTACCCGCGATATTACTGGTTACACCAGTGCCAAGCTGTTTGAACAAGTCGGCAAGCAGACCGAGACTTTCCTGCGCTTTTCCACCGTAGGTGGTGAGCGTGGCTCTGCCGATACCGAGCGCGATCCGCGTGGCTTTGCCGTGAAGTTCTACACCGAGGAAGGCAACTGGGACATCGTGGGCAACAATACGCCGGTGTTTTTCATCCGCGACCCGCTGAAGTTCCCCGACTTCATCCACACGCAGAAGCGCCACCCGCAGACCAACCTGAAAAATGCGCAAATGATGTGGGACTTCTGGTCGCACTCCCCCGAGGCACTGCACCAGGTCACCATCCTGTTCTCTGACCGCGGCATTCCGGATGGTTATCGCCACATGCATGGCTTTGGCAGCCATACCTACAGCCTGATCAATGCCGCGGGGCAACGTACCTGGGTCAAATGGCATTTCAAGACCCAGCAAGGGATCAAGAACCTGGCTCCGGCAGATGCCGCACGCCTGGCCGGTACTGATCCGGATTACGCCCAGCGCGATCTCTACGAGGCCATCGAGCGCGGCGATTACCCGCGTTGGACGGTATGTATCCAGGTGATGAGCGAAGCCGAGGCTGCCAGACGTGAAGAGAACCCCTTCGATGTGACCAAGACCTGGTCGCAAAAGGACTATCCGCTGATCGAGGTGGGTGTGCTTGAACTCAACCGCAACCCGCTGAACTACTTCGCCGAAGTCGAGCAGGCTGCCTTTGGCCCAAGCAACATGGTGCCGGGTGTTGGTCTGTCGCCGGACCGCATGCTGCAAGGTCGTGTATTCGCCTACGCTGATGCGCACCGCTACCGAGTGGGTACCAACCATCAGCAATTGCCGGTGAACGCGCCGCGTTGCCCGGTCAACAGCTATCAGCGCGATGGCTCGATGGCGACCGGCAACTACGGTAGCGCGCCGAACTATGAGCCCAACAGCTACAGCGAGGCGCCAAAGCAATCGCCACGGCATGCTGAGCCAGCCCTGGCTCTGGAAGGGGCGGCCGGCCGCTACGACCACCGTGAGGACAGCGATTACTACAGCCACGCCGGTGCTCTGTTCCGTCTCATGGACGATGAACAGAAAGCCCTGCTGATCAACAACATCGCCGGGGCCATGGCCGGGGTAAGCCGGGACGTGATCCAGCGCCAGCTGCAGTACTTCTTCAAGGCCGATCCGGCCTACGGTGAAGGAGTGGCCAAGGCTCTGGGCATCGAGCTTGCCTGAGTCGAAGTGATAAGAAGAACCGCCCTCATTTGGGCGGTTTTTCAATGAATATCACTACTGTTTAGCCGTTTTTTTGCTTGTTATTGCGCATTTCTCAGTGACCGCAGGCAAAAGCTGGTTCACACTATGTGGCATAGACGTTTTCACATGGAGAAACAGGGCGATGCAAGGCCACCCGGACGTAATCAACTATCTCGTCACGCTGTTGAAGGGCGAACTGGCTGCGCGCGACCAGTACTTCATTCACTCGCGTATGTACGAAGATTGGGGCCTGTCCAAGCTCTACGAGCGCATCAATCACGAGATGGAAGAAGAGACGCAACATGCCGACGCCCTGATGCGGCGTATCCTCATGCTCGAAGGCACACCGGACATGCGCGCGGACGATCTGGAGGTAGGCAGCACCGTACCGGAAATGATCGAGGCGGATCTCAAGCTCGAGTACAAGGTGCGCGCCGCGCTGTGCAAAGGCATCGAACTGTGCGAGTTGCACAAGGATTACGTCAGCCGCGACATCCTGCGCGCGCAGTTGGCCGATACCGAAGAAGATCACACCTACTGGCTGGAAAAGCAGCAGGGGTTGATCAAAGCCATTGGCCTCGAGAACTACCTGCAGTCGCAGATGTAATATTCCGGGGGCGCCGCGCGCCCCCGGTTCCCTCAAGCCCGATCCCGCTCCAGAAGCGGTTTCAGGTAATGCCCGGTATAGGACTGCTTCATTTCGCTCAGTTCTTCCGGCGTACCGCAGGCAATGATCTGCCCGCCTTTCGAACCTCCCTCTGGTCCCAGGTCCACCAGCCAGTCCGCAGTCTTGATCACGTCCAGGTTGTGCTCGATCACCACCACGGTATTGCCGTGGTCGCGCAGGCGATGGAGCACGTCCAGCAACTGCTGGATATCGGCAAAATGCAGGCCCGTGGTCGGCTCGTCGAGGATGTAGAGGGTCTTGCCGGTGTCACGCTTGGACAGCTCGCGCGACAGTTTCACCCGCTGTGCCTCGCCACCCGACAGCGTAGTCGCCGACTGCCCCAGCTTGATGTAGGACAACCCCACGTCCATCAAGGTCTGCAGCTTGCGCGCCAGCGCCGGAACTGCGTCGAAGAACTCGCGTGCATCCTCGATGGTCATTTCCAGCACTTCGTGGATGTTCTTGCCCTTGTACTTGATTTCCAGCGTTTCGCGGTTGTATCGCTTGCTCTTGCACACGTCGCAGGGCACGTAGATGTCCGGCAGGAAGTGCATCTCCACCTTGATCAGGCCGTCGCCCTGGCAGGCTTCGCAACGGCCGCCCTTGACGTTGAACGAGAAACGTCCGGGGCCATAACCGCGTGAGCGCGATTCCGGAACGCCAGCGAACAACTCGCGGATAGGCGTGAAAATGCCGGTGTAGGTTGCCGGGTTCGAACGTGGGGTACGGCCAATCGGGCTCTGGTCGATATCTACTACCTTGTCCAGGTGTTGCAGGCCATCCATGCTGCTGTGCGGCGCAGCCTCCAGGCTGCTCGCGCCATTCAGGGCGGTGGCGGCCAGTGGGAACAAGGTATTGTTGATGAGCGTCGACTTGCCCGAGCCGGATACCCCGGTCACGCAGGTCAGCAAGCCGATCGGGATTTCCAGGTCGACGTTCTGCAGGTTGTTGCCACGTGCGCCCTTGAGCTTGAGTTGCAGCTTCTTGTTGCGCGGCGTGCGCTTGGCCGGCACGACGATCTTCTTGCGCCCGGACAGGTACTTGCCAGTCAGCGAGTCGGGGTGAGCCATGACATCCTGCGGCGTGCCTTCGGCGACGATCTTGCCGCCATGCACGCCGGCGCCCGGGCCGATGTCCACGACGTAGTCGGCCAGGCGGATGGCGTCCTCGTCGTGTTCCACCACGATCACCGTGTTGCCGAGGTCGCGCAGGTGGTTGAGTGTGGCCAGCAGGCGGTCGTTGTCACGTTGATGAAGGCCGATGGACGGCTCATCAAGGATATACATCACCCCTACCAGGCCGGCGCCGATCTGGCTGGCCAGGCGAATACGCTGTGCCTCGCCACCAGAGAGGGTGTCGGCGCTGCGGTCGAGGGTGAGATAGTCGAGGCCCACGTTGACCAGGAACTGCAGGCGTTCGCAGATTTCCTTGAGGATCTTCGCGGCGATTTCGCCACGGCGACCGGTCAGGGTCAGGTCGCCGAAGTAGTTGCTGGCTTCACCGATCGGCAGGTTGGTCACCGCCGGCAGGGTCTTTTCGCCCACCCAAACATGGCGCGCTTCGCGGCGCAGGCGAGTGCCGCGGCAATCCGGGCAGGGCTGGGTGCCGAGGAACTTGGCCAGCTCTTCACGCACGGTAGCCGACTCGGTTTCGCGATAGCGCCGTTCGAGGTTTGGCACGATGCCTTCGAAGGGGTGCGAGCGCTTGACGATATCACCCCGGTCGTTGAGGTACTTGAAGTCGACACTCTGCTTGCCACTGCCCTGCAGAATTACCTTCTGGTGTTCGGCCGAGAGCTCGCCGAACGGCTCCTCCAGGCTGAAGCCATAATGCGCGGCCAGCGAGCCCAGCATCTGGAAGTAGTAAACGTTGCGCCGGTCCCAGCCGCGGATCGCGCCTTCGGCCAGGGTGAGCTCGGCGTTGACCAGGCGCTTGGTGTCGAAGAACTGCTTGACCCCCAGGCCATCACAGGTCGGGCAGGCGCCTGCAGGGTTGTTGAAGGAGAACAGCTTCGGTTCCAGCTCGCTGATGGCATGGCCGCAGACCGGGCAGGCGAAGCGTGCGGAGAAAATGATTTCTTCGCCAGGTTCGTCATCCATCGGCGCCACGAGGGCGATGCCATCGGCCAGCTTGAGTGCAGTCTCGAACGACTCGGCCAGGCGTTGCTGCAGGTCGCTGCGCACCTTGAAGCGGTCGACTACCACGTCGATGCTGTGCTTCTTCTGCTTGTCCAGCTTGGGAAGCTCATCGAGTTCGTAGAGCTTGCCGTTGACCCGTGCCCGGACGAAGCCCTGGGCGCGCAGTTCGTCGAACACCGCCAGATGCTCGCCCTTGCGCTCACGCACCACCGGGGCCAGCAGCATCAGCTTGCTGCCTTCCGGGCGCTCCAGCACCAAGTCGACCATCTGGCTGATCGTTTGCGCCTCCAGCGGGATATCGTGGTCCGGGCAGCGTGGGGTCCCGACGCGGGCATACAACAGACGCAGGTAGTCGTAGATTTCGGTGATGGTGCCGACCGTGGAACGGGGGTTGTGCGAGGTCGACTTCTGCTCGATGGAAATGGCCGGCGACAGGCCTTCGATGGTGTCGACGTCGGGCTTTTCCATCATCGACAGGAACTGCCGGGCATAGGCCGACAGCGATTCCACATAGCGACGCTGGCCTTCGGCGTAGAGGGTGTCGAATGCCAGGGATGACTTGCCCGAACCGGACAGGCCGGTGATCACGATCAGCTTGTCCCGGGGCAGGGTCAGGTCAATGTTCTTCAGGTTGTGGGTGCGTGCCCCACGAATCAGGATCTTGTCCACTGCGGCCTCGCTCGGCGGGCATAAACAAGGAAGTATACGGCGCGCTGCCAGTACGCGGCAAAGCGTCGCGTAGATGCCGTCAAGCTGTCGGACTGATAGAATCGCCGCCGGTTCACACGAGATTAATCCATGCACGACACCCACAACGAACGCATGAGTGGCGGCGAAACCCGCGCCGCTGGCGGCCTGGCCCTGGTCTTTGCCTTTCGTATGCTGGGCATGTTCATGGTCTTGCCGGTGCTGGCCACCTACGGCATGGACCTGGCCGGTGCCACACCTGCATTGATCGGCCTGGCCATTGGTGCCTATGGCCTCACCCAGGCCGTATTGCAGATTCCGTTCGGCATGATTTCCGACCGCATCGGCCGCCGGCCGGTGATTTACCTGGGGTTGGTCATCTTTGCCCTGGGTAGTGTCCTGGCGGCCCAGGCCGACTCCATCTGGGGGGTGATCGCCGGACGTATCCTGCAGGGCGCCGGGGCGATTTCCGCTGCGGTCATGGCACTGCTGTCCGACCTTACCCGCGAGCAACACCGAACCAAGGCCATGGCCATGATCGGCATGAGCATCGGCCTGTCGTTTGCCGTTGCCATGGTCGTCGGCCCGTTACTGACAAGTGCCTTTGGCTTGTCAGGATTATTCCTGGCCACGGCAGGACTTGCCTTGGTGGGTATCCTGCTGATCGCCTTTGTCGTGCCCAACACCCACAGCATCCTGCAGCACCGCGAGTCGGGGGTGGCTCGCCAGGCGATCGGCCCGACCCTGCGCCATCCGGACCTGCTGCGCCTGGACGCCAGCATTTTCATCCTGCATGCCATCCTCATGGCCAGCTTCGTCGCGCTGCCCCTTGCCTTCGTCGAGCGCGGCGGCCTGCCGAAGGAGCAGCACTGGTGGGTGTACCTGACCGCGCTGTTCATCTCATTTTTTGCAATGGTCCCGTTCATCATCTATGGCGAAAAAAAGCGCAAGATGAAGCGCGTGCTGGCCGGTGCGGTGAGTGTCCTGCTGCTGACGGAGATATACTTCTGGGAGTGGGCTGACGGTTTGCGCGGACTGGTGGTTGGCACCGTGGTATTCTTTACTGCATTCAACCTGCTGGAGGCATCGCTGCCTTCGCTGGTGAGCAAGGTGTCGCCTGCAGGTGGCAAGGGAACGGCAATGGGGGTTTACTCCACCAGCCAGTTCCTCGGTGCCGCGCTGGGAGGAATCCTAGGTGGCTGGTTGTTCCAGCACGGCGGGCTGAACACGGTGTTCCTCGGTTGTGCGGTACTGTGTGCCATCTGGTTGCTCGTCGCCTTGCGCATGAACGAGCCACCTTATGTGACCAGCCTGCGCATGCCGCTGACGCCAGAGGCAGTCCGGGAAGCCGGCCTGACCGAACGTCTGATGGCCGTACCGGGCGTGACCGACGCCGTCGTGGTGGCAGAAGAAGCCGCCATCTATATCAAACTGGATACGAAAATTTTGGACCGTACGACCCTCGAGCGCCTGGTGAACCCGGCCTCTTCGGCGTGCGAAGCCTAGGAGAACGTTATGGCCCGTGGGGTTAACAAAGTCATTCTGGTCGGCACCTGTGGCCAGGATCCCGAAGTCCGCTACCTGCCCAACGGTAACGCCGTGACCAACCTGAGCCTGGCTACCAGCGAGCAGTGGACCGACAAGCAGTCGGGCCAGAAGGTCGAGCGTACCGAGTGGCACCGCGTGTCGCTGTTCGGCAAGGTTGCCGAAATCGCCGGCGAGTACCTGCGCAAGGGTTCGCAGTGCTACATCGAAGGCAAGCTGCAGACCCGCGAGTGGGAAAAAGACGGTATCAAGCGCTACACTACCGAGATCATCGTCGATATCAACGGCACCATGCAGCTGCTCGGCGGGCGTCCGCAGGGCCAGCAGCAGGGCGGTGACCCGTACAATCAAGCTGGCGGCAACTATGGCGGTGGCCAGCAGCAGTACAACCAGGCCCCACGCCAGCAGGCCCCGCGCCCGCAACAGGCTCCGCAGCGCCCGGCGCCGCAGCAGCCAGCACCGCAACCGGCCGCTGACTTCGACAGCTTCGATGACGATATTCCGTTCTGATCAGAGCCGTTAAGCAGCTGGAAAGACTAAAAACCCAAGGCAGTTGCCTTGGGTTTTTTTCGAGCGAACCCGAGGCTTTAGGAAGAGCTAACCTGGAGTATCAGAGATTTCTGAAGTTCCTCTCTACTCCTGGTTGGGTAAATGACGCTGCAATGCCAATCTGGTCCGGTTCAATAAAACAACCGCGGTTCCGGCGAGTCCAGCAAACTGACCAACTTGGTCAGGGCAAACCCCAGTTCCTCGCGCTTGGGGGCCATCAAGGCAATACGGACGCCGCAGGTGGCGTGGCTGCGTTCTGGCAGGAACTGGCTGCCGCTGACGACCGTGACGCCGTTGTTGCGCGCCAGGTTGGCGAATTCGTCGCTGGTCCACGGTTCCGGTAGTTCCAGCCAGATGTGGAAGCTGTTCGGCTGGCTGCGGATCTTGTACCTGCCAAGAATTTCCCGCGCCATTTGCTGGCGCGCTGCAGCTTCGTCCTGCTGTACCCGCACCAACTGGTCGGCCATGCCGCTGTTGATCAGGTTACTGGCCAGTTGCGCCATCAACGGGGATGGCATCCAGACGCTGCTGCGTACCATCGACGATAGCCGCGAAAGGGTTTGCGGTGGGGCGTACAGGTAGCCAATACGCAGCGCCGGCAGCACACTCTTGGACAGGCTGGTGAGGTACACCGAGCGCTCGGGCGCATAGGCGGCCACTGGCTGGTAGTCCGGTGCGGGCTCGAGGAAGCCGTAGATGTCGTCATCAACGATGAACAAATCGAACTCGCGGGCGATCTCGGCGATGGCCTGGCGCCGTGCGTGGGGCATGATCGAGTTGGTCGGGTTCTGGTGGGTGGTGACGCACACCAGCAGCGACGGGCGATGCTCCAGGCAGGCTGCGCGCAATGCTTCGGGAACAAGGCCGTACTCGTCCATGGCCACGCCGCGCAGGCGGCGACCCATGCTGTGGGCCAGGGAAATTATGCCTGGGTAGCAGAAAGATTCGCACAGCACCACATCACCGCTTTTCGACAGGCTGCTGATGGCCACCAGCAGGCCGTGTTGCGCCCCTGAAGTCAGCACCACCTGCTGCCAGCGCGCCTCGGGTAGCCAGCGCTGGATCCAGGCGGCACCGGCCTGCTTGTGGGTCGCGTGGCCGCCCTCGGTAACGTAATCGAGCACTTGCCCCAGGTCTGGCGAGGCGGCCAGCTCGTTTATGGCCCCGCGCAGCCAGTCGGTCATGTGGGCATCGTTGGGCTTGATGATCGACAAGTCGATCTGGCCGCTTTCACGCTGGGCGGTTGCGGGCTTCGATGGTGCGGCCGGCACAGGGGCAGCGCCTTGCAGCTGCCGTTGCTGGAGTACGAACGTACCGCGACCGACTTCACCCACCACCAGGCCGCGCTTGGCGGCTTCGTCATAGGCGCGGCCGATGGTCCCGGGGGTCACGTTCAGGGCTTCGGCCAGGTCCTTGAGCGTCGGCAAGCGTTCGCCAGCCACCAGCCGGCCACTGCCAATGTCCTGCTCCAAGGCGTCGGCAATCATCAGGTAGACCGGCTGCGCCAGGTCGCTGTAGTGAGGAACCCACATAGAAATGGCACCAGAATCTGCGAGAACGCGGAAGCCTAGCACGAAAGGTCTGATGGAAGTAATTGTGTTTTCGTACGCGCAAATTGCACCGATTGATGCGGTTGGGGTTTGTCTGCTGCGATATTGGCTGAGCGTTCGCGAAGGCGCCCACCGCTTCTGAAGGGCAAGCGACGCTCGCCTCATCACACAGAAAACTTTTGAAATCAATAATTTGATTGAGTCGATGCAATCAGCGAATTTTGCATTTGCGGAAATGAATTGAATCGACTCAAGTTTTCTAATTACAATTATTGAGTCGATGCAATGTGTAAAGGCCTCCAGCGGCTTTCTGCGCTGCATCGCACAGCTGTGAACGGCTTCAAAAAAATACAACGTCAGCCGCCTCTGCCCGGCTTAGCACCACACCGACGGCCTCAAGCCAGCTCAACGGAATATCACTCGAAATGGAAAGCGCACACCTGCAACAAGGGGCCGAGCCTCAGACCTCATTGGAGATTCGCCTGCCCTGGGTCATCTCCAGCGCCTGGCAAACCCTGCTGAACAACACCCCGCTCGATTTCGAGACGAGCAAAGACCTTTATCCACAGCTCAAGGACCAGGCGCAGGAAGTACTGGGGAAGGCGCTGTGCCAACGGATCCGTAGCTTTGTCGAAGACCCGCACCTCACCGGCATGATCGTACGCAACTGCCCTCGCGACCGGGACATCCCGCCCACGCCTTATTCGGGAGTGCTCAGCCCACGCAGCACGCCCATTGCCTGCCTGGTCACCCTGACCATGCAGAGCCTGATGGGCATCAACCCGGTCGTGTACGAAGGGGAGAACGATGGCCGCCTTTTCCGCCATGTCATCCCGTCGCGCAATTCGTCCAGCCACAAGAGCTCCCACGGTTCGCGACTGCGATTTTCCTACCATGTGGATAACCCGGATCTGCCCCTGTCTTCAGAGCCACTCGGTAGCGCTTCCTGCTGCCCTGAGTACCTGTCGTTCTTCGGCATGCGCTGTGACCCACGCATCAGCACCACGCTGGTCAACCTCGATGCAGTGGTCCAGGCGCTGCCCGCATCGGTCGTGCGTGAGCTGTGCCTGCCGCAGTTCGAAATCCGCCGCCCGGACTCGTTTACCGGCAAACGCCGTTGCACCGCAGAGTTGCCCGTTCTGGCGCGTGGCCATGCGGGCGAATGGCTGTGCCGCTTCGACAGCGAGAACACCCACGGCCTGAACCTGCGTGCCGAGCAGGCCCTGGGCAGCCTGCGCAGCGTGCTGGAAACCCGCCGCTTCGATGAACCGCACCTGCTGCTGCCAGGCGATTTCATGATCTTCAAGAACCAGCGCGTGCTGCATGCCCGCGATGGCTTCGAGCCGCAGAACGATGGCGCCGACCGCTGGCTGTTGCGCCTGTTCGCAGTCAACGACCTGAACCGGGTGCACTTCGCCCGGGCTGACCATCTCTACGAAGTTCTTTCCTGATCCCTTTTACTGACTCGATGGAAGTATTGTTATGGAACTGTTAGGCGCTTTCTGGGCGGAACACTGGTTACTGGCCATCCTCATGCTCGGCGCAATCGCCTTCGTCGCGGGCTTCGTCGACAGCATCGCCGGGGGCGGCGGGTTGTTCCTGGTGCCGGGCTTTCTGTTGGTCGGCATGCCACCGCAAGTGGCCCTCGGCCAGGAAAAACTGGTGAGTACCCTCGGCACGCTGGCTGCTATCCGCAACTTCCTGGCCAACAGCAGGATGGTCTGGCAGGTGGCGCTGGTCGGCGTCCCGTTCTCGCTGCTCGGAGCCTACCTGGGGGCGCACCTGATCGTGTCGATCTCCCAGGAAACTGTAGGCAAGATCATCCTGGCGCTGATTCCCTTCGGCATCCTCATCTTCCTCACACCGAAGGATCGCCCAGTCGAGGAGCGCGAGCTGTCATCGCGCATGCTGTTCACCGTGGTCCCGCTGACCTGCCTGGCCATCGGCTTCTACGACGGTTTCTTCGGTCCTGGAACCGGCAGCATGTTCATCATCGCCTTCCATTACCTGCTGCGCATGGACCTGGTCTCCAGCTCGGCCAACTCCAAGACCTTCAACTTTGCATCCAACATCGGCGCCCTGGTGGCCTTCATCATGGCCGGCAAGGTCGTCTACCTGCTGGCGTTGCCGCTGGTGGCCTGCAACATCCTCGGCAACCACCTGGGCAGCGCCCTGGCCCTGCGCAAGGGCAACGAAGTGGTGCGCAAGGTGCTGGTGTTCTCGATGCTCTGCCTGTTCACCAGCCTGGGCGTGAAGTACCTGGCCTGACCCCGTCCATAGGAGACAATTGATGAAAACCGCATTCGTAACCGGCGCGTCCGCAGGCTTTGGTCGTGCCATCTGCCGCACTCTGGTTGGCAAGGGCTATCGCGTGATCGGCGGTGCCCGGCGCATGGATAAACTGCAGTCGCTGGAAGCCGAACTGGGGGTCAACTTCATCCCGCTGGCGCTGGACGTAACCGACCCTGCCTCGATCGCTGCGGCGATGGCGCAGATCCAGGACGCATCGCTGCACATCGACCTGCTGGTCAACAATGCCGGGCTGGCGCTGGGCGTAGACCGCGCCCAGGCCAGCAGTGCGGAAAACTGGCAGCGCATGATCGACACCAACATCACCGGCCTGGCCATGGTGACGCACAAGATACTGCCGCAGATGGTCGAAGCCGACAGCGGCATGATCATCAACATCGGTTCCATTGCCGGCACCTATCCCTACCCGGGCGGTAACGTCTATGGCGCCAGCAAGGCCTTCGTCCGTCAGTTCAGTCTCAACCTGCGTGCCGACCTGGCCGGTACCCGGGTGCGGGTGAGCAACATCGAGCCGGGGCTGTGCTCGGGCACTGATTTCTCGGTGGTGCGCCTCAATGGCGACCTGGAGGCCGTGCAGGCCCTGTACCGTGACGTACAGGCCATTCTGCCCGAGGACATTGCCGCCACGGTGGCCTGGATTGCCGAGCAGCCGGGGCATGTGAACATCAATACCATCGAGATCATGCCCGTGGCCCAGAGCAGTGCCGCGCTGAATGTGGTGCGCAACCTGCCGCGCTGTTGATCAGCCAGTGGTGGAAGGCATCGGCAAGGTCAGCAAACGAGGCCGCAACTGACCCAGGTCATCGCACGTTCCCGATTCTTGGCTAGTCTTACCTGTTGGCGGCCATCAACTGGCCGCCACCGTGACTACCAAGAGGCGCCGGCCATGTTCCGTGCGTCCACCACCTGATCAGGAGTGCACGATGGACCTGAACCGTCGGCAATTCTTCAAGGTCGCCGCCGTCGGCCTTGGAGGCTCGAGCCTTGCGGCGTTGGGCATGGCCCCGACACCCGCATTCGCCGAGCAGGTGCGTCATTTCAAGCTGGCGCATACCAAGGAAACCCGCAACACCTGCCCCTACTGCTCGGTCGGCTGTGGCCTGATCATGTACAGCCAGGGCGATGCGGGCAAGAACGTCAAACAGAACATCATCCATATCGAAGGTGACGCCGACCACCCGGTCAACCGCGGCACTCTCTGCCCGAAAGGCGCCGGCTTGCTGGACTTCATCCACAGCCCGAGCCGTCTGCAGTACCCCGAGGTACGCAAACCGGGCAGCAAGGAGTGGGTACGGGTCAGCTGGGACGAGGCGCTCGACCGCGTCGCCGAGCTGATGAAGCAGGACCGCGACGCCAACTTCATCGAGAAGAACGCCCAGGGGCAAACGGTAAACCGCTGGCTCACCACCGGTTTTCTCGCTGCTTCAGCCGCCTCCAGCGAGGCCGGCTACCTGACCCACAAGGTCATCCGCGCAACAGGCATGCTGGGGTTCGATAACCAGGCACGTGTCTGACACGGCCCGACGGTGGCAAGTCTTGCCCCGACGTACGGCCGTGGCGCCATGACCAACCACTGGTCCGATATCGCCAACGCGAATCTGGTCCTGGTGATGGGTGGCAACGCAGCAGAAGCGCATCCGTGCGGCTTCAAGTGGGTGACCGAGGCCAAGGCGCACAACAAGGCGCGGCTGATCGTGGTCGACCCGCGCTTTACCCGTACCGCTTCGGTGGCGGACTACTACGCGCCGATCCGCACCGGTACCGACATCGCCTTCATGGGCGGGCTGATCAATTACCTGCTGAGCAACGACAAGATCCAGCACGAGTACGTGCGTAACTACACCGACGTGTCGTTCATCGTCAAAGAGAACTATGGCTTCGAGGATGGCCTGTTCAGCGGTTACGACGAGGCCAAGCGGGTGTACGCCGACAAGTCCGGCTGGGGCTACGAGCTGGGTGAGGACGGTTTTGCCAAGGTCGACCCGACCCTGCAGCACCCGCGTTGCGTGTTCCAGCTGATGAAGCAGCACTACAGCCGCTACACCCCGGAACTGGCCAGCATGACCTGTGGCATGCCGCAGGACGCCATGCTGAAAATCTGGGAAGAGATCGCCACCTGCTCGGTACCGGGCAAGACCATGACGATCCTCTATGCGCTGGGCTGGACGCAGCACTCGATCGGCGCGCAGATCATCCGCAGCGCGGCCATGGTCCAGTTGCTGCTGGGCAACGTCGGCATGCCGGGTGGAGGGGTCAATGCCTTGCGCGGGCACTCCAACATCCAGGGTCTGACCGACCTCGGGCTGTTGTCCAACTCGCTGCCGGGTTATCTGACCTTGCCCGGCGATGCCGAACAGGACTACGTCGCCTACATCGACAAGCGTGCCTCCAAGCCGTTGCGCCCGGGCCAGCTTTCGTACTGGCAGAACTACGGCAAGTTCCACGTCAGCCTGATGAAGGCCTGGTATGGCGCCAACGCCACGGCAGAGAACAACTGGGGCTACGACTGGCTGCCCAAGCTCGACGTGCCGGCTTACGACGTGCTGCGCATGTTCGAAATGATGGGCCAGGGCAAGGTCAACGGTTACATGTGCCAGGGCTTCAACCCGATTGCCGCGCTGCCGGACAAGAACCGTGTAACTGCGGCCCTCGGCAAGCTCAAGTGGCTGGTGATCATGGACCCGCTGGCCACCGAGACCTCGGAGTTCTGGCGCAATGCCGGGCCGTTCAACGACGTCGACACGGCCAACATCCAGACCGAAGTGATCCGCCTGCCCACCACCTGCTTCGCCGAGGAAGACGGTTCGCTGGTCAACAGCAGCCGCTGGCTGCAGTGGCACTGGAAAGGCGCCGACGGCCCGGGCGAGACCCGCACCGACGTGCACATCATGAGCGAGCTGTTCCTGCGCCTGCGCCAACGCTACCAGGCCGAGGGCGGCGCCTACCCGGACGCGCTGATGAACATCAGCTGGCCATACAAGATTCCCGAAGAGCCATCCCCGGAGGAACTGGCCAGGGAAATGAACGGCTGGGCAGTAACCGACGTCACCGACCCGACCGGCGCAGTGATCAAGGCCGGCCAGCAACTGGCGGGCTTCGGCCAACTGAAGGACGACGGCAGCACCGCGTCCGGCTGCTGGATCTTCGCCGGCTGCTGGACCGAGCAGGGCAACCAGATGGCCCGTCGCGACAACAGCGACCCGTACGGCATGCACCAGGTGCAGAACTGGGCCTGGGCCTGGCCGGCCAACCGCCGCATCCTCTACAACCGTGCCTCCAGCGACCCGCAAGGCAAGCCGTGGGACGCCGAGAACAAGCGCCTGATATGGTGGAACGGCAAGGCCTGGACCGGCACCGACGTGCCCGACTTCAAGGTCGACTCGCCACCGGAAGCGGGGATGAACCCGTTCATCATGAACCCCGAGGGCGTGGCGCGCTTCTTCGCCATCGACAAGATGGCCGAAGGGCCGTTCCCCGAGCACTACGAGCCGTTCGAGACGCCGATTGGTATCAACCCGCTGCACCCGCAGAACAAGAAGGCCACCAGCAACCCGGCCGGGCGTATCTTCGATTCGGTGTGGGACACCCTCGGCAAGCACGAGGAGTTCCCGTATGCGGCGACCACCTACCGGCTGACCGAGCACTTCCACTTCTGGAGCAAGCATTGCCGGCTCAACGCCATCGCTCAGCCCGAGCAGTTCGTCGAGATCGGCGAGGTGCTGGCCAACGAGAAGGGCATCAAGGCTGGCGACCGGGTGCGGGTGTCGAGCAAGCGCGGGCATATCGAGGCGGTGGCGGTGGTGACCAAGCGGATTCGCCCGCTCAAGGTCAACAACCAGACCGTGCACCAGATCGGCATTCCGCTGCACTGGGGCTTCACCGGGGCTACGCGGCATGGCTACCTGACCAACACCCTGGTGCCGTTCCTCGGTGACGGCAACACCCAGACGCCGGAGTCCAAGTCGTTCCTCGTCAAAGTGGAGAAACTCTGATGGCCAGCCAAGACATCATCGCCCGCTCGGCCACCACCACCGTACCGCCTTCGGTACGCCAGCAGCAGGAAGTCGCCAAGCTGATCGACACCACCAAGTGCATCGGCTGCAAGGCCTGCCAAGTGGCGTGTTCCGAGTGGAACGAGCTGCGTGACGAGGTCGGCCACAACCACGGCACCTACGACAACCCCCAGGACCTCACTGCCGAGACCTGGACCCTGATGCGCTTCACCGAGCACGAGCGCGACGACGGCAACCTGGAGTGGCTGATCCGCAAGGACGGCTGCATGCATTGCGCCGAGCCAGGGTGCCTGAAGGCCTGCCCGAGCCCAGGCGCCATCATCAAGCACGCCAACGGCATCGTCGACTTCAATCAGGACCACTGCATCGGCTGCGGCTACTGCATCACTGGCTGCCCGTTCAACATCCCGCGGATCTCGCAGAAGGACCACAAGGCGTACAAGTGCACCCTGTGTTCCGACCGTGTGACCGTGGGCCTGGAGCCGGCCTGCGTGAAAACCTGCCCGACCGGGGCGATCGTGTTCGGCAGCAAGGACGAGATGAAGGTGCATGCCGCAGAGCGCATCGTCGACCTGAAGTCGCGGGGCTACGACAAGGCCGGGTTGTATGACCCGGACGGCGTCGGCGGTACCCATGTGATGTATGTGCTGCACCATGCCGATACGCCGAAGCTGTATGCCGGCCTGCCGGACCAGCCGGTGATCAGCCCCCTGGTCGGGCTGTGGAAGGGCATTACCAAGCCGCTGGCGCTGCTGGCCATGGGCGCGGCTGTGCTGGCAGGGTTCTTCCACTATGTGCGGGTCGGGCCGCAGCGCGTGGCGGAGGACGAGCACCCGCTACCGCCCGACGAAAGCGTGCATCAGGTCGACCCGTCGGTGCATGTCTATGACCCGAACAGGCCGGCTGGCCAGGAGGAGCAGCGACCATGAACGACAACAAACCCATCCTGCGCTACAACGCCAACGAGCGCAGCAACCACTGGGTCGTCGCTATCCTGTTCATCCTCGCCGGGCTGTCCGGGCTGGCGCTGTTCCATCCGGCACTGTTCTGGCTCAGCCATCTGTTCGGTGGCGGGCCATGGACGCGTATCCTGCACCCGTTCCTGGGCGTGGCCATGTTCGTGTTCTTCCTTGGTCTGGTGCTGCGTTTCTGGCGCGCGAACTTCATTACCGCCAACGATCGCCTATGGCTGCGTCGGATCGATCGGGTGATGTTGAACAGCGAGGAGGGGGTACCGCCGATCGGCAAGTACAACGCGGGCCAGAAGCTGCTGTTCTGGACCTTGCTGGTGTGCATGCTGGTGCTGTTGGTCAGCGGCGTGGTGATCTGGCGTGCCTGGTTCAGCCAGTACTTCGACATAGGCGCCATTCGCCTGGCCACCTTGCTCCATGCCCTGGCGGCCTTCGTGTTGATCCTCGGCATCATCGTGCATATCTACGCCGGCATCTGGATCAAGGGCTCGGTCGGCGCCATGCTGCATGGCCGGGTCAGCCGCGCCTGGGCGCGCAAGCACCATGAGTTGTGGTATCGCGAAGTGACCGGTGACAAGACCCCGGGCAATCACGGACGGAAAGAAGGATGAGCGCTTGAGCACGATACTCGAACCCGGGCAGATCGAAGCATCGGCGGTGATGCCGCCGTTTTTGCATCTGCCTCCTGCCAACCTGTTCGAGCTGCGCGCCGCGCGCCTGGAACAGCTGGCCGAAGGCAATGCCCTTGGCGATTACCTGAAACTGGCGGCCCGGTTGTGTCGCATTCAGCAGCAGCTTGTGGATAACCCGCCCGGTGATATGCCGGTGGCCGAGCAGCGTCAGCGCTTGTGCACAAGTCATGGCTTGCCGCCGCTGGCGGCTGACAGCCTGGTACGCGAAGGGCCGTGGTTGGCCTGGTTGCACGCCTTGCTTGGGTACCTCGACGCTGACACCAGCGGTCCGTTGGGGGAGGCGCTGCAAGCCCTGCGTGGCAGTGGCGACGATCAACGCAAGGGCTGGGGCATCGCCTTGCTTGCTGGCCAGTACGATGCCGTGCCTGCGGCGTTGGTGCCATTCCTCGGCGCCGCGTTGCAGGCAGCCTGGGCCAGCTGGTTGCTGGCGCTACCCGCGCCAGAGCTCAAACCCGCCGGCAGCCTGGCCCAGTGCCCGGCCTGTGGTTCGCCGGCAATGGCCGGGGTGGTGCGCAACCGCGGCAAGCACAATGGCCTGCGCTACCTGGCCTGTTCGCTGTGTGCATGTGAATGGCATGTGGTGCGGGTCAAGTGCGTGTATTGCGAGTCGAGCAAGGATTTGCGCTACACCAGCCTCGACGACGATCGCCATGCTCCGGGCAAGGCGCCGTTGCGGGCCGAGTGCTGCCCCGCGTGCAAAAGCTACCTGAAGCACAACTACCTGGAAAACGATGCGGCCGCCGAGCCCCTGGCCGATGACCTGGCCAGCCTGGCGCTGGATATGCGCCTGGATGAGGAGGGCTTCCATCGCCTGGCCCCCAACCTGATGCTCGCACCCGGGTAGTGGGTGAGGGTCTACACTGCAATACCGAGTCGCCTTCTTCGCGGGTGAACCCGC
>NZ_DGIR01000057.1:31774-143653 GCF_002386445.1 Pseudomonas sp. UBA4617
CGCTCCCACAGGTACGGCGCAGGTCGCAAAAGCTGCGCGGACCCTGTGGGAGCGGGTTTACCCGCGAAAAGGCCAGTACAGACAACGGATCAGTCCAAGGTAGTACCGCATGCCCTCCAGCCTCGCCAGCGAAACCCCGCGCCTTCCGTCCATCGACACTCTCCTGCGCCACCCAGCCTGCCTGCCGCTGATCGACCGCCACGGCCGCGACGCCGTGCTGGCCACCCTGCGCCAACTGCTCGACGACCTGCGCGACCCCGTCCGCAACGGCCAGCTCAGCGCCGCCGAGCTCGCCGCCGAGGTTCTGCTGGGCCGCGCCGGGGAACGCCTGGCCCACCAGCAGCGCAGCCAGGTCCGGCGCGTCCTCAACCTCACCGGCACCGTGCTGCACACCAATCTTGGCCGCGCCCTGCTGCCGGAGGCGGCCATCGAAGCCATGCAGACCGCCGCCCGCTACCCGCTCAACCTCGAATTTGACCTGGCCTCCGGCAAGCGTGGTGACCGCGACGACCTGATCGAAGGCCTGATCCGCGAGCTGACCGGCGCCGAAGCCGTCACCGTGGTCAACAACAATGCCGCCGCCGTGCTGCTGGCGCTCAACAGCCTGGGCGCGCGCAAGGAGGGCATCATCTCGCGCGGTGAACTGATCGAGATCGGTGGCGCTTTCCGTATTCCCGACATCATGGCCCGTGCCGGCGTGAAACTGCACGAGGTCGGCACCACCAACCGCACCCATTCCCGCGATTACGAGGCCGCCATCAATCCGCGCACCGGCTTGCTGATGCGTGTGCATTGCAGCAACTACAGCATCCAGGGTTTCACCACCCAGGTCGCCACCGCCGAGCTGGCGCGCATCGCCCAGCAACATGACTTGCCGTTGCTTGAAGACCTGGGCAGCGGCAGCTTGCTCGACCTGACCCGCTGGGGCCTGCCTGCCGAGCCGACCGTGCGCCAGGCCCTCGCCGACGGCGCCGATATCGTTACCTTCAGTGGCGACAAGCTGCTGGGCGGGCCGCAAGCCGGGATCATCGTGGGTCGCAAGGCGCTGATCGCCAGGATCAAGAAGAACCCGCTCAAGCGCGCCCTGCGTGTCGACAAGATCACCCTCGCGGCCCTCGAAGCGGTGCTGGCACTGTACCGCAACCCCGACCGCCTGGCCGAACGCCTGCCTAGCCTGCGCCTGCTGACCCGCAGCCAGGCCGATATCCACGCCCAGGCCGAGCGCCTGGCCCCTGCGCTGAAGGCCTGCCTCGGTGAGCAATGGCAGGTGAGCGTGGAGCCGACACTGGGCATGATCGGCAGCGGCAGCCAACCGGTGGCGCGCCTGCCGAGCGCAGCGCTGTGCCTGCGCCCACAGGTGTCGAAGAAGCTGCGTGGGCGTAGCCTGCATGTGCTGGAACGGGCCTTGCGCGACCTGCCGGTACCGGTGCTCGGCCGTATCGACGACGACGCCCTGTGGCTGGACCTGCGCCAGCTGGATGACGAAGCCCAGTGGCTGGCCCAGTTGCCTGCCCTGCAACTGGGGCCGGTGCAGTGATCGTAGGAACCGCCGGGCACATCGACCATGGCAAGACCGCATTGCTGCAGGCACTGACCGGCCAGGCCGGGGACCAGCGCCAGGAAGAGCGCGCCCGTGGCATGACCATCGACCTTGGCTACCGCTATGCTGCGCTGTCCGAGGGGGCAGCGCTGACCGGCTTCATCGATGTGCCGGGCCATGAGCGTTTCATTCACAACATGCTGGCCGGCGCCCATGGCATCGACCTGGTGCTGCTGGTGGTGGCTGCCGACGACGGGGTGATGCCGCAAACCCGCGAACACCTGGCAATCATCGAACTGCTGGGTATTCCGCAGACCCTGGTAGCGATCAGTAAATGCGACCGGGTTGAGCCGGCGCGCCTGGCCGAAGTGCAGGCGCAGGTCGATGCATTGTTGTCGCCGGGGCCTTATGCCGGGGCGCCGCAATTTCCGTTGTCGAGCGTAACTGGCGAAGGCATCGATGCGCTGCGCCAGGCCCTGCTAGCGGCCCAACAGCAGATGCGCCAGCGCAGCACACGCGGCGGTTTCCGCCTGGCCGTCGACCGCGCTTTCGCCGTTACCGGTGCGGGTGTGGTGGTGACCGGCACCGCGCTGGCCGGGCGGGTCAGTGCAGGCGAGACCTTGCTGCTGGGCAAGGCTGGCAAGCCGGTGCGGGTGCGTGGTCTGCATGCGCAGAACCAGGCCGCGCTGGTCGCCGAAGCGGGCCAGCGGGTGGCGCTGAACATTGCTGCCGAACGCCTGGCGGTAGAGCAACTGCACCGCGGTGACTGGCTGGTCCCCGGGTGGCTGCATGCGCCCAGCCTGCGGGTCGATATCGAGCTGCACCTGTTGCCGGGCGAAATCCGCACCTTCGAACATTTCAACGCCGTGCACGTGCACCTCGGCACCCAGGATGTCACCGCCCGGGTTGCGTTGCTCGAAGGTGAAACCCTGATGGCGGGCCAGCGCATGTTTGCCCAGCTATTGCTCAACGCGCCGCTGCAAGCGGTACATGGCGACCGCCTGGTGCTGCGCGACCAGCGCGCCCAGCGCACCCTGGGCGGTGGCAAGGTGCTCGACCCGTTCGCGCCAAGTCGTCAGCGCCGCAGTGAACAGCGCTTGCGGCAGTTACAGGTATTGCGTGATGCCGAGGACCTGGAGCAGGCGCTGCCGGCACTGCTCGCCAGCGCCCAGGGAGGTATCGACCCGCAGCGCCTGGAGCGGCAGTTCAACCGCCTGCGCGACACCTGGCAGTTACCCGACAACGCGCGGGTAGTGACAACCCGGCAGGGCCAACTGCTGTTCGCCAACGACCAGTGGCAGGCGCTGAAACGCCAGGCGCTTGGGCAGTTGGCGCTGTTCCACGAGCAGGAGCCCGACCAGCTGGGCCCGGACCGTGATCGTCTGCGCCGTTTTGCAGGGTTGCCGCTGGAGCGGCCCGCTTTCGTCAGCTTGCTGGACGAATTGCTCGATGAGGGCGCCATTGCCAGCAGCGGCCCATGGCTGCACCTGCCCGAACACAAGGTGCAGTTGAGCGAAGCCGACAGCGCGTTATGGGCCCGGCTGCAACCCAGGTTGCTCGCAGGGCGATACGATCCGCCCTGGGTCCGGACGCTGGCGAGCGAGGAAAACTGTGCCGAAGCCGATGTGCGCCTGTTGCTGCGCAAGCTGGCCCGGCTGGGCCTGGTGCACCAGGTGGTACGCGACCTGTTCTACCCCGAAGCGACGCTACGGCGCATGGCAGAGCTGCTGTTGGGGCAGGCCGGGGAAACGCCGATAGTGCAGGTTGCCGCGTTTCGCGATATGTTGGGCATCGGTCGTAAACGCAGTGTGCAGATTCTGGAATATTTCGACCGCATTGGCCTGACCCGCAGGGTGGCCGACCAGCGTCACATCCGCGCCGACAGTGCCCTGGCCCAGCAGCAGGCCAGGCACTGAGTTCAAGGAAGGCAATCGCGCCCGGTGGCGCGGCCGGGCTTCAAACCCGGTTGGGGACGGCAGCCGTTCCCGGGCAGGTTCGACTCCCGCTGCCTTCCGCCATTTCCTCTTGCCTGTCAGGGCCTAAGCCCGCTCCCCACACAGATCCAGAGCAAACCACCGCTCTGCTGTATCGACGTCCAGGCCAGCCCCCAGCAGCGCAAGCATCTTGCCCAGCGCAGCCTCGCGGGTCATGCCGCCACCGCTGACCAGCCCGGCCCCGCGCAAGCGGTTACCGGCCGCATAGGTATCGAACACCACCGAGCCCTCTGGGCACTGGCTGATCGCGACCAGCAACACGCCGCGCTGGCGCGCCGCGCTCAGTACATCGAGCAGCGCCTGGTCGTCCGACGGCCCGGTACCGCTGCCATAGCACTCCAGCAGCAACCCTTGCACGCCGCTGCCCAGCACGGCTTGCAGATGGCTGGCCTGCAGGCCTGGGAACACCGGCATCACGGCCAGGTTGACCGCCTGGCGCGGGTGCCGGTAGCCCAGTTCGGCGGGAAGCGCCGCCGCCCGCTCGCCGTCGCGATGCCGCGGCAGCGCGGCGAAGGCGTCGAAGGCTTCGCTGCGCAGCTTCGATACCCGGCAGCCATGCAACAACTGGCCGTGGAAGTACAACTGCACGCCGTCCTGCAGGCCGCGTTCGAACTGGCACAGCGCGCCGCACAGGTTGTCCCATGCATCGCTGCCAGGCGCACCTGCCGGCAGCATCGAGCCGGTCAGCAGCACCGGCACCGGCAGGCCGAGCAACAGGAACGACAACGCGGCAGCGCTGTAGGCCAGGCTGTCGGTACCGTGCAGTACCAGCACACCGTCATGGCCAGCGTCCACAGCTGCGACGATGGCATCGCGCATCGCCAGCCAGTTGTGTTGCTGCATATTGGCGCTGTCGAGCAGCGGGTTCATTTCCTGCAGGGCCCAAGGCACCTTCGGCGCATCGGCCATCAAGGCGAAATGCTCGCGCATCCGCACTTCGAAACCACCTGCCGGCGCCAGGCCTTCGGGGGTTTCAAGCATGCCGATGGTGCCCCCGGTATAGAGGACGAGGAGATTCTTTACTGCACGCATGGAAAGCATCCGTAGCGATGAACGGAAAAAGAAAAGCCGCCCGCGGATGGGGCGGCTTGGCAGGCCAGGATATCAGCGCTGGGTTTGCGCTTGGGCAACTGCCTTGTCAGTGGCGGATTCCACCTGCGGATTGGCAGGCCAGGCGTTGCGGTCCAGGTCGAGGTCGGCGAACTTGGCCGAATCGAACACCGGCTGGTCGACACCTGCCTTGCGCTGCTCATCGTAGTCACGCATGACGCGCAGGCCGACCTTGAACAGCAGGGCCAGGGCAATCAGGTTGACGAACGCCAGGCAGGTCATGGTGATGTCGGCGAAGGCGAACACGGTCGACAGGTCCTGCAGCGAACCCCATACCACCAGCGCCAGCACCAGGCCGCGGAACACCATCAGCACCACACGGTTGCGGCTGAGGAACTGCAGGCTGTTCTCGCCCAGGTAGTAGTTGTAGAGGATGCAGGTGAAGACGAACAGCGACAGCGCAACGCTGACGAACACGCGGCCCCAGTCACCGACCACGGCGGCCAGCGAGTTCTGGGTCAGGACGATACCGTCACCTTCGAAGCCCGGAGTGTAGAAGCCCGACAGCAGGATCAGCAGGGCGGTACAGGTGCAGATCACGAAGGTGTCGAGGAACACGCTGAAGGCCTGGACCACGCCCTGCGCACCCGGGTGTTTCACGGCAGCCACGGCGGCGACGTTCGGCGCACTGCCCAGGCCTGCTTCGTTGGCGAACACGCCACGTTTCACGCCCATGACGATGGCGCTGCCGAGCAGGCCGGCAAACGCCGGGTCGAGGCCGAAGGCGCTCTTGAAGATGGTTTCCAGCATGGCTGGCACGTGCTCGATCTGGGTGCCGATCACGTACAGGGTCACGCCGATGTAGGCGAGGGTCTTGATCGGTACCAGCAGGTCGGACACTGCGGCAATGCGTTTGATGCCGCCGATGAAGGTGATGGCCAGCAGCACGGCGAGGACGATGCCGGTGTGCTTGGGGTCGAAGGCGAAGGCGTTCTGCAGCGAGTGGGTCACGGTGTACGACTGCAGGCCGATGAAGGCGAACCCGTAGGTGACCAGCAGCAGGATCGAGAACACGATGGCCATGCTTTTCAGCTTCAGGCCGTGCTGGATGTAGTAGGCCGGGCCGCCACGGTACAGGCCGTCGCCGTCGGCGCGCTTGTAGACCTGGGCGAGGGTACATTCGAAGAAGCTGCTGGACATGCCTACCAATGCGGTAACCCACATCCAGAACACGGCGCCTGGGCCACCGAGGGTCACGGCAATGCCGACACCGGCGATGTTACCAGCGCCAACACGACCGGCCAGGCTCAGCATCAGAGCCTGGAACGAGCTCAGTTGGCCTGCCTGGCCGCGCAGCGATTCTTTGAACACACTGAACATGTGAGCGAAGTGGCGGAACTGGACGAACCGGGAACGGATGGTGAAGTAGCTACCCAGTCCCACGATCAGCACGATGAGCAGTTTCCCCGAGAGGAAATCGTTGAGTACTTCGAGCATTGGAAAATGACCTCGATTCTTATTGTTCGTGTGGAAAGACCAGCGGACGGCAGGCGCACCGCTATTCGTTGGCGCGCATGGTTGGCCATGACAAGAGCGGTTACAATTTCGCGGGTTGCTCCAAATTGGTGCGACTTGATGCTAGACTGGCGTCATTCGCGTCACCTGGGTTCCGTGTCATGAGCGATAATTTCGCTATCAACCTCAAGTTTGCCTGCAGTCATTACCGCTCTATCTCCGAAGTTTGCCGCCAGCTCTCGATCAATCGCGCCCAGTTCAACAAGTACCTGAGCGGGCAGAGCCGTCCGACGGCTTTCAACCTCAAGCGCATCGGCGATTTCTTCGGCGTCGAAGAATACGAACTGAACTTGCCGCCCGAGCAGTTCAGCCAACTGGTCGGTGCCCGCGTACCCGCTTTGGTCGAGCCGGCTGGTGATCCGATCAGCGAGCTGTTCCGCCCCTTGCACGACCACGCCGGCAACCTGTCGCGTTATTGCGGCTATTACCTGGAATACTCCAACTGCATGTCGGTGCCGGGCACTGTCCTGGTGTCGCTGGTGCAGCTGTGGGAGGAGCAGGGGCGTTTCCTGTTCGAGCGCGAGGAACGCCAGGAACGCTCCAGCACCATCGACCACCATGCCGAGGTGCGTTGCCGTTACCTGGGCGCGGCGTTCCAGCTGCAGGACCGGATGTTCCTGGTTGACTACGAGTCGCTGACCTTCAATGAGATGAGCCAGACCATCCTCATCCCCAGTTTCAAAAGCCGCATCACCCGACTCAACGGCCTCAAGGCTGGCGTATCCAGCGGTGACCGGCGCAACCCGGCCTGCACCCGGGTGGTGTGGGAATACCTGGGTACGCAGATCAATCGCGCCAGCATTTTCCGCCAGGTGAAACTGTACCAGCCGGATGATCCGCGAATAGATGACGATATACGCGAGCGGTTGAGTGAGCGGCCGTTGCGCAACAGCCTCTTCGAGATCGAGTAGTGTTCAATGCCTCAGGCATTGTCGGGGATGAACGTACCTGGCACTCGTTCCTGCTCCGTTGGTAGGGATTTCTGCCTCCGGCGACTTTTGACTGAAGTCATCCACGCCTGTGGCAGCGAACGGGGTCGGGGTTGGACTTCCCGGGCGGGAAACCGCAAAATGACCCCTTTCCCTTGATCAACCTCTCCGGATCTGCTGACTCTATGCGTATGCGCCTAATGCTGTTGGGTGGTGGCAATGCCCTCGGGCAAGCGCTGATTCGTCTTGGGGCCGAGGAGGACATCGCTTTCCTGGCGCCGCGCCCGCCCGAGAACGGCTGGACCCCGGCCAGCCTTACCCAGTTGCTCGATGACCACCGCCCCGACGCCCTGGTCAATCTGGCCTACTACTTCGACTGGTTCCAGGCCGAGACGGTCAGCGAACAGCGCCTGGCCCAGCAGGAGCGGGCGGTGGAGCGCCTGGCGGAGCTGTGCCAGCATCACCAGATCACCCTGGTGCAGCCTTCCAGCTACCGGGTGTTCGATGGTTCGCGGGCTACCGCCTACAGCGAAAAGGACGAACCAGTGCCACTGGGGCTGCGCGGCCAGGCGTTGTGGCGCATCGAGCAGAGCGTGCGTGCGGCATGCCCGCAACATGTGTTGCTGCGCTTTGGCTGGTTGCTCGACGAAAGTATCGACGGCGCGCTAGGCCGCTTTCTGACCCGTGCCGAACAACCGCAGGAGTTGTTGTTGGCCGATGACCGGCGCGGCAATCCGACCCCGGTCGACGATGCCGCCCGGGTTATCCTGTCGGTGCTCAAGCAGCTGGATTGCAGTGCGCCGCTGTGGGGCACCTATCATTACGCCGGCAACGAGGCGACCACGCCGCTGGCGCTGGGCCAGGCGATCCTCGCCGAGGCCGGCCATTATCGCCAGCTGGCCGTGCAGGCCCCGACGCCGCAGGCCCATGCCGCGCGGCCGGATGCCAGCGAGGAACCGCAGCATGCGGTACTGGCCTGCAAGAAAATCCTTCATACCTTCGGCATCAAGCCGCGCGCCTGGCGCGCTGGCTTGCCGCCCCTACTGGACCGGTTCTACCGCCATGGCTGACGCCCCCATCCTGATCACCGGCGGTGCCGGCTTCATTGGCTCCCACCTGTGCGATGCGTTGTTGGGCAAAGGCTACGCCGTACGTATTCTCGACGACTTCTCCACTGGCCGGCGCGACAATCTGCAGGTTGATCACCCGCGCCTGCAACTGATAGAAGGCGATGTTGCCGATGCCGCGCTGGTCACGCAGGCGGCGGCTGGCTGCAGTGCCGTGGTGCACCTGGCAGCGGTGGCTTCGGTGCAGGCCTCGGTCGAAGACCCGGTGCGCACCCACCAGAGCAATTTCATCGGCACCCTCAACGTCTGCGAAGCCATGCGCGTGCACGGCCTGCGCCGGGTGTTGTTCGCCTCCAGCGCAGCGGTGTATGGCAACAATGGCGAAGGCGAATCGATTGCCGAAGACACCCCCAAGGCGCCGCTGACCCCCTATGCCGTGGACAAGCTGGCCAGTGAGCAGTACCTGGATTTCTACCGCCGCCAGCATGGCCTGGAGCCGGTGGTGTTCCGCTTCTTCAACATCTTCGGGCCGCGTCAGGACCCGTCCTCGCCTTACTCCGGGGTGATCAGCATCTTTTCCGAGCGCGCGGTGCAGGGCTTGCCGATCACGGTGTTCGGCGACGGCGAGCAGACGCGGGATTTCCTCTACGTGGGTGATCTGGTCCAGGTGATGGTGCAGGCGCTGGAGCAGGCGCAGGTCGAGGAGGGCGCGGTGAACATCGGCCTCAACCAGGCCACCTCGCTGAACCAGCTGCTGGCGGCGCTGAAGATGGTGGTCGGTAGCTTGCCGCCGATCAGCTATGCGGCGGCGCGTTCGGGTGACATTCGCCATTCGCGGGCGGATAACCAGCGCTTGCTGGCGCGGTTCGATTTCCCGCAGGCGACGCCGATCGTCGAGGGCTTGGCGCGGCTTCTGGGCAAGGTCTGAATATCCACGGGGGCGCACCGCGCCCCGAACCTCACGGATGCCGCACCACTTTGCGCTGGCAATCCTCGGCCGCCAGCACTCGCCCGTCGCGGCTTCGTACCTGTAGTGTCTCCAGCGCCTGCCCGGTCACACGCTCCACCAGATCCGAACGCGTTTCACCTGCTGCGAACAGAAATCGCTCGCCCCACTGCCTCAAGCCAACCACCACCGGAAACACCGATCGCCCTTTCTCGGTCAGCACGTACTCCTTGTAGGCGCTGCCATCCGATGCCGGTTGCAGCGTCAGTAGCCCGCTTTCCACCAGCAACTTCAGGCGTGAAGCAAGGATGTTCTTCGCCAACCCCAGGTTCTTCTGAAATTCGCTGAAGCGTCGCAGGCCGTCAAAGGTATCGCGCAGAATCATCAGCGACCAGCGGTCGCCTAGCACCTCCAGTGCCCGTGCTACGGGGCACTGTGCGTTGTTTTCATCGAGCATTCCAGCAAACCTGTCTTGATCATCTGGTTGCAGATTAAAACCACATTTGTTAAATATCCACCATGTGGTTTCAATTTAAAACCAGATTGACGAGAATTCCCGATGCGCTCTGTGCTGACACGCTGGACAACGCTGTTGCTCGCCATCACTAGCGCCATGGCCGTGGCGACCGTGTATTTCGCCCAGCCTTTGCTCGAATCGATGGCCGTCGACCTGGGTGTGGCGCAGCAGCGGATCGGCTGGGTAGTTGGCGCGACGCAGGCAGGCTATGCGCTGGGGCTGCTGCTGATCGTGCCACTGGGGGACCTGATCGACCGCAAGCGCCTGTTGCTTGGGCAGTTACTGTGCTCGGCCCTGGCATTGATCGGTGTAGGCCTGGCTCACAACTGGCCCCTGCTGTTGGTGACGCTGGCCGCTACCGGACTGATGGCGGTCATGGTGCAGGTGATGGTGGCGCATGTGGCCAGTCTTGCTGCACCCGGCCAGCAAGGGCGGGCGGTGGGCACAGTCACCAGCGGGGTGGTACTGGGCATTCTGCTGGCGCGGCTGGTCTCGGGCGGGCTTGCCGACCTGGCCGGTTGGCGCAGCGTTTACCTGGTAGCCGCCGGGCTGCTGATGCTGCTGGCGCTGGTGCTGTGGCGGTGCTTGCCGGCGGGCCAGCCGGTGGCGTTACGGCCTGGCTACCGGGCGCTGATCGTGGCCCAGTTCAGTTTGTATCGGCATGACCGCCTGCTACGCCAGCGTGGGTTGTTCGGCGTGTTGATCTTCGCCGCGTTCAGCGTGCTGTGGAGCGCCATGGTGATGCCCCTGAGTGCCGCGCCCTTGGCGCTGAGCCATAGCGAGATCGGCCTGTTCGGCATCGCCGGTGTGGCGGGCACGTTGGCGGCAGGGCGCGCCGGTCGCCTGGCCGACCAAGGGCTGGGCGAACGCACCACCGGGTTGGCGCTGGCCCTGCTCACGCTGTCATGGCTGCCAACGGCCTTCGTCGGGCATTCTTTAACGGTATTCGTGTTGGGTGTGTTGATGCTGGATTTTGCCGTGCAGGCAGTGCATGTCACCAACCAGAGCCTGCTGCTGGCCGGACGCAGGGCAATGGCCAGCCGCTTGATCGGCGCCTACATGGGTTGCTATTCGCTTGGCAGCGGGCTGGGGGCGGTGCTGGCGAGCTGGGTGTTTGCCCGTTGGGGTTGGGCTGCGGTGTGTGGCCTGGGCATGGTCATCAGCGCGGTTGCGCTGGGGTACTGGCTGTGGCTAGGACGGGCGAGGGCGGCCGAGGCCGCCCTGCAGTGTTCAGGTCAGAACTTGTAGCCAAGGCCGACCATGTAGACCCAAGGGTCGACTTCGACGTTGACCTTGGTCTTGCTGTAGCCCAGTGCGGAGGGACCGTCGACGCTGGCTTTGGTGTCGATGTCGACGTACCAGACCGCGGCGTTGACCAGCAAGTTGTCGGTGAGCATGTAGTCCATGCCCAGCTGGCCGGCGATACCGACCGAGTCCTGCAGCTTGAGATTGCTGAAGCCCTGCTGCTTGCGGGCGCTGCTGAGGTCTTCGTCGAAGAACAGGGTGTAGTTGATACCCACGCCGGCATACGGCTGGAATCTGGAGCTTGGCTCCATCGGGTAGTACTGCAGCGACAGGGTCGGTGGCAGCTGCTTGATGTCTGCCAGCTTGCCATCCAGGCCGCCGCCCAGGCCCTTGACGCCGACGGTGTGCTTGAACGGGGTGGCCGCCAGCAGTTCCAGGCCGACATGGTCGGTGAGCATGTAGGCGAAGGTCAGGCCCAGCTGGGTGTCGCTGTCCAGAGTTGCCTTGGTGCCCGAAACCTTGTTGCCATCGAACTTGAGGTCGCCGCTGCTTTCGTTGGGGGCGGTGGTGATGGCGCCGGCGCGCAGGATCATATCGCCTGCCTGATAAGCGTGGGCGGCAGGTGCGGCGAGCGCCAGGGCCACGAGTGAGGCGCCGAGCAAGGTCTTGTTCATGGAAGCTCCCAAAGGACGTGAGTAATCGAGTAGTCCAATGGTACGGATGCGGTTGAACAGAAAGTTTGACCCAGCTCAAAGAAGCGTCGCCACGAACTCGAAACAGTTCTCACTTCAGCTCATAAGCGTATATTTTTTCGGCTTCCATCTGGTAGCCAGCATCCGCCAGTTCGCTGGTGGAGGCTCTAACTTGCAGCTTTCCCTCGATCCAGTAAGGCTGGTAGAGGTCTTCGATGCGCACGCCCATTTCGCTGAAGATGTGCACGATCTGGTTCGGCGGTGGTGGCGGCACATGTATGCATGCGCCGTAGTAGGGGACCAGCAGAAACTCGGTTGTGCGGCCTTCTTCGCTCACCTCCAGCGGAACGATGTAGCCGGGCAGCTTGATTCGCTGGCCGTCGAGGCTTTTCACCACTGGCGCGTCGGGGGCCTGCTGGCGCGCCGGAGGCGCCGATTCGGCAGACAGGGCGTCGCCGAGCTGCGACATGTCGTGCAGCGGTGCGAGTTGCGGCGGGATGACGGGTGCGCCTTCGGGGATCAGGGAAGGCCAGTCCAGTTCCCGGGGTTCGTCGGCCCACAGCGGCATTGCTACTGTCAGCAGCAGGATCAGCAGTGTGTGCAGTGCTGGCCTCTTCGCGGGGTTACCCGCGAAAATAGCGGTGAGGTTGCGGATCATTACCGGCTCTCAAAGGTGAATGGACAGGCCATCGGCCAGCGACTGCCGGTAGGCCCGCCACGCCGGCACGCTGCCCATCAGCAGCGCGGCCCCCAGGATGATAGCCAGCAATGTCCACTCATGAGCACTGGGCAGTGCCAGTGGCAGATACAAACCATAGTTGGCCTGCACGTACCCCTGTGCCAGGGCGATACCGGCATACAGCAAGCCAAGCCCGGCGATGATCCCGACTGCTGCCAGCGATAATGCTTCAAGTACCAGCAGCCCCGCGATATGCCAAGGCCTGGCGCCAACCGAGCGCAATATCGCCATCTCCCGCCGACGCTCGTTCAGGCTGGTAAGAATCGCCGTGAGCATGCCGATCAGGCCGGTCAGCACCACGAACAGCGAGACCACGAACAACGCCTGCTCGGCAGTCCCCATCAGGCTCCACAATTCCTGCAGGGCCACCCCGGGCAGGATAGCCAGCAACGGCTCGTTGCGGTATTCGTTGATTTCCCGCTGCAGGCTGAAGGTGGCAATCTTGTTATTCAGGCCAAGCATGAAGGCGGTTATTGCGGCAGGTTGCAGGTCCATCGTGCGCGCTTGCTCAGCGCTGATGCGCCCGGCGCCCCGGGCCGGCACGCCGTTGTGCCAGTCGATGTGGATGGCTTGCATGCCGCCCAGGCTGATATGCAGGGTGCGGTCCACCGGCGTACCGGTGCGCTTGAGCACGCCGACCACGGTGAACGGTTTGTCGTCATGCTTGACCAGGCTGACCGCGGCTACACCGTGCGCCAGTACCAGCTTGTCGCCTGGCTTGTAGCGCAGGGCATCCGCCACTTCGGCACCGATTACCACTTCGAACGGGTCATCGGCAAACGCGCGGCCCTGGCTGAACTCCAGGTGCTGGCGGCGACCGTACTGGTAATGGCTGAAGTAGTCGCCGGTAGTGCCCATCACCCGATAGCCGCGGTGCGAGTCGCCCAGCGAGATTGGGATGGCCCACTTCACCCGCGGGTCATTGGCGTAGTGCTGGTAGCTGTCCCAGCGAATGTTGTTGGTGGCGTTGCCGATGCGAAACACCGAGTACAGCAACAGATTCACCGAGCCGGAGCGGGCGCCGACGATCAGGTCGGTGCCGCTGATGGTGCTGGCGAAGCTGGCGCGGGCCTCGGTACGCACCCGCTCGACGGCCAGCAACAGGCACACCGAAAGGGCGATGGCAAAGGCGGTGAGGAAAGCAGTGAAGCGGCGGTTGGCCAGGCTGGCCAAGGCAAGGCGAAGCAGGTACATCAGGCCTCCCGGGGCTTGGCGGCACGGTTGAGTTCCGCCAGCGACAGGTGACGGTCGAACAGCGGCGCCAGGCTCTGGTCATGGCTGACGAACAGAAGGCTGGCGCCAGCGGCGCGGCATTCATCGAACAGCAGGCGGATGAAGGCTTCGCGGGTATCGGCATCCAGGGCCGAGGTCGGCTCGTCGGCGATCACCAGTTCGGGCTGACCGATCAGCGCGCGGGCAGCGGCAACCCGTTGCTGCTGCCCGATCGACAGGCTGTCGGCGCGGCGGGCGAGCAGGGCGGGGTCGTCCAGGCCCAGATGCGCCAGCAGTGTACTGGCCGCCAGGCCGAAACTGCCATGGCGCTGCTCGGCGCGGGCCTTGCGGTTGCGTGAGAAGCGGCAGGGCAGCTCGACGTTCTCGCGTACCGAGAGGAACGGCAGCAGGTTGAATTGCTGGAAGATATAGCCGGTGTGGTCAACCCGGAAGCGGTCACGCGCGCCCTGGCCCAGGCTGCCGAGGTCCTGACCAAGCAACTGGATGCGCCCCTGGCCCGGCACGTTCACCCCGCCCAGCAAGCCCAGCAAGGTGGTCTTGCCGCTGCCGCTGGGGCCCTTGAGGAACAGGGCCTCGCCAGCGTCCAGCCGGAACACCGGAATGTCCAGCAGCGCGGGCTGGCCTGGCCAGGCGAACACCAGGTCGCGCAGTTCGATCAACGGCTGGCGCATTCAGAACGCGACCGCTGCCTTGGCCGGCGTGGTTTCCAGGCCTTTCTGGCCGTTGGGGCCGATCAGTTGCACGTTGATTTTCTGCATGGCCGGAAAGGCCTTGAACAGCGGCGCGAGGTCCAGTTGTGCCAGTTTATCCGGGCTGGCGCAGGTCAGCTGGTAATGGGCACCGATGTCGCTGTGCGCGTGCTCGTGGTCATGATCGTCGTCGTCAGCTTTCGGGGCGTCACCGAACAGCGGGCTTTGCAGCTCTTGCTGGTCTTCCTTGCAGTCGGCGGCAGCCGGCAGGCCGAACAGTTTCAGCGGCTGTTCGAGTTGCTGGCGTGCTGCCGCGACCTTGGCCTTGTCGGCATCGCTGCTGGCGGCATGTTCGAAGCCGACCAGGTTCATGGCGGGGCTATCCAGCTCCAGCTCCAGCGTAGTGCCGTCGAGCACGGCGTTGAGCCTGGCCACGCCATGCTCGTGGGCACCCAGGGTGCCGTGGGCGTGGTCATGATCATGGTCATCGTCGTGGGCTTGGGCCACGACCAGGGGCAGCAAGGCGAAGGGCAAGGCGAGCAGCAGGCGACGCATGGACGACTCCGGGGCAGGCGGGAAGATTGGGTTATGTTATAACAGCTTTTCCGCGCGCCGCCAGTCTGCGTGGCGCAGGTTTCATGTTCGGGTAGCATGGTTGCATTGACCTTGCTCAAGGAATGCATCATGAGAATTCGTGGACAGATCGGTGACTGGCCGGTGGACCTGACCATCGAGCTGGAGCCGGAAGAGTGGGCGCAACTGCGGCGGCAGGTGGAGCTGCCAGAGCCGGCACAGGCGGCCGTAGCGGCAGCAGTGGCGGCGCCGCGCCCGGATGACGGGCAGTGGACTGCGGCGCGCGATGTGTTGCGCCTGGCAGGGCAGCTGAGCGGGCCGCAGCTGCTGGATCGGCTGGAAGGGCTGGCGGGGAGTACGGCAGCGGCTAAGCGGCTGCTGGTGCGCTTGCGGCACAGCAGCGAAGTGAAGGTGGAAAGTGGCGTGGATGCGCCGGTTTATCACTGGGTGGGGTGAGATTCAGGGAATTCGGGGCCGCAAAGCGGCCCCGATATTCTCAGAACATTGCCGCTGAAAGCTTGCGACGGTACACGCTGACCAGCGGGTGGTCGCCGCCCAGCAATTCGAACACCTGCAGCATCGCCTTCTGTGGCAAGCCGTTTTCATAACCACGGTTACGCTGGAACAGCTTCAGCAACCCGTCCAGCGCCGCCTCATACTGCTGGCGCGCCAGCTGCTGCACGCTCAGCTGGTAGGCCGCCTCGTCGTCCTGCGGGTTCTGCGCCAGACGGCTCTTCAGGTCAGCCACCTCCGGCAAGCTGGCGGCCTGGCGCAGGAAAGTCAGCTGGGCTTTGGCGCCGGCCAATGCGGCTTTATGCTCGTCAGTCTTGACCGCGTCCAGTACCACCTGGGCTTCACCCAGCTCACCGCGTTCGGCCAGGCAGCGGGCGTACAGGATCAACGCCTCGGCATTGCTGTTGTCCTCCCCGAGAAGCGCCTGCAACAGCGCCTCGGCCTCGGCAAAGCGGCTTTCAGCGAACAGCGCCTTGGCCTGCTCCAGCGGCGAAGCGGTGGGCGCTGCAGGCAATTGCACGTGCGGCTCGAGCATGGCACGGATCGCCGACTCTGGCTGGGCTCCGGCGAAACCGTCCACCGGCTGGCCATCCTTGAACAGCACCACGGTCGGCAGGCTGCGGATGCCGAACTGGGCAACCACCTGTTGCTCCACGTCGCAGTTGATCTTGGCCAGCAGCAGCTCGCCCTGGTAGCCCTCGGCGATCTTCGCCAGCAATGGCATCAGCGCCTTGCAGGGCGCGCACCACTCGGCCCAGAAGTCGACCAGTACCGGTTTGTGAAAGGAGTTCTCGATCACCAGTTGCTGGAAGGTGGCATCGGTGGCGTCGAAAATGTACGGCGTGTCTTGGCTCATCGCGACTCTCGCAAACTCATGGATGGCACCACTATAAGGTCTCGCGGCTGGCATGGTACAGGCTGACCCGGCGGAATTCGTGTGGCTCGGCCAGGTCCGGTAGCGTCAGGGCTTCGAGTACCCCCAGCTGCTGGTAGAGCGGGTGGCTGAAATCGCGGACTCGCGAGTCGGCCACCAGCGCCTGATGGCCGCGGTCGAGGAATGCGTCCAGCAGCGGCAGGTTGGCGCGGTCATACAGAACATCGGCAACCAGGATCAGGTCGAAGCAGTCTTCTTCGGCGAAGAAGTCGCTGCTGTAACCCAACTCCACTCCATTCAGCGCAGCATTCGCGCGGCAGGCCTCAAGGGCTAGCGGGTCGAGGTCGCAGGCCACCACCTCCAGCGCACCGGCGCGGGCGGCGGCAATACCGGCGATACCCGAGCCGGCGCCAAAATCCAGTACCCGCTTGCCGGCGACCCACTCGGGGCGCTCGGCCAGGTAACGGGCCATGGCCAGACCACTGGCCCAGCAGAAGCTCCAGTATGGCGGGTCTTCCAGAATACGCCGGGTCTCTTCGCTGCTGAAGGCGCGGTCCATGTTCTGCTCGTCGATCAACCACAGCTTCAGGTCGCAGCCGGGCAGTTCGCTGACGATCAGGCGCGCTTCGCCGATCAGGCCACTGAGCGCCTGTTGCAGGGCAAGCGGCGCCACTTATGGCGCCTTCTCGAAACGCAGCGGGCCGGTGGCCTGGTTCTGGGCCTGGGTAATGCGCACGGGCGGCAGGTGCAGGATCAGCTGGCCTGAGCGACTGGCGCGGCCGCGCAGCTCGACCCGGGCACCGGCGGGGAAGGCCTCTGGGTTGAAGCGCAGTTGGTAGGGCAGGGCCTGGCCGGTGCCGGTCAGGTTGCTGCTCGCCAGCAGGCGCTGTGGGCGGTCGCGTTCGTCGATGACCAGCAAGGCCAGTTCGACCTCGGCCCCGGCCGGGATCTCCAGCAAGGTGCCGCTCAACTCGCGCTGGTAGGCCGGCAGCGGGCCCGGTGCGTCGGCCGGCTTGGCCACCCGGGCTGGCGTGGGCGCCGCAGGGGTATCGGGCTTCGGCCTGTCGCTGCCACAGGCGGCGAGCAGGGCGGCGCAGCACAGCACGACGAGCGCTCGGTAGTGCATGGGGTAGTCCTTCACGGGCAGATTTCCCATGGATGTTAACCCCTTTGGCTTGTCTTGCCAGTGGGATGCGCTACCATGGCCCTCCCTTTTTTTGTTGCCTGCCACCATGCACTGTCCCTTTTGCGGTGCCAACGACACCAAGGTCATTGATTCTCGCCTCGTCGCCGAGGGCGAGCAGGTGCGCCGCCGCCGCGAATGCGTGGCCTGTGGCGAGCGCTTCACCACCTTCGAAACGGCCGAACTGGTACTGCCCCGGCTGATCAAGCAGGACGGCACGCGCCAGCCTTTCGACGAAGAAAAACTGCGCGCCGGCATGCAACGGGCCCTGGAAAAGCGCCCGGTGAGCGTCGAGCGCCTGGAAGCAGCGCTGGCCCACATCAAGAGCCGTCTGCGCGCCACCGGCGAGCGGGAAGTCAAGTCGCTGGTGGTCGGTGAAATGGTCATGGCCGAACTGCGCAAGCTTGACGAAGTGGCCTATATCCGCTTTGCCTCGGTTTACCGGCGCTTCCAGGACCTCGACGAGTTCCGCGAAGAAATCGACCGCCTGGCACGTGAGCCGGCCAAAGAGTGAGCATGCCCAGCCAGACTGCCATCCTCGATGCCCACTACATGGCCCGCGCGCTGCAATTGGCGCGCCAGGGCCTGTACAGCACCCACCCGAACCCGCGTGTCGGCTGCGTGATCGTGCGCGATGGCGAAGTGGTTGGCGAAGGCTGGCACGTACGCGCCGGCGAGCCGCATGCCGAGGTGCATGCCTTGCGCCAGGCCGGTGAGCGTGCCCGTGGTGCCTGTGCCTACGTCACCCTGGAGCCGTGCAGCCACCATGGCCGCACGCCGCCGTGCGCCGAAGCGCTGGTCAAGGCCGGCGTGGCGCGAGTGGTCGCCGCCATGCAGGATCCTAACCCGCAAGTGGCGGGGCAAGGTCTGCGGCGCCTGGCCGAGGCCGGTATCGAAGTGGCCAGCGGGGTGCTCGAGGGCGAGGCCCGCGCGCTCAACCCGGGCTTCCTCAAGCGCATGGAACATGGCCTGCCGTTCGTTCGCGCCAAACTGGCGATGAGCCTGGACGGCCGCACGGCCATGGCCAGCGGTGAAAGCCAGTGGATCACCGGCCGGGCCGCGCGTTCGGCCGTGCAGCGTCTGCGCGCCCGGTCCAGCGTGGTGCTGACCAGCGCCGCCAGCGTGCTGGCCGACAATGCGCGGATGACCGTGCGCGGCGCCGAGCTGGGCCTGGATGCTGAAAGCACCGCGCTGGCGCTCAGCCGTGCACCGCTGCGCGTGCTGGTCGATGGCCGCCTGCGCCTGCCGCTGGACGCGCCGTTCTTCCAGGCCGGCCCGGCCCTGGTGGTGAGCGCTGTCGCGGATGACCCGCGGTATGCCGCTGCCGGCCACGAACTGCTCAGCCTGCAGGGCGATAATGGCCAGGTCGACCTGCCTGCGCTGCTGCAGGCCCTGGCCGCCCGTGGCGTCAACGAAATTCTGCTGGAGGCCGGTGCCGGCCTGGTGGGTGCCTTTGCCCGGCAGGGCCTGATCGACGAGTACCAGTTGTTCGTCGCTGGCACCTTCCTAGGCAGTCATGCCCGCCCGCTGCTGGACTGGCCACTGGACAAGATGAGCGAAGCGCCGCGGCTGAAAATTACCGGAATGCGCGCAGTGGGCGATGACTGGCTGGTCACGGCCGTCCCCCTGCCGGCGCCCGGCGTATAATGCCCGGCTTGCCCTGCGCAAACCGTTTCTGAGGAAGACCCAATGTTCACCGGCATCATCGAATCCATCGGCACCATCCGCAGCCTCACCCCCAAGGGTGGCGACGTGCGCGTCTACGTCGAGACCGGCAAGCTCGACCTGGGTGACGTCAAGCTCGGCGACAGCATCGCCGTCAATGGCGTGTGCCTGACGGCCGTCGAATTGCCGGGCGACGGCTTCTGGGCCGACGTCAGCGTCGAAACTCTCAAGCGTACCGCCTTCATCGACCTCAGGAGTGGCAGCAAGGTCAACCTGGAAAAGGCCCTGACCGCCACCACTCGTCTGGGCGGGCACCTAGTCAGCGGCCACGTCGACGGGGTTGGCGAAATCATCTCGCGCAGCGATAACGCCCGCGCCATCCAGTTCCGCGTGCGTGCACCAAAGGAACTGGCCAAGTACATCGCCCACAAGGGTTCGATTACCGTCGACGGCACCAGCCTGACGGTCAATGAGGTCAATGGCGCCGAGTTCGAGCTGACCATTGTCCCGCACACCCTGTCCGAAACCATCATGGCCGACTACCGCGCAGGGCGTCGGGTCAACCTTGAGGTCGACTTGCTGGCCCGTTACCTGGAGCGCTTGCTGCTGGGTGACAAGGCCGCCGAACCGAGCAAGGGCAGTGGCATTACCGAAAGCTTCCTGGCCGCCAACGGCTTCTTGAAATCCTGATTGAGAAGGGGGTGCCGCGTGGCGCTCAACAGCATCGAAGAACTGGTCGAAGACATCCGCCAGGGCAAAATGGTCATCCTCATGGATGACGAAGACCGCGAGAACGAAGGCGACATCATCATGGCCGCCGAGTGCTGTCTGCCTGAGCACATCAACTTCATGGCCAAGCACGCCCGCGGCCTGATCTGCATGCCGATGACCCGCGAGCGTTGCGAAACGCTGAAGCTGCCGCTGATGGCGCCGCGCAACGGCTCGGGCTTCGGCACCAAGTTCACCGTGTCGATCGAAGCCGCCGAAGGCGTTACCACCGGCATTTCCGCCGCCGACCGAGCGCGTACCGTGCAGGCCGCCGCTGCCAAGGACGCCAAGGCCGAAGACATCGTCAGCCCTGGCCACATCTTCCCGCTGATGGCCCAGCCCGGCGGCACCCTGGCCCGCGCCGGCCATACCGAGGCGGCCTGCGACCTGGCGCGCATGGCCGGTTTCGAGCCGAGCGGGGTGATCTGCGAAGTGATGAACGACGACGGCACCATGTCGCGCCGCGCCGAGCTGGAAGTGTTCGCCGCCGAACACGGCCTGAAGATCGGCACCATCGCCGACCTGATCCACTACCGCATGATCCACGAGCGCACCGTGCAGCGCGTTTCCGAGCAACTGATCGAGAGCGAGCTGGGCGAATTCAACCTGGTCACCTACCGTGACGCGGTCGAAGGTGATGTGCACATGGCCCTGACCCTGGGCAAGATCTGCGCCGAAGAGCCAACCCTGGTGCGCGTGCACAACATGGACCCGCTACGCGACCTGCTGCTGGTCAAGCAGCCGGGGCGCTGGAGCCTGCGCGCCGCCATGGCTGCCGTGGCCGAGGCCGGCAGCGGCGTGGTACTGCTGCTGGGCCACCCGCTGGATGGCGACGTGCTGCTGGCACACATCCGCGAAAGCGCTGGCGAAGCGCCGGTCAAGGCACCGACCACCTACAGCACCGTGGGTGCCGGTTCGCAGATCCTGCGCGACCTGGGTGTGCGCAAGATGCGCCTGATGAGTTCGCCGATGAAGTTCAACGCGATATCCGGATTCGATCTGGAAGTTGTAGAATACGTGCCCTCCGAGTGACTTGAGGCGGCAAATGCGCCGTCCAGCTCGAGTCCATACCCCTGTCGAGGCCGCCAGCAAGCGGCCTCGCTCTTGAAGATGAGAATATCGGAATGACCCTGAAGACCATCGAAGGTACCTTCATCGCCCCCAAAGGTCGCTATGCTTTGGTGGTTGGCCGCTTCAACAGCTTCGTCGTCGAAAGCCTGGTAAGCGGTGCCGTTGATGCCCTGGTACGCCACGGTGTCAGCGAAAGCGACATCACCATCATCCGTGCCCCGGGTGCGTTCGAAATCCCGCTGGTGGCACAGAAAGTCGCCCAGCAAGGTGCCTACGACGCGATCATCGCCCTCGGCGCAGTGATCCGTGGCGGTACCCCGCACTTCGAATACGTGGCGGGCGAATGCACCAAGGGCCTGGCCCAGGTGTCCATGGAGTTCGGTGTTCCGGTGGCCTTCGGCGTGCTGACCGTCGACTCCATCGAGCAAGCCATCGAGCGTTCCGGCACCAAGGCCGGCAACAAAGGTGCTGAAGCTGCCCTGTCCGCTCTGGAAATGGTCAGCCTGCTGGCGCAGTTGGAGGCCAAGTGATTAGCGACGAAAGCGATCGTTTCAACCCGCGCGATCCAAAACCTGCGGATGCCGGCAAGCCGTCGAAGAGCGCCAAGCGTCGCGAAGCCCGCAAGCTCGCGACCCAGGCGCTGTACCAGTGGCACATGGCGCAGCATTCGCTGAACGAGATCGAAGCGCAATTTCGGGTCGATAACGATTTTTCCGATGTTGATGGCGCCTACTTCCGCGAGATCCTGCATGGGGTCCCGGCGATCAAGAGCGACATCGACAACGCCCTGAAGCCATGCCTGGACCTGCCACTGGACGAACTTGATCCGGTCGAGCTGGCCGTGCTGCGCCTGTCCACCTGGGAGTTCATCAAGCGCGTCGACGTACCGTACCGCGTAGTGATCAACGAGGGTGTCGAGCTGGCCAAGGTCTTCGGTGCCACCGACGGCCACAAGTTTGTCAACGGTGTGCTGGACAAGCTGGCGCCGAACCTGCGCGAAGCAGAAGTCAAGGCGAACAAGCGCTGATCCTGGCGCAGCTAGCCCATGGGTGAGTTCGAACTGATCAACCATTACTTCGCCGCCGCGCCTTGCGCGCAAGGTGGCGAGGGCGTGGCCCTGGGTATCGGCGACGACTGTGCCCTGCTGGACCTGCCCCCTGGCGAGCAACTGGCAGTGTCCACCGACACCCTGGTCGCCGGCGTGCATTTCCCCGCGGTGTGCGATCCGCTTCTGTTGGGGCAGCGGTCGTTGGCCGTGGCGGCCAGTGACCTGGCGGCCATGGGCGCGACTGCCATAGGCTTCACCCTTGCGCTGACCTTGCCCGACGTCGGCCCAGAGTGGCTCGAGGCTTACGCCAACGGCCTCAGCCGCATGGCCCATCGTTGCCGCATGAGTCTGATCGGCGGCGACACCACTCGGGGCCCGTTGAGCATAACCGTTACCGTGTTCGGCCGTGTGCCCGTCGGCCAGGCCTTGCGCCGTAGTGGCGCGCGGCCAGGCGACCTGCTGTGTGTGGGCGGTTCGCTGGGCAAGGCTGCCGGTGCTTTGCCGCTGGTGCTGGGTGAGCGACAGGCGCCTGCCGAGCAGGCCAAGCCGCTGCTGCGTCATTACTGGGCGCCGATGCCGCAGTTGACCCTCGGCACGTGGCTGCGAGGCCGCGCGACGGCTGCGCTGGATATCTCCGACGGCCTGCTCGCCGATTGTGGCCACATCGCCAAGGCGTCCGGGGTCGCCATCGAGGTGAACCTGGCCCAGGTACCAGTGTCTGCTGATGTGGAGGCGCTACTGGGGCGCGAGGCCGCACTGCAGGCGGCGCTTAGCGGAGGCGATGATTACGTGCTGGCCTTTACCTTGCCGCGTGAAGCACTTGCACCCCTGACGAGCCTGGGTTTCATCGAAGTGCATGTCATTGGCCGCGTGGTCGAAGGACAGGGCGTGACCTTGCGCGACGCGCGAGGCCGGGACATCACCCCCGCGCAACGCGGCTACCAACATTTCAGGGAGACACCGTGACCGATCACCCCAACCAGGTGCCTGCGGAGTTCGTTCCGCCTTCGGTCTGGCGCAACCCCTGGCATTTCATCGCCTTCGGCTTCGGCTCCGGCACTTTGCCCAAGGCCCCGGGGACCTGGGGCTCGCTGGTCGCCATTCCGTTCATCCCGCTATGGCAAATGCTGCCTGACTGGGGCTACTGGCTGCTGCTCGGCGTGAGCATGCTGTTTGGCTTCTGGTTGTGCGGCAAGGTCGCCAATGACTTGCGTGTGCATGACCATGAAGGCATCGTCTGGGATGAAATCGTCGGCATGTGGATAACCCTCTGGCTGGTGCCGGAGGGCTGGCAGTGGCTGCTGGCGGGGTTCCTGATGTTCCGCTTCTTCGACATCCTCAAGCCGTGGCCGATCCGCTGGATCGACCGCCATGTGCATGGGGGTGTCGGGATCATGCTCGACGATATCCTGGCTGGTGTGTTCGCCTGGCTGGGCATGCAGGTGTTGGTGTGGGCGTTCGCCTGATTCAGCGGCATCTGAGGGCGCTACTGCTGGGCATGCTGCTCAGCCTTGCCCCGTGGGCCGCCGCTGCCGAAGGCCTGCCCAGGCAAATCCACCTGGTCAGCGAAACATGGCTCGATTACACCAACGCCAACGGTACCGGGTTGGCCTGGGATGTCCTGCGCAAGGTGTTCGAGCCGGCCGGGGTCAAGGTGGCGATCCAGAGCGCACCCTACAGTCGTGCGGTGGGCCTGGTCAAACGTGGCGAAGCGGATGCCTGGGTGGGCTCGTACAAGGAAGAGGACGCCGACAACCTGTATCCGCGCTGGCACTTCGACATGGACCACATCTACGCCTTGGGCCTGGCCAGCAAACCCGTGCCTACCCGGGACACTATCGGCCAGTACCGTCTGGTCTGGGTGCGTGGCTACAATTTCGGCCGTTACTTGCCCAATGTGCGCGATGCCCGGGAAGTGCAACGTCGCGAAGGCATCCTGCCGATGCTCGAACATGATCGGGTGGACTTCTATATCGATGCGCGGACCGAGGTCGATCACGTGCTCGGCCAGACCTCCCAACCCGAGCGTTTCCGCCGTGCCCATGTCGCCGAACTGCCGTTGTACCTGGCCTTCGCCCGCAACGACCGGGCCAAGGCCCTGCGTGATCTGTTCGACAAGCGGATGGCCGAGCTGGTACGCCGTGGCGAACTGAAGCCGATTTTCGAACACTGGCAACAGCCGTATCCGTTCACGTCGGGCAGCAAACCACAATAAGACCCGAAACTGTCAGCATCGAACTTTTCGATCTTACCCCACGGTATTCAGCCAGCGCACAGCCGCCAACCTGCTGATACAATCGGCCCACTAGAAATTTCCTACTGATTTCAGGAGCACAACGTGCCCGTCGTCTTTGTTGCCGCCTCTAAACTCCCGACTCCCTTCGCGACCTTCACCATGCATGGTTTCCTCGACGAAGCCACGGGGCGTGAGCATGTGGTGCTCAGCCTGGGTGACATCGCGGATGGCCAGCCGGTGCTGGGGCGCTTGCACTCCGAGTGCCTGACCGGCGACGCCCTGTTCAGCCAGCGCTGTGACTGTGGCTCGCAACTGGAAGCGGCATTGCAGGCCATCGCCCGCGAAGGCCGTGGCGTGCTGCTGTACCTGCGCCAGGAAGGCCGGGGTATTGGCCTGCTGAACAAGATTCGTGCCTATGAACTGCAGGATGGTGGCGCCGATACCGTCGAAGCCAACGAGCGCCTGGGCTTTGCCGCCGACCAGCGCGACTATGCCATGTGCCTGCCGATGCTGGAGCATCTGGGCGTGAAGTCGCTGCGCCTGATGACCAACAACCCGCGCAAGGTCAAAGCCCTGACCGACATGAACATCGTCGTCGCCGAGCGCGTGCCGCTGCACACCGGGCACAACCCGCACAACCGCTATTACCTGGCAACCAAGGCCGGCAAGCTCGGTCACATGCTGGGTAACGAGCACCAGGGCGAGGTGCCCCAGGCGTGACCCGCGCCGAGGTCAAGCGGCGCCTGGCGCTGGCCTGGTGGCAGTACCTGGCGGTGGGCCTGGTGCCGCTGCCGGTCATGGCCTGGGCCTTTGGCGGTGGTGATGCGCTGGTGCCGGTACTGGCCATGCCGCTGTTCATTGCCGGGGCGGCGACCATGTTCCTCAGCCTGCCGCGTTTTGCTGCCTACAAGCGCGCGCTGATTGCCACCTCGCAGGTACTTGGCACCGGTGACGAACCCGCTGCCTGGATCGAGCTGGCACGTGTCCGGCGCCTGGCCATGCTGTATGCCTGCTTCCCGGCCTGGGTCGCTGCGCTGTCGGTGCTGGTCGGCCTTGAGGCGGTACCGCAGATTCTGCTGGCGTTGTCCACCGTGGTGGTGCTGTACCTCTACCGCATTCCGCGCCAGCTCGGCTGACTCCTGCTGCCTGGCCCGGCGGATTACAGCCCGAGCCTGGCCATCCGGGCCTGCACCGAAGCCCCGATCCCGGCCGCATCCAGGCCACACTCAGCCAGCATTTGCGCAGGCTTGGCATGCTCGACGTAGATGTCCGGCAGCCCCAGGTGCAGCAGCGGTTTCACGATCGCCTCGTTGGCCAGGAACTCGCCAACCGCTGCACCCGCACCGCCCATGATGGCGTTCTCTTCGATGGTCACCAGCAATTCATGAGTATCGGCCAGCTCCAGCACCAGGGCCTGGTCCAGCGGCTTGACGAAGCGCATGTCGACTACCGTGGCGTTGATCTGCTCAGCCACTTGCATGGCCTCGGCCAGTTGCACGCCGAACACCAGCAAGGCGACTTTCTCGCCCTGGCGACGGACTACGCCCTTGCCGATTTCCAGCGGTTCCAGGTCGCCGCTGATCGGCGCGTTGGGGCCGGTGCCGCGTGGGTAGCGCACTGCCGCCGGGCCGTTGTACAGGTGGCCGGTGCTGAGCATCTTGCGTAGCTCATTCTCATCGCTCGGCGTCATCACCAGCATGCCGGGGATGCAGCGCAGGTACGACAGGTCGTAGCTGCCTGCATGGGTCGGGCCGTCTTCGCCGACCAGGCCGGCGCGGTCGATGGCAAACAGCACGTCGAGGTTCTGCACCGCCACATCGTGGATCAGCTGGTCATAGGCGCGCTGCAGGAAGGTGGAATAGATCGCCACCACCGGCTTGCTGCCCTCGCAGGCCATGCCGGCTGCCAGGGTCACGGCATGTTGCTCGGCTATCGCCACGTCGAAGTAACGCTCCGGGTAACGCTCGCTGAAAGCGACCAGGTCGGAGCCTTCCTTCATCGCCGGGGTGATGCCCACCAGGCGGTTGTCGGCGGCGGCCATGTCGCACAGCCACTGGCCGAACACGGCGGAATACTTGGGGCCGCTGGTTTTTTTCGGCGCGACGGGCTTGTCTACCGGCTCCAGCTTGGTGATGGCGTGATAGCCGATCGGGTCAAGTTCGGCCGGGGCGAAGCCTTTGCCCTTCTTGGTCACCACGTGCAGGAACTGCGGGCCCTTGAGGTCACGCATGTTGCGCAGGGTGGCGATCATGGTTGGCAGGTCATGGCCGTCGATCGGGCCGATATAGTTCCAGCCCAGCTCTTCGAACAGCGTACCCGGCACCAGCATGCCTTTGGCGTATTCCTCGGTGCGGCGGGCGATTTCCCAGGCGCCTGGCAGGCGCGACAGCACTTTCTTGCTGCCTTCGCGCATGCTCGCGTAGGTGCGGCTGGAGAGGATCTTGGCCAGGTAGTTGGACAGGCCACCGACATTGCGCGAAATCGACATGTCGTTGTCGTTGAGGATCACCAGCATGTCGGCGTTGACCTCCTGGGCGTGGTTCAACGCCTCGAAGGCCATGCCGGCGGTCAGCGCGCCGTCACCGATCACCGCGATCGACTTGCGCGCGCTGTTCTGCAGACGGGCGGCAATGGCCATGCCCAGCGCAGCGCTGATCGAGGTGCTGGAATGGCCGACGCCGAAGGTGTCGTACTCGCTCTCGCTACGGCGCGGGAAGGCGGCGATGCCGTCTTTCTGGCGCAGGCTGAGCATGCGTTTACGGCGCCCGGTGAGGATCTTGTGCGGGTAGGCCTGGTGGCCGACGTCCCACACCAACCGGTCGTCCGGGGTGTCGAAGACATAGTGCAGGGCAATGGTCAGCTCGATGACGCCCAGGCCGGCACCAAAATGCCCACCGGTCTGGCCCACGGTGTAGAGCAATTCCTGGCGCAGTTCGTCGGCCAGGGTCTCCAGGTCGGCTTCTGCCAGCCGGCGCAGGCCGGCAGGCGTGTCAGCGCGGTCGAGCAACGGCGTGACCGGGCGTTCGCGGGGGATCTCTTGAAACGTCGTGGGCATCAGGCGAGTCGTTATAGGTGTGTAAGACGCGGCAGTTTACCCCATTGTAGGAAATACTGCCCATTCAGACGGGTGTCGCACGGGCCGCACGGCGGCCCCAGGCAATCAGTTGCGCCGTTCGACAATGTAGCGCGCCAGCGCGCGTAGCGGTTCGGCCTTGTCGTCAAAGCTTTGCAGGGCGCCCAGCGCCTGGTCGCGCAGTTCGATGGCATAGGCCTTGGCCGCGTCCAGGCCCAGCAGCGCGGGGTAGGTCGGTTTGTCGCGGGCGATGTCGGCGCCCTGGCGCTTGCCGAGGGTCGCGGTGTCGCTTTCCACGTCGAGGATATCGTCCTGCACCTGGAACGCCAGGCCAATGGCCTGGGCATAGGCCTGCAAGGCGTCCAGTTGCGCCTGTTCGGCACGGGCACTGGCCAGGGCACCCAGGCGCACGCTGGCTTCGATCAGCGCGCCGGTCTTGTGCCGGTGCATGAGCTCCAAGGCCTGCTGGTCCAGTTTCAGGCCGACCGAGCCGAGGTCGATGGCCTGGCCGCCGACCATGCCCGCCGGGCCGGCAGCCTTGGCCAGCGCCTGGACCATGGCCAGGCGGATGCTGTCGGCCTGTGGGCTCAGGCGCGGGTCGAGCAGGGCACTGAAGGCCAGGCTCTGCAAACCATCGCCAGCGAGAATGGCACAGGCTTCGTCGAATGCCTTGTGGGTGGTTGGCTGGCCTCGGCGCAGGTCGTCGTCATCCATCGCCGGCAGGTCGTCATGCACCAGCGAGTAGGCGTGGATGAGTTCCACCGCACAGGCTGCGCCGTTGGCCTGTTCGGCCGGGGCCCCGAGGGCTTCGCAGGCCGCGTAGGCCAGCAGCGGGCGTACCCGCTTGCCGCCGTTCATCACGCTGTAGCGCATGGCCGCGTAGAGGCGTTCGAGTTCCCGGAACGGGGCAACGAACAACGGCTCGAGTGCGGCGTCGACCCGCGCCTGGCAGCTGGCCTGGTAGGTGCCGATCATGCTTCCGGCTCCGCGTCGAAAGGCTGCGCGGCCAGCTCGCCATCGCGCTCCAGCAGGATCTGCACCTTCTGTTCAGCCTGGGCCAGGGCGCCCTGGCAATCCCGGGTCAGGGCGATGCCTTGTTCGAAGGCGGCCAGCGACTCTTCCAGCGACAATTCGCCGTTCTCCAGGCGCTCGACCAGGGCTTGCAGGTCTGCGAGGGATTGCTCGAAATCGAGGGAGGCTTTTTTGCGGGCCATGGCGACTGTCTCGGTGGCATTCAGAACGGCGCGACACTAGCAGAGCGGGGCGGGGGGAGCAAACTTCGGGGGCAAGTAGGTCGCTTTCAACGGCCATTCGCGGGCGTACCCGCGAATGGCTCCAAGGTGACCTGTCAGGCTGGCTCGGCTTCCAGCGCCAGCATCGCTTCACGGTACTGCGCCAGTTCCTCGATGGTCAGCACCGGCAGATTGTACTGCCGCGCATACACCGCCACCTGCTCGCCGCGCGCCATGCTGCCGTCGGGGTTCATCAGCTCGCACAGCACCGCCGCCGGGCGCAGGCCTGCCAGGCGCGCCAGGTCCACCGAACCTTCGGTGTGCCCACGGCGGGTCAGCACCCCGCCATTGCGCGCGCGCAACGGGAATACATGGCCCGGGCTGACGATATGGCGCTGCCCGGCGGTAGAGCGCAGTGCCGCGGCGATGGTGGTGATGCGGTCCTGGGCGGAAACCCCGGTGGTGATCCCTTCGACCGCCTCGATGGTGACGGTGAAGCCGGTGCCGTGGCGCGCCTGGTTGTTCTGCACCATCGGTGCCAGCTGCAGCTCGTCGACGGTGGCTTCGTCCAGGCACAGGCAGACGATGCCGCTGCAATCGCGAATCATCATGGCCATGGTCTGCAGCGAGATGTTCTCGGCGGCGGCAATGATGTCCGCTTCGTCCTCGCGGTCGTCATCGTCGAGCAGCAACACAGGGCGCCCGGCCTGGAAGGCGGCGATGGCGGCGCTGACATTGGGGAATTGCGGGTGGCGCTGGGTGGACATGAAACGCTCCTCGTGAATGATCGATGAACGTCTCGGGGCGAACAAAATGCGCGCACAGGGACACCCGGATGGCCCCTGCCTGACGCCTTCTTTCATCCGGACTATGACCGTCGGCCCTGGAATTGCACCAGATCTGCTGACCCCCGGCATGGCCGGGGCGCTCGCGGGCTCATCTTTCGATTTACCGCCGGTGGGGACTTTCACCCCGCCCTGAAGACGGGCCAAGCATACCGCACCTCGCCACCCCGCTGGCAACCCACGGTTCTACGACCTTTGGCGGTATCATGCCGGTATGGCCCTTCAGGAACAGCCCCATGGACATTCTCCAGGTTGCCGGCGGCAAGCCGGTCAAGTTATGGACCGACGGCGTGCCGGTCGAGGACGACGCTCGCCGGCAATTGCTCAATACCGCCAGGATGCCGTTCATCTTCAGGCACTTGGCGGTGATGCCGGACGTGCACTTGGGCAAAGGTTCGACCATTGGCAGCGTGATCCCGACCGTTGGCGCGATCATTCCTGCGGCGGTGGGGGTAGACATCGGCTGCGGCATGATCGCTGCGCGCACCTCGCTGCACGCCCGCGGCCTGCCGGACCACCTGCACGGCCTGCGCAGCGCCATCGAGCAGGCGGTGCCGCATGGCAAGACGTTCGGCAAACATGACCAGGGCGCCTGGGACGATGTGCCGGCCCAGGCCGACAAGGCCTGGGGGCGGTTGGCCGGGCGCTTCAAGGCCATTACCGACAAATACCCGCGCCTGGCGAAGACCAACAACCGCCAGCACCTGGGCACGCTGGGTGGTGGCAACCACTTCATCGAGGTGTGCCTGGACGAGGCCGACCGTGTCTGGTTCATGTTGCACAGCGGCTCGCGGGGTGTAGGCAATGCCATTGGCAACCTGTTCATCGAGCTGGCCCAGGCCGACATGCGCCAGCACCTGGCCAACCTGCCGGACAAGGACCTGGCTTACTTCGAGGAAGGCAGCCGCCATTTCGCCGACTACGTGGAAGCGCTGGAATGGGCCCAGGACTATGCCCGGCAGAACCGCGAGCTGATGATGCTGGCGGTGGTCGGTGCCGCCCGCAAGGTGCTGGGCAAGCCGTTCGAGGCCAGCCTGGAAGCGGTGAACTGCCACCACAACTACGTGCAGCGCGAGCAGCATTTTGGCCGCGAAGTGCTGGTGACGCGCAAGGGCGCGGTGTCGGCGCAGAAAGGGCAGCTGGGCATCATTCCTGGCTCGATGGGGGCCAGGAGCTTCATCGTGCGTGGGCTGGGTAACGAGGAATCGTTCTGTTCCTGCAGCCATGGCGCCGGGCGGGTGATGAGCCGGACCAAGGCCAAGAGCCGCTTCACCGTGGAGGACCAGCGACGGGCCACGGCGCATGTGGAATGCCGCAAGGACAAGGAAGTGATCGACGAGATCCCGATGGCCTACAAGGATATCGATGCGGTGATGCGCGCGCAGCAGGATCTGGTCGAGGTGGTGCACACCTTGCGCCAGGTGGTGTGTGTGAAGGGCTGACAGCTATGTTGCCTGGACCGGCCGTTTCGCGGGTAGGCCCCGCGAGAAGGCCAGTGCAGGTTTATCGGGACATCCCTTCAATCACCCGCTTCAGCGAGGCCGCGAACATCGGCCCATGCCCCAGCCCGTCAAACCGCTCGAACCGCAGCTGCAACCCTGGAACCTTGGCCAGGTCTGCCACCAGCTCCTGCGCCGCCCGCTCTGCATCGCCTTGCACCGGCATGCGCGGGTTCGCCGGCTCCTCACTCCCGCGCATCAGCAACAACCGAGGCCGGCTGTTACCCAAGCGCTGGCCAAACCCCTGCGCCTCACGCACGATCGCACCGTCACGCCACCACAGCGAAGGGCTGGCCGCAACATAGTCACTGAAAGCCCCCGGCCGGGTGAACAGCGCATGCAGCACGGCCAGCCCACCATAGGAGTGCCCCCACAACGTCTGCTGCTGCAGGTCGATCGGTGCCACACCCGCCACCAGCGGCCGCATGCGCTCGCTCAGCAGATCGAGAAATGCATCCACGCCACCGCTCGGTTGCCCGGTCAACGGGTCCAGTTGCTCAGCCTGCCCAGGCAGCGCCGGGGTGTAGTCATAGGTACGCCCGACCCGCTCGATCCGCTGATCGGTCTGGTATCCCACGGCCACCAGCAATGGCGCTTGTCCAGCGGCAAGCTTGCCCAGCAGTTGGCCGTCCAGTGCCCCCAGCGCGGCGTTGCCATCGAGCATCCACAGTACCGGGTAACCGGCCGCTGGCGCCGGGCGGTCTGGTTTGCCGACCCACAAGCGGTAATGACGCTGGCCATCGGCCGAGTCCAGATCGAGCTGGCTGAAGCGGTAGGCCAGGTCCTCGCGCTGCAGCAGCGAGGTATCCATCCTCTGTCCATGTTCGGGCTGCGCCATAGCAGCGGGGGCCACAAGGGACAGTGCCAAGGCCAGCGTCAGGGTCATCTTGCTCATCAGGTGTCTCGTCAGGGCTTCGCAAGTAGCGCAAGGCAGGAACGGCCAGATGATAATCAGTCCTGATTGAGGGTAAAGCGCATTAACTTTCTAAACAGTCCTGGCTACTGGCAATGTGATGTGCAGGCACAGGCCTGGGTGGCCATTGCTGGCCCACACACGACCGCCTTGTAGTTCGATGGCGCGGCGGGCGATGGCCAGGCCCAGGCCGAAGCCCGCGCCGCTGTCGGCCAGCCGCTGGTAGGGTTCGAAGATGCGTTCGAGCTCGGCGTGCGGGACCCCCGGGCCTTGGTCGCTGAGGCGCAGGTGCCAGCAGTCGCCGTCCAGCCACCCGTCCAGGCAGACCCGGCCATCGCTCGGCGAGTGGCGGATGGCATTGCGCATGAGGTTTTCCAGGGCTTGGGCCAGGCTGTCGAGGTGTGCCTGTACCACACAGTCGGTGCCGAGCGAGCAGGGCAGGCGGGCGCGGTCCCAGCCGCTTTCGAAACAGATGTCCTGACTCAAGGCTTCCCACACCGAAACCATCAACACCGGTTCGGTCGGCAAGCTGGGCTGTTCGGTGTCCATCCAGGCCAGGTCCAGCGTATCTTCCAGCAGCTTCTGCATGTCGGTGACCTCGCGGTCCAGGCGCTCACGCAACTGGGCTGGCGGCAAGCCGCTGTCATGGGCGATGCGCAGCCGCGCCAGCGGCGTACGCAGTTCGTGCGACAGCGTGCGCAGCAACAGGCGCTGCTGCTCCAGGCTCTGGCGCAGGCGCCCGGCCATGTGCTCGAAGGCCTGCGCCAGTTCACCCAGCTCATCGCGCCGCTCCAGCAGGGGCAGGGCGGGGCTGGCAAAGTCGTCGGCACGCAGCGCGTCGGCGCGGTCGCGCAGGCGGTTCAGGGGCACCACAAGGTGGCGGTACAACGCCAGACCCAGCAGCAGGGCGAGCAGTGTGGGGGCCACGCCATGGGTGATTACATGGGTCCATGGCGTCAGCCCGGTGGGCAGCAGGTGCTCGGGCAGTTGGATTACCAGGCGGCCGTGCTCGGGGTGTTGCGGGAACTCGATGCTGACGTAGGGCAGTTCATCCTGCAGGCGCCGGCTCATCGGCCAGTCGAGCTTGCGCATGAAGGTCAGGTGGCTGGCTTCCTCGGCGCTCAGCGGTGTGCTGCCAAGGCTTTGCAGGTGCGGCCCGACCAGCGCCACCCAGGTGCCCTCGGCCTGTGCCAGTCGCCTGCGCCAGGCCTCGGCCCCCTCCGCGCCGCCTTGCTCCCAGGCTTGTTCGGCTTGCTGTGCAAAGCGCGCCAGGTAGTCCTGGTCGGCCTGGGACAGGAAGTAGGAACTGCGTTCCACCGACAGGCCCCAGGTCCAGATCAGCCAAGTCAGCAACAGGCAGAAGCCGACCTGCAGTACGGCCAGTTTCCACAGCAAGGGATGACGGCGCATCAGGCCTGGTCCGCTTCGACCAGGATGTACCCTTGGCCGCGTACGGCCTGGATCTGCAGGTGCTGGGCCGCGATGTCAGCCAGCTTGCGGCGCAGGTTGCACACATGCACATCGAGGCCTCGGTCCAGGCGGGTATAGGCCCGGTGCAGCACGGTCTGGTAGAGAAATGGTTTGCTCAAGGCTTCGCCGGGGTGGGCCAGCAGGGTGGCCAGCAAGCGGAATTCGGAGGCAGTGAGGCCGGCAGACTTGCCGTTGTGGATCAGGTCCTGGCGGTCCTGGTCGAGCATCAATTCGCCGACGTCGGCACGCAACGCCGTACCCCGATCGAAGGCCACACGCCGCAGCAGGGCATCGGCCCGGGCGTCCAGTTCGGCCAGGCTGAAGGGTTTGGGCAGGTAATCGTCCGCGCCACGGGTAAAGCCAGTGATGCGGTCCTGCTCGGCCCCCAGCGCCGACATCAGCATGACCGGCACCGCCTGCTGCCGGCGCAACTCGTCGAGCAGGCTGAGGCCATCGATACCCGGCAGCATGATGTCCAGCAGCAACAGTTCGAAGCGTGATTGCTGTATGGCGTTCAGGGCCTGGGCGCCAGTGGCGCAGGCGTGTACCCGGAACCCGCGGTTGAGGAAATGGCGTTCCAGGTCCTGACGCAGGCGTGGGTCGTCTTCGGCAAGGAGGAGTGAGGTGGACACGGCGAGCCTTGAATGAGAACTCATATCAGTTGCGAATCATCCCATTGCCAATAGGGTTCGGGCAACGCCTGGATACGTTAAGAAGGTTAATCCTGCTGCACCCGTAGTTTCCCTTCGGTATCGTTCGCAAAAAGCAACTTGTTTCGTTTGCGAATTATTGTCATTGGGGCGAGGGTGTGACATGAGCAGTTTCAGGAGTATGGGGTGCCGGCGACCGGTTCGGGGCTGGCTGGTGCTGGGGTTGCTGGCGCCGTTTTCATTGACGGCACTGGCCGAGACGGTAGCAACCCGGGCGCCGGCCGACGACAGCGCGCTCGACTTGCCGGCATTGACCATCGAAGGCAATCGCCTGTACGACATGCTGCCGTCGGAAGAAACCGGCGGCTATAGCGTGGATGCCGCCACCGTGGGCACCAAGACCCCTGCAGCGCTCAAGGACATCCCGCAATCGATCACCGTCTACACCCAGGACTATGTAAAGGACCGCCAGTTCGTGCACCTTGATGACCTGGCCAAGTACACCGCCGGCCTGCGAACCCTGACCAACGACAGTGGCCGTTCGTCGATCTACGCCCGTGGCTACGAGTACAGCGAGTTCAATATCGACGGCCTGCCGGCGCCAATGGCCAGCATCTTCGGTACAGTACCGTCGCTGGCGGCATTCGACCGTGTCGAGATCATGCGTGGCCCGGCCGGGCTGTTCAGCAGTACCAGCGAACTGGGCGGCATCGTCAACATGGTGCGCAAGCGCCCGACCGCCGAGTTCCATGGCCACGTCGAAGGCAGCTATGGCACCTGGGACACCAACCACGAAGAAATCGACCTGAGCGGGCCGCTGGATGATGCCGGCCGCGTACGCGGGCGCTTCATCGCCTCGCGTGACGACAGCAATGGCGAGGTCGACTACAACGCCAACACCAGCAACAGCTACTACGGTGCGCTGGACGTCGACCTGGACGAAGCCACCACCCTGTCGTTCGGCCTGATTCACGAAGTGAAGAACATCACGCCGCACAACGGCTACCCGGCTACACTGGGCGGCGAAGTGCCCGACTTCAGCCATTCCCGCTTCCTTGGCGCGGACTGGAACTACTTCGACGGCAAGACCACCGACCTGGTCGCCGAGTTGACCCACCGCTTCGACAACGGCGGCTATGGCCGTGTCGCTGCCCGTGGCTCGCACCGCGACACCAATTACCTGTACGCCTTCACCGCGACCAACGGCAGCACTGGCGCCAACTCCGAGCGCGCCAGCGCCCGCGATTTCACCCAGGACACCTACTCGCTGGACGCCAGCTACAGCCAGCCGTTCGAAACCTTCGGCCAGGTCAGCGAGTTTGTGGTCGGCAGCGACTACAAGAACTACGACACCGAGTACCTCAACGGCACCACCAACCTGGGCGCCATCAACGTCAATACCTACTCGCCGAAGCAGTTTGCCAAGCCATCGCCCAACTACAGCACCGAGACCGGCACACAGGAAGAGGAATACGGCCTTTACTCCAAGGTCACCTTCCGCCCGGTCGAGCGTCTGGCGCTGATCGCCGGGGGCCGCTTCAGCTGGTACCGCGGTGATTTCTACACCACCACCCTCAGTAGCGGCGCTACCACCAACGACAGCAAGCGCGTGGATGGCCACTTCACCCCGTATGGCGGCCTGGTCTACGACCTGACCGAGAACCATGCGCTGTACGCCAGCTATTCGCAGGTGTTCAAGCCGCAGTCTGACACCGACAGTAATGGCCGGGTGCTCAAGCCGCGTGAGGGCGAGCAGTACGAGTTCGGTCTCAAGAGCAGCTACTTCGGCGGCGACCTGAATACGCGCCTCTCGGTGTTCCGCCTGACTGACAGGAACCGCGCGACCACCGTGTATGACGCCGACGGTGTGGCTACCAATGATGCTGTTGCATCCGGCAAGACCCGTGTGAAGGGCGCCGAAGTGGAAGTGAGCGGCAAGCTGACGCCGAACTGGGAAGTGCTGGCCGGCTACACCTGGATGGAAACCGAAACCCTCAAGGGCGACGCCGAAACCACCTTCTTCATCATGCCGCGCAACCAGGCATCGCTGTGGAGCAAGTACACCATCAGCCAAGGTTTGCTGAACGGCCTGGCCATCGGTGGCGGTATTTCGGCGATGAGTAACTTCTACTCCGAGAACGGCGGTGTGCGTATCGACGCGCCAGGCTATGCGACGGTGGATGCAATGCTGTCGTACCCGGTTACCTCGAAGCTGACGGCCACCTTCAACATCAACAACCTGTTCGACCGGGACTACCTGTCGCGGGTGGGGTCGACCTCGACGTTCAATTTCTACGGACCATCGCGGAGCATGATGGTTGGGGCTCGGTACGACTTCTGATAATCAGAATTTTCCCGGTGCGTGCAGGCGCCATTTTCGGACCGGGCGGCCTTCAGTTTCCATGGACGTGCTGCTTCCCATCGCGGTGCGTGTGTGCCTTCGGCACTGGAACACCGGGCGCCGGATGATGCGCTTCTGAACCGCCCGTCGCGTGGCTGCCGTGCTGGCTTTCATGGTTGTGCATTTCGCTTTCGCCACCGCCATGGCGGTGGCCGCTGCTGCTCGCTACCAGCGCGCTGTACTGCTGGGCGTCGAGCTTGGGCAACTGGTCGAGGAAGGCCACGATGCCCCAGATGTACTCGTCGCCCATGCTCTTGCCCCAGGCCGGCATGCCGGTGGCCTTGATGCCATGCTTGATGATCCAGAAAGCTGCGGCAGGGTCGCCGTCGATGCCGCCGGTGGCCAGGTTGGGCGGCGAGGGGTACAGCGCCTGGCTGAGCTCGGTTTTGTCCACACCCGGGGCCAGGTGGCAGCCGATGCACATGGCGTTGTAATTACCGGCGCCGGTGCGGATCAACGCCTGGTCTTGCAGGTCTGGCACCACGATGTCCCGGGCACGAACTGCAATGGAGCGGTCCCGCGCCATTGCCAGAAACGCATGTACGGCAGGGAAGTGAGGATCGTCGGCCCCGACATTGACCAGGCCTGAGTACGCGGCACCCATGGCTGCCGCGCAGGTGACCGCGCCAGCCACAACAAGCGTTGTTATTGTTCTTTTCATGGCAGGTTCTCAAAACCACATACGGATACCGGCGACGAAACGCGCTTCATCTACATCACCACCTTCATCACGGATGAAATCGGCGGTCTTGCCATAGGAGCGGTTCCAGGTGATGCCAATATAGGGGGCGAACTGGCGGACAATCTCATAGCGCAGGCGCAGCCCGACCTCGGTGTTGGCCAGGCCGGAACCCACGCCGCGCGTCGGGTCGTTCTTGCCGTAGAAGTTGGCTTCAGCGGTTGGCTGCAGGATCAGGCGGTTGGTCAGCAAGATGTCATAGTCGCCTTCCAGGCGAGCAGCAGTCTGGCCGTTCTCGCCAATGAATGCGGTGGCTTCGGCTTCGAAATCGTACAGCGCCATGCCCTGAACACCGAATGCCGCCCAGGTCTGGGGCGATTCGGGCTTGAAGTCCTGGCGCACCCCGGCAACCACATCCCACCAGGGGCTGACCGAGCGGCCGTATAGCAGCTGCAATTCCGCATCCTCGGTCACGCCGCTGGTACGTTCGCCTTCGGAACGGACCCACAGCCGGTTGATATCGCCGCCTATCCAGCCGGATGCATCCCAGGCCAGCGTGCTGCCTTCGTCCGCATCCTGGTACTCCAGCTGATCCAGCAGCAGGAAGCCGTTGATCGCGCTGTCATGCATCTGGTGCCCAGCCAACGGGGGGAAGGCTGCCTGGCGGTCCGCATCGGTCAATACGGGGATCGGGGTACGGCTGGTCGTCGTCGCGTCTTCTGCCGAGCCGGTGGGCATCGTCGAATGGTCCATGGCGCCATGGTCCATGCCCTGCATGCTGCCATGTTCCATCTCGCTGTGGTCCATACCCTGCATGCTGCCGTGGTCCATCGTGCCGTGGTCCATGCCTGGCATCGATTCCCGCCCCATGGCTGAATGGTCCATTTCGCCAGCGGCGAAACTGGGCGCAATGCCCAGTACGCCGAGGGCCACGCTCAATGCCAGCAGCGATGGTCGTGCCAGGCTATTGAGCATCTTTCCCTGCCTTAGCTTTGTCGCTGCCATGCGATTCCATCATCTTGCCGTGGTCCATGCCTTTCATCGCGCCATGGTTCACGTCATTCATGGCGTCATGGTTCATACCCTTCATGGTGCTGTGATCCATGCCTTTCATGGCGTCATGGCTCATGCCTTGCATGTTGCCCTGATCCATGCGGTGTGCGCCTTTGGCGCTTTCAGCGTTGGCCGGCTGCTTGCTGGTGTCGCCTGACCACGAGGAGGGTGCATGGACAGCAAACAGGCCTGCCATCGCGGCAGATAGGAAAAACGCGCTTGGTTTCATCGGTTTGCTCATCTCGGATCTCCAGTTCATTCGTCGACACGGACTTCGCGGAACATGCCCATTTCCATGTGGAACAGCAGGTGACAGTGATAGGCCCAACGCCCCAAGGCATCTGCAGTGACGCGGTAGCTTCGTTTCGAGCCAGGCGGCATATCGATGGTGTGCTTGCGCACCATGAAGTTGCCTTGCTCATCCTCCAGGTCGCTCCACATGCCGTGCAGGTGGATGGGGTGAGTCATCATGGTGTCGTTGACCAAGGTGATGCGCAGGCGCTCGCCATACTTGAGGCGCAGTGGCTCGGCATCGGAAAACTTGATGCCGTCGAAGGACCAGGCGAATTTTTCCATGTGCCCGGTTAGGTGCAGCTCGATCGTGCGGCCGGGCGCGCGGCCGTCCGGGTCCGGGAAGGTACTGCGCAGGTCGGCATAGGTGAGTACGCGGCGGCCATTGTTGCGTAGCCCAATGCCGGGATCGCTCAGCTTTGGCGTCGGCGTCATCGTCTGCATGTCGACCAGCGGGTTGTTGGTCTCGGAGTCCGGGTGACGCTGCATGGTCCCGTTCGTGCCAGTCATGCTGCCATGGTCCATGCCAGGCATGCTGCCGTGATCCATGCCGGCCATGCCGGCCATGCCGCCATGCTCCATGCCCATGTCGTTCATGGAAATGACGGGACGTGGGTCCACGGCCGGAACAGGGGCTTGCAAGCCCTCGCGGACAGCCAGGGTGCCGCGGGCATACCCGGTACGGTCCATGGACTGGGCGAAAATGGTGTAGGCCTGCTCGCTGACGGGTTCGACGATGACGTCGTAGGTTTCGGCAACGGCGATGCGGAACTCGTCGACCGAAACGGGTTTGACGTGCTGCCCGTCTGCCGCGACAACGGTCATTTTCAGGCCGGGAATGCGCACATCGAAATAGCTCATGGCAGAGCCGTTGATGAAGCGCAGGCGGATTTTCTCGCCCTGCTTGAACACGCCCGTCCAGTTGCCATCCGGGGCCTGGCCATTCATCAGGTAGGTGTAGGTGTAGCCGCTCACGTCGGCGAGGTCGGTGGGGCTCATCTTCATCTCGGCCCACATCTTCCGGTCGGCTAGCGCAGCAGACCAGCCCATTTCGCTGACGTCGTTGACGAAGTCAGCCACCGTGCGCTTGTGGTAGTTGTAATAGTCCGACTGCTTCTTGAGCTTGGACAGCACCCGGGCAGGGTCCTCATCTGTCCAGTCGCTGAGCATTACCACGTAGTCCCGGTCATAGGTGAACGGCTCGGGCTCCTTCGCATCGATGACCACGGCGCCGTAAACCCCGACCTGCTCCTGGAAGCCGGAATGGCTGTGGTACCAGTAGGTACCGTTCTGCTGGACCTTGAACTTGTACTCGTACATGCCGTCAGGGGCGATGCCGTGGAAGCTCAGGCCCGGTACGCCGTCCATGTTGGCCGGCAGGATGATGCCGTGCCAGTGGATGGAGGTGTCCTGCTGTAACCGGTTACGCACACGCAGGGTGACGGTGTCGCCTTCGCGCCAGCGCAGGATGGGGCCGGGCACGGAACCGTTGATGGCCATCGCCGTGCGTTTCGCGCCGGTAAAATTCACCGGCAGTTCGCCGATGTACAGGTCAAACTCGGTGCCTGTCAGCACATTCGCCTGGCCAGGGCTGGCCACCGCCCAGACCGGCGCGCGCCACATGCCCAACCCGCCAAGCAGTCCGGTGGCGACCAGGCCTTTGACGAATGAGCGTCTCGTGGTTTTGCTTTGCATGCCGTTGCGTCCAGTCAGTCGATTGTTTTCGATAAAGCACCAACAGCTTGCAGGCTAGTCGGCCCGGGCTGTCATCTGGCTGAGCGCGACATTACTTTTCAGTCAGCTTGCGCAGGCGAGGTGTACGCGTGGCTCTGGAGGCGGGGAGGGGGCTAGGGAGGGGCATTAAAAAGCCGGCTTGTGGCCGGCTTCTCGGGGACGCTTCCGGCTAATTTATGGTAAGCCGCAATCGCCTTAACTGTGTGGCCATCAAGGGCCTGAAAGGATGGCAGATGCCCGTGTGGGATATCGCCGAGCCCTCTGGACCGCGGCATGCGCCGGTCGGGGCTGAAGGTGCGGCGTAGCATACAAGGGTGCGCACGGGATGCCCAGCAAAAAATGGCACAGGTTGTTTCAGCCTGGCCGTTGCTGACGAAAATACGACCAGTGAAAGACCCAGCCCAGAATTTCCAGCCCCTGCGCCTGACGCTGCGCGGCGGTATAGCGTTCGACGGCATAGCTGTGCCGGTCATGGCTGTGCAGGTACAGCGTGCCGTGTTGGCCGAGGCTGAGGTTGTTCACCCTGAGCGCGCCGTTATGCAGCAGGGCATAGGTTTCGCCCTCAACCACCCGGATCATCCCCAGGTCGATGGCAAGGGTGGCCTGCTGTGGAATCAGCGGGGCCATGTTGTTGCCGGGCATGCCCAGGCAGATGGCGTTGTCGGCCTGCACCCCCAGGCTTTTCAGGGCATTGAGGGGCAGGCACAGGTGTTTGCCGGGTTCGGGCGAGAGCAGGCCGTTGCGCACCTGGTAAAAGGGAACTTTCAGGGCCCGTCCACCATGCGCCGACAGTGGCGTGGGCGAGTCGACGGGCACCGGTACCGGGGCAGGGTTGCGCGGGATCGGGTTGATATGTTTGGGCCCTTCGCCGGTGTGCAGCCAGCGCCGGTGCACGCAGAACAGGTCGGCCAATTCGTCCAGTCGGGCCAGCGGCACACCGCGGTTGAACCAGTTGTTGACGTGCTGGGGGGTGACGCTGCGCAGGGCAGCGAAATCGGATGGGGTCAGGCCACATTCGTGGAGGAGGGCCTTGAGGCGGTCACCGGATGTGTTCATGGCGGCGAGTGTAGCGGCGGGGTGCCAGCAAGGATATCAACCGGATGTTGACGAGATTTGTACGAAACCCAAAATTTGTAGGATGTTGGAGTAGGACTCTGTGAGAATTTTTACGGCTGCGCGCGGCGGTCGGCCAATTGCGACTGCCTATAAAAAACCCCGCCAGGGCGGGGTTCTTCAAGCAACCGGTATCAGCCCTTGTAGGCAGCCACCGATTTGGTGATCGCGGCACGGGCGGCGTCGGCGCCTTCCCAGCCTTCGATCTTGACCCACTTGCCCTTCTCGAGATCTTTGTAGTTGGCAAAGAAGTGCTCGATCTGCTGGATCAGCAGGGCTGGCAGGTCGGTGTATTCCTTCACGTCGACGTACAGCTGCGACAGCTTGTCGTGAGGCACAGCGATGACCTTGGCGTCGCCGCCGCCGTCGTCGGTCATGTTCAGCACGCCAACCGGACGGGCGCGGATAACCGAACCTGGGGCAACCGGGTAAGGGGTAACAACCAGCACGTCCAGCGGGTCACCGTCGTCAGCCAGGGTGTTCGGGATGAAACCGTAGTTGGCTGGGTAGAACATCGGGGTAGCCATGAAACGGTCGACGAACAGGGTATCGCTGTCCTTGTCGATCTCGTATTTGATCGGCGCGTGGTTGGCCGGGATCTCGATGGCGACGTAGATGTCGTTCGGCAGGTCTTTGCCCGCCGGAATCTTGCTGTAGCTCATTGGGCAGTGCCCCCGTGTTTGACCAAAAAAGTGGCCGCGATTATAGGCACATTCTGCCGGGGCATGCCACGCCTGGCCTGATGTGCGGCCCCGTCAGGCGTGGCTTGCGCGGTACTCCGGGTGTTCGGCCTGCAGCCGGCACAGGCGTGCCAGCGGGTCCTGGCGGTAAAACTGCGACAACTGGTGGTAGACCTTTGGATAAGCCTGCTGCAGCAGGTCGGGGGCACTAAAGAAGTACTCGCTGGTGACGGCGAAGAACTCGGCCGGGTTTTCCGCCGCATAAGGGTCGATGGCGGTTTCGGCGTCGGGGTCATTGTCCAGCTGGCGGTTGAGGTCGTCATAGGCCTGTTGCATGGCGCTTGCCCATTCCTCCACAGACATGCCGCTGTGCAGTGGTGGCAGGCCGTTGGCATCGCCATTGAGCATGTCGAGCTTGTGCGCCAGCTCATGGATGACCAGGTTGTAGGCTTCCCAGCCACCACTGGCCAGCACGCCATTCCAGGCCAGGATGACCGGGCCCTGTTGCCAGGCCTCGCCGCTGTGTTCGCCATCCCAGACATGCTCCACGCCACTGGCATCGCGGTGGCGCTGGGGGCTCTTGAAGTCGTCGGGGTAGAGAATGATCTCGTGGAAACCCTGGTACCAGTTCAGCTCGCCCAGATGTAGCAACGGCAACTGCGCCTGGACGGCCAGCAGCAGGCGCTGCTCGTCGTCCAGTTCGACGCCGGGCAGGCAGGTGAGGTGTTTGTCCAGCAAGAACAGGATGCAGGCTTCACGCAGCCAGCGGTCCTCTTCGTCAGTGATGCCGTCCAGGATCGGCAGGCGTGCGCGCACGGCCTGCCATTGCTGGGGGGCGATAGGGTAGCGCGCCAGGGTGCGCTTGCGCCGCCAGGCGCCGAACGACCACATCGGCCGGCTTCAGTGGGCCTTGGCCGTGCGGCCCAGGCGGCCACGCAGCAGGCCGAGGATCATCGGCACCAGCGACAGGATGATGATGCCCACAACCATCAGCGACAGGTGTTGCTTGATGAATGGCACGTTGCCGAAGAAGTAACCCAGGGTTACCAGACCACCGACCCACAGCAGCGAACCGGCAACACTGAAACCGAGGAAGCGCGGGTAATGCATGTGGGCGATGCCGGCGACGAAGGGGGCGAAGGTGCGCAGGATCGGCAGGAAGCGCGCCATGGTCACGGTCTTGCCGCCGTGGCGTTCGTAGAAGTCATGGGTGCGCTGCAGGTAGTCGCGGCGGAAGACCTTCGAGTTGGGCTTGTTGAACAGGCGCTCGCCGACCGTACGGCCGATCACATAGTTGGTGCTGTCGCCGAGGATCGCCGCAGCCATCAGCAGGCCGGCCAGCAGCAGCGGGTCCATGCCGCCACCCGCGGCTACGGCCCCGGCGATGAACAGCAGCGAATCGCCTGGCAGGAAGGGCATCACCACCAGCCCGGTTTCGCAGAAGATCACGGTGAACAGGATGGCGTAGATCCAGGGACCATAGTTGGTGACCAGCAGATCGAGGTAGGCATCGAGATGCAGGATAAGGTCCAGCGGGTTGAAATCCATGTACAGCACCTGTGTTCTTGGGGCGTAGGCTCGGTTACCTGGCGATGGGTAAAATTTCACACATGACAGATGGGCCATTATACGGCGAAGTCGGGAACATGCCCGGGGAGTTTGTAGCGGGGGGTTACGGCAGGGGGGTATTCCTGTACCGGCTTTGTCGCGGGCGTGCCCGCGACAAAGCCGAAAGGTTCAATCCTGGCTGATCGGCAGGATGTAGCTCTTGAACTCATTATCCTCACGAAAGCCGATGGATTCGTAAGTCTTGTGCGCCACTGCGTTATCGCTGCTGGTCGATACCCGCATGCGCACCGCGTTGGTGTCCTTGGCCATCTTCTTCGCTTCGCGCATCAGGCGGTCGGCCACCAGCATGCGCCGCGAATCCTCGGCCACATAGATGTCGTTGAGAATCCACACCCGTTTCAGCGACAGTGACGAATAGCTCGGGTAGAGCTGGCAGAAACCCAGCAGCTTGCTGTCGTCGTCATCCGGCAAGGCCAGGTAGATCACCGACTCATCCCGCTTCAGGCGCTTTTCCAGAAAGCTGCGCGAGCTGTCGGGGTAGGGAAGCTGCCCGTAGAACTCACGATATTTGACGAACATCGGCGTGAGCAGGTCGAGGTGTTCCAGGGTTGCCTTGATGATGCGCATGTGCGGCCCTCATAGTCCATTAGAAACAGCGGATTGCCAGCAGCCTTCCTGGGCATGCTGCCCAATGCGCGGCGCAAGTGCAATCGGCGTTCCGTTACAGGTTTCTTACCCTTCGCCGAGCAGGAAGTTGCCCTTCTGGTCGGCGCCATGTTCACTCTCGAGGCTATGGACTTCGGCTTCGTCCTTCAGATTCACTCCGGAAAGCTGACGCCGGCAGGCTTCGCGCATCAGGTACAGCAGGCGGTGCGCCGCCATGCCGTAGCTCAGCCCCTCCAGGCGGATGTTGGAAATGCAGTTGCGGTAGGCATCGGTCAGGCCGACCTTCGGCGCGTAGGTGAAATACAGGCCGAGGCTGTCGGGCGAGCTGAGCCCCGGGCGTTCGCCAATCAGCATCACCGTCATGCGCGCACCCAGCAGTTCACCGACCTCGTCAGCCACCGCCACACGGCCCTGCTGCACCAGCACCACCGGTGCGCTGGTCCAGCCGTCGGAAGCGGCCTGCTCCTCGAAGCGGGCCAAGAACGGCAGGGTGTGGCGGTGCACGGCCAGAGCCGAGAGGCCGTCAGCGACGACGATGGCCAGGTCGACACCGCCGGGGTTGGCCTGGGCGTGCTGGCGCAGCGTCGCTACCGAGTCCTCGTTCAGGCGCCGCCCCAGGTCCGGGCGTTGCAGGTATTGGTTGCGGTCGCTGGCAGCGCTGTGCAGCACCAGGCTTTCGCGGCCGCGGTCAGCCAGCTGGGCAGCCAGGCTGGCGTGATCGAACGCCAGGTGCACGGCGTCGCGCGCCTGGGCATGGGCGAACTGGAAGTCCAGCTGCGCTTCGGTTGGCAGGCTGGTGCCGGCTCGGCCCAAGGCTATGCGCGCCGGGGTGAGGTTGCGCAGGGCCAGCCAGGGGTTGTCGGGGGTAGGCGTGCGATGGTCCATGGTCATCCCTATGCAAGCTGTGCCAAGGCCTGGCGGAACGCCGGCGGCAGGTTGTCACCAAAGCGTACCCGGCCATCGGCCTGGGTGAAGATGCCGGTGCGGGCCAGCCAGGCCTCGAATTCCGGCCCGGGTTTCAGGCCCAGGGTCTGGCGCGCGTACAGCGCATCGTGGAACGAGGTGGTCTGGTAGTTGAGCATGATGTCGTCGGAACCAGGGATGCCCATGATGAAGTTGATCCCGGCCACGCCCAGCAGGGTCAGCAGGGTGTCCATGTCGTCCTGGTCGGCTTCGGCGTGGTTGGTGTAGCAGATGTCGCAACCCATCGGTACGCCCAGCAGCTTGCCGCAGAAGTGGTCCTCGAGGCCGGCGCGGATAATCTGCTTGCCGTTGTACAGGTATTCCGGGCCGATGAAGCCGACCACGGTGTTGACCAGGAACGGCTTGAAATGGCGGGCCACGGCATAGGCGCGGGTTTCACAGGTTTGCTGGTCGACGCCGTGGTGGGCGTTGGCCGACAGCGCGCTGCCCTGGCCGGTTTCGAAGTACATCAGGTTCTGCCCGAGCGTGCCGCGCTTCAGCGAAAGGCCCGCTTCGTAGCCTTCCTGCAGCACATTGAGGTTGATGCCGAAGCCGGCGTTGGCCGCTTCGGTACCGGCGATGGACTGGAACACCAGGTCCAGCGGCACGCCACGGTTGATCGCCTCGATCGACGTGGTCACGTGGGTCAGTACGCAAGCCTGGGTGGGTATGTCGTAGCGCTGGATGATGGCGTCAAGCATTTCCAGCAGCGCGCAGATCGAAGCGATGCTGTCGGTGGCCGGGTTGATACCGATCATGGCGTCGCCGTTGCCGTACAGCAGGCCGTCGAGGATGCTGGCGGCGATGCCGGCCGGCTCGTCGGTCGGGTGGTTGGGCTGCAGCCGGGTCGACAGCCGCCCGCGCAGGCCCATGGTGCCGCGGAAGCGGGTGACCACGCGGATCTTCTGCGCCACCAGCACCAGGTCCTGCACACGCATGATCTTCGACACTGCTGCGGCCATTTCCGGCGTCAGCCCGGGCGCCAGGGCGCGCAAGCTGTCCTCGTTGGCGGCATCACTGAGCAGCCAATCGCGCAGGCCGCCCACGGTCAGGTGGCTGACAATCGCAAACGCCTGGGCATCGTGGGTGTCGATGATCAGCCGGGTGACTTCGTCTTCTTCGTAAGGAATCAGTGCTTCATTGAGGAAATGCGTCAGCGGAATATTGGCCAAGGCCATTTGCGCGGCGACCCGTTCGCCGTCGTTGCTGGCGGCGACGCCCGCCAGGTAGTCCCCCGAGCGGGCGGGGCTGGCCTTGGCCATCACTTCCTTGAGGCTGTCGAAGCGGTAGACCAGGTGGCCCACCGTGTGTACGAAACTTGCCATACAGACTCTCCAGAGCCGCGGGTTGCCCCGCGGCGGGTGGCGGCGATCAGTGCAGGGCCTCTTCGGCCTTCTGGATCGCGGCGAATTCCTCTTCCGGTGTGCCCGCTACCAGGTGGTGGCGGCTGTACAAAGCAAAGTAGGCAATTAATACCGCATAGATCACTGCGGCGCCAATCACCACCCGTGGGTCGACGAGGAAACCGGCGACCACGGCGATGCAGGCCAATACCAGGGCCACGCCCGAAGTGAAGATGCCTCCGGGGGTACGATACGGGCGCTCCATCTTCGGCCGACGGATACGCAGGGTGATGTGCGCAGCCATCATCAGCACGTACGACAGTGTGGCACCGAACACCGCCACCAGGATCAGCAGGTCGCCCTGGCCGGTCAGCGACAGGGCGAAGCCGATGATGCCGGGGATCACAAGGGCCATGACCGGGGCCTTGCTCTTGTTGGTTTCCGACAGCTTGCGCGGCAGGTAGCCTGCGCGCGACAGGGCGAAGATCTGCCGGGAATAGGCATAGATGATCGAGAAGAAGCTGGCGATCAGCCCGGCCAGCCCGACCAGGTTGACGAAGCCGCCCATCCAGGTAGAGCCGCCATAGGCCTTGGACAAGGCTTCAACCAGCGGGTTGCCGGAGGCCTTCAGCGCCTCGGAGCCCGCGCCACCCGGGCCGACCACCAGGATCAGCAGGGCGAAGGCCAGCAAGACCAACATGGCGCCGATCAGCCCGCGTGGCAGGTCGCGCTTGGGGTTCTTGGTTTCTTCTGCGGCCAGCGGCACACCTTCGACGGCAAGGAAAAACCAGATGGCGTAGGGGATGGCTGCCCACACGCCGACGTAGCCGAACGGCAGGAAGCTGCTGGCGCCCACGGCGTCCGTTTTTGCGATGTCGAACAGATTGGCTGCATCAAAATGGGGCACCATGCTCACCAGGAATACGGCGAGGGCAATGGCGGCGATGGCGGTGATGATGAACATCAGCTTCAGTGCCTCGCCCACGCCGAAGATGTGGATGCCGATGAACACTATGTAGAACGCCAGGTAGATCATCCAGCCGCCGACACCGAACAGTGACTGGCAATACGCGCCGATGAACACCGCGATAGCGGCGGGGGCGATGGCGTATTCGATGAGGATTGCCGTGCCGGTCAGGAAGCCGCCCCACGGGCCGAAGGCGCTGCGGGCAAAGCCGTAGCCGCCGCCTGCGGTGGGGATCATCGACGACAGTTCGGCCAGCGAGAAGCACATGCACAGGTACATGGTGGCCATCAGCAGGGTGGCGAGGAACATCCCGCCCCAGCCGCCCTGCGCCAGGCCGAAGTTCCAGCCGGCGTAGTCGCCGGAGATGACATAGGCTACGCCGAGGCCGACCAGCAGCACCCAGCCGGCGGCACCTTTTTTCAGTTCACGTTGCTGGAAATAGTCCGAGCCGACCTTTTCGAAGTCGACGGAAGAACCTGCCGGAGAGCCGGCGGAATGATCGCTTGGCATAGTTTCACCTGTTGTTTTTCTTGGTGGCCGGAAGGGTTCCGGGCCGATGGTGATAGGTATTGCAGGAAGCGAGCCAGAGGCTATGGGGGCCGCTTTGCGGCCCATCGCGATGCAAGGCTGTTCCGCCAAGGGGGGCGGTACCCGCAGGCGCGGCCTCGTGTCGCGATGGACTGCGCAGCAGCCCCCAAATGCGCCGGTTTAGAAGAAGCCCAACGGATTGATGTCGTAGCTCACCAGCAGGTTCTTGGTCTGCTGGTAGTGGTCGAGCATCATCTTGTGGGTTTCACGGCCTACACCGGATTTCTTGTAGCCACCAAACGCCGCATGCGCCGGGTACAGGTGGTAGCAGTTGGTCCACACACGGCCGGCCTTGATCCCACGGCCCACGCGATAGGCACGGTTGATGTCGCGGGTCCACACGCCAGCGCCCAGGCCGAACTCGGTATCGTTGGCGATCGCCAGCGCTTCGGCTTCGTCCTTGAAAGTGGTAACGCTGACCACCGGCCCGAAGATTTCCTCCTGGAACACGCGCATGCGGTTGTTGCCCTTGAGCAGGGTCGGCTGGATGTAGTAACCGGTGGCCAGCGAGCCTTCGAGTTTTTCCACCTTGCCGCCAGTCAGCAGCTCGGCACCTTCCTCCTGGGCTATGTCGAGGTACGACAGGATCTTCTCGAACTGCTGCTGCGAAGCCTGGGCTCCAACCATGGTGTCGGTGTCCAGCGGGTCGCCACGCTTGATCTGCTGCACCTTCTTCATCACCGCTTCCATGAACTGCGGGTAGATCGACTCCTGGACCAGGGCGCGTGACGGGCAGGTGCACACTTCACCTTGGTTGAAGAACGCCAGCACCATGCCTTCGGCGGCCTTCTCGATGAAGCTCGGCTCGGCCTGCATGATGTCTTCGAAGTAGATGTTCGGCGACTTGCCGCCCAGCTCCACGGTGGATGGAATGATGTTCTCGGCGGCACATTTCATGATGTGCGAACCCACCGGGGTCGAGCCGGTGAAGGCGATCTTGGCGATACGCTTGCTGGTGGCCAGCGCCTCGCCGGCTTCGCGGCCATAACCTTGCACTACGTTGAGCACGCCTTTTGGCAACAAATCACCGATCAGTTCCAGCAGCACGGTGATGCCCAGTGGGGTCTGCTCGGCTGGCTTGAGCACCACGCAGTTGCCAGCGGCCAGGGCCGGGGCGAGCTTCCAGGCGGCCATCAGGATCGGGAAGTTCCACGGGATGATCTGCCCGACCACGCCCAATGGCTCGTGGATGTGGTAGGCCACGGTGCCTTCGTTGATTTCGGCGGCACCGCCTTCCTGGGCACGGATGCAGCCAGCGAAGTAGCGGAAGTGGTCGACCGCCAGCGGGATGTCGGCATTCAGGGTTTCACGCACCGGCTTGCCGTTGTCCCAGGTTTCGGTGATGGCCAGCAGTTCGAGGTTCTGTTCGATACGGTCGGCGATCTTCAGCAGGACGTTGGATCGATCTTGTACCGAGGTGCGGCCCCAGGCATCTGCAGCCGCATGGGCGGCATCCAGGGCTTTTTCGATGTCTTCGGCAGTGGAACGGGGGAATTCGGCGATCGGCTGGCCGTTAACCGGCGACGTGTTGGTGAAGTACTCACCCTTTACCGGAGGAACGAACTCACCACCGATGTAGTTACCGTAGCGGCTCTTGAAAGAAACCTTCGCCCCTTCGGTACCGGGATGTGCATAACGCATGGTGTGTCTCCTTGGTTATTTATTGTTTAGGGAGTTGAAAAGCGTAGAGCAAAGGTTGGGCCAGCGTCTGTAGGAATAGGCAAATCAATGGCTTGGCCTGCTTCCCAGGGCCTGGTCAATGGGCGTTGTGCCAGTGCCGGTACAGGCAGGGGGTGACGCTTTGTGTCACTTGCGATACGTAACCGGAGCGCGCGTTGCAAAGGCTGCCAGGGTGGAGGATGCTGGCGGTACGCTCTATCTGCGGAGAACGACAATAATGCAGAGCAACCATTTCAGCCGTCATGCCCAGCAAGTCCATACCGTCGCCCATGGCCGGGCCGGGGAGGGTGGCAGTGACCCTTCCATCGCCCGCTCATGGCTGCGCTGCCTGGAGGACTACCACCTCGACCCGGCGGTGATCGAGGCGCCGCTGGTGCTCGAGCACGGGCGCCTGCTGGAAAGCCGCGAGCGCCTGCGCCAGGTGCTGCAGATTGCCGACCATGAGATGAACAGCCTGCACCAGCAGCTATCCGGGGCCGGCCATGCGGTGCTGCTGACCGATGCGCGCGGGGTCATCCTCAACTGTGTCAGCGCCCCGAGCGAGCGGCGCAGCTTCGAGCGCGCCGGACTGTGGCTGGGCGCCGACTGGAGCGAAGCGCGCGAAGGCACCAACGGCATCGGTACGTGCCTGGTCGAGCGCCAGGCGCTGACCATTCACCAGAACGAGCACTTCCGCAGCCGCCACACCGGCCTGACCTGCTCGGCCAGCCCGGTGTTCGACCCGCATGGTGAGTTGCTGGCGGTGCTGGACGTGTCTTCGGCACGGCCTGATGTTTCGCGGCAGAGCCAGTTCCACACCATGGCTCTGGTCAACCTGTCGGCGAAGATGATCGAAAGCTGTTATTTCCTGCGTCATTTCGAACAGCAGTGGTTGCTGCGTTTTCATCTACAGGCCGAGTCGATTGGCCTGTTCAGCGAAGGCCTGCTGGCCTTCGACGGTGACGGGCACATCTGCGCGGCCAACCAGAGCGCACTGAACCTGTTGGGCACGGTGCGGGGTGGCGTGCTGGGCAAACCGCTGGAGTGCTTCTTCGCCTGCAGTCATGACGAGCTGTTCAGCCGTGCCACGCCCACCGGTAGCATGACCTGGCCACTGCATACCCTGGACGGACGCCAGGTGTTCGCCAGCCTGCGTGGCCAGGCCCGTGCGCCGGTATGGTCGGTGCCAGCCGCGCAGCCGCGGTCGGCGCGGGAGGTCGAGCCGCTTATCTGTCTGCTCGACCCAGCCTTGCAGAACGACTTCCGGCGCAGCGTGCGGGTGTTCGAGCGCGACGTGCCGTTGTTGCTGCGTGGCGAGACCGGTTGCGGCAAGGAGGCGTTCGCCCAGGCCGTGCACCAGGCCAGCGAGCGGCGCGGCAAGCCGTTCGTCGCCATCAACTGTGCGTCGATCCCGGAGAGCCTGATCGAAAGCGAGCTGTTCGGTTATCGCGGCGGCAGTTTTACCGGGGCGCGCAAGGAAGGCATGCGGGGCAAGCTGCTGCAGGCCGACGGTGGCACGTTGCTGCTGGACGAGATCGGCGACATGCCGCTGGCCCTGCAGACCCGGCTGCTGCGGGTTCTTGAAGAGCGCCAGGTGGTGCCGATCGGTGGCGAGCCGCAGGCGGTCGACGTGCGTATCGTCAGTGCTACCCACCGCGACCTGCTGGAGCGGGTGGCGCAGGGCAGTTTCCGCGACGACCTGTATTACCGCCTGAATGGCCTGGAAGTGACGTTGCCGGCGGTGCGCGAGCGCAGTGACAAGGCGCAGTTGCTGGACTTTCTGTTACGCCAGGAAGCGCAGGGGCAACTGATCGACATCGAGCCCAGGGCGCGGCAGGCGCTGCTCGACTTTACCTGGCCGGGGAACGTGCGGCAGATGCGCAACGTGCTGCGCACGCTGGTGGCACTTTGCGAAGATGGCCGGATTACCTTCTCGGATCTCCCCGCCATGGTCCGCAGCACACCGGCCCTTGCAGCAACAACCTTGTGTCGCGACAGTGCCGTAGAGCGGCCCCAGGATGCGAATCCGGCAACTCAAGCCGCCAGGGCTGCTGCGCCGCGCGATCGCGACGCAAGGCTGCTACAGGATGCTGAACGCAGTGCCTTGCTGGCCACCCTGGAGGCAAAACACTGGCACCTCACCCGGGTCGCCGAGCAATTGGGCATCAGCCGCAATACCTTGTATCGAAAACTGCGCAAACACGGCATCACCAGGGCCGACTGAGCGAAACATCTGGTGCGATTTGTCGCGCCCTGGGCTACCCTGCCTCGATGTTTTGCGAGGTTGACCATGCATATTCACATTCTAGGTATTTGCGGCACTTTCATGGGCTCGCTGGCGGTGCTGGCCAAGGAACTTGGCCACCGTGTCACCGGCTCTGACGCCAACGTCTATCCGCCGATGAGCACCCAGCTCGAAGCCCAGGGCATCGAGCTCACCCAAGGCTATGACCCGGCCCAACTGGAGCCGGCACCGGACCTGGTGGTCATCGGCAATGCCATGTCGCGCGGCAACCCGGCGGTGGAGTACGTGCTGAACAAGGGCCTGCCGTATGTTTCCGGCCCGCAGTGGCTGGCCGACCACGTGCTGCAAGGCCGCTGGGTGCTGGCTGTTGCCGGTACCCATGGCAAGACCACCACCAGCAGCATGCTGGCCTGGGTGCTGGAGCACGCCGGCATGAGCCCGGGCTTCCTGATCGGCGGTGTACCGCAGAACTTCTCGGTGTCGGCGCGCCTGGGCCATACCCCGTTCTTTGTGGTTGAAGCCGATGAATACGACAGCGCCTTTTTCGACAAGCGCTCGAAATTCGTCCACTACCACCCGCGCACCGCGATTCTCAACAACCTCGAATTCGACCACGCGGACATCTTCCCCGACCTGGCTTCGATCGAGCGGCAGTTCCATCACCTGGTACGCACCATCCCCAGTGAAGGTCTGGTGATTCACCCAACCACCGAGCAGGCGCTGGAACGCGTGATCGGCATGGGTTGCTGGACCCCGGTGCAAACCACCGGCGAAGGTGGCCAATGGCAGGCCCGCCTGCTGAGCCCGGACGGTTCGCGTTTCGAAGTGCTGTTCGAAGGCGAAGTGCAAGGTGTCGTGGACTGGGCGCTGACCGGCCAGCACAACGTCGCCAATGCCCTGGCAACCCTGGCAGCGGCCCGCCACGTCGGCGTGGTGCCGACCATGGGCATCGAAGGCCTGAGCGCCTTCAAGAGCGTCAAGCGGCGCATGGAGAAGGTCGCCGAGGTGCAAGGCGTGACCATCTACGATGACTTCGCCCACCACCCGACCGCCATTGCCACCACCCTCGACGGCCTGCGCAAGCGCGTCGGCGAGGCTCCGGTCATCGCAGTGATCGAGCCGCGCTCCAATTCCATGAAGCTCGGCGCCCATCGTGATGGCTTGCCGGAAAGCGTCAGCGACGCCGACCAGGTGATCTGGTACGCCCCGGCCAGCCTCGGCTGGGACCTGGCCGCCACGGCCGCGCAGTGCAAGGTGCCGAGCGTGGTGGCCGACAGCCTCGATGCAATCATCGAACGGGTCAAGGGCCAGGCGCGTCCGGGCACCCATGTGGTGATCATGAGCAACGGCGGTTTCGGTGGCCTGCACGGCAAGCTGGCCGAGGCATTGCAGTGAACGGGCCGGAACGCGTCACACTGGCGATGACCGGGGCATCGGGCGTCCAGTATGGCCTGCGCCTGCTCGATTGCCTGGTGCGCGAAGATCGCGAGGTGCACTTTCTGATCTCCAAGGCCGCGCAACTGGTGACGGCCACCGAGACCGACGTGGTGCTGCCGGCCAAACCTCAGGCAATGCAGGCGTTCCTTACCGAATACACAGGTGCCGCCGACGGGCAGATCCGGGTGTATGGCAAGGAAGACTGGATGTCGCCGGTAGCCTCGGGCTCGGGCGCGCCGGCGGCGATGGTGGTGGTGCCCTGTTCCACCGGCACCCTGTCGGCGATTGCCACCGGCGCCTGCAACAACCTGATCGAGCGTGCCGCCGACGTTACCCTCAAAGAGCGTCGCCAGCTGATCCTGGTGCCGCGCGAAGCGCCGTTTTCCACCATCCACCTGGAGAATATGCTCAAGCTGTCGCAGATGGGCGCAATCATCCTGCCGGCAGCGCCGGGCTTCTATCACCAGCCGCAGACCATCGACGACCTGGTCGACTTTGTCGTGGCACGCATCCTCAACCTGCTGAACATTCCCCAGGACATGTTGCCGCGTTGGGGCGAGCACCACTACGGGGTGGATGATTGAGGCGCACATTGTGCGGCGTGCTGGCGCTGGGGCTGCTGAGTGGTTGCGCCACGGTGCGGACGCTGGATGCCAACAAGCCTGGGGCGCCGGTGGTATATGCCGGTACCCGGTTGGATTTGTATGTCATGAATGGCGGCTGTTGCCCGCGCGATCATTACGGGGCTGATGCGCCGGCGTATCCGCGGCTGGACCTGCCGGGAAGCCTGTTGCTCGATACCTTGTTGTTGCCGTTGTCGTTGCTCACGGCAGCCGGTATAGGCTTCCAGGCAACCGGCGGCCTGTGATGGCCCTTTCGCGGGTGAACCCGTTCTCTGGTCTGTGAAGTGCCTGTGGGAGCGGGTTTACCCGCGAAGAGGCCCTGACAGGAAGCCTATTTCTTGCCCAACCTGCGCAATTCATCCGACTCCACAATCCGCACCCCGTCTTCTTCCTCCAGCGCCAGGCGCCACAACGCCCGGGCCAAGGTGCAGGCCTCGATGCCTCGATACTTCCCAGGTATCAGCCTGGAGAACGGCGAAATCAGCTGCTCGCCCAGCCGCGGCTCTATGCGCTCGCCCAACAGCAATGACGGCCGCACGATGGTCAACTGCGGCCAGTCCTGGGCCTTGAGCGCCTCTTCCATCTCGCCTTTGACCCGGTTGTAGAAAATCGACGATTTCGGGTCGGCCCCCAGCGCACTGACTACCAGCAGGTGCCGCGCGCCCATCTCCCGGGCACGCTTGCTGAAGGCCACCACCATGTCCAGGTCCACCGCACGGAATGCCGATTCGGAGCCGGCCTGCTTCAGCGTGGTGCCCAGGCAGCAAAACGCGATATCAACGCGCCCGGCCAGCTGCGGAAGAAACATTGCCGGGTCGCCTACCGGGTTTTCCAGGTGCGGGTGCCCGGCCAGTGGCCGGCGGGTTGGCGCCAGGACGCGGGTGATGGTGGGCTCGTTGAGCAGGCGGTCGAGCAGGTGCTCACCTGTCAGACCCGTGGCACCGGCAAGCAGGACATGCTGAGGCGTCAAATACATGATGTCTCTCCCTTGTTACACACAAGCTTAGTGGTTGGCAGGCGTTTTTGCCTGTCCCCCCACGTCGGCCTGTGCGGCGTTACGCAATGCTTCTTCGGCCTGTTGCCGACGCAGCTGCTGCCAGCGCGCGAGTACCGCCGGCGGTGCCCACAGCTGCGGTTCGGAGGCCTCGAAACCTTCCCTTTGTTCTCTTTCGGCAACACTGCTGCGGGCCAGTTCAAACGCCTGTTTCAGATCGTCGGTCTGGTTCAGCGCCTCGGCGAACAAGGCGTCGCCAAAATAGGTGAAGTCCGCTTCTTCAGAGCAGCCGAAGGACACCCGGTCGGCCCGCGCGGCCGTCATGATGAGCGTGCGCTCATCCTTGAGCGGGGCGATGTAGCCCCCTGAATAGCAGGCGGATATGACAATCACTTTGTCGCGGTTCTTCAGCGGTGCCAGGGCGCTGGCCAGCTCGTCGGCGGACAGGTCGGCCAGTTGCAGGCGTGGCTGGTCGAGCACCAGCTGGTGGTCCTGGCTGCCGTGGCTGGTGAGGTAGATGAACACCAGGTCCTCGGGGCCGCTGCGCTCGGCCAGGGTGCGGGCGGCACGGGTGAGGTTCTCACGGGTGGCCATGGGGCGGCTGGCCATCTGGTCGCGGTGATTGACCAGGGTGACCTGGCCCGAAGCCCCAAAACGTACCTTGAGCATGTTGCTGACGTAGTCGGCCTCGCGCAGGAACACGCTCTGCTGGCCATCCCCGGCTATCACCAGGCTGTACAGCTGAACAGGCGGCGCCGAGTGTGGCACCTGGGCCAGCGCCTGCTCCAGCAGCCGACCCTGGTTGAGCAAGGCCAGGTCCAGTGGGTCGGGCAGCAGCTTGCCGTTCTGGTCACGCACCCGCACACCGTTGGCCCAGGTGCCGCTCAGCACCTTGCCGCTGGGCAGGATCAGCCGACCCTGCCCATGGTAGGCATCGTCGAGGAAGCCGCCGATGTATTTGCTGCCATCGGCCAGCTGCAGGCTGCCCTGGCCTGACAGGCGCCACTCGCTGAAAGTGCCCTTGTAGTGGCTGCCATCGCTGCCCAGCAGTTCGCCTTCGCCGACCAGTACGCCATCCTTGAACTGGCCGATCCACACATCGCCATCGGCATTTTCGTAGCGGCCACGGCCTTCCAGGCGGTTGTCCTTGAATTCGCCGATGTACTGCTCGCCGTCGACGCTGTCGTAGGTGCCGGCGCCTTGCAGCAGGCCGTTGACGAAGCGGCCGCTGAACTGGTTGCCACTGGCATCGCTGCGCACGCCGGCGCCATTGGGCTTGCCTTTGGCGAACAGGCCCTGGTAGCGGCTGCCGTCGGCCAGTTCCAGTTCGCCGGCGCCTTCGTACAGGTCATCCTTGAACTGGCCGCGGTAGGACTGGTCGGCCTGCTTGAGAGTGCCTTCGCCGTCGCGCCGACCATGGCGGAAGGTGCCGGAATAGTGGCTGCCCGGAGTAGTCAGTTCGCCCAGCCCCTGGAACAGCCCGGCGGCGAACTGGCCACGGTACACCTCGCCATTCTGGCCGTGCCATTCGCCCTGGCCGTGCCATTGGCCGTCCTTGAAGCCGCCGGCGTACCAGCTGCCGTTGGGGTAGTCGATACGGCCCTCGCCTTGCAGCAGCCCATCGACTACCTGCCCCCGGTAGCGTCCGCCGTCAGGCAAGCGTGCGTCGGGCGGCAGCAGCGATTCGCCATCGCCACAGGCGGCGAGAAGCAGGACCAGGGAGAGGGGGAGCAGTAGACGCATGGCGAAGACCGGGCAATAAGTCTGCCGAGTATGCCGCAGAATGGGATCCTGAAACAGCGAGCGCATGAGCCGGGGCATTCCTCCGTGGGGCCAACGATATTGTGTTGCCTGCCATGGCCCCATCGCCGGTCGACCCGGCTCAATGCCGGGTGCTATCGCCGGTCTGTCGGTGCAACAGCAACTCGGCCAGTGCCTTGGTCATCTGCACGTGATGGGCCGCATTGACCAGCATGTTGATGCCAGGCTCACCGGCATTGGCGCAGATGTACTCGTCCAGGGTGTCTTCGATGCCGGTCATCAATTGCAGAGCGTGGATCACAGCGTCGAGCGAGGGCATGTCGTGGTTTATGGTGTAGAAGGGGCGGGAAGGCAGGATTCTGGGTGGATCAGGGACGATTTTTTTCATGATCAGGCCTCGTGTGGTTTGCTGTAAGCAACCACCTCATCCTTTCTCACGGGATAAAGGCGGCAGCCGTACGAGGGTGAGAAAGCCGAGACACGAGCACTCGGCCAGACCGAAGCCTGCCTGCGTACGGCTGCCATAACGTACTGCCGTAAGTCGTGTTTTCGGGTTTCTCACACCCGCTCACCAAACATGGCGACCCCGAGACGGTATCCCTGAGATGTTTCCCCGACAATGGAGTGACTTCCGACAGGCTCGTAGGATAATTCGCGAGATGGTCCAGGCTGAAGCATTTAGCTTCAGGTTCGGAAATGTCTTACATCCGTGAAGCCCTGAGCGGTTCCTGTGGTAGCGACAAAAACCGCTACCACAGGTTTGTGAGCTGCCACTGCGGCTCAGCGCAGGCCCGGCGAAACGATGATTTTCACGTTCTCCTCCTTGTTGTTCACCAGTTCCTCGAAGCCCAGCTCGACGATTTGCTCCAGCCCGATCCGCCCGGTTACCAGCGGGCGGATGTCCAGCCTGCCATCGGCGATGAAGGCAATCACATCAGCGAATTCGCCGTTGTAGGCCAGCGCCCCCAGCACCTGCTTCTCGGTGGACACCAGCTCGAAGAAGTTGAACTCGCTGGGCTCTTCGAAGATGCCCACCATCACGCATTTGCCGGCCTTGCGGATGGTGTCGATGGCCAGTTTGGCGGTGTGCTTGTTGCCGATGCACTCGAAGCTCACATCCGCACCCAGTCCGGCGGTAAGCGCGCGGATCTCTGCCAGGGCGTCGCACTGGCTGGGGTCGAGCACCACGCTGGCGCCGACTTCCTTGGCCTTGGCCTTGCGCGCCGAAGACATTTCCAGGGCGATCACCTGCGCTGCACCGGCCGCCCTGGCGCACATGATGGTGCACAGGCCGATGGTGCCGGCGCCGACCACCACCACCGTCTGGCCCAGCAGGCTGCCGGCCTTTTTCACCGCATGCATGCCCACCGCCAGCGGCTCGATCAGCGCCCCGGCTTCGGCCGGGAAACCCTGCGGCAGCCGGTACAGCAAGTTGGCCGGCACGTTGACCAGCTCGGCAAAGGCGCCGTTGTTCATCAAGCCGGTGAAGGCCAGGCGTTCGCAGATGTTGTACAGGCCATGGGTGCAGTAATAGCAGGTACCGCAATGCTGGCAGGCATCCGCCGCCACCGGGTCACCGACGGCAAAGCCTTGCACGCCTTCGCCCAGCTTGGCGATCTGGCCGCAGAACTCGTGGCCGAGGATGCACTGGCCCTGGATGCCGGTCAGTGGGTGCGGTGCCTCGACCGGGATGAACACCGGGCCGGCGACGTACTCATGCAGGTCGGAGCCGCAGATGCCGCACCAGTCCACCTTGATCTGCACCCAACCGGGTGCGGGGTCGGCTGGCAGGGGTACCTGTTCGACGCGGATGTCGTTGCGGCCATGCCAGACGGCCGCGCGCATGTGGGTGTGGCTCAGGTCGTTCATTGTGTTTGTCTCCAGGCTCACGGAATGGGCTCAGTGCTTGCGCAGGAAGGCGAGCAGTTGCTGGTTGACCTGTTCGGCCGCCTCCATCTGCACCATGTGGCCGGCCTCCGGCAGCACCAGCACTTCGGCTTCCAGCCCTTCGGCATGGCTGGCCGGGATGATTGCGTCCTTGCCGCCCCACACCACCAGTGCCGGGTGTTGCCCCAGCACCCCGCGCAGGTCGTGGCGCTGCCGGTCACCGTCAGCGAGTGCCGCTGCCAGCTGCTGCAGGGCCCGGTCCACCCCTTCCAGGCGCTTGAACTTGAGCATGTCTTCGAGCATCTGGCGGGTGACCAGCGCCGGGTCGGCAAACAGCTGCACCATCTGCGGCTTGAGGGCATTGCGGTTGGCTGCCGCGACGAAGCCTTGCAGGTACTGGCCGTTGATCGCTTCGCCCAGGCCGGCACTGGCCACCAGGCTCAGGCTGGCGACCCGCTGCGGTGCCAGGCGCGCCACGTTCAGGCTGACCGCGCCACCCATGGAGTGGCCGGCCAGGTGCGCCTTGGCGATGTCCAGGTGGTCGAGCAGGGCCAGCACGGTTTCGCTCAGCTCATCCAGGTCGCCGCGTTGCAGCGCCTTGGCCGACTCGCCATGCCCTGGCAGGTCGAGGGCGATCACCCGGCGCTCGGCCGCCAGCGCCGGGTGGTTGAACAGCCAGTTGTTGAGGTCGCCGCCAAAGCCGTGCACCAGCACCAGCGGCGTGCCGCCTTCACCCAGCTCGAACCAGCGCAGTTGCCGGCCAGCCACTTCAGCCTTCTGCGGTGCCGGCCCCTGCGCCTGCTCGGCGCCACCGTCGGCGACGAACTCGGCCTGGAAGCGTTGCACCACCGCATCGATCTCGGCTTCCTCGGCTTCGCCTTCCACCACCACCGCCAGCAGTGCGCCGACCGGCAGGGTTTCATCGGGCCTGGCCACCTGGCGACGCAGCACGCCGCTGAACGGGGCTTCGACGCTGCTGCTGATCTTGTCGGTCTCGACGTCCAGCACCTCGTCACCCTTGTTGATCACGTCGCCTTCCTGCTTGAGCCAGGCGTCTACCCGGCCTTCGGTCATCGACAGGCCCCACTTGGGCATGGTCAGGGTATGGATCTGGCTCATGCGGCACTCCTTGCAGCTTCGATCACTTTGCGCACGGCAGCCTCGATCTTCGCCGCGTCAGGGATGTACAGGTCTTCCAAAGCGTCGGAGAACGGCACGGGAGTGTGCGGCGCGGTGACCATTTCGATCGGCCCCTTGAGGGCGGCGAAGGCCTTCTGCGCGACCAGGGCGCTGATGTCGGTGGCCATGGAGCAGCGGGGGTTGGCTTCGTCGATCACCACCAGGCGGCCAGTCTTTTCCACGCTTTCCAGAATGCTGTCTTCGTCCATCGGGCTGGTGGTGCGCAGGTCCAGCACCTCGCAGTCGATGCCCTGGCGGGCCAGGTTGTTGGCGGCTTCCAGCGCCACGTGCACCATGCGGCCATAGGTGACCAGGGTCACGTCGTCGCCATCACGCAGGAAGTTGGCCTCACCGAACGGCACGGTATAAACCTCTTCCGGCACCTCGCCCTGCATGCCGTAGAGCAGCTTGTGCTCGCAGAAGATCACCGGGTCGTTGTCGCGGATTGCCTGGATCAGCAGGCCCTTGGCATCGTATGGCGAGGACGGGCACACCACCTTCAGGCCAGGGATATGGGTCCACAGCGAGGTGAGCATCTGCGAGTGCTGGGCCGCCGCGCGCAGGCCGGCACCGTACATGGTGCGCATCACCAATGGGGTGACTGCCTTGCCGCCGAACATGTAGCGGAACTTGGCAGCCTGGTTGAGGATCTGGTCCAGGCAGCAGCCGGCGAAGTCGACGAACATCAGTTCGCACACCGGGCGCAGGCCCTGGGTGGCCGCGCCGACGGCGGCACCGACGTAGCCGATTTCCGACAGCGGGGCGTCGAGCACGCGTCCCGGGAACTGGTGATACAGGCCCTTGGTCACGCCCAGCACGCCACCCCAGGCGTCGTCCTCGCCCGGTGCGCCGGCACCGCCGGCCACGTCTTCGCCAATGATGAACACGGTGTCGTCACGACGCATTTCCTGGGCCAGGGCTTCGTTGATTGCCTGCTGGTAGCTGATCTTTCTTGCCATGGTGGTTCTCCTGTTGTTCTTGTAATCCGCAGCTCAGGGGTAGGCGACGTAGACGTCGCTGAGCAGGTCGGCGGGCTGTGGCTTGGGATCGGACTTGGCGCGGCGCACGGCGTCTTCGATCAGGTCCTCGACGCGGGCGTCGATGGCATCCAGCTGGGCAGCCGTGAGCAGGCCGGCGCGAGTAGTCTTGTTGCGGAACTGCAGCAGGCAGTCGCGGGACTCGCGCAGGTTCTTCACCTCATCGGGGGCGCGGTAGGTTTGCGCATCGCCCTCGAAGTGGCCGTAGTAGCGGCTGAGCTTGACCTCGATCAGCGATGGGCCTTGCCCGGCACGGGCACGTTCGATGGCGGCACCGGCAGCCTCGTAAACGGCAAAGAAATCGAAGCCGTCGATGGTGACGCCGGGCATGCCGAAACCGGCAGCGCGGTCGGCGATGTGGTCGCAAGCTACCGACCAGGTCGAGGCGGTGGCTTCGGCGTAGCCGTTGTTCTCGGCCACGAAGATGCATGGCAGGTTCATGATCGACGCCATGTTCATGGCCTCGAACACCGCACCTTCGTTGGAGGCGCCATCACCGAAGAAGGCCACCGACACATCGTCGCGGCCCTTGATCTTGGCCGCCAGCGCCGCGCCGGCCACCAGCGGTGCGCCGGCACCGACGATGCCGTTGGCACCGAGCATGCCTTTTTCCAGGTCGGCGATGTGCATCGAGCCGCCCTTGCCGCCGCAGACGCCGGTCTTCTTGCCGTAGATCTCGGCCATCATGCCGTACACGTCCACGCCCTTGGCGATGCAGTGGCCGTGGCCGCGGTGGGTCGAGGCGATGCAATCGCTGTCGCGCAGGTGGGCCATGACCCCGGCGGCGGAAGCCTCTTCGCCAGCGTACAGGTGCACGAAGCCAGGGATCTCGCCGGTGGCGAACTCGACGTGCAGGCGTTCTTCGAAGGCACGGATGGTGCGCATCACTTCATAGGCATGCAGCAGTTGTTCGGTACTGAGTTGATTGGACATCTTGTTGTTCTCCGGGGTTGTCTCAACACGGGTTTGCAGGGTGCAGCCGGTGGCCACGGGGCACGGCCAGCAGGTGATGGCGGGCGGCGTGCGCCAGTACCGCCTCGACATCCACGCTCAACGGGCCTTGGTGGTCGAGGGTGATGGTGGGGCTGTCGTGCTCGGCGAATTCGATCTCGCGCTCGCCGTCCAGGGCCAGGGTGCCGCTGGCCAGGCTCAGGCGATGGGCGACACCGGGGGTCAGGGTGCCGCTGGCGGTGATGCCACAGCCCTGCAGCAGGCCCGGCGCCAACGGTGCCAGCAGTGCCTGGTCGGCACCGGGGTTCAGGCGGACCCAGGCGCCGTGCGGGTCCTGGCGGGAAACCGGGCTCCACAGGCCACACAGCGCCGAGAGGCCGATAGCATGTGGCTCGGCGAAACAGGCGAACACTTCGCTCAGGTCTTCGCTGCGGCTGAGCGCGCGGGCGCCGATGAAACGCTGGGGCGACACCGCCACTTCCACCAGCGCCCATTCGGCAAGCCGTTGCTCGGGCACTTTCACCAGCAGGCGCTTGTTGCGGCGCAGGCCGATGCTGGTGGGGATCCGGCCGCTGGCGAGCAGACCGCCGGCCAAGCCGGCACTGGTGGCTTCGCGCAGCTCGGGGAAAGCATTGTTGGTGCCGGTGGACAGGGTCAGCAGCGGCACGTCGCCTGCCTCGGCGGCGACCGCCTTGTGCGTGCCGTCGCCGCCGAGTACGGCGATCATCGCCACGCCGCGTTCGACCATGCGGCGGGTGGCCAGGCGGGTGTCGGCAACGGTCTGGGTCAGTGGCAGGTCGAGGATCTCGATGGCCGGCCAGTGCTGGTCGAGCGCGACCGGGCCCTGGCTGGCCTTGAGCACGGCAGCGGCGATGCCGGTCATGTCGCTGGGCAGCAGCACCTGGCCGATACCGGTGGCACCGAAAGCGGCGAGCAGGCGCTGGATCGCCGATGCCTTGTCGGTGCTCGAATAGAGCCCGGCATTGGCAGTCAGGCGGCGCAGGTCGCGGCCAGAGGCAGGGTTGGCAATGATCCCGACAGTCGGGGCGGGTAGCGGCATGGCGCACCTCGTTTCTTGTTTGCCAGTGCCGGAGCAAGCGCGGTGCCAGTTTTGTCGAAGTCGGCTGGAATGTCCGGGGCAGAGGGGTTTGCTCGCGCCAAGGTCGGCGTGCATGGCCAGGCCGGCGAGACGCCGGGTGCCAGCCGCGCAGTGGCCCGGCCGAGACGCTGAGACGCTGCGTCTCAGGGCGGCCGGTAATCACGCAGTGCTTGTCGGGGCATGCCCGGAGGCGCTTAATGGCCGGACAACGATAAAAACAGCAACGAGAACCGGAGGGCCTGAATGCTTGCCGCGAACTCCCGAGCGCATGTGGATTGCGTCAGCAGGGTGCTGAAGAATGCCGATCGCCTGCCGCAGGCGCCGGTGCCACCGCTGATCCTCGATTCATGGCGCCGTTCCATGGAGCTGTACCGTCTCGACCCCGGTTCCCAGCAGGGGCCGCGTATTCTTTCCCAGAGCCTGCTCAACGAATGCCGCGAACGGGCCGAGCTGTTCCTGCGCATCGCCAGTGATGCCGTTGCGCGCCTGCATGAGCGGGTGCGCGGGGCCGATTATTGCGTACTGCTCACCGACGCCCAAGGGCGCACCATCGACTATCGGGTCGAGTCGGCCATCCGCAACGACTGCCGCAAGGCCGGGTTGTACCTGGGCACTTGCTGGTCCGAGGGCGAGGAGGGTACCTGCGGGGTGGCTGCGGTGCTCACCAGCAAGGCGCCGGTCACGGTGCACAAGCGTGACCATTTCCGCGCTGCGTTCATCGGTCTCACCTGTACCGCGGCGCCGGTGTTCGACCCGCTGGGCGAGTTGCTGGGCGTGGTGGATGTGTCGGCCTTGCAGTCACCGGACGACCGCCGCAGCCAGCACCTGATCCGCCAGTTGGTCGAGCAGACCGCGCGTGAGATCGAAAACGCCTTCTTCATGCACAGTGCCCAGGGCCATTGGGTAATGCGCGCGCATGGCACGCCGGGCTATGTGGAAAGCCAGCCCGACTATCTGCTGGCCTGGGATACCGACGGCCGCCTGCAGGCCATCAACAGCCTGGCGCGGCAGCGCCTGGTGGAGCGCCTGGGGCGGTTGCCCGAACACATTGGCGAGTTGTTCGACATCGACCAGCTGCGCCGGGTCAATGGTGCATCGGCCCAGCGCCTGCCTGGACTGGGCGGGCTGTATGGCCGGGTCAGTGCGCCACAGCAGCGCCAGCGCGCGCAGCCCTTGCGCCAGGCCCAGGATGCCCGCATCGAGCAGCACCTGCGGCTGGCCACGCGGGTCAAGGACTGCAACCTGGCGGTGCTGGTGCAGGGCGAGACCGGGGCCGGCAAGGAGGTGTTCGCCCGCCAGTTGCACCAGCAGAGCCTGCGCCGTGACGGCCCGTTCGTCACCCTCAACTGCGCGGCCATCCCGGAAAGCCTGATCGAGAGCGAACTGTTCGGTTATGTCGCCGGGGCGTTCACCGGGGCTTCCAGCAAAGGCATGCAAGGGCTGTTGCAGCAGGCTGACGGTGGCACCTTGTTTCTCGATGAGATCGGCGACATGCCAGTGAACCTGCAGACCCGCCTGTTGCGCGTGCTGGCCGAAGGCGAAGTGGCACCGCTGGGCGCTGCGCGGCGGCAGCGGGTGGACATCCAGGTGATTTGCGCGACCCACCGTGACTTGGCGGCGATGGTCAAGGAGGGACGTTTCCGTGAGGACCTTTACTTCCGCCTGGCCAACGCCCGCTTCGAGCTGCCCCCGTTGCGTGAGCGCGATGACCGGCTGGGGTTGATCCACCAGCTGCTGGCGGAGGAAGCTGCGGCCTGCGGGGTCGAGGTGGTACTGGCGGATGATGCGCTGCAGGCGCTGTTGCTGTACCGCTGGCCGGGTAACCTGCGCCAGCTGCGGCAGGTGCTGCGTTATGCCTGTGCGATCAGTGAGGGCGGCCAAGTGTGCCTGGAGAGTCTGCCGCTGGAGGTGCGGGGTGATGCCGTACCGGCGGCTGACGCCGGGGTATCGAGCCCGGCCCGGCAGTTGCTGCTCGATGCCTTGATACGGCATCGCTGGAAACCGGCGGAAGCGGCGCGGGCCTTGGGGATATCGCGGGCCACTTTGTATCGACGGGTGCATGAGCACCGGATCGAGATGCCGAGGATGAAGGGGATTGAGTGAGGGCTGACAGGGGTTCGCCGCGACATCTCACAGGCGCCAAATCACTGAAGACGGACAATAAAAAACCCCGGAACAAGTCCGGGGTCCTGGTGCATCACACTACACGATCACTCCTGGTTGGCCAGTTTGTGCTCGAGGTAGTGAATGTTGACGCCGCCTTTGCAGAAACCTTCATCACGCACCAGGTCGCGGTGCAACGGGATGTTGGTCTTGATGCCGTCGACGACAATCTCGTCCAGGGCATTGCGCATGCGCGCCATGGCTTCGTCGCGGTCCTTGCCGTAGGTAATCAGCTTGCCGATCAGCGAGTCGTAGTTCGGTGGAACCGAGTAACCGCTGTACAGGTGCGAATCGACGCGCACGCCGTTGCCACCCGGGGCGTGGAAGTGCTTCACCTTGCCAGGGCTCGGGATGAACTTCTTCGGGTCCTCGGCGTTGATACGGCATTCCAGCGCGTGGCCACGAATAACCACGTCTTCCTGGCGGAACGACAGCTTGTTGCCTGCGGCGATGCTCAGCATCTCCTTGACGATGTCGATACCGGTCACCATCTCCGACACCGGGTGCTCAACCTGCACGCGGGTGTTCATCTCGATGAAGTAGAAGCGGCCGTTCTCGTACAGGAACTCGAAGGTACCCGCACCACGGTAGCCGATCTCGATGCACGCATCGACACAGCGCTTGAACACTTCCTGACGGGCTTTCTCGTCGATGCCCGGGGCTGGTGCTTCTTCCAGTACCTTCTGGTGACGGCGCTGCAGCGAGCAGTCACGGTCGCCCAGGTGCACGGCGTTGCCCTGGCCGTCGGACAGGACCTGCACTTCCACGTGACGTGGGTTGGTCAGGAACTTCTCCAGGTAGACCATCGGGTTGCCGAAGGCAGCACCGGCTTCGGTACGGGTGAGCTTGGCCGAGGCAATCAGGTCCTCTTCCTTGTGCACCACGCGCATGCCGCGACCACCACCGCCACCGGCGGCCTTGATGATCACCGGGTAGCCGACATCACGGGCAATCGCCAGGGCGACTTCTTCGTCTTCCGGCAGTGGGCCATCGGAGCCCGGTACGGTCGGTACGCCCGACTTGATCATCGCTTCCTTGGCCGAAACCTTGTCGCCCATCAGGCGAATGGTGTCGGCTTTCGGGCCGATGAAGGCGAAACCGGATTTTTCCACCTGCTCGGCGAAGTCGGCGTTTTCCGCCAGGAAGCCGTAGCCCGGATGAATCGCGGTGGCGCCGGTGACTTCGGCGGCAGCGATGATCGCCGGGATATGCAGGTAGGAATCCTTGGACGATGCAGGGCCGATGCAGACCGACTCGTCTGCCAGGCCCAGGTGCATCAGTTCACGGTCGGCAGTGGAGTGCACGGCGACGGTCTTGATACCCAGCTCTTTGCAGGCACGCAGGATCCGCAGGGCAATTTCCCCGCGGTTGGCGATCAGGACTTTTTCGAGCTTCCCAGACATCGTTGGCTCTCCGCGATTCAAACGATGGTGAACAGCGGCTGGTCGAACTCAACCGGCTGGCCGTCTTCTACCAGGATGGCGTCGATGACACCGCCAACATCGGCTTCGATGTGGTTCATCATCTTCATGGCTTCGACGATGCACAGGGTGTCGCCTTTCTTCACGCTCTGACCCACTTCAGCGAAGTTCGGCGAAGTTGGCGAAGGCTTGCGGTAGAAGGTGCCGACCATCGGCGAGCGGATCACGGTGCCTTTCAGGGCTGGGGCGGCAGCTGCGGCTTCGGCGGCCGGGGCAGCAGCAGCGGCAACCGGGGCAGCGGCAACCGGGGCCGGTGCGAAGTACTGCTGGGCAGCAGGGGTCTTGCTGTGGCGGCTGATACGGACCGACTCTTCGCCTTCCTTGATCTCCAGTTCGTCGATGCCAGACTCTTCCAGCAGCTCGATCAGTTTCTTGACTTTACGGATATCCATTAATCATCAACTCCCAAAGGTTCGGTCAGGGGGCGAAATACAAAAAACGTATCTGAAACGTTTCTCTCGAACCCTGGCCCACCGAGGCCAGGGTTTTCATCATTTGGGCTGTGCGTTGGCAGCCAGCTGTTCCAGTGCAGACTCCAGGGCCAGGCGATAACCGCTGGCGCCCAGGCCGCAGATCACCCCTACGGCAACATCGGAAAAGTAGGAGTGGTGGCGGAACGGTTCGCGTTTGTGCACGTTGGACAGGTGCACTTCGATGAATGGGATGCTCACCGCAAGCAACGCGTCACGTAATGCAACGCTTGTGTGCGTGAAAGCAGCCGGATTGATCAGGATGAAGTCCACACCCTCGTTGCGTGCGGCGTGAATACGGTCGATCAGTTCGTACTCGGCATTGCTCTGCAGGTATTGCAGATGATGGCCGGCGGCGCGGGCACGTTGCTCCAGGTCCTGGTTGATCTGGGCCAGGGTCACGGCGCCGTAGTGGCCAGGCTCGCGGGTACCGAGCAGGTTGAGGTTGGGGCCGTGGAGCACCAGTAGCGTTGCCATCTGCGATTCCTTGGGTTTGTAGGGCAATTCGACACAGCGCGGCGAGTGTGCCGTAAAGCGACGGCAAGTGTCCAGTTCCCGGCAATAGGCAGCACGATGACCGAGGTTCGCGCGAAGTATGTGACCAAATGGCTTGATCTGGTCACTGATTTGAGATTTTTAACTGCGCGCGGGAAGTTATAGACCGACTTTGCTGCGTACGCGTGTAAGAATTTGCGCAAATTCACCGCTGTTTATCTCACCGATGACCCGATCAGCGGTAATTTCGCTGCCGTTCGCAGCAAAAAATAGCAGAGCAGGCGGGCCGAACAGCTTGTAGCGGTCGAGCAGTGTGCGTTGCTCGGCATTGCTCTCGGTGATATCGAAACGCAGTAGCTTGAAACCGGCCAGCTGGGCTTGCACTTGCGGGGCGGTCAGCACTTCGCGCTCGATCACCTTGCAGCTGATGCACCAGTCGGCGTACCAGTCCAGCAATACCGGTTGGCCGGCTGACCTGGCCTGGGCCAGGGCCGCGTCCAGGGCAGCAGGGGTGGTGACGGTTTGCCAGGCCTGCTCCGGTGTCGCCGAGGTGTTTCCGGTATTTGCAACGGCTGGCGGTGGCAATGGTCGCAGTGGGTCGCCTTGGCCGCTGAGGGCGCCGTACCAGCACGCCAGCGCATACACCAGCAAAGCCAGGCCGAGCAGTTGTGCCAGGCGCTGGCGCGTGGTCTTGACCATGAACTCCAGGGCGCCAAGGAACAGTGCCACCCCCGCTGCCAGGAAACCGACCAGCAGCAAGGTCAACGGGCCCGGCAGCACACGGCTGAGCAGGCCGATGGCCAGGCCCAGCAAGAGCACGCCGATCGCATTTTTCACTGTGTTCAGCCAAGGCCCGCTTTTCGGCAGCCAGGCCGCGCCACCGGTGGCTACCAGCAGCAGCGGTGCGCCCATGCCCAGGCCCAGGGCGAACAGCTTGAGGGCGCCGCCCAGGGCGTCGCCGCTGGCGCTGATGTACAGCAACGCACCGGCCAGGGGAGCTGAAACGCACGGCGACACCAGCAGGCTGGAGAGTACGCCCAGAATCGCCGCGCCCAGCAGCGAACCCCCCCGGGTGTGGTTGGCGACATTATTCAGGCGCTGGTTGAGGGCCTGAGGCAGCTTCAGCTCGAACAGGCCGAACATGGCCAGGGCGAATACCACGAAGAACAGTGCGAAGGGCACCAGCACCCAGGCCGATTGCAAGCGTGCCTGCAGGTTCAGGCCGGCGCCGAACAGGCCCATCAGGGCGCCGAGTACCGCGAAGCTGGCCGCCATCGGCAGCACATAGGCCAGTGACAGGGCCAGCCCGCGCAGGCCGCCGGCCTGGCCGCGCAGCACCACGCCGGAGAGGATCGGCAGCATGGGCAGCACGCAAGGTGTGAAGGTGAGACCGACCCCGGCAAGGAAGAACAGCAGCAGCGACTTCCAGCTCCAGCCCTGTTCGGTGCTGGCCGGTGTGCCCGCGGCGGCTTCGCCATCGATGCTCAGGCGTGCGGTTTCCGGTGGGTAACAAAGGCCTTTGTCGGCACAGCCCTGGTAGCCCACCAGCAAGGTGAAGGCATGTGGGTCGTTGCGCGGCAGTTCGATGTCGAGCACACCGTGGTATACCTCGACGTCGCCGAAGAACTCATCGTGCTTGGCTTCGCCCTTTGGGATGTTCGGTGTGCCCAGGGCGACGTTGGCCGGTTCCGTACGGAACTGGAAGCGGTGGCGGTACAGGTAATAGCCATCGGTGGCGACGAAGCGCAGCTTGATGGTTTGCCCATCGGCCTGGACCAGGTTGAGCTTGAACGCTTCGTGCACCGGCAGGAAGTCGGCATTGTTGGACAACGAAGCGGCGCCGAGGGTGGCGCTGGGACGGTTGTCGAGCAGGCCCGTGGCGAAGGTGGGGCTGGCCAGCAGCAGGAACAGCAGGAAAAACAGGCGGCGCATGGCGGACTCGCGAGGTCGAACGTGCCGGGCATGATAGCGGAGTTGCTGCTGATTGGGGCCATGCGGGTACAGCGGGCGATACATGGCCGCTTCGACAAAGGTACAGCGTAGGTCTGCTCAGACCCTGAACGCCCGTACCGCCCGGTTCAGCTCGCCGCCCAGGCTCAACAACTGCTCGCCTTGCTCGCGCCCCTCACCGATACGCTGCAGGTTGTCCTCGCCCAGCGCGTGAATCCGTTGGCTGTGGTCGCGGATTTCGCTCACTGCGCCACTCTGCTGCGCCGTGACGTCGGCAATCCGCACTGCGGTATCCAAGATGGTGCGAATGGCGCGGACAATCTCCTCCAGCGCGCCGTCTGCGGCCTGGGCCTGGCTGGCGGTGGCCTCGGCATGTTCGAGTTGCGCACGCATCCCGGTCACCGAACTTCTGGCGGCCTGCTGCAGGCGGTCGATCAGCGCCTGTATCTCACCGGTTGCCCCGGTGGTGCGCTGCGCCAGCGAACGCACCTCATCGGCCACCACGGCAAAACCGCGGCCCATCTCGCCGGCACGCGCCGCCTCGATTGCGGCGTTCAGCGCCAGCAGGTTGGTCTGTTCGGCAATCGAGCGTATCACCGTCAGCACGCCACCGATCGTGGCCGACTCTTCTGCCAGTTGCTCGATCATGCGGGCGTTGCCCTGCACTTCATTGACCAGGTCGCGCAAGCCCGCAAGGCTCTGGCCAATCACCGCCTGCCCCTGTTCCACCGCGCGACCGGCATCGCGGCTGGCGTCGGCAGCTGCGCTGGCATCACCGGCCACCTGCTGGATGGTCGCTTCCAGCTCACCCAGGGCATCGCGGATCTGCCCGGTGTCGCCAGCCTGGCGTTCGGCGCCGTCGTGCAGAGCGGCGCTCATGCCGGCAAGGGCGTGGCTGCTGCCGGCCACCTGTTCGGCGTTGTGGCGGATGGTGCCGACCAGCTCAACCAGATACTGGCGCAGGCGGTTGAGCGAATCCTGGATGTCGTGCAGTTCGCGGTTGCTCTTGCCCAGGGCGATGGCCTTGGCGAAGTCGCCTTCGGCCCAGCGCGACAGGGCCGGGGCCAGGCCGGTCAGAGTGCGCGCCAGGCGCCGTTGCAACGTGTCGATCAGCAGCGCGATCAGCAGGATCAGGCCAATCATCAGGCTCTGGATGCTGCGCACTTCGGCGGCTATCGTCGCGTGCTGGCTGCGTACCTCAGGTTCCAGCGCCGCTATGGCCTGCTGCACCGCCTGCAGACGCTGCCCGGTGCTGGCGGCCAGGGCGGCTCGGCGCTCGATCTGGTCGCGGGTGCGTTGCAGTTCGGCCGGGTAGCGGCTGAGCAGGCTTTGCAACTCACGTTTCAGGCCAATGGCGACGTCTTCCTGCTGGGTGCTGGCTTGAGTCTCCAGGCCCATCATCGATGCGAAGTCGTCGGCGCCGGATTCGGCAGCACGGGTTACCCCGAGCAGCGGCAGGCTGTCGATGATCTGGGCCTGGGTGCGAATAAGCTGCAGTTCACGTTCAACTTCATCGGCCAGTTCCGGGCGGCGGCTGCTGACCAGCTTGTCCCGGGCCAATGACAGGCGACCAAGGTGCACGGTGGCATCCAGCAGGGGCAGCAGGTAGCGGTTGGCGTCGGCGTTGCCGCTGTCGCGAGCATAGCCGGCCAGTTGTTCTAAGTTGGCCCCCAGCTCCCGCTCGGCCTGCAGCAGCAACGCCTGGGGGTCGCCCGCCAGCTTGCCGGCGGCCAGCAGTTCCTCGGTGGTGAAGGCTTGCAGGCTGTCCAGGCTAGGGCGCAGTTTGCCGGCCATTTCCTCGGGCCATTCGGCCAGCGCCGCTTGCAGTTGCTGGTTGGCTTGCATGGCCGCAGCGTGGCGCAGCGCATCGCCGCTGGCCAGGTAGGCCTGGATGTTGTCGGCTGCCTGCTGCTGGAACTGCTGGGACAGGCCCAGGTAGTGCTCCATCAATTGATAGGGGCGCTCCAGGGCCCGCTGCGACCACCACAGGGTGGCGCCCAGGGCGATACACACGGTTACCAGCAACAGGGTGTTGAAATTGGTCAGCCACTTCAGGCGCATAGCCACGAGCTTCCTGCGGGAGGGGAGTCGGTGGCTGAAGTTATTGCGGTTGTGTGAAGGAGTGATGACGAAAGGGGCCGGTACCAGAGAAAAAGTGGCACAGTGCCTCTATTCTTTCCCTGGGTCGGCATCTACCCGGGCTTGTCCGCAGAAGGCGGGTACAGTCAGATCTCAGGGCTCAACACGCACCACGCAATTACGCCCCGCATGCTTGGCACGGTACAGCGCCTCGTCTGCCGCGCTGGCCATGGTCAGTGCATCCAGCCCCTCATCCAGCTGTACCACCCCGGCGCTGAAGGTACACCTCAGATCCTGCGGCTGGGCCGGGTAGAGAATTTCGGCAAAGCGCCGACGGATTTCATCCAGTACCCTGTGCGCCGCATCCAGCGCGGTATTGGGCATGACGATGGCAAATTCTTCACCACCATAGCGGCCAATGAAGTCGGTCTTGCGCAGGCGCTGCTTGAGGAACAAGGCCAGGCTCTTGATCACCCGGTCGCCCATCGGATGGCCGTGGCGGTCGTTGATCTTCTTGAAGTGGTCGATGTCGAGCATGGCGAAGCTCAACGGTTGTTGCTCGCGGCGGGCGCGGAAGCTGCAATCTTCAAGCAGCTGCAGGATGTGCGTGTGGTTGTACAGCCCGGTCAGGCTGTCGCGCACCATGCGCGCCTTCAGGTGCCGGGCACGGGCGGCCCGGTTGCGCACGGTGGTAATCAGCTGGCGTGAGCGAAACGGCTTGGTCAGGAAGTCATCCCCGCCTTCACTCATGGCATCCAGTTGCTTGTCCAGGTCGTCCTCGGCAGACAGGTAGATGATCGGCACGCTCACATAGCGGTCGCTGTGGCGGATGACCTTGGCCAGCTCGGGGCCGGTGCAGGCGGGCATGTACAGGTCGAGGATGATCAGGTCGGGCTGGAAGTCGGCCAGCTCGGCCATGGTGCGGATCGGATCGGTCAGGCTGCGGGTGAGCATGCCGGCGCTGGCCAGCACGCGCTCGGTATACAGGGCCTGGGTGCGCGAGTCGTCGATGATCAGCACGCGCAGGGGGTCGTGCGGGGCGGCATTGGTCAGTCGCTCGACCTTTTCCAGCAGGCTGGATGCTTCCAGGGTCCCGGTGAGAAAGTCCTGGGCGCCGGCGCGCACGGCGGCCAGGCGGGTCGGGGTGTCGGTCTCGTGATGGCTGAAGAACAGCAGCGGAATGTGCCGGGCCAGACCTTGCTGCACCTGGGCCGCCAGCAGCAGGCCATGCCCGGGGCCGGTGAAATCGACATCCATGATGATGGCCGACGGTGGGTATTCCTCGATCGAGGCGTGAAAGGCCGCGGCGCTGGCCAGCGCCTGCACCACGAGGCCAAAGAATTCCAGTTGCTGGGCCAGGCGCTGGGCACGTTCGTGGTCCTGCAGCAGGATGTACACCGGCTTGCGCAGCGGCGGCCGCAGCAGTTGGCCAAGTGGGTCATCCTTGCGCAGGCCGCTACGCGTCAGCTGTTGGACGGGGCACTGCGGGCTCGGCTCGACTGCTTGGCTCATGACCTGGCTACTTTGTAGGGTGGGGAGGTGCAGGGGCGATGATGGCTCTATGCTAGCAGTTCTTTCCTGCTGCGCGAGTGCTGTGCATCAACAAAGCGGACAGAACGAATATTCAGTTGCCGACCGATTGGTCGCTTATGCGTAAGGCGGTGTCTGCTTTATAGTGCTGCGACACGGGCTTGCCGTGGCACCCTGGCACAGGCCTGTGGTCCAAGCCCCTGAACCGTCGTGACTGATTAAGGACAAAGCCATGCTGGACTGGAAAAACCGCGAGGCCCAAGCCGAGCCCCGTGAGCGTGTCGACGGCCGTGGTGCCGCCGCCCGTAGCTACCTTGGCGGCCTCTGGAGCCGTGCGCTGGGGACCCTCATCGGGTTGTACCTGCTGGTGTGCATCGGCCTGGGTTGGTACTGGAGCCAGGAGCCGGCCCTATTCCCGGTGCAGCAGAACGCCCAGACTGCCGCTGAACGTACCGGCCAGCAGATGGTGGTGGGTTACACCACTCTCGAAACCCTCAAGACCGTGGCTGGTACCCTGCTGAACAAGCCGGGTGGCTACATCTCCAACGACCGCTTCCCGCCAGGGCTGTGGATGGACAACATGCCGAGCTGGGAGTACGGCGTGCTGGTTCAGGTGCGCGACCTGTCCCGTGCCCTGCGCAAGGACTTCGCCCGCTCGCAATCGCAGTCGACCGAAGATGCCGACCTGGCCAAGGCCGAGCCGCGCTTCAACTTCGACAACAAGAGCTGGATCCTGCCATCGAGCGAATCGGAGTTCGAGGAGGGCATCAAGTCGCTCAGCCGCTACCAGGCCCGTCTGGCGGCCGGCGACAAGGGCGCGATCTTCTATACCCGTGCCGACAACCTGAACAACTGGCTGGGTGACGTGGCCACCCGCCTGGGTTCGCTGTCGCAGCGCCTGTCGGCGAGTGTTGGCCGGGTCAAGCTCAACAGCACGCTGAAGACTGAGTCGGTGGTTGCCGGCCAGGCGCCGCAGGTGGACGAGGAGTTGGTGGAAACTCCATGGCTGCAGATCGATAACGTGTTCTACGAGGCCCGTGGCCAGGCCTGGGCGCTGTCGCACCTGCTGCGCGCGATCGAGGTGGACTTCGCCGATGTGCTGGCGAAGAAGAATGCCACGGTCAGCGTGCGCCAGATCATCCGTGAGCTGGAAGCCTCGCAGGAAGCCCTGTGGAGCCCGATGGTGCTCAACGGCAGCGGCTTCGGCATGTGGGCCAACCACTCGCTGGTCATGGCCAACTACATTTCCCGGGCCAACGCCGCAGTGATCGACCTGCGTCAGCTGCTGTCGCAGGGTTGATGATGGCTATCAGCCTTGGCGAGGCCGCCCATCGGGCGGCTTCCGACCGCGAGCTGGTCACCTGGGTAGATGAAGCCGACCAGGTGCTGGGGGCCTTGCCACGTGCCGAGCTCCGCGAGCGCGGCCTGATCGGGCGGTGTACCTTCATTCTGCTGTTCAATAGCGCCGGCCAGCTGTGTGTGCACCGGCGTACCCTGAGCAAGGCGCTGTACCCGGGCTATTGGGATGTGGCGGCAGGCGGCATGGTCACGGCCGGGGAGGCCTATGCCGATTCGGCGGCGCGCGAGCTGGCTGAAGAGCTGGGCATCGATGGTGTCGAGTTGCGCTTCCACGAGCGCTTCTACTTCGATCAGCCGGATAACCGCTTGTGGTGTGCGGTGTATTCGGCAGTGTCGGATGCGCCGTTGCGGCTGCAGCCGGAGGAAGTGATCGAGGCACGCTTCATTGGCCTGGAGCAGGTCGAGCAGGAGCGCCAGGGAAAGCCGTATTGCCCGGACTCGCTGGCCGCGTTGCAGCGCTACAAGGCCAGCCAAGGATAGCTGTGTTGGCAGTACCGGCCCGCGGATAGTCGCAAAACTTTCGCAAAATGGCGCAATCCGGTACTTAGCAACGGCCGCATTTATCGTTAAACTGCGCGCCCTTTTCGGGCTGCCGCAGGTCTTGCGGCAGTAGCGCCGCCCCTGCCAGAGTGGGGCTTCGCGGTCGGCTCCCGCCGACCAGTTTTTGTCCTCAGCACAGAGGAACAAAAGTGGCCAAGAAAGCTTCTTCCTTCGCCGCCCTTGGCGGTCTTGTTTACTCCACCGACGCCGGTCGGCACTGCCCCGACTGCAGCCAGCCGGTGGATGCCTGTATCTGCAAGCAGCAGGCTGTCCCCGAAGGGGATGGCATCGCCCGCGTGCGCCGCGAAAGCAAAGGGCGCGGCGGCAAGACCGTGACCACTGTCAGCGGCGTGCCGCTGCCGCTCGAACAGCTCAAGGAGCTGGCCTCCGCCCTCAAGCGCCGTTGCGGTACCGGTGGCGCCCTGAAGGATGGGGTCATCGAAATCCAGGGCGACCATGTCGAGCTGTTGATCGGCGAACTGATCAAGCAGGGTTTCAAGGCGAAAAAGTCCGGTGGCTGATGCGGCCACGCACTTTTTTGCCCAGCGCTTTCTAAACTCGTTGCCGTGACCAGGGTCTACCTTGGGCACGGATGAATCGTCATTTTTGGCTTTTACACTGCGCCCGCCTCCTTGCGGGGCAGTGTCTTCGACTTATCTATAGGGGACTTGAATGTCCGTACGACGCACACGCAAAGACGATGGTAGCCAATGGACCGTGGCCGACAGCCGCAGTGTTTATGGCATCCGCCATTGGGGCGCTGGTTATTTCGCCATCAATGAAGCCGGGCGCGTCGAAGTGCGCCCCAATGGCCCGCAAAGCGCACCGATCGACTTGTTCGAGCAGGTTGACGAACTGCGCCAGAGTGGCCTGTCGCTGCCATTGCTGGTGCGCTTCCCCGACATTCTGCAGGACCGCGTGCGCCAACTGACCGGTGCCTTCGATGCCAACATCGCGCGCCTGGAATACCAGAGCAAGTACACCGCGCTGTATCCGATCAAGGTCAACCAGCAGGAGGCGGTGGTGGAAAACATCATCGCCACGCAAAACGTTTCCATCGGCCTGGAAGCCGGCTCCAAGCCCGAGCTGCTGGCGGTGCTGGCACTGGCGCCGAAGGGCGGCACCATCGTCTGCAACGGTTACAAGGACCGCGAGTTCATCCGCCTGGCGCTGATGGGCCAGAAGCTTGGCCACAACGTGTTCATCGTCATCGAGAAAGAGTCGGAAGTGGCCCTGGTGATCGACGAGGCCGCCGAGCTCAAGGTCAAGCCACAGGTCGGCTTGCGTGTACGCCTGTCGTCGCTGGCCTCGAGCAAGTGGGCCGACACCGGTGGCGAGAAGTCCAAGTTCGGTTTGTCCGCCGCCCAGCTGATCTCGGTGGTGCAGCGCTTCCGCGATGCCGGCCTGGACCAGGGCATCCGCCTGCTGCACTTCCACATGGGTTCGCAGATCGCCAACCTGGCCGACTACCAGCACGGTTTCAAGGAAGCCATCCGTTACTACGGTGAGCTGCGTGCACTGGGCCTGCCGGTGGACCATATCGACGTCGGCGGTGGCCTGGGCGTGGACTACGACGGTACCCACTCGCGCAATGCCAGCTCGATCAACTACGACATGGACGACTATGCCGGCGTGGTGGTGGGCATGCTCAAGGAGTTCTGCGACGCGCAAGGCCTGCCGCACCCGCACATCTTCTCCGAGAGTGGCCGCTCGCTGACCGCGCACCACGCCATGCTGGTGATCCAGGTAACCGATGTCGAGAAACACAACGACGACGTGCCGACCATCGAAAACAAGGAATCCCTGCCCGAGACCGTGCAGTGGCTGGCCGACCTGCTTGGCCCGACCGACATCGAGATGGTGACCGAAACCTACTGGCGCGCAACCCATTACATGGGTGACGTGGCCGCGCAGTATGCCGATGGCAAGATCAGCCTGGCCGAGAAGGCCCTGGCCGAGCAATGCTACTTCGCCGTGTGCCGCCGCCTGCACAACTCGCTGAAGGCCCGACAGCGCTCGCACCGCCAGGTGCTGGACGAACTCAACGACAAGCTGGCCGACAAGTACATCTGCAACTTCTCGGTGTTCCAGAGCCTGCCGGACACCTGGGCTATCGGCCAAGTGCTGCCGATCATCCCGCTGCACCGTCTGGACGAGGAGCCAATGCGCCGCGCCGTGCTGCAGGACCTGACCTGCGACTCCGACGGCAAGATCAACCAGTATGTCGACGAGCAGAGCATCGAGACCAGCATGCCGGTGCATGCGGTGAAGGAAGGCGAGGACTACCTGCTGGGCGTGTTCCTGGTGGGGGCCTATCAGGAAATCCTCGGTGACATGCACAACCTGTTCGGCGACACCGACTCGGTGAACATCTACCAGAACGCCGACGGCAGCGTGTACCACGCCGGTATCGAGACCCATGACACCATCGAGGACATGCTGCGCTACGTGCACCTGTCGCCGGAGGAGTTGATGACTCATTACCGCGACAAGGTGGCCAGCGCCAGGATCACCGCGCGCGAGCGGACCCAGTACCTGGATGCCTTGCGCCTGGGATTGACCCGGTCTTCGTACCTGTCTTCCTGACTGCAAGAGGGGCCGCTATGCGGCCCCTTCTTTTTCTACTTTGGGTGAGCTGTTGCCGTGAGCTCGATGGTGATTGGCACAACAGCACCATTCTCTTTGAGAATCGATGTGCTCGAATAGCTGTACACCGTATCCTGAGTTCGGGCCGCTATTTTCAAACCCTCCACGTGCTCTATCGCGCCAGATTGCCGTGTCACCAGAAAAGGTTCAAGTCTCTTTAGATTCGGTAGTACTTGCTCATTTCGCTGGGTTTGTTCAGCCACAAAGTACAAATAAATCAGCGGCACCGTCGCCCCACCGTCATTGCTTAGCACTTCATAGACTGCGCTGTGTTTGCCGATCGGCGTGACAGAAACAACCTTGGTCAATACAGGTTTGGAGCCTGAGGTGAGAATCCATAGGGCTTGTCCGAGGGCGAGCAGAAGCAAGGCGGCTATCAGCCATTTAGTAGCCGAACGTCTTTGCATATCTGATACCTGCCTTGATCCATTCCTGATCTTCGGGATCGTCACCATAAGGCGGGTCCCCCCACCACGAGCCAAATGTAGAGTTACTGGTGCCTGCACGGCTTTGCGCCCACCCGGCGCCTCTCAACAAGAATTCTTCCGAGAGACCAGCAGCAGTTCCGGTTGCGCCGTAATTGAAATTTCCCAAGGCCTCATACTTCCTTCCTTGTTGCTTGTAATCCCACTTACCTCCATTTCGAACCATGGAATAGAACCACGATATTAGAAAGCCGGTGCCGCCATTTTTGAAGTAATCACGCTCTAGGCTGGCAGCATGCATGTTGCTCATTACACAGACGCCAGAAGGTGCAGGTAGGGGGTACATGATGGCTCCTTGCTCATGGCATGGCTAAGATGACGACCCCTCCGTGGGCAGAGCTCTTTTTTTGCCTTGAGCCATCTAATGCAGTCAACTGAGCAATTCTTTCATATTGTGTTCTCCTGCTCCGCCACCCACTTGCCTTGCAGGTTCAATTTCCACCCTAACCACCCCAACGTCACCGCCCGCAACGCCATGAATCCGAGAAAGGCCAACCACAACCCATGGTTGCCTAGCCCGCTCATGCCCACCCCAAAGGGCAGCGCAATCAGCACCGACAGCAACATCGCATTACGCATCTCCCGCGCTCGGGTCGCACCAATGAACAACCCGTCCAGCAGATAACTCCACACCGCAATCAACGGCAGTAGCGCCAGATACGGCAGGTACGGATAAGCCGCCGCCCGCACGCTATCAATATTGGTCTGCAAGTCGATGAACAGGTGCCCGCCGAGCAGGAACACACCGGCAAACCCCAGGCTGATGATCAGCGACCAGCCACAGGCCACCACCAGCGAGCGGCGCAAGGTATCCCGGTCCCGCGCACCGATGGCATGCCCGCACAGCGCCTCCACTGCGTGCGCCAGGCCATCGAGGGCGTAAGCGGTGAGCAGCAGCCCGTTGAGCAGCAGGGCATTGGCTGCCACCGTGGCTTCACCCAGGCGCGCACCCTGCACGGTGATCAGGAGGAACACCAGCTGCAGCGCCAGGCTGCGCAGGAAGATGTCGCGGTTCACCGCCAGCAATGGCCGCCAGGCCTGCCAGCGCTTGAGTGCTGCCCAGGCGATCTGCCCCGGATAGGCACGCAGGGCCGGACGGGTCAGGGCAAGGCCGAGCAACGCGGCACTCCATTCGGCGATCACCGAGGCCCGTGCCGAGCCCAGCACGCCCCAGTTCAGGCCCAGCACGAACCACAGGTTGAGAGCGACGTTCAGCAGGTTGGTGGTCAGCAGAATCGCCAGCGGCGCCCGCGCGTTCTGTGTGCCGAGGAACCAGCCGACCAGCGCATAACTGGCCAGCGCTGCCGGCAGGCCGAGCAATCGGGTGTGGAAGAAGTCTTCGGTGGATTGCTGCAACGCCTCGCTTGGCTGCATGGCGTGCAGCGCCAGCTGGCTGAAGGGCAGGGCAAGCAGGCCGATCAGCAGGGCAAAGGCCACCGCCAGCAGCAGGCCCTGCACCAGCACCTGGCGCAGCGCCGCGCCGTCGGCACGCCCGGCCGCCTGGGCGGCGAAGCCGGTGGAACCCATGCGCAGGAAACCCATCAGGCCGACCATGAAGGTGAACAGCGTGGCGCCCACGGCCACGGCGCCAAGCTGATGGGCATGGGGCAGGTGGCCGATGACGGTGCTGTCGACCAGGGCGACCAGCGGCACGGAAATATTCGACAGGATCATCGGCGCAGCCAGCGCCCAGACCTTGTTGTGGGTGGGACGATGCTGCCAGTCGGTGGCCAGTTGCGACATTGGAATCCTTGCTCGATCAGGGTCCGCTTCAACGATGGCCACAGTGTAACGGCCGTGCCACCCATTCGCGCGCCCCGTCACACCTCGCGTGCAACATAGGGTACTGCGCCTGCGTTTGCGCTATAGTTGCTGCCCTCACGTACACCCTGCCAAAGAGTTTCTACTCCATGTTCAACAAAGGATTGTTGCTGGCCTGTGCGCTGGCTTTGCTCAGTGCCTGTGACTCTTCGACACCGGACAAACCCGCACCGGCCGAAAAACCGGCGGCCAGCGCGCCCGCCGCAGCCCCCGCAGCCCAACGCGAAGACCCGGCCGTACTCGCCAAGCGCTACGAAGGTCGCGAGCTTACCGTGCTGGATGTCTCCGAAGTGCAGCTCGATGGCGCTGCCACGCTGTCGATCAGTTTCTCCGCGCCGCTGGATGCCAAGCAGGACCTGGCTACCAAGGTGCACCTGGTCGACACCGTCAAAGGCAAGCTCGACGGCGCCTGGGAACTCTCCGACAACCAGATGGAGCTGCGCCTGCGCCACCTGGAGCCGCAGCGCAAGCTGGTGCTGACCGTCGACAAGGGCCTGCTGGCCGTCAACGGCAAGCAGCTGGAAGAGGAGTCGATCACCCGCCTGGAAACCCGCGACATGCAGCCGACCATCGGCTTCGCCAGCCGCGGTTCGCTGTTGCCCACGCGTCTGGCCGAGGGCCTGCCGGTGATTGCCCTGAACGTGGACAAGGTCGATGTCGAGTTCTTCCGGGTCAAGCCGGAAATGCTCTCGACCTTCCTGGCCAACTGGGGGCGTAACAGCAGCCTGTACTACTACCAGTCCAAGGAAACCCTGGACATGGCCGCGCTGGTCTACAGCGGCCGCTTCGACCTCAACCCCGCGCGCAACACCCGCGAGACCGTGCTGCTGCCGATCGCCGGCATCAAGCCGCTGCAGGAGCCAGGCGTATACCTGGCGGTGATGCGGGCCTCGGGCACCTACGACTACTCGCAGCCGGCGACGCTGTTCACCCTGAGCGACATCGGCGTGTCCGCGCACCGTTACCGCGACCGCCTCGATGTGTTCGCCCAGGCGCTGGAAGGCGGCAAGGCGATGAGCGGCGTCAACCTGGAAATCCATGACGACAAGGGCAAGCTGCTGGCACAGGCCAGCACCGATGGCGATGGTCACGCCCAACTGCCAATCACGCCCAAGGCCGACACCCTGATCGCTACCCAGGGCGTGCACACCACCCTGTTGCGCCTGAATACCGCGGCGCTGGACCTGGCCGAGTTCGATATCACCGGGCCCCAGGCCAACCCGCTGCAGTTCTTCATCTTCGGCCCACGTGACCTGTACCGCCCAGGCGAAACCGTGCTGCTCAATGGCCTGCTGCGCGACCAGGACGGCAAGCCGGTCAAAGCCCAGCCGGTAAGCGTGGAAGTGCGCCGACCTGATGAGCAGGTCAGCCGCAAGTTCGTCTGGGAGGCCGACAGCAATGGCCTTTACCAGTATCAGCTACAACTGGCCACCGAGGCCCCGACCGGCCGCTGGCAGCTGTTGCTGGACCTCGGCGGCGGGCGCAAGCAGGTGCATGAATTCCTTGTCGAAGACTTCCTGCCTGAGCGCCTGGCGCTGGAGCTCAAGGGCAGCAGTACACCGCTGTCGCCTGACGAGAATGCGCGCATCCGGGTCAATGGTCGTTATCTCTACGGTGCCCCGGCAGCCGGCAATCGCCTGAGCGGCCAGGCCTATGTCCGCCCGCTGCGCGAGGCGGTACCTGCGTTACCCGGCTACCAGTTCGGCTCGGTCACTGAAACCGAGCTGAACCAGGACCTGGAGCTGGACGAGGTCACCCTCGACCAGGCCGGCAAGGCCGTGGTCGAAATCGAAAGCCGTTGGGCTGAAGCCCGCTCGCCGCTGCAACTGACCGTGCAGGCCAGCCTGCAGGAGTCGGGTGGCCGGCCGATTACCCGGCGCCTGGAACAACCCATCTGGCCGGCCGAGCGCCTGCCAGGGCTGCGTGGCCTGTTCGACGGTGAGGAAACCGACAGTGACGCGCCGGTGGAATTCGAGTTCCTGGTGGCCGACCGCGACGGCAACAAGCTGGCCGCCAAGGACCTCAAGGTGCGGTTGATCCGCGAGCGCCGTGACTATTACTGGAACTACTCGCAAAACGATGGCTGGAGCTACGCCTACAACGAGAAGTTCCTCACCCAGAGCGAAGAGACCGTCAGCGTCAAGGCCGGCTCCACCGCCAAGCTGAGCTTCCCGGTTGAATGGGGGCCGTACCGCGTCGAAGTGGAAGACCCGCAGACCGGCCTGGTGTCGAGCGAGCGCTTCTGGGCTGGCTACCGTGCCCAGGACAACGCCGAAGGCGGCGCGGTGCGCCCGGACCAGGTCAAGCTGGCGCTGGATAAGCCATCCTATGCCGACGGCGCGACCGCGAAGGTCACCGTTACCCCGCCGGCCGCCGGCAGTGGCTACCTGATGATCGAGTCGAGCGACGGCCCGCTGTGGTGGCAGGAAATCGACGTGCCCGCCGAAGGCAAGACCTTTGACGTGGAGCTGGACGAGAAGTGGGCGCGCCATGACCTGTACATCAGCGCACTGGTGATCCGCCCCGGTGAGCGCAAGGCCAATGCCACGCCGAAACGTGCGGTGGGCGTGCTGCACCTGCCGCTGGACCGTGCCGAGCGCAAGCTGGCGGTCAGCCTGCAGGCCCCGGAAAAGATGCGCCCGAAACAGCCGCTGACGGTCAAGGTCAAGGCCGCCAACGCCGATGGCAGTATCCCCAAACAGGTGCGTGTGCTGTTGTCGGCGGTGGATGTGGGCATCCTCAACATCACCGACTTCAAGACCCCCGACCCGTTCGCCAGCCTGTTCGGGCGCAAGGCCTATGGTGCCGACCAGCTGGATATCTACGGCCAGTTGATCGAAGCCGGCCAAGGCCGCCTGGCCAGCCTGGCGTTCGGCGGTGACGCGGCGATGGCCAAGGGCGGCAAACGCCCCAATACCACCGTGACCATCGTTGCCCAGCAGAGCCTGCCGGTGACCCTCGACGACAAGGGCGAGGGCCAGGGCACGGTCGATATTCCCGATTTCAACGGCGAGCTGCGGCTGATGGCCCAGGCCTGGACCGAGGAACATTTCGGCATGGCTGAAGGCAAGACGGTGGTCGCCGCGCCACTGATTGCCGAGCTTTCGGCGCCGCGCTTCCTCGCTGGTGGTGACCGCACCAGCCTGGCGCTGGACCTGTCCAACCTGTCTGGCCGTGCCCAGCAGCTGAACGTTGAAATCACTACCGAAGGCCAGCTGAGCCTGGCGGCCAGTGCCCAGCAGAACGTCACCCTGGCCGAGGGCCAGCGCTCGACGCTGATGATCCCGGTACAGGCCCAGGGTGGCTTGGGCCAGGGCAAGGTGCATGTACGGGTCACGGGCCTGCAACTGCCGAACGAGCCGACCGGCGCGTTCGAGCGTGAGTGGACGCTGGGCGTGCGCCCGGCCTACCCGGCGATGCTCAAGCATTACCGTGTGGCCTTGAAGGACCAGCCGTGGAGCCTGCCTGAAGCGGACCTGGCCGCCTTCGAGCCTGCCGGCCTGGAAGCCACGCTGGCTTTGTCGAGCCGGCCGCCGCTGAACCTGGGCGAGCAGATCCGTGCCCTCGAAGCCTACCCGTACGGATGCCTGGAGCAGACCACCAGTGGCCTGTACCCGTCGCTGTACGCGGACGCCGACAGCCTCAAGCGCCTGGGCATCAAGGGCGAACCGGCGGATGTGCGCAAGCGCAAGATCGAAATGGGTATCGAGCACCTGTTGGGCATGCAGCGCTACAACGGTAGCTTCGGCCTGTGGAGCTCGGACAGCGAAGAAGAGTACTGGCTGACCGCCTATGTTACCGACTTCCTGCTGCGTGCCCGTGATCAGGGCTACGGCGTACCGGCTGAAGCACTGAAGAAGGCCAGCGAGCGCCTCCTGCGTTATGTACAGGAGCGCAACCTGATCGAAGTCGACTACAGCGACAACGCCGAGCACACCCGCTTTGCCGTTCAGGCCTACGCCGCATTGGTGTTGGCGCGTAGCCAGCAGGCGCCGTTGGGCGCCCTGCGTGGCCTGTTCGAACGCCGCGCCGATGCTCGCTCCGGCCTGCCGCTGGTGCAGCTGGCGGTGGCACTGGACAAGATGGGCGACAAGCCACGCGCCAACCAAGCCTTGCAGGCTGGCCTGGCCATCAGCCGCAGCAAGGGCTGGATGGCCGATTACGGCAGCTCGCTGCGTGACCAGGCGCTGATCCTGGCATTGCTGCAGGAGAACGACATGGCCAGCAGCAAGGTCGACCAGCGGCTGTTCGCCTTGTCCGACGAGCTGGCAGCCAACCGCTGGTTGTCAACCCAGGAACGCAATGCGCTGTTCCTGGCTGGCCGTGGCCTGCTGGGCAAGCCGGAAGGCCAGTGGCAGGCACGTCTGGACAGCGCTGGTGAGGTGCGTGAGTTCAACAATGCCGAGTCCGGCATGAAGCTGGAAGGCCCGCTGCTGGCCTCGCCGCTGACTGTACAGAACCAGGGCAGCGAGACGCTGTACCAGCAACTGACCCTGTCGGGTTACCCGCGCCAGGCACAGCCAGCGGGTGGCAACGGCATGCAGATCCGTCGTGAGTACCTGGGCATGAATGGCCAGCCGCTGGACCTGCACGGCCTGCGCAGTGGTGATCTGGTGCTGGTGCACCTGGCGCTCAAGGCCGACAGCCCGGTGCCGGATGCGCTGGTAGTGGATTTGCTGCCGGCTGGCCTGGAACTGGAAAACCAGAACCTGGCGCAGAGCGCCGCCAGCCTGGATAACGCCAGCAGCGCGGTGAAGGAGTGGCGCGATTCGATGCAGAACGCCAGCCTGGTGCATCAGGAGTACCGTGATGACCGCTACGTCGCCGCGCTCAAGCTCGATGGCTACGGCACCACCCACCTGCTGTACCTGGCGCGCGCGGTAACTCCGGGTACCTACCGCGTACCCCCGCCGCAGGTCGAGTCGATGTACCGGCCTAACCTGCAGGCCGTGGGCGATGGGCAAGGGGAAATGACCGTCAGAGCCCGCTAGGGCGATGCGGTCTGGTGTAGGAGCGGCCTTGTGCCGCGAAAGGGCCGCAACGCGGCCCCATTGCCTGCGTACGCGAAACGGCAGATAGACCGCGTCGCCAGGTTGTGCGGCCGTTGCGCGCCCGATCGCGACACAAGGCCGCTCCTACACGATCGGTGCATCAATCAGTGAATCACCCAGCTCATCACCCACAACCCCAAGACCAGCCAGATGATCCCGAGGATGATCGAGGCACGCATGAACGCCCGGATGGCCGAGTACAGCAGCATCAGCCCGATGATCAGGGCGAGAATGCTGAGCAACGAGGTATCCATGCCCAAGGTGCGGGCCAGGCCATCGATGAAATTGCCACCGGCGTTGGCCAGCAGATTGAACAAGCCGCTGAATATGTCGACGATGAAGCGTATCAACGAGCCCAGTGCCTGGCCCAGCCACTCGAAAAAACCTTCTACATGCATAGTTGCTTCCTGATGAACGAATCGGCGAGGTTACCGTCCCCAAGCCTTTGGCCATCACCTGGCCAGGTCGGTTCCCGATGCCAAGCTTAACGCGGCCGCGTGGCCGTGCGCGCAGGTTGTTGCGCGTTGCCGTGCCAGGCATGCTGATGGTGCTCGGTCTGTTGTGGCTGGCCGACCGCCTGTGGCCGCTGCCCATGCCTGGCGATGACCTGGCGCGGGTGGTGCTGGCCGAGGATGGCACGCCGTTGTGGCGCTTTGCCGACGCCGATGGCGTGTGGCGTTACCCGGTCAGCCCCGAAGAGGTTTCGCCGTTGTACCTGCAGGCGCTGCTGACCTACGAGGACCGCTGGTTCTACCGCCACCCTGGGGTCAACCCGCTGGCCCTGGCCCGCGCTGCCTGGCTCAACCTGCGCGGCGGGCGGGTGGTGTCGGGCGGCAGCACGCTGTCGATGCAGGTGGCGCGCCTGCTCGACCCGCATGACCGCACCCTGGCTGGCAAGCTGCGCCAGTTGTGGCGTACCGCGCAGCTGGAGTGGCATCTGTCGAAACGCGAGATCCTGCAGATCTACCTCGATCGCGCGCCCTTCGGTGGCACCCTGCAGGGCGTTGCCGCTGCGAGCTGGGCCTACCTGGGCAAGTCGCCCATGCACCTGACCCCGGCAGAAGCGGCGTTGCTGGCCGTGCTGCCGCAGGCACCCAGCCGCCTGCGCCCGGACCGCCACCCCGAACGTGCCCAGCGTGCCCGTGACAAGGTGTTACAACGCCTGGCCGAATACCAGGTATGGCCGGAACGGCAAATCAGCGAGGCAACCGAGGAGCCGTTGGTACTGGCGCCACGCCAGGAGCCGGCCCTGGCGCCGCTGCTGGCGCGGCGCCTGAACAGCGCCGACAGCCCGCCGCTGATCCGCACCACGCTCGACGCCGCGTTGCAGCGGCGCCTTGAAGACCTGCTGCTGGGCTGGCGCGCCCGGCTGCCGGAGCGGACCTCCGCCGCCATCCTGGTGGTCGAGGCGCAGACCATGGCGGTGCGCGCCTACCTGGGGTCGATAGACCTCGCCGACGAGCGCCGGTTCGGGCATGTCGACATGGTGCGCTCGCTGCGTTCGCCAGGCTCCACGCTCAAGCCATTTCTCTACGGCATGGCGCTGGATGACGGCCTGATCCATTCCGGGTCGCTGCTGCAGGATGTGCCGCGGCGCTATGGCGACTACCGCCCCGGCAACTTCTCCATGGGCTTCAGCGGGCCGGTCTCGGCCAGTTCGGCATTGGCGCTTTCGCTCAATCTGCCGGCCGTGCAGTTGCTCGAGGCCTACGGCCCGAAACGCTTCGCCGCGCAGTTGCGCATGGCGGGTATGCCGCTGACCTTGCCGCCCTTGGCCGAGCCCAACCTGTCGTTGATCCTCGGCGGTGCGGGCAGCCGCCTGGAAGACCTGGTGGGTGGCTATGCCGCGTTGGCACGGGGTGGCAACAGTGCGCGGGTGCGCCTGCAACCGCAGGACCCGTTGCTGGAACGGCGCCTGCTGTCACCCGGGGCGGCCTGGATCATCCGGCGCATCCTCAGCGGGCAGGCGCGTCCCGACCGCGACCCGCATGCCGAGCTGGTGCAACGCCCGCAACTGGCCTGGAAGACCGGCACCAGTTACGGCTTCCGCGATGCCTGGTCGATCGGCGTGGGCCCACGCTACCTGATCGGTGTGTGGATTGGCCGACCCGACGGCACGCCAGTGCCCGGGCAGTTCGGCCTGGCCTCGGCGGCGCCGCTGATGCTGCAGGTGCACGACTTGCTGAGCAACCGCGACAGCCAGCGTGGCATCAGTGTACCGGTCGAGCGGGTACCGGCGAATGTCGGCGTGGCGGCGATCTGTTGGCCGCTGGGTCAGCCATTGAACAGACATGACCCCAATTGCCGACGTCAGCGCTTCGCCTGGACGCTGGACGGCACTACACCGCCCACCCTGCAGGCGGCCGACCAGCCGCTCGGCCTGGGCCTGCGTGAAAACGTCTGGGTCAATGACCAAGGGCTACGCGTGGACGGTAGTTGCCCGGGCGCCCAGGCCCGCGACATCGCTTTGTGGCCGGCCCCGCTGGAACCTTGGCTGCCTCGTGTCGAGCGGCGTGCGGCGCGCCTGCCTGCCATCGACCCGGCCTGCCCGCCGCAGGTGCCGGCCAGTGCGCCGCCGCTGTCGATCGTGGGGGTGCGTCCAGGCGACAACCTGCGTCGTCCGGCGACCAGCAGCGAGCCGTTGCAGCTGCATGTGTCGGCGCTGGGTGGCGGCGGCCGGCGCTGGTGGTTCCTCAACGGCCAGCCATTGGGCGAGACCCTGGGCCAGGACAGCTTGCTGGTCCGCTTCCAGCAGGTCGGTCAGGCCGAAATCAGCGCGCTGGATGAAAGCGGCGAGACGGCGCGGGTGGCGTTCCAGGTCAGCGAGTAGTGCTGGACTCAATGAGCGGTGAAGCGCTGGTGGATCGGTGATGAACTGGGCGTCAGCGCCAGCGCCAACTGCGTGCGGTTGTGCATGTGGGTCAGGCGCAGCACCTGCGACACATACAGTTTCACGGTATTTTCGGTAATGCCCAGTTCGCAGGCGATCTGGTAATTGGTCTTGCCCGTGCTCACCAGCCGCGCCACTTCCAGCTGGCGCGGTGACAGCTTCTCGAATGCCGCTGGCAGCTCGCTTTCGTTTTCTTCGACATCGTTGGCACGCCGGTGCACGCCCTGGCCTCGGGCCTTCTCCAGGTCCCGGTACAACTCGTCCACCGATTCGGCCAGCTCCTGCAGGCGTTGGTTCAACCCGCCCAGGTCGCGGAAGCTGCGTTGGCGCTCCAGCACGATCTCTTCCTGCCGGCGCACCCCTTCCAGCAATTCTTCGAAATCCATGGGCTTCTGGTAGTAGTCGGCAAAGCCTTCACGCAGCGCACGGATGACGTCCTGCTTTTCTGCGCGGCCGGTGAGCATGATGGCTTCGAAAATACGTTGCCCGCCCAGTGCCTTCAAGGCACGGACGAGGTCGACACCGTCTCGCCCAGGCATGTGCAGGTCACAGATGACCAGGCCGATGGCCTCGTCGGCCTGATAGTGTTCTATGGCATCATCAGCGCAATGGGCTGGCAGGCAGTGATAACCCTGGGTTTCGAGAAACTCACACAGTTGCTCGACGATCACGGGTTGGTCATCGACCACCAATATTTTCACTTCGCTGAATGCTCTGGACACAATCGACTCCCTGTTCTTATACGGTCCTGCTCCCGGGCCAGACGCTGCGGCAAGGTAAAAATAGACGTGGGGAGCGATTTTGTACAACTTCTGTACAGGTATCGGACCAAGAGATTGCTCATTGGATCCATACAGCAGTCAGAAGAAAACCGCTGAGCACATAGGGGACGAACGCCTGCTTGTCGCCCATTTCCTCGGTCAGGGCCTGCAGGCGCTTTTTCACCTTGGGGTTGAGCAGGGTCCACAGGCGCCGACGGGTGAGCAACCACACCAGCACGCTGACGCCGGCACCGATGAAGGTGCCGAGCACATAGTGCGGGCTGGTGGCCAAGGCCAGGGCACCCATCAGCTTGACGTCATCGGCGCCGAAACGGCCGAGCATGTAGCCGGGCAGGGTCAGCAACATGACGATGGCCAGGGCCCAGCCGGCATCGCTGGGCTCGGCGCCGATCCAGCTGCGGCCAGTGGCGAACAGCCACACCAGGGCGCTGGTTGCCGCGCCCAGGGTCAGCAGGTTGGAGATCTGGCGTTGACGCACATCCTGTTCGGAGCACAAGGCAAGCCACAGCAGGAGAACAATGCTTTGCATTGGCAGGTCGCCTTTCCCAATGTTGAACACAGCTACCCGGTCAGTCAGGTTTCCTTAAGTGAAGATAGACCTGCAGTAGCCGGCTTGCCCGTTCCGGCCATGCATCACTTCCTGCTGCCGGGTGGATAGTTGCCCAGCACCTTGGCCACGGTGCTCCGGATGGCGCTGTTGCGTTCCTCCGGGCTTGGCGGGTAGTTGTTCATGATCTGCTCGGCACTGCCGCGCCAAACCAGCTTGCCGTCACGCCCGTCGAACAGGTCGATCTGGATGGTGGCGACCTTGTAGTCGACGCTGCGGGTTTCGTTGTACATGGGCCCGCCCCAGTAGCCACCCCAGTAGCCGCCCCAGCCACCGCCGTAGTTGGTGGTGATCTGTTGCTGGCGCTGTTCGACGATCAGGTAGGCGCGCACGGCCAGGTCGGGACGCGTGCCACCTTGAACCGGGCGCAGGCCGCGCTGGTCCAGCTGGTCGGCGACCGCCTGGCGAATACGCTGCTCGGTCAGGTCGCTCTTGATTCGTGGGTCGTCGGGGCGATACTGCAGGCCCGGTTCCTGCCATGCCCAGCTGCGGTAGGCGGCAAAATCGCGGCTGGCGTCGAAATCCTGCTGGACGTTATTGCTGGAACAGGCCGCCAGCAGCAACGCGAATGACAGTAGAACGAGACGGCGCAACATGATGGTTCTCCGTTAGGCATTAACTGGGAGGATAGCCGCTGAGCGCCTTGTACACTGAGTTGCGCAAGGCGCTTTCGCGTTCACGCGGCGAGTCCTTGTCGCTGCCGCTTTCGGCGCTGGCACTCCATACCGGCTGGCCGTTGCGGGCGTCGTACAGGTCGATGCGTACCACCATCACCTGCACTTCGTAGGTCCGTACGATGGGCACGCTGGCATAGGCGCCATAACCATTGCGGTAACCGCCGTAGCCGACACCGCCGTAGGGGTACGGGCCGTAATAGGGGTCGTAGGCATCGTAGTCCCGCACCTGGCGCAAGCGTTTTTCCAGGCGTATGTCAGCACTCACCAGCAAGTCGCCAGGGCCGCCCCGGGCGGGGCGCAGGCCATGCTGGTCCAGCGCGCCGCTGACGGCATCGGCCAGTTGCGCCGGGTCGGTATCCGCCGAGCCGCTGGGCAACTGGCCGTTGCGCCAGCTCCAACTGCGGTAGTGCCCATAATCACGCGCAGGCGCCGGGTAGGCACTGGCATCGAAGGTAGTGGCCGCCTGGGCCGGGGCAGGGGGTAACGGGCGGCTGCTGGCCACGTACGGGTTGCTGCCCTGGCAGCCAGCCAAGGCAAGCGGCAGCAGTGCCAGGCACAACAGACGGTACGGCATGTGGTCCTCCGACGGGTTAGTCAGCGGGGGCGGCAAACCCAGTGCAGGTAACGGCCAAGCCCGGCGAAACCGGGATGGCGACGATAGGCCAGTTCCATTTCCAGCAGGTCGAGCAACTCGGCCTTGCCCTGGAATTCCCTGGGCATGTAGTCGTGGAACACCCGCACGCCGCTTTCGCTTTCCACCTGCCACTCAGGATCAAGTTGCGCCCTGAGCTGGCGCGGATCAAGTGGTTTTTGAGGCGTAAGGCTCTGTTTTTCACCTTCCAGCCGGTTGCTGCGCAACTTGCGGAAGTGGCCTTTGAGCAGGTTCCGATAGACCAGCGCGTCTCGGTTGTAGAAAGCCAGCGACAGCCACCCGGAAGGAGCCGTGAGCTGGTGCAACACGGGCAGTATGCTTTCCGGCTCGGCCAGCCATTCGAGCACGGCATGGCACAATACCAGGTCGTAGGGTTCGGTGAGCTGGCCGAGCAGGTCTTGCCAAGGGGCCTGGATGAAGGTGGCCGCCTGGCCTGCTTCGGCAAAGCGTGCCCGGGCGCCATCGAGCATCGGCGCTGCGGGTTCGGCCAGGGTCAGCTGGTGGCCGCGCTGTGCCAGCCACAAGGCCATGTGGCCCAGCCCGGCGCCAATGTCGAGGATACGCAGGGGGCGGTCGGGCAAGGCCTCGGCCAGATCGGCCTGGAGCACGGCCAGGCGGATGGCGCCTTTGGCGCCGCCATAGATCTTCTCGGCAAAACGGGTGGCCAGTTCATCGAAGTGACGGTCGTTCATCGGGCGAAGCGCCTCTCGCTGTCGGCCAGCTTGGCCCGCACCACCTGGTCCATGTCCAGGCCAAGCTCGCTGCACAGCAGCAACAGGTAGAGCACCACGTCACCGATTTCCTGGCCGGCATGGGCCAGCTTGTCGGCGGGTAGCTGGCGCGACTGGTCTTCGCTCAGCCACTGGAAGATTTCCACCAGCTCGGCCATTTCGACACTGGCGGCCATGGCCAGGTTCTTCGGGCTGTGGAAGCCGCGCCAGTCGTTGTTGTCGCGGATGTGGTGCAGCCGTTGGGTGAGTTCTTGCAGGTTCATCGGGGTCTCCTAGTGCTGCATAGCTTCAGCGCAGGCCCGAGGCAAAGCAAGCGTTTCCACCAAGGCAGACGAGGCCGCTCCTACAAGGGTTCCCAGCGCCCGACCATATGCAGCACGTTGCCATGTCCGTCCAGCCGCAGCGTGCCCTGCGGCCCCGCCTCACTGGCACCGAGCACCACCTCGGACGGCAACCGCACCGGCTTGCGGAACCCCACCTCGAAGGCATAGCCACTGTGCGGCAGATGACCACGCAAGGCTGCCATGGCCATGGCCTTGCTCCACATGCCATGGGCAATGGCCGTGGGAAAGCCGAACAGTCGCGCGCTGGCGGCACTGAGGTGGATCGGGTTGTAATCCCCGCAGACCTTGGCATAACGCCGGCCGATATCGCTGTCAGCGTACCAGCGGGTCGCCTCCGGCAACCCAGCCGGTTCGTCCTCGACCGGCACATCCGCCTCGCTTTCGAGCTTGAGCCCACGCACCAGCATGCGGCTGCTCTCGCGCCAGAGCAGGCCGATGCCGTCTTCGGCTTCGGTGACCAGGTCGAAGGTGGCGCCCTTGGCGTGGGGTTGCAGGTTGTCCGTATACACCGCAAAGCGCAGCGCTTCGACAGCGCCGAGCGGGCGCAGCACTTCGATGCGATTATGCAGGTGCACCAGGCCCAGCAGCGGGAAGGGGAAATCGTCGGCGGTCATCAATTGCAACTGCAAGGTGAACGCCATCACGTGAGGGTAAGCCGCCGGCAGCCGGCCATCGTCGGCGAAATGGCACAGCCGCCGATAGGCCGCCAGGTTGTCCGGCTGGACGTGGATGAGGCTGCGCAGGCCATCGCCCGGCAGGCGGTCACCGCTGATCTTGCGCTTGCTGGCGGCGCGCAGGTACAGGCTGGCGCGCGAAGCCGGGCTGTGCAGGTCGTGCCAGTGTCGGCTCATGTTCAGGCTCCCATCAAAGCCTGGCCGCAAACGCGCAGCACCTGGCCGTTGATCGCCCCGGAGCCGGGCTGGCTGAGCCAGGCGATGGCCTCGGCGACGTCCTGCGGGCGACCGCCCTGGCCCAGCGAACTCAAGCGTCGCCCGGCCTCGCGCAGGCCCATGGGCATGACGGCGGTCATGTGGGTTTCGATGAACCCGGGGGCCACGGCATTGATGCTGCCGCCACGCTCGGCAAGGCGCGGCGCCCAGGCCTGGGCCAGGCCGATCAACCCGGCCTTGCTGGCGGCATAGTTGGCCTGCCCGCGGTTGCCGGCGATGCCGCTGACCGAAGCCAGCAGGGTGATGCGCGCGTTCTCACCCAGGGCGCCGTGCTCATGCAGCGCCTGGGTCAGTACCTGCGGTGCCTTGAGGTTCACTGCCAGCACCGCATCCCAGTACTCCGGGGTCATGTTGGCCAGGGTCTTGTCGCGAGTGATGCCGGCATTGTGCACCACGATGTCGATGCCGTCCGGCAGGGCTGCGAGCAAGCGGCTCGCCGCGTCACCCGCGCAGATATCCAGCGCCAGCGCCTTGCCCCCCAGGCGCGCGGCCAGGGCGTCGAGGTCCTGGCTGGCCTGCGGTACATCCAGCAACAGCACGTCGGCGCCGTCCCGTGCCAGGGTTTCGGCAATCGCAGCGCCGATGCCGCGTGCGGCGCCGGTCACCAGCGCACGGCGGCCCGCCAGCGGCCGGGTCCAGTCCTCGACCTGGCTGGCGCAGGCTTCCAGGCGCAGCACCTGGCCGGAAATGAAGGCGCTTTTCGGCGCGAGGAAAAAACGCAGTGCGCCTTCCAGCTGGTGGTCTGCGCCGGGGGCGACATACAGCAGCTGGGCGGTCGCGCCATTGCGCAGTTCTTTGGCCAGCGAGCGGCTGAAGCCTTCCAGGGCCCGTTGTGCAATGCTGGCCAGCGGGTCATCGAGACTTTCCGGCGCGCGCCCCAGCAACACCACGTGGGCGCAAGGCGCCAGGCTGCGCAGCAGTGGCTGGAAAAACTCGCGCAACTGCTTCAATGCATCGCTGTCGGACAAATGCGTGGCGTCGAACACCACCGCCTTGATTTTCGGCCCCAGGCCGGCCACCCAGGGCTCGGCCTGGAGGGCGTCGGTGTTGAAGCTGTAAAGCGTGTCGGTCAGGCGCGGCGCAAGCGTTTCGACCTGGCTCGCCAGGGGCCCGCCACCCAACACCAGGGCACCCTCGACCGGGCGCAGGCGGCCGGCCTGCCAACGCTCCAGCGGAGCCGGGTGCGGCAGGCCAAGGGCATCCACAAGACGGCGGCCAAGGTTGGAATTGGCAAAGCCGAGGTAGCGATCGCTCATGAGTGGTCTCCCGGAAGGCAAGCTTGAAAGTGTGGACCAAGTTTGTGCCAAGGTCGTTCGAATGCGGTAAAAACACCTAGGCTGTACGGATCAAATTGTTTCAGGAGGAATCAGCGCATGCGTTCACCTCGCCGGGTCGCGATCCTGGGCGGCAACCGAATTCCCTTCGCCCGCTCAAATGGTGCCTACGCCACGGCCAGCAACCAGGCAATGCTGACAGCCACGCTCGAGGGGTTGATCGAGCGCTACCGCCTGCATGGGCTGCGCATGGGCGAAGTGGTCGCTGGTACGGTACTCAAGCACTCGCGCGACATGAACCTGACCCGTGAATGCGTGCTGGGTTCGCGCCTGTCACCGCATACGCCGGCCTATGACATTCAGCAAGCCTGTGGCACCGGGCTGGAGGCGGCGCTGCTGGTGGCCAACAAGATTGCCCTGGGGCAGATCGACTGCGGCATTGCCGGTGGCGTGGACACTACCTCCGATGCCCCGATTGCGGTCAACGAAGGCTTGCGCCACATCCTGCTGCAGGCCAACCGTGGCAAAAGCCTGGGTGAACGGCTCAAGCCGCTGCTCAAGCTGCGCCCCCACCATCTGAAACCCGAGTTGCCGCGCAATGGCGAGCCGCGTACCGGCTTGTCGATGGGCGAGCACTGCGAACGCATGGCCCAGTCCTGGCACATCGGCCGTGCCGAGCAGGACCAGCTGGCGTTGCTCAGCCACCAGCGGCTGGCCGCTGCATACGCCGAAGGCTGGCAGGATGACCTGCTGACCCCGTTCCTGGCGTTGACCCGCGACAACAACCTGCGCCCCGACCTGAGCCTTGAACAACTGGCCAGGCTCAAGCCGGCCTTCGACCGCAGCGGCCAGGGCACGCTGACGGCCGGTAACTCCACAGCGCTCACCGACGGTGCTTCGCTGGTGCTGTTGGGCACTGAGGAGTGGGCGGCGCAGCAAGGGCTGTCGGTGCTGGCGTATCTGGTCGATGGCGAAACGGCTGCGGTGGATTTCGTCACTGGCCGCGAGGGGCTGCTGATGGCGCCGGTGTATGCGGTACCGCGCCTGCTGGCGCGTAACGGGTTGAGCTTGCAGGATTTTGACTATTACGAAATCCACGAAGCCTTTGCAGCCCAGGTGCTGTGTACGCTGAAGGCCTGGGAGGATGCCGATTATTGCCGTCAGCGGTTGGGGCTGGATGCACCGCTCGGGGCAATCGAGCGCAGCAAGCTCAACGTCAAGGGCAGTTCGTTGGCGGCCGGGCATCCGTTCGCGGCGACCGGTGGGCGGATTCTGGCCAACCTGGCGAAGCTGCTGGCGCAGGCGGGTCAAGGACGAGGGCTGATTTCGATCTGTGCCGCGGGCGGGCAGGGGGTGACGGTCATCGTCGAGCGGTGAACGAGCTGTTAGGCTTGTCTGCTCGGAACTACAAGAAGCCGCCATGCCGACCATCGGACAACCCCGTGCCATCCCGGCGCTGGCTCGCCTGCCCAGGCCTTTGTATGCCCGCGCCGAAAGCCTTGGCGCTGGCTCCTGGACCACTCGTCACCAGCACGACTGGGTGCAATTTTCCTACGCCATCAGCGGTGTTCTAGGCGTCTATACCCAAGAAGGCAGCTACTTCGCCCCGCCTCAGTGGGGGGTGTGGATACCTGCCGATGCCGAACATGAAGTGGTCACCTCGATGCAGGCCGAAATGCGCAGCCTGTATGTGCGCCGTGACGCCTGCGCGTGGGCACCGGAGCGATGCCGGGTGCTGGAGGTGACACCGTTGGCGCGCGAACTGATCAAGCAGTTCTGTCTGTTCCCGGCAGATTACCCGGAAGGCGACAGCGCCGAAGCGCGGTTGGTGGCGGTGCTGCTCGACCAGTTGCGCACGCTACCCGAGGTGGGCTTCTCACTGCCGTTACCGCGCCATCCGGGGTTGCTGGCATTGTGCAACGGCTTGATCGCTGCCCCGGAGCAGCCGCAGACATTGCAGCAATGGGCGCGCCGCCTGGGCTGTTCGGAAAAGACCCTGATGCGGCTGTTCCAACGGGAAACGGGTTTGAGTTTTCGTAACTGGCGCCAGCGCATGCGGCTGTTGTCATCGCTGGCGTTGCTGGAGGCGGGGGAGAATGTGACCGAGGCGGCGTTGGGCTGTGGCTATGATTCCACTTCAGCCTACATTGCGGCGTTCAAGCAGTTGTTCGGTGCGACACCGGGTGAGTTGAAACTCTGATTGTCGGTCGCCGGTACTGACTGCTCGCGGGTGATTCCGCTAAGCAGCCAGTGCCGGCAAGGCATCAGGTGCGGAACCTGCGCACCAGCGCATCCAGTTCGTTGGACAACCCGGCCAGGCTCTCCGAATCCACCCGCGCCGCCTGGGCCAGTTCGGCGACCAGCTGCGCATCCCCGTGAATCTGGCTGATGTGCCGGTTGATGTCCTCGGCGACCTGATGCTGCTCCTCGGCCGCCGTGGCAATCTGGGTGTTCATGTCACGGATCACGTCCACCGATTCGCGAATCTGCCCGAAGCTGTCACGGGCCATGCCGATGCGGCTTACCGATTGTTGCGACACTTCCAGGCTGGCGTGCATTTGCGCGGCCACTTCGGCGGTGCGGCTGGCCAGGTTGCCAAGCAGGCCGTCGATCTCGGCGGTGGAATCGGCGGTGCGCTTGGCCAGCGCCCGCACTTCGTCGGCGACCACGGCAAAGCCGCGGCCCTGCTCACCGGCGCGGGCCGCCTCGATGGCGGCGTTGAGGGCCAGCAGGTTGGTCTGTTCGGCAATTGAGCGGATGGTACCCAGGATTGACTGGATGGCATTGCTGTCGCGCTCCAGTTGCTGGATCGACTGCGCCGACTGCTCGATCTCCTGGCTCAGGCGGTCGACGCTGTGCACCGCTGCGTCGATCTGCTGCTGGCCTTCACGGGCCTGCTGCTGGCCGCTGTCGGCCGATTGTGCCGCCTGGCTGCAGGAGCGCGCCACTTCGTTGGCAGTGGCGACCATTTCGTGGAAAGCGGTAGAGACCATGTCCACGGCTTCGCGTTGGCGGCCCGCTGCTTCGGCCATGTCGCTGGACACACGGGTCGAACTGGTCGATGTGCTGAGAATCTTGCCGGCTGCGGCCCCGATGTGCTGGATGAGGCTGCGAATGGCGCCGAGGAACTGGTTGAACCAGCTGGCCAGTTGTGCGGTTTCGTCGCGGCCGCGAATTTCCAGGTTGCGGGTCAGGTCACCTTCACCTTGGGCAATGTCTTCCAGGCCGCTGGTGACACTGTTGATCGGCCGCACGATCAGCTTGGCGAAAGTCGCCCCTACCACGGCGAACAGCGCCGCCAGTACCAGCGCGACGATGCCGATCAGCCAGGTCAGGCGGGTGGTGGTCTGCATCACTTCGCTTTGCTCGATCAGGCCGATCAAGGTCCAGCCCAGCTGTTCATCCGGGTAGATGTTGGCCATGTAGCGCACGCCACCAAGCTCCACTTCGGCCAACCCCTTGCCATGCTTGGCCAGCTCGGCGTAGCCGTCGCCAAAACTCGCCAGCTGCTTGAAATTGTGCTTGGCGTCACGCGGGTCGACCAGCACGTTGCCGTTGTTTTCCACCAGCAGCACGTAGCCGCTGTCGCCCAGCTTGATCTGCTGCACGATCTCGGTAAGCCCTTTGAGCGAGACGTCGACGTTGACCACGCCGCCGGGGTTGCCCAGCTGGTTGGCCACGGTACGCACAGTACTGACCAGCACGGCGTCGTCAGGTGCCCAGTAGTAGGCTTCGGTGCGCAGGGTCTTGCCAGGGTTGGCCATGGCCAACTGGTACCAGGGGCGGGTGCGTGGGTCGTAATTGACGAACTTCTGCCCGGCCGGCCAGCCGACGTAACCACCGTCATTCACCCCGTAGGACAGGTAAGCATAGGCGGGGTGCGAGGTAGCCAGGCGGGTCATGAACTCCAACAGTTTGCTGGCCTGGTCGCCCAGTTCATAGGATGGGGTCGCGCTCATGTACTTGTTCAGTTCGCTACCAGTGGCGGCGACCAGTGGCTGCGATGCCATGTACTCGACGTTCTGGTTGATACCCTGGAAGAAGATGTTCATCGCGTTGCTGACCTGGCGGATCTCCCGGCTGCTGCCGTCCAGGAACCCGTCGCGTGCCTCGCCACGCAGGTTGAGGACCACCAAGGTGGCCACCAGGACGATGGGCAAGCCGGCAATGACCGCGAATGCCCAAGTCAGTTTCTGTTTGATGCTCATCGACGCCCCCGGTTTTTATTGTTGCTACTCGAAGCAGGTAATAACTGCATCGGCAGCGTCCGGGTTTAATGTAGGAAAAATACCCGTGTTTATGGGGCTATGTCGCGGTTGGTGTCTATTCGGTCGTGTCTGACGTATATGGCATACCAAAGCGCCGGTATTCAGTGACAACAGCTGCCTGCAGCGCCATTTGCCAGGTCTCTGAGGATCGGACAATCCGGGCGGTCGTCGCCATGGCAGTGCGAAACCAGCTCGCCAAGGGTGTCACGCAGGCTCACCAGCTCCTCGATACGCCGGTTCAGCTCATCGATGTGTTGCAGGGCCAGCGCTTTCACATCGGCGCTGGCGCGCTGGCGGTCCTGCCACAAGGTCAGCAGCTTGCCGACCTCCTCGAGAGAAAAACCCAGGTCGCGGGAGCGCTTGATGAATGCCAGGCTGTGCAAGTCTTCCGCCTGGTACAGGCGGTAGCCGCTGTCGCTGCGCGTGGCGGGCTTGAGCAGGCCGATGGACTCGTAGTAACGGATCATCTTGGTACTGAGCCCGCTGCGCCGGGCGGCCTGGCCGATATTCATGAAGCCTCCTGGGTATCACGGGTGGGTTTCCAGGCCTTCAGCCACAAAGCGTTGCTCACCACGCTGACGCTGGACAGGGCCATGGCGGCGCCCGCCAGTACCGGGTTGAGGTAACCCAGCGCGGCCAGCGGGATGCCGATGAGGTTATAGATGAACGCCCAGAACAGGTTCTGGCGGATCTTCGCGTAGGTCTTGCGGCTGATCTCCAGTGCGGCTGGCACCAGGCGCGGGTCACCACGCATCAGGGTAATGCCGGCGGCCTGCATGGCCACGTCGGTGCCGCCGCCCATGGCAATGCCGATATCGGCGGCGGCCAGCGCCGGCGCATCGTTGATGCCGTCGCCGACCATGGCGACCACGCCGTCGCGCTTCAAGGCAGCCACGGTCGCCGCCTTGTCGGCCGGCAGCACTTCGGCATGCACATCGTCGATGCCCAGCGCGTCGGCCACCACCTTGGCACTACCGCGGTTGTCGCCGGTCAGCAGGTGGCTACTGATGGCTTGTGCATGCAGCTTCTCGATCGCCTGCGCGGCGCCGGGCTTGAGGCTGTCACCAAAGGCGAACAGGCCCAGCACACGGGGCTGGGTGCCACGTTCGATCAACCACGACAGGGTGCGCCCTTCGGCTTCCCAGGCCTGGGCCCGGGTGGCCAGGTCACCGGCTGGCAGGGCGCTTTCGTCGAGCAGCCGGCGGTTGCCAAGAGCCAGCTCGCGGCCTTCCACGCGCCCGGCGATGCCACGTCCGGCCAGCGCCTGGCTGTCGCTGACGCTGGGTAGCTCCAACCCTTGTTCGGCACAGGCGGCCAGCACCGCCTTGGCCAGCGGGTGTTCGCTGCCACGCTGCAGGGCGCCAGCCAGGCGGTGCAGGTCGGCGCTGCTGCCTGCCTGCGCCTGGCTGTGCACTACCCGAGGGCTGCCGGAGGTGAGGGTGCCGGTCTTGTCGAACACCACGCGGCTGACCGCATGAGCACGCTCCAGGGCTTCAGCGTCCTTGATCAGGATGCCGTGGCGGGCGGCGACCCCGGTGCCGGCCATGATCGCGGCAGGGGTGGCCAGGCCGAGGGCGCAGGGGCAGGCGATGACCAGCACGGCAACAGCATTGATCAATGCTGTTTCCAGTGACGCACCGGCCAGCCACCAGCCGACCAGGGTTATCAGTGCCAGCACCAGCACGGCCGGGACGAACACCTGGCTGACCCGGTCGACCAGCTTCTGGATCGGGGCCTTGGCGGCCTGGGCGTCTTCCACCAGGCGGATGATGCGTGCCAGCACGGTCTCGGTGCCGAGCGCCTGGGTGCGTACCAGTAACCGGCCTTCACCATTGATAGCACCGCCGGTGACGCTGTCGCCAGGCTGCTTGGGTACTGGCAGGCTTTCGCCACTGATCAATGCTTCATCGGCATGGCTGCTGCCGTCCTCGACCCTGCCGTCGACCGGGAAGCGCTCGCCAGGCTTGACCAGCACCAGGTCGCCGAGGCGAAGCTGGGCGATGGCTACCTCTTCTTCCCTGCCATCGACTACGCGCACCGCACGTTCCGGGCGCAGGGCTTCGAGGGCGCGGATGGCGCTGGCGGTCTGGCGTTTGGCACGGCTTTCCAGGTACTTGCCCAGCAGCACCAGGGCAATCACCACGGCCGAGGCTTCGAAATAAAGGTGCGGCGCCATGCCCGCCGGAGCCTGCGCCCATTGGTACAGGCTCAGGCCGTAGCCGGCACTGGTACCCAGCGCCACCAGCAGGTCCATGTTGCCAGCGCCGGCACGCACGGCCTTCCAGGCCGCCACGTAGAAACGGGCGCCGAGCACGAACTGCACAGGCGTGGCCAGCACGAACTGCACCCAGGCAGGTAGCATCCAGTGCACACCAAAAGGTTGCAGCAGCATGGGCAGCACCAGCGGCAATGCCAGCAACAGGGCCGCAGCAACGGCCAGGCGTTCATTGCGCAAGCGCCGTCGGGCGACAGCTTGGTCGTCCCTGGCCGTGTGCGGCAGGCTGGCGCTGTAGCCGGCCTTCTGCACCGCGTCGATCAGCAGGTTGTCGTCGACGGTCGGGAGCACTGCGAGGTGTGCCCGTTCGCTGGCCAGGTTGACACTGACCTGCTCCACACCTGGCAGCTTGGCGAGAGCACGCTCCACACGCCCGACGCAACTGGCGCAGGTCATGCCGCCAATCTGCAGTTCGAGGGCGCGGGTGGGCACGCTGTAGCCGGCGTCGCGTACGGCATTGACCAGGGCCGGCAGGCTGTTGGCCGGGGCCTGGACCCGCGCCTGTTCGGTGGCAAGGTTGACACTGACCTGCTCGGCGCCGGTGACCTTGCGCAGGGCGCGCTCGACCCGACCAACACAGCTGGCGCAGGTCATGCCGGTGATCGGCAGGTCATAAATGGTAGATGCGGGCATGGGCTCTCCTCCTTGGGCATGCCGCCAGCATCAACCTTGCCACGCGGGTAAGGTCAATAGCCCAGGCCGGCTCGTTGCAACTCCAGTCCATGTTGCCCCATGGCGATGCGGTATTTGTTGATCTGGCCCGCTTGCAGGTTCAATCGTGTGCTGCGTTGGTCCTCGATACCCGGCGCGCAGCCCGGCATTTGCCCAGGCAGTACGCGCAGGCGCACGTCCACCGGGCCTGCTGGCAGGTTGAACGAGGTGGACTGCTCCTGGAATACGCGTCCGGAGAGCTGGTCGTTGAGATAGATGCCGATTTCGCAGCTGGTGGCCACTTCCAGGCGCTCGCGGGAAATGATCAGTACGCTGTAGTCCGCGTTGCCCTCGGCGCTGGCCGGTGGCACCGCAGACAGCGTGCTCAACAGCCCGACGACGCCCAATACTGCCCTGAACATGAAGAATCTCCTGCTTGCCTGATCATCAAAGGCGCAGCTTGGCCGACGCGCGCGCGGATTTCCACCCCGGCAGTTGTCGGCAGGACTTGACCTTGCCCCGGTGGCAAGCTTGAGACTGACGAAAACTGAAGGAGGTAACCCCCATGCAAGTGTTCAATGTACAAGGCATGACCTGTGGCCACTGTGTGAAAGCCGTGACTCGGGCCGTGCAGGAGCAGGATGCGGCGGCCGAGGTGGAAGTCGACCTGGTGGCCAGGCAGGTACGGGTGCAGAGCGAGCTGGCGCAGGAGCAGATCCTCAGCGCCATTCGGGAAGAAGGCTATCAAGCCGAAGTGGCGTGATCGGGCCCATGCTGGAGGTTGCGGGAGTGCCTTTCGTCGCGATGGACCGCTCCTGCACGGGCCGCTTTGAACAGGCCAGATTGTTGCAAATGTTTTCGTACTGATGGGGTGCATAGCAGGTAGAATCAATTACTTGCTTAGCCTGCTATGGATTCCTGATGAACCTGCGAATGGTGCTCATCCTGGGTGCACTCAGTGCGTTCGGGCCGTTGGCGATCGACTTCTACCTGCCCGCCTTCCCGGCCATGGCGCAGGCGTTCGCCACCGATGAAAAACACGTCCAGACCACCTTGGCCGCCTATTTCCTCGGCTTGTCCATCGGCCAACTGGCCTACGGTCCGGTGGCTGACCGCTTTGGTCGGCGTAAACCGCTGATGTTCGGCGTAACCCTGTTCACCCTGGCGTCGCTGGCCTGTGCCTATGCTCCCAACCTCGACACCCTGGTGCTGGCGCGCTTTGTCCAGGCACTGGGCGGTTGCGCCGGCATGGTGCTGTCGCGGGCCATCGTCAGTGACAAGTGCGACCCGGTGGCCTCGGCCAAGGTCTTTTCGCAATTGATGCTGGTCATGGGCCTGGCGCCGATCCTGGCGCCCATGCTGGGCGGTGTGCTGGTCAACATGGCCGGCTGGCAATCGATCTTCCTCGCCCTGAGCCTGTTCAGTGCCGGTTGCCTGCTGGCAGTCGGCCTGGGCCTGCCGGAAAGCTTGCCCGAGCATATGCCGCGCCAGCCACTGTCTGGCGCCCTGCGCCAATACCTGCGCCTGTTCGCTGACCGGGTGTTCCTCGGCCATGCCCTGACCGGTGGGATAGCGATTGCCGGCATGTTTGCCTACATAGCCGGTTCACCTTTCGTGTTCATCAAGCTCTACGGCGTACCGGCCGAGCATTATGGCTGGTTGTTCGGCACCAACGCTGCCGGTTTCATCCTCGTGGCGCAGGTGAATGCCCGTTTGCTGGCCAAACGTGGGCCGGCATTCCTGCTGGCGCGGGCGGTCTGGCTGTACCTGGCGGCTGGCCTGGTGCTGCTGGGCGTGGCGGCGCTGCACCCGGCGCAGTTGTGGCCGCTGCTGGTGCCATTGTTCATCTGCATCGCCAGCCTCGGCTGCATCATCCCCAACGCGTCGGCCTGCGCCATGAGCGGGCAGGGCGCGCGGGCCGGCAGTGCCTCGGCGCTGATGGGCTGTCTGCAGTTCAGTGTCGCTGCCGGCGCGGCGGCGCTGGTCGGCTTGCTGCATGACGGCAGTGCGGTACCGATGGCGTTGGTAATCGGCTTGTGCGGCGCACTGGTCGTCAGTGTCGCGCTGTTGACCCGGCGCTTGCAGGCCACGGTTCCCGCATGAGCGGGTGAGGTGCCTGGAGGCGGGTTTCCAGGGTGGCGACGAAGGCACGCGCTTCGGCCTCGCTGCGGAAACTGACCACGTGCTGATCGAGTTGGACCTGCCACGGGCAGGCCGGGTTTCGACTCGACGGACTGACGACAATTTTCATCGCGGCATACCTCCACAGGGAAACAGCCGCTGTAGTGTAGCGCTGCCCCTTCCGCCTGCCATGACCTGCAACAGCGTCCTGACTGACGGTTGGGCAGGCTGGTTCGCCAGTCCTTTTTCACCTTGGGGCGCAACGCCCATGAGCCCGTGGAACCTTCGCTTTGGGTTGCGTTATTTGTGGAAGGCAACTGTCGGGCACATCCGAAGTTGTGTCTGGTGTTTCTACCGTGGGAACTCCCTGACCAGCAGGGTGTGCGAGCCGGCTGTTTCAGCGCGCGGCTTGGGGTGGATGTGCAGGTTTGTTCACGGTTCGCCATGGGTACCCCTACCCAGTTGTTTTCGGGGGAGGTGCCGCCGCGGCAGGGCTGCCTGAGTGGCGTTTTTTGCGGCTTATACTGGCGAACCAGGCCAGTGCCAGCGAGAGGCGCTTCCCTGCCAGGGTTGGCCATCGCATCCACACAGTGAACTTGCAGGGAGTTACAGGGACATGAACGCAGCCAGCAGTATCAGCCAGATCGCCAGCCTGATGGCCGACCCCAAGCGCAGTGCCATGTTGTGGGCATTGATCGATGGCACACCACGTTTGGCCAAAGAGCTTGCGGTGATGACCGGCCTTACCTCGTCATCGGCCTGCGCGCACCTTTCCCTGTTGTCGTCTGCCGGCTTGCTCCGGCATGAAGCGCGGGGCCGCAAACGCTATTTTCGCTTGGCGACGCCGCAGGTCGGGGCCGCAGTGGAGGCGCTGGCCAGTGTCCAGCTGGAAAGTGCCAAGGGGACGCAGGCCAAGGCACCGGTGGCTACCTTGCCAATGTCGGTACGCCGGGCGCGCCGCTGTGGTGATCATCTGGGCGGGGAGCTGGCCAGTGAGCTGTATCACCGCCTGGTGGTCGCCGGTTGGTTGGAGGGCAGTGGTCGACAGCTGATGGTCAGCGGTGAAGGGCGGGCGCAGTTGGCGCTGGTGGGGGTCTATATCGATGCGCTGGCGCCCCACCAGCAACGTGGCTGTGTAATTTGCCACTGCACCGAGCGCAACGACCAGGGGCCGCATCTGGGTGGCGTGTTGGGGCAGGCCTTGTTCAGGCTGTTCCTTCAATCCGGCTGGATGCGCGAGGCCGAAGACACACGGGCTTTGCATATTTCAGCGCTGGGCATCCAGCAGATCAATCGCATTGCCCGCGTGCCGACGTTGCAGGTCGGTTGACCGCAACGCCGCCATTCATTCAGACCAACCGCGCATCCAGGCTGTTCTGGGCCAGGCGACGGGCCTGGGTTTCGCTCATGCCCAAGTCGGTATACAAGGCGTGGAAGTTTTCGGTGACGTAGCCACCGAAGTACGCCGGGTCGTCCGAGTTGACCGTCACTTTTACGCCGCGCTCGAGCATGTCGAGGATGTTGTGCTGGCTCATGTGGTCGAACACACAGAGCTTGGTGTTCGACAGCGGGCACACCGTGAGCGGGATCTGCTCGTCGATGATGCGCTGCATCAGGCGCTCGTCCTCGATAGCGCGCACGCCGTGGTCGATGCGCTTGACCTGCAACAGGTCCAGGGCCTCCCAGATGTACTCGGGTGGGCCTTCTTCACCGGCGTGGGCGACGGCGACGAAGCCTTCGCTGCGAGCGCGGTCGAACACTCGCTGGAACTTGCTGGGCGGGTGGCCCATTTCCGAGCTGTCCAGGCCAACGGCGATGAACGCTTCGCGGAACGGCAATGCCTGGTCGAGGGTTTTCTGGGCTTCGTCTTCGCTGAGGTGGCGCAGGAAGCTGAGGATCAGGCCACTGCTGATGCCCAGTTGCTTGCGGCCATCCTTGAGCGCCTGGTCGATGCCATTGAGCACCACTTCGAAGGGGATACCGCGGTCGGTGTGGGTTTGCGGGTCGAAGAACGGTTCGGTGTGGATGACGTTCTGTGCCTTGCAGCGTTGCAGGTAGGCCCAGGTCAGGTCGTAGAAGTCCTGCTCGGTGCGCAGCACGTCGGCACCCTGGTAATACAGGTCGAGGAATTCCTGCAGGTTGTTGAAGGCATAGGCAGCACGCAAGGTTTCCACGTCGGCCCACGGCAAGGCGATCTTGTTGCGCTCGGCCAGGGCGAACAGCAACTCGGGCTCCAGCGAGCCTTCCAGGTGCAGGTGCAGTTCGGCCTTGGGCAGGGCGTTCAACCAGTCATACATAGTGGGTCATCTCGATCAGGTACGGTTGCCGCCATTCTACAGGGCCTGGCCGGGCAATGTGCCCGGCCAGATTGCAAGCTGGTGAGTCACCAGACCAGGGGTTCGCCCTTGTAGTTGATGAAACGCAGGCCGCCGTGTCCGCTCTGGGCCTTGATCTGCTCGAGCATGCCGCGGGTGCTGGTCAGCACATCGATCTCGGCGTTTTCGCCGCCCATGTCGGTCTTTACCCAACCCGGGTGCATGGCCAGTACACACAGGTCAGGGCGTTGCTGTTCGACGACGAAGCTGTTGATCATCGAGTTGAGCGCTGCCTTGCTGGCCTTGTACAGGCAGATTTCGCCGCCGTCGGGGATGGTCACGCTACCCAGGATCGAGCTCATGAAGGCCAGCACGCCGCTACCTTCCCGCACCTGGCCGACCAGGCGGCGGGCCACGCGGATCGGTGCCACGGCGTTGGTCATGAACAACTCACCGAGGTCCTGGGTCTGTACCGTTTCCAGGTCTTGTGGCAGGGGCCCCATGACACCGGCGTTGACGAAGACCAGGTCGAACACCTGGCCTTGCAGACGCTGCTTGAGGCCATCCAGCTGGGCTGTGTCGTTCATTTCCAACTGTTCGATACGCACGCCGGGCACATCGGCAAGCGCCCCAGGCTGCTGCGGGTTGCGTACGGTGGCGGTAACGTTCCAGCCGTCCTCATGCAGGCGTTGCACCAGGCCAAGGCCCAGGCCGCGCGAGGCGCCAATGATGAGGGCCGATCTTGAAGAAGCCATGGAATCACTCCTTTATCAAAGCAAAGAAAAGGTAATGAGCATACGTCACAGTGGGCACTGGCGCCTGTCTGCCGAGTGTATAAAAAGTGAGCAGTCGTTTCGGAGCCGTGCATGGCTTGGCCCTGGGCCTGTTGGCGCACGGGTTATCCACAGGCTGTTCCACAGTTATTGTGCGCAAGGCGCATGGCGTAGCTGAATTTTGTGGCGTTCCGTTGGGGATAACGCTTGGGTAAACAGCGGTCTGCGTTCAGTACAATCGCTGATCAAAATATGATCAATAGCATGCAGGGCTTGAAAACACTGGCTTGCAAGCGAATGCCCCAAGCTTATCCACAGGCCGGCCCACAGTTGTTGTGGGCATGTTCAGCGCGCTTCGAGCAGAATGCGCCCGCGGCTCAGGTCGGCCAGTTGCTGCTGCAAAGACTCCAGGTGGGCATCGCCGAGGGCAATCACCAAGTCAACACCGTTGGCAGTGAATTGCTCGTCAAGGACCAACCCGTCAACCTCTGCCAGGCGCAACTTCACCAGCGCCAGTTCACTGAAACCACAGCTGCAGGCGAATTCGCTGCGCTGCACCAGCAGCCGCTTGGGGGCCTGTTGCAGGCACTTGTTGGCACCGCCACCGTAGGCCCTGGCCAGGCCACCAGTGCCCAGCTGGATACCGCCGTACCAGCGGATCACCAGCACCACCACCTGGTCGCACTCCTGCGCTTCGATTGCAGCCAGGATCGGTCGCCCGGCGGTGCCCCCCGGTTCGCCGTCATCACTGCTGCGGTACTGGGCGCCAAGCTTCCAGGCCCAGCAGTTGTGAGTCGCGGCCAGGTCGCTGTGGCGCTCGATGAAACTCATCGCTTCGGCGGCACTGCTGATGGGGCCGGCGAGGGTGATGAAACGGCTTTTGCGAATTTCCTCGCGGTATTCGCACAGGTCGAGCAGGGTAGAGGGCATAGATGACGGTCAGGCAGCCGGCTTGATGCCGCAGCCTTTCAGGATGATGTGGATAAGGTTGTTGCTGGCGTCTTCCATGTCCTGCTTGGTCAGGCGGCTGCGGCCGGTAACCTGGCAGATCTGGGTGGCGAAGTCGGCGTAGTGCTGGGTACTGCCCCAGAGCAGGAAGATCAGGTGCACCGGGTCGACTGGGTCCATCTTGCCGGCTTCGATCCAGGCCTGGAATACCGCGGCACGGCCGCGGAACCATTCGCGGTAGTCGGCACTGAAGTATTCGGTCAGGCAGGTGCCGCCGCTGATCACTTCCATGGCGAAGATGCGCGAGGCTTGCGGGTTGCGCCGGGAGAATTCCATCTTGGTGCGGATGTACTGGCTCAGGGCTTCGGCCGGGTCGTCATCGACGCTCAAGGCGTTGAAGGTACTGTCCCACAACTCGATGATGTTGCTGAGCACGGCGATGTACAGGCCCAGCTTGTTGGTGAAGTAGTAATGCAGGTTGGCCTTGGGCAACCCCGCCTTGAGGGCGATGGTGTTCATGCTGGTGCCCTTGAAGCCGTGGCGGGCGAACTCGTCTTCGGCGGCCTGGATGATGGCCTGTTCGTTTTTCTGGCGAATGCGGCCCGCGGGTTTGCCCGAGGTGGCGAGGCGATGCGCAGGGACTTCTAGGGTCATGGACGATTCCGTACGGGTCAATGGCTGCGGCTGTCGGACAAGATTACCTGCCTGCGCCGAAGTGACAAGCGTTTGCGGCAAAGACTGGCATCAGCGTGTCGCAGCCAGGCTCTCGAGGAAGCTTTCCAGCACCAGGTTGGGCCGCCGCCCCTTGCGTGTTACCCAACTCAGGCTCAGGTCATAGAAGCGCTGCCGGGGTTTAAGCGCACGCAAGCGGCCTTGCTGTACCCAGAACGTGGCGTAGTGGTCAGGCAGGTAGCCGATATAGCGCCCGGTAAGGATGAGAAACGCCATGCCCTCGCGGTCCGAAGCACTCGCCGTGCAGTTCAGGGCCTGATAGTGCGCCTGGATCTCGGCCGGCAGGCGGAAGGTAGGGGCGATGGCTTCCTGGCTGTTGAGGCGGTCGTCATCTATCTGCTGGTCATCGGCATAGAACAGCGGATGGCCGACGGCGCAATACAGCAGCGAGCGTTCGCTGTACAACGGCTGGTACTCCAGGCCCGACAGCGGGCTGGTCTGCGGCACCACGCCGACGTGCAGGCTACCGTCGAGCACGCCGTGTTCGACCTGGCTGGGCGCGATCATGCGGATCTGGATGCGTACATCGGGGCCACGGTCCTTGAGTTCGGCCAAGGCATGGGTGATGCGCATGTGCGGCAAGGTGACCAGGTTGTCGGTCAGGCCAATGTTCAGCTCACCACGCAAATGCTGGTGCAGGCCATTGACTTCGGTGCGGAAAGTTTCCAGGGCGCTGAGCAGTTGCAGGGCCGAATGGTAGACCTCGCGGCCTTCCTCGGTCAGCGAGAACCCGGCGCGACCGCGCTGGCACAGGCGCAGGCCCAGACGTTGCTCCAGGTCGTTCATTTGCTGGCTGATAGCCGAGCGACCAATGCCCAGCACGTTCTCGGCAGCCGAGAAGCCTCCGCACTCGACAACGCTGCGGTAGATCTTCAGCAGGCGGATGTCGAAATCGCTGACCTGGGCGAGTGGGTCGGGGCGTCTGCTCATCAGTTTAGCGGGGGCCTGTCTGAAGGTTAGAAATGTTGGCTTTTTCAGACTTTATCGCCGTGCCACTTTAGCTGCAACAACATCCATCGTTGCCTAGTCGTCTTCCGAGGAACCGCCGATGAACATGCCCGAAATCGCTACCGCCGGTATCGCCAGCCAGCTCAAGCTGGATGCCCACTGGATGCCCTACACCGCCAACCGTAACTTCCAGCGCGACCCACGCCTGATCGTGGCGGCCGAAGGCAATCACCTGGTCGATGACAAGGGGCGCAGGGTCTTCGATGCGCTGTCGGGGCTGTGGACATGTGGCGCAGGGCATACCCGCAAGGAGATCACCGAGGCGGTAGCACGTCAGGTCGGCACCCTGGACTACTCTCCGGCCTTCCAGTTCGGCCACCCGCTGTCGTTCCAGCTGGCCGAGAAGATCACCGAGCTGACCCCGGGCGACCTGAACCACGTGTTCTACACCAACTCCGGTTCCGAGTGCGCCGACACCGCATTGAAGATGGTGCGCGCCTACTGGCGCCTGAAAGGCCAGGCGACCAAGACCAAGATCATCGGCCGTGCCCGCGGCTACCACGGCGTGAACATCGCCGGCACCAGCCTGGGGGGCGTCAACGGTAACCGCAAGCTGTTCGGCCAGTTGCTGGATGTCGATCATCTGCCTCACACCGTGCTGCCGGTGAACGCCTTCTCCAAGGGCTTGCCGGAAGAGGGTGGCATCGCCCTGGCCGAGGAAATGCTCAAGCTGATCGAACTGCACGATGCGTCCAACATCGCTGCCGTGATCGTCGAGCCACTGGCGGGTTCCGCCGGCGTACTGCCGCCGCCCAAGGGTTACCTGAAGCGCCTGCGCGAAATCTGCACCCAGCACAACATCCTGCTGATCTTCGACGAAGTGATTACCGGTTTTGGCCGCATGGGCGCAATGACCGGTGCCGAAGCCTTCGGCGTGACCCCGGACCTGATGTGCATCGCCAAGCAGGTAACCAACGGCGCCATCCCGATGGGCGCGGTTATCGCCAGTAGCGAGATCTACCAGACCTTCATGAACCAGCCGACCCCGGAATACGCCGTGGAATTCCCGCATGGCTACACCTACTCGGCCCACCCGGTGGCTTGTGCCGCCGGTATCGCGGCACTGGACCTGCTGCAGAAGGAAAACCTGGTGCAGTCGGCTGCCGAGCTGGCGCCGCACTTCGAGAAGCTGCTGCACGGCGTGAAAGGCACGAAGAACATCGTCGATATCCGCAACTACGGCCTGGCCGGTGCCATCCAGATCGCTGCCCGCGATGGTGATGCCATTGTTCGTCCGTACGAAGCGGCGATGAAGCTGTGGCAGGCCGGCTTCTATGTGCGCTTTGGTGGCGACACCCTGCAGTTCGGCCCAACCTTCAACACCACGCCGCAGCAACTGGACCGCCTGTTCGACGCCGTGGGCGAGACCTTGAACCTGATCGACTGATCTGTCCGATTCTGAGGCCTGGCACGCGAGCAGTTCGCGCGCCTGGCTCAACCTTCTTTATCTGGAGTTTTGCATGAGCATTGTTCAGCACCTGATCCACGGCGAACTGGTTACCAAGGGTGAACGCAGCGCCGATGTCTTCAACCCGTCCACTGGCCAGGCTGTGCGCAAGGTCGAGCTGGCCAGCCGCGCAACCGTGCAGCAGGCGATCGACTCGGCCAAGGCAGCCTTCCCGGCGTGGCGCAACACCCCACCGGCCAAGCGCGCCCAGGTCATGTTCCGCTTCAAGCAGCTGCTGGAGCAGAACGAAGCCCGCATTGCGCAGATGATCAGCGAAGAACACGGCAAGACCCTGGAAGACGCTGCCGGCGAACTGAAGCGTGGCATAGAGAATGTCGAGTTCGCCTGTGCAGCGCCAGAAGTGCTGAAAGGCGAGTACAGCCGCAACGTCGGCCCCAACATCGACGCCTGGTCCGACTTCCAGCCGCTGGGTGTGGTTGCCGGTATCACCCCGTTCAACTTCCCGGCCATGGTGCCGCTGTGGATGTACCCGCTGGCCATCGCCTGCGGTAACGCGTTCATCCTCAAGCCTTCCGAGCGGGACCCGAGTTCGACCCTGTACATCGCCCAACTGCTGCATGAAGCTGGCCTGCCGAACGGCATCCTCAACGTGGTGCATGGTGACAAGGAAGCGGTGGATGCGCTGATCGAAGCGCCGGAGGTGAAGGCCCTGAGCTTCGTCGGTTCGACCCCGATCGCCGAGTACATCTATGCCGAGGGCACCAAGCGTGGCAAGCGCGTGCAAGCCCTGGGTGGCGCCAAGAACCACGCAGTGCTGATGCCCGATGCCGACCTGGACAATGCGGTCAGCGCGCTGATGGGCGCGGCCTATGGTTCTTGCGGCGAGCGTTGCATGGCCATTTCGGTAGCGGTGTGCGTGGGTGATCAGGTGGCCGATGCGCTGATTGCCAAGCTCGAACCGCAGATCAAGGCATTGAAGATCGGTGCTGGCACCTCGTGCGGCCTGGACATGGGACCGCTGGTGACTGCTGCCGCTCGCGACAAGGTGGTGGGCTACATCGATGAGGGGGTTGCTGCCGGCGCCAGGCTGGTGGTGGATGGTCGTGGTTACCGAGTGGCCGGTAATGAGGATGGCTATTTCGTAGGTGGTACGCTGTTCGACAACGTGACGCCGGAGATGCGCATCTACAAGGAAGAGATCTTCGGCCCGGTACTGTGCGTGGTGCGCGTCAACAGCCTGGAACAGGCCATGCAGCTGATCAACGACCACGAATATGGCAATGGCACTTGCATCTTCACCCGTGACGGTGAAGCGGCGCGCCTGTTCTGCGACGAGATCGAAGTGGGCATGGTCGGTGTGAACGTACCGTTGCCGGTGCCGGTGGCCTACCACAGCTTCGGTGGCTGGAAGCGCTCGCTGTTCGGTGACCTGCATGCCTATGGCCCGGACGGGGTGCGTTTCTATACTCGTCGCAAGGCGATTACCCAGCGTTGGCCGCAGCGGGCCAGCCATGAGGCTTCGCAGTTTGCCTTCCCTAGTTTGTAAATAATGAACAGGAAGCGGGGAGGCCGTCAGGCCTCCCCGCTTGTTTTTCAGGAACGTTAAAGTTTCTTGAAATTAAAGGTTGACGCGATTTCGAATGCCCTTATAATGC
>NZ_DGIR01000042.1 GCF_002386445.1 Pseudomonas sp. UBA4617
TGTGGGAGCGGGCTTGCCCGCGAATAGGCCGGTACATTTGAACACGCAGGCGCTATGACTCTGATTCTTGGTATCGACCCCGGCTCGCGCATCACCGGTTATGGCGTGGTGCGCCAGACCGCCCGCGGTTGCGAGTACGTGGCGTCGGGCTGCATTCGCACCGGCAGCGGCGAGTTGCATGAGCGGTTGCAGATCGTTTTCCGTGGCGTGGGCGAAATCATCGCCCAGCACGGCCCGGTGACCATGGGCATCGAGCGGGTATTCATGGCGCGTAACGCCGACTCGGCGCTCAAGCTCGGGCAGGCCCGTGGCGCGGCCATCGTCGCTGCCGCCGAAGCCGGCCTGGAAATCGCCGAATACAGCGCCACCCAGGTCAAGCAGGCCGTAGCCGGCACCGGTGGGGCCAACAAGGAACAGGTGATGATGATGGTCATGCACCTGCTGAAACTGACGCAAAAGCCGCAGATCGACGCCTCCGATGCCCTGGCCATCGCCCTGTGCCATGCGCATACCCGCTCCAGCCTGGTGCCGCATGGCCTGGCCACGGCGCGGCGACGCGGCGGGCGCTTGCGTCTGTAGGCGCTTCATGCCCTGATACACATTTTGTGCGGGTGATGCATGCACCCGCTGCATTTGCTGATAGGGTTGAGCGGTCGTTGACCGGCTCCCCGAGAGGAAGGATCGGAACGTGATTGGACGTTTGCGCGGCACCCTGGCGGAGAAACAGCCGCCGCACCTGATTATCGACGTCAACGGCGTGGGTTATGAACTGGAAGTGCCCATGACCACGCTGTACCGTCTGCCCAAGGTAGGCGAAACCGTCACCGTGCACACCCACCTGGTGGTGCGCGAAGACGCCCACCTGCTCTACGGTTTTGCCGAAAAGCGCGAGCGCGAGCTGTTCCGTGAGCTCATCCGTCTCAATGGCGTGGGCCCGAAGCTGGCGCTGGCGCTGATGTCCGGTCTGGAAGTCGACGAGCTGGTGCGTTGTGTGCAGGCTCAGGATGCTTCGGCGCTGGTACGCGTGCCCGGGGTCGGCAAGAAGACTGCCGAACGCCTGCTGGTCGAACTCAAGGATCGTTTCAAGGCCTGGGAAACCTCGCCGGCCATGTTCACCCTGGTTTCCGATGGGCCGCTGCCGGTCAGCAGCACCTCCACGGCCGAGGCGGATGCCGTCAGCGCCCTGGTCTCGCTGGGCTACAAGCCGCAGGAAGCCAGCAAGGCGATCGCGGCGATCAAGGACAAGGCCGGCCTGAGCAGTGAAGAACTGATCCGCCGCAGCCTGAAAGGGATGATTACCAAGTGATCGAAGCCGACCGCCTGATCGCCGCCAGTGGCCGCGACCGTGAAGAAGTCCAGGACCGTGCGATCCGCCCGCTGCGGCTGGACGAGTACATCGGCCAGCCGGTGGTACGCGAGCAGATGGCGCTGTTCATCCAGGCCGCCCGTGGCCGCAGCGAATCACTAGACCATACCCTGATCTTCGGCCCGCCGGGCCTAGGCAAGACCACCTTGGCCAACATCATCGCCCAGGAAATGGGCGTGTCGGTCAAGAGCACTTCGGGGCCGATCCTCGAGCGCCCGGGCGACCTGGCAGCCATGCTGACCAACCTCGAACCGCACGACGTGCTGTTCATCGACGAGATCCACCGGCTGTCACCGGTCGTCGAAGAAGTGCTGTACCCGGCAATGGAAGACTTCCAGCTTGACATCATGATCGGCGAAGGGCCGGCGGCCCGCTCGATCAAGCTCGACCTGCCACCGTTCACCCTGGTCGGCGCCACCACCCGTGCCGGCATGCTGACCAACCCGCTACGGGACCGCTTCGGTATCGTCCAGCGCCTGGAGTTCTACAGCGACAGGGACCTGGCCACCATTGTCAGTCGCTCGGCCGGCATCCTCGGTCTGGCCATCGAGGACCAGGGCGCCTACGAGATCGCCCGCCGGGCCCGTGGAACACCGCGTATTGCCAACCGCCTGCTGCGCCGCGTGCGTGACTACGCCGAGGTGCGCGGCAAGGGTCAGATCACCAAGGCCGTGGCCGACATGGCACTCAACCTGCTGGATGTCGACGAGCGCGGTTTCGACCATTCCGACCGCCGCCTGCTGCTGACCATGATCGAGAAGTTCGATGGGGGCCCGGTGGGGGTGGACAACCTGGCCGCCGCCATCAGCGAAGAGCGCCACACCATCGAGGATGTGCTCGAACCGTACCTGATCCAGCAAGGCTACATCATGCGTACCCCGCGTGGCCGCGTGGTCACCCGGCATGCCTACCTGCACTTCGGCCTGAATGTGCCAGGACGCCTGGGGGAGGGTGGGGATTTTTCCGAAACGGGCGACGACTGACAGATCGAAAACGGCTTTTCGTGGTCCTAGCGCTGGCACGCCGAGGGTGCGCTGGCAATAAGACATTAATGAAGAAAAAACAGTTGCCACAGCGGATTGGCAAGCTGAGGAGTAAGCACTAGAGTATGCGCGCGCAAAATGGCCTGGAACCGTTCGCACACCGTTGTCGCGTCTATTACGAAGATACCGATGCCGGTGGCGTGGTGTATTACGTCAACTACCTGAAATTCATGGAGCGTGCGCGCACCGAGCGTCTGCGCCACCTGGGCTTTTCCCAGGCGCAGCTGGCCGGGGAAAACCTGTTGTTCGTGGTCCATTCCAGCGAAGCGCGTTACCACGCGCCGGCGCGCCTGGACGACGAGCTGCGGGTCACCGCGCATGTTACTGAACTCAATCGAGCCAGCCTGCGCTTCGTGCAACAGGTCTGGCGGGAAAAGGATGAAACGCTGCTCTGCGAAGGGCAGTTCCTGGTGGCCGCCGTGCGCGCCGACACTTTCAAACCCCGAGCCATACCCCCGGAGCTGCGCGACGCCTTTGCGGCGGACGGCTCGGGTAATCAATCGAATGCAGGAGAATAAGCGTGGAAGCTAACGTCGTCGACCATACCTCCATGTGGAGTCTGGTCAGCAATGCCAGCGTGTTGGTACAGCTGGTAATGCTGACCCTGGTGGCCGCCTCGGTCACATCATGGATCATGATCTTCCAGCGCAGCACCATGCTGCGCGCCGGTCGTCGTGCGCTGGATGCCTTCGAGGAGCGCTTCTGGTCGGGCATCGACCTGTCCAAGCTGTATCGCCAGGCAGGCAGCAACCCGGACCCGGATTCCGGTGTCGAGCAGGTGTTCCGTGCCGGTTTCAAGGAATTCTCGCGCTTGCGCCAGCAGCCGGGTGTTGACCCGGACGCGGTCATGGAGGGCGTTGCCCGGGCCATGCGCGTGGCCATCTCGCGCGAGGAAGAAAAGCTCGAGCAGAGCCTGCCGTTCCTGGCCACCGTCGGTTCGACCAGCCCGTACATCGGCCTGTTCGGTACCGTATGGGGCATCATGAACTCCTTCCGCGGCCTGGCCAGCGCCCAGCAGGCCACCCTGGCCACGGTCGCCCCGGGTATTGCCGAAGCGCTGATCGCCACTGCCATCGGCCTGTTCGCGGCAATCCCGGCGGTCATCGCCTACAACCGCTTCTCGGCCCGCAGTGAAGTGCTGATCGGTCGTTACTACACCTTCGCCGACGAGTTCCAGGCGATCCTGCACCGCAAAGTGCACACCAGCGAAGAGTAATCAGGTAGAAGCCCATGGCCCGAGTTCGCCACAAACGCAAGCCCGTCGCCGAGATGAACGTGGTGCCCTACATCGACGTGATGCTGGTGCTGCTGGTCATCTTCATGGTGACGGCGCCCATGCTCAACCAGGGCGTCAAGGTCGACCTGCCCAAGGTTTCCAGCGAAGCCTTGCCGCAGGACAACAACGTCCAGATCCTCACCATCTCCATCAAGGCCGACAAGACCTATTACTGGAACCTCGGCAGCGAAGTCGATACCGACAAGCAGATGGACAAGGCCATGACCTTGCCTGCAATGACCGACGCCGTGACCAAGATCATTGCCGCCGGCCGTGACCAGGGCAAGCAGACCCAAGTGTTCATTCGTGGCGACAAGGCTGTCGACTATGGCGCGGTCATGGGTGCCATGGGCGGGTTGCAGAAGGCCGGTGTCGGTAACGTTGGCCTGATTACCGAGGCGCCCTGATGCAACAGCGAGAGCCATCCGCCTCGGAAAGCTACTTCTGGCCCAGTGTCTGGGCCATCGGCCTGCATGTGCTGGTATTTGCCTTGCTGTTCGTCAGTTTTGCCATGACGCCCGAGCTGCCGCCCTCCAAGCCGATCGTCCAGGCTACCCTGTACCAGCTCAAGTCCAAGAGCCAGGCAACCACCCAGACCAATCAGAAGATTGCCGGGGAAGCGAAGAAAACCGCTTCGCGCCAGACCGAGGTCGAGCAGCTGGAACAGAAGAAGATCGAGCAGGAGGCCGTGAAGGCCGCGGAACAAAAGAAAGCCGACGCCGCTCAAAAGGCCGAAGAGGCCCGCGAAGCTGCCGAAGCCAAGAAGGCCGAGGCCGCTGCCGAAGCCGCCAAGGCTGCCGAGGCCAAGAAAGCCGCCGAAGCCAAGAAGGCCGAGGAGGCGAAGAAGGCCGCCGAGAAGCAGCAGGCTGACATCGCCAAGAAAAAGGCCGAGGAAGAAGCCAAGAAAAAAGCCGAAGAAGAGGCCAAGAAAGAGGCCGCTGAAGAGGCGAAGAAACAAGCCGCCGAGGATGCCAAGAAAAAGGCGGCCGAAGAGGCCAAGAAGAAAGCAGCCGAGGACGCCAAGAAGAAAGCGGCGGCCGAGGAAGCGAAGAAAAAGGCTGCTGAAGAGGCCAAGAAGAAGGCCGCTGCAGACGCCCAGAAGAAAAAGGCACAGGAAGCGGCCCGCAAGGCGGCGGAAGACAAGAAGGCCCAGGCTCTAGCCGAGCTGTTGTCCGACACCACCGAACGGCAGCAGGCGCTGGCCGACGAACAGGGTGACCAGGTGGCCGGCGACTTCGACGACCTGATCCGCTTGCGCGCGGCCGAGGGCTGGGCACGTCCGCCTTCCGCGCGCAAGGGCATGACGGTGGTCCTGCAGATCAACATGTTGCCGGACGGTACCATCACCAACGTCAGCGTGGCCCGGTCAAGTGGTGACGGCCCGTACGACAGTTCGGCGGTGGCAGCGGTGAAGAACATCGGTCGCCTGACCGAAATGCAGGGTATGAAGCCGAGCGATTTCAACCAATATCGTTCGTTCAAGATGACATTTACACCTGAGGATCTAGCGTTGTGATTAAACGTCTGAGAGGGCTGCTGGTCATGCTGTGCTGCGTGGCAGGCATGGCCGTGGCAGAGGAAAAGAACATCCTGGTCACCAGCGGCAGCGACCGGGCCACGCCCATCGCGGTAGTGCCGTTCGGTCTGCAGGGCGGCAGCGTGCTGCCGGAAGACATGGCCGACATCATCGGCAATGACCTGCGCAACTCCGGCTACTACTCGCCGATTCCGCGGCAGAACATGATCAGCCAGCCGTCGCAGGCCAGCGAAGTGATCTTCCGGGACTGGAAAGCACTGGGCGCGCAGTATGTGATGGTCGGCAGCATCGTGCCGTCGGGTGGTCGCCTGCAGGTGCAGTACGCGCTGTTCAACGTCGCCACCGAGCAGCAAGTGCTGACCGGCAGCGTGGCCGGCAGTGTCGACCAGCTGCGCGACATGGCCCACTACATTTCCGACCAGTCGTTCGAGAAGCTCACCGGCATCAAGGGTGCGTTCTCCACCCGCATGCTGTACGTGACCGCCGAGCGTTTCTCCACCAACAACACCCGCTACACCCTGCAGCGTTCGGACTACGACGGTGCACGTGCTGTTACCCTGCTGCAATCGCGGGAACCGATCCTGTCGCCGCGCTTTGCGCCGGATGGCAAGCGTATCGCCTATGTCTCGTTCGAGCAGAAGCGCCCACGCATCTTCATCCAGCACATCGACACCGGCCGCCGTGAGCAGGTCACCAACTTCGAAGGCCTGAACGGCGCGCCAGCCTGGTCGCCGGACGGTACCCGCCTGGCGTTCGTGCTGTCGAAGGACGGTAACCCTGACATCTACGTGATGAACGTGGCTTCGCGCCAGATCAGCCGCGTCACCGCAGGCCCGGGCATCAACACCGAACCGTTCTGGGGCAAGGACGGCAACACCCTGTACTTCACCTCCGACCGTGGCGGCAAGCCGCAGATCTACAAACAGTCGGTCGGTGGCGGTGGCGCCGAGCGTGTAACTTTCGTCGGTAACTACAACGCCAACCCGAAACTGTCGGCGGACGAAAAGACCCTGGTGATGATCCATCGCCAGCAGGGCTTCACCAACTTCAAGGTGGCGGCCCAGGATTTGCAGCGCGGAAGTGTAAAGATTCTCTCCGAGACAAGTCTTGATGAGTCTCCCACTGTTGCGCCAAACGGCACCATGCTAATCTACGCCACCCGCCAGCAGGGCCGGGGAGTCTTGATGCTCGTGTCGCTTAATGGACGCGTGAGGCTCCCACTTCCTACCGCTCAAGGCGAAGTCAGAGAACCGTCCTGGTCCCCTTACCTGAACTGATTGCGGCGTAATACTTTTGCTTAACACACTGGGGTTTCATTAGGAGTTTCACGATGGAAATGCTGAAGTTTGGTAAATTTGCTGCGCTGGCTCTGGCCATGGCCGTAGCTGTAGGTTGCTCCTCGAAGGGCGGTGACAACGCAGGCGAAGGCGCTGCTGTAGACCCGAACGCTGGCTACGGTGCCAACGCTGGTGCTGTTGACGGCTCCCTGAGCGAAGAAGCTGCTCTGCGCGCAATCACCACCTTCTACTTCGAATACGACAGCTCGGACCTGAAGCCAGAAGCCATGCGCGCTCTGGACGTTCACGCCAAGGACCTGAAAGCCAACGGCAACCGCGTTGTTCTGGAAGGTAACACCGACGAGCGCGGCACCCGCGAGTACAACATGGCTCTGGGTGAGCGTCGTGCCAAGGCCGTTCAGCGCTACCTGGTTCTGCAGGGCGTTTCCCCTGCTCAGCTGGAACTGGTTTCCTACGGTGAAGAGCGTCCGGTTGCCACTGGCAACGACGAGCAGTCCTGGGCTCAGAACCGTCGCGTAGAACTGCGTAAGTAAGTTCTCATGCGTATGGGCCGCCGTGTAGTAACCGTCCTCGCACTCAGCCTGCCGCTTGCGGCCTGGGCTGAGGTTCCTGTAGTTGATGACAACGCAGGCAGTTATCCGCCTGCGGGTTATGGCACGAGCGGCGCCTATGCCGGGTCAGGGGCTTCGGCCCCTGCCTCTGCACAGGGCCAGCTGTTCATGCAGTTGCAACAGATGCAGGATCAGCTTTCCCGCCAGCAAGGCATCATCGAAGAGCTGCAGAACGATGTATCGCGCATGAAGCAGGAAAACCTGGAGCGTTACCAGGACCTGGATCGTCGCATCAACAGTGGCGCCGCGCCTGCCGCGACCCCTGACAATTCCTCCGGTGGTGGTGCATCGAATGCCGCCCCCGATGCAGCAGCAGGTGCTGCTGCACAACAACCGGCCGCCAGTAGCGAGCCCGGTGATCCGGCGAAAGAAAAGCTCTACTACGATGCCGCTTTCGACCTGATCAAGCAGAAAGACTTCGACAAGGCCAGCCAGGCCTTCGGCGCTTTCCTGCGCAAATACCCCAACAGCCAGTACGCCGGCAATGCCCAGTACTGGTTGGGTGAAGTAAACCTGGCCAAGGGCGACCTGCCAGCCGCCAGCCAGGCCTTCGCCCAGGTCAGCCAGAAGTATCCGAAGCACAGCAAGGTGCCGGATTCGCTGTACAAGCTGGCTGACGTCGAGCGCCGCATGGGGCACACCGACAAGGTCAAGGGCATTCTGCAGCAGGTCATCAGCCAGTACCCCGGCACTTCTGCCGCGCAGCTGGCCCAACGTGACCTGCAGAAGCTCTGAGCCATACCGTTTGAAATAAACCCGCGCCAGTCGCGGGTTTTTTCGTTAGAATCATTGCCCTTTTTACTAAACACGCTGTTGCGGATAACGCTATGTCGAGTCCGCGACAGTGCCTGACGGAGGCGGACAGCCTGTTTAGCTGTCACGCCCGTGGCGAGCATGCAAGACACATTACGCATCACCGAAGTCTTTTACTCTTTGCAGGGTGAAACGCGAACGGCTGGGTTGCCCACGGTATTCGTGCGGCTCACCGGTTGCCCCCTGCGCTGCCAGTACTGCGACAGTGCCTACGCCTTCAGCGGCGGCACCCTTCGCACCCTTGATTCGCTCATTGAGCAGGTCGCCAGCTTCAAGCCGCGCTACGTCTGCGTCACCGGGGGCGAGCCATTGGCCCAGCCCAATGCCTTGCCGCTGTTGCAGCGCCTGTGCGACGCCGGTTACGAGGTTTCCCTGGAAACCAGCGGTGCGCTGGATATTTCCGGCACCGACACCCGTGTCAGCCGTGTGCTCGACCTGAAGACCCCTGGCTCCGCGGAGTCGCACCGTAACCGCTACGAGAACATCGAGCAGCTGACCCGCAATGACCAGGTCAAGTTCGTCATCTGTTCCCGCGAGGACTACGACTGGGCGGTTTCCAAACTCATTCAGTACAACCTGGCCGAGCGTGCCGGTGAGGTGCTGTTTTCGCCCAGCTACCACCAGCTGAACGCCAGCGAGCTGGCCGACTGGATTGTCGCCGACAACCTGCCTGTGCGCTTTCAGCTGCAGTTGCACAAGCTGCTGTGGAACGACGAACCCGGACGTTGAGGAGCAACTACACATGAGCGAGAAACGCGCAGTAATCCTGTTGTCCGGTGGCCTGGACTCGGCCACCGTGGTCGCCATGGCCAAGGCCGAAGGCTACAGCTGCTACACCATGAGCTTCGACTACGGCCAGCGTCACCGCGCCGAGCTGAACGCCGCAGCACGGGTTGCCCGCGACCTGGGTGCGGTCGAGCACAAGGTGATTGGCCTGAACCTGAACGGCATCGGCGGCTCGGCATTGACCGATAGCAGCATCGATGTACCAGAAGCCCCGAGTGAAGGCATCCCGGTCACCTACGTGCCGGCGCGCAACACCGTGTTCCTGTCCCTGGCACTGGGCTGGGCAGAAGTGCTGGAAGCCCGCGACATCTTCATTGGTGTCAACGCCGTGGATTATTCCGGCTACCCGGACTGCCGCCCCGAATTCGTCGACGCCTTCGAGCGCATGGCCAACCTGGCGACCAAGGCCGGTGTTGAAGGGCAGGGCTTCCGCATCCAGGCACCGCTGCAGAACATGAGCAAGGCGCAGATCGTGCAGGCTGGCATCGCGCGTGGCGTGGACTACAGCCTGACCGTTTCCTGCTACCAGGCCGACGATGACGGCCGTGCCTGCGGCAAATGTGACAGCTGCCGCCTGCGTGCCGACGGCTTCAAGGCGGCCGGTGTGGCAGACCCAACGCGATATTTTTAAAAAAAGTTATGGTGGGGTGTTGATTTCCCGTTAGAAATCAGTATTATACGCGCCATCCAACGGGTCGTTAGCTCAGTTGGTAGAGCAGTTGGCTTTTAACCAATTGGTCGTAGGTTCGAATCCTACACGACCCACCATATGCAGTACGTCAAAGCCCGCTACCGGCAACGGTGGCGGGCTTTTTCGTTTCCGGTTGGCCGGACTCGGTCAGTCGCTTGTCACGCCCACCTGCTGGAGCAGCCTTGTGTCGCGATAGGGCTGCGACGCAGCCCTCGACCTACAATTGGGTCGCGCTGCGTTTGTTCAGCCTCAGTATCTTGTAGCTGGCCGGCGCTGTCGGCCCGAGGTTTTCGAGGGCATCCAGAAAGTGTGAAGGGTTGTCGAGCGGCAGTGATTTGAGCGTCTCGAGTTCCAGCTCCCACCATTTGCTCGCCAGCAGCCGTTCGATCAGGTCGTCGGGGTGGCGAAAGCGGATGATCCTGGCTGGATTGCCGCCTACGATCGCATAAGGTGGCACGTCCCGTGTGACCAGCGCCCGTGTGGCGATGATCGCGCCTGTACCCACCGTCACGCCTTCAAGCACGGTGGCATCAGCACCTATCCATACGTCATGGCCAATGTTGGCGTAGGCAATCTCTGGGTCGTAGCGAAGCCGATTGTTTTCGTACTGGAACGGGTGGGAGCTTACCCAGGCCGAGGGATGCGTGTTCTTTTCCTGGCCGAGGGTGCAGCCAGACCCGATGGAGCAGAACCGACCGATCGAGGCTACCAGCGACAGCGTGCAGTCACTGCGTATGTAGGTGTGGGCGCCGATGCTCAGGTTGCCCGCCTCGATACGAATATGCCCGAGCTGGACCGGGGCCTCGATGTGGGCTTGCGCGCCCTTGCTGAAGGTGTCGGTGCCGCCTGCAAGTTTTCCGCCTGATGCCCTGACCAACCTCTTGTAGCGATTTTCCTTGATGATTTTCAGGGGGTTAAGCATGCGTCCGGCTCCGCCAAGTTTTGCGCGATCATAGCAAATGGCCCGGGTTCATGATCGGCCTTTGGCAGCACGGCAGTTCATTCGGCCCACTCCGGGTCGCCGGTAAACACCACCGTCAGCCAGCGGTCCGGCCCTTCGCCACCCACCGCATCGCCGATCTCGTTGCGCCACGCATCCCATTCATCGATGCTTTTCGCTGCCATGCTTTTCGGCACGATGAAGTACAGCTCGATTTCCCGCGAGCGCCCGACCTTGGCTACATAGGCGCGGTACGACTGCAACCCGTGGCGCTCGACGAAGGCCTTGGCCACTTCATCCACATGCAGCTTGAGGTCGCCCGGTGTCACCAGGAATATTTCCGAAAGCGCCTGGCGCACTACCGACATCGGCAGCGGCACGATCACCAGGCACACCAACGCCAGCACCGCCGGGTCGATGTATGGCGACACCCACTCCCATTGCGTGCCTTGCACGGCGTAGCCAAAGCAGAAGGCGATCAGCAGGGCGGCGGTAATACTGGCTGACATCACCCAGCCCTTGACGTCCATGCGCACGAAATCCGAGCCCAGCTTGCGGTTAACGCGGGCCTCGACCACGGCGATGGTCACGCAGGCGATGACGGTCAGCAGCGCGTAGACCATGGCGATACCGAACTCCAGGTGACGCCCGCCTTGCAGCAGGCTGCTGACGGCATTGATCAGTGCATAGATGGCCACGCTGCTCAGGAGGATGCCATTAAGCGCCAGCACCATCGGCTCAAGGTGCCAGAACCCCATGGTGAAGCGCTCGCGCAGCTTGCGCGACATCTGCACGCTGGTGGTATGCGCGGTGATCAGCCTGACCACCACCAGTGACAGCCCGCTCATGCTGGCGTCGGCCAGCGAGTAGACGCCATCGAAGACGATGGAGAACGAGCCAGAGGCCAGGCCGAAAGCGATGCCGATAAGGGCGATGAACAGGGTAACGGCGATTGAGGTACGTAGCAGGCCCTGTTCGCTGGTGAGGTCGAAGAAGGGGGGGCGGGTTGGGGTTTGCATAAATTGGGCTCGGTAAAATCCATGATGCTGTACTGCCTGTAGGGACCTGTTTGCAGGCATGCCCGCGTTAAGGCGCAGTGGCCCTGACAGGTTAGACGCGGAACTGCTCCATCAGCGCCTGCTGCTGGTTGGCCAACCGGTTCAGGGCCTGGCTGATCCGCGCTGACTCGTCGGCCTGGCCGGCCAGCGATTCGGTAACGTCGCGAATGCCCGCCACGTTGCGGTTCACTTCCTCGGCCACTGCGCTCTGCTCTTCGGCTGCCGAGGCGATCTGCAGGTTCATGTCGCTGATCACGGCCACCGCTTCGCCGATGCGTTGCAGGGCCGGCAATGCCTGCTCCATGCCCAGGGCGCTGGCCTGGGCCTGGCGTCGGCCTTCGTGCATGGCGTCCACCACATCCTGGGTGCCTTGCTGCAGGCCTTCGATGACCTGGCGAATTTCTTCCACCGATGTCTGCGTGCGCTGGGCCAGGCCGCGTACTTCATCGGCGACCACGGCAAAGCCACGCCCGGTTTCACCGGCGCGGGCGGCCTCGATGGCGGCGTTGAGTGCCAGCAGGTTGGTTTGTTCGGCGATGCTGCGGATCACCTCCAGTACCGAGCCGATCTGCTCGCTGCGATCTTCCAGCGCTCGCGCCTCGTCCATGGCGGTGTTCATGTCGGCGGCCAGGCGGTCGATGCCTTGACGTGTGCTGTCGATCATCTGCAGGCCTTCGCGGCTGGCCTGGTCGGCAGCGCGTGCGGCCTGGGCCGCCTGCGCGGCGTTATGGGCGACATCCAGGGCGGTAGCGCTCATTTCGTTGGCGGCGGTGGCCACCTGTTCGATCTCGCGGTGCTGCTGCTGCATGCCGGCGCTGGTCTGGCTGGCAATGGCAGCCGACTGGTCGGCGGTGTCGCGGGCTTGCTGCAGGGAACCCTTGACCTGGGCAATCACCGGTTGCAGCTTGTCGAGAAAACGGTTGAACCAGCCGCTGAGCTGGCCCAGTTCGTCCTGGCGGGCGTAGTCCAGGCGTCGGGTGAGGTCGCCTTCGCCGCTGGCGATGTCTTTCAGGCGCGCGGCCACCGCCAGGATCGGTCGGGACACGCCGCGTGCGGTCAGGCCTATCAGCAGCAAGCCGGCTACCGCGGCGCCCAGGCCCACCAGCAGGCTGATGAGATTGGCGCTCTGGTTGTGCTTGTCCAGGCGTTGGTTGAGGGCGACGACGGGAGCCTGCAGCACGCTTTCCGGCACTTCCAGCAACACTTGCCAGGTGGCGGCGCCGGGGATTGGTGCGAATGGGCGAGCCACGCGCAGCAGGCCGTCGGCGACCGCCTTGTCCATGGGCTTGCCGAGTGTGCTGGCGTCACGGCTGTTGCCGGCCAGCAGGCCGGTGGCGCTGGCGATACTGACTTGGCCCTGGCCGTCGAACAGCTCACGGCGACCATCCAGGCTCAGTTGTTGCAGGTTGGTCAGGCCGATGTCCAGGCCGACCACACCGACCACCTTGCCGTGCTCCAGCAGCGGCAGGGCAATGCTGGTCATCAGCACCTGGCGGCCATTCACGTCGTCGAGGTAGGGCTCCAGCACGCAGGCGCTGGCAGTGTCCTGCGGGCAGGTCAGCCAGCGGTTCTTCGCCATGCCATTGCTGCCGATGCCGGCGTCACCTAGCATCGATTCCGGCATGGCTTCAAGCTCAAGGGTGCCGGGGCCGGGCTGCGACCAGTACAGCGAGAAGCGCCCGCTGTCATTGCTGCCCGTAGCCTGCTGGCCGACGTACTGGCTGTCCTGGCCGAGGGCGTCGGGCTGGAATACCAGATACAGGCCGATCACAGCGGGGTTGTCGGCCAGGCTGGCACGGGCCTGGCGCGTCAGTTCGCTACGCAGGTCGCTGCCGCCGCGGGCCTTGAGCACCTGCACCAGGCGGGCAAAGCCATTGGCGTACTGATAGGCGTCCATGAAATAGCGCTGGGTGCGCAGCGCCTGGGTTTCGGCAAGGGCTTGCAGGCGCTGGCGCGCGCTGTTGTCGAGCATTTCAGTGTTGGCCAGGTTGACCAGTTCCGCGCTGCGCCGGGCCTGGGCCAGCGACGTTGTCACCAGCAGGGCGACGATGGCCAGCAGGCACAAGCCGGCAAGCAGGGTGATTTTCCACTGGATGGAGAGGCGGCGCAGCGGCATCAGGGCTTTCCTTTTCGATCAAATGCAACGCCCGCGGTCAGGCGCGGGCGTTGGTGGCAGCGTGGGTCATTCAGCGATGTAGTTGGGCGGCGAGTCCCTGAATGCTTTGGTCAGCCAGGCCAGGTACAGCAAGCCGAGCACGGCCCAGACCCCGCCGAACAGCAACGAATTGGCATTCAGGTCCAGCCACAGCGAGACGATGATGCAGAAGCCGATGGTTGGTGCGACCAGGTACGTCAGCTGGTTGGCCAGGCCCTGGCGCTTGCCTTCGCGCAGGTAGCAGTGGTTGATCACCGACAGGTTGACGAAGCTGAATGCGACCAGCGCGCCGAAGTTGATGATCGACGTGGCGGTCACCAGGTCGAAGAAGATCGCCGACAGCGAAATCAGCCCGACCACGGCAATGTTCAGCACCGGCGTCTTGTAGCGCGAGTGCAGGCGGGCGAACAGGCTGGCCGGGATCACGTTGTCGCGGCCCATCACGTACAGCAGGCGCGATACGCTGGTCTGCGAGGCCAGGCCCGAGGCGATGGTATTGATGACGGTGCAGGCAATGAAAATCGACTGGAACAGCTTGCCGCCGACATACAGGGCAATTTCCGGCAGTGCCGCTTCATGGTCGTGAAAGCGTGCCATGCTCGGGAAGTAGGCCTGGATGAAGTACGACACGGTGATGAACACCGCGCCGCCGATCAGGGCGGTGAGGAAGATTGCCCGCGGGATGGTCTTGCTTGGGTCGCGGGTTTCTTCGGACAGGCAGGTGACCGCATCGAAGCCGAGGAACGAGAAGCACAGGATGGTCGCTCCGGCGGCCAGGGCGCTGAGCTGGGTCTGGTCGTCGGCGAACGGCTGCAGGCTCCACGCTGTACCCAGCCCTTCACCCGCGTCCAGGCCGCGCACGCACAGGTAGATGAACACGGCGATGATCGCCACTTGCACCGCCACGAACAGCAGGTTGAAGTGCGCCACCAGGTTCACGCTGCGCATGTTGATCAGGCTGATCAGGGTGACGAAACCGGCCACCCACATCCACTCCGGTACTTCCGGGAACATTGCCGAAAGGTACAGCTTCGCCAGCAGTGCGTTGACCATCGGCAACAGCAGGTAGTCGAGCAACGACGACCAGCCCACCAGAAAGCCCACGTGTGGGTTGATCGCGCGTTGGGTGTAGGTGTAGGCCGAACCTGATTGCGGGAAGCGTCTGACCAGGGTGCCATAACTGATGGCCGTGAACAGGATCCCCGCCAGCGCCAGGATGTAGGCGCTGGGTACGTGCCCGGCGGTAATCCCGGAGACGATGCCAAAGGTGTCGAACACAGTCATTGGCGTGAGGTAGGCCAGGCCGATGATGATCACGTGCCAGAGGCGCAGGGTTTTGCGCAGTTGATGGGTGCCGGAAGCGCTGAAGTCAGGCTGCATGCTGGCATGGCTCCTGCGACTGGGCGTAAACGGCGGGCACGGGGTATTGCGCATGCGGCAAGGGCGAGCGGGTGGGCTCCATGTTGTTCACCTTTTTTGTCGGAGCGGCGGGAGGCGCGGGGGGGGACGCGCAAGTGGTGAAAATAAAAAACGATGCGTAGGTTGGTGTCAAGTTAAATATGACAAGATGTTACATAGTTGAAACATCTTTCGCTTAAATCGGGAATTTGCTCGTTTATGCGCGGTTTTTTGCGATTTTGATCAATCTGGGTGTTCGTAAAAATTTACAAATTTACGGCGTTGCTTTGCGGAGCGTGCCAGGCGTTCCAAAAACCGGATTTATCGCGCCGGGCCAGCGCAGGCCCGGGCTGCGGTGGTACTCTTGCCGTCCAGCGGCACTGGGCCGCCTACGAACCCCTTACGGACAAATCGGTTCCATTCATGAAGAAATCAGTTGGCATCCTATCCGGCCTGGCTATCGCCATCGCCGTCGCAATCCCCGTTGGCGCCTGGTACACCGGCAGGCAGCTGCCCGCAGAGCTGGACAACGCCCTGCTGCGCAGCAACACCGAACTCAAGAAGGCCCTGGTAAGTACCGGCGGCAGCATGAGTATCGAGCGGGTGTCACTGGAGCAACGTTTCTTCAGCAGTACCGCCCAGTACCGGCTCAAGGCCCGGGATATCCGCCTGGGCGATGGCGAAGTGGTGAGCTTCGATGTGGGCGTGACCGATCAGATCGAGCACGGCCCGTTCCCCTGGTCGCGGGTCAAGGCTTTGCAGCTGATGCCGGTGCTGGCGGTCAGCAACAGCACGCTGCAGAAAGACGACACCACCGCGCCGTGGTTCGCGGCAGCGGGCGAGCAGGCTCCGGTCACTGCACGGACCAGCCTGGGTTACGACGGCAACGTCACCAGCCTGGTCCAGTTGGCCCCGGTCAAGCTTGATGAAGCGGATGGCAACAGCCTCGATTTCTCGGGGATGCAGTTGCAAGTCAGTGGCGACCAGCAAGGCAAGGCCTCGACCTTCCATGGCCAGGCTGACCGTTTGCTGATGAAACTGGTACGCGATGACCAGCCGCCCGCCACTTTCGAGCTCAAGGGCCTGAAGGTAGATGGCCAGCTGACGGCCACCGGGCACGAGGCCATCTACGCGGGCAATGTCGACCTGACGCTGGACGAAACCAGAGTCACCCTGGGGCCCAAGCAGCAGGTGCTGCTGATCAAGGGCCTGGAGCAGAATGTCCGGCAAACCCTGGAAAATGCCGATACCGTCGGTGGCCGCGTGGAGTACAAGATCGGCGATATCCGCTGGGATGATCGCGCGGTTGGCAAGGCGCAGATGGCGTTGAGCGTCACCTCGCTCAATGCGCCGGCGCTGCAGGCACTGTCGGCGTGGTACCAGGCGCACCTGCCGGAGTTCGAGGCCGCAGCTGCCGCTGGCGAACCGATGCCGCAAATTCAGATGGACGAGGCAGAGAAAGCCCGGTTCCAGGGTGATCTGCAGAAACTGCTGGCGGCCAAGCCGCGGGTGGCGGTTGAAAACCTGTCGTTCAAGACTGCCAACGGCGAAAGCCGCTTCGACCTGTCGATGGGCTTTGCCGCCCCGACCAGCTTCGACCTGCCACCTGATCAGCTTGGCAAGCAGCTGATCACCGAGGTGAAGAGCAAGCTGTCGCTGTCCAAGCCGATGATCGGTGACCTGGCGACCCTGCAGGCGCTGCTCGATGGCCAGACCGACGCCCGGGCCATCGCCATGCAATCGAGCCAGGCCGGTGAAATGGTCGGCATGATGGCGCTGCAGAGTGGCATGGCCACTGTGCAGGGCACCGATGTGGTCAGCAGCCTGCACTATGTCGACGGCATGGTCGACTTCAACGGCCAGAAGATGACCGTGGAAGAGTTCGCCATGCTCATGGCCTCGCACCTGGCAGCCCTTTCTCCGCAGGGCTGATACTGCTACCTTAGGCATCGCCATCCTGTAGGCGCGAGGCAAGGCCGCCTACAGGGCAGCGGTGCAGTTCGCTTGGTGGGCAACACAAAAACCGCTTTAGAAATCGCTGGATTATCTGTAGCCTTCGGCCTCCGATAATAATCCGCGCCCGCAGAGGGCCGTGGCGGCCTGCATGCCGTCCGGCACCCTTAGCCGATCTGTCAGGGCCGGGTGATACACTCGATTTGACGCGCGCACGCGCCTGCAGGTCCAGCGATCATGACCCAGATTTCCGAACGCCTGTTGGTTCAGGCCCACCTCGACGCCAAGCAGCCCAACCCGCTGACAGCCGAGCAGGAGGCCGAATACCGTGCGGCCATCGCTGCCGAGCTCAAGGCGCAGAACGCCGTGCTGGTCGCCCATTACTACTGCGACCCGGTCATCCAGGCGCTGGCCGAAGAAACCGGCGGCTGCGTGTCCGACTCGCTGGAAATGGCCCGCTTCGGCAAGAACCACCCGGCGCAAACCATAGTCGTTGCCGGTGTGCGTTTCATGGGCGAGACCGCCAAGATCCTCACCCCGGAAAAGCGCGTGCTGATGCCGACCCTTGAGGCTACCTGCTCGCTCGACCTGGGCTGCCCGGTGGAGGAGTTCTCGGCCTTCTGCGACCAGCACCCCGAGCGCACCGTGGTGGTCTATGCCAACACCTCTGCAGCGGTGAAAGCCCGTGCCGACTGGGTGGTGACTTCAAGCTGCGCGCTGGAAATCGTCGAAAGCCTGATGGACAACGGCGAAACCATCATCTGGGGCCCCGACCAGCATCTGGGCCGCTACATCCAGAAACAAACCGGTGCCGACATGCTGCTTTGGGACGGTGCCTGCATCGTTCACGAAGAGTTCAAGTCGCGCCAGCTGGCCGACATGAAAGCGCTGTATCCGGACGCGGCGATTCTGGTGCACCCTGAGTCGCCGGAAGCGGTGATCGAGCTGGCTGACGCGGTCGGCTCCACCAGCCAGCTGATCAAGGCTGCCCAGACCCTGCCGAACAAGACCTTCATCGTCGCCACCGACCGCGGCATCTTCTACAAGATGCAGCAGCTGTGCCCGGACAAAGAGTTCGTCGAAGCCCCGACTGCCGGTAACGGCGCGGCCTGCCGCAGCTGCGCGCACTGCCCGTGGATGGCGATGAACACCCTGGAGCGGGTGCTGGATTGCCTGCGCAAGGGAAGCAACGAGATCTTCGTCGACCCGGCGCTGGTGCCAAAGGCGATCAAGCCGTTGAACCGCATGCTGGACTTTACCCAGGCGGCACGCCTGAAGTTGTCCGGTAACGCTTGAGATTGCCGGGGGCGCAAAGCGCCCCCGTAGTCTTCAGCGCCCCATCATCTCCCGTACCATGCGCTGCTGCTCCATGATCTCGCGCTGACGCTGGTCAATCTGCGCTGCCAGCGGGAAGTTGCCGCCCGCCCGGCGCTTGGCATAATCCAGCTGCTGGATCGCCTGGTCAAAATCCCCCACCAGCGTGAAGTATTCAGCCCGCGCCCGGTGCAAGCCGATGGTATTGCCCGACAAGCCGCGCACTTCAGCCATGTCGTACCACACGTCCGGGTCGTCCGGGCGGCTCCTCACCAATTCGTTCAGGATCTTTTCAGCCTCGGCTGGCTTGTTCTGCTTCACCAGCAGATCGGCACGCACCTGCTTCAGCGGGTAGTTGCCCGGGTACAGCCCCTGCATGCGCTCGGCGCGCTGCTGGGCATCGGCCAGGCGGTTGTTGGTGATGTCCAGGTCGATTTGCGCCAGGTTGTAGGTGATGTCGTTGGGCGCCTTGGCCAGCAGTGGCTTGAGTAGCTCACGCGCTTCGTTGAGCTGGCCGCCCTTGATCTGCGCCAGGGCCAGGCCGTAGCGCGCGGCGTCCAGCTTCGGGTCTTCGTCGAGCTGGGCGCGGAAACGTTTGGCCGCCAGCCCCGGGGTGCCTTCGTAGGTCAGTGCTACCCGGGCACGGATCAGCTGGTAGCGCATGCTGTCCTCGACGCCGCCCTTGGGGGCCTGCTCGGCACGGTTGCGGGTGTCGGCGATACGTGACTCGGTCACCGGGTGGGTCAGGAGGAATTCCGGCGGCTTGGCGTCATAGCGGTATTGCCGCGCCAGGCGCTCGAACATGGTCGGCATGTTGCGTGGGTCGTAACCGGCCTTTTCCAGGTTCTGGATGCCGATGCGGTCGGCTTCCTGTTCGTTCTGCCGCGAGAAGCGGCGCTGTTCCTGGATCGCCGCCGCCTGGGTGCCGGCGATCACGCCGATACCGGCATCGCCACCGCCGCCGGCCGCCAGCACGATACCGGCCAGCAGCGCCGCCATCATCGGCAGTTGCATGCGCTGCTGGGCCTCGACGCCACGGGCGAAGTGGCGTTGCGACAAGTGCGCCAGTTCGTGGGCCAGTACCGAGGCGTACTCGCCTTCGGTCTGGGCGTTGAGAAACAGCCCGCCGTTGACCCCGACGATGCCGCCCGGGGCTGCGAAGGCGTTCAGTTCACGGCTGTCTATGAGGATGAATTCCAGGCGCCGGTCCTGTAGCTGGCTGGTCTCAGCCAGCCGGTACACGCTGGTTTCGACATAATCCTTGAGCTGCGGATCGTTCAGCTGGTTGACCTGGCCACGTAGCAGGCTCAGCCAGGCACGGCCAAGCTGGTGCTCCTGTTGTGGTGAAACGATCGCGGAACTGGCGTCGCCCAGTGATGGCAGGTCGTCAGCATGGCCGGGGAGGGCCAACAGGCAGGCCAGCGTCAGCAGGGTAGGGCGCAGTAGATTCATGCATGAAACTCGCGTCGGTCAAAGATACCTACTGTAGCGGGCTCACACGTTGGCGACCAGTGGCGCTATCCTAGCCGACCTGATCGAGAAGCAGCCCGGCCATGCCTTTGGAGAGCCCCCGCAATGAGTGACACCCTGACCTGTGACGCCGAGCTGGATGCCAGTGGGCTGAATTGCCCGTTGCCGCTGCTGAAGGCCAAGATGGAGCTCAACCGCCTGGCCAGCGGCGCGGTGCTCAAGGTGATCGCCACCGACGCCGGTTCACAGCGCGACTTCCGCACTTTCGCCCGCCTGGCCGGTCATACCCTGCTGCAGGAGACGGCCGAGGCCGGTACCTACACTTACTGGCTGCGCAAGGCCTGAGTCTTTCCAAGGATCGTCAATGTTCAAAGTGCTTCGCGACTGGATGCAGCGCTACTTCTCGGACGAAGAAGCGGTGGTGCTGGCGGTCTTGCTGTTCCTGGCTTTCACTGCAGTACTGACCCTGGGCGGCATGCTCGCGCCGGTGCTGGCGGGCATGGTGCTGGCGTTCCTCATGCAGGGGCTGGTCAATGCCCTGGAGCGCCTGCGGGTACCGAGCCGGTTGGCGGTGATGCTGGTGTTCGCCCTGTTCATCGGTGCGCTGGCGGTGTTCATGCTGGTGCTGGTGCCGCTGCTGTGGCATCAGCTGATCACCCTGTTCAACGAGCTACCGGGCATGCTCGGCAAATGGCAGTCGTTGCTGTTGCTATTGCCCGAACGTTACCCGCACCTGGTGTCGGACGAGCAGGTGCTGCACGCCATCGAGTCGGTGCGCGGGGAGATCGGCAAGTTCGGCCAATGGGCACTGACCTTCTCGCTGTCCAGCCTGCCGCTGCTGGTCAACGCCATGATCTACCTGGTGCTGGTGCCGATCCTGGTGTTCTTCTTCCTCAAGGACCGCGAACTGATCGGCCGTTGGGTCAGCGGCTACCTGCCACGTCAGCGCACCCTGCTGAACCGTGTGGGCAGCGAGATGAACCGGCAGATCGCCAACTATATCCGCGGCAAAGGCATCGAGATCCTGATTTGCGGCATTGCCACCTACATCGCCTTCATCAGCCTGGGGCTCAACTACGCCGCGTTGCTGGCACTGCTGGTAGGGTTGTCGGTGGTGGTGCCCTACGTGGGGGCGGTGGTGGTGACCGTGCCGGTCACGCTGATTGCCTTGTTCCAGTGGGGCTGGGGTGACCAGTTCATCTACCTGATGACGGTGTACGCGATCATCCAGGCGCTGGACGGCAACGTCCTGGTACCGCTGCTGTTCTCCGAGGCGGTGAGCCTGCACCCGGTGGCGATCATTTGCGCGGTACTGCTGTTTGGCGGGCTGTGGGGTTTCTGGGGGATCTTCTTTGCGATCCCGCTGGCGACCTTGATCAAGGCAGTGCTGGATGCCTGGCCGCGGCAGGAGCCGAGTGTTTCACCGATGCTGTGATGCTGGGGGGCCACGCAGCAGCCCCCGGCAGATTTCAAGCCTTGTTCAAGGCCTGGGCAGCAGCCAACACGGCATCCACATGCCCCGGCACCTTCACCCCACGCCATTCCTGGCGCAGCACGCCATCCTTGTCGATCAGGAAGGTGCTGCGGTCAACGCCCAGGTATTCCTTGCCATACAGCTTCTTCAGCTTGATCACGTCGAACAGCTGGCACAGCGCCTCGTCCTTGTCGCTGATCAGCTCGAACGGGAAGCCTTGCTTGGCCTTGAAGTTCTCGTGCGACTTGATGCCGTCGCGCGACACGCCGAACACCACGGTGTTGGCTGCGGCAAAGGCGTCATGCTGGTCACGGAAACCCTGGCCTTCGGTAGTGCAGCCCGGCGTGCTGTCCTTCGGGTAGAAGTACACCACCACCTGGCGGCCCTTGAGTTCGCCCAGGCTGACGGTTTGCCCGCTGGTGGCCTGGGCCTGGAAATCGGCGACCGGTTGGTCGAGTGCTACGGCCATGGTGGCTCCTTACATGGGGTTCTGTGGGCGCCAGGGCTCGATCAGCGCATCCAGGTTCAGCGCGTCGGCAAAGTCGAGGAACTGGTCACGCAGCCAGCTGATCTGGGTGCCGGCCGGCAGGATCACGGTGAACTGGGCGTTGAGCATGCTGCTGCCGGTTTGTGGCGCCAGATAGGTGTCGCAGGTCATGGCTTCCAGCTCGACACGGTGGTCGAGGAAGAACTGGCACAGCTCGTTGATGATGTCCGGGCGGTAGGCGGCGCTGACGTAGGCCACGTAGGGCAGGGCTTGCGGGCGCACTTCCTGGTCGGCGCTGCGCACCACGTCGAGGGTCAGGCCGTGCTTCTTGCCCAGGCCCGGCAGCATGGCTTCGAGGCGTGCCAGGGCATCCCAGCTGCCGCCCACCTGCAATACCAGGGCGCTGGTCTCGCCATGGCGGCTCAGGCGCGAGGTGACCACCGCGCAGCGGTTCTCGAACGCAGCGCGGCTGAGGACGTTGGCCAGTTCCATGGGGTTCGGGCCCAGGGCACTGATGACAAGGAATTGTTCGCGGACGGTGGGGGTGGACATGCAGCATTCCTAAAGCGATGAGCGGTCGGCACAGGACGGGCGAAAGCCTCCTGTCGGCAGGGCCCTGGGCTCGCATGCGAGGTCGTGGACGCTGGCGGGGAGCAAGGTCGACGGCCCGGCGGGCCGCGCTGCACCGATCAAAGCGTCAAGGGTAGCGAAATAAGGCGCCGAGGGGAATGCTCCGCCCGCCTGCTTCGCTTGTGCAAGGCCGATGCCCCCAGTACCATTACCGCTCTCTTTTTCCGGCAGGAGCAGTTACATGATTGCGGGCAGTATGGTGGCGTTGGTCACTCCCATGGATGCACAAGGGCGTCTTGACTGGGACAGCCTCGACAAACTTGTAGACTTCCACCTGGAAAACGGCACCCACGCGATCGTTGCTGTCGGCACCACCGGTGAGTCGGCCACGCTGGATGTCGAAGAACACATCCTGGTCATCAAGCACGTGGTCGAGCGCGTCAAGCGCAGCAGCCGCCGTGTGCCGGTCATTGCCGGCACCGGTGCCAACTCCACCGCCGAAGCCGTGCACCTGACCCAGAACGCCAAGAGCGCCGGTGCCGACGCCTGCCTGCTGGTCGTGCCGTACTACAACAAGCCGACCCAGGAAGGCCTGTACCAGCACTTCAAGCACATTGCCGAAGCCGTCGACATTCCGCAGATCCTCTACAACGTACCCGGCCGCACCTCCTGCGACATGCAGGCCGAGACCGTGATCCGCCTGTCGAAGGTCAAGAACATTATCGGCATCAAGGAAGCCACCGGCGACCTGGCCCGCGCCAAGGCCATCCTCGATGGCGTCGACAGCGATTTCATCGTCCTGTCCGGTGACGACCCGACCGCCGTCGAGCTGATCCTGATGGGCGGCAAGGGCAACATTTCCGTTACCGCCAACGTCGCCCCGCGCGAAATGGCCGACCTGTGCGAGGCCGCCCTTGCGGGCAATGCCGAGAAGGCCCGCGCAATCAACGAAAAACTCATGCCGCTGCACAAAGACCTGTTCTGCGAGTCCAACCCGATCCCGGTGAAATGGGCACTCGTCGAAATGGGCCTGATGCAAAAAGGCATTCGCCTGCCGCTGACCTGGCTGAGCGAAGGCTGCCACGAAAAAGTCCGTACTGCCTTGCGCCAGTCCGGCGTACTGGTTTAAGAGGAAGTACACCGCATGAAGCGACTGGCTGGTCTTTCTGCCCTTGCCCTGATCATTTCCAGCACCAGTGGGTGTGGCTGGCTGTGGGGCGAGGATGGCTATTTCCGCGACCGCGGCAGCGATTACCTGCAGGCGCACCCGACCGCGCCGATGCAGCTGCCGTCGGACGCCAGCAACGTCAAGCGCCTTGACCCCCTGCTGCCGATTCCGCGCAACGTTGCCGATGACAACGCCACTGGCGAGTTCGAAGTGCCGCGTCCGCAACCGTTGACCGGCGGCGCCGCCCAGGTCACCGACTACAGCCTGCAGCGCAGCGGCAGCAGCCGTTGGGTGCTGGCCCAGCATGCGCCGGCCGAAGTGTGGCCGGTGGCGCGTCAGTTCTTCGAGGACAACGGCTTCCGTATCGCCGAAGAGCGCCCGCAGACCGGTGAGTTCAACACCACCTGGCAGCGTTTCGATGAACTGTCGGCCTCCCTCGGCCAGCGCCTGGCCAGCACGGCCAGCAGCAGTGACAGCGAAGTTCGCGTGCGGGTGCGCATGGAGCCTGGCGTGCAGCGCAACACCTCCGAGGTGTACGTGGTCAGCGTCGAGCGCCCGGCGGGCAGCACGGCCGAACCTGAATTCCCATCCACCTCCAGCAATACCGGGGCCGATGCCCTGCTGGTCGACGAAATGCTCGCCAGCATGAACCGCAGTGCCGAGAAGGGCGGTTCGGTATCGCTGTTGGCCGCGCGCGACTTCGACGCACCCAGCCGCGTCAGCCTGAGCGAAGACGGCAGTGGCAACCCGGTGCTGTACCTGGGGGCCGACCTGGACCGTGCCTGGTCCAGCGTGGGCCGTGCCCTGGAGCAGGGCGGCGAATGGCGCGTAGAAGACATCAACCGCAGCCTGGGCCTGTACTACATCAACCTGTCGGAAAAGCCGGAAGACAAGCAGAACGAGCCTGGTTTCTTCGGCCGCATGTTCGGCAGCGAACCGACCAAGGAAGAGCGCGAAGCCCGTGCCGAGCGTTATCAGGTACGCCTGAGCAAGGTCGGTGAAAGCGTGCAGGTCACGGTCGAGAAGAACATCAACACCGTGGCCCCGGCAGATGTTGCCCGCCGCGTGCTCAGCGCCATCCAGGATCACCTGGGCTAAGTGCGCTTCGCGGTACTCGGAAGCGGCAGCCAGGGAAACGGCACGCTGATCGCCAGTGGTGACACGTTCATCCTGGTCGATTGCGGCTTTTCCCTGCGCGAGACCGAGCGGCGCCTGGCGTTGCTCGGCGTGTCGCCGGCCCAGCTCAGTGCGGTGTTGGTCACCCACGAACATGCCGACCACGTGCATGGGGTCGGCTTGCTGTCGCGGCGCTACAATGTACCGGTCTACCTCAGCCAAGGGACCTTGCGCGGCTTGCGCAAACCGGTGGAGGTGGCCGGTTTTCTCGCTTGCGGCGAAAGCCTGCCGATCGGCAGCCTGGAAGTGACCGCAGCGCGGGTCGAGCACGATGCCTACGAGCCGCTGCAGTATGTGATCAGCGATGGCCAGCGGCGCTTCGGCATGCTGACCGACCTGGGCTCCTACGACACGCGGCTGCTGGAGCGGTACCAAGGGCTGGATGCACTGTTGATCGAGGCCAACCACTGCAGCGACCTGCTGGCACGCGGGCACTACCCGGCCTTCCTGAAACGGCGGGTGGGTGGCATGCAAGGGCATTTGAACAATCACCAGGCTGCGCGCCTGGTGCACGAGTTGGGCTGGAGCAACCTGCAACACCTGGTGCTGGCCCACCTCAGCAGCAAGAACAACCTGCCACACTTGGCCCGCCAGTGCTTCGTCGACACCCTCGGGTGCGACCCGGACTGGCTCCAGGTGGCGAATCAGGAACACGGGCTCGACTGGCGCGAAATCGCCTAGCCCAACACCTCAAGCAAGCGGAGCCCAATCATGGAAAAACGCGACGAACTCTACCGCGGCAAGGCCAAATCGGTTTACAAGACCGACGACGCCGACCGCTTGATCCTGCTGTTCCGTAACGACACGTCGGCATTCGACGGCAAGCGCATCGAACAGCTCGACCGCAAAGGCATGGTGAACAACAAGTTCAACGCCTTCATCATGCAGAAACTCGAAGAAGCCGGCGTGCCGACCCAGTTCGACAAGCTGCTGGGCGACAACGAGTGCCTGGTGAAGAAGCTGGACATGATCCCGGTCGAGTGCGTGGTGCGCAACTACGCCGCCGGCAGCCTGGTCAAGCGCCTGGGCGTGGAGGAGGGCATCAAGCTGGAACCGTCCACCTTCGAACTGTTCCTGAAGAACGACGAGAAGGGCGACCCCTTCATCAACGAATCCCACGTTGTCGCGTTCGGCTGGGGCACCGCCGAGCAGCTGGCCGAGATGAAAAAGCTGTCGCTGAAGGTCAACGAAGTGCTGACCAAGCTGTTCGATGACGCCGGCTTGCTGCTGGTCGACTTCAAGCTGGAGTTCGGTGTATTCCACGGCCAGATCGTGCTGGGCGACGAGTTCAGCCCGGACGGCTGCCGCCTGTGGGACAAAGAAACCCGCAAGAAGATGGACAAGGACCGCTTCCGCCAGGGCCTGGGCGATGTGATCGAAGCCTACGAAGAAGTTGCCAAGCGCCTGGGCGTGCCGCTGTAAGCGGTACGTTCACGCAAGCGCCTGATACCACGCGATTTTTTTGAAAAAAAGATTTGCCTTTCAAAAGAACGCTGGTATGATGCGCGGCATTGGAGAGATGCCGGAGTGGTCGAACGGGACGGATTCGAAATCCGTTGTACTGGCAACAGTACCTAGGGTTCAAATCCCTATCTCTCCGCCATACAAGATGAAGCCCCTGGAAGCGAAAGTTTCCAGGGGCTTTTTCGTTGTTGGGCCGGCAACTGATTTGGCATTCTGCTTGCGTATTGGGTGGCGTCCTATGAAGAAGCAGGGAGCTTCTGGAGTGGCCTTACTGTCAGCTCAACCCCCAAGGCCAGCATCAGCTTCTGAATAGTTGAGAAGCGTGTCTTATCGCCACCCCTCAAAGTCTTGTAAAGCGATTCACGATTGACGCCCGCGTCTTGCGCAAATTGGTTCACGCCCTTGGCTTTTGCCACTTCGCCCAACGCATGCATCAGGGTTTGAGCGTCGTTAGCCTTCATTGCTTCTGCCAGGAAAGCTGCGATGGTTTCGGGGCTGTCTAGAAACCGCGAAGCCTCGAACCGCTTGGTATTGCTCAAGTCCAGCTCAAGGATTGGCATGTCCTCGGGGATGAATTTTTCGCTCATCGTTGTTTACCTCGTACAGCATCAAGGATTTCCTTGGCTCGCTTGATGGCTCTGTGTTGATCCGTTTTATCGCTGCCGTAAAGCATCAGGTAGCGAGTCGAGCCCGTTCTTACGAAGTAGATTCGATATCCCGGACCGACAAACACACGCATCTCACTGACACCATCGCCTACCGATTCGATATCGCCGAAGCTGCCATTTTCGGCTCGGGCGATTCTTGAGGTGATAGCACCTCTGCCAATCGGGTCTTTGACCTCATCCAGCCAGTCGTCAAATTCTGGCGTCGTGTCAATCTGATTCGGCATGCCTTCAATGTAGCCTACTGGCTACTCCTTGTCGATGAGTGAGCGACGAGTGCTGCCCGATGAGGCTAAGCGGGCGGGTTGAGCCCAGGCAATAGTCAGAGGAGGTTTGCCGTAGATTTGGGAAATGGACTACATGACATCGAATGCGACAGATGGGCCCCTGGATGTTCACGGCTCCAGGGGCTTTGTCGATGTCTTACTTTTTCATCATCCCCAATTCGGCATCATCCAGCAGCGCCTTCGCCATCGCACTCAGGTAATGCGAAGCCCAGATCAGTTTCTGGTCGCCGTCCATCAGGCCGGTGATGGTCAGGTCGCGAACGTAGCCCATCAGTTCGGAGGCCTGTTCGCGGGCGTCCTGGCAGGGGATGCCGGGTGCGATGCGGAACAGCGGGTGGGTGTTGTTTTCGCCTTGGTAGAAGCAGGTCTTGCCGACTGTGGTGGGTTGCTTTGTGTCGTCGGTGGGCATTGTTTTTCTCCCTTGGAATCTTGGGTGTCTGGTCCGGCCTCTTCGCGGGTGAACCCGCTCCCACAAGTACTGTGCAGTGCTTGAGGGCAGTGATTACCCCGGTGGGAGCGGGCGTGCCCACGAAGAGGCCAGGCCTGCTAGTGCAGCGTTCGTGGCTCAGCCGGCAGAAGGGCCTGCATCTGCAATTGCATCAATGCCGTCTCGACCAGGCCCTGTACCGCCTCCATTTCATGGATAACGGCCTGCATCACGATCGAACTTGGCGCAGCAGGTTTGAGTTGCACGGACTGGCGAGCGACGAACAGCGCGCAAAGTACGTACTCTGAGGATTGGACCAGGGTGTCTTGCAGCGCCTGGGTGGAATCGAGGGAGTGGGGTGGATCGGGGACCATCTTGCGCATACACATCTCCAGGATCATTGGAGCCGCCGCGAACTTGCTGTCAAACAAGAGGGTGGCAGCTGTACATGGGTTGACAGACCGAGGATCCCGGAGTAACTCGGCGCACACGAGGTGCCCCACGTACAGCCGCCATAAACAGTGCACGTGTGCGGGAAATTGTCGGCCTGTCAAAGCCGGTCGTTGAGTTCGCAACGACAAGCCGAGACTAGAGGGCGACTTAATCCGTCGCAACAGTTTGAGCGGTTTGGCAGTATGTTTGGGAAATTGCCTACATGGAAGGGGATTATTCTGAGTTTCAGTTGTAGGGCAGGGGCCGCTTGGCGGCCCATCGCGGCACAAGGCCGCTCCTACAACAGCGCACATCGCGACTTGGATCCAAGGCTCGGCTTCTGTATCATCCCGGCGCCATCAGAATGATGGCCGAAGATGATTCATATAAAGGATTTAGTATGAAAAAGCTGTTCAAGGCTACCGTAGCCGTTGCTGTCGTTTCGGGTGTTGCCCTGCTGTCGGGTTGCACTGGCCAGGTTTACAACCAGCCGAAAAACTGCAGCTACGACTACCTGTTCCACCCTTCGGTTTCCATCTCCAAGATCATCGGTGGCTGCGGCCCGATCGATAAACTGCCTCAGCAGCAGTAATCTTGGCGGTACCCTGATCGCGACGCTTGCGGCGTGATCCAAGGCCCCCGGTCATGCACATGGCCGGGGGTTTTTGTTTGCCGGCGCGGCAATCCGTCACTGGGGCAACCCGCCGCCTTGACGCGCCGGGCGGCAATTTGTTTGTGCTGGCAATTCGGTTACAATCTGGCAAAACGATTCAGCGCTGTCGGTCAATTCGACAAAAGGCCGGGTCGTTTTCTGGTTCTCTGGCTGCTGAATAATGAACACAACAAGCCTGCGCTGAAGAACACGCGATACCTGGGCCAGCCACAGGCCCGCCCTCCGTTCTCCTGACTGGAATTGATCAATGTTCAAGAAAGCTGGCAAGACCTTGCTGGGCCTGGCTGTCGCTGCAAGCTGCATGCAAGCGTACGCCGCAGAAACCAAGAAAGTAGACGTGCTGCTGGTCGGCGGCGGCATCATGAGCTCGACCCTGGCTGTGTGGCTGCACGAGCTGGAGCCAAGCTGGTCGATGGAAATGGTCGAGCGCCTGGACGGCGTGGCCGAAGAAAGCTCCAACGGCTGGAACAACGCCGGTACCGGCCACTCCGCGCTGGCCGAACTGAACTACACCCCGGAAGACAAAGACGGCAACGTCAACATCAGCAAGGCCATCGAAATCAACGAAGCCTTCCAGATCTCCCGCCAGTTCTGGGCCTGGCAAGTGCGCCAGGGCGTGCTGAAGAACCCGCACTCGTTCATCAACACCACCCCGCACATGAGCTTCGTATGGGGCGATGACAACATCAAGTTCCTGAAGAAGCGTTACGACGCGCTGCAGGCCAGCCCGCTGTTCCGCCCGATGCAGTACTCCGAGGACCACGCGCAGATCGCCAAGTGGGTTCCATTGATGATGGAAGGCCGCGACCCGAACCAGAAGCTGGCCGTGACCTGGACCCCGATCGGCACCGACGTCAACTTCGGCGAGATCACCCGCCAGTTCGTCGGCCACCTGAAAACCCAGGACAACTTCGACCTGAAGCTGTCCAGCGAAGTACAGGACATCACCCGCAACAAGGACGGCTCCTGGCACGTCGAGTACAAGAACCTGAAGGACGGTACCGAGTCGGCCACTGACGCCAAGTTCCTGTTCATCGGTGCCGGCGGTGGCGCACTCAAGCTGCTGCAGAAGTCGGGCATTCCTGAAGCCAAGGAATACGCAGGCTTCCCGGTGGGTGGCTCGTTCCTGGTGACCGAGAACCCGACCATCGCCATGCAGCACATGGCCAAGGCCTACGGCATCGCCTCGACCGGCGCGCCACCCATGTCGGTACCGCACCTGGATACCCGTGTGCTGGACGGCAAGCGGGTGATCCTGTTTGGCCCATTCGCCACCTTCTCGACCAAGTTCCTGAAGAACGGCTCGTACCTGGACCTGCTGAGCACCACCACCCCGCACAACGTGTGGCCGATGACCAAGGTCGGTATCGACCAGTACCCGCTGGTCGAGTACCTCGCTGGCCAGCTGATGCTGTCTGACGATGACCGCTTCGAAGCCCTGCGCACCTACTTCCCGAACGCCAAGAAGGAAGACTGGAAGCTGTGGCAGGCCGGCCAGCGCGTGCAGATCATCAAGCGTGACGCAGACAAGGGCGGTGTGCTGAAGCTGGGCACTGAGGTGGTCGCTTCCGAAGACCGTACCATTGCCGGCCTGCTGGGCGCTTCGCCAGGTGCTTCGACTGCAGCGCCGATCATGCTGAACGTGCTGGAAACCGTGTTCAAGGAGAAGGTCGCTACCCCTGAGTGGCAGGCCAAGATCAAGCAAATCGTGCCAAGCTACGGCACCAAGCTGAACGAATCGGCAGCGGCCACCCAGAAAGCGTGGAACTACACCGCAGAAGTACTGCAGCTGGAGAAACCACCGGTAATCGACGCCAGCGTCGGCACCACGGTTGCACCGAGCCAGCCGGCGGAAAGCAAGCCTGAGAACGACATGGCGCTGTAAGCGGCCATCGTTGTGAAAGAAGCCACGGGGGAAACCTCGTGGCTTTTTTGTTGCTGTTGTCCCGTCCTGAATAAGGTTTACACCTCCCATCCCGAATTTCCGGAGAGTCAGATGGAGCAAGGTGTAAAGCGCACACAGCGTGATTACTCACTGTCTTTCAAATTGGCGGTGGTTGATCAGATAGAAAAAGGCGAACTGACCTACAAGCAGGCCCAGGTGCGGTATGGCATCCAGGGTCGCTCGACGGTTCTGGTATGGTTGCGTAAGCACGGTCGGCAGGATTGGAGCCAGGGGGCCTCGATCCGCGACGAGAGGAGCTGCGCGATGTCTGACCCCAAAACGCTCACTCCAGAGCAGCGGATCAAAGAGCTAGAACAGCAGCTTGAGCTGATGAGCCAGAAGGCCCAGTTCTTTGAGACGGTCGTTGATGTTCTGAAAAATGACTATGGTGTCTCGGTCGTAAAAAAGCGATCCGGCAAGTCCTCACGCAAGGTCAAGTCGCAGGACTGAGCATTGCCAGGGCTTGTCAGTTTTTAGGCATCAGTCGACAGGCTTACTACAAACGCAATCGAGTTGCTGATGGCAAAGAACGCCAGGCAGACCGGGTGGTTGAGTTTGTACAGCAGATCCGGATACGCCAGCCTCGTCTGGGCACACGCAAGCTGCACTATCTGCTGCATTGCCAACCTGACAGACGATTCCAGGTCGGCCGAGATAGGCTGTTCCAGGTCTTGGGAGAGCGCCGTTTGCTAGTGCTGCCTAAGCGGGCCTATCACAAGACAACACAAAGCTTTCATCGCTTCTACCGCCATCCCAATTTACTCAAACCCGGCCCAAGCCAGATCGTTCCGACAAGGCCGGAGCACGTCTGGGTTGCCGACATTACTTACCTGCCCGCACGTAAGGGCCCGCTGTACCTGAGCCTGGTAACGGATGCGTACTCCAGGAAGATTGTTGGCCACCACGTCCATGAAAGCCTGCATGCCGAGTCAGTGGCGCAAGCCTTCAAGCAGGCATTACGAAAGCGCCGTCGTCGCCAGCCATTAGTCCACCATTCGGATCGAGGAATCCAATATTGCTCGGCGCTATACCAGTCACTGCATCAACGGCACGGCGTTCAGTGCTCCATGACTGATGGGTATGACTGCTACCAGAACGCGCTGGCCGAGCGAATCAACGGAATCCTCAAGATGGAGCTGCTGTTGAGTAGCCCTGAAGATCTGGAGCAAGCGAGGCAGATGGTTGACGAGGCAGTGCAGATCTACAACACAGAACGGCCCCATATGACCCTGAAAAACAAAACGCCCGATGCGGTGCATCGGGCGTTTTGAGGCCTGTCGGCCTACCTGAACAGGTGTAAACCTATTTCAGGACTAGACATGTTCGGTCCTCTTCGCGAGCAAGCCTGCGAAGAGGACCGAACAGCCAATCAGTGCTGGCGCAGGATGCAGTCCAGCAGGCCGGGGAAGCGCTCTGCCAGCATCTCGCTGCGCAGCGAATTCATGTGGGTGGTGCCGACATTGCGGGTATGCACCAGCCCAGCATCACGCAACACGCGAAAGTGGTGGGACATGCTCGACTTCGGTCGGCCGCCGTCCAGCTCGCCGCAGCTGGCTTCGGCCACGCCCGCCAGGTGGCGGACGATGCCAAGGCGCACCGGGTCGCTCAGCGCATAGAGCAGGCGTTCCAGGGTCAGGTCTTCGGAATTGGGATGTTGATAGGCTCGCATGGGCATCATGATAACGGGGCTATCATTAATTGCCATAGTTCGATTAGAATCGAACAAGCGTAATTACATAGCCCGGGAGATTACCCATGTCCGCTCTGTTCGAACCCTACACCCTCAAGGACGTCACCCTGCGCAACCGCATCGCCATTCCGCCGATGTGCCAGTACATGGCCGAGGACGGCATGATCAACGATTGGCACCATGTGCACCTGGCCAGCCTGGCCCGGGGCGGTGCCGGCCTGCTGGTGGTCGAAGCCACTGCGGTGGCGCCGGAAGGGCGCATCACCCCCGGTTGCGCTGGTATCTGGAGCGATGCCCATGCCCAGGCCTTCGTGCCGGTGGTAGAGGCGATCAAGGCCGCCGGTGCCGTGCCGGGTATCCAGATTGCCCACGCCGGGCGCAAGGCCAGCGCCAACCGCCCATGGGAAGGTGACGACCACATTGCCGCCGACGACGCGCGCGGCTGGGAAACCATCGCCCCGTCTGCCATTGCCTTCGGCGCGCACCTGCCGAAAGTGCCGCGGGAGATGACCCTGGCCGACATCGCCCGGGTCAAGCAGGACTTCGTCGATGCCGCGCGGCGAGCACGTGATGCCGGTTTCCAGTGGATCGAGCTGCACTTTGCCCACGGTTACCTGGGGCAGAGCTTCTTCTCCGAACATTCCAACAAGCGTACCGATGCCTACGGTGGCAGTTTCGACAACCGCAGCCGCTTCCTTCTGGAAACCCTGGCGGCAGTGCGCGAGGTATGGCCGGAGAACCTGCCGCTGACCGCGCGCTTTGGGGTGCTGGAATACGATGGCCGCGATGAGCAGACCCTGGAAGAATCGATCGAGCTGGCGCGCCGCTTCAAGGCTGGCGGCCTCGACCTGCTGAGCGTGAGCGTCGGCTTCACCATTCCCGAGACCCATATTCCGTGGGGCCCGGCGTTCATGGGCCCGATTGCCGAGCGTGTGCGCCGTGAGGCGAAGCTGCCGGTGACGTCGGCGTGGGGCTTCGGTACGCCGCAACTGGCGGAAGCGGCGCTGCAGGCCAACCAGCTGGACCTGGTGTCGGTAGGGCGGGCGCATCTGGCGGACCCGCACTGGGCCTACTTTGCGGCGAAGGAACTGGGGGTGGAGAAAGCCTCCTGGACCTTGCCGGCGCCTTATGCACACTGGCTCGAGCGGTATCGCTGAGGCATAAAGGGGCTGCTTTGCAGCCCGTTCGCGGGTAAACCCGCTCCCACAGGATCTCCACTGCCCTCAAGGCTTGTGCTATCCCTGTGGGAGCGGGTTCACCCGCGAAGAGGCCCGCACAGGCTAAAACCTGTCCAGCCGGTAAGCCGCCATATCAGCCCCACTGTCCCTGTCAGCCAAGCGCCCCATCCATTCCGCCGTCAGCGCCGCCTGGGTCAACCCGAGGTGCTGATGCCCGAACGCCAGCAGCACCCGCCCATCGCAGACCCGGTCGATCACCGGCAACGAGTCTGGCAACGAAGGCCGAAAACCCATCCACGGCGTTGCCCCTTCGGCACTCAGCTCCCGCTGGAACAAACCCTTGCTCAAACGGTGCAGTTGCCAGGCCCGCTGCATGCTCGGCGGTGCCTCCAGCCCGGCGAACTCCACCGTGCCCGCCAGGCGTAGGCCCCCGGCCATGGGGGTCATGATGAACTTGCGCTCCAGTGAGGTGACTGCAAACGGCAAACGCTGCTGCTCGCCAGGCAGCATCAAGTGATAGCCGCGCTCGGTATCCAGCGGTACACGCTTGCCCGTCAGCGCGCTGGTCAGCCGGGCAGAATGCGCGCCACAGCTGATCAACACCTGGCGCGCACTGAGTGTTCCCTGGCCGCTGGCCAGGCTGACCCCGCCGCGGTGCAAGTGGCCATCCTCGACCTGTGCCTGGACGAAACGCACGCCTATGGCCTTGGCCGCTTCGAACAGCTCGCACACCACCCGGTAAGGGTCGATGAAATGCCCGGTGCGCGGAAAGAACAGCCCGCCCAGCAGCGAAGAGCTGAGCTGGGGGGCCGCTGCGCGCACGCTTTGCGCCGACCAGAAGTCCACCTCCACCGCCTGTTGTTGCATGCGAGCGCGCAAGGCCTGCAGTGCCGGGCGCGATTCCGACCGCTCGAACACCAGCAACGAGCCCTCCTCGCGGAACAGCTCGCCGCGCCCGATCGAGCCCAGCAGCCGCTGCCAGGCGCCAAGGCTGCCTTCGTTCAACTGGCGGATACCGGCTACGCTGCGCTGGAACGGCGCCGGGCGCAGATTGAGCAGCAGCCGGGCGAACCAGGGCATGGCCTTGGGCAGGTACTTCCAGTCCAGGCGCAGCGGGCCCATAGGGTCCAGCAGCATGCGTGGCAGGCGCTTGAGGATCGACAGGTCGGCAATCGGGAACACCTGCTCGGTAGCCAGGTGCCCGGCATTGCCATAGGACGCGCCCTGGCCGGGTGGCTGACGGTCTACCAGCGTTACCTGGCGCCCCTGGCGGGCCAGTTGCAGGGCGCAGGCGACACCGACAATGCCGGCGCCGACAACGACGATATCGGTTTCACGGTTCTCGACCATGCTCAGTTTTCCCGTTTACCGTCGAGCAGGCGCCGAATCTGCAGCGGGTTGTCCTGTTGCAGCGCCCGCGGCAACAGGGCATCGGGGAAGTCCTGGTAGCACACCGGGCGCAGGAAGCGCTGGATCGCTGCCGTGCCCACCGAGGTGCTACGGGCATCGGAAGTGGCCGGGAACGGCCCGCCGTGGACCATCGCATCGCACACCTCGACGCCGGTCGGCCAGCCATTGACCAGCAGGCGTCCGGCCTTGCGCTCGAGGGTCGGCAGCAGGCTGCGGGCACTGTCGATGTCGGCAGCGTCCAGGTGCAGGGTGGCGGTCAGCTGGCCTTCCAGATGCTCGGCCACCTGACGGACCTGTTCGTTGCTGGCACAGGCCACTACCAACGAAGCGGCACCGAACACTTCGGCCTGCAACGCCGGGTCGACGAGGAAGGCTTCGGCCGTGGTGACGAACAGTTTTGCCTGGCACTGGTTGGGGCCTTGCGCGGCCTGGCCCGTGGCGGCGACCTGGGCATTGGCGTTGGTGGCCAGGGCAGCCACGCCGGCCTGGTAGGCAGCGCAGATGCCAGGGGTGAGCATGGTTTGCGCAGCGGTCTGGGCAACCTGCTCGCTGGCGGCGGTGATGAAACGTTGCAAGGCCGGCCCCTGGCGGGCAATCACCAGGCCTGGGTTGGTGCAGAACTGGCCGGCGCCCTGGGTCAGCGAGGCGACGAAGCCTTGCGCCAGCGCCTCGGCACGCGCCCGCAGGGCGGCGTCGAACAGGAACACTGGGTTGATCGAACTCATTTCGGCATATACCGGGATCGGTTCCGGGCGCGCTTGCGCGGCCTGGCACAGCGCGATGCCACCGCTGCGTGAACCAGTAAAGCCAACCGCCTTGATCCGCGGGTCGCTGACCAAGGCGATGCCCACTTCCCGACCGGAGCCATACAGCAGCGAAAACACGCCGGCTGGCAGGCCGCACTGCTGTACTGCGCGGGCCACCGCCTGGCCGACCAGCTCGCTGGTGCCAGGGTGCGCCCCATGGGCCTTGACCACCACCGGGCAGCCGGCGGCCAGGGCCGAGGCGGTATCGCCGCCGGCGACCGAGAAGGCCAGCGGGAAATTGCTGGCGCCGAACACCGCCACCGGCCCCAGGGCCACCTGGCGTTGGCGCAGGTCGGCACGGGGCAGGGGCTGGCGCTCGGGCATGGCGTTGTCGACGCGTACGTCCAGCCATTCACCGGTGCGTACCACGCGGGCAAAAGTGCGCAGCTGGGTACAGGTGCGGCCACGCTCGCCCTGGATCCGCGCCTTGGGCAAGCCGGTTTCGGCCACGGCGCGGTCAATCAGCGCATCGCCCAGTGCTTCGATCTGCGTGGCGATGCTTTCGAGAAACTGCGCCCGTTGCTCGAGCGCGGTTTCGCGGTAGGCATCGAACGCGGCCCAGGCCAGTTCGCAGGCCTGGGCCACGTGTTCGCCGCTGCCGCCGCGGTAGGCCGGCTCCAGCGCCTGGCCGCTGGCCGGGTCGATGGCACGGATGGCTTCGCGGCTGCCGGTTACCGGCGTCTGGCCGATCAGCAGGTTGCCTGTGAGGGTCATGGAGCCTCCTTGGAAATCAAATTCGGGTATCAAGGGAGACCGCGCCGCCTGCAGACGCGGGTCTACCCGCGAATCAGGCGACTCGGTGCCTGGCACCGGCCGCGCCGGTGTTCGCGGATGAACCCGCTCCTGCAAGGGCCTGCGGTTCGGTCTTGAATCAGCTGCTCAGGCCAGGTTCTGCTCGGCCGACCAGCTGGCATACCAGGTGCGGAACAGCGCGTACTGCTGTTCGGCATAGCTGCGCTGGGCGTCGCTCAGGGCATCGGTCTCGTTGAAGTGCAGGCTGTATTCGCGGTCGCCGTTCAGCACCATCAGGTGCTTGTAATACAGCACCAGGTCGCAGCCTTCGTCGAACGACGACAGCACCGCCAGCGCCGCTTCCAGCTCGCGCGCCAGGCGCCGGGCCTTGGCATCGCCCTTGGCCGCCTGCTTGCTCAGGCTCACCAGGTGCAGCACTTCGCGTGGCAGGGCGTTGCCGATGCCGGTGATGGCGCCAGTGGCGTTGCAGTTGACGAAGCCATGCACCACCTGGGTGTCGACGCCAACCATCAGGGTGACGTCGTCATCCTTGGAGGTGATGTGCTCGGCGGCATAGCGCAGGTCGGCGCCACCGCCGAACTCCTTGAAACCGATCAGGTTGGGGAACTCGCGGCGCAGTTCGAAGAACAGGTCGGCGCGGGTGGCGAAGCCGTAGTACGGGCTGTTGTAGATCACTGCCGGCAGCTTCGGCGCGGCAGCGAGGATCGCCGAGAAGTGGTGCTTCTGGGCAATCAGCGAGGCCCCACGGCTGAGCACGCGCGGAATCACCATCAGGCCCGCCGCGCCAACCTTGGCGGCATGGGCGGCATGGGATACGGCTTCACGGGTGTTCACCGCACCGGTGCCGACGATGGTCGGGATGCCGGCGGCGACCAGGCGGGCCACGCCTTCCTGGCGCTCGGCTTCGGTCAGCAGCGGCCAGTCGCCCATCGAGCCGCAGTACACCACGGCGCTCATGCCGAGGTCGATCAATTCGCGGCCCTTGCGCACCAGGGCATCGAAGTCCGGCTTGCGCTCGGGGGTGCAGGGGGTCATCAGGGCGGGCATGGTGCCGGTGAAGATGTTGCTGGTCATGGTTTTGCTCCTGGCGGTATTCAGTCTGGGAAAAAAGCCGGGGGTCAGATGCCCCAGGCGAACGGGTCCTGTTCGTCGATCAGCAGGGTGCTGTCGGCGGTCATGTAGGCGCGGCCGGTGATGAACGGGCGGATGCGTTCGCCGTCGCGCTGGTAGCAGCCGTGGAACTGGCTGCCGGTAATGCTGGCCTGCACCCAGGTCTGGCCTTCTTCGAGCTTGCCATCGGCGGCCAGGCAGGCCAGCTTGGCGCTGGTGCCGGTACCGCACGGCGAGCGGTCGTAGGCCTTGCCGGGGCACATCACGAAGTTGCGGCTGTCGGCATTGGCGTCATCGGCGAACAGCTCGACATGGTCGATCGGTGCACCGTGCTCGCCGGTGATGCCCTGGGCCTCCAGAGCCTTGAGCATGGCCCAGGTGTAGTCGGTCAGTGCCTCGCGGTTGTCCAGTTCGATACGCTGGCCATGTTCGGAAACCAGGAAGAACCAGTTGCCACCCCAGGCGATGTCGCCGTGCACCACGCCATACCCGGGCACGTCCACCGCCACCTGCTGGCGATAGCGGTAGGAGGGCACGTTGCCAACGGTGACGGCGCCGTCGTCATGCAAGGTTGCAATGACCTGGCCGACCGGGGTGTCGATCTTGTGTTCGCCCGGGGCAATCAGGCCCAGGTGCTGCAGCGAGGCGACCAGGCCGATGGTGCCGTGGCCGCACATGTTCAGGTAGCCGGCGTTGTTGAAGAAAATCACCCCGCAGGTGGCGTCGGCCGAGGTCGGGGGGCAGTACAGCGCGCCGACCAGCACATCGTTGCCGCGCGGTTCCAGCAGGCAGGCGCGGCGCCATTGGTCGTGCAGCTCGCGCAGTTCGTCGCGTTGCTCGGCCATGCTGCGGCCATGCAGTGCCGGGAAGCCTTTCATCACCAGGCGGGTCGGTTCGCCGCCGGTATGCGAGTCGATGACGTGGATGTGTTTCATGGGCTTGTCCATTTGCTAGGGATTCAGGAAGCGACAGCGGGACGGCTGCTATAGGTTTCAACGCCAGCTTCGCTTTCATCCTCGCCCTCCAGGCGCACCAGGTGGGCCGGCACACCAGTGGCTGCCCCCCAGTAGTAGATGCCCAGGGCGCAGGCGGCCACGGCCACGGTGTCGAACGGATGACCGAGTATCCCCAGGCCGCCGAAGCTGCCCAGCCAGGACAGCAGGATGGTCACCGCGTAGAAGCCGATCAGCCACGCCGACGAGCGCACCTGTTGGGCCAGCGACAGATGCTGGGTCGGTACGAAGCGGCTGCACAGCAGATACAGCACGAACATCACGATCTGCAGGGCCAGCAGCCACGACACGGTGTTCCAGCCGGACCAGTACACGATCAGCGCGGCGATGATGAACGACAGCGGGCCGAGCACGCCCATGCCCTTGACCCGGAACGGGCGCGGCATGTCGGGGGCGCTGCGGCGCAGGGCGGCGACGGTGACCGGGGCCACGGCGTAGCTCAGTACCAGGGCTGCGGAAACCACGTTGATCAGCGCTTCCCAGGACGGGAATGGCAGGGTCCAGAACACCGACAGGGCAAAGGTCAGCCACAACGCCGGGCGCGGGATGCCAGACTCGGCATCGATGCGGGTGAAATACTTGAAGAAGGTGCCGGTCTGCGCCCAGCCATAGACCACGCGCGGAGTGGCGTTCATGTAGATATTGCCGCAGCCGCTGGGCGAGATCACCGCGTCGGCCACCACCAGGTAGGCCAGCCAGCCCACACCCAGGGCCAGGGCGATGTCACGGTAGGGCAGGGCCAGTTCTTTGCTCACGCTGGCCCAGCCGTTGGCCAGCATTTCGGTTGGCACGCTGCCGAGGAAGGCCAGTTGCAGCAGTGCATAGATGGCCGTCGACAGCAGCACCGAGAGGATCAGCGCGATCGGGATGGTGCGCTGCGGGTTCTTCACCTCGCTGGCAACCGAAATGATGGGAGTCAGGCCCAGGTAGGCGAAGATGATACCGCCGGCCGAGACCGCCATTTCCACCCCGGACAGGCCGAACGGCGCAAAGCCCTGGACCTCGAAGTTTTCCGGCTTGAAGAAGGTGAACAGCACGCCGATCACCAGCAACGGCACGATGAACTTGAACACGCTGACCAGGTTGTTGGCCTTGGCGAAGGTTTTCACGCTGCGGTAGTTGAGGAAGAAGAACAGCCCCAGCAGGGCGAACTGCACCAGCCAGCCGAGCACGGTCGGGTCGCTGGAGCCGGCCTTGGTCAGCCCGGGGAACCAGGCGGCGGCGTACTGGCGCGAGGCGACCACTTCGATGGCGATCAGGCTGGAGAAGGCGATCAGGGTGATGAAGCCCATCAGGTAGCCCAGCAGCGGGCCATGCGAGTACACCGGGTAGCGCACCACGCCACCGGCGCGCGGCAGGGCGGCGCCCAACTCGCAATAGACGATGCCCAGCAAGAGCACGGCAAAGCCGCCGAGGAACCAGGACAGGATACCGGCCGGGCCGGCGATGGCCGAGACGTGGCTGGCGGCGAACAGCCAGCCGGAGCCGAAGATGGCCCCTAGGCCGATAAAGGTGAGGTCCAGCAATGACAACTGTTTCTTGAATTTGCCTGACATGGGGGCGCCTTTTTGTTGGTTATTGGATAGGCAGTTCTGATGTCACGAGATGCGGCTTGCGTGGGGCATAGAGTGGACCGATCGGGCCGGCGGTTCTTGATGGTTTTCTGCAGGGTGGATGACGAAATCGGCACAGTTGTAAAAAAACAGTGGTGACAGGGAAGGGCGGTGGATAGGCTGTAAGCCATACCGCATAAGGGTTGTAGACATTTACTCGCTGTGCCGGCCTGTTCGCGG
>NZ_DGIR01000049.1 GCF_002386445.1 Pseudomonas sp. UBA4617
AGCGTTCAAAACCGCTGTCAACCTTCATCTCAACCGCTGCCGATCATTTGATCGAAGCACTTCCAATACTACCTGAATCGCTCAACTCTTTGATTATCAAGGAATTTTGCGCTTCGACCACCTTGGAAGTGGGGCGCATTATAAGGGCATTCGAGACCGCGTCAACCTTTAAATACAAGAAAACTGAATATCGCCGAAAAGCAAAGCGGGGAGGCCTGACGGCCTCCCCGCTTTTGATCGGTACCATCCACCTTTAAAGCACACCGGCATCTCGAAGCCGTCGCACCTCATCGGCATTCACCCCCAGCACATCTATCAACACCGCATCGGTATGCTCACCGAGCAGCGGCGGCGCCCGTCGGTATTCCACAGGCGTCTCCGACAAGCGAATAGGGCTCGCTACCTGCGGCACGCTCCCAGCCAGCGGATGCGGTATGTGCACTGCCAGTTGACGTGCCAGCACCTGCGGGTCCTGGAACATCTGCGCGAGGTCGTTGATAGGCCCACAGGGCACCCCCGCGGCCTCCAACTGGCTTACCCACTCGGCCGTGGTCTTGAACACCGTGGCCTGACGAATCAGGGGAATGAGTTCCGCCCGGTTGGCCACGCGCATCTTGTTGGTAACGAAACGCGGGTCGTCCGCCCAATGTGGCTGACCGGCCACTTCGGCGAACTTGCGGAACTGGCTATCGTTGCCCACGGTGAGGATGAAATCGCCATCAGCCGTCGGGAAATCCTGATATGGCACGATATTCGGATGCGCATTACCCAGACGACGAGGAGCAACGCCCGTGGTCAGGTAGTTCATCGCCTGGTTCGCCAGACAGGCGACTTGTACGTCTAGCAAAGCCATGTCGACGTGCTGGCCAACCCCGGTCTGCTCTCGATGAGCGAGGGCAGCGAGGACGGCCACCGTGGAATAAAGCCCGGTCAGAATGTCGGTCAGCGCTACTCCCACTTTGACCGGTCCCGCGCCTTCTTCACCCTCCGGGCGGCCGGTCAGGCTCATCAGCCCGCCCAGCCCCTGGATCATGAAGTCATAGCCGGCGCGCTTGGCATAGGGGCCAGTCTGGCCGAACCCGGTGATGGAACAATAGATAAGCCGAGGGTTGATAACCTTGAGGCTTGGGTAGTCCAGACCGTAGGCAGCCAAACCACCCACCTTGAAGTTCTCGATGACGATATCGGACTTCGCCGCCAATTCACGCACCAGACGTTGCCCCTCTGGCTGGGTGAAGTCGATGGTCACCGAGCGCTTGTTGCGATTGGCCGACAGGTAATAAGCGGCCTCGCTGGTATTCTGCCCCTCGACATCCTTGAGGAAGGGCGGCCCCCACGAGCGCGTGTCGTCGCCGCTACCCGGGCGCTCGACCTTGATCACATCAGCGCCAAGGTCAGCGAGAATCTGGCCAGACCAAGGGCCGGCCAACACACGCGAAAGGTCCAGCACCCGCAGATGTGATAACGCGCCCATGGGCTGGCTCCTTATCAATAGAAGGCCTGGATACCGGTCTGTGCACGCCCCAGGATCAGCGCATGTACGTCATGGGTACCTTCATAGGTGTTGACCACCTCGAGGTTGACCAGGTGGCGGGCTACCCCGAACTCATCGGAAATGCCGTTACCGCCAAGCATGTCACGCGCCATACGGGCGATATCCAGTGCCTTGCCACAGGAGTTGCGCTTCATGATCGAGGTGATTTCCACTGCAGCGGTGCCTTCGTCTTTCATCCGCCCTAGGCGCAGGCAGCCCTGCAGCGCCAAGGTGATTTCGGTCTGCATGTCGGCCAGTTTCTTCTGGATCAACTGGTTTGCCGCCAATGGACGACCGAACTGCTGCCGATCCAGGGTGTACTGCCGCGCGGTGTGCCAGCAGGCCTCGGCGGCTCCCAGAGCACCCCAGGAGATGCCGTAGCGTGCCGAGTTCAGGCAGGTGAACGGGCCTTTGAGGCCGCGCACATCGGGAAAAATGTTCTCTTCGGGCACGAACACATTGTCCATGACGATTTCGCCGGTGATCGAGGCGCGCAAGCCGACCTTGCCATGGATCGCCGGGGCACTGAGGCCCTCCCAGCCCTTTTCCAGGACGAAGCCGCGAATATCACCCTCATCATCCTTGGCCCAGACCACGAATACGTCAGCGATCGGACTGTTGGTGATCCACATCTTGCTGCCAGTCAGGCGGTAGCCGCCGTCGACCTTGCGCGCACGGGTGATCATCGAACCCGGATCGGAGCCGTGGTTAGGTTCGGTCAGGCCGAAGCAACCGATCCACTCGCCGCTGGCCAGCTTGGGCAGGTACTTCTGCTTTTGCGCCTCGGTGCCGAATTCGTTGATCGGCACCATCACCAGCGACGATTGCACGCTCATCATCGAACGGTAACCCGAGTCGATACGCTCCACCTCGCGCGCAATCAGGCCATAGCATACGTAGTTCAGGCCGCTACCACCGTATTGCTCGGGAATGGTGGCACCCAGCAGCCCGACCTCTCCCATCTCACGGAAGATAGCAGGGTCGGTCTGCTCATGACGGAAGGCTTCGAGCACCCGCGGTGCCAGCTTGTCCTGGGCGAACTGATAAGCGCTGTCGCGCACCATGCGCTCTTCCTCAGTGAGCTGCTGATCGAGCAGCAGCGGGTCGATCCAGTTGAAGCTTGCTTTACCGGCCATGAGCGATTCCTCGAAATTGGGTCAGTTTCTTGTGCTCTTGAGCCTAGGCCGGATCGGCTGTCGGGACAAACGAGGATTGCGCACCAATTAGTGATATTTTGTCACTTCGTAATTGACCAAACGCCACATTGACAGCCTTACAAGTGAGGTTGACGTACATGCGCCGCAAGATTCCAAGTACTACCGCCCTGGTTTGCTTCGAAGCCGCCGCACGCAATGAAAGCTTTACCAAGGCGGCCCAGGAACTCGCCCTGACTCAGGGTGCCGTGTGTCGGCAGATAGGCGGCCTGGAAGCGTTCCTCAATGTGGAATTGTTCCGCCGCTCGCGACGCGGCGTAAAACTGACTGAAGCCGGCCTTTCCTATAGCCGCCAGGTGGCCACCCAACTGGACGCTGTCGAACGCGACACCTTGTCGGTAATGCGCCAGCAGGGCGCCAACGTCATCGAGCTGGCCGTAGTGCCTACCTTCGGCACCCAGTGGCTGCTACCAAGACTCAAGGATTTCCAGCAGCAGCACCCGGAGGTCACGGTCAACCTCACCAATCGCACCCGGCCTTTCCTGTTTGCCGACACGACCTTCGATGCAGCTATCTACTATGGCGATGCCGACTGGTCCGGCACCCAGTCGCATCGGTTGATGGGAGAGAACCCGGTACCTGTATGCAGCCCGGCGCTGCTGTGCAACCAGGGTACGCTCGCCCCACAACGCATCGCCCAGCTGCCGTTGCTGCAACAAAGCACGCGCCCCTATGCCTGGCGCCAATGGTTCAGCAGCATCGGCATGAACGTGGAACGCGACATGACAGGCCCACGCTACGAGCTATTCTCGATGCTCGCTCAGGCTGCCATGCATGAAATGGGCATTGCCCTGATTCCGCCATTCCTGATCCAGCGCGAGTTGGAGGAGGGTAGGTTGGTGGTCGCTAACAGGCATGCCCTCAGCAGTGACAAGGCCTACTATCTGATGATTCCGGAGCGCAAGGTGGAGTCGGCTTCGCTGCGCGCTTTCCGCGACTGGCTAGTTGGCCAGGCCCAGGCATACACAGCAAAAATCTAGACGAAACCGCGCGACTTGACTTCGTAGTCAATTATTTTGAACGCCTACAGATGTATGCATTTGTCGCATACACATAAACTGTTATGCGAGTGCAAAAATCTTGTTCGATCCGGCTTAACGCGCGGCTTTGCGGGTTATTTTGCGACATTCACCAAGCTGTAAGCGAATTGGCCGGAAAATTTTTGTTTTTTTCGCCTAGTCTGCCAAAAGCCCTTGCTTGACGGGCCGCAGCCTGACAGTTGCGACATACGGTCACAGGGTGACTTGTAGTTTTGACTTCGTTTCGCTCCAGAACCGGTTGAAGGCCTCTGGCTTCGTCTGCAAAATGCTTCGCCCGCCCAGGATTCGGCGGGCCGGCGCTCCACAGCCGCCCCAGCGCACCATCCGCAGTGTGTTGGCTTTTACAAAGACAAAAGGTCACCGCAGGAGAAATAGTCGTGCACATTGGTGTTCCTCTCGAGACGCAGACCGGTGAGACAAGGGTCGCTGCGACCCCCGAAACCATCAAGAAACTGATTGGCCAGGGCCATCAGGTTACCGTCCAACGGGGGGCAGGGCTCAATGCCAGCATTCCGGACAGTGCCTATGAGACCGTGGGCGCTTCCCTGGGGAGCGCAGCCGATGCCTACGGCGCCCAATTGGTGCTCAAGGTGGTCGCCCCCAACGACCAGGAACTGGCCCTCATCAACGGCGGCAGCCTCCTGGTCGGCATGCTCAATCCCTTCAACAACGAACTGATCGGCAAGATGGCCGAACGCGGTATCACCGCCTTCGCCCTGGAAGCCGCGCCGCGCACCTCGCGGGCCCAAAGCCTGGATGTGCTGTCGTCGCAAGCCAACATCGCCGGTTACAAGGCCGTATTGCTGGCAGCCCATCACTATCCCCGCTTCATGCCCATGCTGATGACCGCCGCCGGTACCGTTAAGGCCGCACGCGTGCTGATCCTGGGTGCGGGCGTCGCGGGCCTGCAGGCCATCGCCACGGCCAAACGCCTGGGTGCAGTGATCGAGGCGTCGGACGTACGCCCGGCGGTGAAAGAGCAGATCGAGTCGCTGGGCGCGAAATTCATCGACGTGCCTTACGAGACCGATGAGGAACGCGAGTGCGCCGAAGGCGTGGGCGGGTATGCCCGGCCAATGCCGGCCAGCTGGATGCAGCGCCAGGCCCAGGCCGTACACGAGCGCGCCAAGCAAGCGGATATCGTCATCACCACCGCGCTTATACCGGGACGCAAGGCGCCAACGCTGCTCAGCGCCGAGACTGTCGCCCAGATGAAGCCCGGCTCGGTGGTCATCGACCTTGCAGCAGCCCAAGGTGGCAATTGCCCGCTGACTGTCGCCGACCAGGTGGTGCAGCACAACGGCGTGATCATCGTCGGCCCGACCAACCTGCCAGCCCAGGTGGCTGCCGATGCCTCGGCACTGTATGCGCGCAACCTGCTGGACTTCATGAAGCTGCTGTTCGACAAGGACGGCGCGTTGGCCATCAACCTCGAAGACGACATCGTCGCGGCCTGCCTGATGTGCCGCGATGGTCAGATCGTCCGCAAGAACGGCTAAGGAGCACGACAATGGAAGACATGCTGATTTCCCATGGCATCTACAACCTGATCATCTTCGTGTTGGCCATCTATGTGGGCTACCACGTGGTCTGGAACGTCACGCCGGCGCTGCACACCCCGCTGATGGCCGTCACCAACGCCATTTCCGCCATCGTCATCGTCGGCGCCATGCTGGCCGCCGCACTGACCGTGACCCCGGCCGGCAAACTGATGGGTACCCTCGCCGTGGCCCTGGCCGCGGTCAATGTGTTCGGTGGCTTCCTGGTCACCCGCCGCATGCTTGAGATGTTCAAGAAGAAAGCCAAGAACGAGGGGCAGAAGTAAGCATGAGCATGAATCTGGTAACACTTCTCTACCTTGTCGCCTCGGTCTGCTTCATCCAGGCGCTCAAAGGCCTGTCGCATCCGACCACCTCGCGGCGCGGCAACCTGTTCGGTATGATCGGCATGGGGATCGCCATCCTCACCACGGTTGGCCTCATTTACAAGCTTGGCGCAGAGCTGGCTACCGCCGGCATCGGCTACGTCATGGTTGGCCTGCTGGTTGGCGGTACCGCTGGCTCGATCATGGCCAAACGTGTCGAGATGACCAAGATGCCGGAGCTGGTCGCCTTCATGCACAGCATGATCGGCCTGGCCGCGGTGTTCATCGCCATCGCTGCCGTGCTGGAGCCGCAATCGATGGGCATCGTCGCCGCGATCAGCGACCCGATTCCCACCGGCAACCGCCTGGAGCTATTCCTCGGCGCGGCCATCGGTGCCATTACCTTCTCCGGTTCGGTGATCGCCTTTGGCAAGCTGTCGGGCAAGTACAAGTTCCGCCTGTTCCAAGGCGCACCGGTACAGTTCGCCGGCCAGCACAAGCTGAACCTGATCCTCGGCCTGACCACCATCGCCCTGGGCCTGCTGTTCACCTTCACCGGGCACTACAGCGCCTTCACCCTGATGCTGGTCCTGGCCTTCATCATGGGCGTGCTGATCATTATTCCGATCGGCGGCGCCGACATGCCGGTGGTAGTGTCGATGCTCAACAGTTATTCGGGCTGGGCAGCGGCCGGCATCGGCTTCTCGCTGAACAACTCGATGCTGATCATTGCGGGCTCACTGGTCGGTTCGTCCGGTGCCATCCTCTCGTACATCATGTGCAAGGCAATGAACCGTTCATTCTTCAACGTCATCCTCGGCGGTTTCGGCGGCGATACCGATGCTGGCGCAGCGCAAGGCTCGAAAGAGCAGCGCCCGGTGAAATCCGGTTCGGCTGACGATGCCACCTTCCTGCTCAGCAATGCCGACAGCGTGATCATCGTCCCGGGCTACGGCCTGGCGGTGGCTCGCGCGCAACACGCGCTGAAGGAGCTGACCGAGAAGCTGAGCCACAACGGCGTGACCGTGAAGTATGCGATCCACCCGGTGGCCGGCCGCATGCCCGGGCATATGAACGTGTTGCTGGCCGAGGCGGAAGTGCCTTACGACCAAGTGTTCGAGATGGAAGATATCAACGCCGAGTTCGGACAGGCTGACGTGGTTTTGGTGCTGGGCGCCAACGACGTGGTCAACCCGGCGGCGAAGAACGACCCCAAGTCGCCGATTGCCGGTATGCCGATTCTCGAGGCCTTCAAGGCCAAGACCATCATCGTCAACAAGCGCTCCATGGCCAGCGGCTATGCCGGGCTGGACAACGAACTGTTCTACCTCGACAAGACCATGATGGTGTTTGGCGATGCCAAGAAGGTCATCGAGGACATGGTCAAAGCGGTCGAGTGACAACCGCTGCTGCAAACCAGCTGATATAAAGAAAGCCCCGGTCGGACACTGCCGGGGCTTTTTTTGCTTGATCCGGATCAACGGCTCTACTCCAAGCCTTCTCATACGACCATGGTCGTGGGACGGCAAGTGGCGAAGTCTCTAGACTGCGCTGCAGTAGTTTCAGTAGCCCGAGATAACAATCCATGTACCGTGATCGTATCCGCTTGTCCTCCCTGCACAGCAAGGTAATGAGTGCGGCTGATGCCGCTGGTCTGATCGAGGACGGCATGACCGTCGGCATGAGCGGCTTCACCCGCGCCGGCGAAGCCAAGGCCGTGCCGCATGCCCTGGCCGAGCGCGCCAAGCAGTCGCCACTGAAAATCAGCCTGATGACCGGTGCCAGCCTGGGCAACGACCTGGACAAGCAACTGACCGAGGCCGGCGTGCTGGCTCGCCGCATGCCGTTCCAGGTCGACAGCACACTGCGCAAGGCCATCAACGACGGCAAGGTGATGTTCATCGACCAGCACCTGTCGGAAACCGTCGAACAACTGCGCAACCAGCAGTTGAAGCTGCCGGACATCGCGGTCATCGAAGCCGTGGCTATCACCGAGCAAGGCCATATCGTGCCAACCACATCGGTGGGCAACTCGGCCAGCTTCGCGATCTTCGCCAAGCAGGTAATTGTCGAGATCAACCTCTCGCACAACACCAACCTCGAAGGCCTGCACGACATCTATATCCCGACCTACCGCCCGACCCGCACACCTATTCCGCTGGTCAAGGTAGACGACCGGATCGGCAGCACTGCCATCCCGATCGACCCAGCCAAGATCGTTGGTATCGTCATCAGCGACCAGCCGGACTCGCCATCCACCGTACTGCCGCCGGATGACGAAACCCAGGGCATCGCCGACCACCTGATCAGCTTCTTCAAGAAAGAAGTGGAAGCTGGCCGCATGAGCAACAGGCTCGGCCCGCTGCAGGCCGGTATCGGCAGCATCGCCAACGCGGTGATGTGCGGCCTGATCGAGTCACCGTTCGAAGACCTGACCATGTACTCCGAAGTACTGCAGGACTCCACCTTCGACCTGATCGATGCCGGCAAACTGAGCTTCGCCTCGGGCAGCTCGATCACCTTGTCCACCCGCCGCAACGCCGATGTGTTCGGTAACCTGGAGCGCTACAAGGACAAGCTGGTGCTGCGCCCGCAGGAAATCTCCAACCACCCGGAAGTGGTTCGTCGCCTGGGCATCATCGGTATCAACACCGCACTGGAGTTCGACATCTATGGCAATGTCAACTCTACCCACGTTTGCGGTACCAGGATGATGAACGGTATCGGCGGTTCTGGGGACTTCGCCCGAAACGCTCACCTGGCGGTATTCGTCACCAAGTCGATTGCCAAAGGCGGCGCGATTTCCAGCGTGGTACCGATGGTCAGCCACGTCGACCACACCGAGCACGACGTCGACATCCTGGTAACCGAGCAAGGCCTGGCCGACCTGCGTGGCCTGGCGCCGCGTGAGCGGGCAAGGGCGATCATCGACAACTGTGTGCACCCAGACTATCGCGCTGCGCTGAACGATTACTTCGAACGCGCCTGCCAGCGCGGTGGCCACACTCCGCATATCCTGCGTGAAGCGCTGAGCTGGCACGAAAACCTGGAAGAAACCGGGCGCATGCTGGCTGGCTGACCACACCGCTTCCGGAACGGCGGCCCGCTGGCGCTGTTCCGGTCCTTGTATCTGTAGGCGCAGCCGTGGATCGCGATGGACTGCGCAGCAGCCTGCGCAATTTCAGCTGTACATGGCACCGGGCCGCATTGCGGCCCTGTCGCGACACCAAGCCGCTCCTAAAGACTGTGCTCTACAGCCCCATCACCTTAAGCATCAGAAACTGTACTACTGTAATGGTGTTTTACCGCTGTAAGCCGCTCCAAATCCTACCCCCCATCCAAAAATGCACCAGATATGTGCAGACCGGTACAGTTAAGCCTATTTCGGGTGCAACAGTAGGGTTACACAGTTAACTGAGCCATCGTCTTTCCACTGAACTGTATCTACTGTTATGGACGACAGAGGAGGATCATTGGCATCAGTTAAATCACTACCTAATCCCGCCATAAGCGGAAGGATGAAACATCATGGAACGTACCCTCAGTTCCGGTCTGGTTTTTGAAAGCAACGCCCAACAACCCAACGCTTCGCTGCCGCTGCGCGCCCTGTCCACCCTGATGCTGTGGCAGCGCCGCATGGCCAGCCGCCGTCAACTGGCTCGTCTGGACGCCCGACTGCTGGCCGATGCTGGTATCAGCGAATCGCAGCGTTACGAAGAGCTGAGCAAGCCTTTCTGGCGCTAAGCTCCGGCTTGCCGGCTTCGGCCGGCACCGCGAATTCTCAAAACCCGTCGCAGGAGACTGCGACGGGTTTTTGTTTGTAAGGCCCATGCTAGAGATTTTACAGGCATAACCAGTACAGTTCTAATGACTTTAAAATCGAGCAGTACAATTCCCGCTCCACCTTTCATTAAACATCTGGAAACACCAGCGCGTGATACGCTTGGCTTAACAGTTTGGTAGAACCCACTGTTAAAAAGTACCGCGACGAGCTGTGCGAGCGTCCGATAAGCAGAACCACCCGACCCTAGTCCAGGAGTCCACCATCATGTCTCGTAAATACCTGATTGGCGCAGCCCTGATGCTGAGCCTGGCCGGCACCGCAAGCGCCACCAGCTTCGTTGTCACCACTGACGCCGTTGTTGGCGCGGTGGCCGCTTCCACCGATGCCACTTCCGACATTTCTTCTTCGTTCCGTGACGACAAGATTGTCCAGGCCGCCCGTGACGACGCCGCCAGCTTCGTTGGCAGCCAGGGCGATATCCGCGGTGCCAAGCTGGAGAGCGCGTTCCTGCACATCCGTTCGCAGATGCCAGCTTTGCAGGCCAGTGACGCACAACTGGCCCAGGCCATCCTGGCGCTCTGACCCGACTGATTCGTGCGGCTGTGCCGGTTACCGCCGGCACGGCCGTACGCCGTTGCTCCCACGTTTCCAGCTGTCGTAAAGCCCATGCGTTATCTGTTGCCGCTGTTGTTCTCCGTTGTTGGCATGGCCAGTGCCCATGCCATGGACACCACCACGCAAGGTCTGGTCATTACAGGCTATGTCACCAGCCAGGTCACCACCGCACCGTTCGACCGCAAACTGGTCCGCCAGGCCCGCGACGATGCGGCTGCCTTCGTTGCCAGCGACGGCCAGATCCGCGGCGCGCGGCTTGAGGCAGCACTGCATTCGTTACGCCACCACTGCGCACGGCAGGCTGTCGGCGACCTGGAACTGGCGCAAGCAATTCTCGTCCAATAACTCATCTGGCTCCTTGTATTTTCGGAGATGTTCCATGCGTAAACCGCTGATTGCCGCTACCCTCGGCATGCTCCTGCTGGCCGACCTGGCCCAGGCACAAACCCTGGTGGCCACCAGCAACATCATCGTGCGTGCCTTTGGCCGCTCGATCGATTTCACTTCTGATACCACCACCTCGATCCGCGACTCCAAAGTGGTGCGCGAAGCCCACGACGACGCTGCCAGCTTCGTTGCAAGCAACGGTGATATCCGCGGCGCCCAGCTCGAGGCAGCCTTCAATACCTTGCGCGAGCGCGTGCCGGAAGCACGCGGCGCCAGTGACCAGGTACTGGCTGAAGCCATCCTCGCGCTGTGAACCGCGTGCGCGCCTGGCTGCTCGGCTGCGCCCTGACGCTGCTCGGCACGCCCGCCCTGGCCGACCTGCAGCTCGAGCTGCAGGCGTCCGGCCTTGATTCGCAACAAACCAAAGCTACCCAGGCTCTGCTCGACGAGGCCCTGGGCAAGCTCCCACCCCGCTTCAAGCAACAGCTGGACCGCCGCGTGCGGGTCAGCTGGAGCTACAACATGCCGGCCGACGCCTATGGTCAGGCATCGCTGGTCTCTACCCTGGAGCTCAATCGTCGCCTGCTGCCCAGCCTCGCTGATGGCAGTGCTGCCAGCGAACGTACCAACCGCCCGCATGGCACGGTGCGTGAAGAACTGCTGGCCACCGTGCTGCACGAGCTCACCCATATCTACGACCGCTCCCGGCTATGGCCTAGCGCCGTAAGCTCGCTGATTGCCCGTTGCAAACGCCAGCAAGCCACGCTCGGCAAGATCGGCCTGCCCGAGGTATGTCGTGGCCAGGCAGAGCGTCGCTTCACCCTCAGCGACGATCCGCGCCTGCTCGACCTGGCCGGCTGGCAGCAATACGTGGGCCGACGCGGCGAGCGCGAGCAGCACAATGGCCAGTTCGTGCGCAGCCCGGACAGCTATGAGCTGACCAACCCCAAGGAATACATCGCGGTCAACATGGAGTATTTCCTCCTCGACCCGAGCTACGGTTGCCGCCGCCCGGCACTGAACCAGTACCTGCGCGAGCACTTTGGCTGGGCACCGCAACAGGACACCTGCGCCAAAGGCCTGCCGTTCATCAATGCCGGCAGCGATTTCGCCCGCCAGCCACTCGGCGAGATTGACCCTGAGCGGGTCTATGAAGTGGATTATCTGCTGGCTGAAGCCAACCAGAACCTGGTCAGCCGCTGGGGCCACAGCATGTTGCGCCTGGTTATCTGCAAGCCAGGGCGCCCACGCGGGCCGGACTGTCGCCTCGACCTCGACCAGAGCCTGGTGTTGTCGTACCGCGCCTTCGTCAATGACGTGCAGCTGTCGAGCTGGGACGGCCTCGTCGGTGCCTACCCGTCGCGGTTGTTCGTGCTGCCGCTGGGTCAGGTGGTCGACGAGTACACCAAGACCGAACTGCGCAGCCTGGCCTCGGTGCCCCTGCGGCTCAGCCGGGAGGAAATAGAGAACCTGGTACGCCAGGCCGCCGAAATGCACTGGAGTTATGACGGCAATTACTGGTTCCTGTCCAACAACTGCGCAGTGGAGTCGTTGAAACTGCTGCGCAGCGGCACTGCCAACCCGCGCCTGAACGACCTCGACAGCATCATGCCCAACGGCTTGCTGGCGGTGCTCAAGGGTAGGGGGCTGGCTGATACCAGCGTGCTCGACGACCCGCGCGAGGCGCTGCGCCTCGGCTACCGTTTCGACTCCTACCGCGACCGTTACCAGGCCATGTTCGAGGTATTGAAGAAGCAGTTGCCCATCAGGCAGGACACGGTCGAAGACTGGCTGGCGCTCGACGCTGAACAACGGCGGGCCTGGTTCCCGCAGGCCGACCTGCGCACCAGCGCCGCCTTGCTGCTGCTTGAGCAGGCCAGCCTGCGCCGGCAATTGCTGATGGCCCAGGACGAGGTCAAGCAGCGTTACCTGAATGCTGCTGCGCTCAAGGACGGCAGCATCAGCAAGGCCGACGCCACCCTGAGGCAGATGCTCGCCAATAGTGGCTTCCTCAGCCGCCCGGCAGAGCTGCTCGACGCCCAGGGCTACGGGCTGCCGCAACCGCAGGAGCGCAAGCACCTGGAGCGAGTCAGCAGCGAGCGGCAGGCGCAGCTGTTGCGCTTGAGCACCAACCTGGACAAAGAGGTGAGGGCGCTGCTGGAACCGTCGCGGGCCAGGGAAATTGCCGCCGTCGAAGCCAACGTAAAAAAGATCGGCGAGCATTTGCGGACATTGCACAAGGCTGCGGGTGGTCTGCAGTTATGATGGTTGCCGTACTAGGCTCTTCGCGGGTTCCCCCGCGTAAGCACCAGCAAAGCAGCACCCGGCTCACAGGTTCACTTGGCCCGCACCTGCGGTCATATCCTGCATTCCCCTACCTCCCGTCGCCTTTGCTGCGGCGAAAGCTGGCTGAAAGCTTGCCCTCATAGGATAGCCACCACTACCGGCAGCAGACCGGTCAGCCAGGGCACCGGTAACTACCGAGCCCGGCCCGATCAACAACAACAATGGTGACTCCGATGTACGCTTGTGCCCGCCTTTACGCAATTCCTCTCCGCATGCTCCCTGTGCAGCGCCCGACGCGCTGACCCGCCCGAATCGACTTCCTTTCGCCGCGCCACGCCTGGAGTATTGCCATGCTGACCTTCCTCGGCTTTGCCATGGTCATCACCTTCATGTACCTGATCATGACCAAGCGCCTGTCGGCCTTGATCGCGTTGATCCTGGTACCGATCCTGTTCGCCCTGTTCGGCGGCTTTTCCGCCAAGATCGGCCCCATGATGCTCGAGGGCATCAGCAAGCTCGCGCCTACCGGCGTAATGCTGATGTTCGCCATTCTCTATTTCGCCCTGATGATCGACTCCGGCCTGTTCGACCCGGCCGTGCGCAAGATCCTCAAGCTGGTCAAGGGTGACCCGCTGAAAGTCTCCATAGGCACCGCCGTGCTGGCTCTGGTGGTCTCGCTGGACGGTGACGGCGCCACCACCTACATGATCTGCTGTGCCGCCATGCTGCCCATGTACAGCCGCCTGGGCATGAGCCCGCGGATCATGGCCGGCCTGATCATCCTGGCAGGGGGGGTGATGAACATGACCCCGTGGGGCGGCCCGACCGCCCGTGCCGCCAGCGCCCTGCATGTGGACCCGTCGGACATCTTCGTGCCGATGATCCCGGCAATGCTGTTCGGGGTCCTGGCGATCCTGGCCATCGCCTACCTGTACGGCAAGCGCGAGCGTGCCCGCCTGGGTGAACTGCATCTGCCCACCGACGACATCGACCACAGCGAAATCACCGTTTCACAGTACCCGGATGCCCGCCGGCCGAAACTGCTGTACTTCAACGGCGCCCTGACCGCCGCGCTGATGGCGGCGCTGATCGCCGGCGTGCTGCCGCTGCCGGTGCTGTTCATGATCGCCTTCAGCATTGCCATGATCGTCAATTATCCTTGCCTGCAGCAGCAGAAGGACCGCATCGCCGCCCACGCCGGCAGCGTGCTGGCTGTCACCGGGCTGATCTTTGCCGCCGGGATCTTCACCGGCATCCTGTCAGGCACCGGCATGGTCGACGCCATGTCCAAGAGCCTGCTGGCGGTCATCCCCGAAGCGCTCGGCCCCTACCTGGCGGTGATCACCGCGATCGTGAGCATGCCGTTCACCTTCTTCATGTCCAACGACGCGTTCTACTACGGCGTGTTGCCAGTACTGGCCGAAGCCGCCAGCCATTACGGCATCAGCCCGGTGGAAATGGCCCGTGCATCGATCGTCGGGCAGCCGGTACACCTGCTCAGCCCCCTGGTACCCTCCACCTACCTGCTGGTAGCCCTGGCCGGCATCGAGTTCGGTGATCATCAGCGCTTCACCTTGAAGTGGGCAGTGCTGGTGTGCCTGTGCATAATGATCGCCGCGCTGCTGATGGGGATTTTCCCGCTGTTCAGTAGTCTTTAATAAACGCGTATTACCCTAACGCGACGTGCCCGGGTATGGGCACGTCGCCTTTATCGTTCGAAGGAAAACACATGGAATGGCTGACCAGCCCGGAAATCTGGGTTGCCTTTTTCACCCTTACCGCGCTTGAGATCGTCCTCGGTATCGACAACATCATCATGATCTCTATCCTGGTCAGCCGCATGCCCAAGCACATGCAGCCGCGCACCCGGATCTTCGGCCTCGCCCTGGCCATGGTCACCCGCATCATGTTGCTGCTGTCGATCACTTGGGTCATGCGCCTTACCGCCGACCTGTTCGAGGTATTCGGCCAAGGCATTTCCGGGCGTGACCTGATTCTGTTCTTCGGTGGTCTGTTCCTGCTGTGGAAAAGCTCGCAAGAGATCTATCACGGCCTGGAAGGCGAGGACGAGGACGCTGAAGAGCCGAAAGGGGCGGGTGGCAAGTTCTTCTATACCATCATCCAGATCGCCATCATCGATATCGTGTTCTCGCTGGACTCGGTCATTACCGCAGTCGGCATGGTATCCCACGTACCGGTGATGATCGCCGCCATCGTCGTCGCGGTGCTGGTAATGATGCTGTGCGCTGGCACCATCAGCGAATTCATCGACAAGCACCCGTCCTTGAAGATGCTCGCACTGTCGTTCCTGATCGTGGTCGGTACCGTCCTGATCGCCGAATCTTTCGACGTGCACGTGCCGAAGGGCTACGTCTACTTCGCCATGGCATTCTCGCTGGCGGTGGAAGCCATCAACATTCGCATGCGCACCGCACTGGCCCGCAAGGAAGGCAAAGCGCATGAGCCGGTGAAACTGCGCAAGGATATTCCGGGTCAATAAGCTCAGGAAGCGCAGTACGGTAAGGGCCCTGCGGGGCCCTTTTTTTCATGCCGGAAATGATTCATTGCCAGCGTGTTTCAAATAAATGGCAGCCATGCGAAGCTGGCGACAGCTACGCAAAACGACTAAAGCTTTGAGTGAGCGCTGAAATTTCTTCAACCGCTCGCGCTTCATCTCTTGGCTCGCTGGGCCAATGTATCAGGGGGCCGTCGCCATGCTGACCCTGCTCAACCTGCTCTCGTCCGTAACGCTTCTGGTCTGGGGCACCCACATCGTACGTACCGGCATCCTTCGGGTATTCGGCTCGAGCCTGCGGCGCATCATCGGCCAGAACATGAACAAGCGCCCGTTGGCGTTCGTCGCCGGTATCCTGGTCACAGCCATGGTGCAAAGCAGCAACGCCACCGCCATGCTGGTCACCTCGTTCGTCGGCCAGGGCCTGATGGCCATGACCCCGGCCTTGGCGATCATGCTCGGAGCTGACGTGGGGACCGCGTTGATGGCCCGGGTACTGACGCTGGACCTGTCCTGGTTGTCGCCGCTGCTGATCTTCCTGGGCGTGATCTTCTTCCTCTCGCGCAAACAGACGCGGGCCGGCCAGCTGGGCAGGGTGGGCATCGGGCTTGGCCTGATCATCCTGGCACTCGAGCTGATCGTGCAGGCCGCCACGCCGATAACCCACGCCCAGGGCGTGAAGGTGCTGTTCGCCTCGCTGACCGGCGACATCATGCTGGACGCCCTGGTCGGGGCGCTGTTCGCCATGATTTCCTATTCCAGCCTGGCCGCCGTGCTGCTCACCGCGACGCTGGCCGGCGCCGAAGTGATCAGCTTGCCGGTGGCCATCGGCCTGGTGGTCGGTGCCAATATTGGCAGTGGGCTACTGGCCTTCATCAGCACCAGCATGCAGAACGCCGCTGGCCGTCGCGTGGCGCTGGGCAGCCTGTTGTACAAGCTGATTGGCCTGCTGCTGATCATCCCCGTGCTGCACCCGCTGGTGGCCTGGATGGACTCCCTGAGCTTCAGCGCCCAGGAGCTGGTCATCGGCTTTCACCTGCTCTACAACACCCTGCGCTGCCTGATCATGCTGCCCACGGTCAAGCCGATGGGCCGCCTGTGTAACACCTTGCTCCCCGACCGGGAAAACGGCAACGGCCAGATACGTCCACGCCACCTCGATACCTCGGCACTGGAAACGCCCAGCCTGGCCCTGGCCAACGCTGCCCGTGAAACCTTGCGCCTCGGTGACATCGTCGACAGTCTGCTCGAAGCCATGCTTGGCGCGCTGCGCGGTACCCAGACCGCCTTGCCCCAGCAGGTCCGCGCCCTCGGTGAGGACGCCGACGCCTTGTACAACGCGATCAAGCTGTACCTGGCGCAGATGTCACGTGAAGACCTCAGTGAGCAGGACAACCGGCGCTGGGCAGAAATCATCGAGCTGGCGATCAACCTCAAGCTGGCCTGCGACCTGATCGAGCGCATGCTGCGCAAGGTCCAGCAGCAGAAGACCAGCCAGCGCCGGGAATTTTCCCAGGTGGGTCTGGAAGAGCTGACCGGTCTGCAGGAGCAGCTGCTGGCCAACTTGCGTCTGGGCCTGTCGGTGTTCCTCAGTGCCGACCCGGAAAGCGCCCGCTTGCTGCTGCGGGAAAAGCGCCGCTTCCGCGCCCAGGAACGGCGCCTGGCACATGCCCATGTCAGCCGCCTGCAGCGCAAGGTCGTGCAAAGTATCGAGACCAGTTCGCTACACTTGGAACTGATCGCCGACATGAAGCGGTTGAACTCTTTGTTCTGTAGCAGTGCCTATGTGGTACTGGGCGGCTCGGACACCGGCGGACTGATGCTCGACAGCGTGCCGGACGAAGCCCGCCTGCCGTGACTCCTACCTGAGGACCCAAGCTCGCCCATGCGTTGCCTGATGTTCATTTGCCTGCTGATCTGCAGCCTGCCCTCCCTTGCCCTTGACCGCTCGCGTGTTGAAGGCTACCTGCTGCCTAACGGCCTGCAGGTCATCTTGAAAAACGGCTATGAACGGGACCATGTGGCGATCCGCCTGGTGATCGGCGTAGGCCTGGACGATTTCAATTGCGAGCAGAAAGAGCTGCCTCACCTGCTTGAGCACCTGTTGTTCAGCGGCATCGATGAAACCGGCGAAGGTGGCCTGGAAGAACGCCTGCAGTCGCTGGGCGGCGAATGGAATGCCTACACCAGCAGCGCTGACACCACGTTCGTCATCGAAGCGCCGGCGCGCAACCAGCGCAAGGTCCTCGACCTGCTCCTGGCGGTAATCCGTGACACTCGGATCGACGCCAGGACCCTGGCCACCGCCAAGCGCATCATCGAACGCGAGGATGGCGGCCATTATGGCCACCTGCAGCGCTGGCTCGACCGCCAGGACATCGGCCATCCCGCCAGCGACCAGCTGGCCACCGAACTGGGCCTGAAGTGCCCGGAGCGCTCCAACCTCGACGACATGACCCTGGAGCAGGTGCAAACCTTGCGTGACCACTGGTATGCGGCCAACAACATGACCCTGATCATGGTCGGCGGCCTTGACCGCCTGTTGCCCGCCTATCTGGAACGTACCTTTGGCGAACTGCCTGCCACCGAGCCGGAAGAGCGCCGCACCCTGGAAAGTATCAGCCAGCAGGCCGAGCAGCGCCGCGACCTGACCCGTGGCTGGCTGGGTGACAACGTCAAGCTGCACTGGCTGTTCGTCGAGCCGGTGTTGGACAACGACCACCAGGCCACCCTTGACCTGCTGTCGCATTACCTGGAATGGGCGCTGTATGACCAGCTGCGGCTGCGCAACGGGCTGTCCTATGGCCCTTCGGCGCAACGTGAAAGCTTTGGCGACACCGGCCTGCTCAGCCTCAATGCCGACCTTGAACGCGAAGACATCAACCGGGCGGTCAAGGTGATGCAAGCGTTGTTCGACCACCTGCGCAAGGAAGGCCTCGACCCGGACACCTTTGCCCGCATCAAGGACGCCAGCATCGCCAAGGAGAGCTGGAGCACCCAGGGCAACAGTGCCTTGGCCGACTATTACTGGGGGGCGCTGAACGACTATAACGACGGACGCTTCACCGACCCTGCGCGCAAACTGCGCCAGGTGAGCCTGGAGCAGGCCAATGAGGCGCTCAGGGCATTGCTCAAGGAAGATGGCTATACGCGCATCGAGAAGCCATTGCTTGGCTATGATGATCTGTATGGTCTGGCGGCCTTGCTGTTGGGGCTGATCCTTGCAGTAGGGCTGTTACGCTGGCGTCGGCATGCCCCGGTAAAACCGGACGACGCTACACGCTAGCGGTGAATCGGCGGTATTCTTTTGCCACTACCGCCCCCTCATCCTCCCTGTTGTAGAGCCAATGCCTCAAATACCCCGCATCGTCCAGCGCATCATCGATTTGCTTAAACGCTACCCCGGCATCATTGCGCTTGGCGGTTTCCTTTCCGGCATCGGCAGCTTCATCCTGGTTGACCGCCAAGCCAGCCTGGCCAGCTGGGTAGCCGTGCTGATGCTCATCAGCTGGGTCTGGCTGATGCTGGAAAACACCCTCACCGGGCTGTTCGCGCGCATCTTCAACCGCGAAATCCCACAACCGCTATTGCGCTACGCGACGCAGATGATTCACCAAGAATCACTGTTCTTCGTGCTGCCGTTCTTCTTTGTCACCACCACCTGGAATAGCAGCCAACTGGTTTTCACCGGCCTGCTCGGCGCTGCCGGCCTGATCTCGATCATCGACCCGCTTTACTACAAGTGGCTGGCACCGCGGCGCTGGTTGTTCCTGGCGCTGCATACCCTGACCCTGTTCGCCGCCCTGCTCACCGCGCTGCCGATCATCCTGCACCTGACCACCGCGCAAAGTTTCAAGCTCGCACTGATCATCGCCATGGCGCTGTCGTTCCCCAGCCTGGCCAGCAGCTTCCCGATCAATAACTGGCGGCGCGCCGTGGCGCTGGTGCTAGTTACTCTGTCGGTTGGCGGCGTTGGGTGGCTGCTGCGCTCATGGGTGCCGCCGGCGACCCTGTGGATGACCGACGTCGCGGTCAGCACCGAGGTGCAGAATCGCCAGCCAGGCGCTTCGCTGAAGGAAATCGCTGCCAGTCGCATCAGCAGCCAAGGCCTGTATGCATACACGGCAATCAACGCACCACGCGGCCTGAACGAACGGATCTACCACGTATGGCAAAAGGACGGCCGGGAAGTCGATCGCATTGCGCTGGATATCCATGGTGGCCGCAAGGAAGGCTATCGCGCGTGGACGCACAAGCAGAACTTCCCGCCCAACCCGGTAGGCAAGTGGCAGGTGAGGGTGCTGACCGAAGATGGGCAGGTGATTGGCGTACTGCGCTTCAAAGTAGTCGACGATACGCCGACACAATGATTGAGGTAACTTCGCCCCTGTAGCAGCAGCCTCGCGTCGCGATGGGCCGCAAAGCAGCCCCCGTGCCCCACACAGCACATAATCACCAAACAGCCCTGGCCCGCTGCGCTATGATCAGCCCCTGAGCCTCACTGCCGAGTCAGGAGCATGGAGCCGATGACCCTACCCAGCGCCACCCTGGACACCAGTAGCCGGCCGGCCTGCCTGCGCATTGCCGGTGACTGGACGCTGGCGCATTACGCCAGCCTCAAGCGTGACAGCGAGCGCCTGCGCACGCAGTATGCCGCCGACACCGTTGCCGACCTCAGCCAACTTGGGCGCCTGGATACTGCCGGGGCCTCACTGCTGGCCGAATTGCTCGGTGCCGAGCGCCTGTCGCTCTGCACCAACGAACTGCCCGAAGCCAGCCGCGCACTGCTCAGGAACGTCTATTGCTCCGTGCAGGACTACTGCATTCCGGTCAAGGAACCCGAGCGCAACGTGCTGCTGTTGCTGCTGGAACGCATCGGCTGCGCCGTCGGTGCCTTGTGGCAAGACAGCCTGCAGTTGCTTGGCTTCGTCGGCGTTATTCTCGAAACCCTGCTGCGCCGCGCCTTGCAACCGCATCGCTGGCGCTGGACCCCGGTCGTGGCGCACATCGAACAGACTGGCCTGGATGCTGCGCCCATCGTCGCCTTGCTGACCTTCCTGGTGGGCGCAGTGGTGGCCTTCCTCGGTGCCACGGTGCTGGCCGATTTCGGCGCAACCGTCTTCACGGTCGACCTGGTGGCCTTCTCGTTCCTGCGTGAGTTCGCCGTCCTGCTGACCGCCATCCTCATGGCCGGCCGTACCGCCAGTGCATTTACCGCACAGATCGGCTCGATGAAGGCCAACGAGGAAATCGACGCCATCCGCACCCTGGGCCTCAACCCCATGGAGCTGCTGGTAATGCCGCGGGTGCTGGCCTTGCTGATATCGCTGCCCTTGCTCACGTTTGTGGCGATGATCTGCGGGATCGTCGGCGGTGCGGTGGTATGTGCGCTGTCGCTGGATATTTCGCCAGCCATGTTCCTGTCGCTGCTGCAAAGCGACATTGGCGTGCAGCATTTCCTGGTCGGCCTGGCCAAGGCGCCGTTCTTCGCCTTCCTGATAGCCGCCATCGGTTGCCTGGAAGGCTTCAAGGTCAGCGGCAGCGCCGAATCGGTGGGGGCGCACACCACCTCGGCGGTGGTGCAGTCGATATTCGTGGTCATCGTGCTGGACGCGGTGGCCGCCCTGTTCTTCATGGAGATGGGCTGGTGAGTGGCCAGGAGAGCGTGATCGAGGCGCGTGGCATCTGCAACCGCTTTGGCCGCCAGAGCGTGCACGAGAACCTCGATCTGGACCTCTACCGTGGCGAGATCCTCGCCGTGGTCGGCGGCTCGGGCAGCGGTAAATCTGTGTTGCTGCGCAGTATCATCGGCCTGCGGCGGCCCAATGAGGGCCAGATCAAGGTGTTCGGCCAGGATCTCGCCGGCCTGCGCGAAGAGCAACGCTCACTGATCGAGCGGCGCTTCGGCGTGCTGTTCCAGAAGGGCGCACTGTTTTCCTCGTTGACGGTGACCGAGAACGTGGCATTGCCACTGATTGAACACGCCGGGCTGTCCCGCGCCGATGCCGAACATCTGGCCGGGGTGAAACTGGCCCTGGCCGGCCTGCCGATCTCGGCCGCCGACAAGTACCCGGCCTCGCTGTCCGGCGGCATGATCAAACGTGCGGCACTGGCCCGCGCCTTGGCCCTGGACCCTGACATCCTGTTCCTCGACGAACCCACCGCCGGCCTGGACCCGATTGGCGCCGCCGCCTTCGACCAGTTGATCCTGACGCTGCGTGATGCGCTGGGCCTGTCGGTGTTCCTCATTACCCATGACCTCGACACCCTGTACACCATCACCGACCGCATCGCCGTACTGTCGCAGAAAAAGGTCCTGGTCGCCGGCCCGCTGGCCGAGGTCGAGCAGGCCAGCGACACCTGGATCCAAGATTACTTTCATGGCCCACGCGGGCGCGCAGCCGAGCAGGCTGCGATCCGTGCCGGGCAGGAGCGCTGAGCAATGGAAACCCGAGCCCATCACGTCCTCATCGGCCTGGTCACCGTTCTGGTGGTAGCCGGCGCCATGCTGTTCGGCCTGTGGCTGACCAAATCCAGTGTCGACGATGCCTTCAAAGACTACGAGGTGGTGTTCAACGAAGCTGTCTCCGGCCTGTCGCGCGGCAGCCCGGTGCAGTACAACGGTATCAAGGTGGGTGATGTGTCGACCCTGCGTCTGGACCCGAAAGACCCGCGCCGGGTACTGGCACGGGTGCGCCTGAGTGCCGACACCCCAGTAAAGGAAGACACCCAGGCCAAGCTGACCCTGGCCGGGGTAACCGGCAACTCGTTCATCCAGCTCAGCGGCGGTACCCCACAAAGCCCGGAACTGAAAGGCAAGGACGGCAAGCTGCCGGTGATCATCGCTTCACCCTCACCGATCTCGCGCCTGCTCAATGACAGCAGCGACCTGGTGACCAACATCAACCTGCTGCTGCACAACGCCAACCAGATGTTCTCCGAGGACAACATCGGCCACCTGAGCAACACCCTGGCCAACCTCGACAAGACTACCGGTGCCTTCGCCGGCGAGCACGGCAGCATCGCCGAGGCCATCGAGCAACTGGTGCAGGTGGGCAAACAGGCCAGCGCCACCTTGGCCGAAACCCAGGCGCTGATGCGCAATGCCAACGGCCTGCTGGGCAGCGAGGGCAAACAAGCGATCGGCAGTGCCGAGCAGGCCATGCAGTCGCTGGCCGAGAGCACCGCCACCATCAACCGCCTGCTGGAAGACAATCGCGAAGCGATCGGCGACGGCGCCCAGGGCCTGAACCAGCTCAACCCGGCGATTCGCGAACTGCGCGAAACGCTCAACGCACTCAAGGGTATCTCCCGGCAACTGGAGGCCGACCCCAGCGGTTACCTGCTAGGCCGCGACAACAACAAGGAGTTCCAGCCATGAAACCCTCGCTGCGCCTGCTGGCCCTGGCGGCCGCGCTGAGCCTGGCCAGTGCTTGCTCGATTCTGCCGCAGAGCGAACCCGTCGACCTCTATCGCCTGCCAGTCAACCAACCCAGCCGTATCACGCCAGCGCTGGACTGGTCACTGCGCCTGAACAAGCCGCTGGCCAGCGAGGTGCTGGCCGGCCCGCGGATTGCCGTGGTTCCTCAAGGTAATGTGGTCAGCAGCTACAAGGGCGCGCGCTGGAGCGATGCGGTGCCGGTGCTGCTGCGCAACCGCCTGCTGGACGGTTTTCAGCGTGATGGCCGGGTACAGCGGCTGAGCGCTGACGACAGCAACCTGCAGGCCGACTTTGAACTGGCTGGCGAGCTGCAGGCCTTCCAGAGTGAATACCGAGCAGATGGGGTGGTGGAAGTGGTGGTCCGCTATGACGCGCGGCTGGTACAGGGGCGCACCCAGCGCATCCTTGCCAGCAAGCGCTTCGAAATCCGCAAACCGTTGGTCGACCGGCAGGTGTCAGCGGTAGTCGCAGGCTTTGGCCAGGCTTGTGACCAACTGACAGGGCAGGTGGTGGGTTGGACCATTGCCCAGGCAGGTAGCGCTCCCGCTTCCTGAAAGCTGTCCCGCGTGGTGCAGGAGCGGCCCGTAGAGCAGATGACTCAGGCGAAGAACCAGTAGCAGACGAAAATCGCCGCAATCACGCCGCTCAATTCCGCCAGCAATGCGCAGCCGACCGCATGGCGCACCCGCTGGATACCCACGGCACCGAAGTACACCGCCAGCACATAGAAGGTGGTTTCGGTGCTGCCCTGGATGGTTGCTGCCACCAGCGCGGGGAAGCTGTCGACGCCGTGGGTCTGCATGGTCTCGATCAGCATCGCCCGCGCGGCACTGCCGGAGAACGGCTTGACCAGCGCCGTGGGCAAACCCTCGACGAAACGGGTGTCCAGGCCCATCCAGGTGACCAGATGGCGGATGCCGTCCAGGGCCATCTCCAGGGCGCCGGACGCACGCAGCACGCCCACCGCCACCAACATCGCCACCAGGTAGGGCAATAGCCCTTTGGCGACATCGAACCCTTCCTTGGCGCCGTCCACGAACGCTTCGTACACCTGTACCCGTCTCAGGGCGCCAATTACCAGAAAGACCATGATCACGCCAAACAAGGTGAGATTGCCCAGGATCGACGACAGGCTGGCCAGTGCAGCCGCGGACAGGGTGCCAAGGAACGCCATGAAGCCACCCAGCAGCAAGGCGCCGGGAATCAGGTAGGCGAGCACCACCGGATCCCACAGGCGCAAGCGCTGCATAACCGCCACCGACAGCAGGCCGACCAGAGTCGAGACGCTGGTAGCCAGCAGGATGGGCAGGAACACCATGGTCGGGTCCGCTGCCCCCTGCTGGGCCCGGTACATGAAGATGGTCACCGGCAGCAGGGTCAACGAAGAAGCATTAAGTACCAAGAACAGGATCTGGGCATTGCTCGCTGTGGTACTGCTGGGGTTCAGCTCCTGCAACGCACGCATGGCCTTGAGGCCGATCGGGGTGGCGGCGTTATCCAGCCCCAGGCCGTTGGCGGCAAAGTTCATGGTGATCAGGCCCAGGGCCGGGTGGCCGGGTGGGACCTCGGGCATCAGCCGCGCGAATAGCGGGCCAAGCATCCGGGCCAGCCATTCGACGATGCCAGCCTTTTCGGCAATCTTGAGAAAGCCCAGCCAAAGGGTCAGTGTGCCGAACAACAGCACCATGACTTCGACCGACAGCTTGGCCATGGCAAAGATGCTCTCGACCATGGCCGCGAAGATACCGGGGTTGCCGCCAACCAGCCACTGCGCCAGCGCGGACACGGCCGCCACCAGGAAAAAACCAAGCCAAAGGCCGTTGAGCATCCGTGTATTCCCCCTGAAAAATGCCCGAATGATAGCGTATCGGGCCCCCCGCGACCGCTCCTACCGGAAGCCGTGAACACTGCGTAAAACAAAAAGCCCCGACAAGTCGGGGCTTCTGGTCAAACGTGAGTGAGGCTTAGCGCTTGGCAGCTTCGCCAACCACCGCAGCTTCCTGTTTGTCGGCCATCAGCGAGGCGTAGTACTTCTCGCCCTTGGCGGCATCGTACATGCCTTCCCACCGCGCGATGACCAGGGCTGCCAGGGCGTTGCCCACAACGTTCAAGGCGGTACGGGCCATGTCCATGATGCGGTCGACACCGGCGATGAAGGCCAGCCCTTCGAGCGGAATGCCCACGCTGCCCAAGGTAGCCAGCAGGACCACGAAGGACACGCCCGGTACGCCCGCGATACCTTTGGAGGTGACCATCAGGGTCAGGACCAGCAACAGCTGTTGGCTCCACGACAGGTCGATACCGTACAGCTGGGCGATGAAGATGGCCGCGATGCTCTGGTACAGGGTCGAACCGTCGAGGTTGAAGGAGTAGCCGGTCGGTACCACGAACGAGCAGATCGACTTCGGCGCACCGTACTTCTCCATCTTCTCGATCACGCGCGGCAGCACGGTTTCCGAGCTGGAGGTGGAGTAGGCGAGGATCAGCTCATCTTTCATGATGCGCATGATCTTGATCACCGAGAAGCCGAACAGGCGGGCGACCAGGCCCAGCACCATGAAGGCGAAGAAGGCGATGGCGAAGTACACCAGCAGCACCAGCTTGGCCAGCGGCAGCAGCGAGCTGAAGCCGAAGTTGGCCACGGTCACCGCGATCAGGGCGAACACGCCGATCGGGGCGTAGTTCATGATCATGTGGGTGACCTTGAACATGGTCTCGGAAACCGCCTGGAAGGTGCGCACCAGCGGATCGCGCAGCTCTGCCTGCAGGCTCGACAGGCCCAGGCCGAACATCACCGAGAAGAAGATGATCGGCAGCATCTCGCCGCGCATCAGCGCTGCAAAGATATTCGACGGAATCAGGTTGAGCAGAGTCTCGATGAAAGCGTGCTCATGCTGTACTTCGGCGGCGGTCGCCTGGTACTTGGAAATGTCCACGGTACCCAGGGTGCTCATGTCGATGCCGGCACCAGGGTGGAACAGGTTCGCCAGCACCAGCCCCACGAGAATCGCGATGGTGGTTACCACTTCGAAGTAGATGATGGTCTTCAGGCCGATACTGCCGAGTTTTTTCGCGTCGCCAACCCCGGCGATGCCCACGATCAGCGACGAAATCACGATCGGGACGACGATCATCTTGATCAGGCGAATGAAGATGTCACCAGCGGGCTGGAGGACGTTGCTGATCCACCATGCCTTTTCTGCACTGAAATGATTCAGTAGCGCGCCGATTGCAACACCCAGGATCAGACCGATGACGATCTGCCAGGCGAGGCTGAGTTTTGCCTTCTTCATGTCTTTACCCTTTGTTCTAGTGGTCATGGGCACCCGGCGGAACGCTTGTAACGGAGCCATTGCCCTGTTGACGGGCAGCGGATGCGCATCCGACGAGTTCATGTAAGGACACGCAGGCGAACGAAGAACGCTCAGCCAGCGAAAAAGGCCGCAACTATTGCGATGGCAAAGGGGGAAATCTAATGCCGGAAACGCATGACCCATGCCGTTTACGCATATGATTTTTGACCCTTGAGAGGAGTTTGCAAGTGCTTGATTTATAACGTTCGGAATTCCGAACAAGACCAAACCGCCATAATTAGGCAGATTTGACAGGGTCTAAAGTGCGGTCGATATGGCCTGTTCGACTATCCGAATGGCGGAAATGTCGCTGAACGAAGGCCAGACAACGTGAGAAAAAAATGATGTACGGTCGAAACAAAATGTGTCTCGAAGGGCTGTTCGTGCAGGGAAGGGGTTGCATGGCTCCTCGGAAGCCAGGTCTGGCCAAGTACCCATGTGGCACCGCCGACCTGATGCTTCCGATTCCGCCTTCCTGACCCGGCCCATTGCTGGAGGCACTCCCTGTACCCCTAGGCCACTCCGATCCTGTAACAATCAGAACGGCCCGGCCCCCTGGTCATGTGCTGCCCCTCCTCGGGGCGGCGCATCTTGGAAGGCCGAACTATAGAAAGATTCGGCTTCCATTACGTGACAGTGCATGACCTTGTACCCGTACCGCAGCACTCTCAGTACCAGTTCGGGTCACGCTTGAGCTGCTCTTGCAGCATCGCCTTCATGCCGTCATCCGGCTTGCCCAGCCAGCGATACTGCGCGTGGCGGGTAGGCGACTTGTCCTTGGGCAGGCCTTCGGGCACTTCGACGAGCATCCCGTAGGCATCGTCCTTGTCCCAGCTGAACGCCACGATCAGGCGTTTGTAGGTGCAGTTATCCTGCCGTTCGCACAATGGACCGACCAGATACTTGTCGCCATCCTCGGTCACGGCCGACATCTGCTGCTGGGAACTGCCGGTCAGGTTGATCACCCAATCTGGCAGGCGTTCCTCGCCTTTGATTGCGTCCTGCCAGGTTTCCCGATACTCAGGGTCCGAGCCGAGCAACTGGTCGACCCGGAACTGGCCGTCATTGGCCGCCATTGCCGCCGCACTGCCGCCCAGCAAAAGGGCGGCAGCCAAGGCTGTCCTACGCTTCCTGCCCATCTTTAACCTCGTCCACGTCCAAAGAAGAAGGAGGCTACGAACAGCACCAGGAAGACAATGAACAGAATCTTCGCGATGCCCGTGGCAGCGCCTGCGATGCCACCGAAGCCCAGTACCGCAGCGACAATGGCGATGATGAGGAAAGTGATAGCCCAGCTCAGCATGATGGTTCTCCTTTCTTTTTCGAAATCGGCCCGTTCTCTGAGTCAGAAGACCCAGCGATCCTGCGGCACGACAGTTTCCACAGTGGCCGGTGAAGCCTTGGCCTGGCTGCCAGACACTGGGCCGGTGGCTTTGACCAAGGTATTGGCATGGGTCGCCTGAATCTGGGTCAACAGGGCGGTCTGCGCCGCCACTTGCTCGGCGAGGCGCGCGGTCTGCCAGCTGTAGTAGAAGAGGCCGGCAGCCAATGTCAGCAGCAGCGCCATGCCAAGTGTCAGCACCTGGGGCAGGGGCAATGCGGCGTTCTGCGAGCGGTTGACGGATTGACGGTTCATGCCGGCTCCTCCTGCTGTAATTTTTGTTCAAACCTGAACAGGTAATTGCAGCCTGCATGCCAGCTTTAGAATTTAAATTAATTCCTTTTAATTCAATGAGTTACTGGAGAACCCTCCGCCAGGCCAGCACGTATCCTGCACGATGCCATCCCTGGTGTCGTGCGAATTGCACGATCGCTCAGCCTTCTACCTTGGTGGCCACCTTGAGCAGGTCTGCGTCCACACCACGCACACCCACGATCTGCCGGGCTATCTCCACGGCAATGGTTTTCTGCTCGCTGCTGACCACCTCACCTGCCAGCCGCACCAGGCCCTCTTCACTGGCTACCTTGAGGTTCAGGCCGTCAAGGTTGCGGCTGAAACGGTAGCTGTTCTGGATCTTGTCGATGATCCAGCTGTCGCTCGGTTGCGGTCCGCTCGGCAGGCCCACGGGGGCTTCCGCGGCCTTGGCCATGGTCGCGGAATCAAGACTGACCAGGTTGTTGACCAGGTGCACACCATCGGTGGTACGCGCTACCACGCCGGCGAGTTCCTTGGCTTCGGCACTGTCGACCCTGCCCCGCAGGGTGACCACCCCCTCACTGCTTTGTACATCTATAGGAGCGTTCTCGGTGGTGCGGCTCCACAACAGCCGGGCACGGATCACCGCCGCCAGTGTGGCGTCCTCCAGACGCTGGGCGTAGGCACGCAATTCGAGCGGGCGCTCCACCAGCTGGGCGTTGACCCGCAGCTGGTTGTCCACCTTTTCGATACCACCCGTGGCCAGGGCGATATGCTCGGCCAGCTGACGTTCGACGTCGTTCTCCACTTCACCGGAAAGCCGCGCCTGCTTGCCATGCACCTCGACGTCAATACGGAACAGGTCGAGCATGCGGTTCAGCGACAGCGCCGTTTGCAGCGCGCCTTCGAGACGCGCGTCCTGTACAGGGTCGGCAAATACCGGGGTGAACGCTGGCAGCAAAACGGCTGCCAATACGGCGGTCCGCAGGTAAAAGGTCATGGCGGTGCCTCCTTTCTGTAGGCAAATACTGAAAATCATCGCAACCAATGTGCCATCCGCTACCTCTAAGCAAATCATCGGCATAGCGGGGCCTCTGGGCATTGATTGGCCATTGGCTAGCATGCAAAGGTCCGATTCCTTCAGAATTGACCATGCAACTTGCCCGATTTTTCCCACACTAATTTGAAGACCTAACCCTAAGGAGCGCAGGACATGGAATCAGCTCAGGACAATCAAGGCCGCATTCTGCTGGTGGATGACGAGTCGGCGATCCTGCGCACCTTCCGCTACTGCCTGGAGGACGAGGGCTATAGCGTGGCCACGGCCAACAGCGCAGCGCAGGCCGAAAACCTGCTGCAGCGTCAGGTATTCGACCTGTGCTTCCTCGATTTGCGCCTGGGCGAAGATAACGGCCTCGACGTGCTGGCCCAGATGCGTATCCAGGCCCCCTGGATGCGAGTGGTGATCGTGACGGCGCACTCGGCGATCGACACGGCAGTGGACGCGATCCAGGCCGGTGCCGCCGACTATCTGGTGAAGCCGTGCAGCCCCGACCAGTTGCGCCTGGCTACCGCCAAGCAGCTGGAAGTGCGCCAACTGTCGGCCCGCCTCGAGGCTCTTGAAGGCGAAGTACGCAAGCCCAAGGACGGCCTCGACTCGCACAGCCCGGCCATGATGGCAGTGCTGGAAACCGCCCGTCAGGTTGCCACCACCGACGCCAACATCCTCATTCTGGGGGAGTCCGGTACCGGTAAAGGCGAACTTGCCCGGGCCATCCATGGCTGGAGCAAGCGGGCACGCAAAGCCTGCGTGACCATCAACTGCCCGTCGCTGAATGCCGAATTGATGGAGAGCGAGCTGTTCGGTCACACTCGCGGCGCGTTCACCGGTGCCAGCGAGAGCACCCTCGGGCGGGTCAACCAGGCCGACGGCGGAACCTTGTTCCTTGACGAGATCGGCGATTTCCCCCTGACCTTGCAGCCAAAACTGCTGCGCTTCATTCAGGACAAGGAATACGAACGCGTCGGCGACCCGGTCACCCGCCGTGCCGATGTGCGTATCCTGGCCGCCACCAACCTCAATCTTGAAGAGATGGTGCGCGAAAGCCGCTTCCGCGAGGACTTGCTGTACCGCCTGAACGTCATCACCCTGCACCTGCCGCCGCTACGCGAGCGCAGTGAAGACATCCTGACTCTGGCCGACCGCTTCCTCGCCCGCTTCGTCAAGGAGTACTCCCGACCCGCCCGAGGATTCAGTGACGAAGCCCGGGCGGCGCTGCTCAACTATCGCTGGCCTGGCAACATTCGTGAACTGCGCAACGTGGTAGAGCGGGCCAGTATCATCTGCCCTCAGGAACGCGTGGAAGTCAGCCACCTGGGCATGGGCGAGCAGCCTGCAGGCAACACCCCACGGGTTGGCGCTGCCCTGAGCCTGGATGAGCTGGAGCGCGCCCACATCGGCGCAGTGCTGGCGGCCAGCGATACCCTGGACCAGGCAGCCAAGACCCTCGGGATCGATGCCTCCACCCTGTATCGCAAGCGCAAGCAGTACAACCTATGAAGTGGCCACCCATGAAGCTGCGCACGCGGCTTTTCCTCAGTATCTCGGCGCTGGTTACCGTGGCGCTGCTGGGCCTGCTGCTGGGGTTGGTCAGCGTACTGCAGATGGCTACGGTGCAACAGCAGCTGGTGCGCGACACGACCCATGTCCTGGAAGTCGGGCTGAAGCTGCGCCAGAACCTTGGTGAACAGCTGACCCTGATTCTTGACGAGGACACTACCCCAGAGAGCCTGCGGTTGCTGCAGGAGGACTTCCAGACCCTGCTCAACCAGGCCCTGGAGCAAGGCGGCGAGCGTACCAGCTTCAGCAAGGCCAGCAGCAATTACCAGGCCTTCCTCCAGGCCTACCGAGAAAGCACCGCGCCTGCCCGCAGCATGGGAGCGGAGCAACCGTTGGGTGCAGCCTTCAATCAGGTGCGCAGCGACCTGATCGACTCCCACAAACAGGCCTTGGAACATATCACCCGCAGCGAAGAACGCACCCGCGACCACGCCCTGCTGATCAGCGGCATGATGGGCATGATGGGTCTGGTCGTGCTGGCCCTCGGCTTCGTCACCGCGCATAACATCGCACGGCGCTTCGGCCAGCCGATCGAAGCCCTGGCCCAAGCAGCCGACCAGCTTGGCAAGGGCAATTTCGATGTGACCCTGCCGGTTACCCAGGCCGTCGAGCTGAAACAGCTGACCCGCAGCTTCGGCCTGATGGCCGAAGCCTTGCGCAAACACCAGGCTACCAATATCGATGAGCTGCTGGCCGGCCAGCAGCGCCTGCAGGCCGTTCTGGACAGCATCGACGATGGCCTGTTGATCATTGACCGCCAAGGCCGCCTGGAGCATCTCAACCCTGTGGCCCAGCGCCAGCTGGGCTGGGCCGACAGCCGGGTCGGAAGCAGCCTGGCAGACGCCTTGCAGCGCCCGGAACTTGAACAACAGCTACGCCAGGTGCTGCGCGGCGGCAACCTCGACCGTCCGCCAGATGACCTGAACATTGAGGTCGATGAAGAAACCCGCCTGCTCACCTACAGCCTGACCCCGGTCAGCCACCCGCAAGGGCCGATCCTTGGCGCGGTAATGGTTTTGCATGATGTCACCGAGCAGCGGGCCTTCGAGCGCGTACGCAGCGAGTTCGTACTGCGTGCCTCGCACGAGTTACGTACCCCGGTAACCGGCATGCACATGGCGTTCGGTCTGTTGCGCGAGCGCCTCAAGTTCCCGCCAGAGGCCCGCGAGCATGACTTGCTGGAAACCATTGGCGAGGAAATGCAGCGCCTGACCCAGTTGATAAATGACCTGCTCAATTTCAGCCGCTATCAGAGCGGGCTGCAAAAGCTCGAACTGGCCCCGTGCGCCATCGATGAGCTGCTTGAACGCGCCCAGCTGCGCTTTGCCGAGCAGGCTGCGCACAAGCAGGTCGAGCTGATCAGGGAGCTGGAACCGCCACTACCACGCATTCAGGCTGACGTCGCCCAGCTTGACCGGGTCCTGGACAACCTGCTGCACAATGCAATCCGCCATACCGCCAGTGGCGGGCGGATCCGCCTGCATGCGCGACGCCACGCGGAACGGGTGATCATCAGCGTCGAGGATAACGGCGAGGGCATTGCCTATGGCCAGCAAGGACGCATCTTCGAGCCCTTCGTTCAGGTAGGCCGCAAGAAAGGCGGCGCGGGGCTGGGGCTGGCATTGTGCAAGGAAATCGTACAACTGCATGGCGGGCGCATGGGTGTATTTTCCAGGCCGGGGCAGGGTACCCAGTTCTACATGGCGCTGCCGGTCTGATGCCCACGTGCCACCAACTCGGCGAACTGCCGCGCATTCAACGGCCGTGCGAACAGCCAGCCCTGGCCATAATGGACCCCTTCGCTGCTGAGCAGCACCGCCTGGTCTTCACATTCGATACCTTCGGCAATCACCCGCAGATGCAGGTCATGGGCCATGCGGATGATATGCGGGGCAACGCCGCTACTGGCAGCATCATGCCCCAGAGCATCGATGAACGCCTTGTCGATCTTCAGGCAGTCCACCGGCAGGGTCTGCAGGTAGGCCAGGCTGGAATAACCGGTGCCGAAATCGTCGATCAGTACCTGATGCCCCACCGCCCGTAGCGCCTGCAGGTTATCGCGCGCCACTACTACATCAATCAGGCCGCGCTCGGTCACCTCGAAAGCGATCTGGCTGGCAGCCACTTTGTGCAACGCCAACAGGCGTGCCGCCACCCGGCCAATCCGCGGCACCATCACATCGCAGGCCGCCAGGTTGACCGAAATGTACAAGTTGGGGTGCGAGCGCAGCAGTTGCCCTAGCTGCTCCAGCACGCGTTGCAGGACAAAGTCGGTGATCTGGCGAATCTGCCCGGTGTTCTCCGCCAGCGGAATGAACAGGTCCGGGCTGGTCAGCGTGCCGTCCGGGCGGCGCCAGCGCACCAGCGCCTCGGCTCCCACGCAGCGCCGGGTATCGAGCTCGAAGATCGGCTGGTAGAGCACCTGCAGCTCGCCACGGCGCAAGGCATTCTGCAGCTCCGAACTCATTGACCGTTTTTGCAGGATCAGTTGCAGCACCAGCCAGCCGATGCAGCAGGCTGCCAGCAGGCTGCCGGGAAACAGCAGCCAGAGCATGCCATTCATCTTCAACGGCAATTTTGCCCGTGGGGCGATCAGCACCAGTTGGTAATCTGGTGACTTGGTCGGCATGCGATAGATCAACCGGTCGCTGAGTTCCAGTAGGGACTTGTGGCTTGCCGACCAGGCCGAGGGTGGCGGCCACACCTGTGGCGGGCCCAATACCGGAATGGCCCGGGTGCCATTGTCCAGGACCACCACCAGGCTGCCACCCGGGGGCAGGTCGACCACATCGGTGAGGTGCCCGCGTGATGTGGACACCACGAACTTGCCTCGCCCCAGCATCAACGCGGCCAGGTTCTCGTTCGGCTCGGTCGTGGTGTTCAACCAATAACTGTAGGTCGGCCCCTGGATGTCGGGCGCGCGCAAGGGTTCGAAGGCCCGCTCGTCACCGCGGCTGGAACAGGCGATGTCGCCGTCCACGTATGCTGCTTCATAAATGAAGCGCGACCCCAGACTGACTTGCTGCAATGCCGTGAGCATCGCCGGGCTGCAACCGCGCACGGGCTGCGCCTGCAACAGGTCAACCCCTTCACGCAGCTGGCCGAACACCTGTTCGAGACGCTCGAGAAAGCGCTCGCCCTGGGCATTCATCTGTTCGCTCTCGCTTTGCTTCATCTGCTGCAAGGCAATGCCGATGCTGGCGGACAGCAACAGTGCGGCACTGGCCAATGCGGCCATTATGGCCAGCATCCAGGGATGGTGAAAAATTTGGCGCAGCAAGGCGATGAAGGCTGGCATCGAAGGCATCCAGTTGATTACTAAGGTATAGCAACTGGATCAGGATTCACCCTTGCCGTTTGGCGCCTGGACCAAACCCGTAAAGTCTCTCGCGCAACCTTAACGCATGTGGTTGAGCACCTGCAGCATCGCCGCCGTCTGGGCATCGGGCATGCCATCGAAACGCTGCGGGCGGAAACGCATCTGGAATGCGGCGATCACATGGCGGGTGGCAACGTCCAGCACCCCGGTCTGCTCGATCGCGTAGCCAAACCGCGCCAGTTCCTGCTGATACCAGCCGACGCTCGGTGGGTTGACGTTGAAATAGGCCTGCTGCCGCGCCACTGCATTGGCATCCGGCCAGATACCCAACCCGGCATCGGCCAGGCGTTTCCAGGGGAACAGCGGCCCCGGGTCCAGTTTGCGCAGCGGTGCGATGTCGCTGTGGCCAATGATGTGTCGTGGCTCGATGTTGTTACGTTTCACGATGTCCTTGAGCAGCGCGATCAATGACTGGATCTGCGCTTCGCTGTAGGGGTGCCAGACCCGGCCGTTCGGCGTATCGGTGAAACCCGGGTTGACGATTTCGATACCAATGGAAGACGAATTCAGCCAGGTGCGGCCCTGCCACTGGCTATCCCCTGCATGCCAGGCGCGCCGGCTTTCGTCCACTAACTGGTAAATCGTGCCCGGGCCGTCACCAATCAGGTAGTGGCTGCTGACGTCGCCATGGGTCAGTAAGGCCAGGGACCGCTCCAGCGAAGCATTGGTGTAGTGCAGGACAACAAACTGGATACGGTTGTCCTGATTGGCCGAAGGATGGCTACGATCGATGCGCAAGCCCGTCGAACAACCGGCAACAGACAACAGCAAGAAGGAAATCAGCGTTGTTTTAAGCGTGGAAAGCACGTCAGTGGCCTCAGCGAATGAGCGCTACAGTATAACGTGCTCGCCCGATACGGTGCGTGCCGCGATTCAGCAGCAGCCGACTAGGCCTGCTCGACGCGATTGCGCCCCAGGTCCTTGGCCCGGTACAGCGCCGCATCGGCGCGCTTGAGCACCTGGTCACCACGCTCCCCGGAACGGAACGCACTCAGACCGATCGACGTGGTGATTACCACCCGTTCGCCCTTGAAGTGGAACGGGCACGCCTCGACGGCAGCACGCAGTGCCTCGGCCACCTCGGTAGCCGCTGCCAGCGAGGTCTGCGGCAGCAACAGGACAAACTCCTCGCCACCAAACCGGGCGATGAAACCGCGACCACTCAGGCGCTTGCGCAACTGGTCGGCGACAATTTTCAAAACCTTGTCCCCTGCCAGGTGCCCGTAGCTGTCGTTGATGCGTTTGAAATGGTCGAGGTCAAGGATCGCCATCGTCAGGTGGCCACCTTTGTCCTGCCAATCGGTCATTTCGCGCTCGACCCGCTCGCTCCACGCCGCACGGTTGGGCAGGCCGGTAAGAGGGTCGAGCAACGCTTTCTGCCGTTGCTCTTCCAGGTGCTCGCGATAGCCGAGCGCCTCCTGCTCCATGTTCGCCACCCGCTCCGACAACCCTTGCAGGCGCCCTGCCAGTTCCTGCTCGCGGCGATCGCGCTCATGCTTGTGCTGGTCCATGGTTACCAGCAAGCCCTCCAGACGGTTGTCCAGGATGTGCTTGAGGCTGTCCACATCGACAGCACCTTGCACGCTGCTTTGCAGCCCGTCTACGTGCTCGCGCAGCTGGTTATCCAGTTCGCGGGCAGCAGAACTGTTGTCGGCATGGCCAACACTGGCCTCGTGCAGGTGGCTCTGGAAGCCTTCCAAACGCTCGTTGAGCTGCTGCAGGTAGGTTTCGAATTCGTGCTGGCCGCTGTCGGTGATCGCCAGCATGAGCACGGCCAGGTCGTCCAGCACCGGGATCAGTTCATACCAGTTCAAGCCACGGGCAACCCGTTCGCGCATCTGCAGCGCCTGGGCCTTGTGCCGCTCGGGCAGGCTGAGATCATCAAGCAGGCCGAGCAGGGTCTGTTCGATATGCGCAGCCACCTGGCTGTAGGGCGGCTCGACCGCGTCGGGCAGGGCATAGGTGCCGTCTTCACCAGGGGTTACCTCAGGTGTTTGTGGCGGTTCTGCTTGAACCAGCGACCCGCCACCGGAGGTTTCCGGTACAGGTACCTCGTGCGCAGCGTGCGGCGGCACCGGGGTTGACGACAGCTCGGCCGTTTCGATCAACTCAGGGCCAGGTACATCCAGCTCGGCCTCCGCCGACACGGGTACTTCGTCAACAGCGGCTGGAGGGGCTGGCAGCGGCTGCAACGCATCCACATCGTCGGCCTGCGCGGCTTCTAACGCCTGGGGCTGCGCGGTTACAGCAGGCAGCGCCACCGCTACCGGCGTCGGCGCGCCTGGGGTGCCTTCTTCACGGCCGCCGAACAGGCGCTGCAGCAACCCCGGCCGGGACTCGTCACCGGGCTTGCCCAGAGCGGACAGCGCACGGCCCTGCAGGCCGCTCAGTTCGCCCAGCAAAGGCGGCAGATCGCGTGACTGGGCAACGCCACCTTCGAGCTTCTTCGCCAGTTTCTTCAACGGCCTGGAGACATCGTTTGGCAAAGGCAGGCCTTGCAGCTGGCCAACCAGAGCAGTCAGCGCGTCACCGACCTGGTTCATGCGGGTTTCCCGGCGCTGCTCTGAATCCAGTACCGCTTTCTCCAGACGCGGAATCAGGCCGGCGAGGCCAGCGTCCATGTTGTCGCTGCGGATGACCTCGCGCATTTCCTTCATGCACTGGTCCACCACCTTGTCACTGCCCTCGGCCGCCAAGGTACTGCGGACCAGGCCGCGACGCAGCAAGTCGAGACGGGCCTCCCAGCGGCGCTCGAGCCTTTCCTGCTGCTCGATGCTTTTCAGGTATTTTTCTTTCCAGCGCTCAGCGTCTTCAGTCATGCCCGGGTCCGCAAACGGTGATGGCAATTTAGCTCGGGACCGGCAGCGTATCCACAGTCAATGCATCAGGCAATCGAATCTCGACGGCAACGGGAAGGTGATCTGAAATCGGCTGTGCCAGCACCTCGACACGCTCCAGCGTGAGGCTTGGGCTGAGCAGGATGTGGTCCAGACAGCGCTGTGGCCGCCAGCTCGGGAAGGTGGCCTCGACTTGCGGTGCAACCAGGCCCAGGTCGCGCAGCGGCGAATGCTCCAGCAGGTCGGTGGCATGGGTATTCATGTCGCCCATCAGGATCTGGTGGCGATAGCCGCCGATCAACTCGCGAATGTAGCCCAGCTGCAATGCGCGGGTCTTGGCGCCCAGGGCAAGATGCATCATCACCACGATGAGCGCGTCTTCACCCTCGCCAAAACGCACCAGGATCGCACCGCGCCCGGCCGGGCCAGGTAATGGATGATCCTCGAGCAGGTGGGGCTTCAGACGACTGAGCACGCCATTGCTGTGCTGGGCAAAACGCCCAAGGTTGCGGTTGAGTTGCTGATACCAGTAGGGGAAGGCGCCCAGGTGGGCAAGGTGCTCGACCTGGTTGACATAGCCCGAACGCAAGCTGCCACCATCGGCCTCCTGCAACGCCACCAGGTCGAAGTCGCCCAGCAGCTTGCCGATCTTCTGCAAGTTGCCGGCACGGCTTTGGTGCGGCAGCAGGTGCTGCCAGCTGCGGGTCAGGTAATGCCGATAGCGCTCGGTGCTGATGCCCACCTGGATGTTGAAACTGAGTAGCCGCAAGCGTCCATCTTCCGGCAGGCCAGGGGCGTGCAAGTGATGTTCGTTGACCTGCGGCTGGTGCAGGCCAATGCCACGCGTGGACCTGAAGCGGGGCATGGTTACGCCGCCTACTTGGCGGCGCGCTCCTTGGCGATCAACTGGTCGGCAACGTTCAGTACGCCTTCCGGCCCGCCGGCGGTACCCAGGTCAAAGCGGTACTTGCCGTTGACCACCATGCTCGGTACGCCGGTGATTTCGTACTTCTTGGCCAATTCCTTGGCCTGGTTGACCTGGCCCTTGATGGCAAACGAGTTGAAGGTAGCGAGGAACTTGTCCTTGTCCACGCCTTGGGTGGCGAGGAAGTCGGCCATATCCTGCGGATCGGTCAGGCGCTTGCGCTGGTTCTGGATAGCGTCGAACACTGCGGCGTGCACCTTGTGCTCGACGCCCATGGCTTCGAGGGTCAGGAACATCTGGCCGTGGGCATCCCATGCGCCACCGAACATGGCGGGTACGCGCTTGAAGTTGACATCCTTGGGCAGTTTTTCAGCCCAGGGGTTGATGGTCGGTTCGAAGTGGTAGCAGTGTGGGCAGCCGTACCAGAACAACTCGACCACTTCGATCTTGCCAGGCACGGAAACCGGAACCGGGTTGCTCAGCTCGATGTATTCCTTGCCAGCGACAGGCTCTGCGGCCTGGACGGCAGTCATACCGAATACGCTGGCGGCGACCAGCGCAGCGCTGAGAATCAGTTTACGCATGCTTTACTCCTGAGCAGTCATGGGTCGCCACGACGCGACCTGCAATGAGACAGGCCGGGAAGGGCTCGAGTTCTGTAGTGTAACGGCTGCGGACAGAAAAAAGGGCGGTCCGGCCGCCCTTTCATCATTGGTAGACAACATTAACTGAAAGTTAATGCAGGCCCTGGATGTAGCTGGCCAACGCCTCGATGTCGTGGTTGCTCAGCTTGCTGGCGATGGTGCGCATGGTCATGGCATCGCCATCATTAGTGCGGTTGCCTTCGCGGAAATCAGTGAGCTGCTTGGTCACATATTGCGCGTGTTGGCCGCCCAGGTGCGGGAAGCCGGCCAGGGCGATGCCTGCGCCGTTTGGCGAGTGGCAGCCGGTGCAGGCAGGCATGCCTTTCTCCAGGTCGCCGCCGTTGAACAGCGCACGGCCACGTTCGACCAACTTGGGATCAGCGGCGCCCACGCTGCCTTTCTGGCTGGAGAAGTACGCGGCGATGTCGGCCAGGTCCTGGTCATTGAAGTTGGCCAGCATGCCGGTCATTTCCAGCACGGTGCGCTTGCCCGACTTGATATCGTGCAGCTGCTTTTCGAGGTAGCGCTGGCCCTGGCCGGCCAGTTTCGGGAAGTTCGGTGCCAGGCTGTTGCCGTCGGGGTTGTGGCAGGCGCCACAGACGGCGGTCTTGGCCTGGCCGGCGGCGGCATCGCCTTTGATGGGTTGCGCAGCAGTGGCCGCACCTGCGACACCCAGGGTCAACAGCAGACTCACGACTAGTTTGTTCATCAGCTAATCCAACACGGCTAAGGGTGAAATGTTATGTATCGGGACTGCCGCTCATCCAAAGGATGACCAAACGGTAGTCCTCGGCACTGCAGTCCATGCACAATCCACGCGGCGGCATAGCCTTGAAACCCTGGGTCACGTGCGTCACCAGTACATCCATGCCTTGCGCCAGTCTTGGCTCCCATGCTGCCCGGTCACCCTGCCTGGGTGCCTGTGGCAACTGCCCGGCGTGACAGGCCGCACAAGTGCGGTTGTACAACACCTCGGGATCCTGTGTAGCCTGTGCGCTGAAAAACGGCAGGAACATACCGACAGCAAGCAGCCATTTCGCCATGCGGAACGACCTTCAGGGTTGGGGGCCGCGCTGCGTTCTGTTGCGCGAGCTATTGTTCGACACCCCATGCCCGTTCCCCTTCGTTGGGAGAATGAGCACACAAAAACTGGGGCATTATATACTTCCGCCATCCAAACGGAAACGACACCGCTTGCCCGGCTCGGGCCTACAGAGTCAGGCAACACCCACATCGGATATCCCATGCAAGTCAAGAACCCCATCCTCGGCCTCTGCCAGAAAGCCAAATTCGCCCTCAGCGCCGCCAAGGTCGAACAATGCCCGGACGACCAGGGTTACGAGGTGGCTTTCGCCGGCCGCTCAAACGCCGGCAAGTCCAGCGCCCTCAACACCCTGACTCATGCCAGCCTGGCGCGTACGTCGAAAACCCCCGGGCGCACCCAGCTGTTGAATTTCTTCAGTCTGGACGATGAACGGCGTTTGGTCGACCTGCCCGGCTACGGTTATGCAAAAGTACCGATTCCGCTGAAGCAACACTGGCAGAAACACCTGGAAGCCTACCTGGGCAGCCGTGAATGCCTGCGTGGCGTCATCCTGATGATGGACGTACGCCATCCAATGACCGACTTCGACAAGATGATGCTCGACTGGGCCAAGGCCAGCAGCATGCCGATGCACATCTTGCTGACCAAGGCCGACAAGCTGACCCACGGGGCGGGCAAGAACACCCTGCTCAAGGTGCAGTCGGAAATTCGCAAGGGCTGGGGCGATGGCGTGACCATCCAGCTGTTCTCGGCACCCAAGCGGCTGGGCGTGGAAGACGCCTATCGGGTGCTCGCAGACTGGATGGAACTGGAGGACAGGCCAGTGGCCTGAAGCCCTGCTCGTCTTCTGTAGGGGCAGCCTGTCGCGACACAAGGCCGCTCCTGCACCAGACCATGCCAAGAAATTGCGGGCAAAAAAAACCCCGGACTTCATATGGGGAGGGGGGAAGTTCGGGGTCCAAGTCCGGACCGCTAGGGCGGGGTCCAGATATCTGCCAACACTTAACACAACATAGGAGCATCGAAGGGCTTCACCAGCCATTCAGTTACTCTGAGTCCCGCTTCACCGGTTTAGTTCCGAAGCTTTGGAAACTATTTGCGATAGTTTCATGAAGCTTCAGCATCAACGGCACTGAGCGGCACCAGAACCCGCGCCACTCCAGGCGCAGGTTCTACCCAGCTTCGCCCGCGCGATCAGTGAGCTTCGTCCCAATTCGCGCCAACGCCTGCCTCGACCAGCAACGGCACATCCAGCTGCGCCGCCTGGCTCATGTGCTGGCGAATTTCATCTTTCACCTGGTCTACCAGGTCCTCGCGCACCTCCAGCACCAGTTCGTCGTGAACCTGAAGGATCACCCGGGCATCCAGCCCGCTTTGGCTCAGCCAGTTATCCACGTTGACCATGGCCCGCTTGATGATGTCCGCCGCAGTGCCCTGCATTGGCGCGTTGATCGCGGTTCGCTCGGCACCTTTGCGCAAGGCAGGGTTCTTGGCATTGATATCCGGCAGGTACAGGCGTCGGCCAAACAGGGTTTCGACGAAGCCTTGCTCGGCGGCCTGGGCGCGGGTGCGCTCCATGTAGGCCAGCACGCCCGGGTAGCGAGCGAAATAGCGGTCGATGTAATCCTGCGACTGCTTGCGGTCTACGCCGATCTGCTTGGCCAGGCCAAACGCGCTCATGCCATAGATCAGGCCGAAATTGATGGCCTTGGCGCTGCGACGCTGGTCGGTGGTGACATCTGCCAGAGCGACGCCGAACACTTCCGCCGCCGTGGCCCGGTGCACGTCCAGGCCATTGCGGAAGGCATGTAGCAAGCCTTCGTCCTTGGCCAGGTGGGCCATGATGCGCAGCTCGATCTGCGAATAGTCGGCGGCTAGCAGCTTGTAGCCCGGGCTGGCAACGAAGGCCTGGCGGATACGCCGCCCTTCGGCGGTCCGGATCGGGATATTCTGCAGGTTCGGGTCACTCGAGGACAGCCGGCCGGTAGCCGCCACCGCCTGCTGGTAGGAGGTATGGATACGCCCGGTACGCGGGTTGATCTGTCCTGGCAGTTTGTCCGTATAGGTACTTTTGAGCTTGCTCAGGCTGCGGTACTGCATCAGTACCTCGGGCAACGGGTAGCCTTGCTCGGCCAGTTCGTCGAGCACCGCTTCCGCGGTGGACGGCTGGCCCTTGGTGGTCTTGCTCAGCACCGGCATGCCCAGCTTGTCGTAGAGGATCGCGCCCAGTTGCTTGGGCGAGCCGAGGTTGAATTCCTCACCGGCCAGCTCATAGGCGCGCTGCTCCAGTTCGGCCATCTTCACCCCCAGTTCACCACTTTGCACCCGCAGCAGCGCAGCATCGACCAGCGCACCCTGGCGCTCGATCCGGGCCAGTACCGGCACCAGCGGCATCTCGATGTCCATCAATACCGGTTGTACGCTCGGCGTCTGCGCCAGGCGCGCCTGCAGCGCGTGGTGCAGGCGCAGGGTGATGTCGGCGTCCTCCGCGGCATAGGGGCCGGCCTTGTCCAGGTGGATCTGGTTGAAGGTCAGCTGCTTGGCACCTTTGCCAGCGATGTCCTCGAAGGCGATGGTGGTGTGGTCCAGGTACTTCTGCGCCAGGCTATCCATGTCATGACGGGTGGCCGTGGAGTTCAGTACATACGACTCGAGCATGGTGTCGTAGGCCACACCGCGCATCTCGATGGCCGGCGAGCCGTTGGCGAGGATGTTGATATCGTACTTGGCATTCTGCCCGACCTTGGCCTTGGCCGGGTCTTCGAGCAACGGTTTGAGTGCCAGCAGCACGGTCTCGCGGTCCAGCTGCACCGGTGCACCTTCGTAATCATGGGCCAGCGGTACATAGGCCGCTTCATGCGGCTCGACGGCGAACGACAGGCCAACCAGTTGCGCCTGCTGGGCATCCAGGCTGGTGGTCTCGGTGTCAAAGGCGAACAGCGGTGCCTGGCGCAGCTTCTCCAGCCAGTATTCGAAACGGGCCGGGTCGAGGATGGTTTCGTACCTGGCCTCGACCTTGGCCACCGGTTCGGCGGTCGATGCGATATCGTCACCGGCCTCGGCCGCGTCGCGCTGCACTTCGGCAATCCAGCTCTTGAACTCCATTTCGGTGTACAGCGCCAGCAGCGCTTCGCGGTCAGGCTCGCCGCATACCAGGGCATCGACTTCGATATCCAGCGGTACGTCGACCTTGATGGTGGCCAGTTCATACGACAGGAACGCTGCGTCGCGGTGCTCCTCAAGCTTGGCCGGCAGGGTCTTGGCGCCGCGAATGGCCAGTGTCGGTACCTTGTCCAGGTTGGCATAAAGGTCACTGAGGCCACCGCCGATGCCGGTCAGCAGGCCGACAGCGGTTTTTTCGCCCACGCCCGGTACGCCGGGAATGTTATCGACCTTGTCACCCATCAGGGCCAGGAAATCGATGATGTGTTCCGGGCCGACGCCAAATTTCTCGTGTACGCCAGCGACATCCAGCACGCTTCCGGTCATGGTGTTGACCAGGGTAATGTGCCCGTCCACCAACTGCGCCATGTCCTTGTCACCGGTCGAGATGATCACCGGGCGCCCGAGGGCCGCACTGCTGCGTGCCAGAGTGCCGATCACGTCGTCGGCTTCGACACCCTCGACGCACAGCAACGGGTAGCCCAGCGCCTTGACACTGGCGTGCAACGGCTCGATCTGCAAGCGCAGGTCGTCCGGCATGCTCGGGCGGTTGGCCTTGTACTCGGCGAACATGGCGTCGCGGAAGGTGCCGCCCTTGGCGTCGAATACCACCGCGAACGGGCTGTCGGGGTATTGCTTGCGCAGGCTCTTGAGCATGTTCAGCACTCCTTTCACCGCGCCGGTGGGCATGCCCTTGGAGGTGGTCAACGGCGGCAGCGCATGGAAGGCGCGGTAAAGGTAGGAGGAACCGTCCACCAGGACGAGGGGCGCTTGGCTCATGAGCAGAATCAACCTTTTCGACGGGTCCGGCGCTAGAATAGCCAGAATCATTGACGACAAAGGGACAAGGTTATCATGCGTACACTCAATCGCCTGTTACTGCTCGGTCTGTTGGCAACCATGCCTGTCGTCACCCTGGCGGCGGAAGACGCCCCCTCGGCCGATCCCGAGGTGACCATTCGCACGGAAGGCGACAAAACCATCCAGGAGTACCGGCAGAACGGGTTCCTGTATGCGATCAAGATCACGCCGAAAAACGGCAAGCCTTATTTCCTGGTACGCGCCGATGGCTCTGATGGCAATTTCATTCGATCCGACCAGCCGGACATGCTGATCCCGTCCTGGAAGATCTTCGAGTGGTAATCTGACGCGCACCGTTCACATCAACCTGGCACTTCCCGGCGGAAGTGCCCGTATGGGCAACTTTTCATCATGTCAGTCTTCACCCCCGTGACCCGGCCTGAGCTGGAAACCTTTCTGGCGCCGTACGAGCTGGGCCGTCTGCTCGACTTCCAGGGCATCGCCGCCGGCACCGAGAACAGCAACTTCTTCGTCAGCCTCGAACAGGGGGAGTTCGTCCTGACACTGATCGAGCGCGGGCCCAGCGAGGACATGCCGTTCTTCATCGAGCTGCTCGATACCCTGCACGCCGCCGACATGCCAGTGCCCTATGCGATACGGGACCGCCATGGCAACGGCCTGCGTGAGCTGTGTGGCAAGCCGGCACTGCTGCAGCCACGGTTGTCGGGCAAGCACATCAAGGCACCGAACGCCCAGCATTGCGCCCAGGTAGGCGAATTGCTGGCGCATATCCACCTGGCTACCAGGAAGCACATCATCGAGCGCCGTACCGACCGCGGCCTGGACTGGATGCTGGCTTCGGGTGCCGAACTGCTGCCGCGCCTGACCGCCGAGCAAGCCGCGTTGCTGCAGCCGGCACTGGATGAAATCCGCGCACACAAGACGCAGATTCTGGCTCTGCCACGCGCCAACCTGCACGCCGACCTGTTCCGCGACAACGTGATGTTCGAAGGCACCCACCTGACCGGTGTGATCGACTTCTACAATGCCTGTTCCGGGCCGATGCTGTATGACATCGCCATCACCGTGAACGACTGGTGCCTGGATGAGCACGGCGCCGTGAATGTACCGCGCGCCCAGGCGCTGCTGGCCGCGTACGCGGCGTTGCGGCCGTTTACCGCTGCCGAGGCTGAGCTGTGGCCGGAAATGTTGCGGGTAGGGTGCGTGCGCTTCTGGCTGTCGCGCCTGATCGCCGCCGAGTCGTTTGCCGGCATGGATGTGATGATCCACGACCCGAGCGAGTTCGAAGTGCGCCTGGCGCAGCGCCAGCACGTGACCTTGCACCTGCCATTTGCCCTCTAGACCACGCCGGCTTCTTCGCGGGTATGCCCGCGAAGAAGCCGGACCAGGCTTACAGTTGGTCCAGGCACCCAGCCAGGTCGCCAGCCAGTTTTTCCAGCAAACGCTCATAACCCTTGCCATCCACCGGGTCGCTACCACCCAGGGCATCCAGCTCGGCCAGGCGCACCGGCAGGCCGGCAGTCAGCGTTTCGGCCAGGCGCGGCCGCAACGGCGGCTCGCTGAACACGCAGGTCTTGCCCACTTCCTGCAGGCGTTTGCGCATCGCGGCCACATGCTGCGCGCCGGGCTGCACCTCGGCTGCCACGGTGAACACCCCGGTATGCTTGAGGCCGTACTCGGCTTCGAAATAATCGAACGCTTCGTGGAACACGAAGTACGGCTTGCCGGCGATACCGGCCACCCGCGCCTTGATCCGCCCGTCCAGTGCGTCCAGGCGTTCATCGAAAGCTTTCAGGTTGCTTTGGTAGCGCGCTGCATTACCCGGGTCGACCCGCGTCAGGTCCTCAGCCATTTTCCCGGCGATCACCCGCGCGTTGACCGACGATAGCCACAAGTGCGCGTCCAGGCTGCCTGGGCGATGGTCATGGTCATGGTCGTCGTGGTCTTCCTCTTCATGCGACTGGCTGTCCTCGCCAAAATGACGCAACTTCATGCCGGGCAGCGACTGCACGGCCACCGTGGGCTTGCTGCGATTGCTCAATACCCGAGGCAGGAAGTTCTCCATGTCAGGGCCGACCCAGTACAGCAGGTCAGCGTCCGCTACCCGCCGAACATCGGACGGGCGCAGCGCGTAGTGGTGCGGCGACGCCCCCGGCGGCAGTAGTGCCTCAGGGCTGCCGAGCCCGTCCTGCACGGCGGCGGCAATCTGCTGCAAAGGCTTGATGGTGGTCAGCACGCGCACGTCGGCCTGGGCGGAAAATGCGATGAAAGCGACAAACAGGGCTAGTAATCGGGACACGGTGAGTACTCGATTCGTCGGAAACAGGTAACATAATAACGTCTCCATCCAGAACCGTCGCTGCCCATGTCCATCACGCCGCTGGCCAACCGCCCTCACGATCATTCCCATTGCGTGCACAGCGCATTGGCTGAAGCCGACGCCTTGTGCACCCGCCAGGGCCTGCGCCTGACCGCGCTGCGCCGCCGCGTGCTGGAGCTGGTGTGGCAAAGCCACAAGCCGCTGGGTGCCTACGACATCCTTGCCGTGCTCAGCGAGCAGGACGGCCGCCGCGCCGCACCACCCACGGTGTACCGTGCGCTGGATTTCCTGTTGGAGAACGGCCTGGTGCACCGTATCGCCTCGCTCAACGCCTTCATCGGCTGCAGCCACCCCGAACACGTGCATCAGGGTCAGTTCCTGATCTGCCGGGTTTGCCACGTGGCCATCGAGCTGGAGCAGGACAGTATCAGCCAAGCCATCGTCGACAGCGCCAAAGGCGTAAGTTTCACGGTCGAGAGCCAGACCGTGGAAGTGGTCGGCCTGTGCGGCAACTGCCGGAGCGTGGCATGAGCGATGCACTGATCCGCCTGGAGCAGGTCGGCGTCACCTTCGGCGGCGAGGCGGTGCTCGACAGCATCGACCTGTCGGTCGCTCCCGGCCAGATCGTCACCCTGATCGGCCCGAACGGCGCGGGCAAGACCACCCTGGTGCGTGCCGTACTCGGTTTGCTCAAGCCGCATCACGGCAAGGTATGGCGCAAACCGAAACTGCGCATCGGCTACATGCCGCAGAAGATCCAGGTGGATGCCACGCTGCCGCTGTCGGTGCTGCGCTTCCTGCGCCTGGTTCCCGGAGTAGACCGAGCGGCCGCCATGTCGGCGCTGCAGGAAGTGGGCGCCGAGCAGGTAATCGACAGCCCGATCCAGACCATTTCTGGCGGTGAGATGCAGCGCGTGCTGCTCGCCCGTGCCTTGTTGCGTGAACCCCAGCTACTGGTGCTCGACGAGCCGGTGCAGGGCGTCGACGTGGTCGGCCAGGCCGAGCTGTACAACCTCATTACCCGCCTGCGCGACCGCCACGGCTGTGGCGTGCTGATGGTTTCCCACGACCTGCACCTGGTCATGAGCGCCACCGACCAGGTGGTATGCCTGAACCGCCACGTCTGCTGTTCAGGCCACCCTGAGCAGGTCAGCGGCGACCCGGCATTTGTCGAGCTGTTCGGCCAGGCCGCCGCACCCAGCCTGGCCATCTATCACCACCATCACGACCACAGCCACGACCTGCATGGCTCGGTGGTCAACCCTGGCACCCATGTTCACGGAGCGCACTGCAAGCATGGCTGATTTTCTTCTCTACGCCCTGCTTGCCGGTTTGTCCCTGGCGCTGGTGGCCGGCCCGCTGGGCTCCTTCGTGGTGTGGCGGCGCATGGCCTATTTTGGCGACACCCTGTCTCACGCCGCCCTGCTCGGTGTAGCCCTGGGCTTTGCTCTGGATGTCAGCCCGGCGCTGGCGGTAACCGTGGGCTGCCTGCTGCTGGCGATCCTTCTGGTCACCTTGCAGCAACGCCAACCGCTGGCCTCCGACACCCTGCTCGGCATCCTCGCCCCCAGCACCCTGTCGCTCGGCCTTGTGGTGCTGAGTTTCATGCACGACGTGCGCATCGACCTGATGGCTTATCTGTTCGGCGACCTGCTGGCCATCAGCACCGCCGACCTGGCCTGGATCCTCGGCGGCAGCGTGCTGGTGCTGGCGCTGCTCGCCATGCTGTGGCGGCCGCTGCTGGCCGTCACCGTGCACGAAGAGCTGGCCATGGTCGAAGGCCTGCCTGTAGCAGGCCTGCGCATGGCGCTGATGTTGCTGATCGCGGTAGTGATCGCCGTGGCCATGAAGATCGTCGGCGTATTGCTGATCACCTCGCTGCTGATCATCCCCGCCGCTGCGGCACAGCGCCACGCCCGCTCCCCGGAGCAGATGGCCGTCGGCGCGAGCCTGCTGGGCGTGACCGCGGTATGCGGCGGCCTGGCCATGTCCTGGTTCAAGGACACCCCCGCCGGCCCGTCGATCGTGGTTTGTGCGGCAGTGCTATTCTTGCTGAGCCTGGCCCTGCCTAAACGCTGAAAATCTGGGCGCGTGAAGGCGCGCCCTGCAACCTTTTCGCACGTAAAGGGTCTGTAAGACTTGTTTTCGAGCGTGCGCACCTGGGTGTAGACTTGCTCGCTTTTTGCGCAAATAGAGAGTCGCAGGAATGAAGCCGTTCGCCTCCCGTTATCTGCTTGTTGCCGCGTTTTCCCTGTTCCTGGCTGCCTGTTCCAGCGCACCGGTCGAACAGGCCGCCGTACCTGCCCAAGCCGATGCCTGGCAGCAGTTGCAACAGAACATCGCCAGCAACGAGCTGGCAACCGCCGAAGACCAGCTGGCCGCTCTGCAGGCGCAGTCGCCGGATGACGCGCGCCTGGAGCAATACCAGCGCCAGTTGGCCGAAGCCTACCTGCAGCGCAGCCAGGTCTTCCTGCAAAAGGGCGACGTGAACGCTGCGGCCACCGCCCTGGCCCGCGCCCGCGCGCTGATGCCGCAGGCCCCGGCAGTCACCGGTGGCGATGCCGTTACCCAGGCCCGCAAAGCCGAGCTGGAGAAAGCGGAGGCAGCGTTGAAGGCCGCCGAAGCCAAGCCCAAGGCACGCATCATCGACCCGGCCGCCCCCAGCACTGTGGTGGCCTTGAAGACTACCGACAGCCGCGCCATGCGCCGCCAGCTGGATGATATCGCCGCCGACGTGGTCAGCTACCAGTGTGACGTGGTGTTCCAGGTGCCGCGTACCGAGGATGGGCCTTGGCTGAAAACCTTGCTGGAGAAGCGCGTGCGCAAGATCGACAGCGGGTTCGAGCTGAAGCAGAAGCATGAGATCCAGCGCGCGCTGCCGGCACAAGTGGTGCTGGTTCCACATCAGCGTTGAACAACGGGGCCGCTTCGCGCTCCTTTCGCGACACAAGGCCGCTCCTACAGCGCAATGCGCTTCCCTGTAGGACCGCCCTTGTGTCGCAATGGGCTGCACAGCAGCCCCTCAGGCCGGTACAGCCTCCGCAGCCGCCTCTCGCTCCCACACCCGGTGCCCTTCGACCGCTTTGACGAAGGCATCCACCGCGCCCTGGTCATCCCCCAGCACCAAGCCCTTGTCTTCCTTGAGGCCCAGGCTGCCAGACAGCTCCCTGGTCAGCACCATGGCCTTCAGATGCTTGTAACCCTCGAGCAGGAAATGCTTGGCCAACCCGCTGGCCGCAAGCGCATCGGTCGAGGCCTTGCCACCCGGCACGACTATTCCGTCGAACATGATCGATGGCATGCCTTCCATCGAAGCAGCAACCGGCAGCTGCGTGCCGTCCGCGGCTTTCACCGGCGCTGAAGTCGGCCCCAGCAGCAGCGGCCGGGCACTGTGCGCCTCCAGCGCCTTCACCAACCGGTCGACACTACCGGCGTCCACGCCATCCGCCACCAGTACCGCGATCTTGCGCCCCTTGATACCGACCACCCCAGGGTGATTCAGTTGGCTCAGCGCGGGCGACTGAGCCAACTGGCTGCCCTTCACCTGCACGGTAACCGCCGTCGGTGCGGGGAGGCCGAGGTTTGCCGCCACCGCCGCAGCCAGCTTCAGGTCGATGTTGGCCAGGATTTCGTTCACTTCCCGCGCCCGGATCGCCTCACGCTCGACCTTGCCCAGTTCGAAACTGTAAGCCTTGATGATGTGGTGCTGTTCGGTCGGGCTCATGCTCTGGAAGAACAGCCGCGCCTGGGAAAAATGGTCGCCGAACGATTCGCTGCGCTGGCGGATCTTGTGTGCATCGATGCGCTCCTGGTAACTCTCGAAACCGCCATCCTGCGCAGCTGGCGGGGTTTCTTTCGGCCAGCCGCCATCGATGGAATTTGGCTCGTACGAGGCGCGCCCCTTGTGCACTACATGCTGGTGCAAGGCATCGCGCTGGTTGTTGTGGTTGGGGGCAACCGGGCGGTTGATCGGGATCTGGTGGAAATTCGGCCCGCCCAGGCGGCTAAGCTGGGTGTCGGTGTAGGAGAACAGCCGGCCCTGCAGCAACGGGTCATTGGTGAAGTCGATACCGGGCACGATATGGCCCGGGCAGAACGCCACCTGTTCCACTTCGGCAAAGAAGTTGTCCGGGTTGCGGTTCAGCACCATCTTGCCCAGCGGCGTAACCGGGACCAGTTCTTCCGGGATGATCTTGGTCGGGTCCAGCAAGTCGAAGTCGAACTTGTGTTCGTCGGCTTCCGGCACGATCTGCACGCCCAGTTCCCACTCCGGGTAGTCACCCGTCTCGATGGCTTCCCACAGGTCGCGGCGCTGGAAGTCGGCGTCTTTCCCCGCCAGCTTCTGCGCTTCGTCCCACAGCAGGGAATGCACGCCCTGACGCGGTTTCCAGTGAAACTTGACGAAACTGGCGACGCCCTGGTCGTTGATCAGGCGGAAGGTATGCACGCCGAACCCTTCCATCATCCGCAGGCTGCGTGGAATCGCGCGGTCCGACATTGCCCACATCACCATATGTGCCGACTCCGGTACCAGCGAGACAAAATCCCAGAAGGTGTCGTGGGCCGAAGCACCGGTGGGAATCTCGTTGTGCGGCTCCGGCTTCACGGCGTGTACGAAATCCGGAAACTTGATCGCATCCTGAATGAAGAACACCGGCATGTTGTTGCCCACCAGGTCGAAGTTGCCTTCGTCGGTGTAGAACTTCACCGCGAAACCACGTACGTCACGCACCGTGTCGGCCGACCCACGCGGCCCCTGTACCGTGGAAAAGCGCACGAAAACAGGCGTAATTTTGGCAGGGTCCTGCAAAAAGCCCGCCTTGGTCAGCGCTGAATGGTTGCCATAGCTCTGGAAATAGCCATGTGCGCCAGTGCCCCGGGCATGCACGATGCGCTCCGGAATACGCTCGTGGTCGAAGTGGGTGATCTTCTCGCGCATGATGAAGTCTTCGAGCAACGAGGGGCCACGGTCGCCAGCCTTCAGGGTGTTCTGGTTGTCAGCGATGCGTACACCCTGATTGGTACGCAGCGCCTGGCCCGTGGCGTCACTGCGCACGTCTTCCAGGCTTTGCACCTTGGCATTGGTGTTGGCACGGTCTGGCGTGTCGGTGCCGGCGAGCTGGCTGTGTTTGGGCGAATCCGTCTTCTTGCTGGGCATCGTTGGCTCTCCTCATCCGTCTTCAGGCTGCCCTGCAGGGCATGTTCAAGTAGTGACTGGAGGCCGCTTGGTTGCGTTCAATTGACTTTACCGGTTGTCGCGATATGCCCGAAGGATTGGTGCAATACGAAATAAATGCTAAGAACAGCTATTGGAAAAGGCTAAAATGCGCGACCCCAGCCAACCGCTGACCCCAATTTCAATGCGCCCCACAAGGTTCGCTACGTGATCGAGTTCCAACAGGTACACAAGACCTACCGCGTTGCCGGTAGGGAAATTCCCGCACTGAATCCGACCACCTTGGCCATCGAGAATGGCCAGGTGTTCGGCCTGATCGGCCATTCCGGCGCCGGCAAGAGCACCATGCTGCGCCTGATCAACCGCCTGGAAGAACCTTCCGGCGGCAAGATCATCGTCGACGGCGAAGATGTCACCGCGTTCAACGCCAGCCAGTTGCGCGGCTTCCGCCAGCAGGTCGGGATGATTTTCCAGCACTTCAACCTGCTGGCTTCCAAGACCGTCGCCGATAACGTCGGTCTGCCGCTGACGCTGGCGGGCGAGCTGTCGCGCAGCGAAATCGACAAGCGGGTCACCGAGCTGCTGGCCCGGGTCGGCCTTTCCGACCATGCCAGGAAGTACCCGGCACAATTGTCCGGTGGCCAGAAGCAGCGCGTCGGCATCGCCCGCGCCTTGTCCACCAACCCGAAGATCCTGTTGTGCGACGAGGCCACCAGCGCCCTCGACCCGCAGACCACGGCCTCGGTCCTGCAGTTGCTGGCCGAGATCAACCGCGAGCTGAAGCTGACTATCGTGCTGATCACCCACGAGATGGACGTGATTCGCCGGGTATGCGACCGCGTGGCGGTGATGGATGCCGGTCAGATCGTCGAGCAAGGCCCGGTAGCCGAGGTGTTCCTGCACCCGCAGCATGCCACCACCAAACGTTTCGTCCAGGAAGACGAGCAGGTCGACGAGGGCGAGCAGCGCGACGACTTTGCCCACGTGGCGGGGCGCATCGTGCGCCTGACCTTCCAGGGCGACGCCACCTATGCGCCACTGCTGGGCACCGTTGCCCGCGAGACCGGTGTGGACTACAGCATCCTCGCCGGGCGTATCGACCGCATCAAGGACGTGCCCTATGGCCAGCTGACCCTCGCCCTGATCGGCGGTGACATGGAAGCGGCGTTCACCCGCTTCAAGGCAGCTGACGTACATATGGAGGTATTGCGCTGATGGACGCCCTGAATTTCTTCGCCAACGTCGACTGGGCCGAAATCTGGCTGGCCACTGTCGATACCATGATCATGCTGTTCGGCTCGCTGTTCTTCACTGTGCTGCTGGGCTTGCCGCTGGGCGTGCTGCTGTTCCTCTGCGGGCCCAGGCAGATGTTCGAGCAGAAGGGCGTTTATGCGTTGCTGTCGCTGATCGTGAACATCCTGCGTTCGCTGCCGTTCATCATCCTGCTGATCGTGATGATCCCGATCACCGTGCTGATCACCGGCACTTCGCTCGGCGTCGCGGGTGCCATCCCGCCGCTGGTCGTTGGCGCCACACCGTTCTTCGCACGCCTGGTGGAAACGGCCCTGCGGGAAGTGGACCGCGGCATCATCGAAGCCACCCAGTCGATGGGCGCCACCACCCGCCAGATCATCACCAACGCATTGCTGCCGGAGGCCCGCCCGGGCATCTTCGCGGCCATTACCGTGACTGCCATCACCCTGGTGTCGTACACCGCCATGGCCGGCGTGGTGGGTGCCGGCGGCCTGGGCGACCTGGCCATCCGCTTCGGTTACCAGCGTTTCCAGACCGATGTGATGGTGGTAACCGTGGTGCTGCTGCTGGTACTGGTTCAAGTACTGCAAAGCGTCGGCGACAAACTGGTCGTGCATTTTTCCCGTAAATAACCCCAATGGGGTCGGCCTGGCCGACCCGTTCGGGGGCCGTCGCGGCCCTCACAAGGAGTGAATCAATGAAGAAGCTGCTTGCTGTTGTCGCCGCTGTCGCGGCCTTCTCGGCCAACGCCGAGTCCCTGATGGTCGCCGCCACCCCGGTGCCACACGCCGAAATCCTCAACTTCGTCAAACCTGCGCTGGCAAAAGAGGGCGTGGAGCTGAAGGTCAAGGAATTCACCGATTACATCCAGCCGAACGTGCAAGTGGCGGAAAAGCGCCTGGATGCCAACTTCTTCCAGCACCAGCCGTATCTGGATGAATTCAACAAGGCCAAGGGCACCCAGCTGGTAAGCGTGACTGGCGTGCACATCGAGCCACTGGGCGTGTACTCGGCCAAGATCAAGAAGCTGGACGAGCTGTCCTCCGGCGCCACCGTGGTCATCCCCAACGACGCCACCAACGGTGGCCGCGCCCTGCTGCTGCTGGACAAGGCCGGCGTGATCAAGCTGAAGGACAACAAGAACATCCTGTCCACCGTGAAGGATGTTGCCGAAAACCCGAAAAGCCTGAAATTCCGTGAGCTGGAAGCCGCCACCATCCCGCGCGTGCTGACCCAGGTCGATGCCGCTCTGATCAACACCAACTATGCGCTGGAAGCCAAGCTGAACCCGGAGAAAGACGCGCTGGTCATCGAAGGCAGCGATTCGCCGTACGTGAACATCCTGGTTGCGCGCCCGGACAACAAGGACTCGGAGGCGATGAAGAAGCTGGCCGCTGCGCTGCACTCGCCTGAGGTGAAGCAATTCATCAATGAGAAGTACAAGGGCGCTGTGGTACCGGCGTTCTAAGCCGTCACATCGCGCTGGACTTTTCGCGGGTGAACCCGCTCCCACAGGGATAGCGCAAGGCTCACGGCCTACGCTGTACCTGTGGGAACGGGTTTACCCGCAAAGCTTCTGGGGCTAACTCAATCCCGCTTGACCAGCCCCGGCAACTGCGCCACCAGCTTCTGGTTGTTGAACGGCGCCCGAATGAACCCGCGCTGGCGCCCGTCCGGCCCCACAACCGCCAGGTTGCCGCTGTGATCCACGGTATACCCCGGCTTGCTGGTATCCGCCGGAATGAACGGGATGCTCAAGGCATTGGCCAGCTTCTGGGTATCCTCGATCGACCCCGCCACCCCGACGAAGTCCTTGTCGAAATAACCCAGGTACTGTTTCAGCTGGTTCGGTGTGTCACGGTTCGGGTCAACGCTCACCAGCACCACCTGCAGCCGGTCTAACGCCTCCTTGGGCAGCTCGCTCTTGACCTGGCGCAGCTGTGCCAGGGTGGTCGGGCAGATATCCGGGCAATAGGTGTAGCCAAAGAACAGCAGCGACCATTTGCCTTTCAGGTCATCCATGCGCACCGCCTGGCCGTCCTGGTTGGTCATGGTGACGTCGGCCACGGCGCGGCTCTGCGGCAGCAGGATAATACCGGCATCGATCAGCTCGGTCGGATTGGGTTGGTCGCGGCCATTGAGCACCTTGTTGACGGTCAGGCCCAGAATCAGCGCGACCAGGGCAACGAGGATGAAGACAGTTTTCTGGGTTCGGGTCATAGGTTCAGCAACAGGTAGTGGTCAACGAGCAACGCGATGAACAGCGCGAACAGGTAGCCGATAGAGTACTTGAAGGTGCCGATCGCCGCGTGCGGCCGGCTGCCACGGTACAACACCCAGGCCCATTGCAGGAAGCGTGCACCCAGCAGGACGGCACAGGCCAGGTAGAGCGGGCCACTCATGTGGATGACATAGGGCAGCAGGGTGATCGCCAGCAGCACCAGGGTGTACAGCAGGATATGCAGCTTGGTGTAGCGCTCTCCGTGGGTCACCGGCAGCATCGGGATGTCGGCCTTGGCATATTCCGCTTTGCGGTGAATGGCCAGGGCCCAGAAATGCGGTGGCGTCCAGGCAAATATGATCAGCACCAGCAACAGCGGTTCGGCACTGACGTGCCCGCTGACCGCGACCCAGCCAAGCAGCGGCGGGGCGGCCCCGGCCAGGCCGCCGATAACGATGTTCTGTGGCGTGGCACGCTTGAGAAAGCCGGTATAGATCACCGCATAACCTACCAGCGAAGCCAGCGTCAGCCAGGCCGTGAGGGGATTGGTGAACACCAGCAACAAGGCCATGCCCGCCAGCGCCAGGCCCAAGGCAAACAGCAGCGCCGGCAGCGGCTCGACGCGCCCTTGGGCCACGGGGCGCTTGTGGGTGCGCGCCATCAGGGCATCGATACGCCGGTCCACGACGTGATTGACCACCGCTGCACCGCCTGCGCACAAGCCGATGCCGAGGTTGCCGAACACCAGTACCTGCCACGCCACGCCGGCACGGCTGGCGAGCAACATGCCCACCAGCGAGGTGATCAACATCAGCACCACCACCTTGGGCTTGGTCAGTTCGATGTAGTCGCGCCAGCCGGCACGTTGTCCCTGTGCGTTCAGAAGCGGCGCCACAGTGCATTCCTCGCGTGTGGGGCGACACCCGCGCCGACCATCGGCGTCAGGCGCCAGCCATGGCTGATATGAATAGTGTCAGCCACCCGGATGCGGTAGTTCAGGAAAACCATGGTCAGCAGCAGCAGGGCCCCGCCAGCGTTGTGCGCCACGGCCACTGCCAGCGGCAGGTGGAGCGCCACGTTGGCCAGACCCAGGCTCACCTGCAGCGCCAACGCCAGCAATACCAGGCGCGCCAGGCCCTTGAGCTGGTTGCGGTACAGCTTCCAGCTGAGCAGCAACAGCACAAGCGTCACCGCCAGCGCTCCCAGTCGGTGGCTGATGTGGATAGCGGTGCGCGCGTCGCTGTCGAGCTGGCCGCCCAGGTAATTCGGGCCGACCTGCTGGGTCAGGTGGAAGCCATTGCTGAAGTCGGCTGCCGGCCACCACTCACCGTGACAGGTCGGCAAGTCGATGCAGGCCACGGCGGCGTAATTGGAGCTGACCCAACCGCCAAGGGCGACCTGGCCAATCACTACCAGCAACCCCAGCGCAGCGACTCGGCGAAGGCTCAGCGGCAATTTTGGCAAAGGCGCAAACGCCCGGGACAGACGCAGGGATAGCAGGAACAGCAAGCTCAGCGTGGTGAAGCCGCCCAACAGGTGTGCAGTTACCACTTGCGGCCAGAGTTGCAGGGTAACGGTCCACATGCCGAAAGCGGCCTGGGCCAGCACCACGCCCAGCAGCAGCAAGGGCAGACGATAAGGCCGGCCATCGCGGGTACGACGGCGCACTGCCTGGAAGGCGAGCAGGGCGATTACCAGCGCCAGCGTGCCGGCGAAGTAGCGATGCACCATCTCGGCCCAGCCCTTGGCGGCTTCCACGGGATGATCGGGAAAATGCAGCTCGGCATGGGCCAGCTGCGCTTCGCTCTTGGGCACGCTGATGAAGCCATAGCAACCTGGCCAGTCGGGGCAACCGAGCCCTGCGTGGGTCAGGCGGGTATAGGCACCGAGCAGGACGACCAGCAGTGCCAGCAGGGTTGCAAACACAGCAAGGCGGAATCCGGGTCTGGCCATGACAGGCTCCTAGCCGATGTTGGACAGCTTGAGCAGGTGGCGCAGGTCATCCAGCACATGCTTGCCGTTGACCTTGGCGTCGTAGCGCAGCACCAGGTTGCCGTGCGGGTCGACGATCCACAGCTGCGGGCCGGCCTCGCCGACCTTCTGCAGGTAGCGTTGCGCATCCAGTGGGTAACGCTGCAACTGGGGATACTCGCGGCCAAGCAACGCCTGGTAATCGGCGCTCAGCGGCTGGGCGCTAGCCAGCGCATGGCTGGCACGGCTGGCGTCACGGCCCAGGCCCACCTGGATCTGCCGGGCCAGGTACACCAGGCGCTGGCAATCTTCGGCACAGGCTTCCGGGGCGCTTACCAGCAATTGCCAGCGCTGGTCCTGGCCCGCCACGCCGAGATCGGCACGGCTTTCACCATTGCCAATCATCACGCCGTGGTAGCTGCGACCCTCCGGCACCCAGAACTTGAGCTTGTACATGCTGGTGGCAAGGATCATCGGCCCGAGCACCACCAGAAGGATCAGGATCAGCTGCAAACGCCCACGGGCTCTGGGCTTGCTGCGTTCAGGCACGTCCAGTGGAGTGGCGGTGGCCATGGCGTTTCTCCTTGTTGTGGTGCCAGCCGAAGTAGAGGTAGAGCAGCACCAGCGCAGCCGCGAGGGCGAACCACTGCACGGCGTACCCCAGGTGTTTTTCCGGGCCCATGGCGACAACCGGCCAGTCCAGGCGGTAGGCTGCCGGGCCGGGTTCCAGGCGCAGTTCTTGGGCGAAGCCTTCGCGGTCGAGCTGCTGCCACAACTGGGCGGCATCGACAGCGGTCAGCAAGAGCGGCCACTGGCCGCCTGCCGGGTCGGGGTGCAACTGGAACGTGCTGCCGGGCGTGACATACACCGCAGCATCCAGCGCCAGCGCTTGGGCCGGAGTATCGAAGTGCACCGGCACACGGCGATCCGGCCATGGCAACCAGCCGCGATTGACCAGCAGCCACAGGCCGCTGGCATGGTCATGGAAAGGTTGCAGCAACTCGACACCGGCCCGGCCATCACGCAGGCGGTTGTCGAGCAAAAGGCTGTGCTCGCCATCGAAACGGCCATACAGGCGCACGCGGCGGAAGGCGTTGTCCTGGTTCGCGGTCAACTGGGCCATGGCCAGGGGGGCCTCGGCCCGGCGCTCGGCATAGGTAGCCAGCAGCAAACGCTTTTCCGTGGCGCGGCCGAGCTGCCAGCAACCCAGCGCGATCAGCCCCGGCAGTAGCGCAAGCACTACCAGGGTTGGCACCCAGCCCGGGCGAAACGGCCTCATCGGTGCCTCGCCAGGGCGCTCGCTATACTTGTCCACATCACCGCATCCCCCCTGGAGTACCGCCATGCTCAAGGCCGCGATTGTCCTGATGCTTTTGGCCACGATTGCCAGCCTGTTCAGTGGGCTGGTGTTTCTGGTCAAGGACGACGAGAACTCGACCCGCCTGCTGAAGGCGCTGACCGTGCGGGTGACCCTGGCAGCCCTGACCATCGGCCTGGTCGCCTGGGGCTTCATCAGTGGCCAGCTGGTTTCTCACGCCCCTTTCTGATCCTACGAGACGCCTTGTAGGAGCGGCCTTGCGTCGTGAAGGGCCGTGTAGCGGCCCCAATCCGGCGACGCCGATACCTCTGATAGCCCGCATTGGCGGCCCTTCGCGGTGCAAGGCCGCTCCTACAGGGACCGCGCCGTCTGTCAAAGCACGTACACAAAGATGAACAGCCCCACCCACACCACATCGACGAAGTGCCAGTACCAACTGGCGGCTTCGAAACCAAAGTGTTTGTCCGGGTTGAAGTGCCCGCGCAGGATGCGCAGGAACATCACGATCAGAATGATCGTGCCAAGTGTCACGTGGGCCCCGTGGAAGCCGGTCAGCATGAAGAACGTCGCGCCGTAGATCCCCGAACCCAGCGTCAGCCCCAGCTGGGTGTAGGCCTCGTGGTACTCGTAGGCCTGCAGCGCAATGAAGCTGGCCCCCAGGATGATGGTCAGCGCCATCCACAATTTCAGCGCGCCGCGGTTGTCACGGCGCAGCGCATGGTGGGCAATGGTGATGGTCACGCTGGAGCTCACCAGCAGGATGGTATTGATCAGCGGCAGGTGCCACGGGTCGATCACTTCCTTGGGCGGTGGGAACAGTTTCGGGTCCGGCGTGTGCAGTAGCGGCCAGGTGAACTCGAAAGTCGGCCACAGCATGTGCGTCACCCCTTTGGCCCCTTCACCCCCCAACCACGGGCCGGCCAGTACGCGCACATAGAACAGCGCACCGAAGAACGCCAGGAAAAACATCACCTCGGAAAAGATGAACCAACTCATGCCCCAGCGGAACGAACGGTCCAGCTGCGGGCTGTACAGCCCCGCGCGGCTCTCCCGCACCACCGAGCCGAACCAGCCAAACAACATGTAGGCCAGGAACAATGCGCCAACGAAGAAGATCAGCGGCCCGTGCGACTCGGGGTGGCCGGCCTTCATGTCGTTGAACCAGGTGCCCAGGCCGAACACCGTGATGAACATGCCAATGGTGGCGATGATCGGCCATTTGCTCTGTGCCGGGACGTAGTAGTGCTCGTGACTTGCCATTGCTGTTCTCCTTCCCTTAACGGGCGCCCTGGACGTCCTGCGCCGCGATATGCGCGACCGGCGGGTGGCGAGCGGTGATGTCGAACAAGGTGTAGGCCAGGGTCAGATGCTTCACGCTGGCCGGCAGGTCGCGGTCGACGATGAAGCGCACCGGCATCTCGATGCGTTCGCCGGGTTGCAGCACCTGCTGGGTAAAGCAGAAGCACTCGGTCTTGTGGAAGTATGCTGCGGCCTCGGCCGGGGTGATGCTGGGGATGGCCTGGGCACTCATTGGTCGGTCGGTCGGGTTATGGGCGATGAAGATCATCTGGTTCACCGCGCCGGGGTTGACTTCCAGCTGATCCGCCGTGGAGTAGAAGTCCCAGACCATGTCGCCGGCATTGGTCGACATGAACTGCACCCGCACCGAACGCGTCGGGTCGGCAAGCTGGCTGCCTTCATACTGCCCGCCAGTCTTGCCATTGATGCCGAAGGCCTTGCACATCACGTCGTAGATCGGCACCAGTGCAAAGCCGAAGGCGAACATCACCACCGTCAGCATCAGCAGGCGCAGCACCAGGCGTCTGAGCGAAAGGCCATTCATGGCAGCGTTCCTATTTCACTTCCGGTGGCGTCTGGAAGGTGTGGTAGGGCGCAGGCGAGGGGACCGACCACTCCAGGCCCTCCGCGCCATCCCAGGGTTTGGCCGGCGCCGGCGCGCCGCCACGGATACACTTGATGACGATGAACAGGAAGAAAATCTGCGTGGCGCCGAACATGAAGGCGCCTATCGACGACACCATGTTGAAGTCGGCGAACTGCAGGTTGTAGTCGGGAATTCGCCGCGGCATGCCGGCCAGCCCTACGAAGTGCATGGGGAAGAACGCCAGGTTCATGCCGATGAACGACAGCCAGAAGTGCAGCTTGCCGAGGGTTTCGTCGTACATGTGGCCGGTCCATTTCGGCAGCCAGTAATAGGCCGAGGCGAAGATTCCAAAGATGGCCCCGGGCACCAGCACGTAGTGGAAGTGCGCCACCACGAAGTAGGTGTCGTGGTACTGGAAGTCGGCCGGCGCGATGGCCAGCATCAACCCGCTGAAGCCGCCGATGGTGAACAGGATGACGAAGGCGATGGCAAACAGCATCGGCGTCTCGAAGGTGAGCGAGCCCTCCCACATGGTGCTGACCCAGTTGAACACTTTCACCCCGGTGGGCACGGCAATCAGCATGGTTGCGTACATGAAGAACAGTTCGCCGACCACCGGGATGCCAACCACGAACATGTGGTGGGCCCAGACGATGAATGACAGGAAGGCGATCGCACCGGTGGCGTACACCATGGAGGTGTAGCCGAACAGCGGCTTGCGCGAGAACGCCGGGATGATCGAACTGACCGCGCCGAAGGCCGGCAGGATCATGATGTAGACCTCTGGGTGGCCGAAGAACCAGAACACGTGCTGGAACAGCACCGGGTCACCGCCGCCGGCGGCACTGAAAAAGCTGGTGCCGAAGTGGATGTCCATCAGCATCATGGTCACCACACCGGCCAGCACCGGCATCACTGCAATCAGCAGGAACGCGGTGATCAGCCAGGTCCAGACGAACAGCGGCATTTTCATCAAAGTCATGCCCGGCGCACGCAGGTTGAGGATGGTGGCGATCACGTTGATCGCGCCCATGATCGAGCTGATACCCATCAGATGGATGGCGAATATGAAGAAGGTGACGCTGGCCGGGGCATAGGTGGTGGACAGCGGGGCGTAGAAGGTCCAGCCGAAATTCGGCCCGCCTCCCGGGCTGAACAAAGTCGACACCAGCAACAGGAAGGCTGCCGGCAACAACCAGAAACTGAAGTTGTTCATTCGTGGCAGGGCCATGTCGGGCGCACCGATCATCAGCGGGATCATCCAGTTGGCCAGGCCGACGAAGGCCGGCATCACGGCGCCGAACACCATGATCAGGCCGTGCATGGTGGTCATCTGGTTGAAGAATGCCGGTTCCACGATCTGCAACCCGGGCTGGAACAGCTCGGCGCGGATTACCATGGCGAACGAGCCGCCGAGCAGGAACATGATGAAGCTGAACCACAGGTACATCGTGCCAATGTCCTTGTGGTTGGTGGTCATCACCCAGCGCATCAGGCCCTTGGCCGGCCCGTGTGCATGCTCATGGCCGTGGGCGTGGTCGTCGATCACTGCACTCATGTCCTGTCTCCTGCAATCCATTGATTGCCGCGAGTAACCCGGTTCATTGCGCTTCTGCCTGCTTCAGTGCCAACACGTCCTTCGGCGTGACCATGTCGCCTTTGTTGTTGCCCCAGGCGTTGCGCTCGTAGGTGACGACGGCGGCGATGTCGACTTCCGAAAGCTGCTTGCCGAACGCGGCCATGGCAGTGCCGGGCTTGCCATGGAAGACGATGCCCAGGTGGGCTTCCTTCGGCCCGGTAGCGATCTTCGAGCCCTTGAGCGCAGGGAACATCGGCGGCAAGCCCTGGCCTTCGGCCTGGTGACAGGCCACGCAGGTGGTGTGGTAGACCTTGTCGCCACGCTCCACCAGCTCTTGCAGGGTCCATTCCTTGCTGGTCAGCTCCTTGAGCTTGGCGGCTTCGGCCTTGCGCTCGCCGAGCCAGGCGTCGTAATCGGCCTTGGACTTGACCTCGACCACCACCGGCATGAAGCCATGGTCCTTGCCGCACAGCTCGGTGCACTGACCACGGTAGATGCCGGGCTGGTCGATACGGGTCCAGGCTTCGTTGACGAAACCGGGGATGGCATCACGCTTGACCGCGAACGCCGGTACCCACCAGGAGTGGATGACGTCGGCGGCGGTCACCAGAAAGCGCACCTTGGCGCCGACCGGCAACACCAGCGGCTGGTCGACTTCGAGCAGGTAGTGTTCGTCCTTGGGTGCCTGGTTATTGATCTGATCGGCAGGCGTGGCCAGGTTGCTGAAGAACTCCACGTCCTGGCCAAGGTATTTGTAGTGCCATTTCCACTGGTAGCCGGTGACCTGAATGTCGATGTCCGACTCGCTGGCATCGTAGATGTCGATCAGGGTCTTGGTGGCCGGGATCGCCATCGCCACCAGAATCAGGAACGGGACTACGGTCCAGAGGATCTCCACCCAGGTATGCTCGTGGAAATGCGCAGCCTGCTGGCCGGTGGAGCGGCGGTGGATGACCATGGACCAGAACATCGCGCCGAACACAACGACGCCGATGATCACGCAGATCCAGAAGATGGTCATGTGCAGGTCGAAGACGGCGTTGGAGACTTCCGTCGCCCCCGGGTGCATGTTCACGGTCCAGGCTGCGTTGGCCTGACCAAAAACCGACCACAACAGGAGGCCCATCCAGACATGTGGATGTCGCATCATTGCGGGTTCCCCTTCTCGTTCTTGTAGTCCCGGAGGCGTGGCCTGCGGCAAGAGGGAACGGCGGTCAAGACTGCCTGGCTTCGACGACCGAGCCCCTGCTAAAAGCAGTCGGGCCTCATCAACGAATCACGTTCACCGGGAGTATAGACAGCGACCAATGGCACGCAACGACACCGGTGAAATGAACTTCATGAAATGGCCGAACCCGTCGGAAAACCGCGCGCTTGACAACGCGTGGCGCGATAATGGCATTTCGATATGCCTGAGCATGCGCAGCTTTGCGCCACTTATAACAAATGCGTCTTAGGTATTCTGTATACCGAGCTAATTTAGTGTCTTCCGTTTGAAACGTAATGTCCCTGGAGTTGTCATGAACATCGCTGCTGTACGCGAGCAGGTAAGCCAAGCCCACCAACACGAAGGCCAGACCGGCCAACTGAAAAAGCGTCTCGAGTTGCAACTGCCCCATCTGCACCCCTCGATTCAACTGCCTGAGCAGGACGCCCAGGGTACTTTGGCGCGCTTCGTCAGCGCCTATATCGACCAGGTTCCGGAGTTGCTGGAGGCTGCCCACGAAGTGGCGCGGGAAGCCGGCATCGAGTCGCAAATCAAACCTGTACTGAAGATTGCCGAAGCCTATTTCCTCCAGCCACCGAGCGTGATGCAGGGCCATGTGGGCCTGGATTGCCTGCTGGACGAGGCTTATCTGGCGCACCGCCTGGTGGAAGAGGTCAACGACCTGTATATCCGCCACTTCCAGCAGCCGCTGATCCCGGTCGACACTACCGTTGCCAACCTGATCGCCCACCAGTTGATCGGCGAGGAATTTGCCAACCAGCTGGACGAGGTGGTGCATCACTCTGTCGACGAAATGCTCGATGAAGAAAGCTTTGCCGTGGAATCGGTGGAGGCCTACCGTGAAAAGCTCAGTAGCCCGGAAACCGGCGCAGCCTGGAAGCGCTGGCCATGCCTGTCACGGCAACTGGGTGTGGAGCTGGACCAGCCGGCATGACCCCCTGATACAAGCTGTTCCGGCCTCTTCGCGGGGCTTACCCGCGAAGAGCTCCGATCAGGCAATGCACATCTTCAGCTTCAGGCCCCAACCCCCGCCGTTGTCCGCAAGCGCCCCTCGATCCGCCGCTTCAACCGGCGCTGCTCGATCAGCAGGCGCGACCCATTGGCGGCGTTGCTGCGCCCCCAGTCCTCCAGCAACTCAAGGCACGAGTGGTCGATATAGCTCAGGTTGCCCAACGGCACATGCAGGGTGGTCCCCGACGGCACGGCATCCAGCACCTGAGTCAGCGCCGGCACCTTGAGAAAGGTGGCCGCACCACTAAGCCGCAACTCCATGTGTCCGGCTTCCTCCAGGTTCACCAGGTTGATCTTCAAACGCGCCGCCTTGAACGCCAGCTTCAGCAAGGTCAGGGCAAAGCCCAGCAACACGCCGGTCAGCAAGTCGGTGAAGATAATCGCCAGCGCCGTCGCCGCGTAGGTGAACATCGGCATGCGGCCATAGCGGCCCAGTCCACGGAATGCCTTGAAATCCACCAGTTTGACACCGGTAAAGACCAGCACCCCGGCCAGGCTCGCCACCGGGATCTGCTGCAGCACGCTGCTCAGCGCCACGACGAATGCCAGCAGCCACAGCCCATGGAAGATCGCCGAAGCCCGGGTCTGTGCGCCGGCCTGGACATTGGCCGAACTGCGCACGATCACCCCGGTCATCGGCAATGCCCCCAACACCCCGCAGAGCATGTTGCCTATGCCCTGGGCCGACAGTTCACGGTCGAAGTCCGAACGCTGGCCACTGTGCATGCGGTCGACCGCCGCCGCTGACAACAAGGTTTCCGCGCTGGCGATGAACGCCAGCGCGAACGCGGCGAGCAGCAGGGTAGGGTCGGCCAGCTGCATCAGGTCGGCCGGGCGAATCCAGTCGATCGCCTCGGACAGGTCAGCCGGTACCTGCACCCGGTTCACCGGCAAGGCCAACCACATGCTGATGACCGTCATCGTCGCCACGCCGAGCAATGCGCCCGGGACGAAGCGCAGCCGCTGTGGCCGCAGACGCTCCCAGAGCCACATGATGGCGATAGTGCCAAGGCCCAGCGCACCGGCCTGCCAGCCCGAACCCGCGCTTTCCCGGGGTAGCGCCGCCGCCACGGTCGTCGGGAATTCCAGCAGGTTCTGCATGCCGGACGGCTGCGGCGCAGTGTCGAACATTACGTGAACCTGCGACAACACGATCAGCACGCCGATCCCTGCCAGCATGCCGTACACCACCGCCGGCGCGGTCACGCGAAACCAGCAGCCCAGGCGCAGACGCCCGGCCAGCAATTGCAGCAGGCCAGCCAGCAGCAGGATCGGCCCGAGCATGGCCATGCCATGCTGGCGCACCAGCTCGAACACCAGCACGGCCAGGCCGGCGGCCGGGCCACTCACCTGTAGTGGTGAACCGGCCAGGAAACCCACGACGATGCCGCCGATGATGCCGGTAATCAAGCCCTTGGCCGGCGGCATGCCCGAGGCGATGGCAATACCCATGCACAGTGGCAAGGCCACCAGGAAGACCACTACCGACGCCAGCAACTCACGCGGCAGGGCCGCTTTCAACTGTGTAATGTTCACCGTTGTTTCTCCATTCTCTGTCACATAGCCATTCCCCTGGCTATGGGCACGTTTGCCCCTGACAAGCGCGCAGGCGCAGGCCGCCAGCAGGCATGCCGGCAGGGCAGTCAGGGAATTAAAGGCAGCCGAAAGCCGCGCCACACCCTCGTAGGGTGCAGCCGGCGATCAAGGTTTCAGCAGGCGGATGGGTCGCTTAGTAGCGGCCTCTCGGAGTAGCGCAGGGGACCGGCTCGCCAGCGGCCAGCGGCAGGAAGCTATCGCTGGCGGCGTCGTAGGCTTCGATCTTGCTGGTCTCGATGTCGTAGACCCAGCCATGGATGAACAGCTCACCGGCCGCCAGGCGCGAAGCCACCGACGGATGGGTGCGAAGGTGATGCAGCTGGGCGATGACGTTTTCCTTGGTCAGCACCTGCATCGTTTCGTGTTCGCTACCGCACGAGCAATTGTTCTCGACCACGGTGCGGGCCACCTCGGCGTGGCGCAACCAGGCGGAAACGGTCGGCATCTTGGTCAGCGACTGCGGGTTGAGCACCGCACGCATGGCACCGCAGTCGGAGTGGCCACAGACGATGATGTGGTGCACTTTCAACGCCAGCACGGCGTACTCGATGGCACTGGAAACACCGCCGTTCATCTGGCCGTAGGGCGGTACCACGTTACCGACGTTACGGGTCACGAACAGGTCGCCCGGCGAGCTCTGGGTGATCAGCTCGGGAACGATGCGCGAGTCGGCACAGGTGATGAACATGGCGCGCGGGGTTTGCGCGGTGGCGAGCTTCTTGAACAGCTCTTGCTGCTCGGGGAAAACGTCATGGTGAAAACGCAGGAAGCCGTCGACGATGTGCTTAAGGGCGGCATCGGCGCTCTCCGCTGGGACCTGCGGAACGACCTTGGATGGGTCCTTGACGGGCATGATTCATCCTCTTGACGGTGTGTAGGTAAATCCATTTTACCGGTGAAAGATTCTGGCTATGCAGGGTTTTAGATGACGCGCACGGGCCATAAATCACAGTCGGTGGAGACTGATTTCCTACGCTAGCGGGGAAAACTTAACTGAAACTTAATTCGGAGGCTCTAGAACGCGTGTTCCAGATGAGAGAGGCGGGATCTGGATAATAGCAAAAAACCATCAGCTGCCAAGAGCCATTACTGCAATTATTTGCTTGGATTAGTCGCATTGAAGGCTGGCAATTCGCCCTTTTGGCTACCTAGAACAAGGCCATCTGCCCACCGGGCGGGCAAAATGCCGAACAATCCAGCGCTTGCGCTTCCCGCCCTTCGAACGCCAGCCGCTTCATGGCCTTGGCAAAGCGTTGTGCCAGCAACTCGGCAAATACGCCTTCACCACGCATTCGTGTGCCGAAGCGGCTGTCGTACAATTCGCCGCCACGGCTCTGGCGAATCAGACTGAGCACATGGGACGCCCGCTGCGGGTAATGGTCCTGCAGCCACTGTTCGAACAGCGGCGCCACTTCCAGCGGCAGCCGCAGCATCATGTAGGCGGCACTCTGTGCACCTGCATCCCGGGCCGCTTCTAGCAGGCGCTCCAGTTCACTGTCGTTGATCATCGGAATCATCGGCGAACACAGCACGCCCACCGGCACCCCGGCTTCGCGCAATACGCGGATGGCGCGCAACCTGGCCTTGGGCGAGGCCGCACGGGGCTCGAGTACTCGCTTGAGGTCGTCGTCCAGGGTGGTGAGGCTGATCATCACCCGCGCCAGCCCCTGCCTGGCCATTTCAGCCAGCAGGTCGAGGTCGCGCAGGACAAGCGCCCCCTTGGTGACGATGGTCACCGGGTGGCGAAAGCGCAGCAGCACTTCGAGCAGGCGCCGGGTCAACATCTGTTCCCGCTCGATCGGCTGGTACGGGTCGGTATTGGAGCCCAGATTGATCGGCGAGCACACATAACCCCGCTTGCTCAGTTGTTGCGCAAGTACCTCGGCAGCGTTGGTCTTGGCGATCAGTCTGGTCTCGAAATCCAGGCCGGGCGAAAGGTCCCAGTAGGCATGCGAAGGGCGAGCGTAGCAGTAGATGCAGCCGTGCTCGCACCCTCGATAAGGATTGATGGACCGATCGAACGGCAAGTCGGGGGAGGTATTACGGCTGATCACCGATTTGGCCACCTCGACCCGCACCTCGGTGCCCTGGGTTTGCGGCACCTCCTGGTACCAGCCGTCATCCTCCGCCACCGAGTGGCTGGGGGCAAAGCGGTTGTGTGGATTGTGTGCCGTACCGCGGCCCTTTTGCGGTGCTGGGTGAATCATGGCTGCGCCCCGGAATACTGTATTCTTATACAGTACAATGCGCGCAACCCTCTTTCCAGCACCTCTGGTCAGCGAACCTTCAGCCCAGGCCATGCCAGCGCAGGTACGGCACATGGCTTGCCGCTCGGCCCAGGAATGCTTCGATACCTTCTCGCAGCGGCCGCGATGCCCCGGGAGCAAACAACGCCTCCTGCAGTTCACGGCCAGTCGCGCGGTCCAGCAGCCCTGCCGCTTCAAAGCGGGTGAACAGGTCGAAGGCATGGACATCCGACCACAGATACGCGTAATAACCTGCATCGTAGCCGTCCACCAGGTGGTCGAAAGCATGCGCCGGGTGCTCGAAGTCGGCCAGCGGCCAGTAACCACACCGTTCGCGGGCCTCCCCCAGGCGTTGCTCAAGCGTCCTGCCATCGTTCGGCGTGGCATGCAGGTCGAGGTCGAACAAGGCCAGGCTCAGATCTCGTGCAATCTCCTCCACGCCTAGCTGCCGCAAGCGATCCAGACATTCACCGACGCGTGCACGGTCAAGCGGGCTGCCATCCAGCTGGTGCGCCGAGATCGCCACCAGGTAATCCGCATCCCAGACCCAGCGCTCGAACAACTTGCCGACCAGTTCCACGCCATCGGTACCAAGTTCGGTAACGTTGGACATCACATGATTGGTCGTGCGCACCAGCAAATGGTGCAGGGCGTGGCCAAACTCATGGAACAGCTTGCGCAGAGACAGGTGGTCGAGCAACGGCTGGCTACCCGGCAACGCTGCTGGCACGTCGCAGTAGACCACCACCGAGGCCGCTTGGTAGATGCCTTCGGCATCGACCCGGCGGTTACGTACATAGGTGGTGAATACCGAATCAGGCTGCTTGCCGACATGCTGCACGGCGTCCAGGTACAGGAAGCCGATCAAGGCATTGTCCTGCCAAACCTCGAACGCTTGCACGCTGTCATCCCAGGTGGGCAGTGGCCTGGCCTGCAACATCACGCCAAACAGCTTCTCCATCAACTGCCGTAACGCACTGACCACAGCATTCAGCGGGAAGTATTCGCGCAGTGCTTCGGTGGAAAGCGCCGTGTTTGACGAGGCCTGCAGGTAGGCGATGTCCCAGGGTTGGACATTGCCCAGCCCCTGGGCTGTGGCTTGGCGCTGCATGTCGACGCGCCACCGCAGCATGGCCGGCCGTACCTGGTCGGCCAGGTCATGAAGAAAGCCGCGCACCTGAGCAACCGATCCCCCGCTCTTTACCTGCAGGCTCTGCTGCAGATGGCTGGCAAAGCCGAGCAGGTGGGCCTTTTCTTCGCGCAGCCTCGCCAGTTGTTCCAGGTGATAGCGATTGTCCTGCTGTTGGCCAGGGCCGACGCCCCGGGTGTTGTATGCCCGGTACACACGCTCACGCAGCTGCCGGTTATCGGCATGTTTGAGCACAGCGTCGGTGGTCACGCTTTCGCAGGCAATCAACCAACCGGGTTCACCCGCCTCTTGCGCCCTTGTAGCCAGCTCGTCACGGATGCGCTGAGGTACGCCACTCAGTTCGGATTCATCCGTGATGCTCAGTCCTGGCCGGTTAATATTGCTGCGAAACGCCTCGCTCGCCGCGCCGATCTGTTTCAGGAGTTCGGCCAGGCGTAACTTGCCTGCGGGGTCGAGCGAGGCACCGCTGGAGGCGAACTTGTCCAGATGCCAGCGCAGCGTGGCGCGTTTCTGGGCATCCAGCTGCTTGCCGATGTCGCTATTGGCCAAGCGCTCATACAAGGCCTGCAGTACGGAGTTGGTGAATTTCTGCTCGAACCGCTCGGTGGCCTTGGCGAAAAAGTCGACAATGGCAGCGGCCCAGGCGTCATCCCGGCCCACCAGTGGCGACGCCGCATACAACACTGCCAAAAGCTGGGCATCCAGCCCATCCACCGCCAACACCATGTCATCCCAGGTTGGCAATGCCTGCTGGTTGCGGATGATGTGTTCGATGCCCTGCCGGTGCGCCAGCAGCACATGGTCGAAGGCAATTTGCATGTTTTCCAGCGTAATCGCCGGGTAATCGACGGGGATGTTGCTATTTTGCAGAAGCGGGTTGTCCATGGTGCAACGCCTTGCTCGTAGAGAAGAGCAGGGGAGCTTGCATGGCCGGTGCACCACAGGTGGCCTGACTATCTACCACCCGGGCATTGCGCCCGGGCGGCACGAAGGCGTTATTCAGCCGGTTTCTTCAGCTTCGGGTTAGGGAAAAACTGCACGGTCTGAACCTTGGCTGGCGCCGCTTTCGGTGCCAGCTGGTTGACCCGCGTACCGAGCTCCTTCGGTACCGACAGGCCCTGCTCGTTGAGGGTGTCGGTAAAACCGCAAGCGACGCACTCGCGGTGCGGTACGCCGTCTTCGTTCCACATCATCAGCTTGTCGGTCTCGCTGCATGCCGGGCACACCGCCCCGGCAATGAAGCGCTTCTTGGTCTTGGTCACGGCTACCTCGCTCATGCTGCAGCGTCCTCGCTCAGGCCACTGTGGCGCAGCAAGGCATCTATGGAGGGTTCACGGCCACGGAAGTCGACGAACAGCACCATCGGCTCACGCGAACCGCCACGAGCCAGAATCGCCTCGCGGAAGGCGCGACCGGTCTCGGCATTCAGCACGCCCTCTTCCTCGAAGCGCGAGAAGGCATCGGCCGACAGCACTTCGGCCCACTTGTAACTGTAGTAACCGGCCGCATAGCCGCCCGCGAAGATGTGCGCAAAGCTATTGGGGAAGCGGTTGTAAGCTGGTGGGCGCATCACCGAGACCTCATCGCGTACGCCCTCGAGCACCTGCAGCACACTGCGGCCATCACCATGGCTGGCGTGCAGTTCGAAGTCGAACAGCGAGAACTCCAGCTGACGCACCATCATCATGCCCGACTGGAAGTTCTTCGCCGCCAGCATCTTGTCCAGCAGGTCTTGCGGCAGCGGCGCACCGGTTTCGAAGTGGCCGGAGATCAGCGCCAGGCCTTCAGGCTCCCAGCACCAGTTTTCCATGAACTGGCTGGGCAGCTCGACAGCGTCCCAGGCCACACCGTTGATGCCGGAAACACCGGCATGCTCGATACGGGTCAGCAGGTGATGCAGGCCGTGCCCGAATTCGTGGAACAGTGTGGTCACTTCGTCGTGGGTCAGCAAGGCCGGCTTGCCAGGGGCTGCCGGAGTGAAGTTGCAGACCAGGTTGGCCACCGGGCTCTGCAACCGGCCATCGGCGGTGCGGCGGCGGTCACGCGCGCCGTCCATCCAGGCACCGCCGCGCTTGTTGGCGCGCGCGTACAGGTCGAAGAAGAAGCGGCCGACGTGCTGGCCGTTTTCCTTGATCTCGAACAGACGCACGTCCGGGTGCCAGCTGTCGAAACCCTTGAGCTCAACGATTTCAATGCCGTACAGACGCTGCACGATGCTGAACAGGCCGCCCAGCACCTTGTCGATCGGGAAGTAGGCGCGCAAGGCTTCCTGCGACACGCTGTAGCGCTGCTCGCGTAGTTTTTCGCCGAAATAACCGGCGTCCCAGCTGGCCAGTTCCGGGCAACCCTGCCCGGCGGCATAGGCCTTGAGCTGCGCCAGGTCCTCTGCGGCGAACGGCTTGGAACGCTTGGCCAGGTCGCGCAGGAAGCCCAGCACCTGGTCGCTGGACTCGGCCATCTTGGTGGCCAGGCTCAGTTCGGCATAGTTCTTGTAGCCCAGCAGTTCGGCCAGCTCCTGGCGCAGGGCGAGGATTTCCTGCATCACCGGGCCGTTGTCGAACTGACCGGCATTCGGCCCCTGATCCGAGGCACGGGTGCAGTACGCGGCATACAGCTCTTCGCGCAGGGCGCGGTCATCGGCGTAGGTCATCACCGCGTAGTAGCTGGGGAACTCCAGGGTGATCAGCCAGCCGTCGAGCCCCTTGGCCTGGGCTGCCGCCGCCATCTGCGCCTTGGCCGAGTCGGTCAGGCCGGCGAGTGCGGCTTCGTCGGTCACGTGCTTGGTCCAGGCCTGGGTGGCGTCGAGCAACTGGTTGGAGAAGCGGCTGCCCAGCTCGCTGAGCTTGCTCTGTACTTCGGCGTAACGCTGCTGCTTGTCCGCCGGCAGGTCGATACCCGACAGGCGGAAGTCACGCAGGGCATGCTCGAGGATAGTCTTTTGCGCCGCGTCGAAGCCGCTGGCTTCCGGGCTGTCGATCAGCGCCTGGTAGGCTTCGAACAGCGCACGGTTCTGCCCGAGTTCGGTAGAGTAGGCGCTGAGCGCCGGCAGGCACGACTCATAAGCCTCGCGCAGCTCCGGGCTGTTGCACACCGCATTGAGGTGGCTGACCGGGCTCCAGGCGGCCCCCAGGCGGTCGTTCAGTTCGTCCATGGCCAGCACCAGGCCAGCCCAGGTGGGGTTCTTGCCTTGCTTTTCGAGGATCTCGGCAATGGCTTTACGGTTGTCGGCCAGGATCGCTTCGATCGCCGGCAACACGTGTTCGGCACGGATTTGCGAGAAGGGCGGCAGATCGTAGGACTGCAGAAGCGGGTTGTTCGCACTCACGGTTTGGATACCTTGGCAGAAGAAACACTGCCCCATCTTAATTACAATCGACGCCGACCGCAGCAGGCAGCCTGCCTATCGGCACAGATGAGAGACGCTATCATGGCCATCCGAAGCTTCCAGCAACACACTCCGAAAGTTGGACCACGGGTCTTCGTCGACCGTTCGGCGGTAGTGCTGGGCGACGTGGAGATCGGCGAAGACAGCTCGGTGTGGCCGCTGACCGTGGTGCGCGGCGACATGCACCGTATCCGCATCGGCGCACGTACCAGCGTGCAGGACGGCAGTGTCCTGCACATCACCCACGCCAGTCCGTTCAACCCTGACGGTTTCCCACTGATAATCGGCGACGAGGTGACCGTCGGTCACAAGGTCATGTTGCATGGCTGCACCCTGGGCAACCGCATCCTGGTCGGCATGGGCAGCACCATCATGGACGGCGCCATCGTCGAGGACGAAGTGATCATTGGCGCCGGCAGCCTGGTACCGCCGGGCAAGCGCCTGGTCAGTGGCTACCTGTACATGGGCAGCCCGGTGAAACAGGTCCGGCTGCTGAGCGACAAGGAGCATGCGTTCTTTGCCTACAGCGCCAGCAACTATGTGAAGCTCAAGGACCAGCATCTGGCCGAAGGCTACGATCAACCTGAATGACCGCTTCGCGGGCGAGCCCGCGAAGAAGGCTTTGCAGCACTCAAGTGGAACCTATGTAAATGCACCAGCAGAACATCCTCTTCGACCTCGACGGTACCCTGACCGACCCCCGCCAGGGCATCACCCGCTCGATCCAGTACGCCCTGGCCAAGCTGGGCATCGACGAGCCGGACCTGGCCCGCCTCGAGCACTTCATCGGCCCGCCCTTGCTGCAGGCGTTCATGCAGTTCTACAGCTTCGACGAGGCCAAGGCCTGGGAGGCGGTGAACTTCTACCGGGAGCGCTTCCGCGTCACCGGCCTGTACGAAAACCTGGTGTTCGAAGGTGTTCCGGAACTGCTCGCTGCCCTGAACAGCCAAGGTCGCACACTGTATATCGCCACCTCCAAGCCTTGGGAATTCGCCCGTGAAATCGCCCGCCACTTCGCCTTCGACCACCATTTCAAAGTGATCTACGGCAGTGAGCTGGATGGTACGCGCACCAACAAGGTCGAGCTGATTCGCCATCTGCTGGACGAAGAAAGGCTGGATCCTGCGCAGACGCTGATGATCGGTGACCGCAAGCATGACCTGATCGGTGCACGCAGCAACGGCTTGCAAGCGGTAGCGGTGGGGTATGGGTTTGGCAGCCAGGAGGAGTTGATGGCGGAGGAGCCGGCCTATCACTTTGCAACCTTGGCCGAAATGCATCAGGCATTCCTCAACGCTTGATGGCCATGGGGCCGCGTTGCGGCTCCCTGGTCTCATCGGTTAACCAGCAACCGCCGCAACGCCTCTTTCCGCGTTTCGATCGGCAGCCGTCCCAAATGCTCCACCCGCTCGTAAAACCGCGCCCAGTCCCCATCCACCTCGCGGAACAGTGCCGCAAACGCTGGCACCCACTGGTCATACAACCCGAACGGCAACAGCTTGGCATTGTTCATCGGCCCATATATCCAGGCGTCGTAACGCGTGTCACCGCCCCACGGGCCATCACGCAGCAGCCGATACTCGCGCCTTAGCCGCGCGAACTCAGCCTGCTTGGCCACTCGCTTGTGCGCATCATCCATCGGCCCGGCATAAATGGCCTGCAATCGCTCGCGGCTGGCCAGCACGAGCCGGGTGAACGGGTCGCGCTGCTGCCCCTGGGCCCGATCAACCGCTGCAAGCCCACGCGCCATGCGCCATTGCCGCGTACCTTCCTGCTCTACGAAGGAGGCGAATGATTCGTTGAACTCGGTGTCGTCCTGCACATAGAAGCGCTGGTGCGCCAGTTCATGGAAAATCAGCGTGGCCAGGCGCTCATCCCCCCAGCCCACCATCGACGACAGGATCGGGTCATCGAACCAGCCCAGGGTCGAGTAGGCTTCCACGCCACTCACGTACACATCCATGCCGTCCTGGCGCATCAACGCCGCCGCTCCACGCGCGGCACCGAGCTGGTAATAGCCGCGATACGCCACGCAACCTGCGATCGGGAAGCAGTGCGTGACCGGCTGCAACGAAAGCTCGGGCGTGGCGAACACATTCCACACCACGTAGGGCCGACCGAGTTCCACATAGACCCGGTAGCTGCGATTATCAGGCAGTCTCAGCTGCTGGCTGGCAAACGCACGCGCCTGTTCAGCATGCGTCAGGCGCTCACGCAATTGCGGCGGGGTAGCAGGATCGGCCACTACGTGCTCCACCGACTGGCGAGCGCGCAGCAGTTGCCACTGGCCTTCGGCCAACTGCTCGTAATAGGCCGTACTGGCGCAACCGTTCAGCAGGAGCACGGCAAGCGCGGGAACCAAACGGGTGAAAATGCGGTCGAGTGCCCCAGGGCCCGAGCGCTGAACAAGAAAAAATCGAAGCATCCGTTACGTCAGACTCGCTCTAGGCCGTTTCACTTCAAGACTATCTCGCCAAGGGGGAGTTTCGCCATGCGCGCACTGTTGGTCGCCGGCTCACTGTTGCTGATATCCGCCTGCTCGACCTTGCCGGACCCAGACCCGAACCAGGCCTGGATAGACCTCACTCCCTACGACAATACCTCGCTGCATGCACTGCAAGTCGATGAACGAGACTGGGCCGACAGCCGTTATTTCGAAGTGCCGCCTGGCAGCCACGAGTTGACCGTGCGCTACCAGTTCCCGGTCACCCCCAGCAATATCGGCCCGGTCGACGAGCCGCTGTGGCGAGACTGCCAGGTCAAGCTGACCTTCAAGGACTTCAGCGCTGGCCAGCGTTACCAGCTGCAGGCGGGCAGCATCGGTTTCCGTCCCTGGATCAAGCTCTATGATCATCAGCAAAGGTTGGTCGGGCAGGGCTTGCCTGCGGGCTGCCAGCACAGCTGATACGCACAAATGGCGCTATGCTTGTACCTTGTGAATCGCAAGCGGGAGTCTTGCCATGCGCCAGCCGATGATGCTGATCGCTCTCAGTACCCTGGGGGCCTGCGCCAGCCCCTTGCCACCCGTCGATCCCAAGCAGGCCTGGGTCGACCTCTACACCATGACTCCAGGCAGGGTAATCATGGCCGACCGCCTGGACGGCAAGCGTCTGGATGATGGCCGTTACTTCCAGGTAACACCCGGCAAGCACGAACTGGTCGTGCGCTTCGATTACGAGATCTACTCCGGCGGCCTCACTACCGACCCCAGAGACCGCACCTGCTACCTGACCGTGCGCTTCGACGACTTCAAGGCCGGTGAACGCTATCGCCTGGAGGCAAGGGCACCTGTGATGGAGCCGCAGGTGCTGCTGTATGACGGCAATCGCAAGGTGGTGGTCAACAAGCCCAGCGAAGTGTTCTGCATCCCCTGAATCCGGGGCTGCAGCGCACCCAGGTTCCGGAGCTACTGATCATTCTTCTGGTAGATGATCTTCCTGGTCCCGCCATCGCAGGACCCGACCACCATGTTCGGGTCCTTGACCTCGCTGTTGGGCACGATCTCCAAGGTGTAGGAGGCAACCCCCTGGGCCTGTATCTTGGCCTCGATCTCGGCCTTGAGCTCCTCGCACGGCTTTACCGCCGCCAACGCAGAGGTGGCGACCAGGGAAGCCAACACGGCGATTGCTACGCGTATCATCAAACGGCTCCTGAAAGAGGCAGCAATGCTGCCGACGCTGTCTAGCCTACAGCAAACTGCCCACATTGCACCGCTTCAAACCACCAGTGCCGCATCCAGGCTGATCCTGGCGTTCAGCACCTTGGACACCGGGCAGCCGGCCTTGGCCTTGTTGGCGATATCCAGGAACTGTGCCTCGCTTGCCCCGGGCACCTTTGCCCGCAACACCAGGTGTACGGCAGTAATGGCAAAGCCATCAGGCTGCTTGTCGAGTGTCACCTCGGCAGCCGTGTCGATCCGCTCGGCGGTCAGCCCCGCTTCACCCAGCATCATCGACAGCGCCATCGAGAAACAGCCAGCATGTGCTGCACCGATCAGCTCCTCGGGGTTGGTGCCGGGCACCCCTTCGAAACGGGTATTGAAGCCATAGGGGTTCTGCTTGAGCGCCCCGCTTTCCGTGGAAAGCAGGCCTTTGCCGTCCTTCAGGCCACCTTGCCAGATCGCCGATGCTGTCTTTTTCATGCTACCTCCTGGTCACTGGGTTACATACGTCTACGGTTCAGAGGCCTGTCGCGCCAGGCAAGTTCAGCGCAATCTGACCGCAGGCATTGAATCCAACGAATGCGCCCATACAGAAGCAAAAAGGCCTCTGGCCAACCACTTCCGCGGAGGCTCCATGACCCAGCTGAATGACCTGAAAATATCCACCCTCGACCTGGTGCCGGTGCGCGCCGACGCCGGCCCGGCGCAGTCGCTACGCAACTCGCTGGACCTGGCACAACACGTCGAACGCTTTGGCTACCACCGCTTCTGGGTGGCCGAGCACCACAACATGGACGGCATCGCCAGCTCGGCTACTTCAGTACTGATCGGCTACCTGGCCGGCGGTACTTCGAGCATTCGCGTGGGCTCCGGCGGGGTCATGCTGCCGAACCATGCACCGCTGGTGATCGCCGAACAGTTCGGCACCCTGGCCAGCCTGTACCCGGGGCGCATCGACCTGGGTCTGGGCCGTGCACCGGGTTCCGACCAGATGACCGCCTATGCCCTGCGCCGCGACCGTGCTGGCGGCCCGGACGACTTCCCGGACGACGTCGAGGAGCTGTCGCGTTATCTCGGCCCGCGTACCGATGATCAGAAAGTCATCGCGGTGCCAGGTCACGATACCGATGTCCCGATGTGGCTGCTTGGCTCCAGCCTGTTCAGTGCCCAGTTGGCCGGCACGCGCGGCATGCCCTACGCCTTCGCCTCGCACTTCGCACCGCGTTACATGCACGAGGCGATCCGCGTGTACCGCAATCACTTCAAGCCCTCGACCACGCTGGCCAAGCCGTACGTGATGCTGGGCATTCCCATGGTCGTGGCTGAAACCGATGAAAAGGCCGAATACCTGGCCACGTCGGTGTATCAGCGCATCCTGGCGCTGATACGCGGGCAAAGCCTGATGCAGAAGCCGCCAGTGGCAAGCATGGATGGCCTGTGGCTACCGCATGAGCGGGATGCGGTGGGCAGCTTCCTTGGCCTGGCGATGATTGGTAGCCCGCAGAAAGTGCGGGCCAAGGTGGAAGTGCTGCTGGAGCAGACCGGAGCGGACGAGCTGATCTTTACCTGTGACCTGTATGAGCATGCCGACCGGGTGCGGTCCTATGAACTGCTGGCGCAGGCCCTCAGGGCCGAGTGACCTTCGGCGCCGGCAAACCCGGCGCGGTCAGCTGTAGGCGCGGCCCTTCGCGACACAAGGCCGCGTCTACACGGACAGCGCCACAGTCAACGCCTATCTGGCCGGCGATGACGCCATGCCATCAGCCACGGCGGTACACGATCTCCTTGGTGCCGGCCTCGCAGCTACCAATCACCTTGCCCGCCGGTTCGCCCTTTTTCACGACCTCCAGGGTGTAGCCCTGAACACCCTTGGCATCCAGCTTGGCGGCAATCTCCGCCTTCAGCTCCTCGCAGGGCTTGCCTGCTGCCAACGCACCACCGGCCAGGCTCATCAGGCCCAGCGCCAGAATCACTTTGTTCATCAATTACTTTCCTTGTGCAGACGCGATCAGAAAGGGCGCCTGCCGAGGCGCCCGCTTCTTGAATATCCCATCCTGCCGGACTCATCCAGCCCGGTAACATTTCAGCTGTTGGCGATACGGAAGCCGACCTTCAGCGTGACCTGGAAGTGCGCCGCCTTGTTGTCGCGGATATGGCCACGGGTGTCGACCACCTCGAACCACTCAAGGTGCTTGATGCTCTTGCCGGCTTCAGCGAGGGCATTGTTGATCGCTTCTTCGATGCTGGTGGTCGAAGACCCTACCAGCTCGATCTTCTTGTACGTGTGATGGTCGGTCATGAGCGCTCTCCTTGGATATCAGTGTGATTGAGCCTAGCAGCGCAGGCAGGGTTTACCTGCGAGCCGCCACGAATATGGAAAGTTCGATCGCACTTTCGCTTCGCTTGGCAGTCGCAACCTCTACAGCCCACAACGCGAAGGAGAGTCAACATGCACCGCAATTCGCTGCGTAAAGCGTCCCTGGAAAGCATGGAAGCCGAGATCGAAAGCCTGCTGAAGAGCCTGGAAAGCCTCAAGCATGACGCTTCGGAAGAGTCCCAGAAGTCGGTCAAGGCCATCCGCAGCAGCGCCGAAAGCGCCCTTCGTCATTCCCGTAGCCTGCTGAGCGACGCCTACGAAGAAGTGAAGCAACGTACCCGCCAGACCGGCATTGCTACCCGTGATTATGCCCAGCAGCACCCCTACACCACTGCCGGCGTCGCCGTCGGCGCACTGGGCCTGCTGGCGGCCTACCTGCTGTGCAAGCGCAACTAAGCGCCTTGGCTGGCCAGTTCGGCACGTAGCCACTGCGCCAACTGCTCGGCGCGCCCGTCCGCGGCGCGCCGGGGCACCCACAACGCCAGCACTGCGGAGGTGGGGGAAAAGCCCCAAGGCGCACACAGGCGCCCGGCTCGCAGGTCATCGGCGACCAGCGGCTGCGGTGCAATCGCAACGCCCAGACCTGCCACCGCTGCTTCCAGCAGGTAATACAAATGCTCGAAGGCCTGCCCATGATGCAGTGCCGCCGGGTTCAGCCCTTGTTCCGCCGCCCAGGTCGGCCAAGCCTGCGGGCGCGAGGTGGTGTGAAGCAGGGCTTCGTCGAGCAGGGCGCTGGCAGGCGCACCCTGCAAGCGCTCGAAACCGGAATAGTGCGGACTGAGCACTGGCCCGATGCGCTCCTCGGCCAGCATGTGCACCTGCATGTCCGCCGGCCACGGCGGTTCGGCATACACCAACAGCGCATCCAGCCCCGGCCGACGTGGATCGAGGTCGCCTTCGCCTGCCGAGAGGTGCAGGCGCAACGCGGGTAAATCGGCCTTCAGTCGCCCCAACCGTGGAATGAACCAGCGCGCCAGGAGGCTACCCGAGCAACCCAGCACGAACGGCGCCTCGCTCACATCACGGCTGAGTTCGGCACATACGCTGCGCAGCCGGTCGAAGGCTTCGCCGCTGGCATCACGCAGGCGCACACCTGCATCTGTGAGTTTGATGCCGCGCCCGTCCTTGACGAACAGCACCACGCCCAAGTGCTCCTCAAGCACCTTGAGTTGCCGGCTGACTGCGCCATGGGTAACGTGCAGCGCTTCAGCCGCCTGGCTGACGCTATTCAACCGGGCGGTGGCCTCGAAGGCCCGCAGGGCGTTCAGGGGAGGGAGGTCGTGGGCCATGTTACCTGTGAGTTTTCCTGACAAGTTTGCGCAATCTTATCGGTTTTCAGCCGGGCCTGTCGTGGTTAGAGTAAAGCCCATCACTCATCCATTACGCCCTGGAGCGCCCCATGACCCAGTCCCAATACCGCCCCGGCCCCGACGCCAACGGCCTGTTCGGCTCGTTCGGCGGCCGCTACGTAGCCGAAACGCTGATGCCTCTGGTGCTGGACCTGGCCCGCGAATACGAAGCAGCCAAGGCTGATCCGAAATTCCTTGAAGAGCTGGCTTATTTCCAGCGCGACTACATTGGCAGACCCAACCCGCTGTACTTCGCCGAGCGTCTGACCCAACACTGCGGCGGCGCCAAGATTTTCTTCAAGCGTGAAGAGCTGAACCACACCGGCGCGCACAAGGTGAACAACTGCATCGGCCAGGTACTGCTGGCCAAGCGCATGGGCAAGAAACGCCTGATCGCCGAAACCGGTGCCGGCATGCACGGCGTGGCGACCGCTACCGTCGCCGCCCGCTTCGGCCTGCCTTGCGTAATCTACATGGGCGCCACCGACATCGAGCGCCAGCAGGCCAACGTATTCCGCATGAAGCTGCTCGGCGCCGAAATTGTCCCGGTCACCGCGGGTACTGGCACCCTGAAAGACGCCATGAACGAGGCACTGCGCGACTGGGTCACCAACGTCGAAGACACCTTCTACCTGATCGGTACCGTGGCCGGCCCACACCCGTACCCGGCCATGGTCCGCGACTTCCAGTCGATCATCGGCAAGGAAACCCGCGCCCAGTTGCAAGAGAAGGAAGGCCGCCTGCCAGACAGCCTGGTCGCCTGCGTCGGTGGCGGTTCCAACGCCATGGGCCTGTTCCATGAATTCCTCGAAGAGCCGAGCGTGCAGATCATTGGCGTCGAAGCCGGTGGCCACGGCGTACACACCGACAAACATGCCGCCAGCCTCAACGGCGGCGTCCCAGGCGTGCTGCACGGCAACCGTACCTACCTGCTGCAGGATGCAGACGGCCAGATTACCGACGCCCATTCGATCTCCGCCGGCCTGGACTACCCGGGCATCGGTCCTGAACATGCCTACCTGCACGAAGTGAAACGTGTGGAATACGTCAGCATCACCGACGACGAAGCGTTGGATGCGTTCCACGCCACCTGCCGCCTGGAAGGCATCATCCCGGCCTTGGAGAGCTCCCATGCCTTGGCCGAGGCGATCAAGCGCGCGCCGAAGCTGCCCAAGGACCACCTGATGGTCGTGTGCCTGTCGGGCCGCGGCGACAAAGACATGCAAACCGTCATGAACCACATGGCTGCCCAGGAGAAACAGGCATGAGCCGTCTTGAACAACGCTTCGCCGAGCTGAAGGCCGAAGGCCGCTCGGCACTGGTCACCTTCATTACCGCGGGCGACCCGGGCTATGACGCCTCGCTGCAGATCCTCAAGGGCCTGCCGGCAGCCGGTGCCGACGTGATCGAACTGGGCATGCCGTTCACCGACCCGATGGCCGATGGCGTGGCCATCCAGCTGGCCACTTTGCGTGCCCTGGAAGCCGGCCAGACCCTGGCCAAGACTCTGCAGATGGTTCGCGATTTCCGTGTGGATGACCAAGCCACGCCGATCGTGCTGATGGGCTACTACAACCCGATTCACCGCTTTGGCGTGGAACAGTTCGTGGCCGAGGCCAGGCAAGCGGGCGTCGATGGCCTGATCATCGTCGACCTGCCGCCGGAGCACGATGCCGAACTGGCCACCCCGGCCCAGGCCGCAGGCATCGACTTCATCCGCCTGACCACCCCGACCACCGACGATGTGCGCCTGCCACGCGTGCTGGAGCGCAGCTCCGGGTTCGTCTACTACGTGTCGGTGGCCGGTGTGACCGGCGCCGGCTCGGCCACCAGCGAACACGTGACCGAGGCCATTGCCCGCCTGCGTCGGCATACCGACCTGCCGATCAGCGTTGGCTTCGGCATTCGTACGCCGGAGCAGGCGGCGAACATCGCCCGCCTGGCGGACGGTGTGGTGGTGGGTTCGGCGCTGGTCGACAAGATCGCCCAGGCCAAGAGTGCCGAACAGGCGGTGAACGATGTGCTGAGCCTCTGCTCGGCACTGGCTGAAGGGGTGCGCGGCGCCCGCCGCTGATCCACGCCGAATGCTTCGCGGGCCCGCCCGCTTCCACAGGGACCACACGATGCTGAAAGCTGTGGACCTGGGGGAGTGGGCTTGCCCGCGAACAGCGCCGATACAAGCAATACAGAAAACTATCCCCCGAAGATCGACAAATCCAGCGGCCGCACAGCCCCCATCCAGATCGCATGGTCCCGATGGTCCGCCAGTTCATCCCCGGTCAGCGGGTGCATGAACACCACCAGCCCCTTGCGGTACAACGCCAACCAAGGCAACACCACGCCTACCACCTCCGGCCCGAACGCCAACTGGCAGCTCCAGTCCGGGTGCGGCCCCACCGGCTTCTGGTGCATGCGCCCCATGGTCACCGGGAACAGTCGCGCAGCCTCCTCGCACAACTCACGGGCCTGCGCCATGGTCGCTGCGTCGTAGTACACATGGGCGTGGTAACCCTTGATTCTCTGCACGATAACTCCTGTTTACGGTCCAAACCTCACCACCTGCAAAGGAAGTGATGCCGTGAAAAACGCCGAAACGCCCGTATTCAAGCTGGTCCTGTTCGGGCCTGAAAGCAGCTTGGGCAATGCCCTGATGGTCGAGCTGCTGTCGCGCCAGCACGAAGTCACGGCCGTGGTGAATGATCTCAACCGCCACGCGCCGCGCCCGGGCCTGCATTTCAAGCTAGGCGGGCTGGGCGATGCGGACCAGGCGGAACAGGGTGCAGCAGGCGGTTCGGCGGTGATTGCCCTGTTGTCGACACTGGCGCCGGGCGACCTGCCCGGTCAGGCGCACATGAGCCAGGCGCTGCTGGCGGGGCTCAAGCGCACGACTATACGCCAGCTGCTACTGGTGGGCGATTTCGCTGTGCTGGACAAGCCAGGCAAGTACAGTGAAGTGGAGCGGGAATGCGTGAACCAGGTGGTCGATGGCTTGCAGCGCAGCGCCTTGCACTGGACGTTGATCAATACGCCGCCGGAGCTGCCAGGGTTGGGGATGGAGCATTTTCGCAGTACCGAGGGCACGTTGGAGCCGGGGTTGGGTGAGCCTTTGCGGCAGCTGGCCAGGGTCGCGGCAGGAATGGTGGATATGCTGGAGCTGGGTTTGCACCGGGGCGAGCATCTGAACTTCGTGGTCTAGACTGCCGGAGCTGCTACGGCGACCTCAAAGGCTGCGCTCACGCTCCAGCCAATCCACAAACCGCTGGATCAGCGCCCCGCGCCGCTTGCGCGGCGGCAGCACCACGTAATACCCCCGGGCCGAACGCAAGCTACCTTCTAGTGGCCGGCACAGCAGCCCCTGGTCCACCAGCCCGTCCACCAGGTGGCCCCAGCCAATCGCCACGCCTTGGCCGGCGATCGCCGCCTGAATCAGCAAGGTATAGTTATCGAACCGCAACTGTCCCGGCGGCGGCGGGCTGGCCACGCCAAACCCACGGAATACCCCCGCCCAGTCGAACCAGCGGCTGGCCTGCTCGCCCTTCAAGTGCAGCAACGGCAACCGTTGCAAATCCTCGGCTGACAAGGGCTTGCCATGAATCAGCCGAGGGCTGCAGACCGGGAAAACTTCCTCATCGAACAACCAGCGGCTCTCACCTTGGTGAAAGCGCCCGTCACCAAACAGCACTGCCACATCGATGTCCGGGCGCAACATGCCCAGGCTGCGTTCACCCGTCACCAGGCTCACATCCACCTGTGGATAAGCCTGGTGAAAGCGCTGCAACCGTGGCATCAGCCAGAACGCCGCAAAAGCGAAGTCGGTCGCTACCTGCAGCACCTCGCGCTGGCCTCTCCCGCAGACCTCAGCGATGCCGTCATCCATGGCCTGCAGGCCCTGATACACCTGTTCGAACAACACCTGGCCAGCCTCGGTCAGCACGATGCCCCGGTAAATGCGGTCGAACAAGCGCGTGCCCAACTGAGCCTCCAGCCGTTTGATCTGCTGGCTCACTGCCGGCTGCGTGGTGCCAAGCTCCAGGGCCGCCGCAGTGAAGCCACGCAGCCGTGCGGCGGCCTCGAACACGCGCAAGGTGTCCAGCGACAAGTCGGCAAGGTGCTCAAACATAAGCGTGGCTAATCCTATTCATTGTTCGCCATGGGCTTTACCCATGTTATCCACAGACGCATCTTGGTAGGCAAGCGGTTCGCATAATTCTCAACGATGGAAGCCACCATGACGCGCCCGAATATCCTGTTCATCATGGCCGACCAGATGGCCGCGCCCTTGCTGCCGATCTACAGCCCGTCGCCGATCCAGATGCCGCACCTGAGCCGCCTGGCCGAGCAGGCGGTGGTGTTCAACGCTGCCTACTGCAACAGCCCATTGTGCGCCCCGTCCCGTTTCACCCTGGTCAGTGGCCAGTTGCCCAGCCGCATCGGCGCCTACGACAACGCCGCCGACTTCCCCGCCGATGTACCGACCTACGCCCACTACCTGCGCCGCCTTGGCTACCGCACCGCGCTGTCAGGCAAGATGCACTTCTGTGGCCCGGACCAGTTGCATGGCTACGAAGAACGTCTGACCAGCGATATCTACCCAGCAGACTATGGCTGGGCGGTGAACTGGGATGAACCGGACGTGCGCCCAAGCTGGTACCACAACATGTCCTCGGTGCTGCAGGCCGGCCCGTGCGTGCGTACCAACCAGCTGGATTTCGACGAAGAAGTGCTGTTCAAGGCGCGCCAGTACCTGTACGACCACGTCCGCGAAAACGATGGCCGGCCGTTCTGCCTGACTGTGTCGATGACCCACCCGCACGACCCGTACACCATCCCCAGGCGCTACTGGGATCGCTACGAGGGTGTGGATATCCCGATGCCGCGCGCCGAGTTCGCGCAGGCGGAACTTGACCCCCACTCGCAGCGCCTGCTGAAGGTGTACGACCTGTGGAACAAGCCCCTGCCGGTGGACAAGATCCGCGATGCCCGCCGCGCCTACTTCGGCGCCTGCAGCTACATCGACGACAACATCGGCCAGTTGTTGCAAACCCTCGAGGAATGCCACCTGGCCGACAACACCGTGATCGTGTTCTCTGGCGACCACGGCGACATGCTCGGTGAGCGGGGCCTCTGGTACAAGATGCACTGGTTCGAGATGTCGGCGCGGGTACCGCTGCTGATACACGCGCCCAAGCGTTTCGCCGCATGCCGGGTGGACGCCTCGGTGTCGACCTGCGACTTGCTGCCGACGCTGGTCGAGCTGGCAGGCGGGTCTGTGGATAAAAACCTGCACCTGGACGGCCGCTCGCTGCTTGGCCATTTGCAAGGGCAGGGCGGCCACGACGAGGTCATCGGCGAGTACATGGCCGAAGGCACGGTCGGGCCGCTGATGATGATTCGCCGTGGCCCGTACAAGTTCGTGTACAGCGAAGACGACCCATGCCTACTCTATGACCTGAGCCGCGACCCGCACGAGCGGGAGAACCTCACCAGCAGCCCGGACCACCAGGCGCTGCTGCAGGCATTTGTCGATGAAGCACGGCAACGCTGGGATATTCCCAGCCTGCGCCAGCAGGTGCTGGCCAGCCAACGCCGCCGCCGCCTGGTGGCCGAGGCGCTGGCCATCGGCAAGCTGAAAAGCTGGGACCACCAACCCTGGGTGGACGCCAGCCAACAGTACATGCGCAACCACATCGATCTCGACGACCTCGAGCGCAAGGCACGTTATCCACAGCCCGCACCCTTGGAATGAGTAAAGAGAGGCCGCCATGCATCAGTTCTCCGCCGCCGTGTTCGCCCTGGCCATCAGCCTGGGCACGAGCACCGTTTACGCCACCGACAGCGACACGCAATGCACTACCGTGAAATTGGCCGACCCCGGCTGGAGCGATATTGCCTCGACCAACGCCGTGGCCCGCCTGCTGCTGGAAAGCCTGGGTTATCAGGTCAAGATCGACAGCCTGGCTGTACCGATCATCTATGGCGGCCTCAAGGATGGTCGCGTAGATGCTTTCCTCGGCAACTGGATGCCCGCGCACCAGGGCTTTCATGACAAGTTCATCGCCAATGGCGACGTGAAGCAGCTGTCACGCAATCTGGAGGGAACCGAGTTCACCCTGGCAGTGCCCGATTATGTATGGAATGCCGGGGTCAGGGACTTTGCCGACCTGCAGAAACACGCCGACCAGTTTGACAAGAAGCTTTACGGGATTGGCTCCGGCGCCCCGGCCAACCTGTCACTGAAGGAAATCATCGACAAGAATGAATTCAACCTTGGCCAATGGAAGCTGGTGGAATCCAGCGAGCAGGCGATGCTGGCGCAGGTTGACCGAGCGGTGAAAAAACAGCAGTTCATCACCTTCCTCGGCTGGACCCCGCACCCGATGAACGTGAAGTTGAAAATGCATTACCTGACCGGCGGGGAGAAGTGGTTCGGCAGTAAAGGCGACGTCTATACCTTGACCCGCAAAGGTTATCCACAAGCCTGCCCCAATGCGGCGAAGCTGCTGGAAAACCTGAAGTTCACGCTGGATATGGAAAACAGCATCATGGCCGAGGTTGTGGATAAGAAGATCAGCTTCGACGAAGCGGCCAAGGCCTGGGTGAAAGCGCATCCCGAGGTGCTGGATGGGTGGTTGGCCGGGGTGAGCACCAGAAGTGGCGAGGATGCTGGCAAAGCAGTAAAAACCAAGCTCTAAACCGATCCTGTGGGAGCGGGTTCACCCGCGAATGCGTCAGTGAGGCTACCAATGCATTCGCGGGTAGACCCGCTCCCACACAGGACAGTGCACCTTCGGAAATCTGGATATCTCATGCATCGCCTCGCTCACCTGCTGCCCTTCCTCACATGGCTGCCGCGCCAATCGGGCCGCAGCCTGCGCCAGGACCTGCTGGTGGGCCTGAGCGGTGCCATCCTCGCCCTGCCACAATCCATCGCCTATGCCCTGATCGCCGGCCTGCCTGCCGAATACGGCCTGTACGCCGCCATCGTGCCGGTGCTGATCGCCTGCCTGTGGGGCTCGTCCTGGCACCTGATCTGTGGCCCGACCGCCGCCATTTCCATCGTGCTCTACGCCAGTATCAGCCCGTTGGCCGTGGCCGGCAGCGCCGACTACGTAACCCTGGTGTTGTTGCTGACTTTCCTCGGCGGCCTGTTCCAGTTGCTGCTCGGGCTTTTGCGCTTCGGCGCGCTGGTCAACTTTGTCTCCCATTCCGTGGTGCTTGGCTTCACCCTGGGCGCTGCCATCGTCATTGCCCTGGGCCAACTACCCAACCTGCTGGGCATGGACCTGCCCAGTCAGGCCACTGCGCTCAAGAGCGTGCAGGACCTGGCCAGCCATGCCGGTGAGGTAGACCTGCCTTCGTTGGTGCTGGGCCTGGCCACCGTGGTGATCGGCGTAGCCTTCAAGCGCTGGCGCCCACGCTGGCCGAGCCTGTTGCTCAGCCTGATTCTGGTCAGCCTGCTGGCCTGGCTGCTACCCGGCTTGTTTGGCCATGTACCGCGAGTGCCAGCGTTCACCGGCCAACTGCCACCCTTCAGCCCGCTGCCCTTGCTGGATGTGGAACTGGTTCTGCGGCTACTGCCCAGCGCCGTGGCGGTGGGCATGCTCGGGCTGGTCACCAGCCTGTCGATTGCTCGCTCGTTGTCGGCACGTTCGGAGCAGCTGATCAACGCTGACCAGGAAATTCGGGCCCAAGGCCTGTCGAACATCATTGGAGCGTTCTTTTCCGGCTACCTGTCTTCCGGCTCCTTCACCCGCTCTGGGTTGAGCTATGACGCTGGCGCCCGCTCCCCCCTGGCCGGGGTGTTCTCGGCATTGTGGGTGGCGCTATTCGCCGTTGCCGGGGCCGGGCTGATTGCGCATCTGCCGATTCCGGCCATGGCCGGCAGCATTCTGTTGATCTGCTGGGGGTTGGTGGACCACCGCGCGATTCGTGCGCTGTTTCGGGTCAGCCGTTCGGAATTCCTGGTCATGGCACTGACAGCGGCGGCGACGTTGTTGCTGGAGCTGCAAACCGCGATCTATGCCGGGGTATTGGCATCGCTATTCTTCTACCTCAAGCGCACGTCACGGCCAAGGGTGCAGCAAACGCGTGAAGGGGAGGCGGACGTGCTGCGGGTAGGCGGGTCGATCTTCTTTGGCGCAGCGCCTTACCTGCAGGTGCGCTTGCAGCGCTGCCAGGGGCCACATGTGGTGATCGATGCGCGGCAGGTGAACTTTATCGACTATTCCGGTGTGGATATGTTGCACCGCGAGGCGCGCCGGTTGAGGCGGGCGGGGGGAAGCCTGACCTTGCACCGGGCCAGGCCGCAGGTGATCGAGGAACTGCAGAAGCTGGAAGGGGCGGAGTTATGCCCGATCCGGTTTGACGAATGAGCTGTGAATCCTGGGGCTGCTTTGCAGCCCCGACAATTTCAGCCCCGAGCGAGCTGTCGGCGCAACTCCGCCAAAACCGGCGCCGTATCCGGGCGCACGCCTCGCCAGACAAAGAAGGCTTCAGCCGCCTGCTCAGCCAGCATCCCCAGCCCGTCCAGCACCTGAGCCGCCCCAAGCCTGGTAGCCCACTGGCAAAACGGCGTCGGCTCCTTGCCATACATCATGTCGTAGCACACCGTACGCCCCGCCTCGACCAGGCTGTCGGCAATCGGTGGCAATTCACCGGCCAGGCTCGCCGAAGTGGCATTGATGATCACGTCCACCGGCTCCTGCAACCAGGCAAAACCACTGGCCACCACCGGCCCCAGTTCATCGAATTCCCGCGCCAGCTGCTCGGCCTTTTCCACAGTGCGGTTGGCAATGACCAGCGACTGCGGCTTGTGTGCCAGCAGCGGCTCCAGCACGCCCCGCACGGCGCCGCCAGCACCGAGGATCAGGATGCGCTTGCCCGCCAGCGCGACACCGGCATTCACCGTCAGGTCACGCACCAGGCCCGCGCCGTCGGTGTTGTCGCCCTGCAAGGTACCGTCGGCCAGCTTGCACAGCGTGTTCACCGCGCCCGCGCGCTGGGCGCGTGGGGTCAGGCTGTCACACAGGCGGTAGGCCTCTTCCTTGAACGGCACAGTGACGTTGGCGCCGCGGCCTTGCTTGAAAAAGCCACGCGCACAGTCACTGAACTCGTCCAGCGGCGCCAGCAGGGTAGCGTATTCCAGGTCCTGACCGGTCTGCTCGGCAAACAGACGGTGGATCAACGGCGACTTGCTGTGGCCGATGGGGTTACCGAAAACGACGTACTGGTCCATGGCGATTCCTTTGTTGTGCAGGGGCTTACTGGCTGAGCCAGTCGCGGTCCTGCAGGAAGTAGTCAGTCAGGCGTGCTTCTTCGCTGCCAGGGGCGGCCTTCCAGTCGTAGCCCCAGCGGACCTGCGGCGGCAGTGACATGAGAATGGACTCGGTACGCCCGCCCGACTGCAGGCCGAACAGGGTGCCACGGTCGTAGACCAGGTTGAACTCCACATAGCGGCCACGGCGATATTCCTGGAACTCACGCTGTTGCGGGGTGTAAGGCGTGTTCTTGCGGCGCTGGACGATCGGCAGGTAGGCGTTGATGTAGGCATCGCCAATAGCACGGATGAAGGCAAAGCAGGTGTCGAAGTCCCACTCGTTCAGGTCATCGAAGAACAGGCCGCCAATACCACGCGGCTCGCCACGGTGCTTGAGATGGAAGTAACGGTCACACCAGGCCTTGTAGCGCGGGTACACGTCGGCACCGAACGGCGCGCAGGCCTGCTCGGCGACGCGGTGCCAGTGGATACAGTCTTCCTCGTTGCCGTAATAGGGGGTCAGGTCGAAACCACCGCCGAACCACCACACGGCTTCTTCACCTTCCTTTTCGGCGATGAAGAAACGCACGTTGGCATGCGAGGTAGGCACATGCGGGTTGTGCGGGTGGATCACCAGCGACACGCCCAGGGCCTCGAAGCCACGGCCCGCCAGCTCGGGGCGGTGGGCGCTGGCCGAAGGCGGCAGGCCTGCACCGAATACGTGAGAGAAGTTGACCCCGCCTTTCTCGATCACCTTGCCATCGCCGATCACCCGTGTGCGCCCCCCGCCACCGGCCTCGCGCACCCAGGCATCCTCGACGAAGCGGGCACCACCGTCTTCTGTTTCAAGGGCAGAGCAGATGCGGTCTTGCAGGTCGAGCAGATAGGCTTTCACGGCCTCGGTGCGGCTAGTCATCGGGTCACCAGGAACGGGCAGGGAACAATTCGCCGCGTAGCATACCACCGCCAGGGCGTGCGCCGCAGTTGACGGGGATCAGGCAAAGGCGTCCGATAGAAGGCCTTTCCCGATCCCGACTACAGGAGTGCGAGATGGCCAAGCGTATCCAGTTCAGCCAGCATGGCGGCCCGGAAGTACTGCAGTTTGTAGAATTCGAACCCGCTCCGCCCGGGCCGCAGCAGGTGCGCGTGCGTAACCATGCGATCGGCCTGAACTTCATCGACACCTACTTCCGCAGTGGGCTGTATGCACCGCCATCGCTGCCCTCCGGGCTGGGTACCGAGGCGGCGGGGGTGGTCGAGGCCGTGGGCGAGGGCGTGACCCGCCTGAAAGTGGGCGATCGCGTCGCCCATGCCGGTGGGCCGCTGGGTGCGTACAGCGAAGTGCATACGCTGCCGGAGGCCAACCTGGTCAAGCTACCCGACAACATCAGCTTCGAGCAGGCGGCGGCGGTGATGCTCAAGGGTCTGACCGTGCAGTACCTGTTGAAGCAGACCTACGCGGTGAAGCCAGGCGATGTGATCCTGTTCCACGCAGCGGCCGGCGGCGTGGGTTCGTTGGCGTGCCAGTGGGCCAAGGCGCTGGGCGCCAAGCTGATCGGCACCGTCAGCTCTGCCGAAAAGGCCGAACGGGCCAAGGCGTTGGGCGCGTGGGCGACCATCGACTACAGCCATGAGGATGTGGCCAAGCGGGTGCTGGAACTGACCGACGGCAAGAAATGCCCGGTGGTGTATGACGGCGTGGGTGCGGATACCTGGTTGACCTCCCTGGATTGTTTGCAGCCGCGTGGTTTGATGGTGAGCTTCGGCAATGCCTCGGGCGCGGTGAGCGGGGTGAACCTGGGCATTCTGGCGCAGAAGGGTTCGCTGTACGTGACTCGGCCGACACTGGCGAGCTATGCCAACAATGCCGAGAACACCCAGGCCATGGCCGATGATCTGTTTGCGATGATTGGCAGTGGCAAGCTGGTTGTGGATATCCAGCAGCGGTATCCGCTGAGCGAGGCGGCCAAGGCGCAGACGGAGTTGTCGGCGCGCAGGACGGTGGGGTCAACGGTATTGTTGCCTTGAATGGCTGGGAGCGCGGTAGGACGACGATGTGTACGCCCTGAGGTTTTCAGCGCCTGTGAGA
>NZ_DGIR01000015.1 GCF_002386445.1 Pseudomonas sp. UBA4617
CGCGAGCGCTTCACCATGGACGACGGGCTGTCCGAAGCGGTCAAGGAAGCCTTCGTGCGCCTGCATGAGGACGGCCTGATCTACCGCGGCAAGCGCCTGGTCAACTGGGACACCAAGCTGCACACGGCCATCTCCGACCTCGAAGTGGAAAACCACGACGAGAAGGGCCACCTGTGGAACCTGCGCTACCCGCTGGCCGACGGCGCCAGGACCGCCGAAGGCAAGGATTACCTGGTCGTCGCCACCACCCGTCCGGAAACCCTGCTGGGTGACGCCGCCGTGGCGGTCAACCCGAACGACGAGCGCTACCAGGCCCTGATCGGCAAGTTCGTCGAGCTGCCGCTGGTCGGCCGTCGCATCCCGATCATCGCCGACGATTATTGCGACCCGGAGTTCGGTACCGGCTGCGTGAAGATCACCCCGGCCCACGATTTCAACGACTACGAAGTCGGCAAGCGCCATAACCTGCCGCTGCTGAATATCTTCGACAAGAACGCCTTCGTGCTGGCCAGCGCCCAGGCCTTCAACCTCGACGGTAGCGTCAACGAGCAGGTCGACACCCGCCTGCCGGCCCAGTATGCCAACCTCGACCGCTTCGTCGCGCGTAAACAGATCGTCGCCGACCTGGACGCCCAGGGCCTGCTGGTGAGCATCGATGACCACGCGCTGAAGGTGCCGAAAGGCGACCGTTCGGGCACCGTCATCGAGCCGTGGCTGACCGACCAGTGGTACGTCTCCACCAAGCCGCTGGCAGAACCTGCCATCGCCGCCGTGGAAGATGGCCGCATCCAGTTCGTGCCCAAGCAGTACGAGAACATGTACTTCTCCTGGATGCGCGACATCCAGGACTGGTGCATCAGCCGTCAGCTGTGGTGGGGCCACCGCATCCCGGCGTGGTACGACGAGGCCGGCCAGGTCTATGTCGGCCGCAACGAGGAAGAAGTGCGCGCCAAGCACAACCTGGGCGCCGACATTGCCCTGCGCCAGGACGAGGACGTGCTCGACACCTGGTTCAGCTCGGGCCTGTGGACCTTCTCCACCCTGGGCTGGCCGGAGCAGACCGAATTCCTCAAGAAGTTCCACTCCACCGATGTGCTGGTGACCGGCTTCGATATCATCTTCTTCTGGGTTGCGCGCATGATCATGCTGACCATGCACCTGATCAAGAACGAGGACGGCACACCGCAGGTACCGTTCAAGACCGTGTACGTGCACGGCCTGGTGCGTGACGGCCAGGGCCAGAAGATGTCCAAGTCCAAGGGCAACGTGCTGGACCCGCTGGATATCGTCGACGGCATCACCCTCGACGCCCTGCTGGAAAAACGCACCAGCGGCATGATGCAACCGAAGCTGGCCGAGAAGATCGCCAAGCAGACCAAGGCCGAGTTCCCGGAAGGTATTGCCAGTTACGGCACCGATGCCCTGCGCTTCACCTTCTGCTCGCTGGCCTCCACCGGTCGCGACATCAAGTTCGACATGGGCCGCGTCGAAGGCTACCGCAACTTCTGCAACAAGATCTGGAACGCCGCCCGCTACGTGCTGGACAAGGGCGAGGACTGCGGCCAGAACGGCGAAGCCGTCGAGCTGTCGCTGGCCGACCGCTGGATCATCTCGCAGCTGCAGCGCACCGAAGCCGAAGTGACCCGCCAACTGGAACAGTTCCGCTTCGACCTGGCCAGCCAGGCACTGTACGAGTTCATCTGGAACCAGTACTGCGACTGGTACCTGGAACTGTCCAAGCCGGTATTGTGGGACGAGAACGCGCCGGTCGAGCGCGCCCGTGGCACCCGCCGTACCCTGGTGCGCGTGCTGGAAGTGGCACTGCGCCTGGCGCATCCGTTCATGCCGTTCATCACCGAAGAAATCTGGCAGCGCATCGCGCCGCTGGCGGGCATCAGCGGCAAGACCATCATGCTGCAGCCATGGCCGGTGGCCAATGAAAGCCGCATCGACCCGGCCGCCGAAGGCGATATCGAATGGCTCAAGGAGCTGATGGTCGGCCTGCGCAACATCCGCGCCGAGATGAACATCGGCCCGGGCAAGCCGCTGCCGCTGTTCCTGAAGAACGCCAACGCCGACGACCAGCGTCGCCTGCAGGAAAACGAAGCCCTGTTGAAGAAGCTGGCCAAGGTCGAGTCGTTCACCGTGCTGAGCGATGCCGACGAAGCACCGCTGTCGGCCACCGCCCTGGTCGGTGACCTGCAGGTGCTGGTACCGATGGCCGGCCTGATCGACAAGGATGCCGAGCTGGCGCGCCTGAACAAGGAAATCCAGCGCTTGCAGGGCGAAGTGGCGCGTGTCGGCGGCAAGCTGTCCAACGCTGCCTTCGTCGACAAGGCACCGCCTGCGGTGATCGAGAAGGAACGGGCCAAGCTGGCCGAGTCGGAACAGGCCCTGGCCAACTTCACCGAGCAGCACGCGCGGATCGCTGCGCTGTGACAATCTGTTAAACCGTTGGGCCGCTATGCGGCCCTTTCGCGACACAAGGCCGCTCCTACAGGGGATGGCGCCGGTTTGAGAGGCGCCGCTATCCTGTAGCAGCGGCCTTGTGTCGCGAAAGGCTGCAAAGCAGCCCCCGGCCAGCAACACCGGACCCAACCATGACCGACAAACCCACCCTGCACCCGCGCAACCGCCACCAGGGCCGCTACGACTTCCCCAGCCTGATCAAGGCCCACCCTGACCTCGCGCGCTTTACCATCACCAACCCCCACGGCAAGCCCAGCATCGACTTCGCCAACCCCGAAGCCGTGCGGGTATTCAACCGCGCCCTGCTCAAGGCCCAGTACGGTATCCAGCACTGGGACATCCCTGCCGACTACCTGTGCCCGCCAATCCCCGGCCGTGCCGACTATATCCACGTGGCCGCCGACCTGCTGGCCGACGATAACGCCGGCGAGGTTCCCAAAGGCGCGCAGGTCCGCGCACTGGACATCGGCGTCGGCGCCAACTGCATCTACCCGCTGCTCGGCCACAGCGACTACCGCTGGCGCTTTCTGGGTTCGGACATCGACCCGGTGGCCCTGGCCTCGGCCAAGGCCATCGTCCAGGCCAACCGCCTGGACAAAGCCATCACCCTGCGCCAGCAGGCCAACCGTGCACACATCCTCAGCGGCCTGCTGCGGGACGACGAACGCTTCGACCTGACCCTGTGCAACCCGCCCTTCCATGCCTCACGCGACGAAGCCACCCGCGGCAGCCAGCGCAAGTGGAAGAACCTCGGCAAGCAGGACCCCAAGCGCAAGCTGCCGGTGCTCAACTTCGGTGGCCAGAACAATGAACTGTGGTGCGAGGGCGGCGAGATCCGTTTCGTCACTCAACTGGTTGGCGAAAGCGTGCAGTACGCAGAACGCGTGCTGTGGTTCACCAGCCTTGTGTCCAAGGCCAGCAACCTGCCTGGGATCGAGGCCGCGCTGAAAAAGGCAGGCGCCAAGGCCGTGCGTATCACCGAAATGGGCCAGGGGCAGAAACAGAGCCGCATGGTCGCCTGGAGCTTTTTCGACGATGCAGCGCGCCAGGCCTGGCACACCCGGCGAAAACAACAGGCATGAAAAAACCGCGCCCGGGCAAGCCGGGCGCGGTTTCGTCAAAGCTTCAACAATTACTTGTTGATGGCGTCGGTCAGCACTTTGGCCGGAACGAACTTGACGACTTTCTTGGCAGCGATTTCGATGGCGGCGCCAGTCGAAGGGTTGCGGCCGGTGCGGGCAGGACGCTCGGTGACTTTCAGCTTGCCGATGCCTGGCAGAGTGATCTCAGCGCCGTTTTCCAGCTGGTCAGCAACGATCTGGCCCAGTTGCTCCAGAGCGTTCTTGGCGGTGGCTTTAGGCGCGGCGATCGATTCGGCGATGTCGGCAATCAGTTGGTCTTTGGTCAATGCCATGGTGGTGTTCCTTCCCTATCAAATTCGATGGTTATGCAGCGGGCTAACGACGTTATCGGGCCAGCCCCTGAAAGTGGAGGGCCGCGCCAATCGCGTATGTAGATACGCAAATCGGCGTTTGGTTCGACACGACGGCAGCACGTTGCCAGCAATGCGCCACGTGCTGGGCGCAAGACCGCGCAAAGCTACCACAGGAACGGATAAATATCCGCTGCGCCCTTCGATTAAATGCAGGTTTTTCGGGGGTTTTAGCCTCCAACGCGGAAATTTGAACAAAAAACGAACAACCGGCATTTCTGCCAACATCCGGCCACTGCATCACCTGGCGTCTGGGGTAAACTTGGCACCTTTTGCAGCCCGCCGAGAATTCCATGCCAATCCGTCATTGCATCGTTCACCTGATCGACAAAAAGCCTGATGGCAGCCCCGCCGTGCTGCATGCCCGCGATTCCGAGCTGGCCGCCTCCGATGCCATCGAAAACCTGATGGCCGACCTGAATGACAGCTACAACGCCAAGCAAGGCAAAGCCTGGGGTTTCTTTCACGGTGAGTCCGGCGCCTACCCACTGAGCGGCTGGCTGAAGCAGTACCTTGACGAAGAAAAGGATTTCACCGCCTTCAGCCGCGTAGCCGTGGAGCACCTGCAGAAGCTGATGGAAGAGTCCAACCTGTCCACCGGCGGCCACATTCTGTTTGCCCATTACCAGCAAGGCATGACCGAGTACCTGGCGATCGCCCTGCTGCACCATAGCGAAGGCGTCGCAGTGAACGCCGAGCTCGATGTGACGCCTTCGCGCCACCTTGACCTGGGGCAGTTACACCTGGCGGCGCGCATCAACCTGTCGGAATGGAAGAACAACCAGAACTCCAGGCAGTACATCTCGTTCATCAAGGGCAAGAACGGCAAGAAGGTCTCGGACTACTTCCGCGATTTCATCGGCTGCCAGGAAGGTGTCGACGGCCCGGGCGAAACCCGCACCCTGCTCAAGGCCTTCAGTGACTTCGTCGAGAGCGAAGACCTGCCGGAGGAATCCGCTCGCGAAAAGACCCAGACCCTGGTGGACTACGCCACCACCCAGACCAAGCTGGGCGAGCCAGTGACCCTGGAAGAGCTGTCCAGCCTGATCGACGAGGACCGACCGAAGGCGTTCTACGACCACATCCGTAACAAGGATTACGGTCTGTCACCGGAAATTCCCGCGGACAAACGCACCCTCAACCAGTTCCGTCGCTTCACCGGGCGTGCTGAAGGGCTGTCGATCAGCTTCGAGGCGCATCTGCTGGGGGACAGGGTGGAGTATGACGAAGCGGCCGGAACCTTGATCATCAAGGGGCTGCCGACCACCCTGGTGGACCAGCTGAAGCGGCGCAAGGACTGATGCTCCAAGGGGCTGCCGCGCAGCGTCCTAGGGCGCCGAAGCGCTGTCATAGGCGGCCACCAACGCCTCCTTGGCCGACTTGCGCAGTCGCTTCACCAGCCGTTCCTGGCGCAACGCCTCGCCCTTGTCCGGCCATTGCTCCATGTACACCAGCGCCTGGGCCGGGCTGGTCTTGAAATAACGTGCGCCCTGCCCTTTCTGGTGCGCCAGAAAGCGCCGCTGCGGATCATCGCTGACGCCGCAATACAACGAACCGTTGGCAGCCCGTACCAGGTAGACATACCAGGGTTTCATTGCCTGATCCGGCACTTGTTCACTCACGACGCCTGCTCTTTTCATCATTAGTTTGGTGGGCCCACTCATCGAGGGCTTCATCATGCTTGTTTCGCTTCCCCACATCGGCTTGGGTGCCGTACTGCTTGTGGCTGCATTCGCCACACAGGCATCGACTGGCGCGGCAACCGCCAGACAGATGCAAAACAACTACGACGCCACCCCAGCCCAGTGCGAGGGCAAAGCCGTACCGGCCCACGCCTGTTCGGGTGTGCTGCTTCGCTCGACCAAGCCGTCACCGCACTACCACACCTGGCATCATAGCCAGAACAGCAAAGACAAGGGCGGCGTATCGTTCTCCTACCTGCGCAGCGATATCCCCACGACCCGGCTGGCTGCCGATGGCCGTAGCGGCTTCACCCTGTACCCGATTCTGCAACGCCCGCAAGGCTCCCTACGCTACGAAATGCTGTGCGCCTGGCCCACGGACGGCGACACCTGGGAACGCGATACTCGAGGCTGCGGCGATAACCGGCAAACAGCCGAAACCGAGGTAGCCTGCCATGAACAGGGGGTGCTCACCGCCGAGCAATGGATGGCGCGCTTCAGGCAGAGCGGGGATTATAAACGCCAATGCGCCTTCGACATCCGCCGCGCGCGGGTGCCGGAACGGGCTGAGGCCTTCCATCAAAGCCTGCGCGCCAAACAATTGTTCGCCCACGAGCTGCCGTTTCCCTGGAACGAAGTAGTGATTGGCGCCTGGGACGAGGCGAGCGCCAGTCGCCTGCCGATCCAGTCGTTTTTCCACATCGAGGGTGCGTATGGTGCGCTGCAGCAAGCTCAGGCCGAGCAAAAGGACTGGCACCAGACTTATGGCAGTTTCATTCCGGTGATTCGTATTCGGCTACCGGACACGGCCAATGAGCGTGCCACCTTCAGCTACCACGACAGTGATCAGGCAGTGGCGCTGCCCTGAGCATGCTGATACGCCCGCAAGCCCTTGAACGCTTGCTGGCGTACCTTGTTCTGTACCAGTGGCGACCAGCCAAGCAGTAGACCTGGAACACCCAGTGCCTGCCGCGACCAGCGCCACAGGTCGAAGGTGTCGTCATGCTGGCAGATCAGCCCATCGCGGATCACGAAACGCGCCTGGATATCGTTGACCACGGTGCGGCCGGTCTGGCTGAACAGGTAGGTGGCGACCCAGTGTGCACCACCACTGCGCTCATCAGCGCGCACGCCGTCGAACGCCAGGGTGAAATCCTGCGCCCGGGTGGTGAGCATCCGCCACATGTCACCAGCGTCCTTGCCGCGCAAGGTTCCGAATACCGGGTCGCTGAAGACGATATCGTTGCTGTAGCAGGCCACCATGGCCTCGGCGTCAAGGCGCTGGAAGGCCTGGTAGAAGCGGGTGATGAGTTCGCGGTTGGCGTCGCTCATGAGGGCTGGTCCGTCCTAGGGTCGAAAGCAGCACGATAATCTGCCCTAAAGGCTTATACCAGTACCCACGAAGAGGCCGGTACTGGCATGTTCACCTTCAAACCCTCTCGCTGGTCACCCGTACATGCAAAGCCCGCCCAGCCCCCAGCCCGAATACGATGGCGCCGAGCCCCAGCACGGCAAAAATCCAGCCTACGGCGGCCCAGCCCCCGCTCAGATCATGCACCAGCCCGACCGCAAACGGCCCCATCGACGCCAAGGTGTAGCCCACGCCCTGGGCCATGCTCGACAGGTTGGCTGCCACATGCGCGTCTTTCGAACGCAGCACGATCAAGGTCAGCGCGAGGGCGAAGGTACCGCCCTGCCCCAGGCCCAGCAGTACCGCCCAGCCCCACAACCCGGAAATCGGCGCGTACAGGCATCCGAACAAGCCAGCCAGCGTGGTCAGCATGACCAGCACGATGGCCAGCCGCTGGTCCTTGCCGCGGGTCGCCAGCCACGGCGCACTGAGCGAACTGGCCAACTGCACGATCACCGACCCTGACAGCACCAGCCCCGCCTCGGTCGGGCTCAGGCCACGGCCAATCAGGATCGACGGCAACCAGCCAAACACGATGTAGGCCAATGACGACTGCAGCCCCATGTACAACGTCACCTGCCACGCCAACGGATCGCGCCAAAGCCCCCGCACCCGATAGGACACCTTGTGCACGCCATGCCCCTGGCGTGCCTGGGGCAGCCAGACCAGCATGGCCAGCAGGGCCGGCACTGCCCAGAAGCCCAGGCCCAGCGCCCAACTGCCGTCGAAATGCTGCGCCAGCGGGACCGTGGCGCCCGCGGCCATGGCCGCGCCCAGGCACAGCGCCATGGTGTACACGCCGGTCAGGGTGCCGGCGTGCTGCGGGAAGTCGCCCTTGACTATACCCGGCAACAGCACGCCGATGATGCCGATGCTGGCCCCGGCCATCAGGCTGCCGAGGAACACCCCGACGACGCCCAGGCTACTGCGCACCACGATGCCCAGCGCCAGGGTGACCAGGATCCCAAGGATTACCCGTTCGCTGCCGAAGCGGCGTGCCAGTAGCGGCGCCAACGGGGCGAACAAGCCCAGGCACAGCACCGGCAAGGTGGTCAGCAAGCCGGCCTGCGAAGCGTTCAGCCCCAGGCCTTGGGACACCTGGCCCAGCACTGGCGCCATGCTCGACAACGCCGGGCGCAGGTTCAGCGCCACCAGCACCAGGCCGAGCAACAGCAGCCAGGGCCGCCGCAGCAGCACGGGTTGCAGCTGGACTTGCTCATCGTCAGCCTCGGCGTCGATCAGCAGCTCATCGAGCTCCCGTTCGGGGGACAGGGTTTTGCGGGTGATTGATTCAGCCATGGCGTTCTCGGATCAGGATTCGATGAGGGTACGGCTCAGGTGCTTGGCCCGTTCTGCGTCACGTTGCTCGACGGCATTGAGGATCTGCCCATGCAGGTCGAACGTGGCCTGGCAGCGCGGCACAGTCGTCATGTTGTGTTGCAGCGCGGCAGCTACCACGCCGGAAAAGTAGCGATACAGCTCGCTGAGGGCCGGGTTGTGGGCGGCGTCCACCAGCCGTTGGTGAAAGACCAGGTCGCAAGCCACGTAGGCAGCGATGTCCCGATGAAAATGCCCGGCACTGACTGCCAGGGCATCACGCAACGCCTGTAGGTCGGCATCGGTACGCCGCAGTGCAGCCAGGCCGATAGCCTCTGCTTCCAGAATGTGCCGGGTTTCACGGGCATGTTCAGGTGAACAGCGTGACATCGCCTGCACGGCCTGCAGCGGATCCTGGGCCGTGCGCAGGTAACTGCCATCGCCCTGGCGAATCTCCACCAAGCCGCTGAATGCCAGCACACGCATGGCCTCACGCACGGTATTACGGCTGATGCCCAGCTCCACGGCCAGCACCGGTTCGGTGGGCAGACGTTGGCCGATTTGCCAGTCGCCCTGGAGGATACGTTCGCGCATGCGCTCGACGGCCAGCTCGACCAGTGAGCGCCTGGTCAGTTCACTGTTCATTTCACTCAACCAATCATCCGATGAATTGGGGAAGCTTAATGGAAAGCCTTCCGCCCAGCAATTCAACTGGCATTTCTACCAGTTGCCAACGCCCGGGGTTGTTGCAACGCTTCATCCCGACCTCATCAAGGCATGACTTATGTCGATCAGGAGAACCATACGCTGGACCGCCCTGCTGCTCGCTACACTGCTGGTCAATGGCTGCGACGGCAAACCGCTGCAAACGCAACCCAAGACGTTGGTCATCGGCATGGACGGCGTCCAGCTTCAACACTACGAACAGCTGGGTGACGATACCAACCTGCGCAAACGCCTGCTCTATGGCAAGGCCTATGCCGGCGGTATAAACGGCCGCGCCAGCGAGCAAGCCACCGTCAGTGGTCCGGGGTGGGTCACCCTGCTGTCGGGGGTGTGGGCCAACAAGCACCAGGTTGTTTCCAACTCGGAAGCCTTGCGGATCACCCCCCGTTTCCCCAGCCTGTTCAAGCGGCTCCGTGACGCACTGCCGAATGCCTACCTCGCCAGCGTGATCAACTGGTCACCGATCAACACCGCTTTTCTGCTGGTGGACGCGCAAGGCAACAATGTTCGCGAAAGCGGTTTGAGTGATGCACAGGTCACCGCGCGAACCCTGCAGATTCTCGGCAATACCCCGGCCGACTTCACTTTCATCCAGCTCGATGAACCCGATCAGGCCGGCCACGCCGGCGGTTTCGGACCGGCCTATCAGTTAGCCTTGCGCGAGGCTGACCAGCGGCTGGGGCTATTGCTGGACAAGGTGGAGGAACGTGCCAACGAGCATCCGCAAGAAGACTGGCTGGTAATCGTCTGCACCGACCACGGTCGCGATGAGCAGGGCAGTGGCCATGGCGGCGTGACCGAGCAGGAAAAGACGGTCTTCATCGCCAGCAACAAACCGTTGAATGAAGAGCTGAACCAGCCAAGCATTCCAGAGGACAATCCGGGCCCGAACAATTTGTATGGCTATGCGGCGCAGGTGTCGCTGGCGCCGACCGTGCTCAGGCACATGGGGCTCGACCTGCGCCCGGAATGGATGCTCGATGGCACGCCACTGTTGGGAGCTACGGGCGTGCGCAAGGCTCGGGCGATCGAAAGCGAAGGCAAGTTGTTGTGGAACAGCGACTCGCAAGGGACCGTGACCATTCACAAAAACGGCCAGGTCGTTGCCAACGTGCAGGCTTTCCTGCAGCAGTGGACCGATCCCGAGGGGATGCGCCAGGCCAACGACTATGTGCTTGAACTTGATGAGACGCCGGTAGCGGTACGCACCCGGCCAGCCAGCACGCATTGAGTACTCAGCTGTGGGTATGCCCTGCAGGGGCGAGTGGCTCAGCCCTGCAGGACACCAGGCTCAGCTCAACGCATCGATCAACGCCTGGTTCATTTCCGGCGTGCCAATGGTGATGCGCAGGAACTGGGCGATCCGCTCCTGCTTGAAGTGGCGCACGATCACGCCTTGCTCGCGCAGGCGTGCCGCCAGTTGGGCCGCATCCTGCCCAGGGTGGCGGGCGAAGATGAAGTTCGCGGCCGATGGCAACACTTCGAAGCCTTTGGCAAGCAGTTGTCCGACCAGCGCTTCACGGCTGTCGATCACCTTGCGGCGGGTAGCTTCGAAGTAGGCCCGGTCCTCGAAGGCAGCTGCAGCGCCCACGATTGCCATGCGATCAAGCGGGTAGGAGTTGAAGCTGTTCTTGATCCGCTCCAGCGCCTCGATCAGGTCCGGATGGCCGACTGCCAGGCCAACACGCAGGCCAGCAAGCGAACGTGACTTCGACAGGGTCTGGGTCACCAGCAGGTTGTCGTAGCGGTCCACCAGGCTGATGGCGGTCTCGCCGCCGAAGTCGATGTAGGCTTCGTCCACCACCACCACCGAATCGCGGTTGGCTTGCAGCAACTGTTCGATCGCCTGCAGCGGCAGCAGGCAACCGGTCGGTGCGTTAGGGTTGGGGAAGATGACCCCGGCGTTGGGCCTGTTGTAGTCGGCAACGCGGATCTGGAACTGCTCATCCAGCGCCACCTGCTCGAACGGAATGCCATACAGTCCGCAGTACACCGGGTAGAAGCTGTAGCTGACATCGGGGAACAGCAACGGACCACGGGCGTGCTGGAACAGGCCGTGGAAGATGTGCGCCAGCACCTCGTCCGAGCCGTTGCCGACGAACACCTGCGCCGGGGTTACGCCGTAGTACTCGGCCACCGCCTGCTTCAGCCGGTCACTGTTCGGGTCCGGGTACAGGCGCAGGTTGTCGTTCAACTCGCCATGCATGGCTTGCAGCGCCTTGGGCGACGGGCCATAGGGATTCTCGTTGGTGTTCAGCTTGACCAGACGCGCCAGCTTGGGCTGCTCACCCGGTACATAAGGCACCAGGTCCTTGACGAAGGGGCTCCAGAATCGACTCATGCTCAGTTCCCCTTCTCTTGGGTCAGGATACGGTATTCAGCGCTGCGGGCGTGGGCGGTCAGCGACTCGCCACGGGCCAGAACCGAAGCCGTGTGGCCCAGTTCGGACGCGCCCTGTTCGGAGCAGAAAATAATCGACGAACGCTTCTGGAAGTCATATACCCCCAATGGCGAAGAGAACCGCGCGGTACCGGAAGTGGGCAGTACGTGGTTGGGGCCGGCGCAGTAATCGCCCAACGCTTCGCTGGTGTGGCGGCCCATGAAGATCGCGCCGGCGTGGCGGATGTGCGGTAACCAGGCCTGCGGATCGGCTACCGACAGCTCCAGGTGCTCCGGTGCGATGCGGTTGGCCACTTCGATGGCCTGTTGCATGTCGCGCACCTGGATCAACGCACCACGGCCATTGACCGATTTTTCGATGATCGCGGCACGCTCCATGGTCGGCAGCAACTTGTCGATGCTGGCGGCAACACGGTCGAGGAACGCGGCATCCGGACTGACCAGGATAGCCTGGGCATCTTCGTCGTGCTCGGCCTGGGAGAACAGGTCCATGGCGATCCAGTCCGGGTCGGTCTGGCCGTCGCACACCACGAGGATTTCCGACGGGCCGGCGATCATGTCGATGCCCACCTGGCCGAACACGTGGCGTTTGGCGGTGGCGACGTAGATGTTGCCCGGGCCGACGATCTTGTCCACCTGTGGCACGCTTTCGGTACCGTACGCCAGCGCGGCGACGGCCTGGGCGCCTCCGACGGTGAACACCCGGTCGACACCGGCGATGCAGGCCGCCGCCAGCACCAGCTCGTTGACCTCGCCACGCGGGGTAGGCACCACCATGACCACTTCGGCCACACCGGCAACCTTGGCCGGGATGGCATTCATCAGCACCGACGACGGGTACGACGCCTTGCCGCCCGGCACGTACAGGCCGGCGCGGTCCAGCGGGGTGACCTTCTGCCCGAGCACGGTGCCGTCGGCTTCGGTGTACTGCCAGGAATCCTGCTTCTGCCGCTCGTGGTACAGGCGCACACGGTTGGCGGCCTTTTCCAGGGCTTCGCGCTGGGCCGGGGTAATGCGGGTCAGTGCCAGTTCCAGGCGGTCACGCTTGAGGATCAGGTCATCGATCGACTTGGCATCTACACCATCGAAACGCTGGGTGAACTCCACCAACGCCGCATCACCGCGCTCGCGCACAGCCTTGATGATGTCGAGCACGCGTTGGTTGACCGCGTCATCGGACACACTTTCCCAGCTCAGCAGATGATCCAGATGTCGGGCGAAATCCGGATCAGCAGCGTTGAGACGGGCAATTGCAGTGGACACGGTCATGGCGAGGGCCTCGATTAATGGCGAATGCTCAGGCGCCCTAGGCTACCAGTCCATCCGCGCGGGCACCCGAGAAAAATGGCTATGACGCGGATAGACGGGCGCGACAGCGAAGGTCGCGCGCAGGAGTCAACCGCGGTGTCGCGACTCGACTGCTTGGCGCAGCGTGTCGATCAGGCTCTGGATACGGGCGTGCTGCATTTTCATGGAGGCCTTGTTGACCACCAGGCGCGAGCTGATCGTGGCGATCAGTTCCTGCGGTTCCAGGCCGTTGGCGCGCAGGGTGTTGCCGGTGTCGACCACGTCGATGATCTTGTCGGCGAGGTTGATCAGCGGCGCCAGCTCCATCGAGCCATACAGCTTGATGATGTCGACCTGACGACCCTGTTCGGCGTAGTAGCGCTTGGCTACGTTGACGAACTTGGTAGCTACGCGCAGACGGCCCTTGGGCTCGGGTGCACCGACCACGCCGGCGGTCATCAGCTTGCAACGGGCAATCTGCAGGTCCAGGGGCTCGTACAGGCCCTGGCCGCCGTACTCCATCAGCACGTCCTTGCCGGCCACACCCAGGTCGGCGGCACCGTGCTCGACATAGGTCGGCACGTCGGTGGCACGCACGATCAGCAGGCGAACATCGTCCTGCGTGGTGGGGATGATCAGTTTGCGGCTCTTGTCCGGGTTCTCGGTCGGCACGATACCGGCTTCCGCCAGCAGCGGCAGGGTATCGTCGAGAATACGGCCTTTGGAAAGCGCGATGGTCAACATTGGAACGTCGGTCCTCAAGCGGCTACTGCCGGCCGGGCTACAAGCCCGACCGCATTCAATTCATCAGGCCCAGGCATGGAGTGGGTTGGCCACTACCGCGCCTGGGCCGGCAGACGACTAGCCCGGTACGCGACGGATCTTCGCGCCCAGCATCTGCAGTTTCTCTTCGATGCACTCGTAACCACGGTCGATGTGGTAGATGCGGTCGATCAGCGTATCGCCTTCGGCAACCAGTGCCGACAGCACCAGGCTGGCGGAAGCGCGCAGGTCGGTGGCCATGACCGGGGCGCCCTTGAGCGCTTTCACGCCGGTGACGATCGCGGTGTTGCCTTCGACCTGGATCTGCGCGCCCATGCGGTGCATTTCGTAGACGTGCATGAAACGGTTTTCGAAGATCGTCTCGATCACGGCGCCAGTGCCTTCGGCAATAGCGTTGAGCGAGATGAACTGCGCCTGCATGTCGGTCGGGAATGCCGGGTAGGGGGCGGTACGCAGGTTGACGGCTTTCGGCCGCTTGCCGTGCATGTCCAGTTCGATCCAGTCTTCGCCGGTGTTGATGTCGGCGCCGGCTTCCTTGAGCTTTTCCAGGACCGCTTCGAGGATGGTCGGGTCGGTGTCCTTGACCTTGACGCGGCCACCGGTCACGGCAGCGGCAACCAGGTAGGTACCGGTCTCGATACGGTCCGGCATCACCCGATAGCTGGCCGAGGTCAGGCGCTCGACGCCATCGATGACGATGGTGTCGGTACCGGCGCCCTGGATCTTGCCGCCCATGGCGTTGATGAAGTTGGCCAGATCGACCACTTCCGGCTCGCGCGCGGCGTTCTGCAGCACGCTGCGGCCCTTGGCCAGGGCCGCGGCCATCATGATGTTCTCGGTACCGGTGACGCTGACGGTGTCGAAGAAGAAGTGCGCACCGCGCAGGCCGCCTTCAGGCGCCTTGGCCTTGATGTAGCCGGCCTCCACTTCGATCTTCGCGCCCATGGCTTCGAGGCCACGGATATGCAGGTCGACCGGCCGCGAGCCGATGGCGCAGCCGCCAGGCAGGGCCACTTCGGCCTCGCCGAAGCGGGCGACCATCGGGCCCAATACCAGGATCGAGGCGCGCATGGTCTTGACCAGTTCGTACGGCGCGACCAGGGTCTTGATGGTGCGCGGATCGATCTCGACCGCCAGCTTTTCGTCGATCACAGGCTCGATGCCCATGCGCCCGAACAGCTCGATCATGGTAGTGATGTCGTGCAGGTGTGGCAGGTTGCCTACAGTGACCGGGCCGTCAGCCAGCAGGGTCGCCGCCAGGATCGGCAGGGCTGCGTTCTTCGCGCCCGAAATGCGGATCTCGCCATCAAGGCGAGCGCCGCCAGTAATAATCAGTTTGTCCATTGGAATCTCGCCGCCACGTTGGCTCAGGTGCGCTCAGCCCAGGCTGCGCTGCTGAAAAATTTCATGGTTACCGCATGGATGCTGCCATTGGCGATCCACGGATTCAGGTGAGCATAGATCGCCTGCTGGCGTTTGACCGGGCTCAGGCCAGCCAACTCGTCGCTGATCACGTTCAACTGGAAGTTGCAGCCTTCGCCTTCAACTTCGACCCGGGAACCCGGCAATTTCTCTTCAAGGAAGCTTTTAACTTCTACGGCCTGCATGCTCAACCTCAATCGGCGCCCGATGCGCACGGGTCGGCCATCATACAAAAAAGCCCCTCGCCTGCGAAGCCCAACGAGGGCTTCGCTGACCGAGGGGCCATCATTCCTGTCGCACCATCAGGTTGCCAGCACTTCGTCGAGGTCATAGACCTCGGCAATTTCGCGCATGTCGTCAGGCATATTGCGCACCTCGCAGCCCTTGCCAGCGGCCTGGGCATCACGCACGAAGGCCAGCAGCAAGGACAGGCCAACACTGGTGGAATGCTGCACCGCCGAGCAATCGAGCACCAGCTGTGCCTCGCGGCAGGCGCCGATCAGCGCCCTGCCCTGCTTGCGCAGGGCCGGCCCGCTGCGGTAGTCCAGCACACCGGCCAGGTGCAATACGCCCGGCTCGGCCATGCTAACAGCGGCCTCACTCATTTCACGGTCTTCTCTGGCGAGTTATCGGCGGCCTGCTTGGCCTTGGCCACTTCACCAGCCCAGCCGTCGATGGTCTTGTCCAGGTCGCCGCCGTTGCGCTGCATGGCGTCGGCAAACTGGTCGCGGAACAGCTTGCCGATGTTGATGCCATTGACGATCACGTTACGCACCTTCCACTCGCCGCCGATGTTTTCCAGGGTGTACTGCACCGGGTAGACAGCACCGTTGTTGCCGGTGACCTTCATGCCGACAGAGGCGCGCTTGCCGTCATCGGCCTTGGCCGGATCTACGACGATACCCTGGTTGTTGTACTCAAGCAGCGCGTTACCGTAGAACTGGAACAGGCTGCGCTTGAAGTTCTCCTGGAAGCGCTGCATCTGCTCAGGCGTGGCTTTGCGCGAGTATTTGACGGTCATGATGCTTCTGGAAATACCGTCGGCATCGACCACGGGCGCGAGGATCCGGTCAAGGGTGTCGTAGAAAGCTTGCGGGTTGGTCTTGTACTGTTCCTTGTTGGCCTTGAGCTCACCCAGCAGCTCGGTGGTGGTGCTCTGCACCACGTCGTGCGGCGACTGCGCGGCCATTGCCATCAGGGGGAAGGCCGCCAGCAGGACCAGCAGGCCACGTCGCAGGATCGAAATCATGGAAACTCCTCAATTTGCCGGTTGCGCTTCTTTCGGTTCCTTGCCAACGGAGTTGAGCAGGAACTTGCCAATCAGATCTTCCAGCACCAGTGCCGACTGGGTGTCATGGATGGTTGCGCCATCCTTGAGTACCTGTTCTTCACCGCCAACGCTGATGCCGATGTACTTCTCACCCAGCAGCCCGGCAGTCAGGATCGAGGCAGTGGAGTCGACCGGCAGGTTGTCCACCGACTTGTCCAGCTGCAACGTCACCCGACCGGTGTAGGAATCACGATCCAGGTCGATGGCGGTCACCTTGCCGATGGTCACTCCGGCCATGGTCACTTTAGCTCTGACCGTCAAACCGGCGATATTGTCGAAGTACGCATAAACTTTATAGGTATCGCTGCTCGGGCTGGCCGACAGGCCGCTGACACGCAGGGCCAGCAGCAGCAGCGCCAGGATCCCGGCCAGCAGGAACAGGCCGACACCGATTTCCAGGGTGCGGTTTTGCATCAGAAATCTCCAAACATCAAGGCGGTCAGAATAAAGTCCAGACCCAGCACTGCCAACGAGGCATAGACCACGGTCTTGGTGGTGGCACGGCTGATCCCTTCTGAGGTGGGCTCACAGTCGTACCCCTGGAATACGGCGATCCAGGTCGTGACGAAGGCAAATACCAGGCTCTTGACCAACCCGTTGAGCACATCGTCGGTGAACGAAACACTGTTCTGCATGTTGGCCCAGAACGAGCCCTCGTAGACGCCCAGCCAGTCCACGGCGACCCACGAGCCGCCCCAGATGCCGACCACGCTGAAGATCAGCGCCAGCAACGGCAGCGAGATGAAACCGGCCCACAGGCGCGGTGCGACGATGTACTTGAGCGGGTCGACGCCGATCATTTCCAGGCTCGACAGCTGCTCGGTCGACTTCATGTTGCCAATTTCGGCAGTCAGCGCGGAACCGGCACGGCCGGCGAACAGCAAGGCGGTCACCACCGGGCCGAGCTCACGCAGCAGGGTCAGGGCAACCATCTGCCCCACGGCCTGCTCCGAGCCGTACTTGGTCAGGATGCTGTAGCCCTGCAGCGCCAGCACCATGCCGATGAACACGCCGGACACGACGATGATCGCCAGCGACAGCACGCCTACCGAATACAGCTGCCTGGTCAGCAGCTGGAGGCCGCCACCGATGCCGCCGCGGCCGACCAGGGCATGGAACAGGAACAGGCAGGAACGCCCCAGCACCGCCAGCACGTCGATTGCCGAACGCCCGAGCAGGCGCACACGTTCGAGTAAGGATTTTCTGCGCATCAACGCGCCCCCAGCAGGTCGGCGCGGTAGTCAGGCGCAGGAAAATGGAAAGGAACCGGGCCGTCCGGATTGCCCTTCATGAACTGGCGAATGCGCGGGTTGTCCGAGCCCATCAGTTCGTCAGGAGTCCCCTGGCCCAGCACCTGGCCGTCACCCACTACATAGATGTAGTCGGCGATACTGGCGGTTTCCGCCAGGTCGTGGGAGACCACGATGCTGGTGATGCCCAGCGCATCGTTGAGCAGGCGGATCAGGCGCACCAGCACGCCCATGGCGATCGGGTCCTGGCCGACGAACGGTTCGTCGTACATGAGAATCTGCGGATCCAGGGCAATCGCCCGGGCCAGCGCTACCCGGCGCTTCATGCCACCGGACAGCTCGTCCGGCATCAGGTCGATGGCACCGCGCAGGCCCACGGCCTGCAGCTTCATCAGCACGATGTCGCGGATCATTTCGTCCGGCAGCTGGGTGTGCACGCGCAACGGGAACGCGACGTTCTCGAACACATCGAGGTCGGTGAACAGCGCGCCGCTCTGAAACAGCACTCCCATCTGCTTGCGGGCATCGAACAGGTCGCTGCGCGACAGGGTCGGCAGGTTCTGCCCGGCCACCCAGACCTCACCGCTGGAAGGGCGCAACTGCGCGCCCATCAGGCGCAGCAACGTGGTTTTGCCGCACCCCGATGGCCCCATGATACCTGTGACCTTGCCGCGCGGGATGCGAATGTCGACGTTGCTGAAAATGCTGCGCGAACCGCGTTTGAAGGTAACCCCCTTCAACTCGACCGCGTAGGCGCTATCCACACTCATCTAGACTCCTTGCTGATGCAGCCTCGTCCTAATGGACGCCGGCCTCCACCTGGAAGGCACACGCGCCCCTTGGCGGGCCGAATAGCGGCGAACTATAGCACCGCTGACAGCGTCGCCCCAAGGTCGGCAAACGACTCGTTCAGCCCAGTGACAGGCAGGCAGGATATTCGCCACGGCAATCGAAAGCGTGAGGGTTTCTTTCATTGCAGCTATAATCGCCGCCTTTTCATCAGGCATTGCTTTTTCGACATGAGCCAATCCAGCGAGCTGATCCAATCCGCCCAACGCACCCTGCGCCTGGAACTCGAGGCCGTAGAGGCCCTGCTGGCGCGCATCGACGACAATTTCGTCAAGGCCTGCGAACTGATCCTGGCCAGCAAGGGCCGGGTCGTCGTGGTCGGCATGGGCAAGTCCGGGCACATCGGCAACAAGATCGCCGCCACCCTGGCCAGCACCGGTACGCCGGCGTTTTTCGTGCACCCGGCCGAAGCCAGCCATGGCGACATGGGCATGATTACCCGCGACGACGTGATTCTTGCCCTGTCGAACTCTGGCAGCACCGCCGAAATCGTCACCCTGCTGCCGCTGATCAAGCGCCTGGGGATCAAGCTGATCAGCCTGACCGGCAACCCGGACTCGCCCCTGGCCCAGGCTGCCGAGGTCAACCTCGACGCTCGCGTCGAGCAAGAAGCCTGCCCGCTGAACCTGGCCCCCACCTCATCCACCACCGCATCGCTGGTACTCGGCGACGCCCTGGCCATCGCCCTGCTCGAGGCCCGCGGCTTCACCGCCGAGGACTTTGCCTTCTCGCACCCGGGTGGTGCGCTGGGTCGCCGTCTGCTGCTGAAGGTCGAGAACGTGATGCACGCCGGTGACGAACTGCCTCAGGTCCCGCGCGGTACCCTGCTCAAGGACGCCCTGGTGGAAATGTCCCGCAAGGGCCTGGGCATGACGGTGATCGTCGAAGCCGACGGCAAGCTGGCCGGGATCTTCACCGACGGCGACCTGCGCCGCAGCCTGGACCGCAACATCGACGTCCACACCACCCTGATCGACCAGGTCATGACCGTGCATGGCAAGACGGCCCGCGCCGAAATGCTCGCGGCCGAGGCCCTGAAGATCATGGAAGACCACAAGATCGGCGCCTTGGTTGTGGTAGACCGCGAGGACCGTCCGACCGGCGCCCTGAACATGCACGACCTGCTGCGCGCCGGCGTAATGTAAAGGAGCGATGGAATGAACCAGGACCTCATGCAACGTGGCAAGCACATCAAGCTGGCAGTGTTCGACGTGGACGGCGTGCTCACCGACGGGCGCCTGTACTTCCTCGAGGACGGCAGCGAATTCAAGACCTTCAACACCCTCGACGGCCAGGGCATCAAGATGCTCATGGCCTCGGGCGTGACCACCGCGATCATCAGCGGGCGCAAGACCCCGGTGGTCGAGCGCCGGGCGAAGAACCTCGGTATCCCGCACCTTTATCAGGGCCGCGAGGACAAACTGGTGGTGCTTGACGGCCTGCTCGCCGAACTGGGCCTGAGCTATGCTCAAGTGGCCTACCTCGGCGACGACCTGCCCGACCTGCCGGTGATTCGCCGGGTCGCACTGGGCATGGCGGTCGCCAGCGCCGCTCCATTCGTTCGCCAGCACGCCCATGGCGTGACCCAGGCACGTGGCGGCGAAGGCGCAGCCCGTGAATTCTGCGAACTGATCATGCAGGCCCAGGGCACCCTGGACGCTGCCAACGCCAATTACCTGTAAGGCTGCCCATGCTCAGCAAGAAAGCCCGCAACATTGCGCTGCTCGCAGTGATCGCCGCCCTGCTGGTGGCGATCGGCTACTGGAATGTCAGCCCGGAAAGCTTCCTCGACAAGCCGGTGGCCCAGACCGACGAAAGCGCCATCGACTACTATGCGGTGAACGCCCACAGCGTTCAGTTCCTGCCCGACGGCAAGCTGCAGTACGAAATGACCGCCGACAAGGTCGAACACCTCAAGGCCAGCGAAATCACCCTGCTGACCAAGCCGGACCTGCACCTGTACCGCGGCACCACGTTCCCGTGGCACGTGCAGAGCACCCGCGCCGAGGCCAACCCGGACGGCAGTGAGGTCGAACTGATCGACAACGTACGGGTTGCCCGCACCGACGAAAAGCAGCGTGAAACCATCATTACCAGCTCACGCATGACCGTGTTCCCGCAGAAGCAATATGCGCAGACCGAGCAAGCCGTTAGAATCGACGGCGCCGGTGGCACGACTACGGGTAAAGGAATGAAAGCGTATTTGAAAGAAGGCAAGATGGACTTGCTCTCTAACGTAAGAGGACAGTATGAGGCTCGTTAAAACCCTCCCCCTTTTGCTCAGCCTGAGCGCAGCACTGGGAAGCGCGAGCGCCCTCGCCCTGCCGAATGATCGTGACCAGCCTATCCGCATCCAGGCCGACAACGCCCACCTGGACGACAAGCAGGGCGTGGCTACCTACACCGGCGACGTGATCATCACCCAGGGTTCGATGATGATCAAAGGCAACACCGTGACTATCACCCGCTCCGCCTCTGGCGACATCGACGTGGTCACTTCGGTGGGCAACCTGGCCTACTTCGAGCAGCAGCAGAGCGCAGCCAAGCCGGACAAGATGAAGGGCTGGGCGGTCACCATCCAGTACCAGTCGCAGAAGGACATGGTGATCCTTACCGATCGCGCCAAGGTCGAGAACGAAGGCAACACCACCGAAGGCGAGAAGATCGTCTACAACACCCAGACCCAGGTGGCGACCGCTGGTCGTGGTGGCAACGTGACTTCGCCGCGTCAGCGTATCGACATGGTGATCCAGCCCAAGAAGAAGGCCGAGTAAATGGCAACCCTCAAAGCCCAGCACCTGGCCAAGAGCTACAAGGGGCGGCAAGTCGTGCGTGACGTCAGCCTGTCGATCGACAGCGGCCAGATCGTCGGCCTGCTCGGCCCCAATGGCGCCGGCAAGACCACCTGCTTCTACATGATCGTCGGCCTGGTCCAGGCCGAGCAGGGCCGCGTGCTGATCGACAACCTCGATGTCAGCCACCAGCCCATGCACGGTCGCGCCCGCGCCGGTATCGGCTACCTGCCGCAGGAAGCCTCGATCTTCCGTAAACTGTCGGTGGCCGACAACATCATGGCGATCCTCGAGACCCGCAAGGACCTCGACCGCGAAGGCCGGCGCAAGGAACTGGAAAGCCTGCTGCAGGAGTTCCACATCAGCCACATTCGCGACAACCTCGGCATGAGCCTGTCCGGTGGTGAACGCCGCCGCGTCGAGATTGCCCGTGCACTGGCGACCGCGCCCAAGTTCATTCTGCTGGACGAACCCTTTGCCGGTGTCGACCCGATCTCCGTCGGCGACATCAAGCAGATCATCCACCACCTCAAGGCCAAGGGCATCGGTGTGCTGATCACCGACCACAACGTCCGCGAAACCCTGGATATCTGCGAAACCGCCTATATCGTCAATGATGGCCGCCTCATCGCCGAAGGCGATGCCGAGACCATCCTGGCCAATGACCTGGTCAAAGAGGTTTACCTGGGCCACGAGTTCCGGCTCTGACCCCGGCACGCGCCTGGAGCACTGGCGATTCGCCCTGGAATGGGGGGTAAAGTTGTTACGGTGCTCTAGGCAAACGCTACAATTTAAGGCATAAAACTTGCTTGATCTGGCGCTCCGGCGCCCTCGTGTAGTGGATGGCGCATGCGCGCCGGCGAACAAGGTATTAAGCCCCAGCCATGAAACCATCGCTCGTCCTAAAAATGGGCCAGCAACTGACGATGACGCCGCAGTTGCAACAGGCCATCCGCCTGCTCCAGCTCTCCACCCTGGACCTCCAACAGGAAATCCAGGAAGCGCTGGAGTCAAACCCGATGCTCGAACGTCAGGAAGACGGCGACGACTTCGACAACAGCGACCCGATGGCGGACAACGCCGAGAACAAACCGGCCGCCGAAGTCCAGGACAACAGCTTCCAGGAAAGCACCACCAGTGCCGACAACCTTGAAGACGGCGAGTGGAGCGAGCGCATTCCCAACGAGCTGCCGGTCGACACCGCCTGGGAAGACATCTACCAGACCAGTGCCAGCAGCCTGCCGAGCAGCGACGATGACGAATGGGACTTCACCACGCGGACATCGGCTGGCGAAAGCCTGCAAAGCCACCTGTTGTGGCAGCTGAACCTGGCACCGATGTCGGATACCGACCGCCTGATCGCCGTCACCCTGATCGACAGCATCAATGGCCAGGGCTACCTGGAAGACACCCTCGAGGAAATCTGCGCCGGTTTCGACCCCGAGCTGGATATCGAGCTGGACGAAGTCGAAGCGGTACTGCACCGCATCCAGCAGTTCGAGCCGGCCGGCGTCGGTGCTCGCAACCTGGGCGAATGCCTGTTGCTGCAACTGCGCCAGCTGCCAGCCAACACGCCGTGGATGAACGAAGCCAAGCGCCTGGTCACCGATTTCATCGACCTGCTCGGTAGCCGCGACTACAGCCAGTTGATGCGGCGCATGAAAATCAAGGAGGACGAGCTGCGCCAGGTCATCGAGCTGGTGCAGAGCCTCAACCCGCGCCCGGGGTCGCAGATCGAGTCCAGCGAGCCTGAGTATGTGGTCCCTGACGTCATCGTGCGCAAGGACAGCGACCGCTGGCTGGTGGAGCTGAACCAGGAGGCCATCCCGCGTCTGCGCGTCAACCCGCAGTACGCCGGCTTCGTGCGCCGGGCCGATACCAGTGCCGACAACACCTTCATGCGCAACCAGTTGCAGGAAGCGCGCTGGTTCATCAAGAGCCTGCAAAGCCGCAACGAGACCCTGATGAAGGTGGCCACGCAGATCGTCGAGCACCAGCGCGGCTTCCTCGACCACGGCGACGAAGCGATGAAACCCCTGGTGCTGCATGACATCGCCGAGGCTGTGGGCATGCACGAGTCGACCATTTCTCGGGTTACCACGCAGAAATACATGCACACGCCGCGTGGCATCTACGAACTGAAATACTTTTTCTCCAGCCACGTCAGCACCTCCGAAGGCGGCGAATGCTCGTCCACGGCGATCCGCGCGATCATCAAGAAACTGGTTGCGGCGGAAAATCAGAAAAAGCCATTGAGTGACAGCAAGATCGCTGGTTTACTGGAGGCACAAGGCATCCAGGTAGCCCGTCGCACCGTCGCCAAGTACCGCGAGTCTCTCGGCATCGCACCGTCGAGCGAACGCAAGCGACTGATGTAGCCCCTGAGATGCGTCACAGCGTTTGTGGGGCAGGTGCAAGACCTGCCTCTTTATGCACGGGCAACAAAGGAGAAGCTGTATGCAAGTCAATATCAGTGGACAGCATGTAGAAGTTACCCAGCCACTGCGCGATTACGTGCTTGAAAAGCTCGCCCGCGTGGAAAGTCACTTCGACAAGATCACCAACGTGCAGGTCATCATGAAGGTCGAGAAGCTGCAACAGAAGGTCGAGGCGACCCTGCAGATTCCCGGCGGCGAAGTGGTTGCCAACGCCGAACACGAAGACATGTATGCAGCGATCGATGCCTTGGCCGACAAGCTCGACCGCCAACTGAAAAAACACAAGGAAAAACAGCAGAGCCTGCTGCAAGGTGCAGCAGCCCGCTGATCCCCCTCATCCATGATCCGACTTGAAACCATCCTGACCCCCGGCCGTTCCCTGGTGAACGTGCCGGGTGGCAGCAAGAAGCGCGCCCTGGAAAAGGTCGCCACCATCATCTCCGAACAAGTGCCTGAACTGGAGATGCAGGACGTCTTCGAAAAACTGGTTGCCCGGGAAAAACTCGGCTCGACCGGTTTCGGTAACGGCATTGCCATTCCCCACTGCCGGCTTCACGGGTGCTCAGCCCCGGTCAGCGCCCTGCTGCACCTGCAAGCCCCTATCGACTACGACGCCATCGATGGTGCTCCGGTGGACCTGCTGTTCGTCCTGCTGGTGCCAGAAGCCGCCACCGATGCTCATCTGGAACTGCTGCGCCAGATTGCCAGCATGCTTGATCGCAAGGAGGTGCGTGATCGCCTGCGTGCGGCCACCAGCAGCGAGGCCCTGTTCCAGGTTGTCCTGGACGTACAGAACGAGCACTGAACATGCGCCTGATCATCGTCAGCGGCCGGTCCGGCTCCGGCAAGAGCACCGCCCTCGACGTCCTGGAAGACCATGGTTTCTACTGCATTGACAACCTGCCCGCCGGGTTGCTGCCGCAGTTGGCGGAAAATGCCCTGATCAATACCGAGCTGCTGCAACCCAAGGTCGCCGTGTCGATCGACGCACGCAACCTGCCCAGCCACCTGTCCCGTTTCCCCGAGCTGCTCGAGGAAGCCCGCGCCCGGCATATCAAGTGCGACGTACTGTTCCTGGATGCGGACGAAGACACGCTGCTCAAGCGCTTTTCGGAAACCCGCCGACGCCACCCGCTGACCAATGCCGACCGTTCGCTGGCAGAGGCAATTCGCGTGGAGAGCGAACTGCTTGGGCCAATTTCCGACCTGGCCGACCTGAAAATCGACACCACCAGCTTGAACCTCTACCAGCTGCGGGATTCGATCAAGCTGCGCCTGCTCAACCAGCCCGAGCCTGGCACGGCATTCCTGGTCGAGTCGTTCGGTTTCAAGCGCGGCATGCCGGTCGATGCCGACCTGGTGTTCGATGTGCGCTGCCTGCCCAACCCCTACTGGAAGCCCGAGTTGCGTGAGCATTCCGGTCTCGAGCAACCGGTGATCGACTATCTGGCCGCCCAACCGGACGTCGAAGAAATGTTCAACGACATTTCCAGCTACCTGCTCAAGTGGCTGCCCCGCTTCGCTGCCAGCAACCGCGCCTATGTCACCATTGCCATTGGCTGCACTGGCGGCCACCACCGTTCGGTATACCTCACCGAACGCCTCGGCGAGTTGTTGCAGCAATCCCTGAAAAACGTCCAGGTCCGCCACCGCGACCTCTAGCCCAAGGATCCGCCCCACGATGCCCGCCCGTGAAATCACCATCATCAACAAGCTGGGGCTGCACGCCCGGGCGGCAGCCAAGTTTGTCGGCGTGGCCGGCCGCTTCCCCTGCCAGGTCAGGGTCGGCCGCGCGCCGGACAAGCTGGTGGATGGCAAAAGCATCATGGCGGTAATGATGCTGGCGGCAGGCAAAGGTACCCCGGTGTACCTGCATACCGAAGGGGATCAGGACAACGAAGCCATGGACGCGCTGGTCGAGTTGATCAACAACTATTTCGACGAAGGCGAATAACCCGCCCAGGGCAGCGGCTCGACGCCTGACAGCCCTGGGCCTTGTGCTGGGTCAGAGACCGCCAGCGGTGAGTTTCTCGGGGTCCAGCAGCGTTTCCAGTTGCTCACGCGACAGGTCGGTATGCTCCAGCGCCACATCGATGATCGGACGCCCCTGCTGGTAGGCAGTCTTGGCGATTTCGGCGGCCTTCAGGTAACCAATGATCGGGTTCAGCGCCGTGACCAGGATCGGGTTGCGCGCCAGGGCTTCCTTGAGTTTGCTGTCGTTGACCTTGAAGCTGGCGATGGCCTTGTCGGCCAACAAGCGGCTGGCATTGGCCATCAGCTCGATGCTTTCCAGCAGGTTACGGGCGATTACCGGCAGCATCACGTTCAGCTCGAAGTTCCCGGACTGCCCAGCAATGGCGATGGTGGCGTCATTGCCGATTACCTGGGCGGCGACCATCGCGGTGGCCTCCGGAATCACCGGGTTGACCTTGCCTGGCATGATCGAAGAGCCCGGCTGCAGGCCTTGCAGTTCGATCTCCCCCAAGCCGGCCAAAGGCCCGGAGTTCATCCAGCGCAGGTCGTTGGCGATCTTCATCAACGCCACCGCAGCCGTCTTGAGCTGGCCGGACAGGGCTACGGCGGTGTCCTGCGAGCCGATCAGGGCAAACAGATTCTGCCCAGGGGAAAACTCGATCTGGGTCAGGCTGCTGAGCTGACGCGCAAAGCCGACAGCGAACTGCGGGTGCGCGTTGATGCCGGTACCCACTGCGGTCCCACCCTGGGCCAACGCCTGCAAGCTCGGCAGGGTGGCTTCGATATGTGCCTTGGCACCGTTTAGCTGCGCAGCCCAGCCATCCAGCACCTGGCTCATGCGCACTGGCATGGCATCCATCAGATGCGTGCGGCCAGTCTTGACGTACTGATGCACCTGCCTCGACTTGACCTCGATCACCTGGACCAGATGCCCCAAGGCGGGCAACAGCTGCTCGTGCAGGGCCAAGGCAGCGCTGACATGGATGGTGGTGGGGATGATGTCATTGCTGCTCTGGCCACAATTGACATGGTCGTTGGCGCTGACAGCGTCGCCCAGGGCACGGCTGGCAAGGGTGGCGATCACCTCGTTGGCGTTCATGTTCGAGCTGGTACCGGAACCGGTCTGGAACACATCCACCGGGAAATGCTGGATGAAGTCCCCCGCCAGCAGTTGTTCAACGGCGCTGACGATAGCCTCCCCTTGCGCCGTGGACAGCTGTTGCAGTTCGACGTTGGCCTTGGCCGCCGCAGCCTTGGCCAACAGCAGCGCACGAATGAACTGGGCCGGCATACGCTGGCCGCTGATCGGGAAATTGTCGACCGCGCGCTGGGTCTGGGCACCGTACAGGGCCTGGGCCGGTACCTGCAGTTCGCCCATGCTGTCACGCTCGATACGGGTATCACTCATCTTCAGAATCCTTGCATCAGTTCATCTTGGGAAATCGACGGTAGCAGGCGGCAAGTGGCCAGCTGCAGAGCGTAAGGTTGCCACCGCTGGTTGGTGGCCTGGCGGTCGAGGTTGCGTAGGTCCAGCAGCGGGCGCCAAGCCTGGTCCAGGCACTGGCAGCGCCAATGCCAGGGCAGCATGCGGTCGCACGCGGTATCCAGCAGCAGGCGGAAGGCGCTCAGTGCCACTGTCCACGGCGAGGTTTCGGTACAGCACACCAGATAGCGGCATTCAGCCAGGTAGTGCTCGATCAGGCGCGGCTCGTCGGGCTCGAGCGCGCAGCGGATGCGTAGGCTGAGCCAACGCCAGTTGTCCAGGTAGGGCACTTCGCGCAAGACAGGTTTCATGAACATCATCACCGGGCTTCTAGATAATGATATTCATTATTAATTGAGAAACTGTATTACTTCAAGGGAAAGATGCGCAAACCAAAATCCCGGCTCGAGGGCCGGGATCGGATTGTCTTCCAGGTGTACTGGTCTTCGCGGTTAAACCCGTTAAAACGCCAGTACAGGCTGCGAATCAGCTACCCGCTACGGTCATCCGCTCGATCAGCACCGAGCCGGTGTGGATATTGCTACGGGTCTCCAGATCGCTACCGATTGCCACAATCTGCTGGAACATGTCCTTCATGTTGCCGGCAATAGTTACTTCCTGCACCGCATGCTGGATCTCGCCGTTCTCTACCCAAAAGCCCGCCGCACCACGTGAATAGTCCCCGGTCACCATATTCAGGCCGTGCCCCATCAGCTCGGTCACCAGCAAACCGCGCCCCATGCGCCGTATCAGCGCCGCCTGGTCTTCGACACCATGGCTGACGAACAGGTTATGCACCCCGCCGGCATTGGCCGTACTTGGCAGGCCCAGCTTGCGTCCGGAATAAGTACCCAGCAGGTAGGACACCAGCTCACCCTTGTCCACGAACGGCTTGGCATAGGTCGCCAGGCCGTCGCCATCGAACGCCGCGCTGCCCAATGCGCGCGGAATATGCGGACGCTCGTCCAGGGTCAACCAGGTGGGGAACAGGCGCTGGCCGAGGGTGCCCTCGAGGAACGACGACTTGCGGTACAGGTTGCCACCTGAAATGGCCGACAGGAAGCTGCCGAACAGGCCGCCGGCCAGCTCGGCGGAAAACAGCACTGGCACTTCGCAGGTCGGCACTGGCCGCGCACCCAGGCGGCTGGCGGCACGCTGGGCAGCACGCATGCCAATGCTACGTGGGTCGGCCAGCAGGTTGCCCTGACGGTTCACGTCGTACCAGTAGTCGCGCTGCATCTGCCCATCGTCTTCGGCGATCATTACGCAGCTCAGGCTGTGCCGGGTCGAAGCATAGCCACCGATGAAGCCATGGCTGTTGCCATATACGCGGCATCCCTGATGGGTATTGAGGGTGGTGCCATCAGCGTTCTGGATGCGCGGGTCGGCGTCGAATGCCGCCGCCTCGCAGGCCAGCGCCATCTCGATCGCCTTCTCGGGCTCCAGATCCCAGTCATGGTACAGGTCAAGGTCGGGAATTTCGCGGGCCATCAGCGCCGCATCAGCCAAGCCGGAACATGTGTCCTCGGACGTATGCCTGGCAATTGCCAAGGCAGCGGCGACGGTTTCGCGGATGGCCTCCGGGCCACTGGCCGAGGTACTTGCCGAGCCTTTGCGCTGGCCGACATAGAGGGTGATGCCAAAGCCCTGGTCGCGATTGAACTCGACCGTTTCGACCTCGCGCTGGCGTACCGTGGTGGACAGGCCCTGCTCCAGCGACACCGCCACTTCGCAGGCGCTGGCCCCTTGGCGGCGTGCCTCGGCGATGATCGCCTCGACCTGCTCCTGCAATGCTGGCAGGTCCTTGGGACCTACGCTCTGGACTGCACTCATGGTTCTCTCCACTCAAATTCTGCGTTCGGCAAGGATCATTCTACGACCGGGCCGGACAAGCGGCCCCCGACTGGTTATCATGGCGGCGATTTCTAGCGGACTGCCACCATGGTTGATTCAAACGACGACGCCTTCGACGGCGAAAAAAGCAAAACCCAGATCAAGCGTGAACTACATGCGCTGGTCGAACTCGGCGAGCGCCTCACCACGCTCAAGGCCGATACCCTGGCCCGCCTGCCGTTGACCGACGAGTTGCGCAAGGCCCTGGCCGAGGCCAGCAAGCACACCGCTCACGGCGCCCGCAAACGGCACATGTCGTTCGTCGGCAAGCTGATGCGTGTGCAGGACCTGGATGCCATCCACGCCTTGCTCGAACAGATGGACAGCTCCACGCGCCAGTACAACGAGCGTTTCCACAGCCTGGAGCGCTGGCGCGACCGGCTGATCGACGGTAACGACGAAGATCTCGAACGCTTCGTCAACGAGTACCCCGATACCGACCGCCAGCAGTTGCGCTCGCTGGTGCGCCATGCCCAGCACGAAAAGGCGCGGAACAAGCCGCCAGCCGCTGCGCGCAAGGTGTTCAAGTACATCCGCGACCTCGACGAATTGCAGCGCGGCTTGCGCTGACCCCCATGGGGCCGCTTTGCGGCCCCCAAGGCCATCACGCCCCGGTACCGCCCACCGTGATCGCATCCAGCTTCAAGGTCGGCTGCCCGACCCCGACCGGCACCGACTGCCCGTCCTTGCCGCACGTCCCGACTCCGCTGTCCAGCGCCAGGTCGTTACCAACCATCGACACCCGGCTCATCGCCTCCGGGCCATTGCCAATCAGGGTCGCCCCTTTTACTGGCGCGGTGATCCTGCCGTCTTCGATCAGATAGGCCTCACTGGTCGAGAACACGAACTTGCCGCTGGTGATATCCACCTGGCCACCGCCCAGGTTGGCGCAGTAGATGCCTTTTTTCACCGAGGCGATGATTTCCTGTGGGTCGCTTTCGCCAGCACGCATGTAGGTGTTGGTCATGCGTGGCATCGGCAGGTGGGCGTAGGATTCCCGGCGTCCGTTGCCGGTCACCGCCATGCCCATCAGGCGGGCGTTCAGCTTGTCCTGCATGTAGCCTTTGAGCACGCCGTTTTCGATCAGCGTAGTGCACTCGGTCGGTGTGCCTTCATCATCCACGCTCAGCGAACCACGGCGGCCTTCCAGGGTGCCATCGTCAACGATGGTGCACAGGCTCGATGCCACTTTCTCGCCGATGCGGCCACTGAACGCCGAACTGCCCTTGCGGTTGAAGTCGCCCTCCAGGCCATGGCCGACAGCCTCGTGCAGCAGCACGCCCGACCAGCCCGACCCCAGCACCACCGGCAAGGTACCGGCCGGCGCCGGGATCGCCTCCAGGTTCACCAAGGCCTGGCGCAGGGCTTCGCGTGCGTAGCCCATGACGCGCTCTTCGGTGAAGAAGCGGTAATCGGTACGCCCGCCACCGCCCTGCCCGCCGCGCTCGCGGCGGCCATTCTGTTCGACGATGACGCTGACGTTGAAGCGCACCAGCGGGCGCACATCGGCGGCCAGGCTGCCATCGGCCGCAGCGATCAGAATGCGCTCCCAGACCCCGGCCATGCTCACGCTGACTTGCTGGATGCGCGGGTCGAGGGCGCGGGTGGCGGCATCGACCCGCTTGAGCAGCTCGACCTTCTCGGCACGGCTGAGCACATCCAGCGGGTTGTCCGCGGGGTACAGCGCGGCTACATCCTGGCTGCGAAAGGCCTGAACCTTGCCGTTCTGCCCGGCGCGCGAAATCGAACGGGCGGCGCGAGCCGCCGAGGTCAGCGCCTCGAGGTTGATCGCATTGCTGTAGGCGAAGCCGGTCTTTTCGCCGGACTGGGCACGCACGCCCACGCCCTGGTCCAGGTTGAAACTGCCCTCTTTGACAATGCCGTCTTCCAGCGCCCAGGTTTCCGAGATCTGGCCCTGGAAATACAGGTCGGCGGCATCGATGCCGGGGCCGGCCAACTCACCCAGCACGCTCTGCAGGCTGTCCAGGGTCAAGCCGCCTGGGGCCAGGAGCTGTTCGCTGACGGTGGATAACATCTGGCTCATAGTCACTCCGAGGTGTACGCAGGCCGCAATGCGTCCTGCGAGAAGAAGCGCCGGTGCGACAGCACCGGCATGCGCGCCCGGATGGACGCTTGTTCGTCGATGTCGCGCTCGGCCAGCAAAACTGCTTCGCCTTGCGCCTGTTCCGCGACGATGCGCCCCCAGGGGTCGACGATCGCCGCATGGCCATGGGTTTCCCGTGGCCCCGGGTGGGCACCGCCCTGCGCTGCTGCCAGCAGGTAGCACTGGGTTTCGATGGCCCGGGCGCGCACCAGCACTTCCCAGTGCGCCGCCCCTGTTACCGCGGTAAAGGCAGCCGGTGCCGTGATCAGCTCGGCACCGGCGGCGCGCAGTGCACTGTAGAGTTCGGGAAAGCGCAGGTCGTAGCATACGCTCAGCCCCACTCGTCCCACCGGCGTATCGGCAACCACCACCTGGGTGCCATGGGCATAGTCATCGGACTCCCGATAGCGGCCTCGGTTGTCGGCGACGTCCACATCGAACAGGTGCAGCTTGTCATAGCGGGCCGCCACCTCGCCATGTTCGTCGATCAGCAACGAACAGGCATGGGCCTTCGCCTCGGGCTGACCGACCGGTGGCAACGGCAAGGTACCGGCGACAATCCATAACCTGAGGTCGCGGGCGGTACGTTTCAACCATGGCAGGACAGGCCCTTCGCCCAACGCTTCGGCGCGGCCGATGGCAGCGGCATCCTTGCGCCCCATGGCGGCGAAGTTTTCCGGCAGCACTGCCAGGCGCGCGCCGCCGGATGCTGCCTGCTCCAGCAGGGCACCGGCGCGTTGCAGGTTGGCCAGCACATCGTCCTGGCTGACCATCTGGATGACCGCTGCCTTCATGGGGACTCCTGGCGGGATTTCTCGAACGGTTTCACAAATGTGATTCTAGGCTCTTTCCACGGCCCTTCGACACGGTAGTGCACGCTGGCAAAACGCGACACCCGGTCACCAATCAGCCGGTCGACCAGGAACAGCGCACCGCCAACCGCTGGCGCGCCGACGATCAGCGCCGCCAGGGGCAGGTTGTTGGTCACTGGCAGGCTCACTTGCAGGTTGGCATCGACCCGGTCGTTCACCATGTCCAGCGTGCCATCCAGCTCGAAATTGCTCGACGGGCCGGTCACCGTGATCGGCTCGCGGGTCACGTAGACACCATCGCTGGCGACCAGCAAGCCTTTCACCCGGTCGTAGGCCAAGCCCTTGTCGAACAAGTCGGAGAAGTCCAGGCGCAGGCGTCGGCCGATCGAGTTGAAATTGAGCAGGCCGAACACCCGCAGCGCCTGTGCGCTGCCTTCGACCTCGACGAACTGGCCGGTGCGCAGCGCCGCGTCCATGCTGCCGGAGAAGCGCTTGAGGCCGACTGCTGCCGGCGAACCCGGCCAGCGGCCATCCACATCCAGGCGGAAGTCGCGGCTGGTCACTGTCGGAGCGAAACCCCAGGCCTTGAGCACGTCGGCCAGGTTGTTGCCGTCCAGGCGCCCTTTGTACCAGCTGCCGGTGCTGCCCGGTTCGCCTTCCCAGGCGCCGCCGCCATTGATATGCAGACCCTTGAAGGACAGGTCGATATCGCTGGCGCTGACGCCACGCGCGGTTGGCCGCAACTTGAGTGAAGCGCTGCCGAACAGGTCATCACCGCGGTACAGCTTGTCGATGCTCAGGTCCAGCGCCGGGACCTTGCGCGGGTCGAACGCGGCCAACGGGTCCGGTCCTTCTTCGGCCTGCTGTTCGGCAGCGCTGGCAGCCGGCAGGCGCAAGGTCTGCATGCGTACCACCAGTGGCGCGCCCTTGGCATCCGGCAGCCGGGCATTTCCGATGACTTCCTTGCTGTCCAGCCGCAGATCCCACGCCGGGCCGCTGCGCGCCAGGCGAACCACGGCCTGGTTAAGGTCCATGCCGAACGCCTTCAACTGGCCGATACTCAGGTCGACGCCCTGCAGATTCTGCCGCGCGCTGCCGCCCGGGTCGCCGCCAGCCAGGCGCGCGGCCCGTTCTTGCCAGGGCGCCAGGTCCAGCGTCTCCAGGCGACCACGCACACGCAGGCCCTGGCCACCCGGCAACTGCGCATCACCGGTGCCGAGCAGAAGCTCGCCGCGGCCCTGGGCCAGCTTGCCGGCCGGCGCAGCGTAGGCAAAGCGGGCAAGGTCGGCGTACGCGGCATCGAAACGCCGCTCCGGCCCCTGCAACGTCATGCTGAACCGGCTGTCACGCGTTTCAGCCGATGCCTTGCCGAACGGTGCTGGCAGGTCGATGGCGAGCCCTTTGAGGCTGGAGTTGACGCTAAGGCGGTTGTCCCGGCTACCCAGGCTCAGTTGCAACTGGTACGGCAGCTCGCCGGATGCCGGCAAGGCCTGCTTGAACTGCAACCAGTCAGTCAGCGCCTTGAGCGACACCTGGCCATTGGCGTTGATGCGGGTCTGCATCTGCCCGGGCTGGCCTTCGGCGCTGATCTGCGCCGTCACCGGCCTGCCGAAGGCCTGCAGGCTGATGCCCTTGCCGCTCAGGCCCTTGTCGAAATCGAAGCTGAAATCGCCTTTCAGGCGGCTCAGTTCCAGGCTCGGCGGCGCAACTTTCAGCTGGGCATCATGGGTGGTGAAGTCCACCTTTACCTTCGGCCGCTGCCCATGGGCCAGGGGAATGTCGAGCTTGACCTTGCCTAGTAGGGGCCCCTCGCCTTCCCAGCCAGCGAAGATCTCGCCCGTGCCGATAGGTGCTTCCTTGAGGATCTTCAGGCCATCGCCGAGGCTGCCATCGAAGTCGCCATCAAGGTACAGGTGGCTGGGCTGGCCCGCCTCGACATGCGGGATATCGACGCTCACATCGCTGACCTTGGTATCGAGCAGTACCCCACGCCGGGCCTTGATGCGCACACCGCTGTCCTCGATCAGCACATCGCCATCCACGTGCTGCACCTGCGGCCAGCCGGGCTGGAAGTCCAGCGCTGCATCCCGCACCTTGAAGAACAGGCTGATGCTGCGCGCTTCCGGCGCGGCCCCATGGTTCAGCGAACCCTGGTACTGGAAGTAGCCTTCGTCCACCGTGCCTTTGACGATTGCACTGCGCAACCATTCGTCGAGCGCCGGGCTGAGTACCTCAGGCAAGTACTTGGCGGTGTAGCGGCCATCACCTTCGGTCAGGCCGACGCGCAGGTCCATGTAGTCCTCGCGCCCCTCTTCGAACAGCAGGCGGATCAGGAAGTCACCGGCGATCTTGCCTTCCTCGCCCAGCACCTTCAGGTAAGGCGCGACCAGGGTGAAACCTTGCTGGTCGAGGGTCCAGGTCAGGCGTGCATTGGCCTTCTGGTAGTGCCAGGGTTTGGCGAATATCGGGTACAGATGCAGCATGAACGCATCGGTGTCCAGGCGCAGCTCACCGTGGCCCAGATCACCGCTGATGCTGCCGCTGACATTACCGGCAGCCGGGGCATTGTGATAGGCGTCGAAGCCGACCCTGTCCAGGTTGGCTTCAAACTGCAGACGCTGGTCTCCCTCGGCCCTGGGCCGAGCCTCCAGGCGCACATTGCGCAGCGCGCCGGTCACCTTGAGCCCATCGACTACAGCCATGACCTTGTCCGGCAACGGCGCCAGGGCATCGATCAACGGGGTCAGCGGCGTGAGGTCGAGGCGGTCGGCCTGTAACCGCCAGCTTTCCTCGGCAGGGTTGTCGCCAGGACGTTGCTGCAATTGCAGGTGCGATTCCCAGCGGGTCTTGCCAATATCCATGGCCAGCGAGTCGAACACCATGTCGAAGCCGTGCTCGCGACGCTGGAACCAGGCCCCCAGGGCCAGGTTGTTCAGCTTGGCCGCCTGGCGCCCGGCATAAGCGCCCTGCAGCGCCGGGGCATTCAGGCGCACCACGGCCTGTTGCAACTGCCCTTTTTGCCAGTCGACCCAGAACTCGCCCCCCGCCCGCAAGGCGTCGGCACGCCACTGGCCCAGCAGCTGTGGCGGCAACCAGCGCGCCCAATCGCTCTGCGGCAAGCTGAGGTAGGCTTCGATCTGGCCGTCGCGCCAGGTACTGGCCGAAGCGCGGCTGCGCAGGTTCAGCGCCATGGGTTGGCCATCGGGCAAGGTCGCGCGCAGGTCCAGGGCCTGGCGCGAAGCACCGGCTTGCAGGCCGGCGCTGACATAGGTGAGGGTCAGAGGGTCACGCTGCCACGGGTGCAGGGTGACCTGGCTGTCGAACACATCGATGCGGCCGAGCTGGCGCAGGCGCTGCAACAGCTCGGCGGGGTCGAGTGGCGCATCGTCCTTCTTCGGCAGGCCTTCGAGGGCCCATTGGCCTTGCTCGTTCTCGCGCAGGATCAACTGCAGGCCGCCCAGCTGTATGCGTGCCAGGCGCACCTCACGTGCGGTTAGGCTGGCCCAGATGTCAGGGACGACCTTGACATCGTCCAGGCGCAGGGCCGTACCGCCCTCGCCCAGTTGCAGGTCGCGAACCCACAACACCGGCGCCAGCCCGCTCCAACGGCCTTCCAGGCCACCCACGTGCACTGGCAGGCCCAGGGCCTGTTCAGCCTTGCTTTCCACATCGGCACGGTACTCGGCCACCAATGGCACCAGCTCGCGGCCAAGGCTGACATACAGCGCCACCAATACTGCCAGCAGGGCGCAGATGCCTAGCCCCCAGCGGGTCAAGGCGACCAGAACGCGGTTCAGACGTCCCATGGCCAATGCCCTCCAGGTCGTTTAGCGATTATTGCCGGTCGTACCGGTTGGGCCACGCAGGCCCACCCGCGGCGCATTTCAGAAGGACTCAGAGAAGCACCACGTCGTATTGTTCCTGCGAATACATCGACTCGACCTGGAAACGAATGGTTCGACCGATGAATGCCTCCAGCTCGGCCACGTTGCCGGACTCTTCATCCAGCAGCCGGTCGACCACCTTCTGGTTGGCCAGCACGCGGTAGCCTTCGGCCTGGTAAGCCCGGGCCTCACGCAGGATCTCGCGGAAAATCTCGTAGCAGATGGTTTCCGGGGTTTTCAGCTTGCCGCGGCCCTGGCAAGCCAGGCAGGGCTCGCACAGCACCTGCTCGAGGCTTTCGCGGGTGCGCTTGCGGGTCATCTGCACCAGGCCCAGCTCGGTGATGCCGATGATGTTGGTCTTGGCATGATCGCGCTCCAGCTGTTTTTCCAGGGTGCGCAGCACCTGGCGCTGATGCTCCTCGTCTTCCATGTCGATGAAGTCGATGATGATGATGCCGCCGATGTTGCGCAGGCGCAGCTGCCGGGCGATGGCGGTGGCGGCCTCGAGATTGGTCTTGAAGATGGTCTCTTCAAGGTTGCGATGGCCAACGAAAGCACCGGTGTTGACGTCGATGGTTGTCATCGCTTCGGCCGGATCGACCACCAGATAGCCACCGGACTTGAGTGGCACCTTGCGCTCCAGGGCGCGCTGGATTTCGTCCTCGACACCGTACAGGTCGAAGATCGGGCGTTCGCCCGGGTAGTGCTCGAGGCGATCGGCGATTTCCGGCATCAGCTCGCCAACGAACTGCGTGGTCTTCTGGAACGTTTCCCGCGAGTCGATGCGAATCTTCTCGATCTTCGGGTTGACCAGGTCGCGCAGGGTACGCAGGGCCAGGCCCAGGTCTTCGTAGATGACCGTGGGCGCACCGCAGGTCTTGATCTGCGTGCCGATCTGCTCCCACAGGCGGCGCAGGTAACGGATGTCCTGCAGGATTTCTTCAGCGCGCGCCCCTTCGGCAGCGGTGCGCAGGATGAAGCCACCGGCGTCCTTGATGTTTTCGCTGTCCATGCAGTCGCTGACCACCTGCTTGAGGCGTTCGCGCTCGGTTTCGTCTTCGATCTTCAAGGAGATGCCGACATGGCTGCTGCGCGGCATGTATACCAGGTAGCGCGACGGGATCGACAGCTGGGTGGTAAGCCGCGCGCCCTTGGTACCGATCGGATCCTTGGTCACCTGTACCACGAGGGCCTGGCCTTCGTGCACCAGGGCGGTGATGTTCTCTACCGCCGAGCCTTCGCGCTGGGAGATTTCCGAGGCGTGGATGAACGCGGCACGTTCCAGGCCGATGTCGACGAAGGCCGCCTGCATGCCTGGCAGCACGCGCACGACCTTGCCTTTGTAGATATTGCCGACGATGCCCCGCCGCTGGGTACGCTCGACGTGTACTTCCTGCAGCACCCCGTTTTCCACCACCGCCACGCGTGACTCCATCGGGGTGATATTGATCAGGATCTCTTCACTCATGGCAGGCTCTCGTCAAAGGTCTTTTGTAATGATGGACGGCGTATGCAGTGCTGGCTACCGCTGGTTTGTTACCTCAGGCGAATGCGCGAGGGATTGCCAGCAGGCGATACCGAATTGGCCAAGCAAGTCAGCCGTCTCACTGAGGGGCAAGCCGACCACCGCCGAATAACTGCCGGAAAGGCCGGTGACGAATACCGCGCCCAGGCCCTGGATGGCATAGCCACCGGCCTTGTCCGCCGGCTCGCCGCTGGCCCAGTAGCGTTGCGCTTCATCGGCGCTGATCGCGCGGAAACGCACCGTGCTGGCAACGCACACGCTGTGCATGCGCCGGCCATCGCCAAGGGCGACTGCAGTCAGTACCTGGTGTTCGCGGCCCGACAGGCCGGCCAGCATGGCCAAGGCCTGTTCGCGATTTTCAGGCTTGCCGAGGATGCGACCATCGAGCACCACGGCGGTATCGGCCCCCAGCACCACGCCCGGGCCTGCGATGCTGGCCAGGCCGGCGGCAGCCTTGGCCCTGGCCAGGCGCTCGACATAGGCCGGGGCGCCCTCGGCGGCTAGCGGGGTTTCATCGATGGGGGCACTGACGACGCTGAACGGCACGCCGATCTGGGTCAGCAGTTCACGACGACGGGGCGAGCCGGAGGCCAGGAATAGCGGGGTCATGCAGACATCTCCCTGTCAGGCGTGGCAGCCGTCAGTTGATATGCAGGCGTCGGCGCAGGTCGCGCAAGGCGAAGCTGATCCACGGCCAGAGCAAGGCACTGATCACCGCCGACCAGACCAGCGCCAGGGTCGGCAGGCGATTGCCGGTCAACGCACTGAGCCACAGCTGGATCAACTGGGCAATGCCAAAGATCACCAGGATCACCAGGCTCTGTTGCCACATGGGGAACATGCGCAGGCGCTGCTGCAAAGACAGCACCAGGAAGGTAATGAGGGTGAGGATCAGCGCGTTCTGCCCAAGCAGGGTGCCATACAGCACGTCCTCGGCCAGGCCCAGTACGAACGCCGTGGTCATGCCGACCTTGCCAGGCACGGCGAGGGTCCAGAACGATACCAGCAAGGCCAGCCACATGGGCCGGAACACTTCCATGAACTGCGGCATGGGCGAGACGCTGAGCAGCAGGCCGATGGCGAACGTCAGCCAGATGACCCAGCCGTGGTTGCGGCGCGATACAGCCATCATTGCCTCCGGGTATGAGCAGGTGCGGCAGGTGCGACAGTCGGCGTGGCGGGTGCGGCCACCGGGGCTGCAGGCGGCGCTGTCGGAGTTACCGGGGCCGCCGGGGCCGCTGGCGTG
>NZ_DGIR01000031.1 GCF_002386445.1 Pseudomonas sp. UBA4617
CGCGAAGAGGCCGGCACAGCCAGCGCAGTTGGGTCAGACCAACACTATCCGCTGCCCCCCCACATCCCGTGCATACCCCTCCAGCACCTGCCGGCACACCCCGACCACTTCGTCCACCAGCGCCACCCCGGTCTGCCAGGCCACTACCAGCTCCAGGCTGGGCGGCGGTTGCAGCCCTTGCAGCAGCACCAGCTCACCGCGGCTCAACTCGGCGTCCACCAGCGCTGGCGGCAACGCGCCAATGCCAAAGCCGTCGCGCAGCAATCGGGTAATCGCCGCCACCGAGTTCACGCAGTTCAACCGCGGCGTTTCGGCGCCCGCGGCTTGCAGCAGGCTCAGCACCTCCTGGTGCGGCCGAGAATTCTTCGAGAAGGTGATGATGCGCTCACGCGCCAGTTCGGCCAGCGAGGCGTAGTCGCGCTGCTGCAGCGAGCCTGCCGCCACGATCCAGCCCATCGGGTAGCGCGCCAGGTCGAGGCTGCGGATCGATTGCTCGCGCACCAGGTCGGTCTGCAGGATCACGTCGAGAAAGCCTTTGTGCAACTGCTCGCGCAGATTCAGTGCGGTGTCGGCCACCAGTTCGATCTCTACCTGCGGGTAGCGTTCGCTCAGCTCGGCCACCAGCGCGCTCATCCAGGTATGGATCACCGTGTCCATCACCCCGATGCGGATGCGCCCGACCTTGGCCCGGTCGCTGTCCAGTGACTGCTTCATGGCCTTGGCGGTTTCCAGCATACGCTCGGCATACTCCAGCACCTTGCTGCCCTCCGGGGTCAGGCTGACACCACGAGAGTCGCGCAGCAGCAGCTTCACGCCCAGGTCGGCCTCCAGTGCGGCGATGCGGCTGGACACCGAGGCCTGGGTGGTGAACAGCTTTTCCGCGGTCAGGCGGAAGCTCTTGAGCCGGGCAACCCAGACGAAGGTTTCGAGGAAGCGAAGGTTCATGATCAGTTTTTCTTGTTCCAGACCGGCGGTTTTTCTCGTTGGACGCAGCTGGCGTGGCATCTGAACAATGATGCCCAGGCCGCGACCCTGTGTCGCCCGTAAAACAATACCAACAAGCCGAGGCAACCATGAACCCCACCGGCGTGCAGCAGCAGGTCAGTCCATCCTCATCGACCGGGCCATTGGCCTGGTACCGTGATATCGATTCCCAGCAACGACGCACCTTCTGGAGCTGCAAGATCGGCTATGGCCTGGATGGCATGGACACGCAGATGCTCAGCTTCGTCATCCCCACGCTGATCATGCTGTGGGGCATCAGCACCACCGAAGCCGGGTTGATCCACACCAGCACACTGATCGCCTCGGCCGCCGGTGGCTGGATTGCCGGCATCCTCTCTGACCGCATCGGCCGGGTGCGCACCCTGCAACTGACCGTGTTGTGGTTCGCCTTCTTCACCTTCCTCTGCGGCTTCGCCCAGAACTACCAGCAGCTGCTGATCGCCCGCACCCTGATGGGCTTTGGCTTCGGGGGCGAATGGACCGCCGGCGCGGTGCTGATCGGCGAGGTGATCCGTGCCCAGGACCGTGGCAAGGCAGTCGGCATGGTGCAGTCCGGCTGGGCGCTGGGCTGGGGCCTCACTGCCATTCTCTACGCGCTGCTGTTTTCCTGGCTACCGGCAGAGCAGGCCTGGCGTGCGTTGTTCCTGTTGGGCCTGGTGCCGGCGATCTTCGTGATCTTCGTGCGCCGCCTGGTCAGGGACCCCGAGGTGTATCGCGAGGCCAAGGCCGTGCAAGACGCCGAGGCGCCTTCGCGCTTCTACGAGATCTTCGCCCCGGGCATGCTCTGGACCACCGTGCGCGCGTCGCTGCTGACCACCGGTGCGCTGGGCGGCTACTACGCCATCACCTCGTGGCTGCCGACGTTCCTCAAGAGCGAACGCGGCCTGAGTGTGCTGGGCACCGGTGGTTACCTGGCCATGGTGATCGTGGGTTCCTACATCGGTTATGTGGTCAGCGCGTACTTGTCCGACCTGCTCGGGCGCAAGAAGAACTTCATCCTGTTCGCCGTGGGCTCGTTCGTCATCGTGCTGCTGTACACGCAAATGCCGGTCAGCGATGGCGTGATGCTGTGGCTGGGTTTGCCGCTGGGCTTCTTCGCCTCGGGCATCTTCAGCGGCATGGGCGCATTTCTCACCGAGTTGTTCCCCACGCGCATCCGCGGTTCGGGGCAGGGCTTCTGCTACAACATCGGCAAGGTCGTGGCGGCGCTGTTCCCGCTGCTGATCGGCGTGCTCGGCCAGAAGGTGCCGCTGGGCCTGGGTATCGGCGTGTTCTCCGCGGTGTCGTACGGCGTGGTTATCCTGGCGGCGCTGAGCCTGCCGGAAACCCGCGGCAAACAGCTGCAGGCGCGGTAAGGTAGGCATATGAACAACCACATGGGAGGCCGAGCGGTGAAACGCCTGCTACTCAACTGCGACATGGGCGAGAGTTTCGGCAGCTGGCGCATGGGCCTGGATGCCGAAGTCATGCCGTTTATCGATTGCGCCAACATCGCCTGCGGCTACCACGCCGGCGACCCTGGCATCATGCGCCGCACCGTGGCCCTGGCGCTGGAGCACGGGGTCACCATTGGCGCACACCCGGCCTACCCGGACCTGGTCGGCTTCGGTCGCCGTTCCATGGCCTGCAGCCCAGAGGAAATCCGCGACCTGCTGCACTACCAGATCGGTGCGCTGGACGGGATCTGCAAGGTGCAGGGTGGCCGCGTGGCTTATGTGAAACCCCATGGCGCGCTGTACAACGACATGATGGCCGACCCGCTCAAGTTGCGCAGCGTGCTGGAGGCCGTGGCGGCCTATGGCGACGACCTGCCGCTGATGCTGATGGCCACCGCCGACAACCACGCAGCCCAGGCGCTGGGCGATGAAATCGGCGTGCCGCTGTGGTTCGAGGCGTTCGCCGACCGCGCCTACACCGCCAGCGGCCACCTGGTGTCGCGGCGCTTGCCCGGCGCGGTGCACCACGACCCGGCATTGGTTGTGGCGCAGGCGGTGCGTCTTGCCCGTGGCGAAACGCTGGTGGCCGACGACGGCAGCGCGGTGCAACTTGAAGCCAGCACCCTCTGCGTGCACGGTGACAACGACAGCTCGGTAGCGGCGGTACGGCAGATTCGCCAGGCCCTTGAAGCGCTGGAGTCGCCATGAACCCGCGGATCGAAGTGGTGGCCGTCGACAGCCTGATGGTGCGCCTGTTCGAACGGATCGACGAGGCCAACATGCCCTGGCTGCTTGCTGCCAGCCAGCGCTTGCGCGCGGCGTTCGGCGAGCACCTGCTGGATCTGGTGCCGTCCTATACCACGCTGATGGTGCAGTTCGCCCTGCCACCCGCCGCGGCGCGGGCGCTGATCAACCAGGCGCTGACGGGGCTGCGGCCGGATGTCGGCAGCGCCGGCCGGCAGCATGAAATACCGGTGTGGTACGACGCCAGCGTAGGCCCGGAACTGCCGCTGCTGGCGGCCCGCAGTGGCCTGAGTGAAGCGGAGGTAGTGCGCTTGCACAGCGCGCGCGAATACCCGGTGTTCGCCCTGGGGTTCGCCCCTGGCTTCGGCTTCATGGGCCTGGTCGACGAATGCCTGGCCAGCCCGCGCCTGAGTACCCCGCGCAAGCGCGTGGCGGCCGGCAGTGTCGGCATTGCCGAGCGTCAGACAGCGGCCTATCCGGCGGTTTCCCCGGGTGGCTGGAACCTGATCGGCCGTACCCCGGTGCGGCTGTTCGACCGCGAGCGGGAAGGCTATAGCCTGTTGCAAGCGGGCGACCGGGTGCGCTTCGTGCCGGTATCGCGCAGCGAGTTCCTGGCCCTTGGCGGTGATGTGGAGGCGCAAGGATGAAGCAGTTGCAGATCGAGGCCAGCACCCCGCTGTGCCAGTTGCAGGATAGTGGCCGCTTCGGTGTACGCCACCTCGGTGTGACCCAGGGCGGGGCGCTGGACTGGGTGGCGATGCACTGGGCCAACTGGCTGCTGGGCAATCCCCTCGCTGCACCTGTGGTGGAGGTGACACTGGGTGGTTTCTGCCTGGTGGCCGAACAGGATTGCGTGCTGGCGCTGGCCGGCGCCGACCTGCAGGCGCGGGTCGACGATCAGCCGCTGGCACCGTGGCGCAGCTTTGTCTTGGCCAAGGGGCAGCGGTTGACCTTGCAGCAGCCGAAGCAGGGCGTGCGGGCCTACCTGGCAGCACCGGGCGGGTTCCTCGGTGCGGACGTGCTGGGCAGTTGTGCGACGGTGGTGCGGGAAGCACTGGGCGGCATCGATGGCCGCGGGGCCGCGCTAGGCAAAGGCCAGCTGCTGAGGTTCGCCGGTACCGCAACGACGTTGCGCGAGGTGCCGCCAGCGCTGCGCCCGCAGTACCCGCAAAAACCTGTGCTCGACCTGGTGATGGGCGCGCAGATAGGCGAGTTCAGCGGTATCAGTCTGTTCGAGGCGTTCAACCGTGAGTGGACGCTGGATAGCCGCGCCGACCGCATGGGCATTCGCCTGCTGGGGCCGCAGCTGGTCTACCAGGGGGCGCCGATGATTTCCGAGGGTATCCCGCTGGGCGCGGTACAGGTGCCGCCGGACGGGCAACCGATCGTGTTGCTCAATGACCGGCAGACCATTGGTGGCTATCCGCGGCTGGGGGCGTTGACGCCGCTGGCGCTGGCCCAGCTGGCGCAGTGCATGCCGGCGGCAGTGGTGCGCTTCAGGGCGGTGGTGCAGGACGAGGCCTGGCGGGAGCAGCAGGCATACCTGGACCGTTGGCGATAAGGCTGCCGGCCTCTTCGCGGGTGAACCCGCTCCCACAGGTACGGCGCAAGCCTTGAGGCCTGTGCGGGACCTGTGGGAGCGGGTTTACCCCGCGAAAGGGCCGGCACTGGCAACATCACTTGGACAGGTAACGCATCCCTTCCTCCAACCCCTGCAAGGTCAGCGGGTACATCTTGTCTTCGATCAGGTCACGCACCAGATGGGTCGATGCGGTGTAGTCCCAGGCCTGCTTCGGGTAAGGGTTGATCCAGATGATCTTGCGGAATTTCTCCATGAAGCGCTGCATCCACACGTGGCCGGCTTCTTCGTTCCAGTGCTCGACGCTGCCACCCGGCTGGGTGATTTCGTAGGGCGCCATGGCCGCGTCGCCGACGAACACGACCTTGTAGTCATCGCCGTACTTGTGCAGCAGGTCGAAGGTGGAATACCGCTCCGAGGTGCGGCGCAGGTTGTTCTTCCACACCGACTCGTACACGAAGTTGTGGAAGTAGTAGTACTCCAGGTGCTTGAACTCGGTCTTGCATGCCGAAAACAGCTCTTCGCAGACCTTGATGTGGGCATCCATCGAACCACCGATGTCGAACAGCAACAGCAGCTTGACCGTGTTGCGCCGCTCGGGGCGCATCTGGATGTTCAGCAGCCCGGCATCGCGTGCGGTGTGGTCGATGGTGCCGTCGATGTCCAGCTCCTCGGCGGCGCCTTCGCGGGCGAACTTGCGCAGCCGGCGCAACGCCAGCTTGATGTTGCGCGTACCCAGCTCGACCTGGTCGTCAAGGTTCTTGTACTCGCGCTGGTCCCACACCTTCACCGCCTTGCCCTGGCGCTTGCCGGCCTCGCCCACGCGGATGCCCTCGGGGTTGAAACCGCCCGAACCGAACGGGCTGGTGCCGCCGGTGCCAATCCACTTGTTGCCGCCAGCATGGCGTTCCTTCTGCTCTTCGAGGCGCTTCTTGAATTCCTCGATCAGCTTGTCCAGACCACCGAGCGACTGGATCTGCGCGCGCTCTTCGTCGCTCAGCGAGCGCTCGAACTCCTTGCGCAGCCAGTCGTCGGGGATCAGCGCCTCGATGTGCCGGTCGAGGTTTTCCAGGCCCTTGAAATAGGCCGCGAACGCCCGGTCGAACTTGTCGAAATGGCGTTCGTCCTTTACCAGGATGGCGCGGGCGAGGTAGTAGAACGCGTCCATGTCGGCGAACACCACGTGCTTCTGCAGGGCCTGGTGCAGGTCGAGCAGTTCGCGCACCGACACCGGCACCTTGGCCGCGCGCATTTCATTGAACAGGTTGAGCAGCATGGCCCGGCTCCCGTCAGCGGTTGCCGCGCCGGCTCATGAAGGCCAGGCGTTCGAGCAGCTGTACGTCCTGCTCATTCTTCACCAGGGCCCCGGCCAGCGGCGGGATGGCCTTGGTCGGGTCGCGTTCGCGCAGTACCGCTTCGCCAATGTTGTCGGCCATCAGCAGCTTGAGCCAGTCGACCAGCTCGGAGGTGGACGGCTTTTTCTTGAGGCCTGGTACCTTGCGTACGTCGAAGAACACATCCAGCGCTTCGCTGACCAGGGCCTGGCTGATGTTGGGGTAGTGCACATCGACGATCTGCTGCAGGGTGGTGCGGTCGGGAAAGGCGATGTAATGGAAGAAGCAACGGCGCAGGAAGGCGTCTGGCAGTTCCTTCTCGTTGTTGGAGGTGATGATGATGATCGGGCGTTGCCTGGCCTTGATGGTCTCGTCGATTTCGTAGACGTAGAATTCCATCTTGTCGAGTTCCTGCAGCAGGTCATTGGGGAACTCGATGTCGGCCTTGTCGATTTCATCGATCAGCAGGATCACCCGCTCTTCGGCCTCGAAAGCTTCCCAGAGCTTGCCTTTTTTCAGGTAGTTGCGCACGTCGTGGACCTTGTCCACGCCCAGCTGCGAGTCGCGCAGGCGGCTGACCGCATCGTATTCGTACAAGCCCTGGTGGGCCTTGGTGGTGGACTTGATGTGCCAGGTGATCAGCCGTGCGCCGAACGAGGCGGCCAGCTGCTCGGCGAGCATGGTCTTGCCAGTGCCGGGTTCGCCCTTGACCAGCAAGGGGCGTTCGAGGGTGATGGCCGCGTTTACCGCCAGTTTCAGGTCGTCTGTGGCGACGTAGTCGCGGGTGCCTTCGAACTTCATGGGGCATGTCCTCTCTTGTAAGCCTGTAGGGGCCTCTTCGCCGGCACGCCCGCGAATGGCCCAACAACTGTTCTTGATCTGTCACCGACTATAACGCGGGGTTTGCCGGCTGGAAACGCAGACCGGGTATTCAGTCCCTGAATGCTCCGTCACTTCAGCCTCGGTCAGAATCTGGCGCGTCACGCTCATAGCGCGCATTGAATGCCTGGATAAACCCGTTGCGCAGGATCTGCAGGAACGCCTCGAACGCGCTGATGTCCTGCTTGCGTACGCTGCCACTCAATTCCACGCGGGTCGCGAACTGGTTCTTCGGCTGGTTTTTCAATACCGTCTCGGTCGCGCCCACCAACGCCTCCCAGACCGAGCGGAAGAAGCCTTTGTCCTTTTCTTCGACATCCTGCTGCCAGTCGAACACATCCACGTCGCGCAACAGCGGCTTGATGTAGCCGTTCAGGCGGCCGTTGGTGGCCTCGGCCTCTATCACCACGTCACCGTGCCCGGCATTGAAGTCGAACTTGCCGTAGGCACTGGCGAAATCATTGAGCTTGCGCAGCTCGATGCCGGTGGCGCGCAGGCGGAATTCGAAATCGTCGAAATTGCTGAACGGGTCGAACGTGGCGCGGCTTTCCACTTTGGCATCGCCCACCATCAGCGCCGTGCCATCGAAACTGGCGTCGCGTCGGCCTTGTTCGTCGCGGATGTTGGTGAGGTTGCGGATACTGGCGTTCAGCTGGGTGGCCTTGAGGTTGACCGGCGGCTTCGAGTTGAAGTTGCGGAAGGTCAGCACGCCTTCGTCGATGCGTACCTCATTGAGGGTGATCGGCAGCAGTTTCTCCAGTTGCTGGCGCCAGTCGGTGCCCTGGCCGGTCTGTGAGTTCTGCTTGTTGCCGCCGTCGACGAAGTTCAGTTCGGGCCGGTCGAACACCACTTCAGCCACCACTGCGCGGTCATACCACAGGGCGTGCCAGCTCACCGACAGGTCGATCAGCGGGGCGTCGAGAAACGGCACCGGTACCTTGCCGGTGGTCTTGACGATCTTCAACCCGTTGATCTGGTAGGCACCACGCCACCAGGCCAGGTCGACGTCGGTCACCTGGCCACGGTAGTCGCCCATGTCGGCCAGTTTGTCGTTGAGGTAGTCGCGCACCAGGTAGGGCAGGGCCAGGTGCAGCGCCAGCAACAGCGCGATCAGGCTGGCCAGGCCGAACAACGGCCAGCGATAACGGGCTCTCATCGGAGTGTCTCCAAGGCAGCATGTGCGGTTGACCGCAACGCCACTCGCTGAGTTCGAACAGGCTTTACGGGCTACCGGCTCGGGCTTACCCTTGAAGTCTTTCCCCGCTCGTTTTCATGCCAAGGACCCCTGCCATGAGCCGTATCTTTGCCGACAACGCCCATTCCATCGGCAACACGCCGTTGGTGCAGATCAACCGCATCGCCCCGCGCGGCGTGACCATCCTGGCCAAGATCGAAGGGCGCAACCCGGGTTACTCGGTCAAGTGCCGCATTGGCGCGAACATGGTCTGGGACGCCGAAAGCAGCGGCAAGCTCAAGCCGGGCATGACCATCGTCGAGCCCACCTCGGGCAATACCGGCATCGGCTTGGCCTTCGTCGCCGCTGCCCGTGGCTACAAGCTGATGCTGACCATGCCCGCTTCGATGAGCCTGGAGCGGCGCAAGGTGCTGAAAGCGCTGGGTGCCGAGCTGGTGCTGACCGACCCGGCCAAGGGTATGAAGGGCGCCATCGAGAAAGCCAACGAAATCGTTGCCTCCGACCCGGCCCTGTACTTTCTGCCCGGGCAGTTCGAAAACCCGGCCAACCCGGCGATCCACGAGAAGACCACCGGCCCGGAAATCTGGAACGACACCGATGGCGCGGTGGACGTGCTGGTGGCCGGCGTGGGCACCGGCGGCACCATCACTGGCGTGTCGCGCTACATCAAGCAGACCCAGGGCAAGGCGATCACGTCCGTGGCCGTGGAACCACTGGCATCCCCGCTGATTACCCAGACCCTGGCCGGCGAGGAACTCAAGCCCAGCCCGCACAAGATCCAGGGCATCGGCGCCGGCTTCGTGCCGAAGAACCTTGACCTGTCGATGGTCGACCAGGTGATGACGGTGACCGATGAGGAATCCAAGGCCATGGCTATCCGCCTGATGCAGGAAGAAGGCATTCTCTGCGGTATTTCCTGTGGTGCGGCGATGGCGGCGGCCGTGCGCCTGGCCGAAAAGCCGGATATGCAGGGCAAGACCATCGTCGTGATTTTGCCGGACTCTGGCGAGCGCTACCTGTCGAGCATGCTGTTCAGCGACATGTTCAGCGAGCAGGAAAACCAGCAATAAATGGCCTGTCGCTGACCCGGCGCAACGTTCGTTGGCCGGGTTCATTGCAAAATTTTCATCAATGAGTTGCCGCCCGGGTTATTTTTACAGCGGCGGCAGCGGTTTATGATGGCAGGATGATTTACAGGAGTGCAGGGCCCACGGCGCTGTCTCTTCCTCAAGGAGTGAAAGCATGACCTTTTCCTTTGCAGCCAAGGCGGGTGTCCTGCTGGTGTTTTTCGGCAGCGTGCTGTTCGTGCACCTGCGCGGCAAGGCTCGCTTGCCGGTGTTGCGCCAGTTCGTCAACCATTCGGCGCTGTTCGCCCCCTATAACAGCCTGATGTACCTGTTTTCCGGCGTGCCGTCCAAGCCTTACCTGGATCGCCAGCGCTTCCCCGAGCTTGATGTGCTCAAGGACAACTGGCAGGAAATCCGCGAAGAGGCCATGCGCCTGTTCGACGAAGGCTATATCCGCGCCGCCGAAAAGGACAACGACGCCGGTTTCGGTTCGTTCTTCAAGAAAGGCTGGAAGCGCTTCTACCTGAAGTGGTACGACAAGCCGCTGCCCTCGGCTGAAACCCTCTGCCCGCGTACCGTCGAGCTGGTCAGCAGCATCCCCAACGTCAAGGGCGCGATGTTTGCCCTGCTGCCGGGTGGCAGCCACCTGAACCCGCACCGCGATCCGTTCGCCGGTTCCTTGCGCTACCACCTGGGGCTGTCCACGCCCAACTCCGACGCCTGCCGCATCTATGTCGATGGCGAGGAATACGCCTGGCGTGATGGCGAGGATGTGATGTTCGACGAAACCTACGTGCATTGGGTGAAGAACGAGACCGACGTTACCCGGGTGATCCTGTTCTGCGACATCGAACGCCCGCTGAGCAGCCCCTTGATGACCCGCATCAACCGCAAGGTCAGCGCCTTCCTCGGCCGTGCTACCGCACCGCAGAACACCGACGACGAGCGCGTAGGCGGGATCAACCAGGCCTATGCCTGGAGCAAGCGCTTCAGCAACCGTATCAGTGCCCAGGTGAAGCAGTTCAAGCGCGCCAACCCCAAGGCCTACCGCGTGCTACGGCCGGTGCTGGCGGTGCTGGTGGCCTATCTGCTGTATCGCTGGTTGTTCTGATTCCCGCCTGGGGGGCTGTCGTGCAGCCCCCTGTGCAGTTCCAGGCTGCTCAGGCAAGACCCTGCAGCAGGCCATCGGCCCGCACGATATCGACGATCACCTGTTCGTCTACCGCATATACCCCGCGTGAGGCTTTCCATACCAGGTGCTTTTCCTGCAGGGCGATGAGTGCCTGCTGTACCCCCGGCACCTCGGCCTTCACTTCATTTGCAGCCATGCCTGCCAGCTCCATCGCCTTGGCATACAAGGCCAGGGTAGGGGCCTCGAACGGCGCATAGTCGTTACCTTTGACGCACATTACACGCAACACTGCGGACTGGATCGGGGTGAGGCTGTGGATCACCTTTTTCAGGCTTGCGTTCAAGTCATCGGCCTGGGCCCGGACCAGTTCGCTGAACCGCGCCGGAATCGCCTGGGGCTCGATGCTGAAGTCGAAGCGGATTTCATCCGCTGCGGCGCCCAACAGTTCCGGGCGGTAGCCGCTTTCCCTGAACAGCTGGAACACCTCGGTTGGGTCAAGCGTGCAGGGCAGGTCGATGTTGGCACAAAGCCAGTCGATGAAGTCCTGGTCCAACGTCGGGAATTGCACCATCGAGGCGCCGAAGAATGCCTGGTCCTTGCTGTTGCGCAGCATCGCCAGCTTGTCCCGGTTCGAACCTGTGCAAACGATGCGCAGGCCATGGTGCTTCGAGCTGTTGAGCTCGTCCCGGGCGGCCTTGAGGGCGAACAGGGCGGCTGTGCCGGCTTCCGTGGTGATGGCGTGCTGGGCTTCGTCGATGATCAGGACAATGATCTTGTGCGACGCATCGGAGAGTGCCACCAGGGCGCTGGTCAGGTCGATGTCCTGGCCGAGGCCGATCTTGTCCAGGCTGAAATTCAGCCCGCCAACCGTGACCTTTTCCATGCCGGACGCCTTCGCCAGGCGCGTGATGAAGCCTTCGTTACGACCCACCGCGTCACGCACCGTTTCGACGATGACCTGGCCTGGATCCTTGGTCAGGTCTTTCCACAGGTCGGCATACAGCACGATCGCCCCTGCAGCTTCGAGGGCGGGGCGCAGGTCCTCACGGGCGAAGGTGGATTTGCCGGTGCGCCGTGGCGCAGCGAGAAAGACGCCGGAGCTTGCCGCGCTGCCCACGGCGACATGCAGGATCAACTGCGACAGGCGGGATGCGAGCGCCGGGCGGTGGTAGACGGTTTCACGCATTGCTGCACCTCCATGCGAATCTATAGCCGATTATAGACCGACTATAGATGGATTATAGGTTGCCTGGGAGGAGCAGTTTATAGCGAATTATAGAGTGATTATAGGGCGATTATAGAAAGCGCTGGCAAACCGCCCATGCCACCTCTCAAGCCGGCTCCAGGGCAGTGACTACCTTCCCCCGGCTGAGCTGCACCAGTTTGTCCGCCGTATCGAAATAGCGGTCGTCGTGCGAGATCACGATGATGGTCTTGCCCATGCGTTTCAGGTCTGGCAGCAGTTCGGTGTAGAACACCCGTCGGAAGGTCGGGTCCTGGTCCGCTGCCCACTCGTCGAACACCAGCACCGGTCGCCCGTCCAGCCAGGCGTTGATCAGCGCCAGGCGCTTGCGCTGCCCGGTCGACAGGTCGGTGGTGCTGAAGGTGCCATCGCGCACGCTCACCTTGTGGGCGATTTCCAGCCGTTCCAGGTAGCGCGTGGCATCGCCGGGCAGGCTGTGTTCGTGCTCGGGCAGGTCGTCGAACAGGTAGTAGTCGGCGAACACCGTGGTGAACAGCTGGCGATAGTCGTCCAGCCCCTCTGGGTCGACGGCCTTGCCATTCAGGCGCACCTCGCCGCGCTGCGGGGTGTACAGGCCCAGCAGCAGCTTGATCAAGGTAGTTTTGCCGCAGCCGTTCTCGCCGACGATGAACAGGATCTCGCCCGGCTCGATGCTCAGGTTCACCGGCCCGACGCGGAACGGTTCGTGGCCGTCCAGCGCTGGGTAGCTGTACTCGACGTTGTGCAGCGCCAGGTGCGCGCTGGCCGGGGCGGTGCGTTTGGCCGGTGGCTCCAGCAGCAGGTGTGGCTCGGGCGACGAGAAGCGCTCGGCCAGGTCGGCAATGCGACGGAACGCCACCTGGGCACGGCCGAGGATCGGCAGGTTGCTGATCAAGGTTTCCAGTGGGCCTTTCATGTACAGCAGCACCAGCACGAAGCCGCTCATCACCGCCGGGTCGTTGCTGGGCCACAGCGATTGCAAGGCCAGGGTCAGGCCGATGACCACGAAGAACAGCATCGAACCCAGGCTCTTGGCCACGACGAAAATGTTGATGGCGCGGATATGCGTGCTGGCGATGAAGTCGGCGGTGCCCTGGATGTTGCGGGTCAGCATGGCGTGGCGGCGACGGCGGTCGATGCGCAGCTCCTTGGCGCCTTCGGCGATGGCCGAGTAGTGCTTCTGCAGGTTGTCTTCGGCATCGCGCGCGGCGTTGAAGCCGGCCACGCCTTTTTGCCGGGCGATGTACTGCACGCCGCTACCGATGCCGATCGCCGCCAGGGTAATGAGGAATATCGGCCACGACAGCCACGCCAGGTAGGCCAGGCAGCCGGACACGGTGGTGAGCGAGATGGCCAGCGGGGCGAAGGCAAAGGCGAAGTCGCTGATAGTGTCGACGTCGCGGGTCAGCACCGGGATCAGGCGGTGGCTGCGGTAGCGCTCGATCTGCTCGATGGGTGCCGATAGCACCTTGGCCCCGAGGTCCTTGCGCAACCGGGCGATGACCTTCTGGCCGACGTAATTGGTGCCGCTGTCAGCGGCTACGCTGCTGACCAGGGCCAGCAGGCACAGGCCGGCGAAGGCCAGGAGCAGGCCTTGGCTCATGCCGCCCGGTGCATGCAGGCCCTGGTTGACGGTGGCCAGCAGGGCGGTCACCGCCAGGCCGCCGAGCATGCCCAGCAGCACCGAGACGAGTACTGCCATGCGGTAGGGTTGGAGCAGGCCCAGCAGTTCGCGGATGGCCCCGGGAGAAGAGGTTTTCATGAAGCGTGATCTCGCTGGTGGAGTGGGGCTCGGTCAGCTGCCGAGGGTCAGGGTGCCCTTCATCAGGGTGCTGTGGAACGGGAACGAGCAGTAGAAGCTGTAGGCGGTACCGGCTTTCAGCAGCTTGGTATCGAAGGTGACGCTGTCCTGCTCGCCGCCGCCGATCAGGCGGGTGTGGGCGATCACCCGGGTGTCGCCGGGCGGGATGTAGTCCTGCACCTCGCCGGCCTTGCGACCATCGTCCAGTACGCCCTGCATGTCGGCCTGGGTGCTCAGCACCCAGTTGTGGCCCATCACGTTCTTCGGCATGGCGCCAGGGTGGGTGAGGATGACCGTGAACGCACTGCAGGTGACCGGCACGCTGATGGCGGGCTTGTCGAACGTCATCTGGTCGGTGCCATGGATTTCCACGGCGCATCGTTGCGCCGACCAGGCGGCCGGGGCTGCGGCGAGCAGGGTAAGGAGCAGGAGTTGGCGAGTCATGTACGGTTCCTGGGCGATAAAGGGTGCACATCGTTCAGACGAACCGGCGCGCACTGGCTTTACCTGCGGCTGCGGCCCCGGTGAATTTCCCCCAGGGCCGCTCGTTCATCTAGTCAGGCGCTGCCATGGCGCACATCCCGATTTCGCCGCCAATGCGGCCCTAGGCTTGAGGTGACCGGACATGAGTGAACTGCTGAGCTTCGCGATCGAACCCCTGGACGCCGCGCGCGGCAACCTGCCGCTGCTGGTACGCGCGCCGGAGCCGGGCATCGACCTGCTGGAAGCGTTTGCCGAGTTGCAGCCGCTGGTGGACCGCCACCTGCTGCAGGCCGGCGGCATCCTGTTCCGCGGCTTCGAGGTGGCAGGTGCCGAAGCCTTCCGCCAATTCGCCGCGGCCTTTGGCCACCCGCTGCTCAACTACGAGTTCGGCTCCACCCCGCGTAGCAACGTGACCCAGGGTGTCTACACCTCCACCGAGTACCCGGCGCACCAGCGCATTCCCCTGCACAACGAGCAGGCCTACACCCTGGAATGGCCGATGAAGATCTGGTTCTACAGCGTGATCCCCGCCGAGACCGGTGGCGAGACACCGATCGCAGACAGCCGTGAGGTGTACCGGCGCATGCCGGCGCGCATTCGTGAGCGGCTGGTGGAAAAAGGGCTGATGTATGTGCGCAACTATGGCAACGGCCTGGACGTGGAGTGGCCGCAGGTGTTCAACAGCGAAGACCCGCGCCAGGTCGAGGCCTATTGCCGGGCGCATGCCATCGAGTGCATCTGGAAGGACGACGGCGAATTGCGCACCCGCCAACGTTGCCAGGTGGTGGCGCGGCATCCGTTGACCGGCGAGGACGTGTGGTTCAACCAGGCGCACCTGTTCCATGTGTCGAACCTGCAGCCAGAGGTGCGCGAGTCGTTGATGGACATCGTCGAGGAAGAGGACCTGCCGCGTAACGTGTATTACGCCGACGGCACGGCCATCGAGGATTCGTTGCTCGATGAGGTGCGCGGGGTGCTGGATGAATGCACCATCAGCTTTCCTTGGTTGGAAAACGATGTACTGATGCTCGACAACATGCTCGCGGCGCATGCGCGGGCGCCGTTTACCGGCAAGCGCAAGGTGGTGGTGGCGATGGCGCAGGGGTATAGGGAGGTGTTGGGCTAATTAGGGCGTGAGGGCTGCCATGTGCCTGGCTTGAGAGGTGTGGTGTCTGTGAGATCGAGCGCCGCCCGCGCGGCGCTCGATCTCACAGGCGCTGAACCTGTCATGGCGAACACCTGTTCAGCGATCGGGTGTGGAAACCCGCAGCAAGAATTTCAGGTTATGTCGTTCATGGCAGCTGTACCCGGGAGGCCTTGTGCCTACCGAGTTTTCCTTGAATGCACTCGGGTTTCCACCCAGTGTACAGCCGCCACCCTTCGTGTGGAAACGGAAGAGGCGGTCAACGAGCATTCAGGAAAATCTATGACCGACGAAACCAAAACCACCCCGGCGTTACCTACTTCTACCAAGGCGAAGGCCAAACCCATCCACTGTTCCGTATCGCCGAGGGCATTCCCTGCCGCAGCGCCCGAGAGCAAGCCTCGGAGCTGATGGGCTATGCCCGCGACTTGTCACTGACCGGTTTGATGGGCGGCGATCAGCAGATGCTCTGGGCTTCGCATTACTTTGCAGCCATGGCCAAGGCGCTGCTGGATGATGCCAAGTTGGGTTTGATGCGCTGATCTTTGTATTGGCTGGGCTGGCCCTTTCGCGGCTAAAGCCGCTCCTACAGGGATTGTGCATGCCTCAGGTTATGCGAAGTGCCTAAGGGTATGCACAACTCCTGTGGGAATGGGTTCATCTGAGTCAGGCTCCAGCAGACAAGGTTTGGCTGATCGAGTTATTTCGTGAATGGTGCGTAACCTGACAAGAATCCAACGAGCGCAGCCATAGGCATCCAGCAAGCAATTAACCACATAACATTTGCCCAAGTTATTTGTGAATTTTGCAGCCCGCACGCATCACCTTCGCAGATATTGACTGCCTGCTGTACTTGTATAATTGCTACCACAAAAAATGTGATGTAGATGAGCATGAGCATGATCGGAGCCATGATCAAGATTGAGAGCGGAAGATTGGCAAGGTAGGATTCGGAAAGTGAGAACTCCCAGCACATCATCAATAGTGGAGGGGTGCAATACATAAGGGTGACGCCGAGTGCGCTACCTTCTACCGGCTGGTTCGCTTGGCGACATCGAGCGACAATGTTTCTCATCAAAAAGTATATTGTTAGGGCGCCAAAAATTGTACATAGGAGTGGAATTATTTTAAATCCACGCTGCCCCCGGATGAGTGACCAGTGTTTGTAGTTCCAGTAGTAAAGATAGAGTCCCGCTGATAAGCCTCCCATGATTATTAGCTTTGATATGGATGTTACGTAGAGCTGCGTTCTGGTGTGTGGAAACTCGGCTGGCAGACTTTCAGATGTGTGCATTGTGTTGTCTCTGTGGTGGCTAAATTATGAAGTAATTTATAACGAGCCAAGTGAACCCGGTTGTATTTAACCATGATGCGATAATGATTTTTGTTTTCAATGGTCTGGGGAGTTGCTCATAATCTTCTTTATCAAGTAGGCCTCTGCGAATACTGGAGGTTGCGAAGGTAATGGCGCCTGCTACCATGAAAATCACCAGCATTCTTGAGCGTATGCTTTTCTCTCCCCAAAGGGTTATGGCGTATGAAAGACATGGGCTTCGGTGAAGTGCTGTGACCATTTCTTTGTACTGCTGAGAACTTGCAATGTGAAAGTCCATTGCAAGTGCGGTTAGGCCGAGGCAGAAAGGTGAGGCTACTATAAATAGCCTTAATTTTATGTCCAGATGATCAATCATCTTGAAAAACCTCGAAGATTATTTCACCTATCTCTTCGCCACCGCCCATACCTGCAATGCTTCCCGCTAGTGCGCCTGCGCCAGTAATCACAATTCCGCATGCCAAGCCGGCGGCTCCGGCTTTCCAACAAACTTTCGTGGCGGCTTTACCTGCTATCTTTCCGCCTAGCCAGCCCGCAGCTAGCCCGCCTGAAAAATTCCCCGCTTCAGTAATTTTTACCTTTTGACAATCCTTGACATTACCTGACTGGCAAACTTCCGCTATTTTTAATGCCGAGCCAGTGCCGCCAATGGTAACGCCTATATATCCTCCTGCCTTGAGGTATTTAGCCATTTTGGCCAGTTTGTCTAGGTGTGTCGAGTAACCAGGGATATGCGTCGGGGCCCCTGCTTTACGCCAGTGATGAACTAGGCTTCTTGATGATATTCCCAAATCTCGTCGTAGGTTTTCATAGCTTCCAAGATTGAGTCGCTTGTTCAGAGTGGTTGCTTTCAGGTTTGCATTCAATTGCTTGAACAGTCTTTGACGCTCCGCAAAGAACTCAGGGTGGTGGAGATGCCCGTGCTTGATGAATTGCTCTTTATGTAGATCCTCTATTTTTTGCAATAGGGTGCTGAGTTCATCCAGCGACTTGGCAACCATCGCCTCGCTCACCCCCATCGCCAGGCTCACATCGCTGAGCAACGCAGCAATCTCGGCTTGATGGCGCATCATGAATTCCGCCTCTTCGGGCGTCAGTTCCGCCAATGCTTCACGAGCTTGTTTTGCTGCACTCATCGCAGACAGTTCTTCCCGAGTACACACCGGTCGCCGCAAACCATCACCAATGACAAAGATCTCACCCGCCTTGAACCCCTGCTGATAGGTAGGGTTCAGCCGCTCCAGAATTGACCGAGGCAGGTTGGCCTGCGGCGCACCCAGTTCTGCCAGGACTTCCTGATACGTCATGCAACGCGGAACGATGTAGAAGCCGGGTTCCATGCCTTGTGGTGTGGGCGAGGGCTGAACTACCTCAGGCTGATAGGTACTTCTTATCGGGTTACCCGTCTGGGCCTGTGCTGGTGCCTCACGAACAGGCTCAGATGCGGGTGCCCTGCGCGAAGCCGGAGGTGCGTAGCCATTTGCAACCAGGCGATTGCTGCCCTGTGGGCACCCGCATTGCACCAGCGCTCCGTCCAGAGCCGTGGGAATACCATCCTGCCGCCAGCGGGCTTCGCCCTCGACGATGGTGCCCGCTTGTCCACATAGCGGGCAGGGTGTGGTCGGGTCGCCTTGAAGCAGCCAGTCGCGGCCATGCACGCGGCCCCTGGCCTGGCTGGCAATGCAGATCGCGCCTGTGCTGGTTTCGTCGCCGTCCAGGCCTTGGTATCGGCCGAAGATGTTCATGCGCATGCTCATGGCTCGCCTCTTTTATAAGGTGGAAGCCAGGAACCTAGCAGGCTGTAGGCGGGTATTTTCGAGGCGGAAGGGGTTTAGGAAGGGGCCTACAAGAAATAGCGATTTGGACTACGTGATTTTATTGATGGCAATGCCGGCCTCTTCGCGGGCATGCCCGCTCCCACAGGTAGTGCGCAAGCCTCGATAGCTGTGGTGTCCCTGTGGGTTGCACCCGCGATGCGCCATGCGGGCGGCGCTCGATCGCCCTGGCGCCACACCCTCCAAGCCGATCACCCGCCGCCCCTAAATCAGCCCCCCATGCCTTCGTCTGACAGTTACCGCTCGACTGCCAGGACACCGCTCGACATGAATGCTGATCAAACCCTCCAGCTCGCCCGCCGCTTCATCGCGCTCGCTCCCGACAAGCGCCGCCTGTTCCTCAAGGCACTGCAGGGCGAGGGCATGGACTTCTCCGTGCTGCCGATCGCACCCGGCGTCGAGGTAGCCGAGCGTGACCAGCTGTCGTACGCCCAGCGGCGCATGTGGTTCCTCTGGCAGCTCGACCCGCAGGGTGCGGCCTACAACCTGCCGCTGGCCGTGCGCCTGCACGGCCCCTTGGAGCTGGCGGCCCTGCAGCAGGCCTTCGATGCCCTGGTGGCCCGCCACGAAACCCTGCGCACCCGCTTCGTCGCCGACGGCGATGACGTACGCCAGCAGGTGGACACCGTCGCTGCCCCGCTGCAACTGCGCCAGGATGCCCTGGCCGAGCTGGACGAGGGCGCCCGCCAGGCCGCCATCGAGACCATCGCCGAAGCCGAAGCCCTGGCCCCGTTCGACCTTGCCAGCGGTCCGCTGCTGCGCGTGCGCCTGCTGCAACTGGCCGCGCAGGAACACGTCCTGCTGCTGACCCTGCACCACATCGTCGCCGATGGCTGGTCGATGAATGTGCTGATCGATGAATTCCTGCGCCTCTACGACGCCGCCGTGGCCGGCACCGATGCCGGCCTGCAGCCGCTGCCGATCCAGTACCGCGACTACGCCCTGTGGCAGCGCAGCTGGCTGCAGGCCGGCGAGCAGGAACGCCAGCTGGCCTACTGGCAGGCGCACCTGGGCGACGACCATGCGCCGCTGGAGCTGCCTCTGGACCGCACCCGCCAGGGCCGACCCAGTTATCGTGGTGCGCGCCACGCGTTCGTCATCGCCGCCGATGTCGCCGACCGCCTGCGCGGCCTGGCACGCAAGCACAACGTCACCCTGTTCATGACCCTGCTGGCCGCCTTCAAGCTGCTGCTGCAGCGCTACAGCGGCCAATCGGCGATCCGCGTCGGCGTGCCCATCGCCAACCGCAACCGAGCGGAAAGCCAGGGGCTTATCGGCTGCTTCATCAATACCCAGGTGCTGCACACCGAGATCGACCCATTGCTGGACATTGCCGGCCTCCTGCAGCGCGTGCGCGAAACTGCCGTGGGTGCACAAAGCCACCAGGACTTGCCGTTCGAACAGCTGGTGGAGGCCCTCGACCTGCCGCGCAGCAGCGACAGCCCGCTGTTCCGCGTGCTGTTCAACCACCAGGCGCAGGTGGCCGATGTGCAGGCCATTGAAACCCGCAGCGGCCTTAGCCTGGCGCCGGTCGCACTGGCCAGGCACAGCGCTCGCTTCGACCTGGCGCTGGATACTCACGAGCGAGCGGGGCAACTCCATGCTGCGTTCACCTATGCCACCGACGTGTTCGATGCGGCCACCATCGCAACCCTCGGCGAGCAGTGGCTGGCCCTGCTGCAGGCCCTGGCTGACGAAGCGGTCGGCGCCGTCGGCGAGCTGCCATTGCCCGGCCTGGCCGCTGCCGTTGACGCGCCTGTGCAGCAGGCTTGCGAAACCCTGCTGGTCCACCAGCGCTTTGCCGCCGCTGCCAGCCGTCACCCCGAACGCCAGGCGGTAATGGCCGCGGGCGAGCAGGCCAGCTTTGCCGAACTCGACAGCCGCGCCGAGGCCATCGCCAACCGCTTGGTCGAAGCCGGGGTCGGGCCGGACACGCTGGTCGGCGTACTGGCTGACCGCAGCGTTGGCATGCTCGCCAGCATCCTCGGTGTGCTCAAGGCCGGTGGCGCCTATCTGCCACTGGAGCCCGGGCAACCCGCCGAGCGCCTGGCCTACCTGCTCAGCGACAGTGGCGCGCAGCTGCTGCTGGCGCCAGGTGACTGGCAGGCGGAACTCCCCGACGTTGTGCAGCACCTGGACTGGACGCAAACGGCAAGCGGCAGCGCTACCCGTGTCGCCCCGGCCCCGGGCAACCTCGCCTATGTCATCTACACCTCCGGTACCACTGGCCAGCCCAAGGGCGTGGCGATCAGCCACGCGGCCCTGGCCAACTATGTCGAGGGCATCACCGCGCGCCTGCCGATCGAGCGTATCCGCAGCATGGCGCAGGTCTCGACCCCGGCCGCGGACCTTGGCCACACCATGCTGTTCGGTGCCCTGTGCGGCGGCCATACCCTGCATTTGCTGTCACGCGAGCAGGTACTGGATGCCGAAGGCTTCGCGGCCTATCTGGCCGAGCACCAGGTGGATGCGCTGAAGATCGTGCCGTCGCACCTGGAGGCGATGCTGGCGGCTGGCCGTTCGGCCTTGCCGGCGCAGTGCCTGGTGCTTGGCGGCGAAGCCAGCGGCCCGGGCCTGCTGGCCAAGGTCCGTGAGCTGGCGCCGACGCTCAGGGTGTTCAACCACTACGGCCCGACCGAGACCACCGTCGGCGTACTGGTAGCCGAACTGAACGGGCAAGCCAGCCTCGGTCAACCGCTGGCCAACACTCGTGTTGCGCTGCTCGACCCTTGCCTGCAGCCGCTGCCGGCCAAGGCCAAGGGCGAGCTGTACATTGGTGGTGCCGGCCTGGCCCGGGGTTACCTGAACCGCCCCGCGCTCACCGCCGAACGTTTCGTCCCCGACCCGAACGGCAGCCATGGCCAGCGCCTGTACCGCAGCGGTGACTGGGTGCGCCAAGACCGCGGGCTGCACTTTGCCGGGCGCGTGGACGGCCAGGTGAAGATTCGTGGCTACCGCGTGGAGCTGGGCGAAATCGAAAACCAGCTGCGCGCACTTGATGGTGTCGCCAACGCCCTGGTCCGCGTCCATGGCCAGGCGCCGCAACTGCAGCTGGTCGCCTGGCTGGTGCCCAGCCAGCAACCGACAGACAGCCTGGCCTGGCAGGACGCGATCCGTGCCACCCTTACAGGCCTGTTGCCCGAACACATGGTGCCGAGCCACCTGATGGTGCTGGAGCACCTGCCGGTCACCGCCAACGGCAAGGTCGACGTCAAGGCGCTGCCGGCACCGGTCGCCAGTCAGAAGGCCTACCAGGCCCCGCAGACTCCGCTGCAGATACAGCTGGCGCAGATCTGGGCCGAGGTGCTGCACGTGCCGCAGGTAGGCCTGAGCGACAACTTCTTCGCCCTCGGCGGCCATTCGCTGCTGGCCACCCAGGCCGTGTCGCGGGTACGTCAGCAGTTGGGGCGGGATATTCCCCTGCGCAGCTTGTTCGACACCGTCGACCTGCAGCGCTTCGCCCAGGCAGTGGCCGAGGCTGAACAGGGCGCCGGCCTGGCCATCGAAATCCTCGACCGCCAGCAACCCCTGCCGGCGTCCCGCTCGCAGCACCGTCAGTGGCTGTTCTGGAAACTCAACCCGCACAGCCTGGCCTACAACACGCCGATGGCGGTGCGCATGCAGGGCAACCTCGACCGTGCGGCGCTGCAGGCAGCGCTGGACACGCTAGTGGCCCGCCACGAATCGCTGCGTACAGTGTTCGTGGAAACCGAAGGCCTGCCCTGGCAGCGCATCCTGCCAGCAACCCCGGTGGTGATTGGTTTCGAAGACCTCGGCGGCCAAGGCCACGCCGCGCAGATGCGCAAGTTGGAGGCCGAGGCCTTCGTGCCGTTCGACCTGGCGCACGGTCCGCTGCTGCGTGCACGTCTGTTCAAGGTGCATGAGCAGGAGCACCTGCTGTCGCTGACCCTGCACCATATCGTCTCCGACGGCTGGTCGATGAGCCTGCTGGTGCGCGAGTTCGCCGCCGCCTACAACGCCGCCGCCAGCGGCCAGGTGTACAGCCCCGAACCGTTGCCGGTGCAGTACGCCGACTTTGCCGCCTGGCAGCGCAAGTGGCTGGCCGAAGGGCAGATGCAGGCGCAGATCGCCTACTGGAAGGCCCGTCTGGAAGACGACTTCGAGGTGCTCGAACTGCCGGCCGACCGCGTTCGGCCGCAGGCCAGGAGCTACCGTGGCAGCCGCTTCGACGTGCGCCTGCCGCAGGCCCTCTGCGAGCGTTTGCGGGCATTGGCCCTGGCCGCCAATGCCACGCTGTTCCATGTCTTCCTGGCGGCCTACGCCATCGTGCTGGCGCGCTACAGCCGCAAGGGCACGCTCAACATCGGCGTGCCGGTCACCAATCGCAACCGTGTGGAGCTGGAGGGCCTGATCGGCTTCTTCATCAACGTGGTGGTGGCCCGCATCGACGTCGATGGCAGCCAGCCGTTCGTGCAGCTGCTGGCGGCGGTCAGGGAAACCACCTTGCAGGCCCAGGCCAACAAGGACGTGCCCTTCCTCGAGGTGGCCGAGGCGCTGTACCCGGACCGTGAGCAGGGCGTGAACCCGTTCTTCCAGGTGCTCTACAACCACCTGCGCGACCTCGGCGAGCAGGTCGCCAGCGATGCGTTGCACGGGTTGCAGGTCAAGGAAGTGGACTTGCAGGAACCGGGCGCGCAATACGATATCTCGCTCAACACCCTGGAGCGATCCGACGGGGTGACGGCATCGTTCAACTACTCGACCGACCTGTTCGATGCAGCGCGCATCGAACGCATGGCCGGGCACTGGCTGGCGCTGCTGGAGGCCATCTGCGCCGAGCCACGGCGCTGCATCGGTGAACTGGGCTTGCTCGGCGCTGCCGAGCGCCAGCAACTGGTCTACGGCTGGAACCCGGCACACCAGGCGGCGACCGGCCTGTGCGCGCACCAACTGCTGCAGCGCCAGGCGCGGGCGCGGCCCGATGCGCCAGCGCTGGTCTGCGGCGATCAGCAACTGACCTACGCCGAACTGGACCACCGCAGCAACCAGCTGGCGCACTGCCTGCGCGCCATGGGTGTAGGGCCGGAGCGCCTGGTGGGCGTGGCCGTCGAGCGTGGCCTGGGCATGGCCTTGGCATTGATCGCCATCCACAAGGCCGGAGGCGCCTACGTGCCGCTGGACCCGGATTACCCGCAAGAGCGCCTGGCCTGGATGATCGAAGACAGCGGCATCGGCCTGCTGCTGGCCGATGCGCCCTCGCGTGAGCGCCTGCAAGCGGGCAGGCAACTGCCCTGCGTGCTGCTGGAGCCCGGTAGCGAGTGGCTGCAGGCCTGGCCCGCCGAGCCACTGGCCAGCCTGGCTGCGCCGCACAACCTGGCCTACCTGATCTATACCTCAGGCTCCACCGGCATGCCCAAGGGCGTGGCTATCGAGCATCACGCGCTGTCGCTGTTCTGCCAGGTGGCTGCGCAGTATTCGCGCCTGGGCCCGGACGACCGCGTGCTGCAGTTCGCCACCTTCAGCTTCGACGGGTTCATCGAGCAGTTCTTCCCGCCGTTGGCCCAGGGTGCCTGCGTGGTCCTGCGCGACGCGCGGGTATGGGACACGGCCACCTTGCTGGATGAGGTCAACCGCCATGGCGTGACCGTGGCCGACCTGCCGGCTGCCTACTGGCGTGTGCTGGCCCTGGAGCGGCGCAACCCCGAGGCCTATGGCCGGCTGAAACAGATTCATGTCGGTGGCGAGGCGGTACCGGAAGACGCCTTGCGTGCCTGGCTGGCCGATGGCCCGCCAGCGGTGCGCCTGCTGAATACCTATGGCCCGACCGAAGCCACCGTGGTCGCCACCACCTACGACTGTTCGCAGATGACTGCGGCGCAGATCGGCCAGGGCGGTGTGCCCATTGGCCGCGCGTTACCGGGCCGCACCCTGTATGCCCTGGACGAGTGCCTGGCACCGACCCCGACCGGCGTGCCTGGCGAGCTGTTCATTGGCGGTGCCGGCTGCCTGGCGCGTGGTTACCACCAACGGCCGTCGCTCACCGCCGAGCGCTTTATCCCCGACCCGTTCGACCCGCTAGGCGGTGGCCGCCTGTACCGCACCGGCGACCTTGGCTACTACGACGAAAACGGCCAACTGGCCTATCGCGGCCGGGTTGATCACCAGGTGAAGGTGCGCGGTTTCCGTATCGAACTGGGCGAGATCGAGCAGTGCCTGCGGGCGCACCCGGGCGTGCGCGAAGCCACCGTGGTGGCCATCGACCTGCCCAGCGGCAAGCAACTGTGCGCCTATGCCGTGCCGGCCGATGGCCACGACGCTGACCTGCGCCTGGCGTTGCAGCAGCACCTCAGGGCCAGCCTGCCGCACTACATGATCCCGGCGTGCCTGGTGACCCTGGCGGACATGCCGTTGACCGCCAGCGGCAAGCTCGACCGCAAGGCGCTGCCCATGCCTGACCTGGGCCAGTCGCAGCACGCCTACGAGGCGCCGCAGACCGAGCGGCAACAGCAACTGGCAAGCCTCTGGGCGCAATTGCTGAACGTTGACCGGGTTGGCCTGAACGACAACTTCTTCGAACTGGGCGGCCACTCGTTGCTGGCTGCCCAGGTGGTATCACGGATCAACGTGGAGCTTGGGCTGGACATGCCCCTGCAGTTGATCTTCACCCACCCCGAGTTGCGCGCGTTCGCCCAGGCGCTGGACGAGCAGGGCCTGTCGCTGACTGACGACGGCCTGAGCGATATCGAACACATGATGAACGCATTCTCCGAGGCCTGACATGGAATTCACTGCAGCACAACGCATCGCCCAACGTTTCGTTGGCCTTTCCGTGGAGCAACGCCAGCAGGTCCTGGCGCAGATGCAGGCCAGCGGGCAGAGCTTCCGCCTGCTGCCCATCGTGCCGGCGCGCCAGGGCCTGGCGCGCATTCCGCTGTCATACGCCCAGCAGCGCCTGTTGTTCCTCTGGCAGCTGGAGCCCGCCAGCCCGGCCTACAACGTGCCGCTGGCCATACGTCTGAAAGGCGCACTGGACCGGGCGCTGCTGCAACAGGCGCTGGATGCGCTGGTGCAGCGCCACGAGTCCCTGCGCACGCGCTTTGCCGCGCAGGAGGGTGAGTTCTACCAGGACATCCTCGACCACTGCCCACTGCCGATCGAGTGGGTGGAATTCGCCGAGACTCCAGACGAAGCGTCGCTGAGCGAGGCCGTGGACGCTGCCCTCAAGCAGCCCTTCGACCTGCAGGCCGGCCCGCTGCTGCGGGTGACCCTGCTGCGCGTGGAGGCTGAACACCATGTGCTGGCGCTGAGCATGCACCACATCATCGCCGACGGGTGGTCCAGCGATGTGCTGGTGCAGGAGTTCATCCAGCTGTACAGCGCCCTGGCCGAGGGGCGCCAGGCACAACTGCCAGACTTGCCGATCCAGTACGCCGACTACGCCATCTGGCAGCGCGCCTGGCTCGAAGCCGGTGAAGCAAAGCGCCAACTGGCCTACTGGCAGACGCAACTGGGCGACGAGCAGCCGGTGCTGAGCCTGCCGCTGGATTTCGAACGCCCGGCCACGCCCAGCCAGCGCGGCGCGGTGCTGCGCGTGGATATCACCGGCGCGCAGGCCGAAGCCCTGCGCAGCCAGGCGCGCAAAGGCGGCTACACCGTGTTCGTGCTGGTGCTGGCGGCCATGGCGGTGGTGCTGTCGCGCTACAGTGGCCAGGCCGACATCCGCATCGGCGCGCCCAACGCCGGGCGCAACCGCAAGGAACTGGAGGGCCTGATCGGCTTCTTCATCAATACCCAGGTGCTGCGCGTGCAGGTGGATGAGCGCGCCACCTTCGCCGCGCTGCTCGACCAGGTGAAGGCGGTGATCGGCGCGGCCCAGTCGCATCAGGAACTGCCGTTCGAGCACCTGGTCGATGCCTTGCTGCCGGAGCGCAACCTGGCCCACAACCCGCTGTTCCAGTTCAAGATCAACCAGCACGTGGCCGCCCGCGACGCGGGACGCAAGCGCCTGGGTACGCTGGAGGTGGAAGGTTTCGCACGGGACGACGGCGATGCCCGCTTTGACCTGGCATTCGACTTTTCCGACAAGGCCGACGGCATCGAAGGCTACTTCACCTATGCCACCGAGCTGTTCGAACGGGCCACCATCGAACGCATGGCCGGTTCGCTGCGGCGGGTGCTGGATGAGCTGACCGGCGACCTGCAGCGGGCAATTGTCGATTGCCCGGAACTGCCGGCGCTGACACCGGCGCCCACGCAGGTTTACCCACACGGCGATGTGCTAGCCCTGTGGCGCCAGGCCATGGCGCGCGGCCTGGCTCATGGTGGCGTGCGCGCCGGTGAACGGTTCATGACCCAGGCCGGGCTCGAGGCGGCGTCCAACCGTCTGGCCGATTACCTGCGCCAGCGCGGTGTCGGTGTCGGCAGTATCGTTGCCTTGTGCCTGCCGCGCTCCATCGAGTGGGTCGGTGCCTTGCTGGCGGTGCTCAAGACCGGCGCCGCCTATCTGCCGCTGGACCCCCAGCAGCCCCAGGAGCGCTTGCAGCAATTGCTGGCCGACAGTGGCGCTGCCGTGCTGTTGCACGAACCGGGTGACCAGCGCTTCACCGGCCTGGAAGGCGTGCAAGTTGTCGCTTGCGACCATACCCAATGGGCAGCCTGCAGCGACCGCCCGGTAGAACTGGCGATCGCCACCGAACAGCCAGCCTACCTGATCTACACCTCCGGTTCGACCGGCCAGCCCAAAGCCGTGGTGGTCAGCCATGGGGCTCTGGCCAGCTATATCCAGGCGCTGCTCGAGCGCCTGCAATTGCCCGCTGAAGCGAGCATGGCGATGGTCTCCACCACCGCCGCCGACCTGGGCCACACCGTACTGTTCGGTGCCTTGGTCTCGGGCCGCCTGCTGCACCTGCTGCCGCAGGAACTGGCGTTCGACCCGGACGGTTTCGCCAGCTACATGGCGCAGCATCAGGTTGGTGTACTGAAACTGGTGCCGAGCCATCTGCAAGGCTTGCTGCAAGCTGACCGCGCTGCCGACGTGCTGCCGGCCGCGGCATTGATCCTCGGGGGCGAGGCGTGCAGCTGGGGCCTGCTGGAAAAGGTTCGCGCACTGCGCCCGGGTTGCCGGGTCATCAACCACTACGGCCCGACCGAAACCACCGTCGGCGTGCTCACCTTCGAGCCCGGCCAGCCATTGCCAGGCTGCCGCACGGTGCCGGTCGGACGCCCGCTGGGCAACGCCTGCGCCCAGCTGCTGGACGGTTACCTTAACCCGCTGCCGGTGCAGGTGACCGGTGAGCTGTACCTGGGCGGGCAGGGCGTCGCCCAAGGGTATCTGGGCCAGCCAGCGCTGACCGCCGAGCGCTTCGTTCCGACCGAGGGCGGAGCCCGTCTGTACCGTACCGGCGATCGTGCACGGCTTGCGGGCGATGGCCTGATCGAGTTCATCGGCCGCGCCGATGACCAGGTGAAGATCCGCGGTTACCGCGTGGAGCCCGGTGAAATCGGCCGGGTGCTGGCCGGCCTGCCCGCTGTCAGCGAGGCCGTGGTACTGGCCTTGCCGTTGGAGGGTGACGCCGAGCGCCTGCAACTGGTGGCCTACGTGGTCGCCGCAGCTGGGGTGACCGTCGAGCAGTTGCAGGCGCTGCTGCTGGCCCGCTTGCCTGACTACATGGTGCCGGCGCAGATGGTATTGCTGGAACGCCTGCCGCTGACCGCCAACGGCAAGCTCGACAAGCGTGCGTTGCCGGTACCCGGTGCAGTCAGCCGTGGCTATGTAGCGCCGCAGGGGGATATCGAGGAAGCACTGGCGGCGGTGTGGGCCGATGTGCTCAAGCTGGAGCGGGTCGGTAGTAGTGACAATTTCTTCGAACTGGGCGGCGACTCGATCCTCAGCCTGCAGATCATCGCCCGGGCCAAGCGTCAGGGTATCCGGATCACCCCCAAGCAACTGTTCGAACAACAGACCGTCGCCCAACTGGCGCAGGTGGCCAAGCGCAGCGAGGTCAAGCCAACGCCTGCTGCGGCAGCCCTGGGCGCCACCATCAGCGGCGAGGTCGCGTTGTTGCCAGCCCAGGCGCGGTTCTTCGAAATGCAGATCGCCCAACCGGCGCATTGGAACCAGTCGGTACTGCTCAAACCGACCAGCCCGGTACAAGTGAATCACCTGGAGGCCGCGCTGCGCGCCGTGGTCGCCCAGCACGACGCCCTGCGCCTGCGCTTCACTCGCAGCGCCGACCAATGGCAGGCGCGCTTCCAGCCACTGGACAATGCACCCCTGCTGCAACAGCGCAACCTCAATGGCCTGAGTGAACTGGACGCTGCCGGCAACCAGGTACAGGCCAGCCTGAACCTGGAGCACGGGCCGCTGTTGCGTGGCGAACTGTTCGACTTTGCCGATGGCCAACAGCGCCTGCTGCTGGTGGTCCATCACCTGGTGGTCGATGGCGTGTCATGGCGCGTGCTGCTCGAAGACCTGCAAAGCGCCTACCAGCAGCTGCTGGCCGGCCAGGCGGTGAACCTGCCGGCCAAGACCTCGTCGGTGCAGGCCTGGGCCGAACGCCTGGCCAGCCATGCCGGCAGCCCGGCGCTGCAGGCACAGCGCGACTACTGGCTGCAGGCCTTGGCCGGCGCCCATGCCGAACTGCCGCGGGACAACCCGCAGGGCAGCCTGGCCAACAGCCACGCCCGGACCGCCACCACCCGGTTGGATGCCGAGCGCACCGCCAAGCTGCTGAGGCAGGCCCCGGCCGCCTACCGCACGCAGGTCAACGATCTGCTGCTGACCGCGCTGGCGCGCACCCTGTGCCAGTGGAGTGCGCAGGACAACATGCTGGTCCAGCTGGAGGGCCATGGCCGCGAAGACCTGTTCGACGACCTCGACCTCAGCCGCACCGTGGGCTGGTTCACCAGCCTGTACCCGGTGCGCCTCATGCCCGGCCACGACCTGGGCCAGTCGATCAAGACGATCAAGGAGCAACTGCGCGCGGTGCCGGACAAAGGCATCGGCCATGGCCTGCTGCGCTACCTCGGCGACGCCGATGTACGTGACCAGCTGGCGCGTGCCGCCCAGGCGCGGGTCACCTTCAACTACCTCGGCCAGTTCGATTCCAGCTTCGATGGCGAAGCCGGCGCCCTGTTCACCCCAAGCGGGGAAAGCGCAGGCCGCAGCCAGTGCGCCGGTGCACCGCTGGGCAACTGGCTGAGCATCACCGGCCAGGTATACGCCGGTGAGCTGTTCCTGGAATGGACCTACAGCGCCGACATGTACCACCCGGCCACCGTCGAAACGCTGGCCCAGGCCTACGAGCAGGCCCTGGCGGAGCTGGTCGAGTACTGTTGCGATGCCCGGCACCAGGGGGTGACCCCAGCGGACTTCCCGTTGGCCGCACTGACCCAGGCGCAGCTGGACAGCCTGCCGCTGCCGGCGCAACAGATCGCCGATGTGTACCCGCTGTCACCGATGCAGCAGGGCATGCTGTTCCATACCCTCTACGACGCGCAGGCCGGTAACTACATCAATCAACTGCGGGTGGATGTGCAGGGGCTGGATGTGCAGCGGTTCCGGCAGGCCTGGCAGGGCACCCTGGAGGCGCATGACATCCTGCGCAGCAGTTTCGTCCTGCAGGGCGCGCTGGAGCAGGCCGTGCAGGTGGTACACAGGACTGTCACGTTGTCGTGCAGCGAGCACGACTGGCGTGGCCAGCCAGCGCTGGAGCAGGCCTTGCAGGCCTTGGCCGAGGCTGAACGCCAGCGCGGATTCGACCTGGCCAGCGCGCCGCTGCTGCGCCTGGTACTGGTGCGCACCAGCGACAGTAGCCATCACCTGATTTACACCAACCACCACATTCTCATGGACGGCTGGAGCACCTCGCGCCTGCTCGGGGAGGTGCTGCAGCGCTACGCCGGCCAGCTGCCGCAAGCGCAGGCCAGGCCTTACCGCGACCATATCGCCTGGCTGCAAGGCCAGGACGCGGCGCTTGCCGAAACCTTCTGGAAGGCTCGCCTGGCGGCGCTGGACGCGCCGACCCGCCTGGCCCAGGCCATTGGCGGCAGCAGCGGCGCAAGCGGCTACGGCGAGCACCGCCTGGCTTTCGACCGCGAGCAGACCGCACGCATCGAAGCTTTCGCCCGGGCCAACCGGGTCACCGTCAACACCCTGGTGCAATCGGCCTGGCTGCTGCTGTTGCAGCGTTGCACCGGCCAGGCCAGCGTGTGCTTCGGCGCCACGGTCGCTGGGCGCCCGGCGGACCTGCCGGGGGTAGAGGAGCAGATCGGCCTGTTCATCAACACTTTGCCAGTCATTGGTGCCCCGCGTGCCGAGCAGCGCGTGGCCGAGTGGATTGGCCAGGTACAGGCTGACAACCTGGCTCTACGCGAGTTCGAGCACACGCCACTGTACGACCTGCAGCACTGGGCCGGGCAGGGCGGCGACGCCTTGTTCGACAGTATTCTGGTGTTCGAGAACTACCCGGTGGCCGAGGCACTGCAACAGGGTGCGCCCGCTGGCCTGCGTTTCGGCGACGTCGCGGTGCAGGAGCAGACCAACTACCCGCTGACCTTGGTGGTCGAGCTGGGCGCGATGCTGTCGATGCGCTACAGCCACGACCGTGCGCTGTGGAGCGATGAGCACGTCGGCCGCCTGGCGGGTTACTTTGCTACCTTGCTGCGGGCGCTGACCGAGAGTGCGGATGCCGTTATCGGTGAGCTGCCGCTGCTGGACCAGCCGGAGCGGCAACGGTTGGTCGAAGGCTGGAACGACACCCAGGCCGCCTACCCGGACGAGCGCAGCATTCACCAGTTGATCGAGGCCCAGGTGTTCGCCACCCCGGACGCGCCGGCACTGGTGTTCGGCGAGCAGACCCTGAGCTATGCCCAGCTCAACCGCCGTGCCAACCAGCTGGCGCACCGCCTGCGCGAGCAAGGCGTGGGCCCTGACGTGCTGGTCGGCATCGCCATGGAGCGCAGCCTGGAGATGGTCATCGGCCTGCTGGGCATTCTCAAGGCCGGCGGTGCCTACGTGCCGCTGGACCCG
>NZ_DGIR01000030.1 GCF_002386445.1 Pseudomonas sp. UBA4617
CCCGAGCTGTGGAACGTGTACAACGGCAAGGTCAACAAGGGCGAGTCGATCCGGGTCTTCCCGCTGTCGAACTGGACCGAGCTGGACATCTGGCAGTACATCTACCTCGAAGGCATTCCGATCGTGCCGCTGTACTTCGCCGCCGAGCGTGAGGTCATCGAGAAGAACGGCACCCTGATCATGATCGACGACGAGCGCATCCTCGAGCATCTCACCGATGAAGAGAAGGCCCGCATCGTCAAGAAGAAGGTGCGCTTCCGTACCCTTGGCTGCTACCCCTTGACGGGCGCTGTCGAGTCGCAAGCCGAGACCCTGACGGACATCATCCAGGAAATGCTCCTGACCCGTACGTCCGAACGCCAGGGCCGTGTCATCGACCACGATGGCGCCGGCTCCATGGAAGACAAGAAACGCCAAGGCTACTTCTAATTTCAGGGTTACTCCATGTCGCACCAATCTGATCTGATCAGCGAGGACATCCTCGCCTACCTGGCCCAGCACGAGCGCAAGGAACTGCTGCGTTTCCTGACCTGCGGCAACGTCGACGACGGCAAGAGCACCCTGATCGGGCGCTTGCTGCACGACTCGAAGATGATCTACGAGGACCACCTCGAGGCCATCACCCGTGATTCTAAGAAGGTCGGCACCACCGGCGAAGAGGTCGACCTGGCGCTGCTGGTCGACGGCCTGCAGGCCGAGCGCGAGCAGGGCATCACCATCGATGTCGCCTACCGCTACTTCTCCACCGCCAAGCGCAAGTTCATCATCGCCGACACCCCGGGCCACGAGCAGTACACCCGCAACATGGCCACCGGCGCGTCCACCTGCGACCTGGCGATCATCCTGGTCGACGCCCGCTACGGCGTGCAGACCCAGACCCGCCGCCACAGCTATATCGCCTCGTTGCTGGGCATCAAGCACATCGTCGTGGCGGTCAACAAGATGGACCTCAAGGGCTTCGACCAGGGTGTGTTCGAGTCGATCAAGGCCGACTACCTGAAATTTGCCGAAGCCATCAACCTGGTGCCGAGCAGCCTGCACTTCGTGCCGATGTCGGCGCTCAAGGGCGACAATGTGGTCAACCACAGCGAGCGTTCGCCGTGGTACACCGGCCCGACGCTGATGGAAATCCTCGAAACCGTCGAGGTTTCGGCCGACCGCAACTTCACCGACCTGCGTTTCCCGGTGCAGTACGTCAACCGCCCGAACCTGAACTTCCGTGGTTTCGCCGGCACCATCGCCAGCGGCGTGGTGCACAAGGGCGACGAAATCGTCGTGCTGCCGTCGGGCAAGAGCAGCCGGGTCAAGTCCATCGTCACCTACGAAGGTGAGCTGGAAAACGCCGGCCCCGGCCAGGCGGTGACCCTGACCATGGAAGACGAGATCGACATCTCCCGTGGCGACCTGCTGGTGCATGCCGACAACGTCCCGCCGGTCACCGACCAGTTCGACGCCATGCTGGTGTGGATGGCCGAGGAGCCGATGCTCCCAGGCAAGAAATACGACATCAAGCGCGCCACCAGCTACGTGCCGGGCTCGATTGCCAGCATCACCCACAAGGTCGATGTGAATACCCTGGAGCGGGGCGCTGCCAGCGCCCTGCAACTGAACGAGATCGGTCGGGTCAAGGTATCCCTGGATGCCCCGATCGCCCTGGATGGCTATGACAGCAACCGCACCACCGGTGCGTTCATCGTCATCGACCGCCTGACCAACGGCACTGTCGGCGCCGGCATGATCATCGCCCCGCCGGTGCTGCCGCACGGCGGCACCGGCCATCACGGCAAGCAGGCCCACGTTTCTACCGAAGAGCGTGCCCTGCGCTTCGGCCAGCAACCCGCCACCGTGCTGTTCAGTGGTTTGTCCGGCGCTGGCAAGAGCACCTTGGCCTATGCCGTAGAGCGCAAATTGTTCGACATGGGCCGTGCGGTGTATGTGCTCGACGGCCAGAACCTGCGCCATGACCTGAACAAAGGCCTGCCGCAGGACCGCGCCGGCCGCACCGAGAACTGGCGCCGCGCCGCCCATGTGGCGCGCCAGTTCAACGAAGCCGGCCTGCTGACCCTGGCTGCGTTCGTGGCCCCGGATGCCGAAGGCCGCGAACAGGCCAAGGCGTTGATCGGCAAGGAGCGCCTGGTGACTGTTTACGTCCAGGCCTCGCCTATCGCCTGCCGCGAGCGTGACCCGCAAGGTCTGTACGCTGCCGGTGGCGATAACATCCCGGGTGAAAGCTTCCCGTACGATGTGCCGCTGGACGCCGACCTGGTAATTGACACCCAGACCACCAGCGTGGACGAGGGCGTGAAACAGGTGCTGGACGTACTGCGTCAGCGTGGCGCGATCTAAGCATTGGTTTATCAGAAAACCCCGCGTCGGCGGGGTTTTCTGTTTCTCGTCGCCGCAGGCTTGCCCGCTCTGGCAGGATAAATAGAGGACACCCGTGTGAACGGGGTGTTGGCGTCACTCTGCTCTGGCTACTGTCAGCCGCAGCCTTTCAATCGGTAAGGCCATTTCCACCGCTCGGTAAGGTCTGGCTTAGATATGTTTTTCCGACACCGGTATTATTCGGCGTTCCTTCACAGCCTTGTAGGAAAAACTCGAATAGATCTCCTTCACCCCTGGCAATCGCTGCAGTACTTCGCGGGTGAATTCGCCGAACGACTCCAGGTCTCGCGCCAGGATTTCCAGCAAAAAATCGTAGCGCCCGGAAATGTTGTGGCAGGCGACGATCTCTGGAATCTCCATCAGCCGCCGCTCGAATGCCAACGCCATGTCCTTGGTGTGCGAATCCATCATGATGCTGACGAACGCGGTCACACCGAAACCCAGCGACTTGGGCGAAAGGATCGCCTGGTAGCCGGTGATGTAGCCGTGGTCTTCCAGCAGCTTTACCCGGCGCCAGCAGGGCGAGGTGGTCAGTGCCACCTGGTCGGCCAGTTCGGCAATGGTGAGGCGGGCGTTGTCCTGCAGGGCGGCGAGCAGGGCGCGGTCAGTACGGTCGAGGCTTGAAGGCATTTTTTACCCTCCTGGTCCGGTAATTGTTATTTTCATTCCAACAAGCGCACGGATATGTGGGCCAATTTGGAAAAAATCGGGCAGCTCGGTGGCATAAGCTTATAACAAACCACAAGAGGCTGTTGCCATGCGCGGCTCCGATAACAACGCCGGTTTTTCCACACGGGCCATTCATCATGGCTACGACCCGCTTTCCCACGGTGGCGCCTTGGTGCCACCGGTGTACCAGACCGCTACCTATGCCTTCCCAACCGTCGAATACGGCGCTGCGTGCTTCGCTGGCGAGGAGCCGGGGCATTTCTACAGCCGCATCTCCAACCCGACCCTGGCCCTGCTGGAGCAGCGCATGGCCTCGCTGGAGGGCGGCGAGGCGGGGCTGGCATTGGCGTCGGGCATGGGAGCCATCACCTCGACGATCTGGACCCTGCTGCGCCCTGGCGACGAGCTGATCGTCGGGCGCACGTTGTATGGCTGCACCTTCGCCTTCCTGCACCATGGCATTGGCGAATTCGGGGTGAAGATCCGCCATGTCGACCTCAACGACAGCAGGGCCCTGAAAGCGGCGATCAACAGCAAGACGCGGATGATCTACTTCGAAACCCCGGCCAACCCCAACATGCAACTGGTGGATATCGCGGCGGTTGCCGAGGCCGTACGCGGGCACGATGTACATGTGGTGGTCGACAACACCTACTGCACACCCTATCTACAACGTCCACTGGAGCTGGGGGCTGACCTGGTAGTGCATTCGGCAACCAAGTACCTCAGTGGCCACGGCGATATCACCGCCGGCCTGGTGGTAGGGCGCAAGGCGCTGATCGACCGCATTCGCCTGGAAGGCCTGAAGGACATGACCGGGGCGGTGCTGTCGCCGCATGACGCAGCGCTGCTGATGCGCGGGATCAAGACCCTGGCCCTGCGCATGGACCGCCATTGCGCCAATGCCTTGCAGATTGCCGAGTTTCTCGCACGGCAGCCGCAGGTGGAGTTGATTCACTATCCGGGGTTGCCGTCGTTTGCCCAGTACGAACTGGCGCAGCGGCAGATGCGTTTGCCGGGCGGGATGATTGCCTTCGAACTCAAGGGCGGTATCGAGGCGGGGCGGCGCTTCATGAATGCCTTGCAACTGTTTGCCCGTGCAGTGAGCCTGGGCGATGCCGAGTCGCTGGCGCAGCACCCAGCGAGCATGACGCATTCCAGCTATACCGCGAAGGAGCGGGCGCACCACGGGATCTCGGAGGGGCTGGTGCGCTTGTCGGTGGGGCTGGAGGATGTGGAGGACCTGCTGGCGGATGTCGGGCAGGCATTGCAGGCTTGCAGCTAGGTTGCCTGGGCCGTCCTCTTCACGGGCACGCCCGCTCCTCCAGGTATCCCACGGATTGCAAATGCTGTGATGTACCTGTGGGAGCGGGCGTGCCCGCGAAGAGGCCAGTGAATCCGGCCCACAAAAAAGGCCTCTAGCGAGGCCTTTGTCATTTTCTGCAGATCAGCGCTTGAGCCCGTAGCTCTCGTCAAGCATGCCCGGCGAATTCGGCGCTTTCGGTGCGTAGTCACGTGGCACTTCGGCGTCCTTCGGCGGGGTCAGGCGGTCGCGTGGACCTTGCGCTGCCTCGGAGTGCAGGGCCGCCAGCAGGCGTTGGCGAGTGACGTCGTCGAGGGCCAGGCTGTTGGCGCCTTCGGCCAGGTGGTCCTGCACGTCCTGATAGCTCTGGGTCAGTTTCTTGACCAGTACGGCAGTGCTGTTGAAATGAGTTACCACTTCGTTCTGATAGCTGTCGAAGCGCTTCTGGATATCATCCAGTTGACGCTGGGTGCTGCTCGGCGCTGCATTGGGCAGCAGGCGAGCGACGACGAAACCGACCACCACGCCGATGACCAGGGCCAGGGTCGGCAACAACCAAACAAGGAGCGAGAGTTCCACGAGTCCTTCCTCTATAAACGGCTTTGCTTTACGTTAACGGCTCAGACCTGCGCTGTATACCGCGAGCGATCGCAAATCAGAACAGAATTCCTCACCTAGACGAATCGACCCCTTTCGAGGTCACGGAGTAGTGCCTTGCTTGTCCGCGAAACCCCCTTGTTCATCGATGGCCCCAGCGGCCAGCTGGAAGCCCTGTATCTGGACGTGGCCGATGCCCGCGGCGCGGTGCTGATCTGCCACCCCAACCCGGTCCAGGGCGGCACCATGCTCAACAAGGTGGTCTCGACCCTGCAACGCACCGCCCGCGATGCCGGCTATGTGACCCTGCGTTTCAACTACCGTGGTGTTGGCCAGAGCGCCGGCAGCCATGACATGGGCGCTGGCGAGGTGGCCGATGCCGAGGCTGCCGCGGCCTGGCTGCGCGAAAAGCATCCAGGCCTGCCCCTGGTGCTGATGGGCTTCTCGTTCGGCGGCTTCGTCGCCGCCAGCCTGGCCGGCCGCCTGGAAGCCGCCGGGGTAGAGCTGCAGCAGCTGTTCATGATCGCCCCGGCAGTTATGCGCCTGACGCCGGAATTCCCGCTGCCGCAGCAGTGCCTGATCACCGTGGTGCAGCCGGACGCTGACGAAGTCGTCGCGCCACAGCTGGTATACGAATGGTCCGACAGCCTGTCGCGCCCCCATGAGCTGCTGAAAGTGGCAGAATGCGGACACTTCTTCCATGGCAAGCTGACCGATCTGAAGGATCTGCTGCTGCCGCGCCTTTCGAACTGAGCCAAGCCTGAATAAGCGAACACCCATGACCACGCGCATCCTTACCGGTATCACCACCACCGGCACTCCGCACCTGGGCAACTATGCCGGTGCCATCCGCCCGGCCATCCTTGCCAGCCAGCAGCCTGGTGTCGACTCGTTCTACTTCCTGGCTGACTACCACGCGCTGATCAAGTGCGACGACCCGCTGCGCATCCAGCGTTCGCGCCTGGAAATCGCCGCCACCTGGCTGGCCGGTGGCCTCGACCCGGACAAGGTGACCTTCTACCGCCAGTCAGATATACCGGAAATCCCCGAACTGACCTGGCTGCTGACCTGCGTCAGCGCCAAGGGCCTGCTCAACCGAGCGCACGCCTACAAGGCCTCGGTGGACAAGAACCTGGAAAACGGCGAAGACCCGGACGCCGGCGTGACCATGGGCCTGTACAGCTATCCGGTGCTGATGGCTGCCGACATCCTGATGTTCAACGCCAACAAGGTGCCGGTCGGGCGTGACCAGATCCAGCATGTGGAAATGGCCCGCGACATCGGCCAGCGCTTCAACCACCTGTTCGGCCAGGGCAAGGACTTCTTTGCCTTGCCGGAGGCGGTGATCGAGGAAAGCGTGGCGACCCTGCCGGGCCTGGACGGGCGCAAGATGTCCAAGAGCTACGACAACACCATCCCACTGTTCACCAGCGCCAAGGAAATGAAGGACGCCATTTCGCGCATCGTCACCGACTCGCGCGCACCCGGCGAAGCGAAAGACCCCGACAACGCCCACCTGTTCACCCTGTTCCAGGCCTTCTCGTCGCCAGCGCAATGCGCCGAGTTCCGCGAGGAGCTGCTGCAGGGCCTGGGCTGGGGCGAGGCCAAGCAGCGCCTGTTCCAGCTGCTCGACGGTCAGCTTGCGGAAAAGCGCGAGTACTACCACCAGTTGATTGCCCGCCCTGCAGACCTGGAAGACATTCTGCTGGCCGGCGCCGCCAAGGCGCGCAAGATCGCCACGCCGTTCCTCGAACAGCTGCGCGAAGCCGTTGGCCTGCGTTCGTTCCGCGCCAGTGTTCAGGCCAGCACCGAAGTGAAGAAAAAGGCCGCCCGGAGCGCGCGTTTCGTCAGCTTCCGTGATGAAGACGGCAGCTTCCGCTTCCGCCTGCTCGGCGCCGACGGTGAACAGTTGCTGCTGTCGCGCAGCTTCGCCGACGGCAAGAGCGCCGGTGCCGTGAGCAAGCAATTGCAGCAGGGTGGCGAGGCGGACGTGCGCCTGGAGGGCCTGGGCTTCGGTCTGTGGCTGAATGGCGAACAGGTCGCCGACGGGCCGCAGTTCGACAACGCCGAGGCACGTGATGCGGCTATCGAAAGCCTGCGTGTAGCACTTCAGCCACAATCGGACTGAGGCATATTGACGCAAGTCTGATTGCCATTAAGCGGGCCGGTCGCTACAGTGACGGCCCGTTTTTTTGTTGCCCCGCTAACGAATCATGACGCCCCTAGAACGATATCAAGCAGATCTGAAACGTCCCGACTTCTTTCATGACGCGGCGCAGGAAACTGCGGTGCGTCACCTGCAGCGCCTGTACGACGACCTCGTGCACGCGCAGAACAACAAGCCGGGCGTGTTCGGCAAGCTGTTCGGCAGGAAGGAGCAGACACCGGTCAAGGGCCTGTACTTCTGGGGTGGGGTGGGGCGCGGCAAGACCTACCTGGTCGATACCTTCTTCGAGGCGCTGCCGTTCAAGCAGAAGATGCGTACGCACTTCCACCGCTTCATGAAGCGTGTGCACGAGGAAATGAAAACCCTCAAGGGCGAGAAGAACCCGCTGACCATCATTGCCAAACGCTTCAGCGAAGAAGCCAGGGTGATCTGCTTCGACGAATTCTTCGTCTCCGACATCACCGACGCGATGATCCTCGGCACCCTGATGGAAGAGCTGTTCAAGAACGGCGTATCGCTGGTGGCGACCTCCAACATCGTGCCGGACGGCCTGTACAAGGACGGCTTGCAGCGCGCGCGCTTCCTGCCGGCCATCGCCATGATCAAGCAGTACACCGACGTGGTGAACGTCGACAGCGGGGTCGACTATCGCCTGCGGCATCTGGAGCAGGCCGAACTGTACCACTACCCGCTCGATGAGGCGGCGCACCAGAGCCTGCGCGCCAGCTTCAAGGCATTGACCCCTGAGTGCACCCAGGCGGTCGAGAACGACGTGCTGATGATCGAGAATCGCCCGATCCAGGCCCTGCTGACCTGTGACGACGTGGCCTGGTTCGACTTCCGCGCCCTGTGCGATGGCCCGCGTAGCCAGAACGACTACATCGAGCTGGGCAAGATCTTCCATGCCGTGCTGCTGAGCAACGTGGAGCAGATGGGCGTCACCACCGACGACATCGCCCGCCGCTTCATCAACATGGTGGACGAGTTCTACGACCGCAACGTCAAGCTGATCATCTCGGCCGAGGTTGAGCTGAAGGACCTGTATACCGGCGGGCGCCTGGCCTTCGAGTTCCAGCGTACCCTGAGCCGGTTGCTGGAGATGCAGTCGCACGAATTCCTGTCTCGCGCACACAAGCCATAAGATGCCTGGGGCTGCAAAGCAGCCCCAGGCCCTCAAGCCTCCTGCATGAACTGCTGCCGATACTGGTTCGGCGACAATTCCGTGTGCTGGCGAAACAACCGCGCAAAGAAACTGGCATCGTCGTAACCGACCTCGTAGCTGATGGTCTTGATGCTCTTGCGCGTACTCGACAGCAAGCCTTTCGCCGTCTCGATCCGCAGCCGTTGCAGGTAATGCAGCGGCTTGTCGCCGGTCGCTCCCTGGAAGCGGCGCATGAAGTTGCGGATGCTCATGCCGTGGTTGCGGGCCACGTCCTCGAAGCGGAACTTGTCGGCGAAGTGTTCTTCCAGCCAGTGCTGGATCTGCAGGATGACCAGGTCCTGATGCAGCTTCTGGCCGCCAAAACCCATGCGTCCCGGGGTGTAGTTGCGCTGCACCTCGTAGAGGATGTCGCGGGACACGGCGCGGGCCACGTTGGCGCCGCAGAAGCGTTCGATCAGGTAGATGTACAGGTCGCAGGCCGAGGTGGTGCCGCCTGCGCAATACAGGTTGTCGGCGTCGGTCAGGTGCTTGTCCTGGTTCAGGCGGATCTTCGGGAAGCGTTCGGCAAAGCTGTTGAAGAAGCGCCAGTAGGTGGTGGCCTCCTTGCCGTCGAGCAGGCCGGACTCGGCCAGCCAGAACACGCCACTGGCCTCGGCGCACAGCACCGCGCCACGTGCATGTTGCTCGCGCAGCCATGGCAGCACCTGTGGATAACGCTGCAGCAAGTTGTCGAAATCGTCCCAGAAGGCCGGCAGGATGATCACGTCGGCATCGTCCAGGCCACCATCGACCGGCAGTTGCACGTTGCTGAAGCTGTCCACGGACTGGCCGTCCGGGCTCACCAGACGGATCTCGAACATGGGCTGCAGGCCCAGGCCAAGCTGCTTGCCGTAGCGCAGGCTGGCGAGGTGGAAGAAGTCCTTGGCCTGCATCAAGGTCGAAGCGAACACCTTGTCAATGGCCAGGATGCTGACGCGCCGCAGCGACGCGGAGGGTTGGGTAAACATCATTGTCATTGTTCTTATAGGGTAGAGTGGTCAATCACCGGCTGGATCGTCTTATTTTTTGGCGATGGTGTCCAGCCCGATGCGCCGCGCTGGTTCTTCGCGGGCTAACCCACGAAGAAGGCGGTACAGGTTTACCCTCAAGGCGCCGGGTTCGGCTGCTGCTGGTGAATTGCCTCGATCGCCGCCAGCAGCTCATCGCTCAGCTTCAGCTCCAGGCTCGCCAGGTTGCTGTCCAGCTGCGCGAGGCTGGTCGCGCCAATGATGTTACTGGTCACGAATGGCTGCCGGGTGACGAATGCCAGGGCCATCTGCGCCGGGTCCAGGCCGTGCTCGTCGGCCAGCTGCACATAACGGCTACAGGCGGCCACGGTCTGCGGGTTGGAGTAGCGGGCAAAGCGGCTGAACAGGGTCAGGCGTGCATTGGCTGGCCGCGCACCGTTCTCGTACTTGCCCGAGAGCATGCCGAAGGCCAGCGGCGAGTAGGCCAGCAGGCCGCACTGCTCGCGGATAGCCACTTCCGCCAGGCCCACTTCGAAACTGCGGTTGAGCAGGTTGTACGGGTTCTGGATCGACACCGCCCGCGGCCAGCCACGGCTTTCGGCCAACTGCAGGAACTTCATGGTACCCCACGGTGTTTCGTTGGACAGGCCGATGTGGCGGATCTTGCCGGCGCGCACCTGCTCGTCGAGCACTTCGAGGGTTTCTTCCAGCGGGGTGAAGTGGTCCTGTGGCAGGTGCTGGTAGCCCAGCTTGCCGAAGAAGTTGGTGCTGCGCTCCGGCCAGTGCAACTGGTACAGGTCGATGCGGTCGGTGTGCAGGCGCTTGAGGCTCTCGTCCAGCGCCGCGACGATGTGCTGGCGGTTGTGCTTGAGCTGGCCGTCGCGAATGTGGCTGATGCCGTTGCCCGGGCCCGCAACCTTGCTGGCCAGCACCCAGTCGTCGCGATCGCCCCTGGCGCGGAACCAGTTGCCGATGATGCGCTCGGTAGCGGCGTAGGTTTCGGGGCGGGGCGGCACCGGGTACATTTCGGCGGTGTCGATGAAGTTGACCCCGGCGGCCTTGGCCCGGGCGATCTGCTCGAAGGCCTCGGCCTGGTCATTCTGTTCGCCCCAGGTCATGGTGCCCAGGCACAGGGCGCTGACGTTGAGGTCGGTACGGCCGAGCTGGCGGTATTCCATCGGGTAGACACTCCTTGGCAATGAAAGCTCATCAAAGCAGGTTGAAAAATTTCGCGCAATCTGGATAATTCGGCACCTCTCCGTGTGGCGGAAGTGATGCACCACCACGCAGGAAGAACCCCGTCGAACGTTGGCGTGCCTGACCCGAGCCCCCAAAAGCGTCAGTGTTCGGCTGCGCGCTTGCCCTTGGCAAGCTGTGCACTATCCAGTAAGATTCGCCGTCTATTTTTCGCTGGGCGGCCTCTGAGGCTTTAGAGAATGAAAACTTTTACTGCTAAACCGGAAACAGTAAAGCGCGAGTGGTTCGTAGTCGACGCCGCTGGCCAGACCCTGGGTCGTCTGGCTACCGAAATCGCTAGCCGTCTGCGTGGCAAACACAAGCCAGAATACACCCCTCACGTTGACACCGGCGACTACATCGTCGTTATCAACGCCGAGCAGGTTCGTGTGACTGGTGCCAAGTCTTCCGACAAGATGTACTACTCCCACTCCGGTTTCCCGGGCGGTATCAAGGAAATCAACTTCGAGAAGTTGATCGCCAAGGCCCCTGAGCGTGTTATCGAAACTGCGGTCAAAGGCATGCTGCCGAAGAACCCGCTGGGTCGCGACATGTACCGCAAGCTGAAAGTGTACGCGGGTGCTGCTCACCCACACACTGCTCAGCAGCCTCAAGAACTGAAGATCTAACGGGATAGTTCATTATGTCGGCGACTCAAAACTACGGCACTGGCCGTCGCAAGACCGCAACCGCTCGCGTATTCCTGCGTCCGGGTACTGGTAACATTTCCATCAACAACCGTTCTCTGGACGTGTTCTTCGGTCGTGAAACCGCTCGCATGGTTGTTCGTCAGCCGCTCGAGCTGACCGAAACCGTCGAGAAGTTCGACATCTACGTCACCGTTTCCGGTGGTGGTGTCAGCGGTCAGGCCGGTGCGATCCGTCACGGTATCACCCGCGCTCTGATGGAATACGACGAAACCCTGCGTGGCGCTCTGCGTCGTGCTGGCTACGTCACCCGCGACGCTCGTGAAGTCGAGCGTAAGAAAGTGGGTCTGCGTAAAGCGCGTAAGCGTCCTCAGTACTCCAAGCGTTAATACCGCTTCGGCAGTCGAAAAAAGCCCGGTTCCTTGGAACCGGGCTTTTTTTATGTCTTGAACTAACCTGTCAGCATGTCAGTGACCACTTGTCGCATAGACACAGATCAAGCAAAGCGTGGGTAGTCGCACCGGGCCGAGGTAATCACCTTGTCAGTGTGTGGATTTGTTTCTTACCATGGCGGCCAATTTTTAGTGCCACTGACACAACCTAAGTACAGGTCTGGTTCAACAGGCCAAGCAAGCTGATGGGAGAGGACTGAATGAGCAATGACGGCGTCAACGCAGGCCGGCGCCGCTTCCTCGTAGCCGCGACATCCGTAGTCGGGGCGGCGGGGGCAGTGGGGGCTGCGGTACCGTTCGTGGGGTCATGGTTTCCCAGTGCCAAGGCGAAAGCCGCAGGTGCACCGGTGAAGGTCAATATTGCCAAGGTCGAGGCCGGGCAGCAGATGGTGGCCGAGTGGCGGGGGCAGCCGGTGTTCATCGTGCGGCGAACGGAGGAAATCCTCGGCAACCTGAAAAAAGTTGCCGGTGATCTCGCTGACCCTGAGTCCAAGGCTTCGGTGCAGCCGACCTACGTTGACCCGCAGGTTCGTTCGATCAAGCCGGAAATCCTTATCCTCGTCGGTTTGTGTACACACCTCGGCTGCTCACCGACCTTCCGCCCGGAAGTCGCGCCTGCCGACCTTGGCCCGAAATGGGTTGGTGGCTATTTCTGCCCATGCCACGGCTCCCACTATGACCTGGCTGGTCGTGTCTACAAGTCGCAGCCGGCACCTCTCAACCTGCCCGTGCCACCGCACTCTTACGAGTCGGACGAGATCGTCGTCATCGGCGTTGACCAGGAGAACGCATGATGAGCAAGTTCATGGACTGGATTGATGCTCGCTTCCCTGCCACCAAGATGTGGGAAGACCACCTGAGCAAGTATTACGCACCCAAGAACTTCAACTTCCTGTACTTCTTTGGCTCCCTCGCGTTGCTGGTGCTGGTCAACCAGATCGTCACTGGTGTGTGGCTGACCATGAGTTTCACCCCCTCGGCGGAAGAGGCATTCGCCTCGGTCGAGTACATCATGCGTGACGTGGAATACGGCTGGATCCTGCGCTACCTGCACTCCACCGGTGCCTCGGCGTTCTTCATCGTGGTCTACCTGCACATGTTCCGCGGCCTGCTCTACGGCTCCTACCAGAAGCCGCGCGAGCTGGTATGGCTGTTCGGCATGCTGATCTACCTGGCATTGATGGCTGAAGCCTTCATGGGTTACTTGCTGCCATGGGGCCAGATGTCCTACTGGGGCGCCCAGGTGATCATCTCGCTGTTCGGTGCCATCCCGGTGATCGGTGACGACCTCACCCAATGGATCCGCGGTGACTACCTGATTTCCGGCATTACCCTGAACCGCTTCTTCGCCCTGCACGTCGTCGCCCTGCCGATCGTGATCCTCGGCCTGGTGGTGTTGCACATTCTTGCCTTGCATGAAGTGGGCTCGAACAACCCCGATGGCGTCGACATCAAGAAGAAGAAAGATGAAAACGGCATCCCGCTGGACGGCATTCCGTTCCACCCTTACTACACCGTCAAGGACATTGTCGGCGTGGTGGTATTCCTCTTCGTGTTCTGCGCCGTGGTGTTCTTCTTCCCGGAAATGGGCGGTTATTTCCTGGAGAAACCAAACTTCGAGCAGGCCAACGCCTTCAAGACCCCTGAGCACATCGCGCCTGTGTGGTACTTCACGCCGTTCTACGCGATCCTGCGTGCAGTGCCTGACAAGCTGATGGGCGTAATCGCCATGGGCGCGGCCATTGCCGTGTTGTTCGTGCTGCCCTGGCTCGACCGCAGCCCGGTGCGCTCCATGCGCTACAAGGGCTGGATCAGCAAGCTCTTCCTGCTGGTGTTCTGCATAGCCTTCGTCATCCTCGGCGTGCTGGGCGTACTGGCGCCGACACCTGGGCGTACCTTGCTGTCGCAGGTGTGCACAGTGTTGTACTTCGCCTACTTCCTGCTGATGCCGTTCTATACAAGGCTCGAGAAGACCAAACCGGTTCCGGAAAGGGTGACTGGCTGATGAAAAAGTTGATTGCAGTATTTTTGCTGGCAGTGATGCCTGCCTTTTCCTTCGCGGCCGAAACCGGCCTGGAGCTGGACAAGGTCGACATCGACCTGAGCGACAAGGCCGCCATGCAGGATGGTGCGCGGACCTTCGCCAACTATTGCATGGGTTGCCACAGTGCCAAGTTCCAACGTTACGAGCGAGTCGCCGATGACTTGGGCATCCCCCACGAACTGATGCTCGAGAAGCTGGTGTTCACCGGTGCCAAGATTGGTGACCACATGCAGATTGGCATGAAGCCCAGTGACGCAAAGACCTGGTTCGGTGCCGCACCGCCCGACCTGACCCTGGTGGCCCGGGTGCGTGGCACCGACTGGCTGTACACTTACCTGCGCAGCTTCTATGAGGACCCGTCGCGGCCGTACGGGGTGAACAACAAGGTGTTCCCGAACGTGGGCATGCCCAACGTGCTGGTCGGCCTGCAAGGAAACCAGGTGATCGGTTGCAAGCAGGTGCAGACCATGACCGATGGCAAGAAGCAGTTCGACCCGTTGACCGGCAGCCCGATCACCCATGAAGCCTGCGACCAGCTGACCATTACGCCGAATTCCGGTACCCTGACGACCGAGCAGTTCGACGAGAAGGTCAAGAACCTGGTGACCTTCCTGGCCTATTCGGCCAACCCGGTCAAACTGGAAAGCCAGCGCATCGGTACCTACGTGTTGCTGTACCTGGCTTTCTTCTTCGTATTCGCCTATTTGCTCAAGCGTGAATACTGGAAGGACGTGCACTGATCACGCAGTAGTTTCTGGTTGTTGAACGCGCCCGTGGAGGCCAGG
>NZ_DGIR01000056.1 GCF_002386445.1 Pseudomonas sp. UBA4617
GTCCCGCGAAGAGGCCCGCACTGACGACACAAGGCTGCGCACTCACCGCCTCTCGGGTAAACTACGCCGCCCACGTGGAGGCATCATGCAAGACGACGATTTTTCCCTGTTCAAGGCTGAAGTGCGTGGCGTAAAGCCGATCAGGCACGACCGCGCCGACGTCGGCAAGCCCAAGGCCGACCGCCAGCAGCTGGCCGGCCTGCGTCAGGCGGCGACCGTGCGCAGTGACAAGGCGCTGGTGATCGATGGCATGTCTGACCAGTTCGTCATCGACGTCGGCGCCGAAGACGAGCTGCTGTGGCGTCGCGACGGCGTGCAGGAAGGCCAGTTGCGCAAGCTGAAGCTGGGGCAGATTCCGTTCGAGGGCAGCCTCGACCTGCACGGCATGACCGTGGAAAAAGCCCGCGAAACCCTGTGGGATTTCATCGCCGAAGCCACCCGGCTGGAGGTGCGCTGCGTGCGGGTTACCCACGGCAAGGCCGCGCGCCTGGACGGCAAGCGCCCGATGATCAAGAGCCACGTCAACACCTGGCTGCGCCAGCACCCGCAGGTACTGGGGTTTGCCTCGTGCAACGCCCGCCATGGCGGCACCGGCGCAGTCTATGTGATGCTCAAGCGAACCATGCTCGAAGGCCGCGACGAGTAACGCCGCGCTTGCAGCGCCGCCCTCGCCGCCGTACCCTTCGCCTTTGCGATTTTTTCCCACAGGTAGATCCATGTCCCTGGAACAGAACTACACCGAGATCCTCAGCCAGCTTGGCGAGGACGTCTCCCGTGAGGGCCTGCTCGACACGCCCAAGCGGGCTGCAAAGGCGATGAAGTACCTTTGCCGCGGTTATGAGCAAACACTGGAAGAAGTCACCAACAACGCGCTGTTCAGCTCTGACAACAGCGAAATGGTGCTGGTCCGGGACATCGAGCTGTATTCGATGTGCGAACATCACATGCTGCCGTTCATCGGCAAGGCCCACGTTGCCTACCTGCCCAAGGGCAAGGTCCTGGGCCTGTCGAAAGTGGCACGCATTGTCGACATGTACGCCCGCCGCTTGCAGATCCAGGAAAACCTCAGCCGCCAGATCGCCGAGGCCGTGCAGCAGGTTACCGGTGCGGCGGGTGTGGCCGTGGTCATCGAAGCCAAGCACATGTGCATGATGATGCGCGGTGTCGAGAAACAGAACTCGACCATGATCACCTCAGTGATGCTGGGTGAATTCCGCGAAAACGCCGCCACCCGCAGCGAGTTCCTCAGCCTGATCAAGTGACCGGCTGTCGCCCCAAGCCGACCCCGCCGGGTCGGCTTTTTCATGTTCAGGAGTTGCCCATGATCGTCAAAGCCCTGCGGGTTGGCCTCGGCCAACTCATCGTGTTCGGTGACTGGATCAGCCGCCCGGCCAAGCGCAAGCGCGACGCCGCTGCCCAGGCCCGCGTCGAACAGGCGGCCAAGGGCCTGGCGCTGTATCAGTTCCATGCCTGCCCGTTCTGCGTCAAGACCCGTCGCACCCTGCACCGCCTGAACGTGCCGGTGGCGCTGCGTGATGCAAAGAACGACCCGGTCCACCGCCAGGCCCTGGAGGAAGGCGGTGGCCGAGTGAAGGTGCCGTGCCTGCGCATTGAAGAGGCCGGCAAGGTGACCTGGCTGTATGAATCCAAGGCCATCATTGCCTACCTGAATGAGCGGTTCGCGTCGGCCTGACGCTTTGTAGGCAGCCTGTGCCGGCCCTTTCGCGGGTAAACCCGCGAAGAGGCCGGCACACGTTAAAGATCAGCCCGCCATCGGCACATGCCGCGGATGGTTGCTGACCCGCTCCAGCCAGGCCCTCACCGCCGGGTAATCGGCCAGCTCGAAGCCGCCCTGGTGCGCCACGTGGGTATAGGCATACAACGCCACGTCGGCAATCGAGTACTGCTCACCGACCAGGTATGGCGTCATCTGCAACTGCCGCTCCATCACCCTCAGCGCCTTGTAGCCGCCCTTGTGCAGCTTGCGATACTCGTCCACGCGTTCATCCGGCAAGCCCAGGTAGAACTGGATGAAACGCGCCACGGCAATGTACGGCTCATGGCTGTACTGCTCGAAGAACTGCCACTGGAGTACCTGCGTACGCAGGCGCGGCTCGGCAGGCAGGAACTCGCTGCCGTCGGCCAGGAAGTTCAGAATGGCATTGGACTCCCACAGGTAGCTGCCGTCTTCGAGCTGCAGTACCGGCACCTTGCCGTTGGGGTTCATCGCCAGAAACTCGGGCGTTTCCGTCTCGCCCTTGAGAATGTCCACCGGGTGCCACTCATACGGCCGGCCCAGCAGGCTCAACATCAGCTTGATCTTGTAGCAATTGCCCGACTGGTAGTCGCCATAGACCTTGTACATCGCCCCTTCACTCCCAAGCAGTTCTGCATTTGCGCCCAATAGTTGGCGACTGTACGGCTAAAAGCAATGGCCGCTGTATGGCAAGGATCATTCTTGCGCGCTGTAGTCTGAAAAAACTGCTTACACCTTTACAAGGATTTTGTTCATGACCGATGCCACTTCCGCTCGCCTGCGGCCACTGGCGGACAGCTCTCCGTCGGCGATCGTCGCCGGTTTCATCGCGATGCTCACCGGTTATACCAGTTCGCTGGTGCTGATGTTCCAGGCCGGCCAGGCGGCCGGGCTGACCAATGCGCAGATTTCCTCGTGGATCTGGGCGTTGTCGATCGGCATGGCGGTGTGCAGCATCGGCCTGTCGCTGCGCTACCGCACCCCGATCACCGTGGCCTGGTCCACCCCGGGTGCCGCCCTGTTGATCACCAGCCTGGGCGGGGTCAGCTACGGCGAAGCGATCGGCGCCTACATCACCTGCGCCGTGCTGGTGCTGGTCTGTGGCCTGACCGGTAGCTTCGAGCGCCTGGTCAAACGCATCCCGGCCTCACTGGCCTCGGCGCTGCTGGCCGGCATCCTGTTCAAGATCGGCAGCGAAATCTTCGTGGCCGCCCAGCACCGCACCTTGCTGGTACTGGGCATGTTCTTCAGCTACCTGCTGGTAAAGCGTCTGTCGCCGCGCTACTGCGTGCTGGCCGCGCTGCTGGTCGGCACGGCATTGTCCGGCGCCCTGGGGCTGCTGGACTTCAGCGGCTTCCGCCTAGAGGCCGCCACGCCGGTGTGGACCACGCCGAGCTTCTCGCTGGCGGCGACCATCAGCATCGGCCTTCCGCTATTCGTGGTGGCCATGACCTCGCAGAACATGCCCGGGGTGGCCGTGCTGCGCGCAGATGGTTACCAGGTACCGGCCTCGCCGCTGATCTCGGCCACCGGCCTTGCCTCGCTATTGCTGGCGCCATTCGGCTCGCACGGGGTCAACCTGGCGGCGATCAGCGCGGCGATCTGCACCGGGCCACATGCCCATGAGGACCCGGCCAAACGTTATACTGCGGCGGTGTGGTGCGGGATTTTCTATGGTATTGCCGGGGTGTTTGGCGCGACCTTGGCGGCACTGTTTGCGGCGTTGCCGAAAGAGCTGGTGCTGTCGATTGCTGCGCTGGCGTTGTTCGGCTCGATCATGAACGGGCTGACCGTGGCCATGAGCGAGGCGCGTGAACGGGAGGCGGCGGTGATTACCTTCATGGTTACCGCTTCGGGGCTGACCTTGTTCTCGATCGGTTCGGCGTTCTGGGGGATTGTGGCGGGGGTACTGGCCTTGATGATTCTCAACCCGCGCAGGGCCTGAAGGTGTTTGTTGCCTGTACCGGCCTCTTCGCGGGGTAAACCCGCTCCCACAGGGATCACTCATTATTCAGCCTTTTGGTATTCCTGTGAGAGCGGGTTTACCCGCGAAGAGGCGGGGACAGGCAACACACAGTTCAGGCACAAGTCACAATCTGAAATGCCCCACCATCCCCTTCAGGTCGGTACCCAACTGCGCCAGCTCGACACTCGACCGGGCATTGTCCTGCATTGCCAGGGCCGCCTGGTCGGCACTGCTGCGAATCTGCGTGACGCTGCGGCTGATCTCTTCCGCCACCGAGCTCTGCTGCTCGGCCGCTGCCGCAATCTGCTGGTTCATCTGCTGAATCAATGACACTGCCGCAGCAATGCTGCCCAGCGCGCTTTCAGTCTGCAATACATCGGCTACTGCCAGGCGCACCAACTCGGTACTGCCACGGATCTGCGCCACCGACTGCTGGGCATTGCCGCGCAGGCTGGCGACCAGGGTCTCGATCTGTTCGGTCGATTGCCGGGTACGCCGCGCCAAGGCGCGTACTTCATCAGCCACCACGGCAAAACCACGCCCCTGCTCACCTGCCCGGGCCGCTTCGATAGCCGCATTGAGCGCCAGCAGGTTGGTCTGCTCGGCCACGCTCTTGATCACTTCCAGCACGTCGCCAATGGTATGAATCTCGGCACTGAGGCTGTCGATGCCGGCGCTGGCCGTTTCCGCTGCCGCTGCCAATTGCTCGATACGCTGCATGCTCTGGCGCACCACCTGCTGCCCGGAATCGACCTTTTCGTCCGCCGCCTGGGCCGCCTGGGCCGCCTCCTCGGCGTTGCGCGCGACATCGTGAACGGTGGCGGTCATCTGCTGCATGGCCGTCGCCACCTGTTCGGTTTCATCCTTCTGGCTACCCACCTCGCGGTTGGTCTGCTCGGTCACCGCCGACAGCGCCTGGGCATTACCGGCCAGTTGCTCTATCCCCTGCTGCAAACCGCTGACGATCCCCGACAGCCCCTCCGCCATCTGCTGCATGGCCTGCATCAGCTGGCCCACTTCATCACGCCGGGGCGCCTGGGCGTCAAACCCCAGCTCACCGGCAGCAATGCGCTGCGCACGGGCGATCACATGCTTGAGCGGGCCGACCACGGCACGGGTAATCAACCAGGCGGCCAACACACCGACCAGCAGCGCCAGGGCTGTCGCCAGGCCAATGGCCACGGCGTTGCGCTGCAGTTCGCCCTGCAGCGCCTGCTCCTGTGCCTGGTAGGCCTGGTCGACGCGGCCGGTGACCCGCTCGGCACTGGCCTGCAATTGCGCCTTCAGCCCTTGCTCGCGGGCCAGCTGGTCCGTGTATTCGTTGAGTTTTTCCGAGAAACTGCCAATGTGCCCGGCCACTTCACCCAGCACGCTCTGGTAGCCGGCGTCGCTGACCGCGCCCTGCAACTGGCCGACCAGGCTGGCAGCCTCTACGGTCTGGGCGATGCGCTCCTGGCTGACGCCCTCTTCACCTTTGCGGCTTTTTTCCAGGCGTACACGCGCTTCGTCCATGGCCTGCAGCATCAGCCGCGACACCTGCGCCACCTGCGCAGCCTGTTCCAGGAAGGTACCCCCCTCCTGGCCTTGGGACTGCTTGAGGGTATAGACGCCATCGTCGGCCAGTCCGGCCTGCAGCACATCGAGGTTGTTGGCCACGCTGGACACCGACCAGCTGGCCATGTCCAGCGCCAGCTCCTTGGCCTGCACCGCCTCGACAAAGGCTTCGAACGCCTGCCCATACGCCGTCAGGTCGGCCTCCGCAGCAGCCAGTGCCGGCAGGCCCCGCGCGCGTTCGGCCAGGCTTTGCAGGCCGCTGCGCAAGGCCTCGGCCTGTTTTATGTCAGAGCGCAGGGCAAACGCCTGCTCATGTTGACGCAGGCGCAGCAGGTCGGTATTGAACTGGGCGAACTGGCGCAGGCTGTCGAAGCGCTGGCCAACGCTGTGCAGCGCAGCAATGCCGATGGCCGCCACCGCCAGGGTCAGCACCAGCACCAGGGCAAAACCCAGGCTGAGTTTGCGGGCCATGCCCAGGTTGGCCAGCACACCGTGCTTGCTCGCGCCCATTGCCGATTCCCCTTCTGCTGGCGAGGTTATCTTGAAGGTCCAAGGGTGGCAACGTTGCCAGCCGCTGAACAAGGGCCTGACGTCAGAATAGTGTCAAATAGCTATGAGCGTGTCGCTATCAGCTTTGCAGAGGTCGCCCTGCGTGCTGAAAGAAGGCTTGCGCGCGGGCGTCCTGCCCATAGGCGACATTGATGCGCAACCAGGCGCTGGCAGTGCCCTGGTAATCAAAGGCGCTGCCCGGGGTCAGCAGTACCGCATGCTGCAGCGCCAGGCGCTCCAGGCTGGCAAAATCGCGGCCTGGCACACACGCCCAGACGAACATGCCGCCATAAGGTTCGCAGAACACTTGCCAGCCCGCCAGTTCCAGCTGGCCAAGTATTTTCGCCATGTGCTGCCCCAGGCGTACGCGCAGGCGCTGCATGCTCTTGCGGTAGCTGCCGCTGGCCAGCATCTGCCCCACTACCTGCTCGGCAAAACGCGAGGTGCCGATACCGCTGACCATCTTCAACTCGGCCAGGCGCGCCACCAATGCCGGGTCGGCGACCAGATAGCCGACCCGCAGCGAGCTGCTGAGGGTTTTCGAGAAACTGGACATATAGATGACCCGCTGCTCGCTGTCGAGGGTGGCCAGGCGGGTAGCCGGCCCTTCCTGGAAGTCGGCATAGATATCATCCTCGATGATGCGCAAGTCGTGCTCACGGGCCAGCTCCAGCAGGCGGTACGCCACCTTGGGCGTCAGGCTGGTGCCAGTGGGGTTGTGGTACAGGCTGTTGATGAACAGGCAGCGTGGCTTGTGCGTGTCCAGCAGAGCTTCCAGGGTTGCCAGGTCGGGCCCCTCGGCGCCACGCGGAACTGGCAGCATCTGCACCTGGTGCTGGCGCAGCAGGTTGTAGAGGTTGTAGTAACCGGGGTTTTCCACCAGCACCGTGTCGCCAGGACGCAGAAAGCTGCGCACCAGCAGGTCGAGGCCATGGCTGGCGCCTTGGGTGGTGAGGATTCGTTCAGGGCCGGCGGCGACGCCCTGTTGCGCCAGGCGCTTGTGCAACTGCTGGCGCAGGCTGGCAAGGCCCAGGGGTGGGCAGTAGTCGAACAGGTCCTGGGGGTTGCCGCGGCTGACCTGGCGCACCACCTGGGCCAGCTCGGTGGCGGCGCGCCAGCTGCTTGGCAGCCAGCCACAACCCAGCTTGAGCAGTTCGTCATGGCCTTCGCGGAATTGCCGCCAACTGCCGTCTGCGGCTTCGCCCCAAGGTTGGGTGTCGTCTGCTGCCAGGCCCGGTTTGCGCTCGGCGACGAAAAAACCGGTGCCGTGACGCGCTTCCAGCCAGCCACTGGCAACCAGACGGTCGTACGCTTCGATCACACAGGACGCGCTGACCGCCTGGCTGCCGGCCAGGGCGCGGATCGACGGCAGGCGTGCGCCAGGGCGCAGGCGCTGCTGGTCAATCCAGGTTTGCAACTGGTCGGTGAGCTGCTGCACCAAGGGCGTGGGACTGGTGCGGTCGAGGGTCAGGTGCATGGGGCAAACTGTTTGCTGGTTTTGAGCGAACAGTTAAGCATAAATGCGGTAAGGGTGTATCTGGCGAGTGGCATGGGCAGGCACCAGAGTAGGCAGGGCCGGCCCTTTCGCAGGTAAACCCGCCAAGGTGGCGGCGCAAATACGACAAAACCAGGACCCTACCCATGCCTTTCGCTCCGACCCGCCTGGCCTTCGCCCTCTGCCTGATCACCATGGCCGTCAACCTGCCGGCCCCGCTTTATATCACCTACGCCGACCTTTCCGGCCAGGGCGCCGGGGCCACGGCAGTCGCATTCGCCGGCTATGTACTCGGGGTACTGCCGGTGCTGCTGGTCTTGGGCGGCCTGGCAGACCGGGTCGGACGTCGGCCGTTGATCCTGACCGCCCTGACCCTGTCGATGGTCGCCACCGGGCTGATGCTGCTGGCCCCCGGCTTGCAAACCCTGGGCCTGGCGCGCATGTGCCTGGGCCTGGGCACGGCACTGGCCACCGCTACGGCAACCGCCTACATGGGCGAGCTGATGGGCCGCGAGCATGGCCCGCGCGCCGCCACCTGGGTGACGGCCAGCACCTCGCTGGGCTTTGGCCTGGGCGCAGCGCTGACCAGCCTGTTCCTGCTGCGCGGCCCCAGCCTGACCCCAGGCAGCTTCTATCTGCAGTTGTTGCTGGCGGCGTCGGCAATGTCGCTGGTGTGGCGCCTGCCCGACCCTCGGCCGGCACAGCGCCTTCCCATGCTGCGCCTGCCCTGCTACCCGCGCGGCAGCGTGGGCTATGGCCTGGCCATCCTGCTGGCGTGGGCCTGCTCGGGGCTGGTCATCGCCCTGCTCCCCGGCATCCTGCGCGAGCATGGGCTTAGCGTCTGGTCGGGGTTCTCGACCTTTTGTGTCATCAGCTGCGGATTGCTGTTTCAGCCGATGGCACGCCGCCTGAGCAGCCGCAAGGCAACCTTGCTGGGGCTTCTGATATTGCCGTGCAGCTATGCCGTTCTGGCCTGGGGCGCGGCCAGCGGGCAGCTGGGGGCCGTGCTGCTGGGTGCGATAGCGGCCAGCAGTGCGTGTTACGGGTTTATCTACCTGGGCGGGCTGGCGGCGGTGAACCAGCTGGCTGGCAGCGAGAAGACCCGGGCCAGTGCCGGGTTCTTTCTGCTGGCGTACCTGGGGTTCAGCTTGCCGGTGATCTTCACCGGGCTGCTGAGTGACCGGCTCGGATCGCGGTTGGCCTTGCTGGTGTTCGGTGGGGTGCTGACGGTTGGGTGCGTGGCGCTTGGGCTGGCCTTGCTGTCCGGCTCGCTGAAAACCGCCCAGGCGGCACGCTCGGTCTAGGAGCCTGCGATACAGCGGCTCAGATCGCCGTAGCCCCGCCATCCACCGTCAGGCAGTGCCCGGTGGTAAACGCTGCGCCGTCACTGCACAGGTACAGGACGGCGCTGGCAATCTCCTCGACCTTGCCAATTCGCCCCACCGGGTGCATGGCAGCGGCGAACTCGGCCTTGCGCGGGTCGGCCTGGTAGGCACGGCGGAACATGTCGGTGTCGATGACCGCCGGGCACACCGCGTTCACACGAATACCCTTCTTGGCATATTCAATGGCAGCCGACTTGGTCAGGCCGATCACCGCGTGCTTGGAGGCGCTGTAGATGCTCATTTTCGGTGCCGCGCCAAGCCCCGCAACCGAAGCGGTATTGACAATCGCACCAGCGCCTTGGGCCAGCAGCAGCGGCAGCTGGTAGCGCATGCACAGCCACACGCCTTTGACATTGACGCCCATGATGGCATCGAACTCGGCCTCGCTCCCCTCGGCCAGGCGGCCCTGCTCGATCTCGATACCGGCATTGTTGAAGGCATAGTCGAGCCGGCCATAGGCGGCAATCAGGCGTTCGTGCAACTGGCGCACCTCGGCGTCGCGGGTGACGTCACACGCAATGAACAGCGCCTCGCCACCCGCCGCACGGATCAACGCCACGGTGGCCTCGCCGCCGGCCGGATCGAGGTCGGCCAGCACCACCTTCAGGCCCGCCTGGGCGAATGCCAGGGCGGTTGCCCGGCCGATGCCGGCGGCACCGCCGGTGACCAGGGCGACCTGGCCGGAAAAGGTCATGCTCATCGCGTGCTCCTGAGAGTACTGGGTGGGGTCCAGAGCATAGTCAGCCAGCACCCGGCCGGGCAGCATCATCACCCCTCCGGTTGGGCTACCATGCTTGTCAGTGATGTTACGGACCTGCCTACATCAACAGGGTAGATTGGATGCCTAACCTCCACACCGCCCACAAGGACCTGCCATGACCCAGACCAACCGTCGCTTCCTGCTCGCCAAACGCCCGGTCGGCGCCGTGCGCCGTGATGACTTCAGCTTCGAGACGGTTCCCGTCGAACAACCCGGCGAAGGCCAGGTATTGGTGCGCAACCTGTATTTGTCGCTGGACCCGGCCATGCGCGGCTGGATGAACGAAGGCAAGTCGTACATCCCCCCCGTGGCGCTGGGCCAGGTGATGCGAGCGCTGGGTGTTGGCGAGGTGGTCGCCTCCAACCACCCCGCTTTCAAGGCGGGCGACCATGTTAGCGGCGCCCTTGGCGTGCAGGACTACTTCACTGGCGATGCCCAGGGCCTGCACAAGATCGACCCCAGCCTGGCCCCCCTGCCCCGCTACCTGTCGGCACTGGGCATGACTGGCATGACCGCCTACTTCGCCCTGCTGGAAGTCGGCCAGCCCAAGGCCGGCGACACAGTGGTGATTTCTGGTGCGGCTGGCGCGGTGGGCAGCATTGTCGGACAGATCGCCAGGATCAAAGGCTGCCGTGTGGTCGGCATTGCCGGCGGGGCCGAGAAATGTCAGTACCTGAAAGACGAACTGGGCTTTGACGGGGTGATCGACTACAAGGCCGAAGAAGTGCTGGCCGGCCTCAAGCGCGAATGTCCCAAAGGCGTGGATGTATATTTCGACAACGTGGGTGGCGACATCCTCGACGCCGTGCTGACCCGCATCAACTTCAAGGCACGCATCGTGATTTGCGGCGCGATCAGCCAGTACAACAACAAGGAGGCAGTGAAAGGCCCGGCCAACTACCTGTCACTGCTGGTCAATCGCGCACGCATGGAAGGCTTTGTGGTAATGGACCATGCCAAGGACTATGGCAAGGCCGCGCAGGAGATTGCCGGGTGGCTGGCCAGTGGGAAGGTGAAGAGCAAGGAAGATGTAGTGGAGGGGTTGGAGACCTTCCCCGAGACGCTGCTGAAGCTGTTCAGTGGCGAGAACTTTGGCAAGTTGGTGCTGAAGGTTTGATTGCGGGGTTGGGCCTGTAGGTTTAGGGCTTGGGCGGTTTTGCGCCTGGTAGATCGAGCGCCGCGCTGGCGGCGCTCGGTTTCGCCGGCACTACGGCGCTCAAGGCGAGCACCTCAGGCAGGCAACTTACCCACGAATCTCCGCCACCACCGCGGCCAGCGCCTGCGCCGGGTCGGCGGCCTGGCTGATCGGCCGGCCGATCACCAGGTAATCCGAACCGGCATCCAGCGCCTGGCGCGGGGTGAGGATACGGCGCTGGTCATCCTGCGCACTGCCCGCCGGGCGAATGCCCGGGGTGACCAATTGCAGCGACGGGTGCGCTGCCTTCAGCGCCGGGGCCTCCAGCGCCGAGCACACCAAGCCGTCCATGCCAGCCTTCTCGGCCAGCGCCGCCAGGCGCAGCACCTGCTCCTGCGGGTCGATATCCAGGCCGATACCGGCCAGGTCTTCACGCTCCATGCTGGTCAGCACGGTCACGCCAATCAGCAACGGCTGCGGGCCGCTGCGCTTGGCCAGCTCCTCACGGCAGGCCGCCATCATGCGCAGGCCACCGGAGCAATGCACGTTGACCATCCATACGCCCATCTCGGCCGCTGCCTTCACCGCCATTGCGGTGGTATTGGGGATGTCATGGAACTTGAGGTCCAGGAACACTTCGAAACCCTTGTCGCACAGGGTTTCGACAATGCCCGAAGCGCTGCTGGTGAACAGCTCCTTGCCGACCTTGACCCGGCACAGCGCAGGGTCAAGCTGGTCAGCCAGCTTCAGGGCGGCCTCACGGGTAGGGAAATCCAGGGCGACGATCAGGGGCGTCTGGCAGGCGGACATGGCAGGGTCTCTTGGCAAGTCGAAAACGGCGCGCATTGTAAACGAACTGGCGCAGGCTTTGGGGCCCGCGGGTCACGGAATTGGCCCGGGACGGCCTGGCTCCTATAATTGAACCAACGGAACGGGTAATTGCTCAAAATTCGTACAAGCGCTGCCCCTCATCGGTAAAGGAGAACGACACATGCCCTGGTATGCCTGGCTGATACTCATCATAGCCCTCGGCTCTATCGTTGGCGGGCTGATGCTGCTGCGCGACACGGCCAAGAAGCTGCCGCTGACCGAGGAGCAGCTGCGCAAGGTGCACGAGCGCAATGCCGAAGCGGATGCCAAGGATGCACAGGATCGCTGAAGACCAAAGCCAATGGACTGAAAGCCCGACGTGTCAGATAGCACTTTGACGCGCTGTGCAGGTAAAAATAACTCCTTGTTTTCCCTGATATTTATTGCCTGTGCTTTGCACCCTGCCACGACAAAAGGCCGCTCCTGCAAAAGAATGATCCATTACGAGAGCGGCCTTGCACCGGACTGGCTTGTAAAGCGGCCTGAGGTTAAAGGCAACCTCAACGCAACAGCCGCCTCCCCCTTCCGCTTACTTCACCGTCAGCTTGTCCCGATTCCGCTCCAGCAGTGCGTTGCCAATGCCCTTGATCTCAAGCAGCTCATCCACCGAGGCGAAGGGCCCATTGGCCTCCCGATAGGCCACGATGGCCTCGGCCTTGGCCTTACCAATGCCATTCAGCTCCTTCTGCAAAACCGCTGCATCAGCCGTGTTCAGGTCCAGCCGCTGCGGCTGCTGGGCCTGATGCTCACTGACCATGGGTACCGGCTCGGGCGTTGCCGTTGCGCTGGCGGGGGCCGCGCTGACGGAAAAGGACAGGCTGGCGAACAGGGGCAGCAAAAGGTACGACAGTACGTTGTTACGCATGGTGAACACTCCTTGGGTTGGTCTTTTCCAGCAGCCGCTCTCCTTCGGCTGCGTAATCAACCCTAGCGGTTGTTCGATAATGCAAACAGGTTAGCGCGTGGGTTATTCGTTACTGAATCCGACAATAAACAAACCAAGTTCGACCACTGCAAAAACAATGGCATTACGCCATATTTCCGGTTAACTTCATGAAACCGGTGCGATGGCAAATCGCCTGCAGTTAAATTCTCGTTTAACCACCGTTTCATTCAGTCCAAAAGCCGTTGCTTTTCCTACAACCCTTATCGGTTAAGGCTTCCATCCATTCGTCGTATGTTTTCGTCGTATCAACCTTATTGGCATGATGCCTGAATAACATCAAACAATCGTTTTTCCTGATTTAACCTAACAGAATTGGATCCAATTATCCGATAGCAATGGCCAATTTCCTACACAAGAAGGAAAAAAACGTGCCAGAGAGGGTGTCACAGAGATGACGAAATGATAAATTTGCGTTCATTGGACGACCGCCACGCTTGAAGGATCCGAGCTCAGATGAATTTTTCTTCATGCCCCTCCAGGCTTCCAGTTCGCTTCGGCGTGCATGGAGTAGCCCAGGCCACCCCCCTTGGCCGTTTTGTGTAACACCCTCGAGCTTCACCCGTAGCACCCGATCCAACCGCCTTTACCCCCATACACAGAAGACCGTCGCCGTGCCCCTCAAGACCCTCACTGTATTCGGCACCCGCCCAGAAGCCATCAAGATGGCCCCGCTGGCCCTCAACCTTGCCCAAGATGCCCGTTTTGAGTCGCGCGTCTGCGTCACTGGCCAGCACCGCCAGATGCTCGACCAGGTATTGGAGCTGTTCGAGATCTCGCCCGCCTATGACTTGAACATCATGAAGCCAGGCCAGGATCTGACCGATGTGACCACTGCCATCCTGCAGGGCCTCAAGCCCGTCCTGGCCGAATTCAAACCCGACGTGGTGCTGGTCCACGGCGACACCGCAACAACCTTGGCCACCAGCCTGGCCGCCTACTACCAGCAAATTCCTATCGCTCACGTAGAAGCTGGCCTGCGGACCGGCAACCTGTATTCGCCCTGGCCGGAAGAAGGCAACCGCCGCCTGACCGGTGCCCTGGCCGCCCTGCATTTCGCACCAACCTCCACTTCGCAGGACAACCTGCTGAAAGAAGGCATCGACGCCGCGGCCATTCATACCACCGGCAACACCGTGATCGACGCGTTGCTGGAAGTGGTGCGCAAGCTGGAAAGCCCCCAGCTGAAAAGCCAGTTCGAAACCCGGTTCAGCTTCCTTAACCCGCAGCGCCGCATGGTGCTGGTCACCGGCCACCGCCGCGAAAACTTCGGGGGTGGCTTCGAGCGCATCTGCCAGGCCTTGGTACAAACCGCGCGTCAATTCCCTGACGTGGACATCGTTTACCCGGTGCATCTCAACCCCAACGTACGCGAGCCAGTCAACCGGCTGTTGGCTGATGTCAGCAACATTCATCTGATCGAGCCACTGGATTACCTGCCGTTCGTCTACCTGATGACCCGCTCGTACCTGATCCTGACCGACTCCGGTGGCATTCAGGAAGAAGCCCCTGCGCTGGGCAAGCCGGTACTGGTGATGCGCGATACCACCGAGCGCCCTGAAGCCGTCGCCGCCGGTACCGTCAAGCTGGTCGGCACCGACGTCGAGTCGATCACCGAGCACCTGGCGAAACTGCTAACCGACGATGCGACCTATCGCGAGATGAGCTTTGCCCATAACCCCTACGGCGATGGAAAAGCGTGCGCGCGAATCCTCGACGCACTCTCCGCTTTCTCTAACCCCAAGGACGCTGCATGAGCTTCAACAAGATTTCTGTCGTAGGCCTGGGCTATATCGGCCTGCCAACCGCTGCCGTTTTCGCCGCCCGCAAGAAGCACGTGATCGGTATCGATGTGAACCAGCATGCGGTCGACACGATCAACCGCGGCGAAATCCATATCGTCGAGCCTGAATTGGACATGGTGGTACATGCTGCCGTCACCGAAGGCTACCTGCGCGCCTCTACCGTTCCGGAAGCAGCCGACGCTTTCCTGATTGCCGTGCCAACCCCGTTCATGGATCACCACCAGCCGGACCTGAGCTATATCGAGTCCGCCAGCAAGGCCATTGCGCCAGTGCTGAAGAAGGGTGACCTGGTTATCCTCGAATCCACCTCGCCGGTCGGCGCTACCGAGCAGATGGCCTTCTGGCTGGCCCAGGCCCGCCCGGACCTGAGCTTCCCGCAAACTCACGGTGAAGATTCCGACATCCGCGTGGCCCACTGCCCTGAGCGCGTATTGCCAGGCCATGTGCTGCGCGAACTGGTGGAAAACGACCGGATCATCGGCGGCATGACCGCGAAGTGCTCGGAAGCGGCCGTGCGCCTGTACCGCACCTTCGTTGAGGGTGAGTGCATCGTCACCAACGCGCGCACTGCCGAAATGTGCAAGCTGACCGAAAACAGCTTCCGTGATGTGAACATCGCCTTCGCCAACGAATTGTCGATCATCTGCGACAAGCTGGACATCGACGTGTGGGAGCTGATTCGCCTGGCCAACCACCACCCGCGCGTCAATATCCTGCAGCCTGGTCCTGGCGTGGGCGGCCACTGCATTGCCGTCGACCCTTGGTTCATCGTCAGCCAGACCCCGGAGCAGGCGCGCCTGATCCGCACCGCCCGCGTGGTCAACGACAGCAAGCCCGAATGGGTGATCGACAAGGTCAAGATGGCCCTGGCCAACTTCCTCATCAAGAACCCGAGCAAATCGGCCCAGCAAGTGAAAATCGCCTGCTACGGCCTGGCCTTCAAGGCCGACATCGACGACCTGCGCGAAAGCCCGGCGCTGAGCATCGCCGAGCGCCTGGGCAACGAGCTGGAAGCCACCCTGCAACTGGTCGAGCCGAACATCGAAGCCCTGCCGCAGCGCCTGGCGCGCCACGCGCACGTGGAATTCGACTATGCGCAGGACAGCGCAGACATTCACGTACTGCTGGTGAAACACCGCGAGTTCCGCGGCACCTTCAACGTGCGTGACGCAGCATTCGTGATCGACGCCGCTGGCGTTACCCAGGCTTGATGGACCGAACCGCATGAACAACCCCACGCTTGAGACCCCTACCGTGAACACTGAGCTGCCTTCACCTTTGGCCGACATTCATGACCGCGTGATGGAAGCCTACTACGGCAAGCTGGGGGATCAGTTCATGCGCGAAACGCAGTCCCGCATCCACTGGATCTGCGCCCAGGTCAAAGGGCGTCGGATCCTGGATGTCGGTTGCTCGCAGGGCATCGTGCCCCTGCTGCTGGCACGGGAAGGCTGCCAGGTCATCGGTGTGGACACCAGCCCCCAGGCCATCGAAGAAGCCAAGGGCTACTTGTCCGCCGAACCGGCCCATATCCAGCAGAACGTCACGTACATCAATTCAGACTTCCTCGCGCTGGACACGCTCGAGGTTGAACCGGACACCGTCGTCATCAGTGAAGTGCTCGAACATCTGGTACGCCCGGAACTGTTCGTTGAAAAAGCCCATGAGCTGCTCAAGCAGGGTGGCCGGTTGGTGATCACCGTGCCGTTCGGGGTCAATGAGTTCATTGACCACAAACACACGTTCTACCTGATGGAACCGTTCCGGCTGCTGGCCGAGCATCTGCAAATCATCGAAGTGAAGATGCTTGGCAAATGGCTGGGTATCGTTGCGGTGAAGAGCGAAACGCACAAGCCAGGCGTTATCGACTCGCTGGCTATCGAACGCGTGCGTGAGCTTGAAAAAGCCTTCGAATCCATCGAGCGCGCTTTGCGTGGAAATCTTGGTGCGATCGCTAAGCAACTGGAAGATACGAACAGAAAGTATCGTACCGCCAACGAGCAGATTGCCCAGCTCAAGACCGAAGCCCAGAAGGCTGAAGCGCTTTCCAGACAGCTACAAAACCGCGATGCCGACCTTGCGGCACTGCAACAGTCCAGTGCGCGCAGTATTCAAGAGCTCAATGAAGTACTCAATTCGCTCAGGGCCGAGTTGAGCGAGGCGAATGAAAAGGCCCTCGCTACTGCCCAGCAGTGTGCTCAATTGGAACAGCAAAACGCCGTAACCAACGACCTGCTGGGACAGCGGAATCAGGAACTGGAGACTCTGCAGCAGTACCTCCGCAACCTTGAAAAACAACTGTCTTGCGCAAACCAGCAGCGTGTTGCGGCTGAAGGACTGGCAGCAGCATCCTCCGAGCAACTGCTGCAGGCCCGCCAGATCAACGACGGACAGGTAGAAACCATCACCAGACTTCGTGCGCAGCAAGCCGCCTTGCAAGCCAGGCTGGAAAATCAGTTGCAAGCGACCACTGAGCTGCGGACTCAGGCCGAGCAAACCAATGCTGGCCACATAGATACCATCACCGCCCTTCGTGCTCAACAGGCAGCGCTGAAAGCTGCCCTCGAAAGCCAGCGGCAAATGTCAGCCGCAACGCAGGCCGAGGCAGAGCAGGCAATGAGCCAGCTGCGAAACGCGAGCAATCAGGAGATTGCCGAAAAAGATGAGTGCATCACTACGCTGCGCATGCGCCAAGCGGAATTGGAAGCCGAACTTGAAAGCGAGTTGGAGTATATGAACGAATTGCAGGCCCAAACCCAACGGGCCGACGCTGCACAGGCCGAAACCATTGCCCTGTTGAAAGCACGTCAAGCCGAGCTGGAGGGCCAGTTGCAGGCTATGAGCGAAACACAGGCACGCAGCGAGCGTGAGCATGCCGCCCAAGCCAACACCATCAATACCTTGGTGGAGGTGCGCAATGGCCTGGAGGAGCAATTGCATGTACTGATGCAGGCAAGCACCCAAGCACAACAAGCCCAGGCAGAACAGGCAGAAACCATTGCCTTGCTGAATCAGGCAAAAGATGAGTTGGTCGAACAGCTGGCACTCGAAACTGCCAGTCGCCAGGCCGCGGAAGCGAGCCTGGCGGCTACCAATGAACAATGGCAGGTCCTGCGGATGCAGCTGGAAAGCGAGCTGAACTCGTCAAAAGCAGGCTTGGGCGCCGCAAATATGAAGTACCGTGCCCTGAGCAGTGAACAGATTCCGCAACTGAAGGCCAACCTCAATCAGTTGCTGGAGCGCAGCGCGGCACAACAGCGCAAGATCGACGAGCTCAACGCAAATCTGGAGCGTGCCAACACGCAACGCCATCTGGCTGAACAGCGGCTGGTCAAGACACGTGCCAGCATGACTTACCAGCTCGGCTACCAAATAAAGAACAGCGCCACTTCATTGAGCGGCCTGGTAAAACTGCCAGTGCGCTTGTTACGTCTCTACCGCAAAGCCAACCAGCAACGCCAGCAGAGTGAACAGAAACGTATTGCCAGCGAACCGCTGAAGGCCCTGCTGCCGCCAGCGCCAGTCGTCCAGGATGAGAATTACCTGAAACTGCCAGAAGCCTTGGAGACCAGCGCACAAAGCCGCTCTGCGCTGTTACGCCAGGCCGATCAGCCGGTAAGCCGCCTGAAAATGGCCTGCGTGATGGACGAATTCACCTTCGGCTCCTATCGCTACGAATGCGACCTGATGCAGCTCACCCCGAACAACTGGAAAGCAGAACTTGAAGCTTTCCGCCCGGAACTGCTGTTCATCGAATCAGCCTGGCGTGGCAAGGATGATCTGTGGGGCAGCAAGGTTGGCCATAACAGCCAGGAACTGCAGGACATCCTCACCTGGTGCCGTCAGAACAAGGTGCCCACCGTGTTCTGGAACAAGGAGGATCCCGTTCATTTCGAGACCTTCCTGACCACCGCCAAGCAGTTCGACCATGTGTTCACCACCGATATCGACTGCATTCATCGCTATAAAGGCGCTCTCGGTCACGAGCGTGTCTACCTGCTGCCTTTTGCCTGCCAGCCCGCGCTGCATAACCCGATCGAACTGTACAAGCGCAAAGACGCCTTCTGTTTCGCTGGCGCCTACTATGCTCGTTACCCGGAGCGCACCCGTGACCTGGGCAACTTCGTTTGCGAGTTGCCGAAGTTCCGTCCGCTGGAAATTTTCGACCGAAACTTCGGTAAGAACGACATCAACTACCAGTTTCCTGAGGAATACCAGCCGTATATCGTAGGCACCCTGCCCTTCGAAAGAATCGACACGGCATACAAAGGCTACCGCTACGCAATCAACCTGAACTCGATCAAGCAGTCGCAGTCGATGTTTGCGCGTCGGGTGTTCGAACTGCTGGGTTGCAACACTATTACTGTCAGCAACTTCTCGCGCGGTGTACGCTTGCTGTTCGGCGACCTTGTTGTCACTACTGACAATGGCGAAGAGATGTTGCGCCGCCTGCAATTACTGGCAGAAGACCCGCTCAACAGTGACAAGCTCAAGCTCGCCGCCCTGCGCAAAGTGATGCAAGAGCACACCTACACCCAGCGCCTGGATTATGTGCTCAGCATGGTGACAGGCACCGCCAAGGCCCAGCGCCTGCCGGAGATCGTCGTCGTCTGCGAAGCGCAAGATCGTCAGCAGTTCGACATGCTGCGCGCCCACCTTGACCGCCAGGCCTACAGCCAGGTCCGCATGGTCATCATCACCGATGCCTATCAAAGCAGCATTGTCAGTGATGACCCTCGCATTCTTGTGCTCAAACCGGCCCAACTGAAAAAATCCAGCCTTGGCGAGCTGGTCGGTAGTACGCCGTGGATTGCCGCGTTTGTACCGGGCGATTATTACGGCCCCAACTATTTGATGGACCTGGCGCTGGCGACACGCTACAGCAATGCACAGGTGATTGGTAAAGCCGCTCATTTCACCTGCAAGGGGCCGAATGCTGAGCTGCTGTCGGCTGAACTGGCATACCATCCGGTTCCGTCCCTGAGTGCACGACGCGCGTTGGTGGCGACCGAAATCGTTGCCGGTCAGCCATTACTCACCTGGTTGAAGAGCCTGCCATCGCTGACGTATGCGCATGAGCAAGGCTTGGCTATCGACCCATTCAACTATTGCGAGAATGGTGCGGCGAAACACGAAAAGATCAGTGTCAAGGTCGATGACCTGCAACTGGACCTGGGCATGACCATCGATCAATTGCAGGCTCGCGCCCAAGCCATTGCGCCGTTGAAAGTCAACCATGACTCGCCGGAAATCAGTGGCCGGGCCTTGGCCGACATCTTCGGCGCCAAGCACAACAAATTCCTCGACCTGAGTGTCGATGTGGATAGCTGGCGTGTAAATTCCAAGCTGGCAGATGGCAAACATGAATATGTATATGCACTGAACGAAATCAGCCTGGACGAGCTGAATATCCAGGACCGAAAGCTCAAGCTGTACCTCGACTGCTCGCCTGGCCTGAACCTGCAATTGGTGGTGCTGTTCCTCGATGCCGAAAAGCAGCGAATCAGCCACGTGATGCAGCATGCCAACCGTAATCAGACTTCCGAAGTGCCGCCCGAGGCCGCCTTCGTGCGTTTCGGCCTGCGCGCCTATGCCTCCGGCAATACCGAAATCAAGGCTTTGGTGCTTGGCCACCGCAACTTGCAACCTTCAGAGATGCTTGGCCGTTCGCAACACTTGGTAGTCACCAATCATTACCCGGCCTATGAAGACCTGTATCGCAATGGCTTTGTGCACAGCCGAGTAATGGCGTATCAGGAACAGAACCTGAACGTTGACATTTTCCGCCTGCGCAAGAATGAAGCCGTCAGCTATCACGAGTTCCAGAACGTGGACGTGGTAACCGGATGCCAGACCACACTCGTCAAGATGCTGGAAAGTGGCCAATACAAGAGCGTACTGGTGCACTTCCTGGATCCCGATATGTGGGCAGTGCTCAAGCGCTTCACCCACCTTGTCAAGATAGTGGTGTGGGTACACGGCGCTGAGATTCAGCCGTGGTGGCGTCGCGAGTACAACTATTCGGACGAACTTCAGTTGGCCCTGGCGAAAGTCGAGAGCGAAAAACGTATGGCGTTCTGGCGTGAGACGCTGACCAATATGCCAGCCAACCTGAAGCTCGTCTTCGTATCTCGCTACTTCGCTGAAGAGGTCATGGAGGATGTGGGCTTCCGCATTCCTGAGGATCGCTACGAAATCATTCATAACCCCATTGATACGGAACTCTTCTCGTACCAGGCCAAGCCAGATGCGCAGCGTATGAAACTGCTGTCCATTCGCCCCTATGCGTCGGCCAAGTACGCGAACGACCTGAGCGTCAAAGCGATTGAGTTGCTTGCCGGAAAACCCTACTTCAAGGACCTTGAGTTCCGCATGATTGGTGATGGCAACTTGTTCGAGGATACCCTCGCCCCACTGCGCAAATTCAGCAACGTGACCATCGAGCGCGGCTTCCTCAAGCATCAGGAAATTGCAGCACTGCACAAACAGTACGGCCTGTTCCTCTGCCCGACCCGTATGGATGCCCAGGGGGTTTCACGGGATGAAGCGATGGCCTCCGGTCTGGTCGCCGTGACCAACGCTGTTACGGCTATCCCTGAATTCGTCGATGACGAATGTGGGGTTCTTGCACCCGGTGAAGATGCCCAGGCGATGGCAGACGGTATCGCCCGGGTGATCGAATCACCGGAACTGTTCCGCAGACTGTCCGCTGCGGCTCGTATGCGTGTTGAAAAACAAACTGCCAAGCATTCAATCATCACCCGTGAACTTGAGCTGATTCGATAAGTGATCCGGGTGCCTAGCCAACTGCAGGTACCCTCGGCCGCGCGGCAGCAACACTGCCGCACCTGCCCTCGAGCAGCTGTCAGCGCCTTGTAGCGCCACTGGGGGCAGTGCCCTTTTTTTACTTTCAGAAAACACTACAAAGACATGCTTAAGATAATCCGCGACCACTTCTTGAAGGAAGATGAAATCGAGGCTACACCCATACCCGCGCTGGACAAGCCGGCGTTGGACTTCCTTTCCGACCGGGACATTCTCGACTACAGATCGTTCTGCAATCACGGCAGCGAAATCGACGAGCCTTTTAACCTTCAAGGCTTCAGTGGCAATGCGCGCGCCGCCATGCTGGATGGCAATCCGGTGTTCACTTTCAATGGCAACGCGAGCGTTTACCAGCTTCGTTTCAAGCTGCCACGGAGCTTCCATGGAAATGGTCTACACCTGCGGTTCCGCATCTCCGATTGGGAAAAGCTTAACTACGTCGGCGTGGGCTACACCTTCAAAGGCAGCTACCGCCATGTGAAGATCGTGAATGCCGCTCGACGCGAGTGGGTCGATTTCACTATCGGGCACAACGATTTGGCATTCGGCATCCAAAATGACTGGGATGTCCCAACCGCCTGCGATTTCGAGGAAATAAAGCTCTATTTCAAAGGTCAGCCGCGACATGAAGGCTCGACAGTGGAAATCGAGCGCCTCACCTGCTGGTACGAAAACGACAAGCCCCCTGCCTGGCTGACCGAAGGGTTCGCCAAAGAGCCACTGCCCGAAGCACTTCGCGATTCCCTGTATGCCTACATGGAGAAATGCTTCAAGGACGTACCGACTCAGGCCAATGATTACCTGCAAAAAGGCGTTTGCCCACTCTACGGAAACATTGGTCTGGACTGGGGCTGGCAGCTGACTCTGCCGGACGACCTTGATTCGGTTGGCACCTATCGTTTTTCGTGGCATTCGCTGCATCCAGCAATCATCCTGATGCTGCACGCACGGCAGGAAGGCAGCATCGCGCCGCTGTTCCCGGCGCGTGAATTCGTCAGCAACTGGCTGGAACGGAGCTATTTCAACGCTGATGAGGACCGGAAGTTTGCCTGGTATGACCACGGCACCGCCGAGCGATTGCTGGCATTCTTGATGATCTGGGATGTTGGTGCCCTGCACCAGTTCGACAACCGCTTCATGGTGCGCCTGCGCGCAGCCATCTTCAAGCATGCCCAGTTGCTGGCTTCGGAGATGTTCTACGCCTCTCACCAGGCATCTCGCTACCACAATCACGCCTGGTTCCAAGACATGGCGCTGCTGGCGACCAGCCTGGCCATGCCCGACTTCCCATGCTCCGAACGCTGGCAGTCACTAGCCTTGTCACGCCTGACCGATCAGCTGGACACCTTGATCGTTCGCGATAACGGTTATGCGGTGTTTGTAGAAAATTCCATCGGTTACCACCAGGGCGTGCAGCGGTTAATCGCCTTCGCTGGCGAACTGGCTCAGCAGAGCGCCCATACCACAACCATTCCAACGGTCGCTGAAGAGCTACTCAAGTTCTCTGACTTCTTGCGCTATCCGGACAATCGCTCCCCGGCACAGGGCGACACGTTCCGCCGGGCTAATCCGGACCTGGAAACGGTCCGTAACAGCAGCAATTACCCAACACCCTCCGCAACGATACTGCCAACCGCAGGATACGCGATCATCAAGGGCAACCACGCACAGACCGCTTACATGCTGACCCTGTTTGCGACCTCGCTGTGTAAAACGCACAAGCACCAGGACAATCTGTCTTTCACATTGTTCATGGATGGTATCGAGTGGCTCATCGACCCAAGCTTCTACTCGCACGAGTATCTCAAGCCAGTACAGAGTTTCCTGAGGGGTCCCTATTCGCACAACAACCCGGTTATCGGCGATGTACCCTATAGTATTGAACCTGGGCACGCTCAACTTATGGGGGAAGTCATTGGCAGCAGCTTTGCCTTGCATGGCTCGCATGACGCCTTTGCCGATACCGTCGTCAAACGCAGTATCACAGGTCACCTGGACCGCTTGCAGCTCGATATCAGCGACGAGATCCATACAGCGGTCAAGGACAAGCTTATGTTCAGCCTTTTCCATTGTGGTGACGGCACACAAGTGACAAAGACACAAGACGGCATTGAGCTTCGTCATCCGGCCTCAAACTACCGAATGACCATCGTCTCGAACTGCCCCTGCAAGATTGTCACTGGCTGGAATGATGATGAACTTGTCAAAGGCGTAAGCGGCATTGGTTTCATGCAACAGATGGATACGACGATGGTTGCATTTGAAATGAAGAATGCTATCAAAGCACAATTCACCATTACTGCTCACCAAAACTAAAGCTTCGGAAATAGTTATGAAGAAGATTGCTCTGTACTCGATTTTGGCCCTTTTCCTGACTGCTTGTAATGCACCTGACACGGCAGACATCAACCTCAAGGAAGGCAACAAGATTTCCTTCAGCAATGTCAAAAGCACGAAAAGCTACATGGCAACCAAGGATGATAAAGATCGTCAGTTCCATTACTTCGAAACCACTGCCGACCTGAAGACCGTTTACCAGGATTTCAGTCAAACACTGGAAAAAAGCGGTTACAAGGCAACCATTAAAAAACAAGACGACTCAAGTCTTCAGGCTTATTTCAGAAAGCCAAACGCCGCCATGATTGTTGCTAACTTCAAGCAATCCAACCCGAATAAGGCATCCACCCAGGCAGTAATTTCCTGGGCCGTAAACTAATGTAATGCCCCGGTATGTTCAGATGCGTATGAAACAAGGCCAGTTACCATGAGCGAAGCAAAAAGCGCACCCCTCAATTCAGGCCGCTGGATCTATTCCGTTGCTTCCAAAATAACTCGCAACATTCCGGGGCTGACTTTAACGATCATCACCTGCACTTTAGCGGCGCAGATCAGCTTATTGGCGGCTTCCTACCTGCCGTTGAAAGCCATTATTCTTATCGGCTCGCCCTCCATTCCTTCGTACTTTCCTGACTACCTCAAGGAATTTGAACAAAAGGATTTATTCATCGTACTCTGCGTTGCCGCCATTGCATTCTACCTGCTCTACCTTGCCTCTGAATCGATTACTAAAAAATTAACGACTCTCGGCAGCGAAAAGCTTGTCAGCAATAGCAGCAAACTCATTGTATTTGATGGACAGGACGATGTCGCACGTAAGGCATACCTCCGTCTGACACGTAGCTTGGCCGCTGTCGTATTTCTCGCACTGACCATCGCGGCTCTCGGGTTCATCTATCTAGAGCTTACGATTGCAGTCATCACGTTCTGGCTATGCATGGGCGTTGCAGCCAAAGCGATAACCGCAATAAAAAAGGGCCATCCAGCACCCATGACCGAGGGCACCCACGAACTTATCAACTCAATGGGGTCCTTTGGTTTCCTGGCAGCATTTTCGTATCTCGCTTATGACCTGCTCTCCGATACGCCTCCCAGTCTGCTGCCCGCCATCATCGGCGTATTGCTAACCCGTCAGATCATGCAGCGTGCCACGTTGCTCATCCAGGACGTGATGTTGCTCAAAGAACAGAAATTGCAGATCTCAGCCTTGTTTTTTAATGGTCATAAACTGACCACCGAATCCAAATCTAAAGCCACAAAGTTCTGGAACATTTTCACCCGAAGCCAGATTGACGAGTGGGTACCCGCTCTACTCAATCAAGCCACACAGAAATCATATACTGAACACCATGTGAACTGGCATCAAAGCGGCGTGCATGACGTTTTCGCTCTCGAGGTCATCTCCACGTGCCGCCTTGGAAGTGTGGACACACACCTTATCAAGATATTCAACACCAACCGAAGTACTTTGGCTATCAACGAAGCCACTTTGCTTTCCGAGCCCAATGTCCGCAACCTGCGTACCGTTCCTTTCATTCACGCAACTATCCTTGATGGCTTCCATTGTCATGTCTTCCGCCCAGAGCATCTCAACAAAATACCTGCGGTGGAGTTCGGCATACACCACCTTGAACTGACCAAGCTGCTAATGAGAAGTACGCCTTCTGCAGCACTGGTACAAAAATATACCCGCTCCAGGCCCCTGCTATGGGATCGCCTCAGCGATGCGGCCCTCGCCAATCTCGGCGAGGCACTCGACATCAGCAAGCACCAAGCCGCATTCGAGGTATTTATGCGAGACGTAGAAAGCATTCGCGTTCTGCTCCGCACACTTCCGCTCCATGTTTGCAACGCCCAGATAGGCAAGGACCAGATATTCATTTCCGATACCGGCGTCCTGACCGCCAGTTATTGGGGCAATTGGAGCCTAGAACCCGTCGGCGCCAGTTTGCAAGTATCCAGGAAGCTGGAACCGTTGCTACCAGAACTACTGTTTGATTTGAAGGAGCAACGTGCAGACATGCAGGACGTTACCGGACAGCATTTGCACCTTTCGGCATTGTGCTTCCAGCTCGATCAATGGCTGGTTAAGCAAAATTACTTATCGGCGGCGGAACTACTTCCGCAAATTTCACATTTGGTAAGTGCACTCAACCAAGCCGTGCCAGAGGGGGCCGCATGCAACGTATAGCCATGATCGTCTGGAATGAATTTCTTAATGATGCTCGTGTGCTGAAAGAAGCCCAAACCCTTCGGCACGCTGGCTATGAGATTAATGTCTTTGCTTTGCACACGCCGGGTGTTACCCGTCAACAAGAACGACTAAAAGATGGCATCAGCGTCTTTCGTGTTGCGCGTAGCCCATTATGGCGCTGGCGTAAGGGCAACAATGTTTCCCAGCAGCCCGCTCAAGCAAGCAAGATTCAGAACCCCGTAGGAAAACTGTCGCTCAGACATCAAGTGCTACGACTTGTCGCCCGAACCTGGACGCACGCCGCCCTTCTTTGGCATATGGTCCGGTATCGCCCTCACCTGGTGCACGCCCACGACGTGAACACGCTTCCAACAGCCTGGTTGGCAGCGCGTTTAAGCCGGGCTCGTCTGATTTATGACGCCCATGAAATCAGTACCAGCCGCGAAGGCTATCAAAGTTTTCGTCGCGTGGTGGGCTTCGTCGAAAAGCAGCTGATGCCGAAGGTAGATGGAAGCATAACTACCACCGACGCCCGGGCGAAGTACTTCGCCCGCGCCTATGGCGTAGCGCGACCTACGGTTCTACAGAACCGTCCCAGACTTACTCATTGCCGCGGATCCAACCGCATTCGCAACGAGCTGGGACTGAAAGCGCCATGGCCAATAATTATTTATCAAGGTGGTCTGCAGCAAGGCCGTGGGCTTGAAAAGCTCATCGAAACAGCGACAGCGGTGCCGAATGCCTACTTTGTGCTAATCGGCGGCGGTAGGCTGACTCAAAGCCTGAACCAACGCTGCGGAGAACTCGGCCTGCAGGAACGGGTGCATTTCATTCCGACAGTAGCCTTGTCAGAACTTCCAGAATATACGGCCTCCGCCGATATTGGCGTCCAGCCAATCGAAAACACTTGCCTTAATCACTACACGACTGATTCCAACAAGCTGTTCGAGTACCTGATCGCTGGTTTGCCTGTTGTAGCGACTGACTTCCCTGAAATACGTCGCATCGTGCGCAACAATAACGTTGGCATTCTCGTCCCCGCAAACAATCATGCTGCGCTAGCGCAGGCGCTAAACCAGCTGGTCACAAACCCTGACCTGCGCAAACGATTTGCCGACAACGCGCAACGCACCGCAAACACCTTGAATTGGGAAGAGCAGGAGGCTCGTCTGGTAAATCTCTACCAGCAAATACTCCCAGTAGCCACACCAGAAAAACAGGCCTGATGATGACTACGAAGATTCTTCTGCTGAGTTTCTATTATCCGCCAGACCTTTCGGCCGGCTCATTTCGTGCAGAAGCGCTGGTCAGCGCCCTACGGGCCGAATTGGGTGAGCAGGTGGACATAGACGTGATCACGACACGTCCTAACCGATACCATTCTTTTGTAGCCAATGCAGTGAGCCTCGAACGTTCACCGCTGCTGAGTATAAGACGGATCGATATTCCGACACATCGAAGCGGGATCAAAGACCAGGCCAAAGCCTTCGTCAGTTTTGCGAACAACGCGTTGAAGATTACGCGAAATCAGCACTACGATCTGGTCTTCGCCACATCGTCGCGCTTAATGACTGCATCGCTTGGTGCCCTTATCGCCCGGCGAAATGCGTGTGCGCTATACTTGGATATTCGTGACATATTCGTGGATACCCTACGCGATTTTCTGCCTTCCCGCTGGGGCCGTTTCGCAGCTTCAATTTTTTCGCCACTTGAACGCTGGACGATCAATAGTGCAACCCGGGTAAATTTGATTTCACCAGGTTTTTTGCCTTACTTTAATACCCGTTACCCCGGGCGAGACTTTACGCTTTACACTAACGGCGTCGATGATTTATTCATCAACCAACTCTCGGCCTTGCAGGCGCCGGAGCCCAAGACTCCACCTCGTCGAATCAAAGTAGTGTATGCCGGCAACATCGGAACCGGACAAGGGCTTCACCAGATACTTCCCGAACTTGCAAAAAGGCTTGCCGACCAGGTGGACTTTCATCTGATCGGGGACGGCAGCACATTGGAACACCTGAAAAATGCCTTGAAGCAGGCCCAGGTTGATAATGTATCCATTTCGCCACCGATGAAGCGAGATGAACTGCTTCGTGTTTATCATCAAGCAGACGTCCTTTTTTTGCACCTGAATAACCTGAAAGCTTTTCGCCGCGTTCTCCCCTCGAAATTATTTGAATACGCCGCCACGCATAAACCGATCTGGGGTGGCCTTTCCGGTTACGCGGCTCGCTTTGCACAAAAGCGAATTAAAAACGCTGCAATCTTTGGACCTTGCGATGTTGAGGATGCCATTGAAGCATTCCAGCGTTTGGAAATGCAGCAGATCTCACGGTCTGAATTTGTCGAGCAATTCTCCCGCCACAATATCAAGAAGGAGATGGCCAAGGACATACTGCAACTATCGTCCAAATACGCAGCTCGACCCACCTGCCAAGTGACCAAAAGCCAATTGTAGCGGATCAGTTATTTTGATGAATACGAACAGTTCGTGCTGAGTCGCCACCAATTTTATTGGCTTGATATCATTATTTGTGCTCTCCAGCTTACCCCCGCCCTGCCTTCACCGCTGCAGCGCTCGTGAAAGCTCAGGATAAGCACCCGCACCAGCACTTTCAACCAGGGCCGAAGTGAACTCTTAGCCCTCTCGTGGGTCTCATCCTGACGGCTGTGCCGGTATCACGCGATCGAGAGTTCACCAGACCGACCTGAGGGCCTGGCCGCACCCGATTTTATTATTGTGACGTACCATGAATTTTGAGTGCCTCGCAGGCGCCGCAGGGTCGTTGCATTCCCTGTTCCTGCTCGGGATAATGCTTTACCAGATCCCGAAGGGTGAAAATTGGATCCTAATATGACCGCCACTACTATGCAGCCCAATGAGTATCGAACGCGTAAGCCCTGCGCCAAGATTGCCCGTTCGGTTACGCCTCACAGCCTTATCAGCTTCGTAGTAGCGTCGTTTGATGCATGCCCAAGCTGCATCACTCCAGAAGGCTAAAACAAGACAGTGACTAAGAATTTAATTATTTACGGCAGCTGCGTTTCCCGGGATATATTCAACCTCGAAGAAAACAGCGACTTCAATCTGCTGGAATACTACGCCAGATCTTCCATGGCTTCGCTTTGCAGCGAGGCTTATGCCAACGAAGACGCATTACAACGTATTCCTTCTGCCTTTCGGCGCCGCATGGTCGCCTACGATTTTTCCAAAGCAATGTTTTCCGAGGCCAACCAATTCAACGACTCGGATATAATTTTAATTGATCTTATCGATGAAAGATTTGATTTAATAGCTTTACCTTCTGGCCAATTGATAACGCTTTCGAATGAACTCACCGAGAGCGGCCTCCTCGAAGATCCCTCCATAACGGGTTACAAAATAATTTCTCATGGGTCCCCGGAGCGCCGCAAACTTTGGCTCCAAGGAATGCAAAAGTTATTTTCCTTTTTAAAGGACCGGAACAAGCTTGACCGTGTCATTGTCAATAAAGTTTTCTGGTCATCGCGGTTTGAGAAGGAAACCGACACCCCCTTTCCGGTAGCCCCCACGGTCGTTGAAAAAGCCAATGCCGAACTGAACTGGATGTATAATGCATTGGCGCATGAATTGGCGGAGCAGCAATTCATCAGTTTTTCGCCTTCACTTCTAACTGCTGATGAACAACACAAATGGGGCGTTTCGCCTTTTCATTACTGCGAAGGCTACTACATAGAAGCGCTCACCCAAATCAGAAGAAAATTTGCGAATCTGCACGAGGCAGTTGCCGAATCCTCTTTCGTTCCCCGGCCACATCCGCCACTGATCTCCGGCGATGCAAAGCTGACCGTAGCCGCATTCCAAGCCGACGAAGAAGTCTTTGCACATTGCTCGTTAGTAATCGACGGACAGCTCCAGGAAAACGGAAATTTTGCTTTTTACCTTGTCATTGATGGCGCGCGTAGTGATGTACGCTGGTACGAAGCCTCGCCGGACGCCCGTTTTCGGATTCCTGGGAAGTACGACACATTGGAAATTATGGCTTTCTACAAAGATGCAGCCGAAGATCAGATATCCGCAAAATGCACGGTGGAACAGATCGGCGACTTTCAATGACCCCTGGCGATACTGTAAACGAGGCGTTTGCTAAACTTTAAGTGCTAACTCCTCCCGGACGACAAAGGCGGCTGGCCAGCCGCCTTTTCAGTTTCTATTTTTTAGAAAGCAATCCAGGCACATTTTTATCGGCAATGGATAGGCGCCCAATCTGCTCTGAGCCTGCCATGCTCAAGTGGCCAAGGTCAAAATAGATTGGTTTCCCTAGTAAATAAACAGAACACGTACCGTTATTGCATATATAGTCTCGCAACGTAAAAGTCTTCACATTGTTGTAGTTTTGGGCAATTTCGATAATCTGGTTATTTATCTCGGTTTCACCCGTATCGGCGTACTCACCCCGTGTCAGGCAATCGACCCCTGGAATCTTCATAGCTTTGAGGTCACACGACCTATCATAGGACTTGAAGATCGGGACCTTCAGGCCAATGATGATGTTCTTCCCGGTAGCTGATAGTTCCCTGATCAGGCCACTAATGTCTTCCACATAGTTTTTTGTTCTGTACCTGTAACCTTGCCAATCCGCACTCACAATGATGGTATCGTAGTCATCAAAATGTTCCCTGACTTGCGAATTGAACTTCTGACACGAGGCCCGGCTAGCCGCCTTTACATAAGGAAGACTCGTGCTACCTGCAAAGGGCACACAAGAATTGTGGGAGATATTGCGCATGGCGATACCACGGTCCTCAGCAATGACTTTCCAGTAGCCAACGTACTGGGCTGAATTCGAGTCACCAAAAATCAGCACACTTGGCTTTTTCCCGCCTGGGCCAATAATGCATCGCTCTTCCTCAATCAAACTGGCATCGTAGCGAGAGGTTTGACAATTGTACTCATAGCGGTAAGCCGCTTTGGTCTGATTGAAGTGCTCAGTCACCTTGGCATGATAACCCTCCGGCGAAAGCTCTTTTACAAGGCCTTTGGTACTGATAGCGTAATAACTAACGGAAACGGTCAGTACAGCAACCAGCGCTACCGCAAAGCCTTTGAGATTTAGCGGCCTTTGCGCAGGGCGCCGGAATGGCACTTCAACCAGGTAATAGGAGATCAACGTCATAGTTACCAGCAACACGACACAGATCAAATAGCCAGCGCCTGCCGGTTGACCATAGGCATAACGATAAAACGCCAAAATTGGCCAATGCCACAAATATAATGAAAATGATACAAGCCCGACAAACACAAGGAGACGCGTAGACAACAACGCACTGACTATGTTGTTACCCACCGCCCCGGCAAAAATCACACAGGCGACGCCTATTACCGGCAGCAGCGAATTGACGCCAGGGAAACCACCTGCCTCCGTTAGAAAAACCATTGACAAGCAGACTGCAAGCATGCCAATGACGGCCAAAACCTGGGAAATCTTTTTATTAACGCGGCCTTTCCATGCCTCGCTTGCGAACAATGCAAGCGCACCTATCAGCAATTCGCCCGCACGCGAAGGAAGCATATAATAAGCAAACTTAGGATCGGAAACCAGCTTGCTTTCAGCATATAGAACCGACACCGAGGCTAATAGCAGAGCAGTCAGGACCACCCCTTTCCGCCCCCCTAACCTATACAGCATCATCAGCAATGCAGGCCAAATCAGATAGAACTGCTCTTCTACACCCAGTGACCACATATGCAGAAGCGGCACCATATCTGAAGAGGCTGCAAAATAGCTTATATCCAAATACTTCCAGAAATATATATTTGCAAGCGAAACGGTTGAAGCGATTGCCGATGAAGCCAAATCCTTGGCATCCATCGGCACCATGAAGACCAACCCGAACAGCGTGGTAATAAAAATAAGAAAGAACGCAGCAGGGAAGATTCTTTTCATCCGCCTCAGATAGAAATTCGAAAAAGAAAACTCGCCTCTACGAACCTCTTTAAGAATAATACCCGTAATCAAATACCCTGAAATTACAAAAAATATATCTACGCCGACAAAACCACCTGGCAACCACCGTTTGTCAAAGTGAAAAATTACAACCGCCAATACCGCCAGAGCCCTTAAACCGTCTATATCTGGGCGGTAAGACATTTTTGCAACTTGCATCTGGGAATTCCCTTTCATAGGTCTTACGGTGAACCTGCAAATATACAGATTTGGCAGCGTTTACTACCTTTCTTTTTTAGAAAAGCGGCTCTGTTCTCAAAAATGGTGGCTGATCATGCGTTGGCGTATCGAGGCGGCATGGGTGAATCAGACATGCTCATTGGCTCTGCTGCGGGAGCAAAGGCGGTGATTTACCGCCTTATCGATTGGTCGCCCTGGGGTAGTTCAAGACGCCCTTCAATAAACGCGGTCCTGCACCAACCTCTTCAAATACTGCCCATAGCCATTCTTGGCCAACGGCTCAGCCAGCTTCAGCAACTGCTCCGCCCCAATCCACCCCTGCCTGAACGCCACCTCTTCCGGACAAGCCACCTTCAACCCCTGCCGCCGCTCGATGGTAGCGATGTACCCGCTGGCCTCCAATAATGAATCATGCGTCCCGGTATCCAGCCAGGCATACCCGCGCCCCATGATCTCCACCGACAACCGGTTCTGTTCCAGATAGGCGCGGTTCACGTCGGTGATCTCCAGCTCGCCCCGCGCAGACGGCCGGATTCCCTTGGCTATCTCGATCACATCGTTGTCGTAAAAGTACAAACCGGTGACGGCGTAGTTGGACTTGGGTTTGGCTGGCTTTTCTTCCAGGCTGATGGCCTTGCCCTGCGCGTCAAACTCGACCACACCGTAACGTTCGGGGTCTTGCACGTGGTAGGCAAAGACACTTGCACTGCCCTGCCGGCTCATGGCGCTGCACAGCAACTGCTGGAAGTCGTGGCCGTAATAGATATTGTCCCCTAGCACCAGCGCGGTGGGTGCACTGCCAATGAAGTGCTCGCCAATCAAAAAAGCCTGGGCCAAGCCGTCGGGGGACGGTTGTACAGCATAGGTAATATTGATACCCCAGCAGTGGCCGTCGCCCAACAATTGCTCGAAGCGCGGGGTATCCTGCGGGGTGGAGATGATCAGAATGTCGTGGATACCCGCCAGCATCAGCGTGGTCAGCGGATAGTAGATCATCGGTTTGTCGTACACCGGCAGCAGCTGCTTGGAAATTGCCAGCGTCGCCGGATGCAAACGGGTACCTGACCCACCCGCCAGAATGATGCCTTTACGCTTGATAGTGTTCATTTCTCATGTATTTCCGTAAGCATGCGAGCCACCCCCAGGCGCCAGTCTGGCAGGGTCAGGGCAAACGCTCTCTGAAGTTTGTGGGTGTCCAGACGCGAATTGGCCGGCCGCTTGGCCGGGGTCGGATAAGCAGCGGTGGTCAACGGGTTGACCTGTTCTGCATGGGCTTTCAGGGGCACGCCCTGGGCAGCTGCATGTTCCAGTACGTAGCGGGCATAGCCACACCAGGTGGTTTCGCCGCCAGCCGCCAGGTGGTAAAGACCGGCCAGGGCCGGATCGGCCTGGGTGGCAGTGATAGCGTGGGCGGTGATGTCGGCGATCAGCTCGGCGCCGGTCGGGGCGCCATGCTGGTCGTCAATCACCCCCAGGCTGTCACGCTCCGCAGCCAGGCGCAGCATGGTCCTGGCGAAGTTGTTGCCACGCGCGGCATACACCCAGCAGGTGCGGAAGATCAGGTACTGGCAGCCGGCAGCCTGAACGGCCTGCTCGCCGGCCAGTTTACTTTCGCCATAGACATTCACAGGGCCGACAAGGTCTTCTTCATGCCAAGGCCGGTTCCCCTGCCCCGGGAACACATAATCGGTGGAATAATGCACCAGCAAAGCACCGCAGTCGGCTGCGGCGCGGGCCAGTACACCGACAGCTTCGGCGTTTACCTTGAAGGCTTGCTCGCGCTCGCTTTCCGCCTTGTCCACGGCGGTATAGGCGGCAGCGTTGACGATTACATCAGGCGAATAGGCGCGTACAGTTTCGGCCAGGCCCGGCAGGTTGGCCAGGTCGCCGCAGTGCGCCTGGCTGCGTGAGTTCAGCGCCAGCAAATGGCCCAGCGGGGCCAGGCTGCGTTGCAGCTCCCAGCCGACCTGGCCGTCCTTGCCCAATAGCAGAATCTTCATGCCGAGCGCTCTGCATAGTTCTTCTCGACCCAGTCTCGGTAGCTGCCAGACTGCACGTTCTGCACCCACTCCTGGTTGTCGAGGTACCAGGCCACGGTCTTGCGGATGCCGGTTTCGAAGGTTTCGGCAGGTTTCCAGTCCAGTTCACGCTCGAGCTTGCGGGCATCGATGGCGTAGCGGCGGTCGTGCCCGGGGCGATCGGTCACGTAGGTGATCTGTTCGGCGTAGGGTTTGCCATCCGGGCGCGGGCGCAGTTCGTCCAGCAGGGCACACACGCGGTTGACGATTTCCAGGTTGGGCTTTTCATTCCAGCCGCCCACGTTGTACACCTCGCCGGTTTCACCGGCTTCCAGTACGCGGCGGATGGCGCTGCAGTGGTCCTTGACGTACAGCCAGTCGCGAATTTGCTGGCCGTCACCGTACACCGGCAGCGGTTTGCCGGCCAGGGCGTTGACGATCATCAGCGGGATGAGCTTTTCCGGGAAGTGGTACGGGCCGTAGTTGTTCGAGCAGTTGGTGGTAAGCACCGGCAGGCCATAGGTGTGGTGGTACGAACGCACCAAGTGGTCGCTAGCCGCCTTGCTCGCCGAGTATGGGCTATTGGGCTGGTACTGGTGGGTTTCGGTGAAGGCGGGTTCGTCGGCAGCCAGCGAACCGTAGACTTCGTCGGTGGACACGTGCAGGAAGCGGAATGACTGGCGTGCCTGGTCATCCAGGCCGCCCCAGTAGGCGCGTACCGCTTCCAGCAGGCGGAAGGTACCGACGATGTTGGTTTCGATGAAGTCTTCGGGGCCGTGGATCGAGCGGTCGACGTGCGACTCGGCAGCAAAGTTGACGATGGCCCGCGGCTGGTGCTCCTGCAGCAGACGGGCTACCAGCGCGGAGTCGCCGATGTCACCGTGTACGAAGATGTGCCGCTGGTCGCCTTGCAGGCTCGCAAGGGTCTGCAGGTTGCCTGCGTAGGTAAGTTTGTCGAGGTTGACCACAGCCTCATCACTGCCGGCCAGCCAGTCCAGCACGAAGTTCGCGCCGATAAAGCCTGCGCCGCCGGTTACCAGAATGGTCATGTTCGTCTGCTTCCGCTGTCATGGTCTGCTGTTGCATCTTCTGGATTCTAGCCGCTCGGCGCTGCAGCCGAGCAGGAAGATGATATCGTCGTGCTACTTCCCTACCCCTGCATGGACTGTTTGCTCAATCGAAGCAATCCAGATCCCGCAGCGCTGTGCCAACCTGGTCCTTGCCTGACAGCAAAGGCCGCTCGACAGGCCACTGAATACCGACGTTGGGGTCATTCCAAGCCAGGCAACGCTCGAACTTGGGGGCATAGTAATCTGTGGTCTTGTACAGGAATTCCGCATGATCGGACAACACGACAAAACCGTGGGCGAAACCTTCCGGAATCCACATCTGCTGCTTGTTGTGCGCTGAAAGACGGGCCCCGACCCACTGGCCGAACGTAGGCGAAGAACGGCGCAAGTCTACCGCGACATCGAACACATCACCGGCGACTACCCTTACCAGTTTGCCCTGTGGTTGATGCACTTGGTAATGCAAGCCGCGCAGTACATGTCGGCGCGAGCTGGAGTGGTTATCCTGGACGAAATTGACGGGGCGCTGTACCAGGCGCTCGAAAACTGTGTGGTTGAAGCTTTCGAAGAAGAACCCGCGGTCATCGGTGAATACGTTTGGCTCAAGCAGCAGGACTTCGGGTATTGCGAGGGGGGTTGCTTTCATTTAACTGCCTTGAAAAATAGTTACATGCCGGCTGCCCCCCGAAGGCACCGCGCAACGCCGGGGACAACTGGTGACCCTGGCGTTGCACTTCGGCGGGTCAGGGCTCGAGACGTCGTTGCTGGTAAATCCAGTCCACAATCTCGCCTTCCGGTGCATAGCCGCTGACGGTTTCACGCAGCAACTGGCGTACCCGCATGAAATCGTCTGCTTCCACTGCCGCCAACAACTGGCGCAGCGTGTCCTTGAGTGTGTCCCAGGGCAGGAAGTCTTCGTTGGCGCTCATGATCATCGGGTGGCGGGTAGCAATCACGTTATCGCCAATCAGCAGTTCTTCATAAAGCTTCTCGCCTGGCCGCAACCCGGTAAATTCGATGGCGATATCACCCATCGGGTTACGCTCGGAACGCACGCTGAAACCGGACAGGTGAATCATCTTCTCGGCCAGCTCCACGATTTTCACTGGTTCGCCCATGTCGAGCACGAACACATCACCACCCTTGCCCATGGAACCCGCCTGGATAACCAGCTGTGCTGCCTCGGGAATGGTCATGAAATAGCGGGTGATCTTCGGATGGGTGACGGTCAGCGGGCCACCGGCCTTGATCTGCTTGTGGAACAGCGGAATTACCGAACCCGACGAGCCCAGTACATTGCCGAAGCGGACCATGGTGAAGCGAGTCTTGTTCACCTGCGAGACATTGCCGCTGTCGCCGAACAGTACCGGCGCCACTTCGCGGCTCAGGGCTTGCAGGGTCATTTCCGCCAGGCGTTTGGTGCTGCCCATCACATTGGTCGGGCGTACAGCCTTGTCGGTTGAAATCAGCACGAAGTTGGCAACGCCTGCCTGCAATGCAGCCTGGGCAGTGTACAGGGTGCCGATGACGTTGTTCATCAGGCCTTCGGCAATATTGTGCTCTACCATCGGCACGTGCTTGTAGGCGGCGGCATGGTAGACGGTGTCAACCCGCCAGGTACGCATGATGTCGAGCAACTGCGCCTGGTTACGGACCGAGCCGAGGATCGGTACCAGGCACACCGACAGCGACTCGCGGGCAATGCGCTGTTCCAGTTCCGACAGGATGCTGTACAGGTTGAACTCGCTGTGGTCGAACAGCAGCAGGGTTTTCGGCGTCTGGCCCAGAATCTGCCGGCACAGCTCCGACCCGATCGAGCCTCCGGCTCCGGTTACCAGCACCGTCTGCTCAACGATGCAGCGCGCCAGCAGGTCAGCTTGCGCTGGCACGGCATCGCGGCCCAGCAGGTCGGCGATGTCCACCTCCTGAATATCATCGACCTTCACCTTGCCGCTGGCCAGTTCCATGAAACTGGGAATACTGCGCACATGCAACGGGAAGCCTTCAAGGAAGTTGAGAATCTCCCGTCGGCGAGTGCGGGTGGAAGATGGAATGGCCAGCAAAATTTCCTGTGCGCCGGTGGCATCGATCATCTCCTGCAACTGATCGGGGCGATATACCTGCAAGCCGGCAATTACCCGGTCGGTAATGCTGGGATCGTCGTCGATGAACGCCACCGGGCGCAACGCCCTATCCGCACGCAGCGCCGCTACCAGCTGGTTGCCGGCACCACCGGCGCCATACACGGCCACCCGGGGCAAGCCATCACGGTTGTTGCCGGTAAAGGGGACGTGTTGTACGGCGGCGGCAAACCAGTCACCGAGGAAGTACTGGCGCATGGCCAGGCGCAGGCCGCCCACCATGATCAGGCTCAACCACCAGTAGTTGAAGGTAATGGAACGTGGCACCACGTTCTGGTGGTTGCTTGCCCAATAGATGATAAAACCGAGGATCAGTGCGGACAGGGTTACGGCCTTGGTGATTGCAATCAGCGCGTCGGTGCCGAAATAGCGCAACACCGCACGGTACAGACCAAACCTGATGAACAGAGGAATGCCTACGACCGGCGCTGTGAGGAACAGCCAGCCATGATCCAGGATTGGGTTGGCCAAGTCATCAATACCAAGCCGAACCACGAATGCCATCCACAGGGCAACCCAGATCAGGACAACGTCGGTCAATACCTGCAGCAAGCGTTTGTGTCTACGTGGTAGAGCAAGCAGTTTAGCGCGCACGGTGTCCATCGCTCCTCTGAAACGTTTCCAGAAATTCCCTGACATCAAGTCGCTCACTTTACCTTTGGTGTCTATCTTCGATTTGACCTGCGCGGAAACGCACGGCCAGCAGCAACAACGGGATATAGGCCAGCACTACACCTGCGGCACCATCCAGGCCGAGCCGTGCAACGCAAAAGGCTATCGGCAGCAACCAGCACAGGTTCAATACCGCAACAGCCAATGTGACTGGCAAGTGCCTGCCAACCTCACGCGAAGCGAACTGGTAGGCGTGGCTGCGGTGAGCCTCGTACACCTTGTCGCCCCGCAACAAACGACGAACCAGGGTGTAGGTGGCGTCGACAATGAACACGCCGAGCAGGATCAACCAGCACCAGAGCATCTCAGGTGCCACCCAGGCGGCTTGCAGCGAAAGACCGCCCAGAACGATGCCGAGGAAGCCGCTGCCAGCGTCGCCCATGAAGATCTTTGCCGGGGGAAAATTCCAGAACAGAAACCCGGCAACTGCGGCGGCCAGCAGCAATGGCAGTACTGCATGGCTGCCAAGACCCGCCATCCAGTATAGCCAGGCGCCACCCAGGCACACAGTGATGGCTTCGATACTGGCGATGCCGTCAATCCCATCCATGAAGTTGTAAAGGTTGAGCAGCCACACCAGGTACACCGCAGCCAGTACGCCCCCCAGCCAGCCCAGGTCCACTTGCAAGCCGAACAGGGCCAATGGCGGCAATCCTCCCATCCAAGCCAGCATCCAGGCGGCGGCAATGAAATGCCCGAGCAGACGCCAGCGGGCCGGAATATGGCCGTGGTCGTCCATGAAGCCGATAACGGCAATCAGCGCACCGCTGCCGCCCAGTGCCACCAAGGTGCGGCTATCCCCCGCGCCGTCTAGCATGAGACCGGCGATGGCCAGCAGGAATGTCAATACGATTGCAACCCCGCCACCGCGAGGCGTAGGCACTGTGTGCGAGCTACGCCCGTTAGGCACGTCGATGATACTGCGCGCCAGCGCGTATCGACGCAGGCCGGCAGTCATCAACAAGGACAGCAGCAGTACTGCGGGTAAAGCCAAGAAAAGCGTCATTGGTGGTTGTTTTCCTGAAAATGCCTTGCTGCAGCCAGAAGCGCCGCATCCACCCGAACCGGAGGCTGCCAGCCAAGCAGTTCGCGGGTTTTACCGATATCGACCTGTAGCGAGCCGCACAATCGCTGGGAAAGCGCCCCTTTGCCGAGCGCCTTGGCGCCACTGCTTAGCAACCAGGCTGGCACCGGTAGCAGGCGGGCCGGTTTGCCGAGCGCCCTTGCCATGCGAGTAAGCAGTTCGGTCGTGGACAGGTCCTCTCCATCACTGACCAGAAACACCTGGTTGGCTGCGCCCGGGTGATCAATGCACCTCAGAACCAGGTCTACCAGATTGTCCAGCGCCACCAGGCTCCGACGATTATGTATGGCACCGAAGGGCAATGGCACACCACGGTCCAACCAGCGCATCATGCTGAGAAAATTGGCTTTCACCCCCGGCCCGTATACCAACACTGGACGAATGATGACAATTTCCATCCCTGTTTGCGCGCCGAGCGCCAGCAAACCTTGTTCCGCTTCATGCTTGGAAATGCCATAGGGATCGACCGGGTGCGGGGTGTCGTCGGCACGGTAGGCAGCGCCAGGGCGGGTCTGTTCGCCATTGACCTTGATTGAACTGACAAACACGAACCGGCGGGCGCCGGCCGCGCTGGCGGCCCGGGCGAAGGCCAGGGTACCGTCAACATTGATGCGGCGAAACTCTGCCAGCGGGTCGCTGGCGGTATCGCTCATGACGTGCACGCGCGATGCGCAGTGCACCACAACATCGGGGCGGTGAACCTGTAACTCGGCGCTCTGGTCATCGGCAAGGTCGCCAATCGGGTAACTGGCAACGCCGGCAGGCATCTCCAGCAAAGGTGAACGCAACGGTAGGACCGTTTCAACGTTTGCGTTGCGACTGAGCGCTTTCAGAACCGCCCCTCCGACGAAGCCGGACGCACCCGTCAAAATTACTTTCATTCTCACCTGATCGCTTATTGGGTTTATTGATGTCTACTATCGGACAGATCGCATGCCAACGGAAGACACGTCGGCAACTCTCAGAAATTACTGACAAATATCCCTCGAAAACGCCAACACGGCAGTGTGTAGCGCGGGGTGAACACGGTAGTTACTCGAGACCCTAATGAATCTGGAGCAAAACTACAAATCGGCTGTCCGAATACCCGGCCTGGCCCTGATCGATATCAACTCCCCTGATGTCGAAGCGTCCAGAGCATGGACAGCCCATGCAAAACAAAACAGAATCCGTCCTCCCCCAAAGGTATCTATAAGAACTCATGTCCACAGGGAAAGTCACCAACGCGCTTTCTTCTCCGATCGCGGCAAGCATAGCTGCGATATTTGGCCGATTCCTGTTGTTGGGCACCGGCGCCCTGACCGGCATCATCATTCCTCTGACCATGTCGCAGACTTCGGTCGGGTTGTTCTTTCTGGCCCAATCGCTTATCGCTGCACTGGCCACCTTGGGCCAGCTCGGCCTGAGCATTACCGCGCCTGCCTGCATCTCCACCGCGCAGGGGCACCGCGACGGGGGCCAGGTAAAGCAGCTGTTACGCCGCACTCTGCTGTTGGCGGTGCTGTCGACCATTGCCCTGGCAGTGGGGTTCAATATTTTTATGCAGGTACTGTCACGTTACGAAGGTGACGACCTGCTGCGGATGCTGCATGGCATTGCCCCGCTGGTGTCGCTAAGCATGATCCTGGCGGCGATCAGCACCGTTCTGGCCGAGCAGCATCGTGCCTTGGGCCATTTCGTGCAGGCCAGCTTCCTGACCACCGGGGCCAGTCTGGCCAGCGCGGCTACGGTTATCCTGGCCTGGCGCGGCGAGCTGCACATTGAACTGAGCACGCTGATCCTGGCTGGCGCCGTGGGCGCCGGCTGCACCACCTTGCTCGGGGCCTGGAGCCTGTGCCAATGGTATCGGGCGCAACCCCGGGGCAAGCCGAATACCAGTATCGGCTATAGTACATTGCTGCGAGAAACCCGGCCCAATCTGACAACCACCGCAGTGCTGTTCGTAATGTCGCAGGCCGACCTGTGGATCATCGCCTGGTTCGGTGATGCGCCCGGGCTGGCCATCTATGGTCTGGCTTCACGCCTGGCAGCCTTGGTACTGATCCCGCTGGCAGTGATCAACACCGTCGTCGCGCCCTCGATTGGGCGTATCTGGGTGCGCGGCAAGAAACGTTATCTGCAGCGCGTAATGGGGGTAGGTGCGGGAGCGGCGACGCTATTGGGGCTTGCAGGCTATCTGCTGTTCATTGCGTGTGGCCAGTTCGTGCTGACGCATGTGTGGTCCAGTGAATATGCCGATGCATACTATATATTTGCCATCTTGGGCATTTCGCAACTGGCGCAGACTTACGCCGGTACTGCCGGCTTCGTGCTGATGATGCTACAGAAACAGCACGTGGCCATGCGTATTTCGGTCATCAGCGGGCTATGCATGATTACCGCCGGACTGCTGGCAATGTGGTTGTATGGAATCATCGGTTTGGCCGTGGTATACAGCCTCGGCGGTATCTGCCAGTCGCTGGCACAGATTCACTGCGTGAAACGGATATTCAACCTCAGCACCACCGCCGATTACGTTTCATTGAGCCGGTTCGTGCACCTCTATTACCGTCGAAAGGTATCTCATGGTCGCTAGCAACATACAGCCCAAGGTTTCGATCGTCATTCCTACCTACAACACCGGGCGCTATGTACTGGATGCGATCGACAGCGTGCTGCAGCAGACCTATCCGAACGTGGAACTGATCGTCGTCGATGATGGCTCCACAGACGACACTCCTGGGCTGCTGGAGCAACACCCGGGCCATTTCATTCGCCACCGTCAGGCCAACGCTGGGCAGAGCGCGGCGATGAACTTCGGCTGGCAGCAGAGTACGGGCGAGTTGCTTGGCTATCTGAGCGCCGATGACCGCTTGCACCCGCGTGCCGTCGAGGCCATCGTCGCAGCCATGGCCAAGGCCCCTGAGGCTGTGCTGGCCTACCCGGACTTCTGCGTCATTGATGAACATTCCAAACATGTGCGAACAGTTCAAACTCCCGATTACGAAGAGCGGCTGCTGATCGCCAACTTCCAGTGCCTGCCTGGCCCCGGTGCGCTGTTCCGCCGCGCCGTGTGGGACAAGGTCGGTGGCTGGAACACCGGGCTGCGCAACATTCCGGACATGGACTTTTTCCTGCGTCTTTGCCAGTACGGGCCATTTATTCGAGTAGCCGAACCCCTGGCGGACTTCCGTATTCACTCAGGCTCGACCACCTATAACCCGTGCAACGCCGAACGCTCCGACGAGCCACTCAAGGTAATCAACAGCCTTTACCAGACCAATGGCCTCTCGCCCTCCATTCTTGGCTGGAAACGCAAGGCCATTGCCAATGCCCATATGCTTTCCGGCTTCATGCACGGGTTTTCCGGGCGCTATGCGATGTTCTTGGTACGCATGGGCAAAGCCGCTCTGCTGGATCCTCCGTCGATTCTTTCACGCAAAATGGTCAGTTACGTACTAACCATTTTCAGGCCCAAGTCCAAAGCCTGAAGCCTGCTGCAGTATCTGTGGGTGCAGCGGTCCCACAGGTACCGAGACACATCTAAACAGCTATTCCCCACTTGGAGTGCGCGGATGAATCAGATCGTGCAGGCTCACCCGCTGGATAACCGCTACCTGCAAGCCAGTGCGTTACTGCTGATTGCCATGGCGACCCTTGCCGCAGCCGCAAGTTACCCGGCGTCCCTGACACCGCTGCTGCTCAATGGTGTTCTGGCCGGCTTGCTGGTACGCAGCGTGCTGACCAACCGCACCAGCTTCTTCTCGTTCTTCCTGCTGACTTTCCTGATTCTCGGTTGCTGGGCAAAGCTGGTTCTGCACTTCATTTTTGCCACGCAGTTCATCGAGCCGATCGGTGCCTTCGATAACACACCGCAGGCTTGGGACTCGGCCATGCTGGCCCTGAACACTGCATTTGCCACATTACTGGCTTGTCAGGCCTTTGCCGCGCGCCTGCAACCGCCTGCGACCATTTCCATCGATCGGCCACGCGCGTTGCTCAAACCGTCCATGTGGTTGGCAGTTTTGCTCACCGTCGTGCTGCTGGCCGTCAATTTCAGGTTCGCTGTTCTAAAGGTCGGTACCGAGCCTACGCTCAAGCTACACAGCTACGTCTACGTACTGGTTTCGTTCATGATTGCCTGGGGCAACCTGATCCTGCTCGCCACGCTGGGCTATTGGTTGGTACAGACGCGCCAGATGAAACTGGAAACACTTTTCTACATTCTCATCGTTGAAGGCGCGGTTACGGCGGTGTCCATGGGCAGCCGGGCGCAGATGATTCTGCACGTGGCCGCACCGTTGGTGGTTTATCTGGTACATGGTCGCGATCTGGCAGCGGCATTGCGCCTGGTCCAATGGGTCAGGATCCTGCTGGTGACCGGGGTATTGTTCGTGGCATCACTGCTGCTGGTGTCTGCTGACCGCCTGCACTCCTTCGCCCAGGCCCGGCCAATCACGACGCCAGTGATTAGCAGCGAGGAGCCGGCGAGCGATATCAGCCTGACAGCTGCTCGCCCTGTGAGCAGCCTGCTCATTACCTCAGCCGAGTCAGCACAGGCGATCGCAGGTGTATTGGTTCCGGCGATGCCTCTGTTATCCATGATCGCCAATCCTGTAACAATCGCGCCTGTCGGCGCGGAGCCGGATCCTGTGACGGTAGCTCCCGTTGCCGAAACTACTGAGCTAAAGCGTGCCCGCTGGAAAGGTATGCTATTGGAACTGAGTAAGCTGGTAGTGGACCGTTGGGTTGGCCTTGAGGGTGTATTGGCGGTGGTCAGCCACGAACAAACCGGCTGGCCACTATTTCAGCGCAGCCTGACCGAACGCCCGGAAGCCGGCACTCAGGCCATCTACCAGCGCATGTCGAACGCGCAGTATCAGACCTTCGAAAACTTCACTTTCATGACCATCCCCGGCCCGCTGGCCATCTTGCTCTATAGCGGCAACCTGGCCGTACTGGTCGTAGGTCTGGCGCTGTTGTTCTTCGCTGGCATTCTTGTCGAACGGTTTGCAAGCCTGCTGGTCGGTAATATCTTTACTCGCGCTGCCATTGGTGTGGCCCTGGCCTATCTGCTAGTACAGACCAACTTCCCACGGGTGCAGATGTTCTTCCTTATAGAAATACTCGGGTTCATCGCCGGCTTGTATCTGGCACGCATTATTGTCACCTCCCAGACAACCGAAAACGTCGCGCTCATACCAACCCTTTAGTGCATTCATTCCTTTAAAAGACAGAAAGGCTTTGCCGTAGGTATCCGACGAACGTGGGGTGGAAGACTGCACCCTTGCGCTCGCTCCTTGTCACAGTCAGGTCAACCTCCCAATCCTGAGCCGGGTCAAACCCGAGATTGTCCGGTAGTCGGCATGGCTCAGATTTGATAAGGCAGGACCCCTCACGATGACAGTAGCTATCAGGACTTATGGTAATTTCGCGGCCATTGACGTCATGCTGGCACCGCTTTTTGCGCTTTGCGCCTGGGTAACGTTGAATCCGTATTTTCTCTGGCATTCGCTGCGTCATATGGCCATCGCTGGCATGGTTTCCGGTTGCCTGGCCATTGTTGCCCTGCTGCTCGGCGACCGACCGCGGCGGGGTGAGGTTCCCGGTTTTATCCTGATCTGTCTGTTCGTGCTTTATATAAGCATGTTGCCAAAGATTGATGGCAGCACGACGCGCTGGTATTTCGTACTACCAACCCTGTTTGCCCTCGCAGTATTCTCCGACCAGCGTCGCGGCAAGATACTGCAATGGTTTGGCTGGTTCTTCGCGCTCAGCCTGATCCCGGGCATCTTGGTGTCGCTGTGCAAGATTGTCGGCTTGCCACTGCAAATGGACCACCTGCCTCTCCTCAACCCTGCAATGGCAGAGGCCGGGGGGTTCTACTTGCATGCGCCGGGGGCACTGTTGTTGTCTGGCAACCACTTGTCGCTGCCTTGGGGGGGCGAACTCTACCGGCTGTGCGCAGTGTATGACGGACCCGGCATGGTCGGCACGTTGTCAGCATTCTTGCTGGCGGGCAACCGCTTCCGACTCAAGCCTTTCCCCTTTTTCGTCATCTTCATTGGTGGTGTGCTGTCGTTTTCCCTTGCCTTCATCGTCATGGCTTCCCTCGGTTTCCTGTTCCGCCTGGTACAAGCCCGCTCGCCACTACCCCTGCTGCCGCTCGCCATCCTCGGGCTTTTCGGCTTGCTGGTACTGGGCATCCTCAAGCCCAAGGGGCCAGACCCGCAACCAGCTCTGCCTGTGGCAACGCAGGCACGGTTAATGGAACCGGACCCTTCCCTGCAGGAAGAACGGGTTGACCCCTTGGGTAAACCAGCCTCGTCATCGGCGGCCAGCACTGGCACCGCAGTGCCTATCGCACCGCTTGCAGTGCAACAGCCAGAACCTGACCAACAATTGCGCCAGACCCAGTACATCAATAACCGCTCGTTACCGGAGATGGACAAGCTCTTCGCTCGCTACCTGGATGCAGACACCCGCACCCTGCTGTTCGGCATGGGTGCCGATTCCAGTGTGGTCCATGGCGGCGTATCACAGGTAGTGACTCGCATACTCACAGACTTCGGCCTGATCGGTGCCCTGCTGTTCGCGCTGGCCATGATCAGCCTGAGCCTGGCCATAACCCATAGCGCCAAGCGCCGCTTGTGGGTATTGCTGTTCTTCGCGCTGTTTGCACTGAGCATCTACCAGCGCCCGATAGTATGGATGCCTTATGCATTCACAATGTTCATCTGCAGCTCAACCCTGGCTGGGCGCCGCAAGTCGACCAGCGAAGCGCAACCGGCAAGCTGAGCCTCATTTTGCAGCGCTCAGAACGACGCTTGCGTCGTCAGCCAACGCTGGCGACGTGGCCACTTCCGGGTGCGGACCTCTGGCGATAGCCAGCGCAAACAGCGATGCCAGCAATGTGTCATAAGCCGGGGTCAGTAAAACCACCTCGAAAAGGCTCCACAGCAGCGTAACGGCCGCCCCTATGAACACCGAGCGCCAGAATGTCGAGCTGCTTGCCAATTGCGAAAACAGCCGCATGACGCAGTAAAGGTAAAACAAGTACACTGCAGTACCGCCTACCCCCAGCAACAGAAGCATGTTCAACACCGAATTATGCGGATCCCATGCCAAACCGTTGAAAATATAGAAGTATTCAGAGCGTGGTGTGCCGATCAGTGGATGATCGACAATGTGGTATACCGCTGCATGCCATAGGCCCACGCGAATGGACAGAGACTCCGGCAGCCCACCTTTCATGAAAAAAGCAGTAAGGAACACCATCAGGCTGCAGATAATGAACGCGAAGGCAAAAAAGCGCGGATAACGGGAAAGCAGGGTTGTTCTGGTGTCGAGCAACCAGATGGCCACCGCGATGACCAACATCGCGTACCCGGTACGCGAAAATGTGAACATGAACGCCCCAACCAGTGCAATGGCACAGAGGTACTGCCTGGCATACAAGGCCACCAGAATGCCAAGCAGCAGGAACACGGCCAGATAATTGGAGCTGCCCAGAGGCGTCGCAACCAGGTTTTTCAAGGTGTAGAAATCGAGTTGCTCACGGTAACCGAGCCCGATATGTGACAGCATGATGAACGCAATCAATACACAGCCGAAGAGCATGCAGTTCTGCACTAGTAACTCGCCGACGCTACACCTGCTTACCACCATGATGGCTACCGCAGAGTAAAAAAAACAAAAGTAGACGGAGATATCATTCTTGATAGGCGGATACCCGCCGAAAAATTGAAATACCACCGGTAGGCAAGCCAGCGCAGGCAATACCGCCTGCCACCTGAGCGACCTGATCGGCCTGATCTTCAGGCGCAACGCCAGGAGCGGCAGGATATACATCGCAAGCGGTAGTGTGACCCTTGCATAGACATTTCCATAAAATATCGCCATGAAAAATAACGCCAGCAGCACGTGCTCCTGGGTAGCTCTTTTATACCAACGCTCAAGCACCGACATTTCAAACCTGACCGCCATGAACCATTAATTGGACAGCTGCGCCCCTTTATCCGGCGTTGCCGAAGATCACACTGCGGCGATGGCCGTCAGCGGAGCCGTCGGGCGCGCCTACTCCACCATCGACCCCGTACGCAACAGCCGGGCAAAACGCTGCAACATCACCTGCACCATGGCTGACCAGGTGTAATGTTCGGTAATGTAAGCCTTGAGTCGCCCGCCTTTTGCCCTGAGCTCGGCAGGGTCAGCCAACATACGCTCAAGACCCGAAGCGATGCCCGCTGCACTGGCTGGAACCACCAGCCCTCCTTGCACCTGCTCGACCTGATTGAAACCACAGGTGTCGGTGAGCAAAACCGGTAACCCGACAATCCCGGCTTCCAGTGCGACCAGCGACATGGCCTCCGAACGCGAAGGGATGACCAGCATCATTGCCTGACGGTACACCTGGGTACGCTGTGCTTCATCAAGAAAGCCGATGAAGTGAATGCGTCCAGCCAGCCCCGAGGCATCCACTTGAGCCTGCAGGTCCTGCTGCATGCCAAAGTCCGGCCCAGCCATCACCAAGGGGTATCGTTGCGCCGCAGGCGTGTCGAGATAGGCCTGGATCAGGAAGTCAGGCCCTTTGACTGGTGCCAGCCGCCCCATGAACAGGATAAAGGGCTCGCTCGGCAGTTGTACAACCTCTGTCCGTCGCGCCGGAGCTGGGTCAGCCACGGCGTTGCCGATAACCGGAATGGAAGCTGCCGGCACGCCTGCCACCTGCGCAATCAGCCCTTGTTCCAGGTCGGTAATGGCGATAAAACCTGCGGCCCCCTTGATCAACCAGCGGCCCAGCAGCAGGTGAAACACCTTCATGATCGGACGCGGCGAACCCACTGACGCGAATTCGCCTGCCGGACACAGGATATAAGGGCGCCGACCCAGCAACGCCAGCAGGCCCATGGCGATACTCAACAGGTTCCAGTAGCCCATGATGTGCAGTACATCCGCCCTGCGTACAGCGCGCCAAGCTCGCCAAGGGTTGAGCAACGGGATCGGGAAGCGCGAACCGATTCTCCCCGTGACGTAGCTTTTTACCCCCTGCTCATCAAACTCCCGTTGCCATGAATTGCCGGTCATGGCTACGGCTTCGCAGGTGCTACCGGCTTTGGCCAGGTGCAGCGCCAGGTGCCGGGTGCGCTCGGCTGTACCACCGCCAAGCTTGGCATCCAGCGAAATATTCACCAACAATACCCTCATGCCGATGCCCTCAGCAGGGCAATGTAGCGCTGCAATTGTTGCTTGAAGTCTGCCGTGGGCGGCTGCTGCCACTCGGCAAGCCGCTGCTCGCTGAAGCGACGCATGGGGTTGGCATTGCTGATACGGCGCATACGCAACAGCAAGCCGAGCAATGCCGGCGGCAGATGCGGCAAGTAGCTGATCGAGGGCCGGCCAAACGCCTGCATCAAGGCATCCTGCAGGTGACCAAAGTTGTTTTCCGGCGCCGCATCATCCGTTACTAGCACCACTTCCCCTTGGCTTACCTGTGGCACGTAGGCTACGAATGCCAAGGTTTGTGCGACCTTTTCCACACTGACCAGATGCATGCGGCGCGGGCCATAAAGGATCCGCCGCAACGCCAGCTTCCAGACGGGCGCGACGGACACCTCACGAACAAACGACACGATGTTCAGCCCACCATCACCAAACACCGCGCCCAGACGCAACACCAGCACTTCGAAGCTGTCAGCCGGCACCATGCGCGCCAACGCTTCAGCAGCGGCGTGCTCACGTTCATAAGGCGTCCTGGGTTCGAGCTGCGTGTCGGCGTCGACCACGGCGTCCGGCGCAGCACCGAATACATCGATACTCGATACGTGCACATAGCGCTTGATGCGTGCTTCGTTGCAAGCGGCGAGCACATTGGCGATAGCCGGCTCGAACCAGCCACTGCCATCGGGCCGCAACAGGTTGATCACTGTGCAGCCGGGCACCAGTATGGCTGCGAGGCTCGTGGATTCATTCACGTCAAAGCGGGCCACTTGCACCGTGGCATTGGTCAACCATTCGGGTTCGGTACGGTGGACCGCATAGATGACTTCCGTGTCTTTCAACGCGTCGCATACAGTCAGGAAATGTCGGCCAACAAAGCCGCTTCCCCCAATTACCACCAGCGTGTTCATAGGCCGTTCGCTTCTCCATCAGCCAAGGCGGGGTACAGTGTGGGCCTGATACCTGTCAGCAGACCAGAAGGGCCACTTCGCCGCCCAGTGTCGGCAAGCCCGACAGAGAGCTCGCCATCGACAATTTCTGCTCATTACTTGTGGCACCGGCTTGCCGGGCAATGGGCTGCAGAGCAGCACCGATCAGCGCGGGGTGACGGGATCAGCCTCGGGTCGCTTACTTGGACCACACCGTACGATTGATGTAATCGGTGTAGCTGTACACGATCCGTACCACCTGCTTGGAAACCGGCCCGCCCAGGTAATCCTGCACCACCGGGATCACCCGCTGGTTGCGGTCATGTTGGCTGATCACCACGCGCACCGCGTCCAGCACACGGCCCGGTGTCAGGCCGCACATGATCAGGGTGCCTTCATCCATCCCCTCCGGTCGCTCATGGGCGTTGCGGATGGTGACCGCCGGCAGGTTCAGCAAAGAAGCCTCTTCGGTGATGGTACCGCTGTCGGAAAGCACGCAGAGCGCCCCCATCTGCAGCCGGATGTAATCCAGCAAGCCGTAGGGTTTGACAAAGCGGATCAGTGGGTGGTCCAGGCTTTCGCCCAGGTCCTCGAGGCGCTTGCGGGTACGTGGGTGGGTGGAAAAGATGATCGGATGGCCATAGCTGTCGGCCAGGGCGCGCAGCGAGGCCAGCAGGTCACGCAGGTTCTGCGGGGTATCGACGTTCTCTTCGCGATGCGTGCTGACGATGAAGTACTTGCCCTCTTCCAGCCCCTCGCGTTCGAGCACCGTGGAAGCGTCGATCCGAGGCCGATAGTAGTCCAGCACTTCCTGCATGTGCGAACCAGTCTTGATGATGGTTTCCGGACGAATGCCTTCATCCAGCAAATAGCGCCGGGCATGCTCGGTCAGCACCATATTGATGTCGCTGAGGTGATCGAGCACCTTGCGGTTCAACTCTTCCGGCACGCGTTGATCGAAGCAGCGGTTACCTGCCTCCATATGGAACACAGGGATCTTTCGGCGCTTGGCAGCGATCACCGCCAGGCAGGTGTTGGTGTCGCCGTACAGCAGCAAAGCGTCGGGTTTTTCCAGCTCGAAGATTTCATCGGACTTGGCGATGACTTCGGCGATGGTCCCGGCAGCCGTGGCTCCCACTGCCCCCAGAAAATGGTCCGGTTTGCGAATACCCAGGTCATCAAAGAATACCTGGTTGAGCTCGTAATCGTAGTTCTGGCCGGAATGCACCAGCACATGGTTGGCCTGCTCGTCGAGCTCGGCGATGACGCGGCTCATCTTGATCAGTTCAGGCCGGGTACCGACCAAGGTCATGACCTTAAGCATTGAGTTGTTCCTGGATATAGTCGAGTTTCAGCAACAGAGCCTTGATGCCATCGATGTCGAGCCGCTCGGTGTTGTGTGAGGTGTAGTCGTCCAGCTCGGAGATATGCTGCTCACCTTCGACAAAGTACTTCTTGTAATTCAGGTCACGGTTATCGGCCGGAATACGGTAGTAACGGCCCATGTCGTCGGCCTTGGCCATTTCCTCACGAGATATGAGCGACTCGTAGAGTTTCTCACCATGCCGGGTACCGATTACCTTGATCGGGTTTTCCCGCTTGAACAGCTGGCGCAGCGCTTCGGCCAGCTCCTGCACAGTGGACGCTGGCGCTTTCTGCACGAAGATATCACCTTGCTGGGCGTTCTCGAAAGCGTGCAGCACCAGATCCACCGAGTCCTCCAGCGACATCAGGAAGCGAGTCATGTTCGGGTCGGTCACGGTCAGTTCATTGCCGGCCTTGAGCTGATCGACAAACAGCGGAATAACCGACCCTCGTGAGGCCATTACATTGCCGTAACGGGTGGCGCAAATCACCGGGCCGTTCTGCGGAATCATCCGCGATTTGGCAACCATCAGTTTTTCTGCCATGGCTTTGGAAATGCCCATCGCGTTGATTGGGTATACCGCCTTGTCGGTACTCAACACCACCACGCGCTTCACCCCGTTGGCGATGGCCGCGTTCAACACGTTTTCGGTACCGATGACATTGGTCTTCACGGCTTCCATCGGGTAGAACTCACAGGACGGCACCTGCTTCAACGCAGCAGCATGGAAGATGTAGTCGACCCCGACCATGGCCTCTGACACGCTTTGATAGTCACGTACATCGCCGATATAAAACTTCACCTTGTCGTTGGACAAGGCAATACGCATATCTTCCTGCTTTTTCTCGTCGCGGCTGAAAACACGTATTTCCTTGACGTTGGTGTTGAGAAAACGCTTGAGGACAGTATTACCGAAAGAGCCGGTACCACCAGTAATCATCAGGATCTTGTTATCGAACACGGGTACGCTCCTTGTTGTTCGTTATTGACGCTGTGCGTGCATGAATTGTATGAGCGCCGGCCAGGAAGGTGGCTGGTAGCCCGCATCCGCGCGGAAGCGAGTAGAGTCCAGCGAACGATCGATTACCAGTTTGTCATCCGGTACGATCTGGGTATCCTTGCCATAAACCTTCGCCACTTGCTTGAGCAGCTCATACTTGTCGATCGGCTCTGCAGAAACGTGGTAAAGACCCTTCAGCGAAGGATTGGGAAGAACGTAGTCCAGCATCACCCGAGCCAGTTCGGCAGTCGGCAGGCCTGAAAAAATTGCCTTGGTAAAGCCTTTGACGCAGCCTTGCTGAGAGAGGAACCAGTCGACCAGCGATGCATTGCTCTGCAACTCATGGCCAATAATTGATGTGCGCAGGGTTATGGCGTGGTCCAGGTCATGCAATTCGCCAATGTATTTGGATTTGCCATACAAGTCGGTGCAGTCCGACTCGTCCTGTTCCCGATACATGCCCTTGGTACCCGAAAACACACAGTCAGTACTGACGTGGATCAGGCGCGCACCAGCTACCCGGCACAGCGTTGCCAGACGATGCGGAAGCATGGCGTTGATCGGCAGCGCGGTGAGCGGGTCCTTGGCATCAGCAAGTTGCTTGATCAAGCCCACGCAGTTGACCACCACATCCGGCCGGGCCTTGGCGAAGGCCGCCATCAGCGCATCGGCATCGAGCACATCTACACCACAGAGCAGATGCTCGGCCTGATCTGGCGTGAAAAACCTGCACCCGGACGATGAACGCAACGTGCCCATCACCCGGTGTTGCGAATTGGCCGAGAAATACCGGAAGACGGCGTTGCCCAGCATACCCGAGACACCCAGTACCAAAATGTTCATTGCGTCGCCTTGTCCTGTTCAATCCGTTGTTCAAACATACGCACCAGCGCCTTGCATTGGGCCTTGAGTTCGAAATGTTTCAAGAAGTAGTCCCTGGCCCTGGCGCCCATCTGCTCTCGCTGAGCTTGCGGCATGGCCAGCATCGACTTGATGCACGCCGCGAGCCCGGTCGGATCATCGGCAGGGCAGGTAATACCGGCACCGGCTTCGTTGATGACGCGGGCACCTTCGCCATCCAGGCTGCCAATTATCGGTCTGCCCGCTGCCAGGTAAGCCTGCACCTTGCTTGGGATGGTAAAGCTGAAAATCTCGTCTCGCTTGAGTGTAACCAGTAATACGGCACTAAGTTCGAACAGTTCGGCCATCGCCGAGCGTGGATAAGCACCGGCAATGATCAAGTTGTCCAGGCCCCACTTACGCTTCTCCTCTGCCAGCCATTCAGCCTTGCTGCCGGTACCGACCATCACGATACGGGACTGTGAATGTTCGGCTTGCAGCAATCGCGCCGCCCCGACAACAGTGGCCAGCCCTTGCGCGCTGCCCAGGTTGCCGGCGAACACGACGCAGAAGTGATCACGCAACAAAGTGGTCAATGACTCAGGCAACCTGCCGATCTCGCCGGAATCATCCTGCTGCAGATAAGAGTTGGGGTAGTAGCTTATTTTGTCTGCCCGCGCGTAGCGCTTGACCGGGTCGATGAATGCTCGTGACTGCACCAGCAGCACATCCACGGCCCAGTACAGACCGCGTACCAGCAAGCCCACGATCGTTAACAGGTACTTGTTACGTACGAAACCGGTGGCAGCCAGGCTCTCCGGCCACAGGTCCTGCACCCAGAGGAAGACGGGGGCAGGATGGGCACGCTTCATGGCCAATGCCGGAATTACAGAAATGATGGGCGACGGTGCGAACACGAAGTACACATCGAATTTTCCGCGTCTGGCATGACGAGTGAAATGCCTGACGCCATTGGCGACAAATGAAAAATAATTAAGAATTAGATTTTTTGCTCCGCCTTTTTTACGCGGACGCAAAGGCGCCCGATGAACAACCACGTTCTCGGCAAAACGATCTTCAACTGCACCGTGAGCGGTATATCCGGGAAAAACCTCACCCGCAGGGTAGTTAGGCTTACCGGTAAAAACTTCAACATGCACACCCATCGCGCTCAGTTCCTGAACAATATCATTGATAATGAAGTTCTCAGGAAAAAAATACTGGCTGACCACAGCAATTTTCAAAGGTACTTGCGTCACACTGACTTATCCTTCTGCGTGTGGCGATTTCGGTGCTGCATGAAATGCCTGAACCCTCGCGGCGGCCCCGCTTGATGGCGAGACTGAATCTGGGCGGCTGTTTTGCCGCCATTCCAGGAAACACGGAAAACCAGGAGACAAGCCTCCCACCACCATCCCCGGGATCAATTCCGATGTTGGCGCATGTTATTGCAGTTATCGGGTGACCGCCATCCTTTGGCCATCATAAAAGTATGTAGCTTGCTATGTTTTGTCGTATCCGCTGTGACGCGGTCATCAAACTACTATCCTGCGCGACTCGCATCAAGCCCCGGCCAGGCATCCTTGGTAAGTCAGTGCCTTCATCGGGCAAGTTCCTCGACCGCTCGAAAAAAAGTTGCCACCCATCGGATGGATCGGCATGCGCGGCTGCTGCGCCTGTTACGCGCATTACAGCATCTGCACTATGGCACGCTGACCGTGACCTTACGGCCCTGCTGACTGAACGCCGTCTCGATAGCCCTGCGCAACGCAACCTTGGCACCGGCGTCGCCGTGGACCAGCACCACAAGCCCGGCGGGTTCTTTACCTCGCGAAGCAAAAGCGAGCAATCCTGCCTGATCGGCGTGCCCTGAATAACCACCCAATGTAAGTACTTTGGCGCGAATCTCATACATCTGCCCATCCAGGTCAATCTGCACAAACCCTTCCGCCCCTTCACTGGCCTGTATCACCGCACCTGGCGTGCCCTTGGCCTGGTAGCCGACGAACATCACCTCATGCCGTGGATCCCCCAGCATGGCCTTGAGGTAATTGACGATGCGCCCACCCGAGCACATGCCATTGCCAGCAATCACGATCGCCGGCCGCCCGGTGCTCTTCAGGTAATTGACAACCTGCTGATGGCGGGCGTGGGAGTCCACGCTGACAAGCTGGCTGAAACCGAGCGGGTCGCGCCCATCGGCAAGACGCACCCGTGCTCCGGCATTCCAGTAGTCGTGCAGCTCCCGGTATACAGCGGTAATGCGCTGGGCCAGGGGTGAATCCAGAATGATAGGCAACTGCGACCAGTCGAGCGGTTCGCCATAGGGGGTCGGGCCGGCTTTGTTCAGCAAGGCTTTGCGGTGAAGAATGCCCTCGAGCTCGTACAGCAGCTCCTGGGTGCGGCCGAGGCTGAAGGCCGGAATGAGCAGCGTGCCCTGGTCTGCAAGGGCGCGGTCGATGGCAGCTTCCAGCCGCTGCTCGCGATCGCCCGCAGGCGGGTGCAGGCGGTCACCGTAGGTGCTTTCCAGCACAAGCACGTCGGCCCGTTCCGGGGGTTGCACGGGACGCAGCAAGGGGTTGCCGCAAGCCCCCAAGTCACCGGAGAACACGTAGCGGGTGCTGATTTGTTCATACTGCATGTCGCATTCGACATAGGCCGAACCGAGCAGATGGCCAGCGCGCTGCAGGCGGATGCGGCAGGTGACGTCGGGGCACTCGACCAGGGTATGCCACCGCTGGAAAGGCAGGGGCACAATCAGGTCGTGGATGAATTCCAGATACTTCGCTACATGGGCGGGCTCACTGCTGATACTCAGCTTGTAGGCATCCTCCAGCACCAGTGGCAGCAGCCGGGCGGACGGCTCGCTGCACAGGATCGGGCCACGGTAGCCCGCAGCCAGCAATGCCGGAATGCGACCTACGTGGTCAAGATGCACATGAGTTATGATCAGGGCCTGGATACCCTGCACGTCGAAGCCCAGCGGCGCCGATGCTGCGCCTGGCGCGGCATCGGCGCCCTGCTCCAGTCCGCAATCGATCAGCAGGCTGCTGGACGGGGCGAGGTGTAGTTGATGGCAGGAGCCGGTGACGCCGCGAACACCACCGTGATGTGAAAGGAACGGATACTCCATGCTGCGCACACTCGTCTGGGCCGAAAAATGTAGTCCGCTATTACTCCATGACGGTTGGCGCTAGCATAGGTGATACTTTCCTAAACTAATGTAGGAAATGCCTTTAGTTACCGTTCAATGCCGCCTGGCGGGCAGAAGCCTTGATCTTGCGCTTGCTGCGCTGCACGCTGTAGGCCCCCAGCAGCGGGCCGACTGCAAGGCCGATGACCAGAGCGGCCAGGACCAGCACGGCGACCGGCATGGCCGGGGCTGCCCAACCGAACAGGACCAACGAGACGGTTTGCTGGTTCTCCAGCACGAAGAACAGCACCACAGCCGCCAACAGCAGCACGAACACCGCCGCCAGGGCGCGCTTGAGGTTACGCATCAGATTGCTCCTTGTGGAATCAGGTGTGGGCCTCATGCTCTTCTTCATTGACCCGGTCGCGCAATTCTTTGCCGGGCTTGAAGTGCGGCACGAACTTGCCTTCGAGGCTGACCGATTGGCCGGTCTTTGGGTTACGACCGACACGCGGTGCACGATAGTGCAGAGAGAAGCTGCCAAAACCGCGGATTTCGATACGATCACCGGTGGCAAGGCATTGTGACATCTGTTCAAGCATGGTCTTGATGGCCAACTCCACGTCCTTGGACGAGAGCAGCCCCTGATGGGTGACAATACGTTCGATCAGCTCCGACTTCGTCATATTTTTCCCTTCGTTATCAAGCAGCTAGATCATTGCTTAACCAGTTTGTAGCACGCTGGGAAGGATTTGAACAGGGTGGTTCTTGACTTAATAAAAAAATTCAAGATTGAAGTTTTGTCGGAATGGTCTAGCTGGCGGGGCTTGGCGGGGTGGGGTTTTGGCTGGTTAGCGCTCGGCGCACGAGAGGTGGCGCTTGGGAGATCGCCTGCTGCGCGGGCGGCGCTCGGCCTCACAGGCGTACCCCCCTTACGAGGAACACCTCCTGCCCCTCCAAACTACCCAGTAGAAGCGCAAAAAAAAGGGTGGCCCGAAGGCCACCCTTTTTTACCGATCAAACAGAACTCAGTTCTGCTTGGCCATTGCTTCGCGCAGCAGCGCAGCCATGGTGGTGTCGGCAGCCGCTTCCGGAGCGTTTTTCAGGCTCTGGATGGCTTCGCGCTCTTCAGCATCGTCCTTCGACTTGATGGACAGGCTGATAACGCGGGACTTGCGGTCAACGCTGATGATCTTGGCTTCGATCTCTTCGCCTTCCTTCAGGACGTTACGCGCGTCTTCAACGCGGTCACGGCTGATTTCGGAAGCTTTCAGAGTAGCTTCGATGTCGTCGGCCAGAGTGACGATGGCGCCTTTGGCGTCAACTTCTTTCACGATGCCCTTGACGATAGCGCCCTTGTCATTGACAGCAACGAAGTTGGAGAACGGATCGTCTTCCAGCTGCTTGATGCCCAGGGAGATGCGCTCGCGCTCTGGGTCGACCGACAGGATGACGGTTTCCAGCTCGTCGCCCTTCTTGAAACGACGTACGGCTTCTTCGCCGGTTTCGTTCCAGGAAATGTCGGACAGGTGAACCAGGCCGTCGATGCCGCCGTCCAGGCCGATGAAGATACCGAAGTCGGTGATCGACTTGATGGTACCGGTGATCTTGTCACCCTTGTTGAACTGGCCGGAGAAGTCTTCCCATGGGTTGGACTTGCACTGCTTGATGCCCAGGGAAATACGACGACGCTCTTCGTCGATGTCCAGAACCATGACTTCCACTTCGTCGCCAACCTGAACGACTTTCGACGGGTGGATGTTCTTGTTGGTCCAGTCCATTTCGGAAACGTGTACCAGACCTTCAACGCCTTCTTCCAGCTCAGCGAAGCAGCCGTAGTCGGTCAGGTTGGTAACGCGAGCCTGTACGCGAGTACCTTCTGGGTAACGGGCAGTGATAGCTACCCACGGATCTTCGCCCATCTGCTTCAGACCCAGCGAAACGCGGTTGCGCTCACGGTCGAACTTCAGAACGCGTACGTCGACTTCGTCGCCAACGTTAACGATTTCCGACGGGTGCTTGATGCGCTTCCAGGCCATGTCGGTGATGTGCAGCAGGCCGTCGATACCGCCCAGGTCCACGAAGGCGCCGTAGTCGGTGAGGTTCTTGACGATACCCTTGACTTGCTGGCCTTCCTGCAGGGTTTCCAGCAGGGCTTCGCGCTCGGCGCTGTTCTCGGCTTCCAGCACGCTGCGACGGGAAACGACAACGTTGTTGCGCTTCTGGTCCAGCTTGATGACCTTGAATTCCAGCTCTTTGCCTTCCAGGTGGGTGGTGTCGCGCACAGGGCGGACATCAACCAGAGAGCCCGGCAGGAACGCACGGATGCCGTTAACGTCGACAGTGAAGCCGCCCTTAACCTTACCGTTGATAACGCCCTTGACCACTTCTTCGGCGGCGAAAGCTGCTTCCAGAACAATCCAGCACTCGGCGCGCTTGGCTTTTTCACGGGACAGCTTGGTTTCGCCAAAGCCGTCTTCGACCGCGTCCAGCGCAACGTGAACTTCGTCACCGACCTTGATGGTCAGCTCGCCAGCTTCGTTGTAGAACTGCTCGAGCGGGATGACGCCCTCGGACTTCAGGCCAGCGTGTACGGTAACCCAGTCGCCGTCGATGTCGACAACGATACCGGTGATGATCGCACCCGGCTGAAGATTGAGGGTTTTCAGGCTTTCTTCAAAGAGTTCTGCAAAGCTTTCGCTCATTTTAATTCCTGTAGATTCGGGCGAAACAAACGCCCCTCGCCACATTCCAGACAATGTGGGTCTGTTTTAAGTAAAGGAAAGCGGGCAGGACGTTGACTGGTGCCCCTGCCTGCTTTCCTGGCTATCAGAGCAGGTCGCGCAGGGCGAGCTCACTCTTGATACGTTGCAACACCTGCTCGATGGACAACTCGGTAGAGTCCAACTGAATGGCATCGGCCGCTGGTTTCAGCGGGGCCACTGCACGTTGGGTGTCACGTTCATCACGTGCACGAATCTCATCCAGCAGACTCGACAGACTAACATCTTCACCTTTGCCCTTCAACTGCAGATAACGGCGGCGTGCGCGCTCCTCTGCACTGGCGGTGAGGAACACCTTCAACGGCGCGTCCGGGAACACCACGGTGCCCATGTCCCGACCGTCGGCGATCAGCCCGGGCAGTTCGCGGAACGCACGCTGGCGCTCCAGCAGCGCTTCACGCACCGCAGGCAGCGAGGCAACCATCGAGGCACCGGCGCCGACGGTTTCGGTACGGATGACCTGGCTGACATCCTCGCCTTCGAGGATGGTTTGCTGAAGCTTACCGGGCTGGGCGGCAATGAACTGCACATCCAGATGGGCGGCAAGCTTGGTCAGCAGCTCTTCGTTGGTCAGGTCGACGCCGTGGTTGCTGGCGTTGAACGCCAGCAAGCGGTACAAAGCGCCGGAGTCCAGCAGCTTCCAGCCCAGCTCGCGGGCCAGCAGGCCGGCAACGGTGCCCTTGCCGGAGCCGCTGGGCCCGTCGATGGTGATGACCGGCGCCAGGGTACTCACGACTTGCCCTCTTCCGCCACGCGGATGCCCACCTCGGCGCACAGTGCCAGGAAGTTGGGGAATGAAGTGGCGACGTTGGCGCAGTCGTGAATGCGGATCGGCGCGCTGGCGCGCAGCGAAGCCACGCTGAAGGCCATGGCGATGCGGTGGTCACCGTGGCCATGCACCTCGCCACCGCCCAGCTGGCCGCCGTCGATGATGATGCCGTCCGGGGTCGGCTGGCACTTGATGCCCAGGGTGGTCAGGCCGTCGGCCATGACCTGGATACGGTCGGACTCCTTCACCCGCAGCTCTTCGGCACCACGCAGCACGGTACGCCCTTCGGCGCAGGCCGCGGCGACGAACAGCACCGGGAACTCGTCGATAGCCAGCGGCACCAGCTCTTCGGGGATGTCGATGCCCTTCAGGCGGGCGCCACGCACCCGCAGGTCGGCCACTGGCTCACCACCGACTTCACGCTGGTTTTCCAGGGTGATGTCGCCGCCCATCAGGCGCAGGATGTCGATCACGCCGGTACGGGTCGGGTTGATGCCGACGTGCTCCAGCACCAGCTCGGAGCCTTCGGCGATGGACGCAGCCACCAGGAAGAAGGCTGCCGAGGAAATGTCGGCCGGCACTTCGATACGGGTAGCGGTGAGTTTGCCGCCGGACTGCAGCGAGGCCACCGGGCCGTTGCTTTCGACGCTGTAACCGAAGCCGCGCAGCATCCGCTCGGTGTGGTCACGGGTAGGCGCGGGCTCGGTGACAGTGGTCTTGCCTTCGGCATACAGCCCGGCCAGCAGCAGGCAGGATTTGACCTGGGCACTGGCCATCGGCAGCGTGTAGGTCAGCGCCTTGAGCTTGTGACCACCGCGGATGGTCAGCGGCGGGCGGCCGTCAGGGCCGGTCTCGACCACGGCTCCCATTTCGCGCAGCGGGTTGGCCACACGGTTCATCGGGCGCTTGGACAGCGAAGCGTCGCCGGTCATGGTCACATCGAACGGCTGGCCGGCCAGCAGGCCCGACAGCAGGCGCATCGAGGTCCCCGAGTTGCCCACGTACAGCGGCCCGGGCGGCGGCTTGAGGCCGTGCAGGCCAACGCCGTGAATGGTCACGCGGCCGTGGTTGGGGCCTTCGATGACCACACCCATGTCGCGGAAAGCCTGCAAGGTCGCCAGCGCGTCTTCACCTTCGAGGAAACCTTCGACCTCGGTGGTGCCTTCGGCCAGCGAGCCGAGCATGATCGAGCGGTGGGAAATCGACTTGTCGCCCGGTACGCGGATTCGCCCGGACAGGCGGCCACCCGGTTGGGCCAGGAAAATCAGATCGTTGGCGTTCATAGCGTCCACATAGGCCCGGCGGGCCAGGATTTTACTGAAATGCTCGCGGGCTACCCGAGCGCGGGTGAATACACCCAGCAGCTGGTGCCCGTCCCCTTCAGCGATCGCGTCGCGCAAGGCGTCGAGATCGCTGCGATATGTATCAAGCGTGCGCAGGACAGCATCGCGATTGGCGAGGAAGATGTCGTGCCACATGGTCGGGTCACTGCCGGCGATTCTCGTGAAATCGCGGAAGCCTCCCGCAGCGTACCGGAAGATCTCGAGGTTTTCATTGCGCCTGGCCAGCGAATCGACCAGGCCGAAGGCCAGCAGGTGTGGCAGATGGCTGGTGGCGGCCAGCACTTCGTCGTGGCGCTCGACCGACATGTGTTCCACGTCGGCCTCCAGCGCGCGCCACAGGCGGTCGACCAGGGCCAGGGCGGCCGGGTCGGTTTCCGCCAGCGGCGTGAGGATGACCTTGTGCCGACGGAACAGGGCGGCGTTGGACGCTTCTACCCCGCTCTGCTCGGAACCGGCGATCGGGTGGCCGGGGACGAAGCGCGACAGGCGCTGGCCGAATACCGAGCGCGCCTCACGCACGACGTTGCCCTTGGCACTGCCGACGTCGGTGATGATGGCGTTGCCGAGGTCGAGCCGGGCCAGACGCGCCAGGACCTTTTCCATGGCCAGGATCGGTACGGCCAACTGAATGACATCGGCACCGACACAGGCGGTGGCCAGGTCTTCCTCGCAGCGGTCGACCACGCCCAGGGCCACAGCCTGCTTGCGCGAGGGGGCGTCCAGGTCGACCCCGACCACTTCGCGGCACAGGCCGCTTTCACGCAGGCCCCTGGCGAACGAGCCACCGATCAGGCCGAGGCCGACCACGACCAGGCGGTTGATGATTGGCGCGGGTTTGGTTGTTACTGCTTTTACCACTGGTGCGAACCCTGTTCAGAAATCTAGGCAGCCTGTGAGGGCCATTGGGGCTGCTGTGCAACCCATCGCGGCACAAGGCCGCTCCTACAGCGACAGTGCGAACCTGTAGATAGCCACTGCGCACGAACCACACAACGGCAGCGCTTGCGCGGTATCTGTAGGAGCGGCCTTGCGCCGCGATGGGGGGCGAAGCGCCCCCAACCATCTCAAATCAAAGCACCGCCTTCGGATACGAGCCCAGCACCTTCAGCGCCACAGCCTCCTGGCTGATCTGCTCGAGCACTGCCTTGATCAGCGGGTCACGGTGGTGGCCGACGAAGTCGATGAAGAACACGTAGGTCCACTTGCCACTGCGCGACGGACGGGTCTCGATACGGGTCAGGTCGATACCGTTCTGGTGGAACGGTACCAGCAACTCGTGCAAGGCACCCGGTTTGTTGCTCATCGACACGATGATCGAAGTCTTGTCGTCGCCGGTCGGCGGCACTTCCTGGTTGCCGATCATCAGGAAGCGCGTGGAGTTGTCCGGGCGGTCTTCGATCTTTTCGGCCAGACGGGTCAGGCCATACAGGTTGGCCGCCATGTCGCCGGCGATCGCCGCCGAGTTCCACTCGCCCTTGACCCGCTTGGCCGCCTCGGCATTGCTCGACACAGCCACGCGCTCCACGTTCGGGTAGTGCGCGTCCAGCCACTTGCGGCACTGGGCCAGCGACTGGGCGTGGGAGTAGATGCGGGTGATGCTGTCGGTCTTGGTGTTCTCGCCCACCAGCAGGTGGTGGTGGATCCGCAGCTCGACTTCGCCACAGATCACCATGTCGTGCTCGAGGAAGCTGTCCAGGGTATGGCTGACTGCGCCCTCGGTGGAGTTTTCCACCGGTACCACGCCAAAATTGACGGCACCGGCCGCCACTTCGCGGAATACTTCGTCGATGGCCGCCATCGGCCGGCTGATCACCGCGTGGCCGAAGTGCTTCATCGCCGCGGCCTGGGTGAAGGTGCCTTCAGGGCCCAGATAGGCGATTTTCAGCGGTTCTTCCAGGGCCAGGCACGACGACATGATCTCGCGGAACAGCCGCGCCATCTCTTCGTTGTCCAGCGGGCCCTTGTTGCGCTCCATCACGCGCTTGAGCACGGCGGCTTCACGCTCGGGGCGGTAGAACACCGGTTTTTCGCCTTCGGCCAGCGAGGCAGTCTTGACCTTGGCCACTTCCTGGGCGCAACGGGCACGTTCGCTGATCAGCTCGAGGATCTTCTCGTCGAGGCTGTCAATGCGAACGCGCAGCGCCTTCAGTTCGTGCTCGGACATCAGCCGTGCTCCTTCTCGAATTCGGCCATGTAGGCCACCAGGGCTTCCACCGCCTCGAGGCCCAGGGCGTTGTAGATGGAGGCGCGCATGCCGCCGACCGAACGGTGGCCCTTGAGGTTGAGCAGGCCACGGGCATCGGCGCCCGCGAGGAAGGCCTTGTCCAGGCGCTCGTCAGCCAGGCGGAACGGCACGTTCATCCACGACCTGGCGTTGTGGCTGATCGGGTTGGTATAGAACGCGCTGCTGTCGATGAAGCCGTACAGGCGGTCTTTCTTGGCTCGGTTGCGCTGCTCCATGGCCTCGACGCCACCCTGCTCCTTCAGCCATTCGAAGACCAGGCCGGAGAGGTACCAGGAGTAGGTAGCCGGGGTGTTGTACATCGAGCCGTTGTCGGCCGCGATCTTGTAGTCGAGCATGGTCGGGCAGCTGCTGCGGGCGTGCCCCAGCAGGTCTTCGCGCACGATCACCACGACCAGGCCGCTTGGGCCGATGTTTTTCTGCGCGCCAGCGTAGATCAGGCCGTACTGCGACACATCGATCGGGCGCGAGAGGATGTCGGAGGACATGTCGACCACCAGCGGTACATCACCGGTCTCGGGCACCCAGTCGAACTGCAGGCCACCGATGGTCTCGTTGGACGCATAGTGCACGTACGCCGCGTTCCTGGTCAGCTTCCACTCGTTCTGGCCCGGTATGGCCAGGTAGTCGTATGGCTTGGCGCTGGCGGCGACGTTGACATTGCCGAAGCGGCGCGCTTCCTCGATGGCCTTTTTCGACCAGATGCCGGTCTCGATGTAGTCGGCGGTGCCGTTTTCCGGCAGCAGGTTCAGCGGGATTTCGGCGAACTGCTGGCTGGCGCCGCCCTGCAGGAACAGCACCTTGTAGTTGGAGGGGACGGACAGCAGGTCACACAGGTCCTGCTCGGCCTTTTCGGCGATGGCCACGTAGTCGTCGCTGCGATGGCTCATTTCCATCACCGACAAGCCCTTGCCATGCCAATCCAGCATCTCGGCCTGCGCACGCTGCAGAACAGCGTCAGGAAGCGCAGCAGGGCCTGCGCAGAAGTTAAAGGCTCGTTTGCTCACATCCACTCTCGCTCTGCCAAATAGAACAAAATCTTTCCTGCTTTCATCAGGCAAACGGGGCGACCTTGGTCGCCCCGTTCGGGTTTAACGCTTGCTTACTCCTGCGGGGCCTCTTCAGCGCCAGCGGTTTCGTCGTTGTCTGGCGCTTCAGCCACGACGCCCTCCTCGTCCGTCTCGATCACATCATCGAGTTCGTCTTCGGACGGTTCCTGGATACGCTCCAGGCCTACGAGTGTCTCGTCATTGGCCAGCTTGATCAAGGTCACGCCCTGGGTGTTACGGCCCAGGCTGGAGACTTCGCCAACGCGGGTCCGCACCAGGGTGCCCTGGTCGGAGATCAGCATGATCTCCTCGCCTTCCTGCACCTGGATGGCGCCGATCAGCAGGCCGTTGCGCCCTTTGGTACCCATGGCGATCACACCCTGGCCACCACGGCCGCGACGCGGGAACTTGGACAGCGGGGTGCGCTTGCCAAAGCCACGCTCGGAGGCGGTGAGGATCTGCGCGCCGGACTCCGGGATCAGCATGGAGATGATCCGCTGGCCCTTGCCCAGCTTCATGCCCCGCACGCCACGGGCATTACGGCCCATTTCGCGCACCACGCTTTCCGCGAAGCGGATCACCTTGCCGGCGTCGGAGAACATCATGACTTCCTTGGCGCCGTCGGTGATGGCCGCAGCGATCAGGGTGTCACCTTCCTTCAGCTTCAGGGCGATCAGGCCATTGGAGCGCGGACGGGCGAACTGCACCAGCGGGGTCTTTTTCACGGTACCCGAAGCGGTGGCCATGAAGATGTAGGCGCCGGTCGGCTCGGCAACCCACTCAGGGGTGTCGCCGTCTTCTTCGTCGACTTCCTCGGCCTCGACCACTTCGCCTTCGAGCACGGTGTCTTCCGCGTCCTCCAGCTCTTCGTCAGCGCCAGCGCTCTGCTGCAGGGCCTCGAGGTCGATCTGCAGCATGGCGGTGATACGTTCACCCTCCTCCAGCGGCAGCAGGTTGACCATTGGGCGGCCGCGAGCGGCGCGGGAGGCTTCAGGAATGTCGTAGGTCTTCAGCCAGTACACCTTGCCCTTGCTGGAGAACAGCAACAGGGTGGCATGGCTGTTGGCGACCAGCAGGTGCTCGACGTAGTCCTCGTCCTTCACCCCGGTGGCCGACTTGCCTTTGCCGCCACGGCGCTGGGCCTGGTAGGCGGACAGCGGCTGGGTCTTGGCGTAGCCGCCATGGGAGATGGTCACCACGCGCTCTTCTTCCGGGATCATGTCGCCGTAGTTGAGGTCGTGGCGCGCATCGAGGATTTCGGTGCGGCGGGCATCGCCGTATTCGGCGCGGATCGCCTCCAGCTCTTCGCGGATCACTTCCATCAGGCGCTCGGCGCTGCTGAGGATGCGGATCAGTTCGCCGATCTGCTCGAGGATTTCCTGGTATTCGGCCAGCAGCTTCTCGTGCTCCAGGCCGGTCAGGCGGTGCAGACGCAGGTCGAGAATGGCCTGGGCCTGCTCCGGCGACAGGTAATACTTGCCTTCACGCAGGCCGTATTGCTCGGGCAGGTCCTCGGGGCGGCAGGAATCGGCGCCGGCGCGCTCGACCATGACCTGCACGGCACTCGACTCCCAGGCGGTGGACACCAGGGCTTCCTTGGCTTCGGACGGGGTCGGCGAGGCCTTGATCAGGGCAATGACCGGGTCGATGTTGGACAGCGCGACCGCCTGGCCTTCAAGGATATGGCCGCGCTCGCGGGCCTTGCGCAACTCGAACACGGTACGGCGGGTCACCACTTCGCGACGGTGACGGACGAACGCTTCGAGCAGGTCCTTGAGGTTGAGCAGGCGCGGACGGCCATCGACCAGGGCGACGACGTTGATGCCGAACACGCTCTGCAGCTGGGTCTGCGAATACAGGTTGTTGAGCACCACCTCCGGCACCTCGCCGCGACGCAGCTCGATGACGATGCGCATGCCGTCCTTGTCCGACTCGTCGCGCAGCTCGGTGATACCTTCGATCTTCTTCTCTTTGACCAGCTCGGCGATCTTCTCGATCAGGCGCGCCTTGTTCAGCTGGTACGGCAGCTCGGTAACCACGATCTGCTGACGGCCGCCGGCCTTGTCGATGTCCTCGATTTCGGAACGGGCGCGCATGTAGATGCGGCCACGCCCGGTGCGGTAGGCCTCGATGATGCCCTGGCGGCCATTGATCAGGCCGGCGGTCGGGAAGTCCGGGCCGGGGATGTGCTGCATCAGCTCATCGATGGTGACATCCGGGTTGTCGATGAGCGCCAGGCAGCCGTCGATGACCTCGCCGAGGTTGTGCGGCGGAATGTTGGTCGCCATGCCCACGGCGATACCGCTGGAACCGTTGACCAGCAGGTTGGGAATACGGGTCGGCATGACCGCCGGGATCTGTTCGGTGCCGTCATAGTTGGGCACCCAGTCGACGGTTTCCTTGTGCAGGTCGGCCAGCAGTTCGTGGGCCAGCTTGGCCATGCGCACTTCGGTGTATCGCATGGCCGCAGCATTGTCGCCGTCCACCGAACCGAAGTTGCCCTGACCGTCGACCAGCAGGTAGCGCAGCGAGAACGGCTGGGCCATACGCACGATGGTGTCGTAGACCGCGGTGTCGCCGTGCGGGTGATACTTACCGATCACGTCACCGACCACACGGGCGGATTTCTTGTACGGCTTGTTCCAGTCGTTGCCCAGTTCGCTCATCGCATAGAGGACGCGACGATGCACGGGCTTCAAGCCGTCACGCGCATCGGGCAGCGCCCGCCCGACAATCACGCTCATCGCGTAGTCGAGGTAGGACTGTCTCAGTTCGTCTTCGATATTGACCGGGAGGATTTCTTTGGCCAGTTCGCCCATGAGAAGCCTGATTCCTTTTTCTGGTGAAACTTCGCAGCTCCATCAAGGGCCGAACGAAGCTCGCCGCCGCAGCGCATAAGGGTGCGACGACTTACGACAAATCAATGAGTTGTGCCATGGATCTGCGCAATGAAGGCCGCCGTGATGGACGGTCCTGGAAACTGCCGGATGTTATCACAAAGGCGGGGGCGGTGGGGAGATGTGGCAGGCGGCCGCGAAGCGCTTTGAATCCGGAAATTTTACCGCCTGTGCCGGCCTCTTCGCGGGTAAGCCCGCTCCCACAGGTACGCTCAGGCCTTGTGCCATCCCTGTGGGAGCGGGTTTGACCGCGAAGAGGCCGGCACAGGCGCTACGAATATCAGTGAAGGCGCTTGCGGCACAGCAACTGCGCCAGCTTGGCGGTATCCGGCCGCTCGACGATGCCTCGCTCGGTCACGATCACGTCGATCAGGTCCGCCGGGGTCACGTCGAACACCGGGTTGAATACCTCGACATCCGCTGCGACCCGGGTGCCGCCAATGTCCAGCAGCTCGTCGGCCGCGCGCTCTTCCAGGGGGATGTCTTCGCCCGTGGCCAGGTTGAAGTCGATGCTGGTGCTCGGCGCCACCACCATGAAGCGCACCCCGTGATGCATGGCGCTGACCGCCAGCTGGTAGGTGCCGATCTTGCCCGCCATGTCGCCATTGGCGGCCACGCAGTCAGCACCCACCACCACCCAGGTGATGCCCTTGGTCTTCATCAGATGAGCCAGCGCCGAGTCGGCGCACAGGGTCACCGGGATGCCTTCGTTGGCCAGCTCCCAGGCAGTCAGGCGCGAGCCCAGCAGCCAGGGACGGGTCTCGCCGGCATATACCCGCTCGACCATGCCCTCCAGGTAACCGGCACGGATCACCCCCAGCGCGGTGCCGAAGCCGCCGCTGGCCAGAGCGCCGGCATTGCCGTAGGTAAGCAGGGCCTGGGCGTTGCCCTGGTGGCGGCGGATCAGCTCGATGCCATGCTGGGCCATGGTCAGGTTGGCTTCTCGGTCGCTTTCGTGGATGGCCAGTGCTTCAGCTTCCAGCGCCTCCAGCACATCTTCGTCCAGGCGCAGGCGCTGCAGGCGCTCGCGCATGCGGTTCAGCGCCCAGAACAGGTTGGCGGCGGTGGGGCGCGCCTCAGCCAGCAACAGGAAGTCCTCTTCCAGGTCCATTTCCCAGTCGCCGCCCTGGGCCAGGCGCTCTTCCACGGCCAACACCAGGCCGTAGGCCGCCGCGATGCCGATGGCCGAGGCGCCGCGAACGGCCATGTCACGGATCGCTGTAGCCACCTGCGCGACATTGTCGCAGGCCAGCCAGCGCTCTTCCGACGGCAGCAGGCGCTGGTCGAGCAGGTGCAAGACGCCGCCCTGCCAGCGGATCGCGGTCACCTTCTCCGCCGCCAAAAGTCGCTCGCGCATCGCCTCTCCCCGTCGTTCGGATATCAAAAGCCGGCGATTATAGCGACCCTCGGGGCCGAGCGCTCGGGTATACTCCGGCGCAATTTTGCGAAGTTTCAGAGGACTGTTCAATGAGCAACGTCGACCGCGCCGAAATTGCCAAGTTCGAAGCGCTGGCCCACCGTTGGTGGGACCGCGAAAGCGAGTTCAAGCCGCTGCATGAAATCAACCCGCTGCGCGTCAACTGGATCGACGAGCGCGCCAGCCTGGCTGGCAAGAAAGTGCTGGACGTGGGTTGCGGCGGCGGCATCCTCAGCGAGGCCATGGCCCTGCGCGGCGCCACGGTCACCGGCATCGACATGGGCGAGGCGCCGCTGGCGGTGGCCCAGCTGCACCAGCTGGAGTCGGGTGTGCAGGTGGAATACCGGCAGATCACCGCCGAAGCGCTGGCCGAGGAAATGCCCGAGCAATTCGATGTGGTCACCTGCCTGGAAATGCTCGAGCACGTGCCTGATCCGTCCTCGGTCATCCGCGCCTGCCATCGCATGGTCAAGCCTGGCGGCCAGGTATTCTTCTCCACCATCAACCGCAACCCCAAGGCCTATTTGCTGGCGATCGTCGGCGCAGAGTACATTCTGAAGATGCTGCCGCGCGGCACCCACGACTTCAAGAAGTTCATCCGCCCCTCCGAGCTGGGCGCCTGGAGCCGCGTTGCCGGGCTGCAGGTCAAGGACATCATCGGCCTGACCTACAACCCGCTGACCAAGCACTACAAGCTCAGCAGCGACGTGGACGTCAACTACATGATCCAGACCCTGCGCGAGGAATGAGGATGCGTTTGCAAGCGGTTCTCTTCGACATGGACGGCACCTTGCTCGACACGGCGCCGGACTTCATCGCCATCTGCCAGGCCATGCTCGCCGAGCGCGGCCTGCCGGCCATCGACGACCAGCGCATCCGTGGCGTGATTTCCGGTGGCGCCCGCGCCATGGTTGCCGCCACGTTCGCCATCAGCCCCGAGGCCGAAGGCTTCGAGGCGCTGCGCCTGGAGTTTCTCGAGCGTTACCAACGCAACTGCGCGGTACACAGCAAGCTGTTCGACGGCATGGCCGAGCTGCTGGCCGATATCGAGAAAGGCAACCTGCTGTGGGGGGTGGTCACCAACAAGCCGGTGCGCTTCGCCGAGCCGATCATGCAGCAGCTGGGCCTGGCCGAGCGTTCGGCACTGCTGATCTGCCCGGACCATGTGAAAAACAGCAAGCCCGACCCGGAGCCGCTGATCCTGGCCTGCAAAACCCTGAACCTGGACCCGGCCAGCGTCCTGTTCGTCGGCGACGACCTGCGCGACATCGAGTCCGGCCGCGATGCGGGCACCCGTACGGCGGCGGTGCGCTACGGCTATATTCACCCAGAGGACAACCCCAACAACTGGGGCGCCGACGTGGTGGTGGACCACCCGCTGGAGCTGCGCAAAGTGATCGACAGCGCGCTGTGCGGCTGCTGAACCCCGACTGATGCGCCGGGCGCCGCCCCTTTGGGAGCAGGTCGCCCGCACGAACCCGAAGGACAGGACAATGTTCGACTACACCGCCCGCCCCGACCTGCTGCAAGGCCGGGTGATCCTGGTTACCGGTGCCGGCCGCGGCATCGGCGCCGCCGCCGCCAAGGCCTACGCCGCACTGGGCGCTACCGTGCTGTTGCTGGGCAAGACCGAGGCCAACCTCAACGAGGTCTACGACCAGATCGAAGCTGCCGGCCACCCGCAACCGGTGGTCATCCCGTTCAACCTGGAAACCGCCCTGCCCCACCAGTACGACGAACTGGCGGTGATGATCGAGGAGCAGTTCGGCCGCCTCGACGGCCTGCTCAACAACGCATCGATCATCGGCCCGCGGACGCCGCTGGAGCAGTTGTCGGGTGACAATTTCATGCGCGTAATGCACATCAACGTCAACGCCACGTTCATGCTTACCAGCACCCTGCTGCCGCTGCTCAAGCTGTCGGAAGACGCTTCGGTGGTATTCACCAGCAGCAGCGTCGGGCGCAAGGGCCGGGCCTACTGGGGCGCTTATGGCGTGTCGAAATTCGCCACCGAGGGCCTGATGCAGACGCTGGCCGACGAACTGGACGGCGTGGCGCCAGTGCGTTCGAACAGCATCAACCCGGGCGCCACGCGCACAGCGATGCGCGCCCAGGCGTACCCCAGCGAGAACCCGCAGAACAACCCACTGCCGGAAGCCATCATGCCGCTGTACCTGTACCTGATGGGGCCGGACAGCAAAGGGGTTAACGGGCAGGCGTTCGACGCCCAGTAGGGCTCGGGATTGCCGGGCTGCCTTGCAGCCATCGCGACACAAGGCCGGTCCTGCAGGGTTCGCCCCCTGCAGGACCGGCCTTGCCGCAATGGCTGCGCAGCGGCCTTCGGGCCTTACCCCGCGACCAACGCCGGGCGCATGCGCCCCTGCTGGCGACCTTCCAGCTGCATGCAGCGCTCCAGGAACAGGTACATGCAGTCATAGCTCTTGCATATCGCCCTGCGCAACTCGGTGCGCAGCCCCAGGGTCGGGTTCTCGCCGGCCAGGGTACAGATGATCTCCAGCGCCTCCCACGGGTGCGCGTCGTCATACTGGGCATGCATCTTCAGCCACTTCATCGCCCGCTTGCGCTCATCCTCCGCAAAGCCCAACGCATAGGTGTCGGTCGAACACACCACCGCCGACCACTCTCCGGTCGCGCCTTCGATCGCGTAGTTGGTCGCCGCCATGGAGATCGCCAGGTTTTCGGTGAAACACACGCGCCAGCACCAGTCGTTCAGGCCATTCAGCTCGGGCGGTACGTTCTGTGCCTGCAATTCATGCAAGTGCACGCCATGCGCCTGGGCCCAGCTTACCCAATAGTCGGCATGGTTGAGTTCGACGCGGATATTGCGCATCAACCAGCGCCGCGCCATATCCTCACCCTGATGCCGGCCATAGCGGGTCTTGGTCAGGTTGTGCGCCATGTACAGCGAAAACTGCTCCACCACCGGCCAACCACCGATCAGGTACTGACGAATGGTCGATTGCTTCAGCTGACCATCACGCAACCGCGCGTAGAACTCGTGTTCCACGACCCGGCGCTTGCTTTCGCGGCAATCCTCAATCAGTTGCTGGGCCCATTGAGGGTAGCTGGCAGGGTCCATCAGAGGGCCGATACGAACGAATGCATCAATCACTTTGAGCTCCTTGATCCTTGCGATCACTAGCTAACGAAACGTGCCAGGTGCCCGCTGCAACAGAGGCCGGGTGGCGATCCGTTGGCGCTGCAGACTGTCACAGGTGAACACCTGGGGGCGTTCAATCAGGTAGCCCTGGGCGTAATCAACGCCAATCTCCTGCAAGGCCTGCTCGATCAAGGGTGTTTCGACGAACTCGGCAATGGTACGCTTGCCCATTACATGACCGATGTGATTGATGACCTCGACCATTGCCCGGTTGACCGGGTCGTCGAGCATGTCCTTGACGAAACTCCCGTCGATCTTCAGGTAATCCACGGGCAAATGCTTGAGGTAGGCGAACGATGACATGCCAGCGCAGAAGTCATCGAGCGAGAAGCGACAGCCCAGCCCCTTCAATTCGTTGATGAAGCGGATGGCACTGCCGAGGTTGGCAATCGCACTGGTTTCGGTGATTTCGAAGCAGATCATCCGCGGCGGGATGGCATATTCGACGAACAGCCGCTGCAGGTATTCGAGGAATTTGTCGTCGCCGATGCTCGACCCCGACAAGTTGATCGCACAGATCGACAGCGGCCCTTCCCGCTCCTGGTCCAGGCACTGGCGGATGACCAGGAACACATTGCGCACTACCCAACGATCCAGCGCAGTCATCAGGCCATAGCGTTCGGCCGCCGGGATGAAGCTGTTGGGCAGGATGGTGCGACCGCTTTCGTCGTGCAGGCGCAACAGGATTTCGATGTGGCCCGGCCCTTCGAAGCTTTTCAGCGGGGCGATTTCCTGGGCGTACAGGCAGAAGCGGTTTTCTTCCAGCGCCACATGCAAACGCTGGATCCAGGCCATTTCGCCAAAGCGCATGGACAGCTCGCTGTCGTCGGCATGGTACACCTGCACCCGGTTGCGGCCCTTCTCCTTGGCCATGTAGCAGGCCATGTCGGCCGCGCGCAGCGAGGCCTCCAGAGTACCGGGGGCCTGGGCCATGTGCACCAGGCCGATGCTGACGGTGGTGACGAACGGCCGGCCCTTCCAGACGAAGTGCAGGCTCTGCACCAACTGGCGCAACTGCTCGGCAATCCGTTCAGCCTGGTCGGGCGGGCAACTTTCCAGCAGCACGCCGAATTCGTCACCGCCCAGGCGGGCCAGGGTGTCGCCTTCACGCAAACCAGACTGCAGCACGGCACAGATGTGCCGCAGCAATTCATCGCCAGCGGCATGCCCACAGGTGTCGTTGACCAGTTTGAACTGGTCGAGGTCGAGGAACATCAGCGAATGCCGCCCGGCCTGGCGCGCCAGATCATTGAGCGCCTGCTCCAGACGGTATTCGAACTCGCGACGGTTGGCCAGCCCGGTCAGGGCGTCGTGGGTGGCCTGCCAGGACAGGTTGGCGATGTACTGGCGTTCCTGGGTCATGTCATGCAGCACCAGCACGATGCCGCTGACCTGGCCGTCATTGACGATGGGCGAACCGACCAGGTTGATCGACACGGTACTGCCGTCGAGGCGCTGGATCAGCCGGGCATGCTCGGCGCCGCCCTTGAGGCTGCCGCTGAGTACCTGCTCGACCAGGCTGCGGCCATCCTCTGCGGCCTGCTCGTCCACCAAACTGAACAATGCCGACAACGGCAGGCCCTGGGCCTGGGCCGCCTGCCAGTGGGTCAGTTGTTCGGCGGCAGGGTTCATGTAGCCGATACTGCCTTCCACATCAGCGGTGATCACTGCGTCGCCGATGGCCTGCAAGGTAATTTGCGCGCGCTCTTTTTCTACCTGCAGGGCACTGGCAAAGGCCTCGCGCTGGGCCAGCAGCTTGCTGGAGCGGCGCCAGGCAATGGCAATCAGAAACAGTGCGGTCACCAGGTTGGTGATCAGCAGCACCCGCAACACCATGCGCGAGCCTTCGCCCAGGGCATCGCTGAATGCCTTGGCAGCCGGGGTCACGCCCTCGTTGATGGTGACGATGCGCGCCTTCCATTCGCTGACCGTACGCGCGTCTACCGGGCCAGCGGCAAACCCGCTGCGCATTTCGACGGCAAGCAGGTCCAGCCTGGCCAGGTAGTCGTCGCCGATATTCCAATAGTCAACCGCCGTCTGCATGTAGCTGAGGTTGCGAAAGTTGCGATAGAACCAGATGATCCGCTCGACATCGTCGGGATGGTTGCCGCCTTGCAGCACGGCCTGGCGCGCGGCGTCCAGGTCGGGAACGGGCTGGTCGAGCAGCTCGCGCACGCGCTGGTCGCCCTGGGGTACGGTGATCGCCTGGCGATAGCGCTGGTAGGTACTGTCGTCGCGGGTCTCAGCGTACAGGTCGAGGTAATAGATGGCGTCTTTCTGCGCCTTGGACCACAGGCTTTCACCCGCGACATAGGCGCGCACGGCCGATAGCGCATAGAAACTGACGCTGCCCAGGGCCACCTGGAAGACCACAACGGCGATGAAGGGCCAGGTGATGCCGAGCAGCTTTGGCGCTTCTAGAGTGCGATGTCCCTTCATGGAGTCCCTGTCACAGAGCAGATAAGGCGCAGATCAACCCAGACAAGCACAGCGTAGGCCATATGCCATCGCTGTGGTGGGGTTTTTCATGACAGAAGATCGACGAATTTGTATAAGTTCAACTTTGTTGCAGGTGCCCATAAAGCTTGGCATACAACCCACCTTCTGCAATCAGCTGCTGGTGGTCTCCATCCTCTGCCACGTGCCCGCCATCGAACACCAGCACCCGGTCGGCCTGCTTCACTGCCGACAGGCGGTGGGCGATGATCAAGGTGGTGCGGCCGCTGAGAAAACGCGCCAGGGCCTGGTGCAGGTTGTACTCGGTGGCGGCATCCAGGGCCGAGGTCGCTTCGTCGAGGATCACCACCTTGGGCTCGGCCAGCACCATGCGGGCAATCGCCAGGCGCTGACGCTGGCCACCGGACAAACGCACGCCGGAGCGCCCCACCACGCTGTCCAGGCCCTGCGGCAAGGCGGCGATAGTGGCATCCAACTGGGCGATGTGCAGCGCCTGCCAGCACGCCTCGTCACTGCAATCGCGGCCCATGGTCAGGTTGGCGCGCACGCTGTCGTTGAACAACGACGGGTGCTGCAACACCACCGCAACGTTTTCGCGCAGGGTTTCAAGGCCGATTTCCTGCAAGCTGGCACCGCCGAAGCGGATGGTGCCGGCCTGGGCGCTATAAAGGCCCAGCAACAGTTGCACCAGGGTGCTCTTGCCACCGCCACTGGCGCCGACAATCGCTACCTTCTCGCCCGCAGCAATGGACAGGTCGAGGTGCTCGAGGACCGGCTCTTCGGCATAGGCAAAGCGCAGGTCACGCACTTCGATGCCGACCGTCTGGCGGCCGGCGAACGGGTCGCTGGCGGCCGCGTACTGCGGCTCGTCGGCACGCGCCAGCAGCTCGTTGAGACGGCTGAGCGCAGCGCCGGCGGCATAGTAGGCATATTGCAGGTTGAGCAGTTGCTCTACCGGGCCGATCATGAACCACAGGTAGCTGAACACCGCCAGCATCTGGCCGATCGAGAGGTCGGAGAACAGCACGGTGAGCATCGCTGCGGCGCGAAAGATATCGATACCGAACTGGAACAGCAGGCCACTGGCGCGGCTACTGGCGTCGCTTTTCCATTGCGAGTCAACGGCATAGTCGCGCACTTCGCGGGCGCGCAGGCCGAGGCGCCCGAGGAAATAGCCCTGGCGGTTGCCGGCACGGATTTCCTGGATGGCATCGAGGGTTTCCGCCAGCGCCTGGGTGAACCGTGCGGTACTGTCGTTCTCGAGCTTTTTCAGGTGCTTGACGCGTTTGCCCAATTGCACGGTGAAATAGATGACCAGTGGGTTGAACAGCAGGATCAGCAAGGCCAGCTGCCAGTGCATCCAGATCAGGATGGCCGCGGTGCCGGTCAGGGTCAGCATGGCCACCAGGAAGCGGCTGAGGGTTTCGCCGACGAACTTGTCGAGGGTGTCCAGGTCGGTGACCAGGTGGGTGGTCACCGTGCCGCTGCCGAGGCTTTCGTACTCTTTCAGCGATATGCGCTTCAGCCGCTCGATAAGGCGAACGCGCAGGCGGTAGACGATGTCCTTGGCCAAGCCGGCAAACAACCTGGCCTGGGTCACGTTGAACGCCAGGGCGGCAAGGCGCAGGCACAGGGTCAGCAACAACATCAGGCCAATGTAGCCGGCTGCCACCTGCCAGCTGGACGGCAGCAGGTGGTTCATCCACTTCAGCGCGGCATCGCCCTGGCCCAGCAGCACTTCGTCCACCAGCAGCGGCAGCAGCAACGGGATGGGCACGCTGCAGCAGGCTGCCAGCACGGCGATGAGGTTGGCGGACCAGAGGTTCTTCTTGTGATGCAGGGCCAGGCGGCGGATTTCCGCCCAGCTCAGCCTGTCAGCCGCAGTGCTGGGCTTGCCCGGCACCGGGTCGGGTGAGCCGGGCAGATCAAGCACAGGCGGCCTGCTGCAGCCAACGGCCGAGCAAAGGTTGCAGGTGCTCCAGCGGCTGGTAGCCGTTGGTCAGCAAGGCGAGTTGGCCGTTGCGCTCGGCCAGCAAGGTCGGGAAGCCGGCGATGCCGAGGTCCTGTGCCCAGGCGAAATCGGCCGCCGTGGCGGAGCGGGTATCAGCACGGGCAAAGGCTTCGGCGAACACGGCTCGGTCGAAGCCCGCCTGCTCGGCCAGCTCTACCAGCTGCGGCGCAGTGGTCACATCCCTGCCCTGCTCGTAGAAGGCGCGCTGGATCGACGCCAGCAGCGGCCAGACACGTTCGGCATCCAGCTCGCGGGCAGTGACCAGGGCCCGGCAGGCCGGCTCGGTGTCATAGACGAAGCCGTCGGGCATGGCCCCTTCGAAGCGGAACGGCTGGCCAGTGGCTTCGGCCACCGCCTGCCAATGCTCGAGAATGTACTTGCGGGTGGCGCTGTCCAGGGGGCTGCCACCGGTGCGCAAGCCGCCAGTGACCAGACGAGTGGGCACGCCGGCTTCACGCGCCTGAGCGATCAGGGCCTCGGCCACGGGTGCGAAGCCCCAGCACCAGGAGCACATCGGGTCCATCACATAGATCAGGCGCGCGGACATCATCAAGCCTCGGCTTTGTAGTTGTAACCGATCGGGTGCGGCAGGTTGCGGGCCTTGGCCAGCTCGATCTGCTTCTGCCGGTCGATGGCGCTACGCCGGGTCTTCTCGCTCAGGGTGTCCCAGCAATGCGGGCAGCTGACCCCTGGCGAATAGTGCTCGGACGCGCGCTCCTCTGCATTGATCGGATGGCGGCAGGCGTGACACTGGTCGTATTCGCCCTCGCTCAGGTCATGGCGCACCGTGACCCGGTTGTCGAAGACGAAGCAGTCGCCGTCCCACAGGCTTTCTTCCTGAGGTACTTCCTCGAAGTATTTCAGGATGCCGCCCTTAAGATGATAGACCGCCTCGAAGCCTTCACCGAGCATGTAGCTGGAGGCTTTTTCGCAACGGATGCCACCGGTGCAGAACATGGCAACCTTCTTGTGCTTGCTGGGGTCGAAGTTGGCCTTGATGTAGTCGGGGAACTCGCGGAAGGTCTCGGTCTTGGGATCGATGGCGCCCTTGAAGGTGCCGATGGCCACTTCGTAATCGTTGCGGGTGTCGATCAGCAGCACTTCCGGGTCGCTGATCAGCGCGTTCCAGTCCTTGGGCTCGACGTAGGTGCCGACGGCCTTGTTGGGGTCCACGCCGGGTACACCGAGGGTGACGATCTCTTTCTTGAGCTTGACCTTGGTACGGTAGAACGGCTGTTCGTCGCAGTACGATTCCTTGTGGTCGACATCGGCCAGGCGCGGGTCGTTGCGCAGCCAGGCCAGCAGGCCGTCGATGCCTTCGCGGGTGGCCGAGACAGTGCCGTTGATGCCCTCGTGGGCCAGCAGCAGGGTGCCTTTGACGTTGTTGTCGAGCATGGTCTTGAGCAGCGGTTCACGCAGCTCGACGTAGTCTTCCAGGGTGACGAACTTGTACAACGCCGCGACGACGATGGGTTGGGACATGACGCAGAATCTCCAGGTGGTTGCCCTCGTAAGGGGCGGACCGGGTTTGACAGTGTGACAAAAAAGCAGGGGCCGCCTTGCGCCCCATTCGCGGCACAAGGCCGCTCCTACAGGGGAATGCACCAGCCGACGGGCTGCGCTATCCCAGGTCGAGCGGCC
>NZ_DGIR01000020.1:0-17064 GCF_002386445.1 Pseudomonas sp. UBA4617
ATTTGTTAAAGAGCGTTTGGCCAAGAGCGTTTCGTCTCAACCGAGGCGCGCATTCTACGCTTTCCTCATTGCTTGTCAAGCGTTTATTTTGAAGTTTTTCGCGAGAAACTCGTTTAGCTTCAAACACTTGACTCAACGTGATGGCTTGCTTCGCTTCGCTACCGCGTTGGAGTGGGGCGGATTATAGGGCGATATCCGAAGCGGTCAACCTTTAATTTCAAAGACCTGGAGTGTTTCTGAAAATCGACCGCGACAGGGCCAGCCGCTGTCCGCCCCCCACCCTGTGCGGCCCCTGCTGTCTGTTCCCTTCCAGATCAATTGCGCACTATAGTGCTCACTTCAACCTGCCAAGGATCGCCGCACAGAAATGAACACCCAACCTCGCAGCCTGGCCGCTACTCTCTTCCCGATCGGCCTGCTGCTCATCGCCATGGCCTCGATACAGTCCGGTGCCTCCCTGGCCAAAAGCATGTTTCCCATCGTCGGCGCGCAAGGCACGACCACCCTGCGCCTGATCTTCGCCAGCATCATCATGCTGCTGATACTGCGCCCGTGGCGCGTCCGCATGACAGGCAACACCCTGCGCAACGTGATTATCTATGGCATGGCGCTGGGTGGCATGAACTTTCTCTTCTATATGGCCCTGCGCACGGTACCGATCGGCATCGCCGTGGCACTGGAATTCACCGGGCCGCTGGCGGTAGCGATCTTCTCCTCGCGTCGGCCAGTCGATTTCCTGTGGATCGCCCTGGCCATCGTAGGCCTGCTGCTTTTGCTGCCGGCCGGCGATGGCGGGCAGGCCCTCGACCCGATCGGCGCAGCCTATGCCCTGGGCGCCGGTGCGTGCTGGGCCCTGTACATCCTGTTCGGGCAACGGGCCGGCGCCGAGCACGGTATCCAGAGCGCGGCACTCGGGGTGGTGGTGGCTGCCCTGTTCGTCGCCCCCATCGGTATCGCCCACGCTGGCAGCACCTTGCTCACGCCCGCGGTGATCCCCATGGCCCTGGGCGTTGCGGTGCTGTCCACTGCCCTGCCCTACAGCCTGGAGATGGTCGCGCTCACGCGCATCCCGGCGCGCACCTTCGGCACTCTCATGAGCGTCGAACCGGCGTTCGGCGCGTTGTCCGGCCTGCTGTTTCTTGGCGAGGTGCTGACGCTCACCCAATGGCTGGCAATTCTGGCGATCATCACGGCGTCGGTCGGTACCACATTGTCCATGCGCAAGGAGCCGAGCCCGGCGGTCGCCGCAGACTGACATGAGAAATAGTTTCATTTGAGGCTGGAATAGTGATTGTGGCAACCGGCCTCGCTGATTAAGCTGTCACCAAATCATCATCTTTACGCTATCTACTGGACCGAACACGGACGCTGGGGAATTTTCAGGAAGAACCAAAGCGATAACGACGGGGCCAGACAGCTGATCCGCTCCGCATTTAAGGACAGGAATGAAACGTATTTTTCTCATCCTGGCCATCTTGGCCATTGCTGGATGTGCTGCCACGGCCAAGACCGAGGTCAAAAGAGGCAAGAAGGGCCTGCATATCAGTTGCTCCGGTCTTTCTTCCTCATGGGACAATTGCTACAGCAAGGCTGCAAGTTCCTGCAGCACGCGTGGCTACCGCGTCATTGCCCGTTCTGGCGATAGCGACGAAGAAGCCGGTGACTATCTGTTCGGTATCAACCCGGCGGGTTACACCAGCCGCAGCATGATCGTCATCTGCAAATAACAGAAGGGCAGCTTGCAAGCTGCCCTTTTCGTTTGTGCTGCCTTACATGGGCGCAGTACGCGCCTCCAGCCAGGCCAGCGCTTCGCCCTTGAGCAACGGTGCCAGTCGCTCACGCACCTGGGCGTGGTAATCGTTCAACCAGCTCAATTCCTCTCTGGTCAGCAGCTCTGGCAACAGGCAACGGGTGTCGATCGGGCACAGCGTCAGGGTTTCGAAGTTGAGGAACTCGCCAAACGCGCTCTTGCCGGCCTCGCGCGTGACTACCAGGTTCTCGATGCGTACGCCCCACTGCCCCGGCCGGTAAGTACCTGGCTCGATCGAGCTGATCATGCCCGGCTGCATCGCGGTCTGCGGTGCGGGCACCGCCTGATAGGCAATCACCTGCGGCCCTTCGTGCACGTTCATGAAGTAACCCACCCCATGCCCGGTGCCGTGGCCGTAATCCACCTGATCCGCCCAGATCGGTGCCCGCGCAATGGCGTCAAGCAAAGGCGACAGCACGCCACGCGGGAAGCTGGCACGCGAAAGGGCAATCATGCCCTTGAGCACGCGCGTGCAGTCCTGCTTCTGCTGCAGGCTGGGGCTGCCTACTGGCACCATGCGGGTGATGTCAGTGGTACCGCCCAGGTATTGCCCACCCGAGTCGATCAGCAGCAGACCATCGCCCTCGATGACCGCGTGCGACTGTTCGGTGGCGCGGTAATGCGGCATGGCGCCGTTGCCATTGAAGGCGGCAATGGTCGCGAAACTCAACGAAACAAAGCCTGGACGACGGGCGCGCGCGGCACGCAACTGTTCATCGACGGTGAGTTCGGTAACGACTTCCTGACCGAGGCGAGCCTCGAACCAGGCGAAGAATTCGCACAAGGCTGCGCCGTCCTGCTCCATCGCCTGACGGATGTGCACCAGGTCGTCATCGCCTTTGCACGCTTTGCTCAGGGTGGTGGGGTTGACCCCCTCGATCAATTCAACCCCGGCGGCCAGGTTGTCCAACAGGCCGCAAGTGACCCGGGCGGGGTCGACCAGCAAGCGGCTGCCGGCCTGCAGGGCACCAAGGGCCGTGCCTGCTTCGACGTAGTCGCGCACCTCGATGCCATCGGCGGCCAGCACCTGGCGCAGATGGCCATCGAGTTTGTCCAGGCCAACGAACAGGACGGCTTGCTGCTGGCTGATCAGGGCAAAGGCCAGGAACACCGGGTTGTAGGACACATCACTGCCGCGCAGGTTGAACAGCCAGGCGATGTCGTCCAGGGTGGCGATGAAGTGCCAGTCGGCGCCCTTGGCCTGCAGGCTCTGGCGCAACTGCTTGAGTTTTTCTGCCCGGTTCACCGTGGCGTGCGGCGGCAAGTGCTGGTAAACCGGGTTGCCCGGCAACGCCGGGCGCCCGTCCCAGACCTGTTCGAGCAGGTCCTTGCCCGTCAACAGCCGTGCCCCGCGCAGCTTCAACCGGTCGCCTAGCTGGCGTGCAGAAGCCACAGCCATGACCGCACCATCCACCGCCACGCTGCCGTTGCGTTCGACGTGCTCGCCCAGCCATTCCAGCGCGCCAGGCTGGCCTGGCAGCAGCTTCATCAACTCGATGCCAGTGCCTGACAGCTCATGCTCCGCCTGTTCCCAATAACGGCTATCGACCCATAATCCGGCAAACCCAGCCGTGACCACCAGCGTGCCCACCGAACCATGAAAGCCAGACAGCCATCGCCGCCCCTGCCAGTAGGCCGGCAGGTATTCGGAAAGATGGGGGTCGGCCGAGGGTATCAGCAAGGCATCGATGCCCTCTGCGGCCATGACCTGGCGAATCTGCGCCAAGCGCTGCGGCACGCTCTGCTCAAGGGTGGTCTGAACGTTCATGCGCTCTCCTGCGGCTACATCACGGTTGATCCAGTGTGCCGATAATGGAACAGCCATCGAAGCCCTGCAATCACGGCGACCGACACACGGCATGCATTGCCCACCACGCCCTGCGCGAGCCGGACATTTCCTACAGCACGGCCAGGACCACCGATCAACTCCCGCTGAACTTCGCCAAATCAGCGGCTTCACACAGATACATTCATTACATAAGGCAAATGACCATGCCCAATGCCTGCGCCCCTAAAAGCGGCGTGGTGCTGCTCGACACCCGGGTGCGCACCCCTGACCACGAGCATGCCGTGCATCTCAAGCTTGCCGAAGGCCTGGCTCGCCTGCTGGGTTGCCCGCATGTGCAGCCCAGCCAGCCGCCGACCGCCGCCGATGGCTACTATTACCTGCCCACCGAAACCTTGGTCGACCCCAGGCGCCAGTCCGATCTGGGTATATGCAGCGAACACGACCTGTTCGGCGGCCTGGTCGCCTACCCCTACATGGCGACCAAGGCAATCTCGCACCCATTGCCGGCCGGCGCCAGCTTCCCTCCGGGCTGGACCGATGCCTTCGCCCAGCACGCCAGCGATGCCCTGTTGCGCGGCTATACAGTGTTCAGCAAAGCCGACGCTCGCAACGCCGCACGCCTGCTGCTGCTGGACGGCCCATTGCGGATCAAGCCGGTGCTGGCTTGTGCAGGGCGCGGGCAGCAGGTCATTGCTACGCTGGATGCGCTGGAGCCACTGCTGGCCGATATGGATGACCAGGAGCTGGCGCTGTGGGGGCTGGTGCTCGAAGAAGACCTGAGCGAGGTGCAGACCTTCAGCGTCGGTCAAGTCCGCGTCGCCGGGCAGACCTGCAGTTACCACGGCATCCAGCACCTTACCCGCGATCACCAGGGCGTCGAAGTCTATGGCGGCTCCGACCTCGTGGTAGTACGTGGCGGCTACGACGCGCTGCTGCAACTACCACTCGAAGATCACCTGCGCCTGGCCATCAACCAGGCCATGGTCTACGAGCAGGCGGCCGAGCGGCACCTGCCGGGCTTTATCGCCTCACGCCGCAACTACGACATCGCCCGCGGCGTCACCGCCCAGGGCCACTTGCGCAGTGGCGTACTCGAGCAATCCTGGCGACTGGGCGGCGCCAGCAGCGCCGAACTGCTGGCCTTGCAAGCCTTTGCCAACGACCCGGCATTGCAACAGGTACGAGCTTCCACCCATGAAGTATTCGGTACCCCCGAATTGCCCACTGACGCCACCCTCTTCTACCAAGGAAACGACAGTGAACTCGGACAACTCAGCAAATTTGCGCGGATTCGCGAATATGACCATTCAGAGTGAAACCGTTGAACTGCAGGTCGAAGGTGACAGCATCGTCGGCACCCTGGTCAGCCCTGGCAGCAAGATGCCGGGCATTCTCTTCGTGCATGGTTGGGGCGGCAGCCAGCAACGCGACCTGGCACGTGCCCGGCACATCACCGGGCTGGGCTGCGTGTGCATGACCTTCGACCTGCGCGGCCACGAGAAGACCGAAAGCCAACGGCTGACCGTCACCCGCGAACAGAACCTCATGGACCTGATAGTGGCCTACGACCGCCTGGTCAGCCACCCTGCTGTCGACAGCGGCGCCATCGCCATCATCGGCAGCAGCTATGGCGGCTACCTGGCTACCCTGCTGACCCGCGAGCGGCCAGTCAAATGGCTGGCCCTGCGCGTACCGGCCATGTATTGGGACGAAGAATGGGAGATTCCCAAGCAGACCCTCGACCGGCAGCGCCTGAACGCTTACCGCCAGCGCCCGCTCGGCCCGGCGGACAACCGTGCACTGGCGGCCTGCGCCGAGTTCGCTGGCGACGTGCTGCTGGTGGAGTCCGAGCAGGATGACTACGTGCCGCACAGCACGCTGATGAGCTATCGCTCGGCATTCGTCAGCGCCCATTCGCTCACCCACCGCATCGTCGACGGTGCCGACCATGCGTTGTCCAGCGAAGCGAGCCAGAAAGCCTACAGCTCGATTCTGGCGTCCTGGATCAGCGAAATGGTCATCGGCGCCCGGTTGGACCGCTATCCACACTATGCACCCTGGTATGCCTGAGCATCACTCAGTTGGCAATGCAGACCGCCATCGGCACCACGCACCAGGCTGCGCAGGGCCTGGTAGGCGGCAAACCTGACGCCACGCGCCTGATGCCGGGCAAGCAGTTCGAGAAACGGCTCCTCGACGAAATGCACGGCTGCTGCTGCCCACGCCTGGCGGGACTGCCATTGCAGGTACTGCAACACCCGGCTGCCATCGTCACTGGCCTGGATGCTGACCCCCTGTAGCCCTTCACAGCGGGTGGCCAGCTCTTCGCTGCGCAGCACCAGCGCCTGGGCCAATGCCTGCTGGCAGACGCCGGGCACCTCATATTCGATCAACTGGCTAAACCACAGGGCATGGGGTGTTGCGATCATGAGCAGTCTCCTTGCTACGGACGCATGCTGCGCGATGCCGGGCAGGGTAAAACCTCAAGTTAGGTCAAGGTCAAGCGTTTTTCCGCCGCGGATGCGCCGCACTCGCCCAGACCGGATACCGCAAAGCGGCGGCGATAATCACTCGGTGTCATGCCGGTGATGCGCTGAAACACCTTGCGAAACGCGCCCGGGTCCTGATAACCGACACCCCAGGCGATCTGATCGACGCTGCGCCGGGTGAATTCCAGCAAGCGGCACGCCCGCCCAACCCGCACATGCTGGCAGTACTCGGTCGGCCGTAGCCCGGTTGCAGCACGAAAACGGCGCAGGAAGGTGCGGGCCTCCAGCCCCGCGCATGCCGCCATGCCGGGCAGGTCGGCATCCTGCCCGCCATTGCCTTGCAGCCAGTGCTGGACTTTCAGTACCGCCTCGTCGCCATGATCCAGGCGCGGACGGAACACGGCCCCCGGCAGCGGCGCCGCCACCGGTTCCACTGCCAGGTAACGGGCGGTTTCCCTTGCCAAGGTCGCCCCCATGAAGCGCTCCAGCAACCGCAGACCCAGGTCGGTCCAGGCCATCAAACCGGCCGAGGTGATCAGGTCGCCATCATCGAGCAGCGGCTGCTGGGCCTCGACCCGAATCTCGGGAAAGCGCTGGGCCAACGTCTGCACGTAGTTCCAGTGGGTACAAGCCGGGCGCCCGTCGAGCACGCCGCTGGCCGCGATGAAGAATACGCCGATGCACACCGACGCCAGCACCGTGCCACGCCCGTGCAGTTCGCGTAACGGCACGCGGTGGCGCTCCAGCAGCTCGGCTTGCGGCGCCGACTCCAGGCTCGGCGGTATGATCAGCACACGCAGCCCGGACAAAGCGACGCCCGGGGTCTCGGGGGCAGGCTGCAATTGCCCCGTCTCGTCAACCTCCCAGAAGCTGACACGTAGCCGCGGCAAGTCGACGCCGCCCAATTCAGCAGCTACCCGGTTGGCCACCAGAAACAGGTCGGCCAGGCCGTGCACGGCAGCACGCTGCGCGCCCTGGTACAGCAGCAGGCCGATATCCAGGCTGGTGGCGTTGTCAGTTTTTGCCCGCATAGTGTCGTTTGCGCCAATCCTCAGGACAGTCGCCACAGCCTATAACTAACGTCATCCCACGACTACTGCCACAGGAGGCAGCATGAGCAAGCAGGCGCTGATCATCATCGACATCCAGAACGACTACTTCCCCGGCGGCAAATGGCCCCTTGATGGCGCTGAGCAGGCGGCCGACAATGCCGCACGCCTGCTGGCGGCGGCGCGCCAACGGGGCGACCTGGTGGTGCACGTGCGGCATGAATTCGAGAGTGCCGATGCACCGTTCTTCGCACCGCGCTCGCAGGGGGCTGCCATCCACGCCAAGGTCCGGCCCGAAGCGGGTGAACCAGTGGTGCTCAAGCACAAGGTCAATGCCTTCCTCGGGACCGACCTCCAACATAGGCTGGACCAGCATGGTGTCGACGCCCTGACCATCGTCGGCAGCATGAGCCACATGTGCATCGACGCCGCTACCCGTGCCGCAGCGGATCTGGGCTACCACGTGACCGTGGCGCACGATGCCTGTGCAACCTTGCCCCTGGAGTTCGATGGCAAGCAAGTGCCGGCGGCGGACGTGCATGGGGCGGCAATGGCGGCATTGGCCTTTGCCTATGCCAAGGTGGTGAAGACCGATGAGCTGCTCAAGAGCTGACCGGCTCGGGATTCGCCGGGGGCTGCTGCGCGGCTCCCACGCCTGCAAGCTCAAATGACAACATTACGCACAAAGCGCACCGCCAAGGCCCCGTCGTTGCGATAGGCATACCGGCAATTGCTGGGAAACACATGAAACTGGCCTTGCCGCAGACAGTGCTCGGCCCCTTCGATGATCAGTGTCAGTTGCCCTTCGGCCACATAGATCTGCTCGCTCCAGCCTTCGGCATCGGCCTCGCTGCAGTAGCACTCCCCGGGTGCCAGGGTCCACTCCCAAAGCTCCACCTCGCGCCTCGCCGGGCTGCTGCCCAGCAGCACTGCCCTGCTCTGCGGATGCTCACCCGCCCAGGCCAGCTCTTCAATGCGGCCCGGGTCACGCTGGTCCGGTGCCTGGATCAGGGTGCTGAAGGCCACACCAAGGGCTTCGGCAATCAGGTCGAGGGTCGTCAGGCTGACATTTTTCTCGCCCGCCTCGATCGCCACCAGCATGCGCCGGCTGACCCCGGAACGCTCGGCAAGCGCGGCCTGGCTCGTCCCTGCGGCGTTGCGCAGCCTGCGTACATTGAGACTGACATGTTGCAGCACCGAAGCCCGGTGCGAAGATTCATTGTGCACTATAGTGCTCACTGGTCGGGGTTGCGCAGTATACTGCCCACTTTGCGGCGATTGTGCGCCGCCCTTTCCGAGTGCGCAAGACCATGAACCAGCCCAGCAGCAAGCCGACCCCCGCCCTGACCTTTCGCCTGAGCAAGGCCGAGCTGGTGCTGGTGTTCATCACCATGCTGTGGGGTGGCACCTTCCTGCTGGTGCATAACGTGATGTCCGTCAGCGGGCCGATGTTCTTCGTCGGCCTGCGCTTCGCAGCCGCCGCGCTGTTCGTGGGCGTGGTCTCGGCACGGGCACTGCCTGGGCTGACGTTCACCGAACTCAAGGCCGGCATGTTGATCGGCGTGTCGATCATGCTCGGCTACGGCTTGCAGACCATGGGCCTGCAGACCATCAGCAGCAGCCAGTCGGCATTCATCACCGCGCTGTACGTGCCGTTCGTGCCGCTACTGCAATGGCTGGTGCTGGGCCGGCGTCCAGGCCTTATGCCGAGCATCGGTATCGGCCTGGCGTTCACCGGCCTGATGCTGTTGGCCGGGCCGGAAGGTGGCAGCCTGCACTTCAGCGAGGGCGAGCTGGTGACCCTGGTCAGTGCAGTGGCCATCGCCGGCGAAATCATCCTGATCAGCCGCTATGCCGGCCAGGTCGACGTGCGCCGGGTCACGGTAGTGCAACTGGCGACCGCCTCGCTGCTGGCATTCCTGATGATCGTGCCGACCCAGGAGCATATCCCCGATTTTTCCTGGCTGCTATTGGCCAGCGCGGTGGGCCTGGGTGCGATGAGCGCAGTGATCCAGGTGGCGATGAACTGGGCACAGAAATCGGTATCACCCACCCGCGCCACGCTGATCTATGCTGGCGAACCTGTGTGGGCCGGGATCGTCGGGCGTATTGCCGGGGAACGCTTGCCGGGCGTGGCGCTGCTCGGCGGCCTGCTGATCGTGATCGCGGTTGTGGTCAGCGAACTCAGGGTACGCCGCACCGGCGAAAACGAGACAGCGCTGGCAGCGCAGAGTGAACGCTGACGGCATGCCCGTCTCTAAACCACCGGCTATGCTTTGTAAGAAAGTGTTATAAAAAACCAGCACTTCACAGCTTGTTTGTAGGATTCTGCGACACCTTGTGTGTTGGTGATCAAACCTCTGGCACGTATGATTCCTGGCAAACTTCTCCAGAATAGGCCGCTATGTCTTTGATAGTGCTACTGCTTCTGCCATTCGTTGGTAGTTGCCTGGCAGCCGTGCTGCCGCACAACGCACGTAACGCGGAGTCCATTCTCACCGGGCTCGTCGCTCTGGTCGGCACGGTCCAGGTAGCACTGCTATACCCTCAGGTTGCCCACGGCGGCGTGATCCGCGAAGAGTTCCTCTGGCTGCCCAGCCTGGGCCTGAACCTGGTGCTGCGCATGGACGGCTTCGCCTGGCTGTTCGCGCTGCTGGTGCTGGGCATCGGTGCACTGGTGTCGCTGTATGCCCGCTACTACATGTCGCCACAAGACCCGGTACCACGCTTCTTCGCCTTTTTCCTCGCCTTCATGGGCGCCATGCTCGGCCTGGTGATTTCAGGCAACCTGATCCAGTTGGTGTTCTTCTGGGAACTCACCAGTCTGTTCTCCTTCCTGCTGATCGGCTACTGGCACCACCGTGCCGACGCCCGTCGCGGTGCCTACATGGCGCTGATGGTCACGGGCGCGGGCGGCCTGTGCCTGCTGGCAGGCGCCCTGCTGCTCGGCCACGTGGTGGGCAGCTACGACCTGGACAAGGTCCTGTCTGCTGGCAGCGTCATCCGCCAGCATGCACTGTACCCAGTGTTGCTGCCGCTGATCCTCATCGGCGCGCTGAGCAAGAGCGCACAATTCCCCTTCCAGTTCTGGCTGCCCCATGCCATGGCAGCACCGACCCCGGTATCGGCCTATCTGCATTCGGCGACCATGGTCAAGGCCGGCGTGTTCCTGCTGGCGCGCCTGTGGCCGGTGCTGTCGGGCAGTGAAGAGTGGTTCTGGATCGTCGGCGGCGCAGGCGCACTCACCCTGCTGCTCGGCGCCTTTGCCGCCATGTTCCAGAACGACCTCAAGGGCCTGCTGGCCTATTCGACCATCAGCCACCTGGGCCTGATTACCCTGCTGCTGGGCCTCAACAGCTCGCTGGCCGCCGTTGCCGCCGTGTTTCACATTCTCAACCATGCCACCTTCAAGGCTTCGCTGTTCATGGCCGCTGGCATCATCGACCATGAAAGCGGCACCCGGGACATCCGCCGCCTGAGCGGCCTGGTCCGCCTGGTGCCGTACACCGCCACCCTGGCGATGGTGGCCAGCGCCTCGATGGCCGGCGTGCCGTTGATGAATGGCTTCCTGTCCAAGGAAATGTTCTTCGCCGAAACGGTATTCATCAGTTCCACCGCCTGGGTCGAGGCCACCCTGCCGCTGATCGCCACCCTGGCCGCGACCTTCAGCGTGGCCTACGCACTACGCTTCACCGTCGACGTGTTCTTCGGCCCCAGCGCCACGGACCTGCCGCATACCCCGCACGAACCGCCACGCTGGATGCGCGCGCCGGTCGAGTTGCTGGTGCTCACCTGCCTGGTGGTGGGCATCTTCCCGGCCCAGTCGGTCGGCCCGCTACTGGCCACTGCCGCGCTACCGGTGGTGGGCGGCACCCTGCCGGAATACAGCCTGGCCGTCTGGCACGGCTGGAACGCGCCACTGATCATGAGCCTGGTGGCCATGGCTGGCGGTAGCGCGCTGTACCTGGTACTGCGCAAACAACTGCGCCTGGGCCGTTTCCCGTACCCGCCGCTGATAGAGCGCTTCAACGGCAAGCGCCTGTTCGAGCAAGGCCAAGTGCAACTGATGCTGCTGGCGCGGCGCATCGAACGCCTGCTCACCACCCGCCGCCTGCAGTCGCAATTGTTCATGCTGGTGCTCACCGCCTTCTTCGCTGGCCTCATCCCCATGCTCTACAGTGGCCTGAGCTGGGGTGAACGACCGAAGATTCCCGGTTCGGGCGTGTTCGTCGCGCTGTGGCTGATTGCCATCGCCTGCGCCATCGGTGCCGCTTACCAGGCCAAGTACCACCGCCTGGCGGCACTGACCATGGTCAGTGTCTGCGGGCTCATGACCTGCATCACCTTCGTCTGGTTTTCGGCGCCCGATCTGGCGCTGACCCAGTTGGTGGTGGAAGTGGTCACTACCGTGCTGATCCTGCTCGGCCTGCGCTGGCTGCCACGGCGGATCGAAGGTGTGTCGCCGCTGCCGGGCAGCCTGGACCGCGCGCGCATGCGCCGCCTGCGCGACCTGCTGCTGGCGGTGCTGGTAGGCGGCGGCATGGCGGTGCTGTCCTACGCCATGTTGACCCGGCCAACGCCCAACGACATTTCCTCGTTCTACCTCAGCCGTGCGCTGCCCCAGGGCGGAGGCACCAACGTGGTCAACGTCATGCTGGTCGACTTCCGTGGTTTCGATACCCTCGGTGAAATCACTGTGCTGGTGGCCGTTGCGCTGACCGTGTTCGCCCTGCTGCGGCGCTTCCGCCCGCCGAAGGAAAGCATGCAGCTGCCATCGCAGCAGCGCCAGCTGGCACCCGACGTGGTCACCGACCTGATCAACCCGCGGCATGCCACCGACACCGCGCTGGGCTTCATGATGGTGCCCGCAGTGCTGGTGCGCCTGCTGCTGCCGATCGCCCTGCTGGTATCGATGTACCTGTTCATGCGCGGCCACAACCAGCCCGGAGGCGGCTTCGTCGCCGGCCTGGTGATGTCGGTGGCGTTCATCCTGCAGTACATGGTCGCCGGTACCCAGTGGGTCGAGGCGCAGATGAGCTTGCGGCCGTTGCGCTGGATGGGTACCGGGCTGCTGTGTGCAACCTTGACGGGGGTGGGCGCCATGCTGTTCGGCTACCCGTTCCTCACCACCCATACCGCCCACTTGCACCTGCCGTTGCTCGGTGATGTGCACGTGGCCAGCGCGCTGTTCTTCGATGTCGGCGTGTTCACCGTGGTGGTCGGCTCGACCCTGCTGATCCTCACCGCCCTGGCGCACCAGTCGGTGCGCGCCTACCGCCCGGGCAACCCGGCGAAAACCAGCCAAGCAGGAGCCGCCTGATGGAAGAAGTGATTGCAATCGCCATCGGCGTCCTGGCCGCCTCGGGGGTGTGGCTGATCCTGCGCCCCCGCACCTACCAGGTGATCATGGGCCTGTGCCTGCTGTCGTATGGCGTCAACCTGTTCATCTTCAGCATGGGCAGCCTGTTCATCGGCAAGGAACCGATCATCAAGAACGGCCTGCCCCAGGACCTGCTGCACTACACCGACCCGCTGCCGCAGGCGCTGGTGCTCACCGCCATCGTCATCAGTTTCGCCATGACCGCGCTGTTCCTGGTGGTGTTGCTGGCCTCGCGCGGCCTGACCGGTACCGACCACGTCGATGGCCGGGAGCGTGACGAATGAGCGGCATGAGCCAACTGATCATCGCGCCCATCCTGCTGCCGCTGGTAACCGCAGCGGTGATGTTGCTGCTGGGCGAGAAACACCGGCAGCTCAAGGCCGGGCTGAACCTGCTGTCGACCTTTACCGGCCTGGCCATCGCGGTCAGCCTGCTGTTGTGGGTGCGCATTCAGGGCCAGGCAGAATCGATCGGCGCGTACCTGCCGGGCAACTGGCCGGCGCCGTTCGGCATCGTACTGGTGGTCGACCACCTGTCGGCGCTGCTGCTGGTACTCACCGGCACCATCGGTTTCAGTGCCCTGCTGTTTGCCCGGGCCCGCTGGGATGGTGCCGGGGCCAGCTTTCATGCGCTGTTCCAGATCCAGCTGATGGGCCTGTACGGCGCCTTCCTCACCGCCGACCTGTTCAACCTGTTCGTATTTTTCGAGGTGCTGCTGGCCGCTTCCTATGGCTTGCTGCTGCACGGCTCTGGCCGTGCCCGGGTGCGCGCCGGCTTGCACTACATCGCCATCAACCTGTTTGCCTCGTCACTGTTCCTGGTCGGCGCGGCGATGCTGTATGGCGTGACCGGCACCCTGAACCTGGCAGACCTGGCGGTGAAAATCCCGCTGGTGCCGGAGGCCGATCGTGGCTTGCTGCATGCCGGTGCGGCCATCCTGGCCATCGCCTTCCTGGCCAAGGCCGGCATCTGGCCATTGAACTTCTGGCTGGTACCGGCCTATGCCTCTGCCAGTGCGCCAGTGGCGGCGCTATTCGCGATCATGACCAAGGTCGGTCTGTATGCAGTGTTGCGCCTGTGGACCCTGCTGTTCTCAGGGCAGGCCGGGGCTTCGGCGCACTTCGGTGGCGAATGGCTGGTAGCCGGTGGCCTGGTCACCCTGGCGGTAGCGGCGGTGTCGATCCTGGCCGCGCAGCGCCTGGAGCGCATGGCCGCCCTCAGCATCCTGGTCTCGGCCGGCACCCTGCTCGCTGCCGTCGGCTTCGCCCAGTCGGCGCTGACCGGTGCAGCGTTGTTCTACCTGGTCAACTCTACCTTGGCGCTATGCGCGCTGTTTCTGCTCGCCGAGCTGGTGGAACGCTCGCGCTCAGCCAATGAGGCACCGCTGGAGGAAGAGGAAGACGCCATGCCGCCGCCGCTGGAATCACTGCACCCTCCCAAGGGCATCAACCTCGACGACGAGCAGAAGGTGGTGATCGGCCAGATCATCCCATGGACCATGGCGTTCCTCGGCCTCAGCTTCATCGCCTGTGCCCTGCTGATCATCGGCATGCCACCGCTGTCAGGCTTCATCGGCAAGCTCAACCTGATCAGCGCACTGATCAACCCCCAAGGCCTGGGTGTGCCACCCGGGCACCCCCTGGGGGCGTCGGGCTGGGGCCTTGTGACCTTGCTTATCCTGTCAGGCATGGCCTCGCTGATCGCCTTCGGCCGCGTCGGCATCCAGCGTTTCTGGAAGCCCGAGGAGCGCCCATCGCCGCTACTGCGCCGCTATGAATGCCTGCCCATCGTCATCCTGCTCGGCCTGTGCATCATCCTCAGTCTCAGGGCCGAACCGCTACTGCGCTATACCCAGGACACCGCTGCCAGCCTGCAGGCTCCCGAGCTCTACATCCAGGCAGTAATGGCAGCCCGGCCGGTCCCCGGCCCCACCTCGCTCGACGTACAGGTGCAGCCATGAACCGACTGTTCCCCGCCCCGCTGTTATCGGTGTCGCTGTTCGCGCTGTGGCTGTTGCTGAACCTTTCGCTCAGCCCCGGCAACCTGCTGCTGGGTGCCGTGCTCGGCGTGCTGGCACCGCTGCTGATGGCACCGCTGCGCCCGCAGCATGCCCACGTGCGGCGGCCGCTGGCCGTTGCCCGGCTGGTCGGCCGGGTCGGCATCGACGTGATCCTGTCCAACCTGCTGGTGGCGCGCGGCGTGCTGCGTGCCGGCAAGCAGCCGCCACGCTCGGCGTTCGTGCACATCCCGCTGAGCCTGCGCGATGCGCATGGCCTGGCGGCGCTGTCGATGATCACCACGGTGGTGCCCGGCACGGTTTGGTCCGAGCTGGCACTGGACCGCAGCGTGCTGCTGCTGCATGTGTTCGACCTGGATGACGAGGCGGCCTTCATCCGGCATTTCAAGGACACCTACGAACGCCCGCTGATGGAGATCTTCCAATGACAGGCCTGCTCGCCAATGCTGTCCTCGCCAGCCTGTTCATCTTCGCCCTGGCCATGGCCCTGGCGCTGATCCGGCTGTTCCGCGGCCCCTCCGCGCAGGACCGGGTACTGGCGCTGGACTACCTGTACATCCTGGCCATGCTGACCATGCTGGTGCTGGGCATCCGTTATGCCAGTGACACCTACTTCGAAGGTGCCCTGCTGATTGCCCTGTTCGGCTTCGTGGGCTCGTTTGCCCTGGCCAAGTTCCTGCTGCGTGGTGAGGTGATCGAATGACTGAAGCCCTGCAACTACCGCTTTGGGTAGAGCTGGCCATCGCCGTACTGCTGCTGCTAGGCAGCCTGTTCGCGCTGATCGGTGCCGTGGGCCTGTTGCGTCTGCAGGACTACTTCCAGCGCATGCATCCGCCAGCACTGGCCTCGACCATCGGCGCCTGGTGCGTGGCACTGGCCTCGATCATCTACTTTTCCTGGCTCAAGGAAGCACCCGTGCTGCACGCCTGGCTGATTCCGGTCCTGCTATCCATTACCGTGCCGGTAACCACGCTGCTGCTGGCCCGGGCAGCGCTGTTCCGCAAGCGCACGGCCAACGAGCCGGTACCGGAAGAAGTCAGCAGCGGCCGCGATCGGGGCAACTGACAAGTCGCCTCACTCGTGGGTGAGGCGCTGCAACTCGCGGCGGACCATGGCCACATAAGGCGGCGGGCCAAGTCGGTACAATTCGCTTGCGACCCAGGTCAACCAGGTGCCTTGCAGTTCCGCGCGCCTTGCCAGCAAACGCTCGGCTTCGGCCACCGCATCAGCCTGATGCTGGCGATGAAACTCGGCACGCGTGGCGGGCGTGGCGTCACTGTGGATCATTCACTGGCCTTGAAGGTGGTCAGTTCACCTTTGCGCCATTTGGCGACCTTGCCGGTCACCGCCTTCAGCAACTTGCCAAGGCCTTCCTGTATTTGCTGCTGCGCGGCGAACACCAGCATCACACCGTGGCCCTCGCGGAACACGATGCCCTCGCCTTCTGGGACCGAGACAAAGGCGTAATCGCCCACACCATAGACGTTCAGCTTGATTTCGCGAAAACGCATTTCCAGTTTGCCACCTTCCCGGCTGGGCAGTACGGCGGCGCGGAAGTGGTCGCCGACTTTCAGTTCGAGGCGCTGCTTGTCATCGACCACCAATGCGCTTTCGGTGTCGATCTCGGCCATGTACAGGCCTTCGGGATTCTGTTCGGTGACATAGACAAAGCGGCCCTGAAACAGCTGGGCCAATTTACCGCGCAAGTCGCCCAGGGCGAATAACGCATGGGTATCAAGAGTGCTAACTGCCAATGAAGTAATCCTCAACCGGTTACATCCCGCGCTCACCCAAGCTCGGTGAAACACGGCCATTTCTTGTCGATAAGCGAAAAGAGTAATGAAGCGATATACGAAGCGTCTGCGCCCACCGGCGATTCGGCGTGCGGGATTCTTTACTCTGGCTTGCCAGATCTGCCCTCAATACAGGCTTTCGGCATATTCCCGATCCGGGAAGTGTAATGTCTGACAGCACCCCCGCCAGAAAGGTGCGACAGGTAATGCCGGAACGCCCGTGAGAACGGGCCCGGCAATCCATCAGTGCATTACTGAGGGCAGAATATGCACGAAAACACCGAAATCCGTCGAGAGGCAAAGCGCATTTCTTGCCATTCAAACAGCCTGCCCTGCTCTCTACCAAGCCCGGCGCAATCGACGCGCTCAGGCGGCCAGGCCTTTCTTCAACTGCTGCAACCAGGCTGCCTGGCACTGCAGCGCCTCTTCTCGCGTGGCGAAGACAGTGCCGCGGCGCTCACCATTGACCAGCACCACCCAGCAGATGCGTTTACCCAGCGCCCGCAGCGTGGCCGGCACACCCGAGCCAATCATCACGGCTACATCGACCCGGCTATTCATCGTTCCCTCCGACATTTAATTAGCACCCTAACGATATAGCCATGATACGCCCGCTCGCCGAGCAGAAACAGCGCATCCCGGTATAGCAGTATTACGCCCGGGGCAACAAAAACCGCCGCCGGCAAAGAAATGCAAAAAGCCCCAGGGATCGCTCCGTGGGGCTTTGGCACATCGCG
>NZ_DGIR01000020.1:17227-17948 GCF_002386445.1 Pseudomonas sp. UBA4617
GTGGGGCTTTGGCACATCGCGCGGGGTTACACCTGGCGCTGGTGGCGATCGAGCTGCTCGTGGCGCTCTTGGGCTTCGATGCAGTACTTGGTCGTCGGGCTGATCAGCAGACGCTTCAGGCCGATCGGCTCACCGCTGTCATCGCACCAGCCGAAGCTTTCGTCGGCAATCCGGTCGAGGGCCATTTCCAGCTGGGGCAGCAGGCGCTGGTCGCGGTCAATGGCGTTTACCAGCCAGCTACGCTCCTCTTCGACCGAAGCCACGTCGGCAGGGTCCGACGGGGTGTCCAGGCCTTCGATGGTGGCGCGGCTCAGCTCGATGCGTTCATGGGTTTCGACTTTCATCGCCTGCAGCAGGCTAGCGAAGAAAGCCAGCTGCTCAGCGTTCATGTAGTCATCGGCCGACATGGCCAGCAACTGTTCCTTGGTCATCGATTTCTCTATGAAAAAATGTGCATTTGGGCGATTCATATGCTGCCGACGCCTTGGCATCGGTGGCGGAATTCTTCAAGCGCCAACCGGCACTCTTTTACAGGGGGCGGAAGTCTAAGGCGCCACGTCGCGTGGAGCAACTGCAATCGGGTGGTAATTTGCTTTCGTTGCTCGGAATCCGCCGGTCGGCGTCGGGTTCAGGGTACCAGGGGCTCGCCGCGACGACCTGCTCAGCGCCTGTGCGGCCGAGCGCCGCACAGGCAGCGCTCGGCCGCACAGGCCCCCAGACC
>NZ_DGIR01000016.1 GCF_002386445.1 Pseudomonas sp. UBA4617
CACCAGGCTGGTCTGGCCGATGCCCAGCTGGCTGTCGGCAACCACGATGCTGGCCGTCGGGCGCTGGGTGTCGATGGCATAGTTGTTGGAGTCGGTGGTGCCGACCCCGGCATTGCCGGAGGCGCCGACCACACCGCTGTTATCCAGGCTGATCAGGTTGCTGGCGTCCTCGACGTTGGCGGTTGGGGTGAAGGTCGCCGTCCAGGTGACACCGCCATCGATACTGCTCACGGCACTCAAGGTGCCATTGCTCACGCTCAGGTCGCTGTTGTCGAAACCAGTCACTGCTTCGCTGAAAGTAATGACGACCAGCGTAGTCTCGCCCACGCTCAGCGCATTGTCGGCTACCACGACAGTGGCGCTGGGGGCCACGGTGTTGACGATGTAGTTGGCTGACTGAGTGCTGCCAAGCCCCGCGTTGCCGGCCAGGTCGGCGACACCGGTATTGTCCAGGGTGATGAGGTTGCTGGTGTCGCTGATCCCGCTGGCAGGCGTCAGGGTGGCGGTCCAGGTGACGCCGCCATCGACGCTGCTCAGCCCGCCAAGGGTGCCATTGGCCACCGTCAGGTCGGCGGTGCTCAAGCCGGTCACCGCTTCATTGAAAGTGATGGTGACCGTGGTGGTCTCGCCGACCGTGAGGGTGGTGTCGGCGACCGTAATCACAGCAGTCGGGCGCTGGGTGTCGATGGCGTAGTTGTTCGAGTCTGTCGTGCCGCTGCCGACATTGCCCGCCACGTCGATTACCCCGGTATTGTCGAGCGTGATGAGGTTGCTGGCATCACTGACGTTGCTGCTTGGGGTCAGGGTCGCGGTCCAGGTAACACCACCGTCGGCGCTGGCGAGACCGCTCAGGCTAGCGTTGGCCACGCTCAGGTCGGCAACGGTAAAACCACTTACCGCCTCGCTGAAGGTAATGGTCACCGTGGTGGTCTGGCCAATGCGCAGGGCGCTGTCAGCTACCACGATGGTCGCGGTCGGGCGCTGGGTGTCGATGGCGTAGTTGTTGGAACTGGTGGTGCCGCTGCCGCTATTGCCAGCCACGTCGGTCACCCCGGTGTTATCCAGGGTGATCAGGTTGCTGGTATCGCTGACGCTGCTGTCCGGCGTCAGGGTCGCGGTCCAGGTGATGCCGCCGTCCGCGCTGGCTAGCCCGCTCAACGCGCCGTTGGCCACGCTGAGGTCGGCAAGGGTAAAACCGCTTACCGCCTCGCTGAAGGTGATGGTCACCGTGGTAGTCTCGCCGATGCGCAGGGCGCTGTCAGCCACCACGATGGTCGCGGTCGGGCGCTGGGTGTCGACGGCGTAGTTGTTGGAGCTGGTGGTGCCGCTGCCACTATTGCCAGCCACGTCGGTCACCCCGGTGTTATCCAGGGTGATCAGGTTGCTGGTGTCGCTGACGTTGCTGCCCGGGGTAAGGGTGGCGGTCCAGGTGATACCACCATCGGCGCTGGAGAGGCCGCTCAGGCTACCGTTGGCCACGCTCAGGTCGGCAACGGTAAAACCGCTTACTGCCTCGCTGAAGGTAATGGTGACCAGCGACGTCTCGCCAGACCGCAAGGCGCTGTCGGCTACCACGATGGTGGCGGTCGGGCGCAAGGTATCGATGGCATAGTTGTTTGAATCGGTGGTGCCGCTGCCGGCATTGCCGGCAAGGTCACTGACTCCTGTGTTGTCCAGGGTGATCAGGTTACTGGCATCACTGACATTGCTGCTCGGCGTCAGGGTCGCGGTCCAGGTGATACCACCGTCGGAGCTGGCGAGCCCGCTCAGGCTGCCGTTGGCCACGCTCAGGTCGGCGAGGGTCAAGCCGCTCACCGCCTCGCTGAAGGCGATGGTCACAGTGGCTGTGTCGCCAATTTTCAAGGCCGTGTCGCTGATGCTGATGGTGGCGGTCGGGGCAATGGTTTCCTGGATCGCCACTTGCACCGAAGCTGCAGCGGACGTGCCACCGTCACCGTCATTGAGGGTGATGCTCAGGGTCCGGCTGGCCTGGGCGATGGCGTTGCCGGCATTGCTGTTTTCGTAGGTGAGGTTGCGCACCAGCGCCTGTACCGCCGCCGCATTGGCATTGGCGTTGAACGTGACCACCAGGTTGGCCCCACCGCTGCCGCCAGACAGGCTGCCGATGGCGACCCCGCCATAGCTCACCGTGCTGCCACTGACACCGATCTGCCCGGCGCCAGTGCCCTGGTTGCGCAGCCCGAGCAGATCCTCGCTGGCCACGCCATTGGCGCTGATCGCCACGCTCAGGTTGCCACCGGCGAAGTCGGCCGAATCGCTGTCGCTGACGGTGGCATTGCCGCCGCTGTCGATCAGCACCGCGCCGCTGCCCTGGGTGAAGGTGACGCCGTCACCATTCAGGTTGCCGATCACCGGCACGCTGTTCAGTGGCTGCACCACCACCGAGGCGGTGCGGCTGGTACTGCCCATGTCATCGTTGACGCTGACCGCCACGCTACGGGTACCGCTGGTGTAGGCCACGGCAGCGTTGCCATAGGCCACCGCGGCTAGCACTGCGCGGTATTGCGCCAGGGTGGCGACACCGCTCAGCGTCAGCACGGTGCTGCCCGACCCGCTGACAGTGATGCCGAAGCTGGCTGCGCTGGCAATCTGCCCGGCAGTCAGCGACAGGGTTTCGTTGCCGGCATCCAGCACCCCGCTCAGGGTCAGGGTAGCGCCGCTGACCTGGGTGTCGCCATCGGTCTGGGTGAGGCTGAGGTTGGGTACGATCGCCACTGGCGCGCCGGTAAAGTTCACCGTGCTGTCGTTACCGCCGTTGGTGGTGTCCAGGTCGATCACGGGCGGGGCGGCATACAGCACCTCATAGGCACCGATGTCCACCCCTGCGCCACGCGGCCGGACAAAGCCGCGCAGGTCGGTGAGCGTGGCACCGGCAGCTGTGCCCTGGTCGATGGCATTGCTGGCGGTCGAGGCCAGCCGGTAGTCGCCACCTGCAGCATTGGCAAAGTCGACCGAAACGCCGATCAGGTTGGTGGTGCTGGTATAGCCACCACCGGTGCCGTTGTTGGTGGCTGCATCCAGCGCGACGCCATTGACGGTATTGCCGGTGAGGATGCTGTTCTGCACCGTCACTGTGCCAGCGCTGCCCGACGCCCAGCCAAGGCCGGCCGAGCTGATCGTGCCGGTGCTGGTGCTGAAGGTGTTGTTGACAATGGTGCTGTTGACGATGCTCACCGAGCCGCCGGTATTGTTCAGCACGATCACTGCACCGGCGGCGACGACGCCAGTGGCACCGTATTCGCCGATGTTGTCGTAGATCGCCACGTTTTCCAGCACGTGGTTGTTGGCCCCACCCAGACGCACCAGCGACGACATGGCCGTAGCGTTGGCGATACTGCCATCGTTGTCGTGAATGGCCGTGTTGCGCACGATCACCGTGGAACCCACCGTGGTCGCCGAGTTGATCACGGCACCGGCGTTGTCCTGGAAATTCGAGTCCTCGACGGTGATCGAGCCCGAATTGGCCCGGATTGCACCGCCGGTCAAGTTACCGGAGAAATGGCGGAAGTCCAGATTGCGTACGGTCAACACACCGCCGCTGTTGCTCTGCAGGCCAGATGATTCGACTGAATCGCGCAAGCCATTGTTGTTGACATCGCCGCTGAGGATGATATCGCCCTGGCCGTCACCATCGACGTCGCCGTTGACGGTGATATTGCTGGTGACCAACAGCGCTGAAGCCGTGGACCAGTGTATGGTCTGCCCTTTCAGCGACTGGTGGAAGACAATGATATCGCTGCCGCTGCCCGCGCTGGAGCCATCCACCGAAGCATCCGTATTGGCCGCCTGGATAGCCTCGGCCAGCGACACCTTGCCGTTGAGCGCCGTGGAAGATGCATCGGTGTCGGTAACGGTAATGGTCGCCAGCGAGGTGGTGAATGCCGACAGGTCCCCGCGCTGCACGCCTGCGGCTGTCGCCAGCACCCCGGAGACGGTTTCCAGTTGCCAGTCCTCGCCGGCGCGATTGCCGGTGGCATTCGCCGAAGCGCCGACGTCGGCGCCGGTGAACCGCGCCACCTGGTCAACGAACAGCTGGCCATCGCTGCCCGCGCCGGTGTTACAGGCGAAGAAACGAATATCGCCACCGTCCGTCAGGCTGGCACCGATACGCGCCAGGTCGCTGGCATGACTCGCCAGCTGGTTGCTCCACACGGCATTGCCGGCCAGGTAGACGTAGCCGCTGTCACCGTGGCTGATGATATCGATGCTGGCCACGTCGCTACGGCCATCGAGGTAATCGGCAATCTGCCTGAAACCATCCTTGCCGTTCTCCAGCACCACCACCTCGACGCCAGCAGGAAGGCCGGCAATCAGCTTCTGGTAGTCACTGACGGCGGAGTCGACGAACACCACTTCGTGGCTGCCCGCCGCAGTGGTTGCCGGCGCCGTGGCAGGGGCGGCATCGTGTGCCGCCTCAGTGTCCTGGTTACTGTTCGCATCGCTGGCCACGGTTGGGCCCTTGGCCGTTGCAGCTGCCACGGCCTGTGCGCCCTGGTCGGCGACCACGGCTACCGAGGCGTCAAACATCATGCGCGGTTCCAGCGCCTGGATGAGGCTCGGACGGTTTACGGAAACGGTGGGTTGTGCGTGCGTACGGTTGCGTTTCCAGAAAGCCATGTCGACCTCATTCAGCCTTGCGGCTGGTTGTACCTGTCGTTGTGCCGGTGCAGCGGCGCTGCTTGTAATCGACCGTGAAGCATCGCAGGGCCTCAAACAGCCCCGCGATGCCGCCCTGTCCTGGATCAGTTACGGGACGGGAAGATGCCTTCCAGGGCGATGATGAAGTTCATGCCCAGGTATGGCGCTTGGACCGGAACAGGTATCGAACTGCCGCCCGCCACTACGTTCACTGGCGGAATGTTGGCATCGAACGGCTTCAGGGTGGTGCTGGCGGCGGCATCGGAGTAGATGCTCGCTGCCGCTCCCGAACCGGTGGTGTCGTAAGGTGTGGCCAGCACGCTGGAGGTAGTGGGCTCACCGAGGTTGGCATCGGTGACCACCGCCGGGATGGCGACACTGGCTTTGCTGGCAGGGATCGCCACTGTGATGGGCGGCAGGTTCTGCGGCAGCAAGCTGACCTGGTTGACCCCGGCCATTTCACCCTGGTCGACAGTCGGCAGCCCCGGCCCGGTACCTACGCCAACGGGCATGCGGCCACGCAGGTCAGGCAGGCCGAAGGTGGTCTGGCCGTTGCCGCCGTAGGTGGTGCCCAGGATGGCGAACAATGCGCTGTTCTGCGCGATGCTCAACAACTGCCCTTGGCACTGTGCCCAGCCACGCGGCGCGAAATTGCCTGCGAACATCCTGATCTCGCCGAGAAATGGCTCACTCATTTTCCGATCTCCAATGACTACGCTATAGAGCGGGCCACACAGCCCCGCGGAATACGACGCGCATCGTCAGGCAAGCCTGTCGACGTGAAAAACTGCAGGCGCCGACCGGCGCATCTCCAGGTACAGGCCGTTGTCGCCAACCACTTCGAAACCGTTGCGCTGGTACAGGCGCAGTGCCGGGTTGTGCAAGGTCACGTGCAGGCCGACGCTGAGGCCCTGTCGATCGGCCTGCGCCAACCACTGGCGGATCAGCCCGGAACCGATGCCCCGGCCACGCCAGGCAGGCATCAAGGCTGTATCGATGATTTGCAGGTGGCTGTCGGTCCACAGCAGGTAGGCGCGGCCGATCGCTTCACCCGCGGTTTCGATGATCGAGAAAGCAGCGTCGGCAAAGTGACGCTGAAAATGGGCGTGCTGGGCCTGGAACTGTTGGTCGAGAAACGTCTCGATGGCGGCCTGGTCCCATGGCAGCATGGCCATTTCGCCAGCCCGGGTAGTGCCGTAGAGGGTACGCAGGAATGCCTGGTCGACATCAGTGATGGGGCGCAGGTGCACTTCGGTACTGGCCATGGTGTCGCTTCCTTGCAATAGTCAACCCCTTGGTGAGAGGCGCGCATCCTGTGGATTGCCCTGCTTATCGGAAACAGCGTAGCCGAACACCACGGCAAATAGCCACCATTGCGGCAGGGTCGCCATGCACTTTTATCAAACAGTTGTTCGAGGACTTATCACGCCTGCCGCCGCGCCGGGCTCAAGCGCAGGCTTTCCAGGGCGTTGTACGGTTCCATGGCCCATCGGCGCACACCCTCGCGCACCGCTTCGCTGGCTTCCTGGCGTTTACGCTGGCTGTCGGCGCTGAAGTTCATCGCCGGTTGCTTGGCATCGAAGGCTGCCACCTCGCGCAAGGTCTGTTCAACGCCGGGTGCCAGCCCGAGCAGCGGGCCAAGCCGACCCCAGGTCGCATCGGGCAACTCGTTGTAGTTGAGCGCGATACCGCCATGCTGGCGGCACAACGCCAGCCCTGCGCTGAGGATTTCGCCGACCATCCTGCAGGTGTATTCCACCACGCCCATGACCCCGTCCTGTGGCAACAGCACATCGAAAGCCGACGGCCCGAGCAGGCCCGGGACCCGTTGCATGCCCGCCTGACGCAACTGCGAGACGACAATCTCCAGCGGGTCGCGGTACAGGAACAGCCGTGGCACTTGAGGGTACAGCGCCGTCAGCACGGGCGCCTCGAACACGTTCCAGGCATCAAGCTTGACCAGCAACTGACGCTCATCGCCCCGGCGGCGCTGGCCGTAGGCGGACAATAACGCTTGCAGCGCCGCGTCCTGCCAGGCTGCGGCATTGACATCCTGCAGCGGCGCGCGCAACAGGCTGTCCAGCGGGGGTGGCTCGGACAGCACTATATTGTGCGCCTGGCTGGCCAACAACTGTGCCACCAGGGTCGAGCCACAGCGCGAGGCGTGGAACAGCAAGGCCGCTGGAGCCAGGCCCGGGCTACGTGCATGCCAGTCAAGCAGCGCCTGGATATCGCTGTCGCGACGCAGCGCCTGGTTGAACGGCAGGCGCAGGGCCAGGTCCACTTCGTCACGGAAAAACGGCTTGCTCAGGTGACGCTCACCGAACCAGCACCAGTCCACCCGCCAGTCGCCGTCCCTGCGCCACAGGCGGATGGGCAGCCAACCGTGGAAATCAACCGTGGAATTCAGGCTCGCCATTGCTCGCTCCATGCTTGCCGGCCCCGGCGCATGGCGCTGAGCACTTCGGCTTCGGAAAACACCAGCCCCAGAGCTGCGCCCAGGCTGATGGCCTTGGCCACGAAGGCCTGGGGTTGCTGATGGGCCTGCAGGCGAGCAGCCAGGGCGAGGTCCTGCGCCACCTGCTGGCGAAACTCTTCGAACGCCTGCCCCGCCCTGCCCAGGCACAGGTTCGGGGTCTGTCCACGGCCACTTTCGATCAGGCTTAGCAGCCACGGGTCAGGCAGGCAATCGAGCACCAGGTGAATCCGCTCACCTGGTCCCGGGTTGTCGACCCGGTGTGGTCGCGACAGGTCGATGAACCAGCACTCGCCTGGGCGCATGGGCACCTGCAGGTCATCGACCAGAAATTCCACGCCGGCCGGGCTGAGCAACGGGATATGCAAGCGCAGGCAGCCGCCCGGCCGGCCGAGGTCCGGGTCACGGTGCTCATGGATGCGCGCGCCGGCCCCCAGGCGCAGCAGGCGGGCAGCGCGTAGCGAGCTGGCAAACGGCGCGAGCAGGGCCTGCCAGGCCGCTTCTTCCTGCCACCAGGCCAACCGCAGCGCAGCGCCCTGGCCGGGAGCAAGCGGCACAACGGCGTCGGCGGCAGTCACCAGGGCTACGCCGCTCCAGTCGCCTTGGTGGTAGCCGCTGTTGAAATGAGGCTGCCAGGCATCGCTGGCTACCCGTTGCAATGCCGCCAGCACTGCCGGCAGGTCGATGGCCAGGTCGAGGCGAGCGCAGCGTGGCAAAAGCAGTTCGGGCATGGGCACTCCTTCAGCTGAACAGTTCTAGAAACCACTCTCACGCACGCCCAGCGCCGCCAACCGGCGCCAGGCTGCCTCCAGCAACGACTCGCGGGCACCGTCGAGCACCACCACTCCGCGCAGCGGCTGAGCAACGTCGGCGATTGTTGTCATTGGGCTCAGCCATACGCCGTACTGCGCATGCAGCGGCTGCGCACGCTGCTGGCTGTCGCGGCGCACGGCAATCGGGCCATGGCGATCGGAAGCCAGGGCTTCCAGTTCCAGGTAGGTCGCCCCGGTGGCATCTACCTGTTCCAGGCGTACTGGCAATGCCGCACGCAATGGATCATCGGCAATGAAGCGGCCTTCAATGCCTGCCGTCACCCGCCACAACTCGGCCTCGGCCAGGTAGCCACGCAAGCGCACCCCAGGCTCGACGATACGCCCCAGTGGCTGGGCGGTATTCAGCCATTGCCCTGCCGCCAGCCCGCCGGGCAGGTCGCGCAACACCCCGTCGTAAGGGGCGCGAAGCAGTAGCCGTTGACGCTGCGCGGCCAGGCCGCGGAATTCCGCCACCGCCTCGGCCAGTTGCTGCTCGAGCACGCCAGCGTCGCCGGCTGTGGCACTGCGCCCGGACTGCCGCCGCAGCAGCAACTGGAGAATCTGGATTTCGCGGCGAACGATCGCCTGGCGCGAATCCAGGTCCGGCGATTCCACCTCCAGCAATAATTGGCCCTGGCTGACCTGCTGGCCATCCTGCACCAGCAACCGCTTCAAGCGCCCCGCCAGCGGGGCGTGCAAGGCACTCACGCGGGACGCTTCGAGCATTGCCGGCACTTCCACCGCACCGCGCCACGGCACTACCAGCAGCGCCAGCAGCAGCAACAGCCCAAGGCCATTGCGCAAGGCCTTGCGTGGCTGCGCCTGGGCGCGCCGCTGCCACCACTGCTGCAGCTCCTTGCACACTGGCAGGCCGATGAACCACGCCAGTTCGACCAGCATCAGGAAAATGCCCAGCAGCTTGAAAAACAGGTGGTACACCGCCAGGGCGATACCGAAGAACAGCACTGCACGCCACAACCAGGCACCATAGCCCCACACCAGCAGGCGCTTGTGCATGCCTTCGGGCCAAGGCTCGGGTTTTGCATCGCCGTAGCCGAACAGCGCCTCGCGCAGGCGCCAGCGGCACAGGGCGAAGGCGCGTTGCTGCAGGTTCTCGACGCCCCACAGGTCACTGACCAGGAAATACCCGTCGAAGCGCATGAACGGGTTGAGGTTGACCAGCAAGGTAGTCATCCAGGTGGCACTGGCGAGCATGAACGCTGCCGTGCGCAGCGGCCCATCCGGCAGCAGCGACCAGGCCAGCAGGGCCAGCACCGCCAGGACCAGTTCGGCGAAGATGCCCCCGGCATCGATCAGCAGCCGCGAGCGCCGATCGCTTACCCGCCACGCATCACTGACGTCGGTGTAGAACATCGGCAGCATCACCATGAACGCCAACCCCATGCTCTGCACCCGACAGCCGGCCCGCTTGGCCATGTAGGCATGGCCGAACTCGTGGCAGAGCTTGGCAAAGGCCAGCGCCAGGCCGAAGACGAGCATGCCGCCCAGGCTGAACAGGTGCGGGAAGGTGGCGATGAAACGCGACCAGTCGCGGGCCATCAGGAATATGCCGAGGACCAGCAAGGTAGGCAGAGCGAAGCGCAGCAGCCAGCCGCCATGGCGCTCGAGCAGTGGCCAACTGCGATTGAGGAAGGCGTCCGGACGCCACAACGGGATACGGAAGAACAAGTACTGGTGCAGCGCCTTCTTCCAGACGCTCTGCCGGGTGGCCGCAGCTTTGCTGGCGTAGCTTTGACGCTGGTCGGCATCCTGCGCGGTCAGCAGGTCATGTTGACCAAGGAACGCGCGCAGCGTGTCCAGCTCGTCAGCCTGCAGCCTCGCGCCTGGTTCGGCATTGGCCGCCGCCAGTACCTGTTGCGGATCGCCCAGGCCCCAGTGGTGCAACAAGCGCACCGCGGCTGCGCCGAGCTTGAAGTAACGACCGCGTAGCGGGTCTGCCAAGGTCCATTGCGCTGAACCGTCCAGCGCCGGGGCAGCCGGTGACAGTTGCAGGTCGGCGCGCAGGGCGGGCAGCATCACCAGCCCAGCCCTTGGCGCACAGCTGCCAGCGGGCGGCGCAGCAGGTAATAGGCCAGCGGCGCCCGCTCGCCATACAGCTTGGCGGTGCCGCGCAGGCCAATGCGTGGCGGCGCCTCGACGAACGCCGCATCCAGCCGATAGGCCAACTGCCCTGCTGCCGTAGCCTGGGCTTCGTAGGCGGCACGCTCGAGCTGCGCGGGGTGCCGGTGCAACGGATCGCTGTCCAGGAACAGCGCCACCTCAGCCCCCGGTTGCAGGGCGATGGCGTCGCCCACCGGCAACTCCATGCGCAGCTCGGCCTTGGCCGGGTCGGCCAGTTGCAGCAGGCGCTCGCCGGTCTGCACCGGTTTGCCAGTCCAGCGCTGGGCATCGGCGAACACGGCAATGCCATCCCGCTCGGCGCGGACTTCGCTGCGGGCCAGCAACTGCCGGGCGTAGTCGAGTTCGGCGCGCTTCTGCTCCACCCGTGCAGCCAGCAGGTCAAGGCGCGCGCTGGAATCAGCATCGGAGAACGCACGCTGAGTGCTGGCCTTGAGCTCGGCCTCGGCAACGCCCAAGGTACGCTCGGCAACATCGGCTTGCGCCTTGAGCGAGGTGTCATCGAAACGCACCAGCAGTTCACCGGCGGTCACCGTCTGGTTGGGTTTGACCCGGAACTCGGCAATGACGCCGTCCAGCGGCGCGGCCACCACCCGACCACCGCGCGGCACCACCTCGGCAGGCGCCAGCACCGACTGACGTACCGGTATGCACAGCACCACCACGGCCACCGCCACCAGCGCCAGCAGGCGCCGCCGTGGCCAGCGCAGGCGCCAGGGGCGCGCCGGGCGCAAGGCCTGCCAGGCATGCCCATAGGTTTCTGCCAGGTGCAGCAGCAGGGCCTGCTCGGCAGCGTTGAACGGGATATCGCGAGCCAGCCACAGGCCGCCGAAGGTTTGCCCTTCACGGTTGTGCAACGGCAACCAGAAGGCCTGCGCAGCAGACAAAGCCTGCCAGTCGTCGCGCACCTGTGCATCGAGCATCGCCGGGTTGACCGCGGCGGCGGCATCAGCAGCACCGGCGGCCTGCAACTGCCTGGCGGCGCGCTCGACGAAAGCCACGAACGGGGCATTGCTTTCCACCACACTGACACCGGTCAATGCCTGGACCTTGCCTTCGATCAACAACGCGGCATGGCGAAAACCGAACAGCGCCTGGCCATCGTTGACCATGGCATAGGCCAACTGCTCGCTGTTGGCAGCCTGGCGAGCCTGCCGTTCCAGCCCCAGAAACCGGGCGAAGGCATGCTCAGCCATGGCGTTGGCGGCGGCCGTCATGGTTGTTCCGGGAAAATGGCCGTACCGCTCATGCCCGCCAACAGCCCTTGGGCGTCTTGCGGCAGTTGGCCAATCAGCAGCAGCGTCTGGCTGCCCTCATCGATCCGCGCCCCCACGCGCTTGACCTGCGCCTGCAACGGTCGGCCGGTTTCATCCGGGGTGAACTGGAAGGCTTGGCCGGGTTTCAGACGTGCGAGCCAGTTCGATGGCACCAGCAGCTGGATCTCCAGCGAACGGTTGTCCACCACTTCCAGCAGCGGCGCCCCGCTGGGTACGCTTTCGTGTGGCTGGGCACGGCGTTGCACCACACGACCATCGAAGGGTGCGTTGACCACGCAACGCCTGACCTGCACCTGGTACACCTGCGCTTCGGCCTGGGCCTGGGCCTGCCTGGCTTCGGCCAAGGAAACTTCGTACCGGCCGACCGACTTGAGCGCGGCCAGTTGCCGATTGTGGTCGAGCTCTTCCCTGGAAGCGCGAACTGCCGCCTGGGCAGCGTTGAGCTGGGCCTGGTAAGCGGCGCAATCGAAGCGTGCCAGGGTGCTGCCTTTCTTGAAGTCTTCGCCTTCTGCATAGGGCATCTCGACGATGCGCCCGGCCAGTTCACTGGCCAGCACCGCGTGATCGCGGGCGCGCAGCACGCCACGGGCGTTTTGCCCAGCGCCCGCAGCGCTATGCGCTGGCGTGTCCAGCAATGGATCGCCTGGTGCTTCAGCGGCAACGACCAGCGGCAACTGCAACACAGCCAAAGCCAGGGCCAGGCGGATGGCACGACGCATGGCGCACACTCCTTGTGAACTCGGTGGCCGGAGTGTACGACAAAGATGATGGCACGGATATATCACAGTGACCGGCGCTGACCTGCACCCAAGGTCATGCGCGCGCGGCTGTCAGGACACGCCACGATCTGCACCTTCGCCAGCCCCCAACAGTTGCATCAACGCCCGGTTTTCCACCGGCCGGCTAAGCAGGTAACCCTGCACTTCATGGCACTGGTCGTCGTAAAGCAAGGCCAGCTGCTCCGCGGTTTCCACGCCCTCGGCGGTGACCGTCATGCCCATCGCATTGCCCAGGTTGATGATCGCCTGTACCACGCTGCGATCACTGCTGCTGGAGCCCAGCGACTGGACGAAGCGTTTGTCGATCTTGATGCTGTCGAACGGGTAGGTACGCAGGTAACCCAGGGAGGAATAGCCGGTACCGAAGTCATCGATGTTCAGGCGTACCCCCAGCTCCTTCAACGCGTTCATGGTCTGCAGGGCGCCTTCCACGTCATTGAGCATGACGTTCTCGGTTATCTCCAGCTCCAGGCGATGGGCAGGCAGGCCTGTGTGCCGAAGTGCTTCAGCCACGTCACGCACCACGTCGCTGCGGCTGAACTGCGCCGGCGACATGTTGACCGAGACCAGGATCTCCAGCGGCCAGCCACGCGCCAGCGTGCACGCCTCCTGGAGTACCCAGTTGCCCAGTTGCACGATCAGGTCGGACTCCTCGGCCAGGGCAATGAAGCGGTCCGGCCGCAGCAGGCCGAGCCGTGGATGTTGCCAGCGCACCAGCGCCTCGGCAGAAGCCACCGTTACCCCGTCCACCTTGAAGCGCGGCTGGAAATGCAAGCGCAGTTCGCCACGGGCGATGCCTTCGCGCAATTCGCGCTCCAGCTCGCGTTTTTCCAGCAATGCCGAATTCAACTGTGCCGAGAAGTAGCGCCAGGTATGCTTGCCGGCCTGTTTCGCGCTGTACAAGGCGACATCGGCATAGCGGATCAGTGCACTGGCGGAACCGGGATACTCTGCGGACAACACCACCCCGAGGCTGACCCCGATCTGGACCTTGTGTTGTTCGAAGGTGATCGGGCGCTTGAGGGTTTCGATGACCCGCGCGCAAAAGCGGTCCACTTCATCGTGAGTGCCTGGCCGGGCCAGGACGATGACGAATTCGTCACCGCCCAGGCGTGCCACCAGGTCAGTGTCGCGGGTCACCTGCCCTAGCCGGCGGGCCACTTCGATCAGCACGGCGTCCCCGGCCGGGTGGCCGAGGCTGTCGTTGATCGGCTTGAAATTGTCCAGGTCGAGCATCAGCAACGCCTGCTCCGCGCCCCTGGCATCATCAAGGAAGCGGAACAGCTTGTTGCGGTTGGGCAGGCCGGTGAGCGCATCGTGCAGCGACAGGTGCTGGACCTGCGCATGGGCCGCCACTTCGTCGGTGATATCCGTACAGGTACCGCGGAACCCCCGGCAGGTCTTGTGCTCGATGATGGCCTTGGCGGCGACCCGGCACTCTCGCCGTTGCTCATGATGATCACGGTACTGGCAACGCAGGTTGCCGGTCGATTCGCTGCCGGCGAGGCCGTGCAGCCAGGTCTCGACCTGGCCGGTATCACAATCGAACAGGTCACTGATGGGGCGCTGCAGCCACCGCTCCAGGGTATGCCCGGTCAGCTCGGTAAAACGCGGTGAAAGATAGGTCAGGCGCTGCTGCGCATCGGTTTCCCAGATCCAGTCCGATGCTGCCTCGGCCACTGCCTTGAAGCGCGCTTCACTGGACTCCAGGGCGGCTTTCGAGGCAGCCAGCGCGTGGTGGCTACGGTCCATGCTGGCAGTGGCGCGCATGGCATAGCGGGCGAACAGCACCATGACCAGCGCGATGATCAGCAACGCCAGGGCCAGGGGCAACAGTACCGTCTCGAGCAGGTCCGTCCCCGGCTGATCGATATGCCAGGTCAGGGCGTAGCCACTGTCCTCCAGCGCCAAGCGCCCCTGGTCTGCCTGCACCTGGCTTGCGGCAACCACGGCAAAACCGGCCAGCCCGGCGGAGCGCCCCAGTTGACCGAGCACCTTCGGGCTGAGCACCCGCACGAAGACCAGCACTGCTCCAGAGGCCGGCAGCGGGTGCCGGGCCGAGGACGGGCGGATGAGCGCTGCGGTGTACAGCGCCGGCTGGCCATCGAACACCAGGTAGCCGGAGGCCGCCTGTTCCTCTTGCGTCGTCGCCTGCCGGGCCCGTTGCAGAACCTGGGCGCGGCTGGCGCTGTGGCGTTCGAAGCCGTGTTCACTGAGGCGCCCTTCCAGCATCGCGTAGTGGGTGCCATCGTCACCCAGGACGAATACCCCTTCATAACCGTCGGTGCTGTAGAGCGTTTCGCCCAGGTTATCCTCGTCGTAGGCCCACTGCCGGTCCACGCGGTCGGCCAAGTGATCGTAGGCGGCTTGCCACACGGCATAGGAGACCAGGTAGTTGCGCTCGTTCTTCTGCAATTGTGCCAGCGCCGACTCGGCATGAAACCGGCTCTGTGCTCGTTCGCGTGCATCCAGTGACTCGGCGATGCGGTACAAGGAAACCAGGCCCAGTAGCAATATCAACAACAGCAGGCTGGAAAAGACCAGCGTCAACTGCCGAACCACCTGACTGCGCGACGAATTACTACCGAAGGTTGCATCCATTCAGTGGGCGCCTTTTACCGGATTCCGAAGAGTGGACTGTCAGCAATTGGCTGCTGATCGATCCGGTCGACGACCGGACGCCAGACTCCCGGGAAATCATGCAGACTCGAACGAAACCTCAAAGGACCCGTTTGATCAACGGCTCCAACCGACTGAAGCGTAGCCGACGCAAGAGCGTGCGTACTTCCTTCGGATGCTCAGCCTTGCTCCCCAGCGCTTGCACCGGGTCGATCTGCGGCGCATGCCGGCGCAATGCGGCCAGCTCGGCCTCCCGGGGCACCTGCCATTCGCCGTGCGGGTCATCGATGAGCAGGCCATTCTCCAGGTCCAGGTTGAAGCCGCGTGGGTTGAGGTTATTGCCGGTCAACAACGAATAGCGTTGGTCGACCCACACCCCCTTGGCATGGAAGGTATGCCCAGGGTCGTTCCAGATCCGTACCTGCAACTGGCCGCTGGCAATCGCGGCGTGGCGACGCCGGGCGAAGGCACGCAGGTTGTCCTCATACAGATAAGGCAAGGCACCACTGGCACTGAACGGTTCACCGGGGGCGATATAGAAGTCGTTGGCGGTACGGTCGCCGACGATCAGTTCTACCCGCACGCCTCGCTCCAGCGCATGATCGAGCTCACGCATCAACACCCGTGGCGGGTTGAAATATGGCGTGCTGATGATGACCTGGCGACGCGCCGCCGCCAGCAAGGCACACACTGCCCGGTTCAGTGGGTTGCCACGGCCCACGCCCAGCAGCGGAATCACGCGCAGGCCTTGCCCCGGCACACTGGCCGGTGCGTCATAAGCCATGCGCCGCAGCCGCGCACGCAAGCGCCGGATATCGCTGCGCAGGCTGCGGGTGGAAGGCTGGGCCGGCAGGTCCAGGCGCGGCGTCGCGGTGTGATGCAACAGGCGCCGGACCAGGTCGACCATGGCGTCGGCAAGCGCTGGCGAGTGGAACAGGTGGTAGCGGTCCAGGCGGTAGCGGTCGAAGCGGTGCAGGTAGACGTTGTTCAGGCTGGCGCCGGTGTAGATCACGCAGTCGTCGATGATGCTGCCCTTCAGGTGCAGCACACCGAACAGCTCGCGGGTTTGCACCGGCACGCCATGGATCACGATATCCAGCCCGTGCTGCTGGCGCTGGGCCTGATACCAGGCGGCATTACCCGGCTGGCGGCCAGCGCCCAGCAAGCCGCGCCGGGCACGGAACCAGTCGACCACGATGGTGATATCCAGGCCTGGCCGTGCGGCCTTGGCCTGGTACAAGGCATCCAGCACCTCCTGGCCTGCCTCGTCTTGCTGCAGGTATAGCGCGACGATGACAATGCGTCGGGTCGCTGCGCGGATCTGCTCGAGCAGGCAAGCGTGATAGGCCTTGGCATCGGCCAATACCTGGATCGACCCAGGCGCCAGGGCGTAGCCTGGCAAACCTGCCAACAGGGTTTCGGGGGTCACTGACGATTACCTTCTCTGTGCAATCACTGTCATGCATCAGCTTGCACAGGAACGGCGCAATGGTCCAGCGCCGCGCGAAAAGGGGCGCCAGGCGCCCCTGCACTGCAACACCGTTACTTCAGGTCGAACCGGTCCAGCTCCATGACCTTCTCCCAGGCTGCCACAAAGTCCTTGACGAACTTTTCACCGCCATCACTGCTGCCATACACCTCGCTCAACGCCCGCAACTGAGCATGCGAGCCAAATACCAGGTCGACCCGGCTGGCGCTCCATTTCACCTGCCCGGTCTTGCGGTCACGGCCTTCGAACGCCTCGTTGTCAGCCGAGGTCGCCTTCCATTCCACGCCCATGTCGAGCAGGTTGCGGAAGAAATCGTTGCTCAGGGTGCCGACCTTGTCGGTGAATACGCCCTGCTGGTTGCCGCCATGGTTGGCACCGAGCACGCGCAGGCCGCCAATCAGCACGGTCAGTTCAGGGGCCGTGAGGGTCAGCAGTTGGGCCTTGTCCAGCAGCAGCTTTTCGGCCTTGACGCTGTAGCGGGCCTTGGTGAAGTTGCGGAAGCCATCGGCCAGCGGCTCCAGCACAGCGAAGGACTCGACGTCGGTCTGCGCCTGCGAAGCGTCGGCACGCCCCGGGCGGAAGGCCACGCTGAGGTCGTGCCCGGCATCCCTGGCAGCCTTTTCCACCGCGGCCGCGCCGGCGAGGACGATCAGGTCGGCCAGGGAGATTTTCTTGCCGCCGGCATTGAACTCGGCCTGGATCTGCTCCAGCGCCGCCAGCACCTTGCCGGTGCCCTGGTTGGCCGGCCAGTCTTTCTGCGGTGCCAGGCGCAGGCGACCACCGTTGGCCCCGCCACGCTTGTCCGAGCCGCGGAAGGTCGACGCGGCCGCCCAGGCGGTGGCCACCAGCTCGCCGACGCTCAGGCCTGCGGCCAGTACCTTGGCCTTGAGTGCAGCAATGTCCTGCTCGCCCACCAACGGGTGGTCGACTTTGGGAATAGGGTCTTGCCACAGCAGCTCTTCGTCGGGCATTTCCGGGCCCAGGTAGCGCGCCAGCGGCCCCATGTCACGGTGAATCAGTTTGTACCAGGCGCGAGCGAAAGCGTCTGCAAGCTGCTCGGGGTTGTCCTTGAAGCGGCGGGCGATCGGCTCGTAGATCGGGTCGAAGCGCAGCGCCAGGTCGGAGGTGAGCATGGACGGCGCGTGGCGCTTGCCCGGGTCGTGAGCATCCGGCACGGTGCCTGCGCCTTTGCCGTCTTTCGGCCGCCACTGGTGCGCGCCTGCCGGGCTCTTGGTCAGTTCCCATTCGAAGTTGAACAGGTTGTTGAGGTACTCGTTGCCCCAGCGGGTGGGGGTGGAGGTCCAGGTGACCTCCAGACCGCTGGTGATGGTGTCTGCACCTTTACCCGTACCGAATCGGTTGGCCCAGCCCAGGCCTTGCAGTTCCAGACCGGCCGCTTCCGGCTCGGCACCGACATTGTCGGCAGGGCCGGCGCCGTGGGTCTTGCCGAAGGCATGCCCGCCGGCGATCAGGGCCACGGTTTCTTCATCGTTCATGGCCATGCGACCGAAGGTTTCGCGGATATCCCGGCCCGAAGCGACCGGGTCGGGGTTACCGTCCGGGCCTTCCGGGTTCACGTAGATCAGGCCCATCTGCACCGCGGCCAACGGGTTTTCCAGGTTGCGTTCACCACTCAGTTCGCGGCTTTGCTCCTCCGGGTGCTTCGCTGGTTCGGCGACCAGGTCACCCTGGCCCGGCGGTTGGGCCTTGACCTGTTCCTTGCCATAACGAAGGTCACCGCCCAGCCAGACCTTTTCCGAACCCCAGTACACATCTTCGTCCGGCTCCCAAACATCGGCACGGCCACCGGAAAAGCCGAAGGTCTTGAAGCCCATGGATTCAAGTGCGACGTTACCGGTGAGCACGATCAGGTCGGCCCAGGAAATCTTGTTGCCGTATTTCTGCTTGATCGGCCACAGCAGCCGTCGGGCTTTATCCAGGCTGACGTTGTCCGGCCAGCTGTTGAGCGGGGCGAAGCGCTGCTGGCCAGAGCCAGCACCGCCGCGGCCATCGCCGATGCGGTAGGTACCGGCGCTGTGCCAGGCCATGCGGATGAACAGCGGCCCGTAATGGCCGAAGTCGGCGGGCCACCAGTCCTGGGAATCGGTCATCAGGGCGGTCAGGTCTTGCTTCAGGGCCTGGAAGTCGAGGCTTTTGAACGCCTTGGCATAATCGAAACCCGGGTCCATCGGGTCGGACTTGGAGGAATGCTGGTGGAGAATTCTCAGGTTGAGCTGGTCAGGCCACCAGTCACGGTTGGTGGTGCCGCCACCTGCGGTTTGATGGAACGGGCATTTCGATGCGTTCGACATCTGCGTGTACCTTCGGGTCGTTTATCCAGAGTTCCGGTCTGTGCCAGGTATTCTTTCAGCCGAGCGCGTGCGCTCGTGCTGCCCCTTATCAGGTCTGTACGAGGGCTTGCGAAACTGCCACGGCAAACGACTGCGGTCTTGCACGCAAGTGCTGACACACCGCCCGCTGGCGCAATTGGCGAAGCCAGATAAAAGACTAGCCGAGCTTGGGCAGAGAGCTAATAGAGTGACTGTTAGAGCCTGATAGCCTGGCTCTGTCACCTTGCAGGTTCGCCGGCCTTACAGCGCAAGGGATCGCCCTGGCAACTCGAACCCCCGAAGCGTGGCGTGTTCTGTATGGTTAGCGGCCAGGCATCAGCAGATTTCCGGAGACAAGCATGTTGCGTATTTTTGAACGATGGCTCGACCCGTTTCCCCCCGACGAAGTGCCGCCACCACCGGTGGGCCTGTTGCGGTTCATGTGGGCCTGCACCCGCGGCGCGCGCGGCTACATCCTGGCGCTGGCATTGCTCAGCGCCGCGGTGTCGATCTACGAAGCCTGGCTGTTCGCCTTCCTCGGCCAGGTGGTCGACCTGCTTGCAGCCTGGCAGGCTGGTGACCCGGCCAGCCCGCAGGAAAGTCACGTACTGTGGGGGATCGGCATCGTCCTGCTGACCAGCATCGGGCTGGTGGCATTGCGCACGATGGTCCAGCACCAGGTACTGGCGATCAATTTGCCGTTGCGCCTGCGCTGGGATTTCCACCGGCTGATGCTGCGCCAGAGCCTGTCCTTCTTTTCCGACGAGTTCTCCGGCAGGGTCACCACCAAGGTGATGCAGACGGCACTGGCGGTGCGTGAAGTGTTGTTCACCATCATCGAGATCCTGCCCGGCATCGGCGTGTACTTCATTGCGATCATTGCCCTGGCCGGCGGCTTTGCCGTAAAACTGATGCTGCCGTTCATGGCCTGGGTGCTCCTGTTCGGCCTGGCCATGCTCTATTTCGTACCGCGCCTGGGCAAGGTCGGGCAGGAACAGGCCCATGCGCGGTCGTCGATGACCGGGCGCGTGTCCGACGCCTACACCAACATCACCACGGTCAAGCTGTTCTCGCATTCCAAACGGGAAGCGCACTTCGCGCGTGCCGCCATGGAGGATTTCAAGCACACCGGCTTTCGCCAGATGCGCCTGGTCAGCCAGTTCGAAATCGTCAACCAGGCGCTGGTGGTGGGCCTGATCCTGGGGGCCGGCGGCTATGCCCTGTGGCTCTGGCACCAGGGCCAGGTCGGCACCGGCGCGGTGGCGGCAATAACCGCCATGGCCCTGCGTATCAACGGCATGTCGCACTGGATCATGTGGCAGATGACCTCGCTGTTCGAAAACATCGGCACCGTGCAGGACGGCATGGACACCCTGACCCGTGGCCCCAAGGTGCAGGATGCGCCGGACGCGGGCGAGCTGGTCACCCGCGGCGGCGCGGTGACCTTCGACAAGGTCAGTTTCAACTACAACGGCGAGCGCCAGGTGCTCAACGACCTGAGCCTGCACATCCACCCTGGTGAGAAGGTCGGCCTGGTGGGCCGCTCCGGCGCCGGCAAGTCCACGCTGATCAACCTGCTGCTGCGTTTCTATGACGTGGACAGTGGCGAAATCCGCATCGACGGGCAGAACATCGCCCGGGTTACCCAGGACAGCCTGCGCAGCGCCATCGGCATGGTCACCCAGGACACCTCGCTGTTGCACCGCTCGATTCGCGACAACATCGCCTATGGCCGCCCCGATGCGACCGAGGCGCAGATCCGCGCCGCTGCGGTGAATGCGCAGGCCGACGGGTTCATCAGCCAGCTCAGCGACCGCCAGGGCCACAGCGGCTATGACACGCTGGTGGGCGAGCGCGGCATCAAGCTGTCCGGCGGCCAGCGCCAGCGCATCGCGATTGCCCGGGTGATGTTGAAGAATGCGCCGATCCTGTTGCTGGACGAAGCCACCAGCGCGCTGGATTCGGAAGTGGAAGTGGCGATCCAGGAAAGCCTGGATGAAATGATGCAGGGCAAGACCGTCATTGCCATCGCCCACCGCTTGTCGACCATCGCCGCCATGGACCGGCTGATCGTCATGGATGAAGGGCGCATCATCGAGCAAGGTACCCATGCGCAGTTGCTGGCGAAGAACGGGACGTATGCACGCTTGTGGCAGCACCAGAGTGGCGGGTTCCTGGGCGAGGACCAAGGCGTGGCCGAAGCGGTGGAATAGGCCCAGGGCGGCGGCATGGTAGATGGCACCGTACCGCCCGCTTCCCAGCCTGACCAAACACAGGCGAAGGCCGGCGCAGCACCGGGTCGAACGGGTTGATCCGCTCACCTGTCGCCGCCGCCTCGCGCTTGAGCAGTGCCACCACGGTCGGTATGCGGTTGGCCGCCACTGATGGTCGCCACGCTCAGGGCGCCACTGAGGTCGCGGCAGTACTTGCTGGAACGGCCGTCAGTTCAATCCAGCACCGGCCGCAACAACGCCTGCGCCTCATACAGTCTGGGCAAGTAGCGCAAGCGCATTTCATCCACACTCAACCGCGAAGCATCGGTGGTAATGGTCAGCGTCGCTTTCAATTTGCCGGCGCGGTCCAGTAGCGGCACGCCCAACACGCGCATGCCGATTTCAAATTCCTGGTCGACGATGCAGAACCCCTGCTCCCGGACTCGCAGTAGCTCCGTTTGCAGTAGCCCGCGGTCCGTCTGGGTGTAAGGCGTCAATGCCCGTAGCGGGTTGCGCGCCAGGTAATCATCCCGCGCCTGCTCGTCCAGCCAGGCCAGCCATATCCGCCCACCGGCCGTGCAATACATCGGCACCCGCGAGCCCGGCCGGATCGACAACGAGGCCACATGGCTGTAGCGGCTGCGCACCAGGTGAATGATTTCGTCGCCATCACGGGTACCCACCGACACATGCTCCTGGGTCTGCCGTGCCACCTGCTCGACGATCGGCCGCAGCATGCGCGGCAATTGCGCCGAGTCCACATAGGCCTGGCCCAGGCGCAAGGCCTTGGGTGTCAGCCAGTACTCGCGGTTATCGGTTGCGGCAAACCCCTCGTGCACCAAGGTCAGCAAGAAGCGTCGGGCGGCACTGGGGGTAAGGCCGGACAACCTGGCCGCCTGCGGCACGCTCAGGCGCGGCTGCTCGGCGCTGAACAACTGCATCAAGGCCAGGCCTTTCTGCAAACCCGCGATCAGGTCGCGGGGATGGATCACTGAAGTGTTCATTCAATCGACTCGCAGACAGGAAATACCGCAACCGATGCGATAAACGGACCGGCAGTGCGATTATCGCATCAAAACGGTGACGAGCGCATTGTTGTCGGTTCCTCTCTGCCTCACCCTTGCCTCCATGACAACGCCAAATAAGGAGGTCAGCATGATTCGTGGTTCCACTGAACTGGTCGCCATCGTCGGTTCGCCCATCACCCAGGTGAAGTCCCCCGAGAACTTCAACAACTGGTTCGCCAACAACAATTGCAACCTCGCCATGCTGCCCATCGACCTGCAGGCAAGCGCGCTCGATGCGTTCATCGGCACCCTGCGTGGCTGGCACAACCTGCGCGGTTGCGTGGTCACCGTGCCGCACAAGCAGGCCCTGGCCAGCCGCCTGGACGACCTGAGCCAACGCGCAGCCGCCTTGGGTTCGGTCAACGTGATTCGCCGCGAGCGTGACGGCCGCTTGCTCGGCGACAACGTCGACGGTGCCGGCTTCCTCGGCGCCGCACGCAAACATGGCTTCGAGCCGGCGGGCAAGCGTGCGTTGGTAGTCGGATGTGGCGGGGTCGGCAGCGCCATCGCCTACGCCTTGGGCGCAGCGGGCATCGCCAGCGTGGCGCTCAGCGACCCCTGCTCGGCCCGTATGGGCGCAGTGTGCGAACTGCTCGGCCAAGCCTTCCCCAAGGTCGCACTCGCCACCCGGGTCGACGGCCTGGAAAGCTTCGATCTGCTGGTCAACGCCTCCCCCGTCGGCATGGGCGACAACGCAGCGCTGCCGCTGCCGGCCGCCCTGCTCGCCACCTTGCAGCCAGCCACACTGGTCGCCGACGTAGTCACCTCGCCGGAAATCACGCCGCTGCTGAAACGCGCACGCGAAGTCGGCTGCACGGTCCAGACGGGCTCGGAAATGGCCTTCGCCCAACTCGGCCACCTGGGCGCCTTCATGGGTGTAACACCGCTGGAGATCTGAGCCATGCCAACACTTGAACACGCGCAGCATCAGTTTGACCTGGTCGTGCTGGGCAGCGGCGCCGCTGGCTTTGCCGCGGCCACCACAGCTGCCTGCCTTGGCCTGAAGGTACTGGTGGTGGAAAAAGCCGCGCAGTTTGGTGGCACCTCGGCCATTTCCGGCGGGGCGGTGTGGCTGTATGGCACCGATCAGGCCCGCGCTGCCGGGGCCGATGACTCCCCCGAAGCTATCCGCAGCTACCTACGGCATGTGATCGGCGACGGCTACGACCCCGTCCTCGTCGACGCCTTCATCGAACACGGCCACCAGGCGCTGCGCTGGCTGGAGCAGCACAGCGAATTGCGCTATGCGCTGCGCCCGCATTCGCCCGACTATTACCCGGACGCCCCTGGCGCCACCCAGTTCGGCCGGGCGCTGGAGATGCTCGAGTATGACGGCACGCGCCTTGGGCAGCGCTTCAAGGACCTGCGAATGCCCCCGCCAGGCATGCTGCTGTTCGGCGGCATGATGGTCAACCGCGTGGACATCCAGCACTTCCTCAGCATGCGCCGTTCGCCCCGGTCACTGTGGCACTGCCTGAAGCTGATGGCCCGCTACGCGGGTGACCGCCTGCGGCACCATCGCGGTACGCGGCTTACCACCGGTAACGCCTTGATCGCCCGCCTGGCGACCAGCGCCTTCGAGCATGGCGCCCAGCTGTGGTTGCGCAGCGACGCGTTGGAGCTGATCGTCGAACGCGGCGCCGTCATCGGCGTGGTGGTACAACGTGAAGGGCGCGTCGAACGGGTGCTGGCCCGTGGCGGCGTGGTGTGCGCGATGGGCGGGTTCGCTGCCGGCGCGTTGGCCGCCAGCTACCGGCCCACCCAGCAAGGGCCGCACCTGAGCATGTCACCACCTGGCAATGACGGCGCAGCCCTGCGTCTTGCTCAGGCCGTCGCCGCGGCCCAGGGCCAGGGCCTGGCGGCCAACTTCTTCTGGGCGCCGGTGTCCGAGCTGCGCCATGCCAACGGCGAGCACGAACGCTTTCCCCACCTGGTCACCGACCGTGCCAAGCCGGGGGTGATCGCGGTGACCACGGACGGGCGGCGCTTCGTCAACGAATCCGACTCCTACCACCATTTCGTCCACACCATGCTCGCCAACGGTATCGCCAGTTGCTGGCTGGTCTGTGATGCCGCGGCGATGGACCGCTACGGCCTGGGCCTGGCGCGGCCCAAGCCGGTCAACAACCAGGCACTGATCGACGCCGGCTACCTGCAACGCGCACCTACCGCGCAAGCGCTGGCCCAGGCCATTGGCGCCGACCCGCTGGTGTTCATGCAAACCCTGCAGCAATTCAACGCCGATGCACGCGAAGGCATTGACCGCGCCTTCGGCAAAGGCGGCAACAGCTACAACCGCTACATGGGCGACCCACAGCACACACCCAACCCGTGCCTGGCGCCACTCGTCAGCCCGCCGTTCTACGCCATCCGCCTGCACACCGGCGACCTCGGTTCGGCCTGCGGGCTGGTGACCAACGCCCAGGCCAACGTGCTGAACCGCGACGGCCAGCCGATCACCGGGCTGTACGCTGTGGGCAACGACATGAATTCCCTGATGAAAGGCACCTATCCGGGACCCGGCATCACCCTGGGCCCTGCCCTCACCTTCGGCTGGCTCGCAGCCAGCCACATCGCCGCGCGCCTGCAGGCGCCGACCACCGCCACGGAGACCCCGGCATGTACTACGAACTGAGAACCTACACCCTCGACCCACTGAAAATGGCCGACTGGCTCGCCCTGTACCAAAGCCATGCACTGGAAGTTCAGCGCGAGCACCTCGGCCATCTTCTCGGCTTTTTCACCAATGAGTTCGGCGAAGCCAACCAGGTGGTGCACATCTGGGGTTACGCCAGCCTCGACGAGCGTATGACACGCCGCGCCGCCATGGCGGCAGACCCGCGCTGGGCAGAGTTTTCACGGCGTAACCGCGAACTCGGCGCGGTGCTGCGCTTGCAGTCGCAGCTGCTGCGGCCTACCGGCTTTTCACCGCTGCAGTAGCAGCTTCCTCCACTGCCAGGGCGACCCCACCATGCAACCCCTTGAATGTGACGTATTGGTCATCGGCTCCGGCGCCTCTGGCCTGGCCTGCGCCGTTACCGCCGCCTACCACGGCCTGCAAGTGATTGTTGCGGAAAAAGCCAGCCAACTGGGCGGCACCAGCGCCTGGTCGGGCGGCTGGCTTTGGATACCGCGCAACCCGTTGGCGCTAGCCGAAGGCATCGTCGAGGCCGACGATGCCCCGGAGCGCTACCTGCGCGCGCAAACCCATGTCGGTGAGCTTGACTCCCGCCAGCGCGCCTTCCTGCGCCATGGCCCGCAGATGGTCGCGTTCTTTCAGCAGCACACCGCCGTGCAGTTTCAATCCGGCAGCCACATGCCCGACATGCGCGAGGGCGATGGCAGTGCACGCGGTGGCCGCTCGCTGTGCGCACTGCCTTATGACGGGGGTTTGCTCGGACCCTGGCTGCATAAGCTGCGACCACCTCTGGATATTGTCAGCCTGGCCGGCATGGGCATTGCCGGCGGTGCCGACATGGCTGCGTTCTTCAACGCCACGCGCTCGCCCACGGCGGCGTTGTATGTGGGCAAGCGCCTGTTGCGCCACGGGCGCGACCTGTTGCTGCACCGTCGCGGCCTGCAGTTGGTCAACGGCAACGCACTGGTCGCCCGCCTGCTACGCAGCGCCCTGGACCTTGGCGTGACGCTGCTGACCGACAAGCCGGCCAGCCACCTGCTGGGTGAAGGGCGAGTCAGCGGAGTACGGTTTACCGACGGCCAGGTGATCCACACCCGTCGTGGCGTGGTGCTGGCCTGCGGTGGCTTCCCGCATGACCGTGAACGCATCGCGCAACTGATGCCGCACGCGCCAGACGGCCGTAGGCACTACTCCGCCGCGCCCGTCGAAAACACCGGTGATGGCCTGCGCCTTGGTGAACAGGTCGGTGCGCTGGTGGATACGGCACTGGCCCACGCCGCTGCGTGGGCACCGGTGTCCGAGGTGCCGCGTGGCGATGGCCGCTTCAGCCATTTCCCGCACCTGATCGAACGCGGCAAACCCGGCTTCATTGCCGTACGCCGTGATGGCCGGCGTTTTGTCAACGAAGCCGATTGCTACCACGACTTCATGAACGCTCTGTTCGCCGCCACGCCGCAGGGCGAGGCGCCTGAAGCCTGGCTGATTTGCGATCACCGTGCGCAACGCCGCTACGGCCTCGGCTGGGCCAAGCCCTTTCCCTTTCCGACCCGCCTTTATCAACGTCACGGCTACTTGCACACTGGCGCCAGCCTGGTAGAACTGGCCCAGCGTTGCGGGATCGACGCCGCACAGTTGCAACACACGGTGGACGCCTTCAATCGGCATGCCGCCGTCGGCCACGACCCCGAATTCCAGCGCGGCGTATCAGCCTACAACCGTGCTCAGGGCGAACCGGCGCAAACGCCAAATCCGTCGCTGCGGCCATTGCTGCACGGCCCCTTCCACGCGGTGAAGCTGGTGCCGGGCAGCCTGGGCACCTTTGCCGGGCTTGGAACAGACGCCTCGGCCCGCGTGCTGGACCACGCGGCCCAGCCGATACCCGGGCTGTATGCGGTGGGTAATGACATGGGCAGCGTGATGGGCGGGTATTACCCGAGTGGCGGCATCACGCTGGGGCCGGGCATGACCTTTGGCTACCTGGCTGGTAGAGCATTGAGCGGCTTGCAGGCACAAGACGAACGGGTCGGTTCCTGATCATAAAGCCTGCCCGTCCGCCCCTTCCGCCTGTGCGACGTTCACTGGCTGCTGTAATAGACCGCGTGGCAACCGGAAGCCTTTGAATGGTTGCTGGGTAATGGGATTGAAGGCTTTTTCCGCGTTCAGCCGATAGCGCATCACGCCATCACCGGTCCTGAAGCTGAGGTCCACGCTGGTGGCAGTGCGCCCATTGAGCGAGCCGCGGCTGAGCAAGCGGAACAGCGACCACGGGCCGTGGTAACCCAGGCTGCTGCTGTTGCCGTTTTGCCTGAGCAAGGTCAGGTTGCTGCGCACCTGCTGCCCCAGCGTATTGGGCCAGACGACACCGGTGATCTGACTCGGACCGTGGGTGTAGGCAATCAACTGACCGTCCAGGTCCAGCAGGCTCGTACGCTGGTTGGCGCTCAGCCCCAACGGCTCGATGCTGAACTGCACGTTCAGGTTCCCGCGTTGATCGAAGAACGTCTCGCGGATGCGATTCGCCAGCGCCAACTGTTCGAGCACATCGCTGCGGATCAGGGACTGCTGCTGTCCGGCTCGCAGGGCTTCGAGGTTGTCATCGATAAACAGCTTCAGGTACTGGTCATGGAATTGCTGCAACCGCCCCTTTGGTCCGAAGAACGCTTCGAAATCCTCCAGGGAAGCATCAGGTGCCCTCACCACGAAGGGGTATCGCCCTGCCAATCGCTGCTGGAAGAAACGGTAGACGTCAGCATCCCAGCGGCGCTCCAACTCAAGCAATGCTTGAATGTTCAGCACCTGCGCAGTCTGCTCCGCGACCTTTCCGAGCTGATGGTTGAGTGGCTCCGGCAAGCCTGTCGCCAGCCGCTGCAAGGTGCCGATCGGGTCGGGCCCGGTCATCGAAAAGCGTTGACGCACAGCCTGCAGGGCCGCCTTGCCCCGGTCGGGACTGTCCTGCACCGCCTTGGCATAGGCGTGAACCGCCGTCAGCGCGGCAAGGGTTTGTTCATAGCCGCTCGGCTTGTCACCTGGCGCCTGCAACATGCCGCTGAGCCCGGCGAATGCGCGCTGGATGGCCAAGGTCTGCTGCTGTTCAGCGGGGCGGCCGACTGGTTGCAGAACAGCTGTCTCGCCTGGCACCTCCAGGTCTGCCGAGGACCACAGCGTGGTGTTCTCCTTCACTGTATCCAGCAGCCGTTGCAGCGGTGCTGCAGGCCCGGTCATTTGCTCGAGAACTGCGACTGCATGCTCCAGATCATGGAAGTCCACCAGCGAAAACGCGGACAGTGCCCGCCGCCAGCTATCAATGTAATCGCTGCTGTACAGGCTGCGCAGGCGAGCAGCAAGCGCGTCCCGGTCGGCATCGGAATAATCGAGTTGGCCGCGCTCGCCCAGCGCCCACTGGTCGATCATCGCCATTTCGACGAACCGCTGGCCGAGCGGTGCAACGTACGCCTGGAAACCTCTGGCGGTGAGCATTGGCGCAATCACGACGCCAGCATCACCGTGCATGGAACCGGAAGTCGGCCGATATACCACATCGAAGGCTGGCCCGACCTGGTAACGCAGGTCCAGGCCCTGGTGCAGCTGTTCCTGAGCGCGCTGCTTGAGGCCCGCATAGACCCGCTCCGGCAGGGGCAGTTTGCGCAGGGTCTGCTGCACCTCGGCAACACGTTGCTGGTACTGGAGCAAGTCGGCGTCGGCGTAAGCCAAGGCGTATTGCAGGTGGCGCATGAGGTCGCGCTGCAGTTGCCCCTGGCCCGGGAAGGCTTGCTGCCACCGCTGAGCCATCCAGTCCTCGACCCACTCGGGGCGGCGGTTCTGGCGATCCTCAAGCATTCGGTAAACCCTGAGCGCGGCCATCTGCTGCTCACTGCCAGGGAGCGCGGCGGTCATCACGTCGACGACACCACTGGCCAATGCCGGCAGGAAGCTTTTACCAAGCAAGCTCAGATAGGCCTCGTCGACCCGGGGACCGATGGCGCGCCCCTGATAGAGGCCCGCGTCGGCAACACCTGGCCATGCTGTGCGATAGTCGCCAAACAGCGATACTGCATCGCGGATCTGATCCAGCGGCTCCAGCAGGTTGCGCCCGGTCGGATCAAGATGCTGGTCCAGTTGCCAGTGGCTGTACTCCTTGCTCTTGGCGAGCACGCTGGCGGCCTTGGCAGCATTGCTATCGAAGTAATGTTGCCAGCTGGCGACAACGATACAGAACGCCAGCATGCCTACTGCGCAACCCACCCGCAACAACCGGCGCTTGCTGCGTGCCACCCTGGCGTTGTCGCCGGCGAGACCGACTTCCCGGTAGATGACGCGCCCGAAGGCCTGCTGGATAAAGTATGCCAACGCCTTGCCCTGCGCCTTGCCTTCACGCAAAGGCAGTTTTGTCTTGTAGGGCTGTGCCGCCTCACGGACGAACGCATTGAGCATATCGCCTTGCTGCACCACCGACGACCAGTAGAGCCCTCGTACCAGAGCGGGCGTGGTGAAGCGGTCGCTGCCCAGCGTTTCACGCAGAAACGACAGCAATATCGGCCGCAGCCCAACCAGTTGCGCATGCAAGGAGAACAGGCGCGCACGCGCCGGCGCCCTGCCAAGGCCGTCAAGCTGATCGAAGACCTGCTCGAACAGCAGCCTGATCAAACGTTCGTAATGGCTGCGATATTCGTCCAGCCAGGCATCGGACGAACCGGCCGCATCCAGTTTGAACGTGAAACCCAGCAACTCCTCCCGCCTGGAGGCCGAGAGCTTGCCATAGAGCTGATCGAAGCCATCGAGCAAGTCGAACTTGGACAGCACCACGTACAACGGCAGGCGCGCGCCCAGCCGGCTACTGACCTCGTACAGGCGTGCGCGCAGCATATGGGCCAACGCCAGGCGTTGGCCGGAAGTACCATGCAACAACGCAGGCAGGTCAATGACCAGCACCAACCCATTCAGCGCCCTCTGACTGCGGTTGCTCAGCAGCCATCCCAGCAGGTGCTCCCACAGCCTGGCCGGAGCTTCAGGTGGCGGGGAAACTTCAGGCTGCTCAGGGCCAGGCACCGGTCCCGGCGCTGCAGCCTGGCTGATAAAGGCACCCGGAGGGTCGATGATCACTGCGTCGTTGCTGACCCACCAGCCTACCGGGTAAGCCAGCGCCTCGGCTTGCAGGCCATGGGCCTGGGCCCTGTCGATGCGGGTCAGGGAGAAACTCTGGTCGCTACGATCAATGAAGCTGCTCTTGCCAGCGTGTACGTCGCCCAAAACCAGATACCATGGCAGCCGATACAAGGCGCTTCGCCCGCCAGCATTGTCCAGATAGCTGGCCAGCCTCTGGTTCAACGCCCGCTCTTGTGCCTGAACCAGCGGCAGCGTGGGGTCCAGCGCGGCAGCCACGGCCTGCTTGCGGTCCGCTTGCAGGCGGCGGACACGTCTGCGCAACACGATGAGCCAGCCAAGTAACGGCACCACCACCAACAGCAGGCTCGCAACAATACGATGTGCGACGTTGGCCAGCGGTTGTTGTCCATGCCACGTCCAATGCGGGCCAAGCCACCAGATGGCGACCAGCATCAGCACGGCGCCCAACCCAAGTAGCAGCGGCATCGCCAGACCGATACGGCTGGACAGGCGCAGGCCCCAGCGTTCTAGTTGTTTCCATGGTGGGTTCATATGGGCTCCGGATCTTTAATCTGAGCTGCCAATGCAGTGGATGTCGTGTAGTGCAGGAGCCGCTGGAATACCTCGGGCTCCCAGGCATCGGCAGTGGTTTGCTGCATCGTTCGCGCAACGCCGATGCACAGATCCCGGGCCAGCCAGGACACGCCGCGTGCCGCCAGCAAATCAGCGGCGATGAGCGTGGTATGCGAGCGCTCACGCGGCGAGTTCAGATCCGCCTGCATCCCCTGCAACCTCAGGAGCACGGGCTCTACACCCATGCCGTCAAGTTGGGCAATGAGTTCCTCTCGCAGGCTGCCGAACTCCTGGGAAGCAGCGCCTTGGGCTGACGCACCCTGGCAGCCGTTCAGCCATGCCAAGGCTTGATCGTCAAGGAACGGCGTGCCATCGCTGAAGCACAATTGCTGCAATGAAGGCAGGCGCTGGACAAAACGCGCGGTCGTACTGCGAATGGCCTCGCTGACCTCGTTCAGCGCCAGCTGAGACGCTACGCTTGCCGCCAGGAAGCTGCCTCGAAACCAGTAAGGGGCTGCCGTGAGACTCTTCTCGATCCGATGCAGTAGCGCGACGTCCACTGAAGTACCCGCTACGAGATTTTCGTAGCCTGCAATCACCTCTGGCGGTACCGCCATCAGGCCCGTGCAGTGCCGCTGTCTGACGGCTGGCGCCGCCTGGATATGCGACCACAGGCCAAAACGACGTAGCTGATAACCGGTCGGATCGTACGGATCCTGTTGATTGATGAGCTCAGCCATGGTCAAAACGGCGCGCCGCGTTTCCCGCTCGCTGCCAATGGAAACTCTGGGCGCTGGCATGGCAATCACGTCTGCCAGTGGCACGGGCTGCGGGCTTGCAGCAGTCAGGGTCGGCGCAACAGCCTCGCCAACACCGTTGGCCAGTTCCCTTTGCCGGTGTAACAAGCGTTCCAGTTCGCCCAACCCAGCCGCATCGAGTTGGGCGCCGACCTGCTGTTGTTTCAGGCGCGCCAGGGCAGCCTGCGCCGCCGCTGCATGGGCGGGGCTGTAGGTAAACCGGTCAAGGCGCGGTAGCGCGTCGATCAAGCGACTGAGTACAAGGCCGACCAGCTTCCGCTTGCCGAGATAACCCGTGGGACCTGGCTTCGGATAAGCGCTTTCCCAATAGCATTCGACCATGCCGGCCAGCAACGCCAGGGTGTCCCCCCAGCGTTCCCAGCAAGCGCTGCGCAGCCAGGCAGTGCTCAGGTGCGCAACGATCCGCATGTGCTTGCACTGCCGGCACAGGTACTGACAGGACGCCTCTTCGATGTAGGCCCAATCGATTGACGCCGCCTGCAGTCCGCCCAGCTTGACCATCTCCTGGTCTATCGCCTGGTAGGTTTCATCCTCGATATCGAACAACCCAGCCGGGACCGCTGGGTCGACCGGGGCAAGCAGCCGACTGATCTCGTCCGCGGGTGTCTGCACTACCACCGGCAAGCACCCCGCGCCTGTTCGATCAACGGCCCGAGGCCCTGGGCGTCGAACACCAACCCGTCGACCTCGCTGCGATCGCTCGCCACGACTATCCGATGAGCCCCGATCAACTGCCTGATCTGCTCGATCGCGGGCAAGCCACGCCCGCCATCGAGTACCTGGCCGTTTTCCATTACGCGCCACGGCGTGTTACGCGTGGCGCCACCCTCGCTGGTCAGCCTCACGGTAACCCAGCTCGCGTCGACAGGCCGCGTGGTAATCAGCTGCAGCCGCGATATTTTCTGTATGCAGCTGATGGCGAGGTAGGGGCCCTCGCTGGTTGAGGCTATGGCAGGCGCCGAGATCATCAGCCCCGCTGTTGCTGAGCCGGCTTCGCTGCCACTACCAATGCGAAACGTCAGGTCATCTGCCGCTCGCGAAGCCTCATTTGCCATTACCCGCATCACCGTCGGCGCTTCCTGCTCCTGCGCTGACCACGATCGGGATGACACATGTGCCGGTGTACCGGCAGCCCGGTCAAAACAAGCCAGGCGCTCGATGTCGGAGACGATCCGGGGGCACTCGCGATCAAGCCCAGCCAGCACCGGCTGCATACAAAACAGCAACGAAACGCCTGCGTAACATGCACGGCGGGATATCATTACAAGTTCACCCATGCCATGAACACATAAGCCCTGCACGGCCATGCAGAATGTTTTTCTGACAAGTGAATACCCACTTACGCCCTCCCGCGCATAACCACTCCAAACGAAACCGGTAAGAGCCTAGTACATCGCACACTGTGCATACAAACAAATATTTATTTACATCTTAACCCTCGACCAAGGGGGGATTTTCCATGCATGGTTTTTATGACGTCAGGGCAAGTAAGCGAGCCAAAAGCGCTTTTTGCGGGAAACTTCCTACAAACAAAACACACAATTAAACACGCCTTCGGGAAACACCCTACAACATCACTAGAGAGCCATGTGCCGATGTCTAAAAACTCGGGATCCGTTGCACCCAAAGAACGTATCAACATCAAATACGTTTCAGCCACCCGTGACGAGCAGGCCGAAGTAGAGTTGCCACACAAGATGCTTGTCCTGGGCGACTTCGGCCTGGATGACAGCCGTGCGCTTGAAGACCGTTCGGTGATGCGCATTGACAAACACACGTTCAACAACGTGTTGCACGACGCCGATGTCAACCTGGCCATGTCCGTACCCTCCCTGCTCAGCACCGCAGCCGATACCGAGCTAGCAGTCAACCTGCAGTTCAGGTCCATCAAGGATTTCAGCCCGGACCAGATTGTCCGGCAGGTACCCGAGCTGAACAAACTGTTGCAGTTGCGTGAAGCACTGGTCGCCTTGAAGGGGCCGCTCGGCAACGTGCCAACTTTTCGCAAACACCTGCAACAGCTGTTGAATAACGAGCAAGCGCGCAAACAACTCGCCGAAGAACTCGAGCAGGCGCTCGCGGCGCCACAATAAGACTGAGACAACGGAGCGTCCGATGCCAAAAACAAGCGACACTACCCAAGCCATTGAAACAACGAGCGAAACGTTGAGCAACACAACCCTGCTCGACCAGATCATGGCTGAGACCAAGTTGGCACCCACACAAGAGGGCTATCAGGTTGCCCGCCAGGGTGTTTCTGCCTTTATTGCTGAAATCCTGAAAAGTAGTGAACCGGACCAAGTGGTGAATAAACACCGCGTTGATCAGATGATTGCCGAACTTGATCGGGTGCTCAGCAAGCAGATGGACGCCATTCTGCATCAGCCCGCGTTTCAGCAACTGGAGTCGTCCTGGCGCAGCCTCAAACTCTTGGTCGACCGCACGGACTTCCGCGAAAATATAAAGCTCGAAGTCTTGCATGTCAGCAAGCATGATCTGCTCGAGGATTTCGAGAATGCTGCCGACATCACCTGCAGCGGCCTGTATAAACACGTTTACACCGCAGGTTATGGCCAGTTTGGTGGCGAGCCCGTGGCTGCCATGGTCGGCAACTATAGCTTCGGGCCCTCTTCTCCCGACATCAAGCTGCTGAGCTACATGGCCTCGGTCGGCGCGATGTCACACGCGCCTTTCCTGGCGGCGCCGTCTCCAGAGTTCTTCAACCTCGGCAGTTTTGAAGATCTGCCCAACCTCAAGGAGATCAAGGACATTTTTGCCGGCCCGCGCCATGCCAAATGGCGTGCCTTCCGCGAAAGCGAAGACTCCCGCCACGTCGCGCTGACCGCCCCGCGCTTCATGCTGCGCTCTGCCTACCACCCCACGGAGCAGCCGATTGAAAGTTTCAACTACGAAGAAGACATTGCCGGGCGCCACGACAACTACCTGTGGGGCAACTCCGCCTTCCTGCTGGCCAGCTGCATCAACGACAGTTTCGCCCGCTACCGCTGGTGCCCGAACATCATCGGCCCGCAGTCCGGCGGCGCTGTCGAGGACCTGCCGGTGCACCTGTACGAGGCCATGGGCCAGTTGCAGGCCAAGATTCCCACCGAAGTGCTGATTTCCGATCGAAAGGAATTCGAACTCGCCGAAGAGGGCTTCATCGCCCTGACCATGCGCAAAGACAGTGACAATGCCGCGTTCTTCTCGGCCAACTCGGCGCAAAAACCCAAGAACTTCCCAAAGACGCCCGAAGGGCTGCAAGCCCAGACCAACTACAAGCTCGGTACGCAGCTGCCCTACCTGTTCATCGTCAATCGCCTGGCCCATTACATCAAGGTACTGCAGCGCGAGCAGATCGGCAGCTGGAAAGAGCGGCGCGATCTCGAGGCCGAACTCAACAAATGGATCAAACAGTACGTCGCCGACCAGGAGAACCCTTCAGCGGATGTACGCAGCCGCCGTCCACTGCGTGCTGCCCGGGTAGAAGTCTCGGACGTTGCCGGTGATCCAGGCTGGTACCAGGTCTCGCTCGCCGTGCGCCCTCACTTCAAGTACATGGGCGCGAACTTCGAGATTTCCCTGGTCGGGCGGCTCGATACCCAATGACCGGCTTTTTTGATCGTTTGACGGCTGGTCAATCCGCTATCAGCGGGCACTCCCGGCAGGAGAACGCCTTTCACAAGATCGCCGCCATCAAGCGCCACCTCGAAACACTGCTCAACGCCCGGCAAGGTTGCTCACAGAGCAGCCCTGAGCTGGGCCTGCGGGATTTCAATGGACACGATGCGAGCAGCGGCGACCTGCTGGAACAAGTGAGCCTTGATATCCGCCGCACCATCCGACGCTTTGAACCACGCATACAAGTCTGTGCGCTTAAAGCCGTGCCCGATTGTCACACCCCGCTGGAATTGCATTTCCGGCTGGACTGCCAGGTACAAGTCAATGACCAGGCAGAGCAGTTGCAACTGGAACTGCTGGTCAACGGGCAGAACCGCTTCACCCGAGTGAGATGAACCATGTCACTGAAGGACAGATTCAGCGAAGAACTGCGATACCTGCACGAATTGGGAAAGGACTTCGTCAAGGACAACCCGCAACTGGCCCGGTTGCTTGGCAATGGGGCAAGCGACCCGGATGTCGAGCGCCTGATGGAAGCGTTCGCATTTCTTACAGCCAGGCTGAGGCTGAAGCTGGAAGACGACCTGCCGGAATTGACCCACCCCATGCTGCAGTTGCTGTGGCCAAACTACCTTCGACCCCTGCCCAGCGTGACGATTATCCAGTTCACGCCACGCATGCAGGCGCTCAGCCAGGCACAACAGATTGCCAAAGGCTCGAGGCTGTTCTCAAAGCCGGTGGACGGTGTCGCCTGCGAGTTTCGCACCTGCACCCCGGTGAATATTCATCCGTTCGAAATCGACGCGGTTGGCGCAACCCAGACCCTCGACAGCGCAGTGGTCCGCCTCCACCTGAAAACGCTGGTCGAACGGCCATTGAATACTTTGAGCTGTAGCAGCCTCGACTTTCACCTCAGCGGCGACCAGCGTACCGCCCGCACCTTGTACCTGTGGCTGTCGCAGTACCTCGAGCATGTCTGCGTAACCGTCAATGGCCAGGTCCGCCGGTTGCCTGCCAGCAGCCTTGCCTTCCCCGGTTTCAGCGCTGATGAAGCCCTGCTGCCCTACCCGAAAAATGTCTTTGATGGTTACCGGATCCTGCAGGAATACTTCATGTTCCCGCAGCGCTTCCATTTTTTTACCATCACCGGGTTGGACAGACTTTGGCCCGCGGAGCAGAGCAAGCAGGTCGACATCGAATTCCACTTCTGCCGCCTGCTACCTGATGTGCTGCGTATCGGCAAATCAGATTTCAAGCTGTTCTGCACTCCGGCGATCAACCTGTTCGAACACAGCGCCGAGCCCATCGACCTGTCCAGCACCAAAGCCCAGTTCGAGCTCAAACCCAAAGGCACGGAGCAGTTCGCTCACGAGATCTTCAGCGTCGATGCGGTCATCAGCACCCGCACCACCGCAGACGGGAGCGTTGGCGAACACCTCAGAACCTTCAGGCCATTCGAGTCGTTCGCCCACGAAATCGAACATGTCCAAGGCCGCACGGCGTTGTACTACCGCTACACCCTCGAAGAATCCTTGCACGGCCATGGCGTCACTCACCGCATCGCCTTTGTACGCGCGGATGCCAACGCCTATATCGGCGAGCTGGAAACCGCGTCCATCGACCTGACCTGCACCAATCGCGACCTGCCGCTGGCTTTGGGCATCGATGACATCAACGTGCTCACCGAGGCTACGCCTCCCCTCGCCACCTACACCAATATCTGCGCGCCGTCCCGCTCCTATCGCCCGGTGCTGGACGGCCAGTTGCAGTGGGCGTTGATTTCCAACATGTCACTCAACTACCTGTCACTGCTATCGGTCGACCCACTGAAAGCAGTGATACGCGCGTACGACTTCGCCGCGCTGCACGACATCCAGCACGCTCGCACCACACGCAAGCACCTCGACGGCATACGCGAGATCCATACAGAGCCCCTGGACTGGCTGATAAAGGGGCAGCCCATTCGCGGGCTGCGTACCCGCCTGAAGCTGGACCAGGCGGCCTTCCTCTGCGAAGGCGACCTCTACCTGTTCAGTTGCGCACTGGCCCACTTCTTCGCGCTGTACGCCAGCATCAACTCCTTCCACCAACTGGAAGTGATCAACATCACCAACAACGAGCACTACACATGGCCACTGCAGACCGGCAAACAACCACTGATCTAGCCGACAGACTGCTCGCCGACGCGCACCAGTACAACTTCTTCCAGTTGCTGGAGCGCTTGTATGGACTGCACGGCGATGACCTTGAACCACGCTGGCCAAGCGAGGCCGCCCGGTTGCGGGTGCGGCTTGCCAGCGATCCGCGGCTGACCTTCCCCGTTTCGGACGTATACAAAGCCGAACGTATGCCTGGCCAGGACCAGCGCTATCGCGTGTGCACCACTTTCATGGGCTTGCACGGCACCGATTCGCCGTTGCCGACCTATTACCTGGAACAGGTGGCGTACGAACATGCACAGGGTATCGGTATACGCCCGGCATTCTTCGATTTCTTCAACCACTACCTGCTCAGCCTGCTGCATCGCGTCTGGCGTAAATACCGCTACTACATCCGCTTCCAGCCGGGAGCCACCGATGGGTTCTCACAGTACATTTTTGCGCTGCTCGGCCTGAACGACAGGCAGTTGCGGGGAAACACCGCGCTGCCGTGGAGCCGGCTGCTCAGCTTCGCTGGTGTCATTGCCAGCCGCAGCCGTGCGCCAGGAACCGTCGCCGGCATCATTGCCCACTGTTTCGACCTGGAGCAGGTCCACATTCGCGAGTTCGAAACGCGCTCGGTATCCACCACGCTGAAGCAACTGGCCTGCCTTGGTCGGCGCAATGGCGAACTGGGGCGCACATTCATGCTTGGCAGCCGCACGCGTACCCGCAGCAGCAAGTTCACCATCGTGATCGGCGAACTTGACCAGACGCAACTGCATGATCTGCTTCCAGGCGGCGTCAACTTCGACCGCTTGCGCGCGCTGATCGATCTATTGCTGCGCGATGGCTTGGCCTATGACCTGGAACTGCGCCTGAAGCGCAATGCGCTATCGCCATTTTGCCTGCATCGCAGCCAAGGGGCCTACCTGGGCTGGACCAGCTTTGTCGATGACCGTCACGGTCGGGTCAGCCCTGTTGTCCGCTTCCGGGGGCGTGCATGAGCAGCTTGACCTTGAGCGTCATCAATCTCGATCAATTGCAGCACAGCGTAACGGCGCGGCACCGGTTCGAGCGCAACGGCGGCACCATCGGCAGCGAAGCGGCTACCTGGCTGATCACTGACCGCGAACAGACGGTGGCGCCCATCCACTGCGAAATCCGCTGGATCGAGGGCAGCTTCTGTGTAATTGACCACTGTAACCGCACCTACCTGAACGACAGCAGCGTCAGCCTTGGCGAGCGCCCTGCGCGACGGCTCGTCGAGGGCGATCAGCTTGGTATCGGCAGCTATCGGCTGCTGGTTCAGTGCGAACACGCCGACGCACGCCTGGAAGCGCTGTTCACCCCTGACCACAGGGTACTGGACCAGTTGCTCGCCGAGACTTCGGCCCAGGCCTGGCAGCCCAGCCCTGCAGCGCCCCAGGCGGTCACCGAAATCTGCTCGGTCTTCAACTGCGATACCGGGAAAGACCCTCTGGCGGCACTGGATGCAGTTGCAGTGACCAGGCCATCGTCGGACAACCCGCTGCAGCGCCTGATTGCAGGAGAAGGCGCATGACCCGACATCTGTTCACCGCCGCCCTTTGCACCGCGCTGATCGCGCTTGCTGGCTGTACCGCCCTGAGCAGGATGAGCCAGGTGCTCCTGGACCCTTCGTTGCCCATCGGGCCGCCGAAGGATCACCCGACCGCGATTGCATTCAGCATCAATGCCAGCCCGACACTCAATAGCAACCCGAACAGCCTTGTCCCCACCGTCGAGGCTGAGACAGCCCTGGATCCCAGCCCCTACGCCGTGAGCCTGAGCGCAAGTGACCCTTACGTTCTGGCTGAAAAAGTCGGGACCCTCTTCGAATACCTTCAGGAACAATTCCCTGCAACCCCGGCCGCGTTGATGGCCGAGGAGGACGACACCGCTCCGGTTCGCTCACCGCTGGAGGAAAGTACACCCGGCAACTACGACGACTCGACTGTAGTGCTGACCGTGCCGCATACCACGACCGTGGCCAGCGAGGCCGTGGCGACCCCCATCGCCATCAAGATCCTGCAACTGCGTGACGATTCGCTGCTACGCAACAGTATCTATGAATTGCTGGAGCAGGACCCTGCCAAAGCCCTGCGCAGCACCTACATCCGGGATGACGACTACCTGCTGCGGCCCGGCCAGTTCAAGTTCATCCCATTTGCCCCGATTGAGCCTGACACCCGCTTCGTCGCCGTCGTCGGTGACTACCGAAACCAGGAAAACGCCACCTGGCAGCAAGTGCTCCGGATTCCGCCTCGCGGGCACCAGATCATTCTGTCGGTGTTGGTAAACGACACGCAGATCCTGCTCAAGGAAGAGGATTGATGAGGCCGGCAACCCTTCCCGTTTTGCTTACCCGCGCTGACATGGAGTGCCCATGAGTACACGTAATCCTGTTCTTTGGCCTGAAGGACTGTTCGTCAAGCCGCAGCATTTTCAACAGGCAGCACGCGCCAGCGAAGCAGCCTTGCAGCAACGCCTGGGTAGCCTCAATGCTGCGTTTTATGGCTTCAGCGAACTACAGCTGAACGACGAGTACCTGACCCTTGGCAAAATCGCCATTACCCGGGCCCGGGGCATCATGCCAGATGGCACGGTGTTCGATATTCCCGCCGATCTGCCGCCGCCGCCACCGCTGGAAATCGAAGATGATGGCGCGAGAGACAGCGAGGTGTATCTATGCCTGCCCTTGCGCACCAATGGCGGCCGTGAAGTGAGTTGGCCCGACCACGCTGCCAACCTGCGCTACATCGCCCAGGTCCATGAAATCAAGGATACCCACAGTGCTGACGGTGACCTGGTAGCCGTCGACCTGGCCGTCCCCAACCTGCAGCTCAAACGCCAGACCGAGGACAGCAGCGCCTATACCCGCCTGGCCCTGGCACGTATCCTGGAGCGTCGTCCCGACGGTAGCCTGCAGCTGGACGAAGCGTTCTACCCCACCTGTGTGTCGGTACGGGCGATACCGGCGCTGCAACGCTTCCTGGAAGAAATCACCAATACCTTGCGGGAACGTGGGCGCAACCTTGCCGCACGCCTCGGCGGAGGGCGCCAGTCGGGCATCGCCGACATCCGCGACTTCAACCTGCTGCAAGCCATGAACCGCTGGTGGCCCTGCTTCCAGCACCTGGCCAGGCAGGCCCAGACACACCCCGAGCAGCTCTATCTGTGCATGAGCCAGGCCTGCGGTGAATTGGTGACTTTCACCGACCCCGGTCGGTTGCCGCACGAATACCCTGCCTATCACCACACCGCGCTGCGCACCTCGTTCCAGCCACTGCAGGACGCGCTACGCCGGGCGCTGAGTACGGTGCTGCAACCACGTGCCGTGTCGTTGCCACTGGAAACACTGGACTACGGCGTGATGAAGGCCACGCTGGATGACCGCCGGTTGATCGATGAGGCCGACTTCGTCATCGCGGTGGGCGCCCATCTGCAACCGCAGGTGTTACGCCAGATGTTCGTGCAGAAAGCCAAGATCACTTCGCTGGAATCGCTGGAGGAGCTGGTGCCGTTGCAGCTCCCAGGCATCCCGTTGACCCCCTTGCCAGTGGCGCCTCGCGACCTGCCCTTCCATGCAGGCTTCAGCTACTTCGAACTGGACCGACGTGATCCAGCCTGGGCCTGCATGAAGACGGCAAACGGCTTCGGCATCCATATCGCGGGGGACTTCCCCGGGCTTGAACTGCAGTTCTGGGCGATCAGGAGTGAATGAGATGAAAGGCAACAACTCTACCTCCACCGACGCCACTGGTGTTGAAAGCACACCGCTGCAGGCGGTACTCGGCAAGCCGTCGCCCCCTGAGCCACCTGCTTCGGCCAAGCCGGAAGCCTCGGCGCAGACGCCACCGCCGGAACAGGCTGACGAAGGTTACCCGGCAGATCCGGAATTTCAACTGCGTGGCGGCTACGACAACCTCATGCTGGATGCTGCGGCACCGCTGTTCGGCCTGGTCATACGCCTGCGCACACTGGACGAGTTGCCCAATATCCAGAAAGTGCACCAGCAAGTGCGCAACCAGATCGAGAATATCCAGGAGGAGATCCGCCAGCATGGCTATGAGCCCGCCCAGGCGCTCGCCTATTCCTATGCCCTGTGCCTGTACATCGATGAAGCGGTCATGGAAAGGCCGTGGGGCAAGAACAGTTGCTGGAGCCAGGAGCCCCTGCTGAGCATCTTCCACGACGAAACCTGGGGTGGGGAAAAATTCTTCACGGTGTTGTCCCGTCTGATGCAGGAACCCGCACGTTATCAGGACGTACTGGAATTCATGTATTTCGCGTTATGCCTGGGGCTGAAAGGCAAGTACGCCATCGCGCCAAAAGGTGAAGAAACGCTGAACGCGCTGATCCATCAACTGCATGGGATGCTCCGTGAACTACGGGGCCCTGCACCCGAAACGGTATGCGACCCCTACACCCATGTCGCGCCGCGAAACTTCCGCATGAGCCGGCAATGGCCGTGGTGGAGTCCCCTGGTGATTTCCCTGCTTGCCATGGCTGTGGCCTACGGGATCTACAGCTATCGCCTGCACTTGATTACCACCGAAGTACTGGAATCCCTCAACGGCATTTTGCAGCAGTAATCCAGCTGCAACGCATCATCGAGTTCCACTAATCAGCGAGGCACCCGCCTCGATGACAAGCCCATCGCTTCCGATGGCTGTGCCCTTGCAGAAACAGGGCATGTAACCCGTGAAAATCTGGAGTACATAATGGCCTCACCCGCATATTTGAAAGTCACCGGCAAAGTGCAAGGCGATATCAGCGAAGGCGCAAGCACTGCGGCGTCGATCGGCAATATCTATCAGGCCGAGTTTGAAAGTGAAATCATGTTGCAGAAGGTCGAACATGAAATCAACACACCGATCGACCCACAGAACGGCCAACCCTCTGGCAAGCGTGTGCATGGCCCCTACAAGGTGACCTTCACCACGAACAAATCCAAGCCGCTGTTACTGGAAGCCATCTGCAAGGCGGAGTTACTGCCGGAAGTAACAATCAAGCAATTTCGCGCCACCAGCGAAGACCCCAACGAGCACTATTACACAACGACACTTACCGACGCGACAATCATCAAGATGCGGACCGAGCAGCCCCATGCACAGGAAATGACCTCCACGCCGCGACATCAAGAGGTGGAACGTTGGTTTTCCTATCGAAAGATAACGGAATGCCACGAAATCTGCGGCACCGAAGGGTCTGACGACTGGCAACAATCCTGACACCCGAACACGCGTCCAGGGCATTGATCCGGACGGCTTCGCCGCCCGGACACCTGGGTACTACCAGACGGTGAACTGGGACTGCTCATGCCTAGCCAATCCGACCTGTATTACAGTTTCCAACCGCTTTTTTACCGACCCGCGTTGGATGTTGTGTCCTTTACACTCAAGGAAAGTATCAGCCAGAACTTCAAGCTGGAACTGGAACTCATCAGCTACGAACACGACCTCGACTTCGGGCAACCAATGAAAATTTTGCAACTTTTAATCTAGAGCGCTGACCATGGCAACCAACTGAATATTCGACACAACATCCAAATCAGGTCACAAACCTGCCATCGGCGGACAGCTAATGAGTTTATCCAATAACACCCTATGCCTGCGAAACCCCTGGGTTACGGACTCGGTTTTCATGGGGAAACTATACTGCGCATCAATTTTAATCCTAATGATTGTCACTTACCCGTACTTTTTCTCTGACGATGCCTGGAACCCTTATACATTCGACCCCATCCTGATGTTCGGATTCGCAGCCACCCCTTTCGTATTCCTTCCGTTTCTCGCCTACCGGATATATTTCATAAAGAATCTATCTAGCCTCTGCCTTAACCGCTCAACGAAGAAAATCTACTACCAACGATTGACGAAATTATTAGTTTTTGAATGGTCTAACACCGGAGGCGGCATTTTCAAACGCACCGAGTTTGGCGGTTCCTCCTTCAGCACCTGCTATGCCCTCGCCTTCGCCCCTCGCCGGGAAGACGGTAGCCTCCACCAGAAGGACTGTCTCTGGGTCGACAGCAACGAACCCACCGAAGCCAGCGTCAAGCATGTCGCCGAAGTATGGGAATATCTCCGTCACTTCATGGACCACGGCCCTGACAAACTTCCCCCACCTGGCGAACCCAATTGGTGGCACCGGCCGCTTCACGCCATCTGCCTGACCCCGGCCGAAGCCTGGCGCCACTATGCCCCCTGGCGAACCGGCGAACCGGGCGAAATGCAGGGCAAGAAGAACTGGCAACTACCATTCTGGGCCGTGCTGTTTCCCTACAACCTGACAGTCGCCATCTGCTGGTACGGTGTCTGTCGGCTGTTCAACGTCCGCGCGGCCCCGCCACCTCCGGAAGCCTTTCAAAAAAACACCGCCCAAGCCGGTAAAAAGAAAGGCGGATAACCCGTGGTTAGCCATCGTCATATTTGCCCGGCCCATGGCGAAGGCGCGCCAACGGACAACGCGCCAATCGAACAGTTGGGCCGCTTTGCGGCCCAATGCCAACGCCCCGCCTGAATAGTGCAGTCACCATAACTCATCACATTTAACCGACTTTACAGTGGGAATATTCTTACACAGGCAAAACAGAATTAAACATCGCACCCAATACGCTACGCCATCTGCCAATCCTAAATATTTCACAAATTATTTATTTGCTTGCATTACAGTTCGGCAGCCACTAACACTAACCCCATCAATCGATGGAGCCAAGACATGTCCCGACTTGCCGAATTCCGCGCACTCGAGCACCTGCTCGCCGCCAAGAAGTCCGAGTTGTCCTTCGTAGGGATCGACCCGCACCTCAAACGAGAATTCGAGTTCGAAAGCAAACTCCACGACCTGCTCGCCGAATACCAGTTCGGCCTATCGGAGATATTGGCGATCAGCAAGATTGAGGACGAAGATCGTAACCATTCATGCTCGCCCCCACCACCATTACGCCGCTTCAGGGCGCGCCAAAGCAGGTACTACAGAAACCCGTACACCGCTGAGGTAATAGAAGCGAAAAGCACATCGAACAAAACGCTGCAACTATGGATTCAACAATACGGCCGCGACGAGGTACACCGCTGGACAACTGTATGGTACTGACGCCCTGGACCAACATACTCGGCCAGCAAAACAACTGTCCATGCAGGCCCACGCTGCCGAGTAGCGAACGCTACCCCGGCTGATCCGCCCCGCCATCTGGCCCACAGGCCACCGCAACCGTTCGATAACCGAACACTAGCCTCTCGCTTGAATTGACGCTGCCGCCTTCACTGCCCACCATGCACCGGCCTTGCATGTCCCCTGCCTGGGACTGGCGACCCCGTAGCATCGCAGCTGAATACAATTTCAAGAACGAGCAGTTTATGAACCACTCCAGGACCACCTCCGCCGCCCCTCGGACGCCCCAGGGTTCGATCGGCGACAAGCTTCGCGGCGCCTTCGCCGTCGGCAAGACCCGTTGGGGCATGCTTGCCCTGGTATTCTTCGCTACCACCCTGAACTACATCGACCGTGCCGCGCTGGGCATCATGCAGCCTATCCTGGCCAAGGAGATGAGCTGGACGGCGATGGACTACGCCAACATCAACTTCTGGTTCCAGGTCGGCTACGCCATCGGTTTCCTGCTGCAAGGCAGGTTGATCGACAAGGTCGGGGTAAAACGCGCGTTCTTCTTCGCCGTGCTGCTGTGGAGCCTGGCCACCGGCGCCCACGGCCTGGCCACGTCAGCCGCCGGTTTCATGGTCTGCCGCTTCATCCTCGGCCTGACCGAAGCGGCCAACTACCCGGCCTGTGTGAAGACCGTGCGGCTGTGGTTCCCGGCCGGGGAACGCGCCATCGCCACCGGCCTGTTCAATGCCGGTACCAACGTCGGCGCCATGGTCACCCCCGCCCTGCTGCCGCTGATCCTGGCGGTGTGGGGCTGGCAGGCCGCGTTCATCGCCATGGGTAGCCTGGGCCTGGTTTGGGTAGTGTTGTGGGTGCTGAAGTACTACAACCCGGAAGACCATCCCCGCGTGCGCCAGAGCGAGGTGGAATACATCCAGCAAGGCGATACTGCCGAGCCGAGCCGCGTGCCGTTCAGCCGCATCCTGCGCCTGCGTGGCACCTGGGCCTTCGCCGTGGCCTACGCGATTACCGCGCCGGTGTTCTGGTTCTACCTGTACTGGTTGCCCCCATTTCTCAACCAGCAATACAGCCTGGGTATCAACGTGACCCAGATGGGGATCCCGCTGATCATCATCTGGCTGACGGCGGATTTCGGCAGCATCGGCGGCGGCATCCTGTCGTCCTGGCTGATCGGGCGTGGCATGCGCGCCACCACGGCGCGGCTGGTGTCGATGCTGATCTTCGCCTGCACCATGCTCAGCGTCACTTTCGCCGCCAATGCCAGTGGGCTGTGGGTTGCGGTGGCCGCCATCTCGCTGGCAGTCGGCGCGCACCAGGCATGGACCGCCAATATCTGGAGCCTGGTGATGGATTACACGCCCAGGCACCTGGTAAGTACGGTGTTCGGCTTCGGCAGCATGTGTGCGGCGATTGGCGGCATGTTCATGACCCAGATCGTCGGCAGCGTACTGACCGCAACACACAACAACTATGCGGTGTTGTTCACCCTGATCCCGGCCATGTACTTCCTGGCGCTGGTGTGGATGTACTTCATGGCACCGCGCAAGGTCGAGCACGCCTAGGCGCGCTGCCACTTACCTCTACGGGGCCCCTTGCGGGCCCTTTTTTGCTCAGGCCGCAAGGGGCGATGGCTGCTGCCTGCACGGCCCCGTCGCCGGCAAGCCGGCTCCTGCCGTGCAGGAGCTGGCTTGCCGGCGAACAGCGGCAGTAGCCGCACTGCTTCGGTCAGACCTTGGCCAGCACCGCCATGGCTTTCTCCAGTGCCATGCGCGCACGCTGTTCACCACTGATGCCCTGCGCCAGCAGTTGCCGCGTGGGGATTTCCAGGCTCAGCGGTACGTTTGGCGGCAAGGTGCGCAGCAGGCCGACCAGGTCGGCATCGCCCTCGCCGGGAAAACGCCGTTCATTGCGTGCCTGGCGCAGGATTTCGTCCATGTCAGCCGGCACCGGGCCGGCGACGTCGCACAATTGTGCGTAGCGCATGCGCTGCGGCGCCAGCTGCGCGAGGTCGTGCAACGCGCAGCTGGAGCGGTTGAAGTGGAACGCATCCACCAGCACGCAGCCGTTGCCGCGGTCGGCATTGGCTACCACCCGCACGGCCTGGCGCAGGTCTCGTACATCGGTCCAGGGCATGAATTCCAGGTGCGGATGAATACCGTAGCCCGCCGCCAGATCGCACAGCGCGGCAAAACGCTCGGTCAAGCGCGACTCGTCCGCATCGTTGCCAGCCACCAGAAGCTCTGTGCCACCCAGTTCGGCGCCCACGGCCAGAATCGGCTCGAAACTGGCCACACAGGTGTCCGCCTTCAGGCGCAGGATTTCCAGGTCCAGTACCTTGATACCCGTGTCGCGCAACCGCGCCTGGGTCTTGCGGCGCAGGTCGCCATCGGCCACCAGCGGAAAATGCTGCTCCTGCTCGGTGGCAGGCACCAGGCGCAGGCCAACGTGGCTGTAGCCGGCGCGGGCTGCGGCTTCAACCATGTCAGGTGGGGATAGTTCGAGCACGGTCAGCGCCGCCAGGGAAAACACTCGATCAGTCATCAGTTGTCACCAGTCAATGAAGGGCGCATTCAGGCAACCTGTTCGGGCGCACAGGCCCGGCCGCTGTCCGCTGCCTTGCGGATCGCTTCGATCAAGGCCAGGGTGCGGCCACCGTCGGCCGCGTCGATCAGCGGCGCCTGCTCGCCCCGGGCAACCCGCACGAAGTGCTGCAGCTGCAAGGTCAATGCTTCGCCGGGGGGAATGTTTTCTTCGCTCTGCAGCAACGGCGTATGCCACCCTGCACCCGCCTCGGCGTAATGCCAGCGCTTGAGCTGGGGAATGCTCAGCGCGCCCAGGGTGCCGGCGAGCAAGTAGCACGGCTGGCCATCCTGGCGTGGGTAGACCGGGCTTTCGCCAGAGTCCAGCTCCCAGCTCCAGGGCGCGGCCACCGCGTCGGAGCCTGTCAGGCTGCCCAACGCACCATTGGCGAACTGCAGCAACACCGCTGCGCTGTCTTCGTTGGCATATCCGCGTACATCGTTGCGAGTGAAGGCCTGTACCTGCGCCACCTCGCCGCACAGGTGGCGCAGCAGGTCGAGGTCATGGATCAGATTGGTCAGCAGGAAACCGGCACCCGGCTCGCGGCGCCATGGGGTTTCGAAGTAGCTGTCGGGCTTTTGCAATTGCCACAGCGCGGTCACGTTGATCAAGCGGCCCAGCTTGCCATCGGTAATCACCTGGCGGGCCTGGCTGATCAACGGGTTATGCCGACGGTGATGGCCGACCAGTACCGGTACATTGCGCCGACGCGAGGCCTCGACCAGCGCGCGCACTTCATCCAGGTGCACGCCCACCGGCTTTTCCACCAGCACGGGTACGCCAGCCTCGATGCAGTCCAGCGCAGTGGCGACGTGCAGGTTGTTGGGGTTGGCGACGATCACGGCCTCGGGGCGCGCGCTTTCCAGCATGTGCCGATGGTCGAAGAAGCACGGCACGCCGCATTCGGCGGCAAAGGCCTCGGCCTGCGGGCCCGGGTCGGCCACGGCACACAAACGGGCTTGCGGCACATTGAGCAGATGCCGGTAATGCTGGCGGCCCATTATGCCAGCGCCGATCAAGGCGATACGAAGGGGTGCGTTCAACAGCCTGTCCTCTTGTGATTGTTGTATTGGAAATTCCGGAACAACGTTCCACAATCTGCCTTGAACAATCTAGAACCAGGTTCTGCTTTTCAAAAGCACAGGTAGCACAGACTGTGCGGTTATCGACCAGAAACGCGCGCACTCAGGCAAATAGCTCGCTCGCCCGGCTGGCCAGCGACAGTTCTTCCGTTGCTGCCAGCAGCAACGGCGCCAGCTCTGCCAGGCGGCTCTCTGCCAGGCGTGCACTGGGCCCGGCGATGCTCAGCACGCCAATCACATGGTCACTTTGCGGGCGCCGGACGACCGCTGCCAGGGCCGAGGTGCCAATCGCCGAGGTTTCCTCGACCCAAGCGTAACCGCGCTCACGCGCCCGGCGCAGATAGGCCAACAGCTCATCGGTGGAGCGTGGCGCCTTCGGGCCGAACTGGGCCGGGTCGGCAATCCCCTGACGCAACACCATCTGCAGCGCCTGTTCATCATCCAGGCTGGCCAGCCAGGCATGCCCGGACGCCGTGTAGAACAGCGGCGCATCGCGGCCCATGTCAGGGTCGTAGCGCAGCCCTGAGCGGGCGCCCTGGGATTTGGCGATCCAGGTCTGGCGAGCACCGTCAATCACGCCCAGACGCACCAGTTCACCGCTGTCCTGGGCCAGGCGGTCTAGTATCGGCTGGATGATGTCGGCGCCGCTGCTGGCCAGGTAACGAAAGCCCAGTGCCACCAGCTTGGCGGAGAGCTTGTAGCGGCTGTTGTCACGGTTCTGCCGCACATAGCCCAGCCTTGCCAGCTCGGTGAGCATGCGGTGGGTAGCACTTTTGGGGATGTCCATGCGCTCGGCCAGGGTTTGCAAAGGCAGCCCCTGCGGTTCACCGGCCAGGTGTTCTACAAGACTGAAGGCGCGTTCGATCTGACTACCAGCCATGACTCAGGTCCCCGAAAATTTTGCGGATTCTAGAAGATGATTCCACAGGCCCGATACCGGGCGCAGCAAGGTCAGCAGAAATTGTCCGGTGATCGCCCATAACTTGCCTGTCCGGGCTATCTCACCCTTGCAGGCTGATGTCCTGCCGCGAAGAATGTGGAACCTTGTTCCAATAACAATAGAGGACGCTTGTAATGCCTTCCGCCCCGATAGCAACCGAATGCGATGTACTGGTCATAGGGTCTGGCGCCGCCGGTCTGGCTGCCGCGGTGACGGCCGCCTGGCATGGGCAGAAGGTGATCGTGGTGGAGAAGGAAGCGGTGTTCGGCGGTGCCACTGCCTGGCCCGGCGGCTGGGCCTGGGTGCCGCGCAACCCGCTGGCACGCCGGGCCGGCATCGAGGAAAGCATCGAGCAACCGCGCACTTACCTGCGTAACGAGCTGGGGGCGTATTACAACCAAGAGCGGGTAGACGCCTTCCTCGAGGCGTGCCCGCACATGGTGGCGTTCTTTGAACAGCACACGGCGTTGCAGTTTGCCGACGGCAACGGCATACCGGACATGCACGGCGACACGCCGGGTGCGGCCGAGGGTGGGCACCAGGTGATTGCCGCGCCCTATGACGCTCGCGAAGTGGGCGCACTGCTGCCACGCTTGCGCCAGACCCTGCGCGAAACCTCGTTCATGGGCATGCCGATCATGGCCGGTGCCGACCTTGCCGCGTTCCTCAACCTGACCCGTTCGTCCAAGGCCTTGCTGCACGTCTGCAAGCGTTTTGGTCGCCACCTGTACCACCTGGCCCGGTATGGCCGGGCGATGTACCTGGTCAACGGCGTGGCATTGGTGGCGCGCCTGGCCAAGTCGGCACAGGACCTGGGCGTGCAGCTACAAGCGTCGGCACCGGCCACGCGCCTGTTGGTCGAGAACGCTCGGGTGTGTGGGGCAGTGATAGCCACAGCGCAGGGCGAACAACCGGTGCGTGCCAAAGCCGTGGTGCTGGCGGCAGGCGGCTTCCCCAACGACCCTGCGCGGCGCCAGCAACTGTTTCCCCGCGATGCCAGCGGCCACGACAACCTGGCCTTGCCGCCCAAGGGCTGCTCGGGCGACGGCCTGCGTCTGGGCGAGTCGGTTGGCGGCGTGGTGGCCACCGACCTGAAGTCGCCGGTGGCCTGGGCGCCAGTGTCGCGAGTGCCGTACCGCGACGGTAGTGTCGGCCACTTCCCGCACATCATCGAGCGCGGCAAGCCAGGCATCATCGGCGTGTTGGCCAATGGCAGGCGTTTCGTCAACGAAGCGCATGGTTATTACGACTACGTGGCGGCCATGATTGCGGCCGTACCGGCGCATGAGGAAGTGTGCTCGTGGCTGGTCTGCGACCACCGCTTCCTGCGCCGCTACGGCCTGGGCTACGCCCGACCGGCCCCGCTGCCGGTATGGCCGCACCTGCGCAGCAGCTACCTCAGGCGCGGCGCCACGCTCGAAGCGTTGGCCGAGGCTTGCGGCATCGACCCGGTCGGGCTGCAGGCCACGGTCAGCGAATTCAACCACCACGCCCGTAACGGCCAGGACCCCGCCTTCGGCCGTGGCTCCACACCCTTCAACCGCAAGCAGGGCGACCCGCAGCATGAAGGGCCCAACCCCTGCGTGGCACCGATCGAACACGGGCCGTTCTATGCGGTAAAGGTCCAACCCGGCTGCTTTGGAACCTTTGCCGGGCTGCGCACCGACGCCAGTGCCCGCGTGCTGGATGAGGCCGGGCAGCCCATCGTCGGCCTGTACGCGGCGGGTACCGACATGGCCAGTGTATTTGGCGGCTGGTACCCGTCGGGTGGCATCAACCTGGGCCCGGCGCTGACCTTTGGCTATGTGGCCGGGCGGCATATTGCCGGGGCGCGGGAATATGAATGCAACTGACCGGCCTTGCCGACAAGGAGCAAATCTGGTTACTTCGCCCAGTCAGCCCCGGCCCCATCCCAGGAACGCCACGATGATTCACGGCAAGACGCTGCAAGCATGGTGCAACTCCCACCCCCTGATCGAGGAGCTGGTGGGGCTGCGCGAAACCCGCTGGTTCAACCCGCACATCGCTCCGGCCGCCCAGGCCCTGGCCGATGTTGGCCTGGGCGCCGCCGATGTCAGTGCGGCCAGTGCCCGGTTAACGCGCTTTGCCCCGTACCTGGCCAGCGTATTTGCTGATACAGCCGCCAGCGGCGGCATCATCGAATCGCCATTGCGCCCGCTGCCCGCGCTGCACGCCACCTTGCTGCAGGAGGCCGGCCTGCGCGCCAGCGGTTCGCTGTGGCTCAAGGCCGACAGCGAACTGCCGATCTCCGGCTCGATCAAGGCCCGCGGCGGTATTCACGAAGTGCTCAAGCATGCCGAAGACCTGGCCCTGGCCGCCGGCCTGATCAGCCTCGACAGCGACTACCGGGCGCTGGACAGCGACCAGGCGCGGGCGTTTTTCAGCCGCTACAAGATTGCCGTCGGTTCGACCGGTAACCTCGGCCTGTCGATCGGCATCATCAGCGCCAGGCTGGGTTTCCAGGCCACCGTGCACATGTCGGCCGATGCTCGCCAGTGGAAGAAGGACAAACTGCGCGGCCATGGCGTGAATGTGGTCGAGTATGCCAGCGACTACAGCGTCGCGGTGGCGCAAGGCCGCCAGCAGGCGGCGGCGGACCCGACCTGCTATTTCGTCGATGACGAGAACTCGCCGCACCTGTTCCTTGGCTACGCCGTTGCCGCCGAGCGGCTTGCCCGGCAGTTCGACGCGGCCGGTATCCAGGTGGATGCCGAGCATCCGTTGTTCGTCTACCTGCCCTGCGGTGTCGGCGGGGGCCCCGGTGGCGTGGCGTTCGGCCTGAAGCTGCTGTGGGGCGACCATGTGCACTGCCTGTTCGCCGAACCCACCCACTCGCCATGCATGTTCCTGGGGGTGTACAGCGGGCTGCATGACGCCACCAGCGTGCAGGATTTCGGCATCGACAACCTGACCGCCGCAGACGGCCTGGCGGTGGGCCGCCCTTCAGGCTTCGTCGGCAAGGCCATGCAGCGCTTGCTCGATGGGTATTACACCGTCAGCGACGAAACGTTGTACCGGCTGTTGGTACTGGCCCATGACCTGGAACATGTACGGCTGGAACCTTCGGCGCTGGCGGGTATGCCGGGCATGGTCAAGGTGCTTGAAGCGCCCGAATACCTGGCCCGCATGGGCTTGTCGAGCGAGCGTATGGCCAGGGCCACGCACCTGGTGTGGGGGACCGGCGGCAGCATGGTACCGGAGACGGAATTTGCTGCTTATCTGAGCAAAGGCCGCTACCCAGGCACCTAGCGCCCGGGCCCTGGGCCGGCAGCGCCAGGGCTTGCTGGAACGGCTATGTCAGTCGACGAGAATCTTGGGATTGGAACTGCCCCATACGGTGTACAGGTCGGCCAGCAGCGCGCCGTTGATTTCTTCGATCTCGGCCTGGGTGATCTCGCCCTGGGCCTGCTTGCCGAACAACACCACTTCGTTGCCATCCTTCACATCAGGGAAGTCGGTGACATCGACCATCAAGGTGTTCATCGACACCTTGCCCACCACCGGCACGCGGTGGCCGTTGATCAACACATGGCCTTTGTTGGTGAACACGCGGCGATAGCCATCGGAGTAGCCGACGGTAATGTTGGCCAGGCGCGAATCACGGCTCAGGGTGAAGGTGCGGTCGTAGCCGACAGTGTTACCGGCCGGGTAGCTGTGCACCGCCGCCACATGCGACTTGAACTGCATGACCCGCTGGTACTCGGTGTGCGTCGGCACGGTATCGCCGAACAGCGCGCCACCGGTGCGCACCATGTCCAGGCGCGCTTCCGGCACTTCCAGCGTGGCGAAGGAGTTGGCCGCGTGCAGGGTGAGCTTGCTGCGATCCAGCTTGGCATGCTTGATCAGCCAGTCGCTCTGCTCGTTGAAGGCGGCCAGGCCTTTGCGCACATCGTCCTTGTCCTCCACGGCGAAGTGAGTCATCAGCGCGACCAGCTTGAGGTGCTTCTGGTCGGTGATCTGCAGTGCTTCGCCACGCCCGGACCAGGTGGCCATTTCTACCCCGTTGCGGCTCATGCCGCCGGAATTGAGCGCCAGGTGGATGCGCAAGGTCTTGCCGTGACGCTCGGCCAGGGCATCGAGCTGGCGGGCGAATTCGGCGCTGCCGACCAGTTCTTCCATGTCGTACTGCAGGGCATCTTCCACTTCACCGAGGCTGGCCAGGCGCACCCGCACCAGCTGCCCGGTGAAGCCACTGGCACGGACCACACGGGCTTCCTCGTTGCTGGCCACCGCCACGCAGGGCACGCCCTGGGCAATGATCGAGGGCATCACCAGGCCGATGCCGTGACCATAGGCGTCGGCCTTGAGCACGGCGCACAACTTGGACTTGCCACCCAGCTCGGCCTGCAAGGTCCGAATGTTGTGCTGCAGCGCGCTGGCGCTGATTTCGACCCAGGCGTTGCTGTTCTGCACAGCCAGGGCGGTGGTGCCGTTGTCCATCGACAGCGGCGGTGCGGCGTACAGCGGGGCTTGGCCAGTGATCAGCAGAGCGAGGGAGGCAGCCAGGAGGGTACGGCGAAATGGCATGGTGATTTCTCTATTCTTTTTTTTGGTGATGTATGCGGCCGGAAAGACCAAAGGTATTGGTGCTCGGCACGCCGTCAGCGAGGGTGCCATAGCCAGTGGGGATATGACCAGCTGTGTCGCGCCCAGCCAGCACCGGCTAGGCTCTATACGAAAAAAAATGTCGCAAACACAGCATGGAACAAGCCAGTGAGACCATGGGGGCGTAGCTTTTCGCGAGCTTGTTGAAGCGTGTCACGATGCGGCGCTTCTCTTTCAGCCAGCCAAACCGCCATGGTCTCACTGACTTGTTCCATGCGGTGTTTGCCACATCGCTTTTGGTACAGAACCTAGTACCCGGTCATTTCCAGATAGCCGCGCCCACCCGCACTCCCGGTCAACCGCACCGGCCCTTCCCAGTACGGGAAGCGGGTGTCCATCCACGCCTGCGGCTCCAGCGCCTCGGCCTGCACATCCAGGCCCTGCCCCGGTACCCGCACCCGCCAGCGCGTCGGCACCCGCTTGCCATTTTTCTGCCGCGTCCAGGCCTGCGCCTGCAACTCGACCTGCGCCCCCGCCAGCACCACCACTTCACCCTGCGCGCCAACCCAGGTCCCGGCGCGATACGCCTCGCCCTGGGCCTGGCGCACCTGGAACAGCATCAGCTTGGCGCCATTGTCCAGGTGCAGCGAAAACCAGTCCCAGCCGGTCTGCCCGGCGGCCAGGGGCTGACTGCTCCACTCCCGGTCCAGCCAGGCCTGGCCGGTGACCGCAATACACTGGCCGCCACGCTGCACATACCCGCGCACACGGTAAAACGGCTGGCTGTAGTAATACGAAGCCTGCCCCTTGCCGGATTTCTCGCTGTAGCCCTGCTCGCCATGCAACACCAGGGGCCCATCGCTGTGCAGTTGCAATTCGTAGCGAAAGCCCTCAGTGGTGGCCCGCATCTGCAGGTGTTCCATGCCGTTGCTGCCCTGCAGCGACCAGTCATTGATCCACGCCCGGAACGGCTGCGCCTGCACACCGGCCTGGCCTATCCCCCCGCGTGCCAGGGTTTCACCCGACTGGTGGCCGCCCGGGCCGGTCAACGCCGCATGCCCCAGCCACAGGTTCGGGCCGTTCCAGCCGGGCGTTTCCGGGCCTGGGCGCAAGGCCGAGCGGAACAGCGTCCACTGCACGCCCCAGTCACGCTGACGGGCATCCTGCAGGTTGGCGGTGACGTACCACCATTCGATGCGAAAGCCATCGTGCGCGCCGTGGTCGCGTGGAAATGCCAGCCGATGCCCGCGGGTCACCTGGCTGAATGCGCCAGCCTGCTGGCCGAGCCCGGCATAGCTTTGTTCCGCCGGCTTGTCGCAGCCGCACAGCAAGCCAAACAGCAACAGCCACACGCTACGCTTCATCGGTGAACGGCCTCAACAGTTCGCGTGGCTGGCGACGCGCCAGTTGCCACAAGGGCCAGGCGCTGGCCAGCAGGCTGCTCAGCAAGGCCAGCAGGGCCAGCTGCAACAGCTGTGCAGGGAACACGTAAAGCGGCAGGCGCCAGCCGAATGCCTGCACGTTCAGCACCGCGACCAGGCACCAGGCCAACAGGATACCCAACGGGATGGCCAGCAGCACGGTGAGGCTGCTCAGCAGCAGGGTCTGCCCGAGGCTCAGCCAGGCCAGTTGCGCCCGCCGCACCCCCAGCGCCCATAAAGGCGCCAACTGGCCCAGGCGGGTCTGGCCCAGCGTCAACAGGTTGATGAACAGCGCCACGCCGGCCACGCCAAGGGTCAGGCTGTTGAGCGCGGCGGTGGCGGCAAAGGTACGGTTGAACACCTCGGTCGACCAGCGTTTCAGTCGGGCCTGCTCGACCACCCGGCTGTCGTCGAGGGTAAAGCGCTGCTGCAGTGCGGCCATGAGCGATGGCACCTGGTCTGCGGCCAGATCGACGCTCAAGCCCGTCAGGCTTGCCTGCGGCCAGTGCTCGCGTAAAGCGTCGGCGCCGACCAGTACGTGGCCCTTGGGGTTGCCATAATCGGCATAGACTCCTACGACTGTCAGCACACGCGGGCTGTCTGCCGGCAGCCTCAGGCTGTCCCCCAGGTGCAGGCGCAGACGCCTGGCCAGTTGTTCGCTGAGCATCACGGCTTGCCCACTGGCCAGTCGCTCCCAGGCGCCCGGCTGTTGCTCCAGCAAGGGCCAGCGTGTTCGATAGACGGGATGGTCGACGATGCCCTGAAGCTGCACCGGCCAACCTTGCAGCTGCGTTTCCACGCGCCAGATAGGCAGTAGCGTGCCGGGCACGGGTTGCTGCTTGAGCCACTCGGCAATCTGCAGGCCTTGGGCGGTATCCCGTGGGGTGATGTACAGCTCGGCCGACAGGCGCTGGTCAAGCCAGCCGACAAAGGTCTTGCGAAAGCCTTCGGTCATGCTGCCTACCCCGACACTGGCGGCCAGCGCCAGCAACAGGGCCATCAGCGCGAGCCCCAAGGCGGGCAGTTGCTGACGGCTATCGGCGACGAACCATTGCGCCAATGGTCGCCGGCAACGGCGCGCCAGCCAGGCCAGCGCGCTGTCAAGCAAGGCTGGCAGCAGCAGCGCCGCCGCCAGCAGTAGCCCCGCCAGCAGGCCGAACGCGCTGGGCAGGCTGTTACCCAGCAGGCCACAGCCCAGGGCCAACACCAGCAGCAGGCCCGCCAGCACAGCCTGACGCTGCAGCCACGGCCCCTGCGCCAGGCGCCAGGCCTGGGGTTGTGCCAGCGCCAGCAACGGTAACCGTGCAGCGCGCAATACGCTGCCGACCCCGGCCAGCAATGCCCCCACCACGCCAACCAGCACCCCCGCCAACCACCACCACGCCGGCAGGCTCAGCGTACCGGCCACCTGGGCGCCATACAGGCCGCGCAGGCTGGCGGCCACATCAGGCAGCAGCCACGCCGCCAGCGCGTACCCACTGGCCACCCCGGCGACACCGCCCAGCACGGCGAACAGGCCCAGTTCCAGCACCAGCGCCCATAACAGGACCTTCAGGTTGATGCCGCAAGCACGCAGGTTGCGTATCAGCCCGCGCCGCTGTTCCAGCGCCAGGCCGATCGCGGCATGGGCGATGAACAGGCCGACGACGAACGCCAGCAGGCCCAGTGCTGTCAGGTTGAGGTGGAAACTGTCGGTCAGCCGCTGCAGGCCGCCGTCATCCTGCCGGGGTTGCCATTCAAGCTCGGCAGCGACTTGCCCCGGCAGCGGCCCCGGCGCGGTGGCCAGCAGGCGCGACAACTGGCCAGGCGCGTGCAGCAGCGCTTGCGCGTGGCCGATATCGACCACCATCACCCCTGGGGCCAGTGCAGGCTGCAGCACCACCGGTGGCAGCAGTTGCCCTTCGCTGTCGCGTATCGCTTCCCCGGGGGCTATGTTCAGTTGACGCAGCAGGTCTGGTCCGACCCAGGCTTGCCCAGGCAGGCCGATGAACGCCTGCAAGTCGAATGCCTGTGGCTGTACGCCGGCAATGCTGCTGGCCGGCGGCAGGCTCAATGGCTCTATGCCGATCAACCGCACGCTGCGCGCCGGCTCGCCCGGCAGACGCAGGCGGCCTTCCAGTACCGGGCTCAGCGCCCAGCCCAGCCTGCGCAGTTGCACGTACAGTGCCTGGTCGAAGCGTTCGCCATGGCGCGGCACCAGCTGCGCCTGCAGCGGCGCCGCCAATACCGCGCTGGCACGGGCATAGTCGCTGCGCGCCTGGCTGTTAACCGCCTGCACACCGGTCCACAAAGCCGTGGCCAGCCACAGGCCGGTGAGGATGCTGAAGCACTGCGCACGGTGGCGCCGCCAATGGCTGAGCAGTGCCCACAGGGCCAGCGACAGCAGTCTCATCGACCCGGTTCGGCGCGCACGCGGCCGGCCTGCAAGTAGCAACGCTGCTGCAAGCGCGCCGCCAGGCGCGGGCTGTGGGTCACCATCAGCACACCGCTGCCGGCCTCGGCGACCAGTTGCAGCAGCAAACTCAGCACTTCGTCGCTGCTGGCTTCATCGAGGCTGCCGGTGGGCTCGTCGGCCAGCAGCCAGGACGGGCGCCCGGCCAGCGCACGGCCGATGGCAACCCGTTGCTGCTGGCCGCCGGACAGCTGTTCGGGGTAGCGCGCAAGCAAACCCGTCAGGCCCAGGCGTTGTGCCAGATACGCGACCCAATGCGGGTCATGCCGCGCAGCCAGGCGCGCCTGGAAGGCAAGGTTGGCCGCCACGTCCAGGCTGCTGATCAGGTTGTACTGCTGGAACACCAGGCCAACCGCCTCGCGCCGCCATAGCGCCAGCGACGCTTCGCAACGGCTGTCGAGGGCGGCGCCGTCGATCAGGATACGGCCGCTGTCGGCGCGATCGAGGCCGGCCACCAGGTGCAGCAAGGTGCTTTTGCCACTGCCTGATTCACCCATCAGCGCCAGGCTGCTGCCGCGTGCCAGGTGCAGGTCGACGCCCTGCAATACCGGCTGCAGGCCTTGTGGGGTGGGGAACGATTTGTACAGTTGTTCGATGACCAGCATCGATGGGCCTTGGTCGGTTCAGGTGTCCTTTAGGAATAGCAGGTTCGGCGCGATGCGCGTGTATCGTTCCATCGGCATTTTGCAGCCCGCCGACCCGGTGATGAACAAATCTTCATCTTGCCGGCGGGCCGCATGATCATGGGCGTAGCGACCGTCGCCCGGTTGCTGCACGCGGCCTTCGCCTTGAGAGGGCCTGGCACCTTGCGTAGCATCACCGCCCCCGCACCCACAGGCCCGGCGTGTACAGGCCCACGCCTTACCCAGCCACGCCACCCGCAGACGAAACCGCCGATGCCGCAACCCATCCCTCTCAAGGACCACGAAAAGGAAAAGCACCTGGTCAACCGCCGGCTTCTGGCCTGCGCCGCCCTGGTCTTCAGCCTGTGCGCCGTCCTGGTCGGTAGGCTCTATGTGCTGCAGGTGGTGCAGCATGACCAGCAGAGCGCCGTGTCGGAAAACAACCGCGTTCACGTGCTGCCCATCGCCCCCGAGCGTGGCCTGATCTATGACCGCAACGGCGTGGTCCTGGCCGCCAACAAGCCCAGCTTCGACCTGACCATGACCCGCGAACGGGCCGGCGGCGACACGGCCAAGGTGCTCGACACCCTGACCCAGGTCCTGGGCCTGGGCGAAGACGAGCGCAAGCAGTTCGACAAGGACCTGCGCCGGGGCCGCAAGCCGTTCGAGCCGGTCACCTTGATGGTCGGCCTGAGCGAAGAGCAGATCGCCCTGGTCGCAGTGAACCAGTTCCGTCTGCCAGGCCTGGAGGTCGAACCGCAGTTCATCCGCGAATACCCGCTGGCCGAGCACTTCGCCCATTCGGTGGGCTACGTGGGGCGGATCAACGAAAAAGAGGCCAAGGCCCTCGACAACAACGAATACCGTGGCACCCAGTCGATCGGCAAGACCGGCATCGAACATTTCTACGAAAGCCAGCTGCACGGCCACGTGGGTTATGAGGAGGTCGAGACCAACGCCCAGGGTCGGGTGATGCGGGTGCTCAACCACAAGGACCCGACCCCCGGCCAGGATATCGTCCTGACCCTGGACGCGCACCTGCAACTGGCGGCGGAAAAAGCGCTGGGCGACCGCCGTGGCTCGGTGGTGGTGCTCGACCCGGCCAACGGCGATGTGCTGGCCATGGTCAGCAACCCCAGCTTCGACCCCAACCTGTTCGTCAAGGGCATCAGCTTCCAGCAGTACGCCGCGCTGCGCGACTCCATCGACCGGCCCCTGTTCAACCGTGTGCTGCGCGGCCTTTACGCACCGGGCTCGACGGTCAAGCCGGAGGTCGCAATCGCCGGCCTCGACAGCGGCGTGATCACCCCGGGCAGCCGGGTCTTCGACCCGGGCTACTACGAACTGCCCAACTATGACCACAAGTACCGCAACTGGAACCGTAGCGGCGATGGCTGGGTGGACATGTACACCGCCATCATGCGCTCCAACGACACCTACTTCTACGACCTGGCCCACAAGCTCGGCATCGACCGCCTGCACGACTACCTGGCCGAGTTCGGCCTGGGCCAGAAGGTGTCGCTGGACATGTTCGAGGAAGCCTCGGGGTTGATGCCATCGGCCGAGTGGAAACGTGCCACGCGGCGCCAGGCCTGGTTCCCGGGCGAGACGCTGATCCTTGGCATCGGCCAGGGCTACATGCAGGTCACCCCGCTGCAACTGGCCCAGGCCACCAGCCTGCTGGCGAGCAAGGGCGTCTGGCACCGCCCGCACCTGGCGAGGAGCGTGGGCGGCGTGGCCCCGGTCGATCCCCACCCAATGCCCGACATCGTGCTGCATGACAAGCATGCCTGGGACCAGGTCAGCCAGGGCATGCAAATGGTCATGCACGACCCGCGGGGGATCGCCCGTGCCGCCGCGGCTGGCGCGCAGTACCGGATTGCCGGCAAGAGCGGCACCGCGCAGGTGGTGGCGATCAGGCAAGGCGAGCGCTACAACCGCGACAAGACCCAGGAGCGGCACCGCGACAACGCCCTGTTCGTCGGCTTTGCGCCCGCCGAGCACCCGAGCGTGGTGGTAGCGGTGATGATCGAGAACGGGGAAGCCGGCGGACGGGTGGCGGGCCCGGTGGTACGCGAGGTGATGGATGCCTATCTGCTGGACGACCAGGGGCATCTGAAGCCTGAATATGCCGGGGGCGCAGCCGCGCATGCTGCGCCACACAGCTAGGGGCGCACCGCCGAACAGCCTGCCGTGCGAGGCATCAGCGCGGACGGGCGCTCCAGCTTGGCAGTGCCTTGATCCTGGCAAGCCCGAGCAGAGCACGCCGGGCTCGCCACAGTCCATGCATGCATTTGGCCGGCTGAGCGCAGCCTGCCGTGGAACACCCATGGAACTCCGGGCACCTCCGTGCGTTCTTAAACACTGAGTGGTTTATTTCCCTGTGCTTCACGTTACTGGAGAACATGCCATGCGCCACCTACTCCTCGCCCCTGCCTTGCTGCTCCTGCTGCCTGCCGGTGCTGCCCTGGCTGACGTCGACGCGGGCGACGTCGCCACCTCTGCCGGTGTTTCCGCTTCGCTCTACTCGACCTTCAAGGACGACAAACGGATCATCCCGGCGCGCGACGAGCTTTCCGCTTACGTCGCCAGCGGCGGTGCAATCCGTGGCGCCTACGTCGAGGCGGCACTGGAGCAAGCGCGCAAGGAACATCCTGGCCTGCAGGCCAGTGATGAAGAACTGGCCCAGGCCATCCTGTCGCAGGACGATACCGTAGGCAATCACTGACCCGGGCCGTCCGCTGCTGAACCCGCCTCCACAAGGCCACCAAGGCCGTTGGTGGACGGGTTCAGCCGCGCAAGGGCCGGCACTGGTGAAGTTCACCCCCACCCATCCATGCGCATGGTCGCCCGCACCAGGCGCTGCTCCTCCTGCTCGATTTCGCGCAAGCTGTCGCGGATGCCGTTGATGTGCTCCCGTGCCGCCCTCTGCGCCTGCTCGGGCAACTGCTCCATGACGGCGTGATACAACCGTGCATGCTGACGGTCGATCTGGCGCTTCTGCGCCGGGCGGCAATACAGGTTGTTGACCGACGCGAACACCGTGCTCAAGGTCAGGTCGTTGAGCGATTGCAAGGTCAGTACCAGCACCGGGTTGTGCGACGCCTCGCTGATCGCGCGGTGGAAGGCATGGTCGCGGCGGGCATGCTCACGGGCATCAAGCGCCTCGTGGCCGGCATGCGCGGCAAGCATCTCGTCATAGCGCCGGCGAATCAGCAGGCGGTCGATATCGGTGGCACGCAAGGCGGCCAGGCGCGCCGATTCGGCCTCCAGCAGCGCGCGCACTTCCAGCAGGTCGAACAGCGTACGTGGCTGCGAGCTGAACAGGTGCATCAACGGTGTGCCCCCGGCCCGCCCGGTCAGGTCGGCGACAAACGAACCACGGCCCTGCTCGGTATCGATGATGCCGCGCCCACGCAGGATGCGCAGGCCTTCCCGCAGCGCCGAACGCGAGCACCCGAGCTTTTCCACCAGGCGCCGCTCCGACGGCAGGGCCTGGCCGACCTTCAGCACACCCTCGACAATCAGCCGTTCGACCCGTTCGGCCACCTGGTCGGCGACCTTGACCTTGCCTTCTGTAGCCATTGCGCACCCTCCTGCTGGTAGGACCACTTTGCCTGCCGACCTCAATCTAGCCGAGCGATACCGCCAATAACCAGCGCTTCTGGCAAAAACTGGTAGGACCAGCTTCCCGGCTACTCGACCCCAACCGCTGTGACGCGCAGGCTGCAAAGGGTGAGCGATGTGCCAACAACGACAATAACCGTTGCCGAGTGAGCCCATGAACATCCTGTACGACGAACGCGTCGATGGCGCACTGCCCGCCGTGGACCAGGCGGCCCTGCTGCAGGCGCTGCGCGATGCCCTGCCGGACCTCGAGGTGCTGCACCGCGAGGAAGACCTCAAACCCTACGAATGCGATGGCCTTTCCGCCTACCGCACGGTGCCGCTGCTGGTAGTGCTGCCCGAGCGCCTGGAGCAGGTGCAGGCATTGCTCAGGCTCTGCCACCAGCGCGGCGTCCCGGTGGTCGCGCGCGGCGCCGGTACCGGCCTGTCGGGCGGCGCCTTGCCGCTGGCCAAGGGCATCCTGCTGGTGATGGCGCGCTTCAACCGCATCCTCGAGGTCAACCCGCAGGGCCGCTTCGCCCGGGTGCAGCCCGGCGTGCGCAACCTGGCCATCTCCCAGGCCGCGGCACCGCACGGCCTGTACTATGCACCAGACCCGTCCTCGCAAATTGCCTGTTCCATCGGCGGCAACGTTGCCGAAAACGCCGGTGGCGTGCACTGCCTGAAGTACGGCCTGACCGTGCACAACCTGTTGAAGGTCGAGATCCTGACGGTCGAAGGCGAACGCCTGACCTTGGGCAGCGATGCCCTGGACAGCCCCGGTTTCGACCTGCTGGCACTGTTCACCGGCTCCGAAGGCATGCTCGGCATCGTCACCGAAGTCACCGTCAAGCTACTGCCCAAACCCCAGGTGGCGCGGGTGCTGCTGGCCAGTTTCGAGCGCGTCGAGGATGCCGGCCGGGCCGTGGCCGAGATCATCGCCGCCGGGATCATCCCCGGTGGCCTGGAAATGATGGACAACCTGGCGATCCGTGCCGCCGAGGACTTCATCCACGCCGGCTACCCGGTGGACGCGGCAGCCATCCTGCTGTGCGAGCTGGATGGGGTCGAAGCCGACGTGCACGATGATTGCGACAGGGTCGCCGCCGTGCTGGCCCGGGCCGGGGCGTGCGAGGTGCGGCTGGCCAGTGACGAGGCCGAACGTGTGCGCTTCTGGGCCGGGCGCAAGAACGCCTTCCCGGCGGTGGGGCGCATTTCCCCGGACTACTACTGCATGGACGGCACCATCCCGCGCCGCGAGCTGCCGCGGGTGCTCAAGGGCATCAGCGACCTGTCCCGCGAGTATGGCCTGCGCGTGGCCAACGTGTTCCACGCCGGCGACGGCAACATGCATCCGCTGATCCTGTTCGATGCCAACCTGCCCGGTGAACTGCAGCGCGCCGAGGCCATCGGCGGCAAGATCCTCGAGCTGTGCGTGGCCGTCGGCGGCAGCATCACCGGCGAGCATGGTGTCGGGCGCGAGAAGATCAACCAGATGTGCGCGCAGTTCAGCGACGACGAAATCACCCTGTTCCATGCGGTCAAGGCCGCCTTCGACCCGAAGGGCCTGCTCAACCCCGGCAAGAACATCCCCACCCTGCACCGTTGCGCCGAATTCGGCGCGATGCACGTGCACCACGGACAACTGCCCTTCCCCGAGCTGGAGCGCTTCTGATGAGCATGGACCGTGATATGAGCCAGGCCCTGCTGGAGCAGGTCAGCCAGGCATTGAACCAGGCTACGGCGCTGCGTATCCAGGGGGGCAACAGCAAGGCCATGCTCGGCAACCCGGTGGCCGGCGACGTGCTGGACACCCGCAGCCACCGCGGCATCGTCAGCTACGACCCGACCGAGCTGGTGCTCACCGCCCGGGCCGGCACGCCGCTGCACGAAATCGAGGCGGTGCTGCACGAAGCCGGCCAGATGCTGCCCTGCGAGCCGCCACACCTGGGCCCCGAGGCCACCGTGGGGGGCATGGTCGCAGCCGGGCTGTCAGGGCCACGGCGGCCGTGGGCCGGGTCGGTGCGTGACTACGTGCTGGGGACACGGCTGATAACCGGCCATGGCAAGTTGCTGCGCTTCGGTGGCGAGGTGATGAAGAACGTCGCCGGTTACGACGTGTCACGGCTGATGGCGGGCAGCTTCGGTTGCCTGGGGCTGCTGACCGAAGTGTCGCTGAAAGTGCTGCCGCGTCCGCGCCAGTGCCTGAGCCTGCGCCTGCCGATGAGCCGCCACGAAGCGCTGCTGGAACTCGCCGAATGGGGCCAGCAACCGCTGCCGATCAGTGCCGCCTGCCATGACGGCGACGCGCTGTACCTGCGCCTGGAAGGCGGTGAAGGCTCGGTCCAGTCAGCGCGCCAGCGCCTGGGCGGCGAAGCGCTCGACAGCCGCTTCTGGAGCGACCTGCGCGAGCAGCGCCTGGCGTTCTTTGCCGACCCTGCACCGCTATGGCGCCTGTCGGTGCCGCTAGCCACCGGCGAACTGGAGTTGCCCGGCCGGCAACTGCTTGATTGGGGTGGCGCCCAGCGCTGGCTGAAGTCCACCGCAGCAGCACAGGACATCCGCGAACGGGTGGCCAGGGCCGGTGGCCATGCCACCTGTTACGTCCCAGGCGTTACCAACAGCCCACCGCTGCCCACCGCGCTGCTGCATTACCACCGCGCCCTCAAGCAGCAACTCGACCCCCAGGGCATCTTCAACCCTGGCCGCCTGTACCCGGACCTGTGAGCCCAGACCATGCAAACCAACCTTAGCGAAAGCGCCCGGCGCCTGGCCCGCGCCGACGAAGCCGAAAGCATCCTGCGCTCCTGTGTGCATTGTGGTTTCTGCACCGCCACCTGCCCCACCTACCAGTTGCTGGGCGATGAGCTGGACGGCCCACGCGGGCGTATCTACCTGATCAAGCAGGTGCTCGAAGGCGAGCCCGTGAGCGCCAGTACCCAGACACATCTGGACCGCTGCCTGAGCTGCCGCAATTGCGAAACCACCTGCCCTTCCGGGGTGAAGTACCACGACTTGCTGGATATCGGCCGCGCCGTGGTCGACCAGCAGGTACCACGCCCACTCGGCCAGCGCCTGCTACGCCACGGCCTGCGTGCGGTGGTGCCGCGCCCGGCGCTGTTCAAGGCCCTGACCCGCAGCGGCCAGGCGCTGCGCCCACTGCTGCCGGCCACCCTCAGGCACAAGCTGCCGGCTCGCGCTGCCGCCCCCGGCGTGCGTCCGGTAGCCCGTCATGCGCGGCGGGTCCTGCTGCTGGAAGGCTGCGTGCAACCGGCCCTGTCGCCCAACACCAATGCTGCCGCCGCACGCCTGCTGGACCGCCTGGGCATCAGCGTGGAGCCGATCCACCAAGCCGGTTGCTGTGGCGCGGTGGACTACCACCTCGATGCCCAGGCACAAGGCCTGCAACGCGCGCGGCGCAATATCGACGCCTGGTGGCCCGCCATCGAGGCCGGCGCCGAGGCCATCGTGCAAACCGCCAGCGGCTGTGGCGCATTCGTGCGCGATTATGGCCACCTGCTGGAAAACGACCCGCACTACGCTGCCAAGGCCGCACGCGTCAGCGCGCTGTCGCGCGACCTGGTGGAGGTACTGCGCGACGAGCCGGTCGAGCAACTGGGCCTGTGCGCCGAACAGCGCCTGGCCTTCCATTGCCCATGCACCCTGCAACACGCGCTGAAACTGGGCGGTGCCGTGGAAGCCTTGCTCACACGCCTGGGTTTCACCCTTACCGCGGTCGCCGACAGCCACCTGTGCTGCGGCTCGGCCGGCACCTACTCGCTGACCCAGCCTGAGCTGTCGCGGCAACTGCGCGACAACCGCCTCAACGCCCTGGAAAGCGGCAAACCGCAAGTCATCGCCACCGCCAACATCGGCTGCCAGGCCCACCTCGACGGGGCCGGGCGCACGCCGGTGCGGCACTGGATCGAAATCGTCGAAGCAGCCTTGAATCCGGAGAACCACCATGCATAGCAAGCCCGTTATCGGCCAGGCCGAAGTCGCCCGAGTGCTGAGCGCCGCCCGCCAGGAAGCCCTGGCGCAACACTGGGGCGTGACCATCGCCGTGGTCGACGACGGCGGCCACCCGCTGGCCCTGGAACGCCTGGACGGCTGCGCCCCGGCGAGCGCCTACATCGCCGTGGAAAAGGCGCGCAGCGCAGCGCTTGGGCGCAGGGAGACGCGCGATTACGAGGAAATGGTCAATGCAGGCCGCACGGCGTTCGTCACCGCACCACTGCTGACCTGCCTGGAGGGCGGCGTACCGCTGCGGGTGGAGGGCCAGGTGGTAGGCGCCATTGGCGTTTCCGGGGTCAAGCCCGGGCAGGATGCCCAGGTGGCCATGGCCGCAGCTGCAGCCCTCTGAATCCTGTGCACTCACTTTCCGCAGACAGACTATCGAGCCAACAGACATGCCAAACCACCCACTGCACATCGCCCCCACCCTGCAGCGTTTCATCGAAGACGAGGTGCTGCCCGGCACCGGTATCGAGGCCTGCGCCTTCTGGCAAGGCTTCAGCACCCTGGTTCATGACCTCGCCCCGCACAACCGCACCCTGCTCGCCGAACGCGAGCGCCTGCAGGCCGAACTGGACCACTGGCACCGCCAGCACCCCGGCCCGATCAATGACATGGCCGCCTATCAGCAATTCCTGCGCAGCATCGGCTACCTCGTGGAAGCGCCCGCCAGGGTGCAGGTCGGTACCCGCAACGTCGACCGCGAAATTGCCGTGCAGGCCGGCCCGCAGCTGGTGGTACCGCTGAGCAACGCCCGCTATGCCCTGAATGCCGCCAACGCCCGTTGGGGCTCGCTGTACGATGCGCTGTATGGCACCGATGCCATCGCCGAAACCGAGGGTGCCGAACGTGGCCACGGCTACAACCCGGTACGCGGCGCCAAGGTAATTGCCTTTGGCCGCCAGTTCCTCGATGCCAGTGCGCCGCTACAAGGAGCATCACATGGCGATGCCAGGGCCTACACGGTCAACCAGGGCAGGCTGCAAGTCACCTTGGCCGATGGCCGCCAGGTCGGTCTTGAACACCCTGGGCAATGGCGCGGCTACCAAGGTGAGCCGAACAGGCCGAGCGCGATCCTGTTGCAACATCACCAGCTGCATTTCGAAATCCAGATCGACCCCAGCCACGCGATCGGCCAGCAGGACCCGGCCGGGGTCAAGGACATTCTCCTGGAGGCGGCGCTCACCACCATCATCGATTGCGAAGACTCGGTGGCCGCGGTGGATGCCGACGACAAGGTCAACGTGTACCGCAACTGGCTCGGCCTGATGAAGGGCGACCTCAGCGAACGGGTCAGCAAGGGCGGCAAGACCTTTGTTCGCAGCCTGGCGGCAGACCGCGACTACCAAGGCGCGGACGGCCAGCCATTGACCCTGCCGGGCCGCTCGCTGCTGTTCATCCGCAACGTGGGCCACCTGATGACCAACCCGGCCATTCTCGACCGTGACGGCCAGGAGATTCCGGAAGGCATCCTCGATGCCGTGGTCACCAGCCTGATCGGCCTGCACGACCTCAAGCGCCGTGGCAATTCCCGCGAGGGCAGCCTGTACATCGTCAAGCCGAAGATGCACGGGCCAGCCGAAGTGGCCTTCGCCGACCAACTGTTCAGCCGCGTCGAAGCCCTGCTGGGCCTGCCTGCGTACACGCTGAAGATGGGCATCATGGACGAGGAGCGGCGAACCAGCGTCAACCTCAAGGCCTGCATCGCCAACGCCGCGTCACGCGTGGTGTTCATCAACACCGGCTTCCTCGACCGCACCGGCGACGAGATGCACACGGCCATGGAAGCCGGTGCCATGCTGCGCAAGGGCGACATGAAGGGCAGCGCCTGGATCCAGGCCTACGAGCGCAGCAACGTGCTGGTCGGGCTGGCCTGCGGCCTGCGCGGCAAGGCGCAGATCGGCAAGGGCATGTGGGCCATGCCCGACCTGATGGCGGCCATGCTCGAACAGAAAGTCGCCCAGCCCAGGGCTGGCGCCAACACCGCCTGGGTGCCCTCGCCCACTGCCGCGACGCTGCATGCGCTGCATTATCACCAGGTGGATGTGGCTGCCGTGCAGCAAGCGCTGGAACAGGTTGACCCAGATGCCCAGCGGGCCGAGCTGCTGCATGACTTGCTCAGTGTCCCGGTCAGTCCCGATCGCCCCTGGACCGCCAACGAGATCCAGGCCGAGCTCGACAACAACTGCCAGGGGATCCTCGGCTACGTGGTGCGCTGGGTCGAGCAAGGCGTCGGCTGTTCCAAGGTGCCAGATATCCATGACGTGGGCCTGATGGAAGACCGCGCGACCTTGCGGATTTCGGCACAGCACATTGCCAACTGGCTGCACCATGGAGTGGTGGATGCCGAACAGGTCGAGGCGACCTTGCAGCGCATGGCCGCCGTGGTCGACCAGCAGAATGGCGCCGACCCGGCGTACCGGCCGATGGCGGCCGATTTCGCCGCCTCACATGCCTTTCGCGCCGCGCGGGCGCTGGTGTTCGAAGGGCGCAAGCAGCCAAGCGGCTACACCGAGCCATTGCTGCATGGCTGGCGGTTGCGCTTCAAACAGGAGGTTCAGCGCTAGAGCGCGCCGCCCTGGTCAGGAGCAGCTGAAAGCCCGCTGCCACCCTTGCCTCCTTGCCAGTCTGAGCGGGCATCGTCCCGCTCAGAATTTTCCCACGCGGCGCTCGGAAACCCCCTACTTGTTGCCCTTGGCCGTTGAAAACATGATCGGCTCTGGATGACGCAAGGTCGCGATCCAGAGGAGGCTCCGCATGCACCAGTACGCCCGCTCCACCGCCGAATTGCGCAGCAGCCTGCGCGAACTGCTGGCCCATGACATGAGCAACCCCGATGAAGATCCACACCTGTCGGGGGTGATGTTCTTCTGCGCCACGGATGAACGCTCCCGTCAGCTGATCGAGCGTATCGAGTTGCTGGCCAGCGAAGTGTTCTTCGACGCGCACGGGCGGGCCATTGCGCAGCATATGAAGGCGGCAGCAGTGGAAGGCGTGCGCATCAAGCGCACCCGCGCGGCGCCAGCGGATGAAACGGTGATCCGCATAGCCTTGGCGGACAAAGGCTATATCACGGTGAGTACAGCCCGCTTCTGAGCACCCGCATGCCATCCCACCCTGGCGCAACACAAGGCCGTTTCTACCCGCTATCCTGAGCGCACCTCCCACTGCGGACCCGTCCATGGAACTGCATATTCGCCTGCACGGCCGCAAAGGCCTGGCCGACCAGCTCTACCAGCAATTGCGTGCCGGCATCGATAGCGGCCACCTGGCCGCCGGCACCCAACTGCCGCCAAGCCGCCTGCTGGCCGAACAACTCGGCGTGTCACGCAAGACCGTGGCCGAAGCCTACTCCCGCCTGACCTATGACAACCTGTTGAGCGGAGTGGTCGGCCGCGGTACCTTCATCGCCCCGCGTCAGCCGCTGCGCAGCAGTACGTCCAGCACCATCCCGCTGGCCAGCGCCGCTTCGCTGGAACGCTGGCAACAACGCGCCACCGTGCTCGGCCGTCGCCAGCTGGAATCCCCCTCACGCTATGACTTCATCGGTGGGGCCTCGAACAAGGCGCAGTTCCCGTTCGACCAGTGGCGCAGTTGCCTGAACTACGCCCTGCGCCGCAGCCAGCGCCACCCCGAACGGCACTTTCCGGCCCAGGGCCTGCCCGAGCTGCGCGAGGCCATTGCCCATCACATCGCCTACGCCCGGGGTGTGCACTGCAGTGCCGCCGACCTGTTGGTGTGCAACGGCGCCCAGCAGGCACTGGACCTGATCGCCCGGGTTCTGATCGAGCCGGGTTGCCAGGTGGCCATGGAGGACCCCGGCTATCCGCCCGCACGGCAACTGTTCCTGGCGCTGGGTGCGCGCCTGCAGTGCGTGCCGGTGGACGACGAAGGCCTGTGCGTGGAACAGATCGCCGACGGTACCCGGCTGATCTATGTGACGCCGTCGCACCAGTTCCCGCTGGGCATGCCGATGAGCGAGCAACGCCGGCACGCCCTGTTGGCGCGGGCCGCCGAGCTGGGGGCGTTGATCATCGAAGACGATTACGACTGCGAATTTCGCTACCACGGGCCGGCTGCAGATGCGCTGCAGCGCCTCGACCGCCATGGCCTGGTGGCCTACGTGGGAACGTTCTCCAAGACCCTGCTGCCAGAACTGCGCCTGGGTTATGCCGTGCTTCCACCAGCCGTGCTGCAAGCCGCCTGCGTGGCCAAGCACCTCAGTGACTGGCACAGCCCGACCCTGTTGCAGTGGGCGCTGGCGCGCTTTTTGGCCGAAGGCCACCTGAACAGACACATCCGCCGTTGCCATGACATATATAGCGCCCGCCGCGAACGCATCCTGGCGCGCCTGGGCGGTGACCTGGCGCCATGGCTCAGCGCCATCCCCGCCAGTGCCGGCTTCCACCTCAGCGCGCTGGCCAAGCCTGGGGTGGATATCGAACTGCTGGCCAACCTGGCACGCAAGGTGGAGGTCGGCCTTTACTCGCTGGCACCGTTCTTCAGCGAGGCAGCGGTGCGCCCCGGGCTGCTGCTGGGCTTTGGCGCCATCGAACTGCTGGACATCGACCCGGCGCTGGACCGCGTGCGCGATACCTTGCAGCGTCTCAGTTGACCACCGCGGTCTTGACTGCCGGCAGCGGGCGGGTGATGGCAGCGGCATAGCCGCGCGGGTTGAAGCAGACAGTCACCAGCAGCATTGCCAGCACGGTCACGCTCAGCAGCGTCCAGGACGCCTGGAAGTCGCCGCTCACATCACGCAACCAGCCAGTGATGTACGGCACGATGCCGGTGATGATGAAACCGATCCCCTGCACGAACGCCGCCAGGCTGCCCGCCTCGGTCGGGGTCTTGAGATGCTCGAGGGTCAACGTCAGGCTCTGGCTGAAACAGGCGCCCAGGCCAAAGCCGATCGACGCCACCCACAGCGCCGGTGCCAGTGTTGGCGCCAACAGCAGGCCGAGGAAACCCGCCAGCTGGATCGCCAGCGCCAGCCACAGGCCGGGGCGGCGGTCTGGCCAGCGCCGCAACAGCAGCGGCAGGCCCAGTGCACCAGCCACCTGGAACAGGGTCATCAGGCCAACCAGGTCTGCGCCGCCCTGGGCGCTGCCGCCATGCTCGATGTGATAGGCCGGCAACCAGGCGACCATGCTGGTGTAGCCGCCATTGATCAGGCCGAAGTACAGCGCCAGCAACCACGCCCGGCGCGTCCCGAACCAGTGCCCGCGCGCGGCACCGGCTTGCATCGGTACGTGCCGGCGGGGCCGCAGCATGGCCCAGGCAAGCAGTGCCAGCAGCGCAGGGGCGGCCCACAGGCCCAGGCCGACCTGCCAGTGGCCAAAGTAGTCACTGACGTGCGGCCCGAGCACGGCGGCCAGGCCGCCGCCGCTCATCAGCGCCGCCGAATACAGGCCCATCGCTGCGGCCAGGCGCCCGGGGAACCAACGGTTGACCAACCCTGGCATCATGCCCTGTACCAGTGCTACCCCCAGGCCGGCCAGCAGCGCACTGGCGATCAGCGCCCAGGCACTGTCCAGCTGCAGCCGCCACAGGCAGGCCAGGGCGAACGCCGCCAGGCCCGCGAGCATGCCGCGATGTTCGCTGAGCCAGCGCTGCAACCACGGCTGCAGCAGCGGCACCAGGCCCATGCACAGCACCGGCAACGCCGTCAGCAAGGCCGCCTGCTGATAGCCCAGCCCGGTGCTGGCGCGCATGGCTTCGAGCAACGGGCCGATACTGGTCAGGATCGGCCTCAGGTTCAGTGCCAGCAAGATCACCAGCAACAGGTTCAGGGCCGCTCTCATTGCTTGTTGGCCTGCTGCCATTCCAGGTACAGGCCGGCTTCGCCGCTGGGCTTCAGCGCACGCAGCGGCAGGCTCTGCTGTTGCGGCGGGCGGGCCATCTGCGCGTAGACCGCCGCAGTGGACAAGCCGAAGGGTTCGCCCTCGGTGTTGTCGTAGGCAAACCAGGCGCGCTCGATACCACACAGGTGCATGGCCGCCAGGCACATCGGGCATGGGTGGCCGCTGGCGTAGATTTCGGCACCCGCCAGGCGCGCCTGGCCCAGCGCATGGCTGGCTTTGCGGATGGCCTGCATCTCGGCGTGGGCGGTAGGGTCCTGGGTGCTGTGGATCTCGTTGACCGCGCGCGCCAGCACCTGCCCCTGGTACACCAGCACGGCGCCGAAGGGCCGGCCACCGGCGCGGATGTTGGCGCGGGCCAGGTCGAGGGCTTCGCGCATGAAATGTTCTGCGGACATGAATGGCTTCTCCAGTAGCAACTCCCGGTCATTATCCCGGCCCGGACGTCCGGGCAGAAATGAAGAGATTGGATGCCTGTCAGTGGCCAGCCGAATAGCCGATTGGCCTCCTCCTCATGCGCGCGATTGGCTATCGGGGCGGCGCACGGCCGGCGCTACAGTAGCGCCATCCCACCTACCCCCTTGGAGATAGCCATGCACAACCGTATCGAATGGGCCAGGCACGCCCCCGAGGCCTACCAGGCGATGGTCGGCCTGGAACAGGCCCTGGCCAGGAGCGGCCTGGAGCAATCGCTGCTGGAACTGGTGCGCCTGCGGGCTTCGCAAATCAACGGCTGCGCCTACTGCGTCAACCTGCACGCCAACGATGCTCGCAAGGCCGGTGAGACCGAAGCGCGCTTGCAGACCTTGTGCGTCTGGCAGGAAACCGCCTACTTCAGCCCACGCGAGCGTGCTGCGCTGGCCTGGGTCGAGAGCCTGACCCGGCTGCCCGAGCACGGTGCGCCGCAGGCACAGTATGAAGCTTTGCTGGAGCACTTCGAAGCGGCCGAGGTGGCCAACCTGACCCTGGCGATTGCCACCATCAATGCCTGGAACCGCTTTGGCGTCGGGTTTGCCATGGTACCGGCCTGATCAGTGAGCGCAGCCTGTGCCAGCCTCTTCGCGGGCAAGCCAGCGAAGAAGCCGGCACAGGTGACCGCTCAACGCCCGGCCAACCGCGCCCGGTAGCTGCCGGGACTCTGTCCGGTCCACTTCTTGAACGCCCGGTGGAACGCACTGGGCTCCTGGAACCCCGCCTGCTCGGCGATCTCGGCAATGCTCAGCACCCCTTCACGCAGGCGCTCGAAGGCCATTGCCCGGCGCACCTCGTCCTTGATCTGCTGGTAGGAGCGACCTTCCCGCTCCAGCTGGCGGCGGAAGGTGCTGGCACTGACCCCCTGCTGCTGCGCCAGCGCCGCCAGCGTCGGCCATTGCCCATACCGCCGCGCCCGCAAATGCCGGTACACCTCGGCCACCAACCCGTTCTGGTTGCGGAAGCGAATCACCAGCCCCTGTGGTGCGCTGCGCAGGAAAGTTTTCAAGGCCGCCAAATCCTGCACCACCGGCAGGCGCAGGTAGGCGCTATCGAACTCCACTTCGGTACGCCCGCTACCCAGACGCAGGTCCGGCCCCCACAACAACAGGTCGTCCTCTTGCGCCGGGCGCGACATCGCCAGCTCGGTGCGGTCGATGGCGATCCGTCGCCCGGCCAGCCAGCACAGCATGCCGATCATCAGCACCAGGTAGGTTTCCTCGGCATACACCCGGGTCAGCGGGTCGGCAATGTCCGAGTGCACGCTGATCACGGCCCGCCCGCCGCGCACCGTCAGGCTGCCGCGCAAGTCACGCAGGAACAGGCCGAAACCGGCCATGCACTGGCGCAGGGCTTTTTCCAGGTTCGGCTCGAGGATCAAGCCCCGGCAGATCAGTGCGAAACTGCCCTGCGGCATGCCATGGCTGTCGAGGCGGAAGAATTCGTCATCCAGGCGCCGGATCAGCGCCAGCCACAGCTGGGCAAAGGCCTTGGCCGGCACGCGGGCCTGGGGCTGCGCGAGCAGTTGCGGGTCGATGCCCACCGCGCGCAGTTGTGCATCGCGTTCATCGGGGCAGCCGCGCAGGGCGTGGAGCATGGCATTGAGGAAGTACACGGCGACCGAATCGCTATCGCGCATGGCGGTTTTCGCTGTCTATGCTGAGTGGCAAAAAATGCCAGGTTGTCTGAACAGTTCCGGCATAGGCTGCAACAGAGCCTTTGCCTAGACTCGGTCCCACTCCGGGATTGCCGGCCATTCTCGCAGAGCCTGGCCCGGTCCCGCCATGCCTTCGCAATCGGAGCCCCTATGAGCAGCACAGAAATCTATGTCGTCAGTGCCGTCCGTTCAGCCATCGGTGGCTTCGGCGGCTCCCTCAAGGACCTGCCGCTGGCTGACCTAGCCAGCGCCATCACCCGTGCCGCCATCGAGCGTTCGGGTGTGGATGCCGAGCAGATCGGCCATCTGGTGATGGGCACGGTGATCCCCACCGAGCCACGCGATGCCTACCTGGCCCGGGTCGCGGCGATGAACGCCGGCATCCCCAAGGAAACCCCCGCCTTCAACGTCAACCGCCTGTGCGGCTCCGGCCTGCAGGCCATTGTCTCGGCCGCCCAGTGCCTGCTGCTCGGCGACACCGACGTGGCCCTGGCGGCCGGCGCCGAGTCCATGAGCCGTGGCCCGTACCTGCTGCCGCAGGCCCGCTGGGGTGCGCGCATGGGTGACCTGCAAGGCATCGACTACACCGTCGGCGTGCTGCAGGACCCGTTCGAGCACTTCCACATGGGCATCACCGCCGAGAATGTCTCGGCCAGGCACGGCATTACCCGCGAGATGCAGGACGAACTGGCCCTGACCAGCCAGCGGCGTGCCGCCCGCGCCATCGCCGAGGGCCGTTTCGCCAGCCAGATCGTCCCGCTGGAGCTGAAAACCCGCAAGGGCAGCGTGCAGTTCAGTGTCGATGAGCACGTCCGCGGCGAAGTGACCGCCGAACAACTGGCCGGGATGAAGCCGGTATTCAAGAAAGACGGTACCGTCACTGCCGGCAACGCCAGCGGCATCAACGACGGCGCTGGCGGCCTGGTGCTGGCCACGGCTGACGCGGTGCGCCGCCTGGGCCTCAAGCCGCTGGCACGTCTGGTCGGCTACGCCCATGCCGGCGTCGAACCGGAACTGATGGGCCTGGGCCCGATCCCGGCCACCCGCAAGGTACTCGAGAAGACCGGCCTGAAGGTGCAGGACCTGGACGTGATCGAGTCCAACGAAGCGTTTGCCGCCCAGGCCTGCGCCGTGGCCCGCGAACTGGGCTTCGACCCGGAAAAGGTCAACCCCAACGGCTCGGGTATTTCCCTCGGCCACCCGGTCGGCGCCACGGGCGCGATCATCGCCACCAAGGCCATCCATGAGCTGCAGCGCATCCAGGGACGCTACGCCCTGGCCACCATGTGCATCGGCGGTGGCCAAGGCATTGCCGTGGTCTTCGAACGCGTCTGAAGGAGGCTGATACATGAGCATTGAACAGATCGCCGTGATTGGCGCCGGCACCATGGGCAACGGCATTGCCCAGGTGTGCGCGGTAGCCGGCTACCAAGTGTTGCTGGTGGATGTTTCCGACGCGGCGCTGGAGCGCGGCGTGGCCACCCTGAGCAAGAACCTCGAGCGCCAGGTCAGCAAAGGCACCCTCGATGCGGACAAGGCTGCGACGGCGAAAACGCGTATCCGCACCAGCACCGACTACACCCAGCTCAGCGGTACGCAACTGGTGATCGAGGCGGCCAGCGAAAACCTGCAGCTCAAGCAGCGCATCCTGCAGCAAGTGGCGGCCAACGTCGCCGCCGATTGCATCATCGCCACCAACACCTCGTCGCTGTCAGTCACCCAACTGGCCGCCAGCATCGAGCACCCCGAGCGTTTCATCGGCGTGCATTTCTTCAACCCGGTGCCGATGATGGCACTGGTCGAGATCATCCGCGGCCTGCAGACCAGCGACAGCACCTATGCCCAGGCGCTGGTGGTGACCGAGAAGGTCGGCAAGACCCCGATCAGCGCCGGCAACCGCCCGGGCTTCGTGGTCAACCGCATCCTGGTGCCGATGATCAACGAAGCGATCTTCGTGCGTCAGGAAGGCCTGGCCAGCGCCGAGGACATCGACACCGGCATGCGCCTGGGCTGCAACCAGCCGATCGGCCCGCTGGCCCTGGCCGACCTGATCGGCCTGGACACGCTGCTGGCGATCATGGAAGCCTTACATGAAGGCTTCAACGACAGCAAGTACCGCCCTGCCCCGCTGCTCAAGGAAATGGTCGCGGCCGGTTGGCTGGGACGCAAGAGCGGCCGCGGTTTCTTCACCTACTGAGGAGCGCACGCCATGCCCCCGGTCAATGCCGCGATGCGCTGTGCCAATTTCGAGGAGCGACGCGAGCGGGCCATGGCGCTGTTTGCCGAAAAGGGCTTTGGCCAGGTCAGCATGCGCGAGCTGGCGGCTCATGTGGGCCTGACTGCCGGCTCGCTGTACCACCACTTTCCCAGCAAGCAGGACTTGTTGTACGACCTGATCGAGGAGTTGTACGAGGAGTTGCAGGCGACCCTGGATCAAGGCCGCCGGGCCATGGCCCGTGGGGCGTCGGCGTTGAGCTGCCTGATCGCAGCACACTGGCAGTTGCATGCCGAACGACCGTTGCAGTTTCGCCTGGCGGAGCGCGACCTGTGTTGCCTGAGCGACGACCAGCAGGCGCGCCTGGCCTTGTTGCGCAAGCGCTATGAGGCGGGGTTGCTGCGGTTGATCGCACCGCAGGCAAAGCTGCAGGGTGAAGCGCTGGTGGCTACCGCGCATGTGCTGGCGACACTGCTGAACCAGTTGCCGGGGCTGTTGAAGGCGTTGCCTGAGGAACAAGGGCTGGGCTTGATGGAAAGCATGCTGGTAGGCGGGCTGGAGCGGACCCTGCGCTGACCTGTACTGGCCCTGTCACCTGTGCGCGCTGGCTTGCCGGTAACAGGGCCATCAGCTTTACCGCAGCAGGCTCTGGATCTGCTCGTGCAAGGTATCCAGGTCGAACGGTTTGGCCAGGATCGGCGCCTTGCGCGTGATCGGGCTGCCGGATTCAAGAATCTCGGCCGGGTAGCCGCTGATGAAAATCACCTTCAGGTCCGGCCGCAACTTGACCGCCGGTTCGGCAATCTCCACCCCGGATATCCCACCGGGCAGGCGGTAGTCCGTCACCATCAGGTCCAGGTGCGGTTTGCTGGCCAGGATCGCGAACGCCTGCTCGCCATCTTCGGCCACCAGCACGTGGTAGCCCTCGCCTGCCAGGTAATCCTGCAGGATCATGCGAATCGCCGGTTCATCCTCGACGACCAGCACCACATCTTGTGCATCTTCACTCATGTCAACGCCTTGAAATGCTTGCAACAGCCATGTGACCCCAGGCTCATGCAGAGGTTGCTCGCGCCTGGTCGTTTTGTTGTGCGCAGGCCGCCAGCGGCAACTGCAGGGTGAACGTGGCGCCCTTGCCCTCTTCACTCTCGAGCAGGATACGCCCGCCATGGGCCTGGACGATCTGCTCCGATATGTAGAGCCCAAGGCCCAGGCCACCACTGGCCTGCTGGGTAGCCACCCGCTCGAACTGCTGGAAAATGCGCTGCTGGTTGGCCGCGCCAATGCCGATGCCGTAGTCCTGCACCTGCACGCAGGCCAGGCCATCTTCCTCGAACACGCGCACGTGCACCGGTTTGCGCTCACCGTAGCGCAAGGCATTGGACAACAGGTTGGCCAGCACCTGCTCGATGCGAAATTCGTCCCACTCACCGTACAGCGGCTCGCAGCGTTGCAGTTCGATGTGGGTTTCCAGCGCGGTGGCCTGGGCGGCAAAGTTCTCCACCAGGCCACGCACCAGCTGGCCCAGGTCGAACGCCTTGGGCCGTAGCGACAGTTTGCCGGTACGGATGCGCGACACATCGAGCATGTCCTCGACCAGGCGGATCAGGCTGTTGATCTGCCGCTCGTCGCGCTCGACCATGGCCTGGAGCTTGTCGCTGCTGAACGCGGCAAGGTTGCCGCGCGAAAGGTGCAGCTTGCGCAGCTGGGTTTCCAGAATCAGGCCGTTGAGCGGAGTGCGCACCTCATGCGACACGATCGACATGAAGTCATCACGCATGCGCACGGCATGCTCCAGCTCGGCCCGCGCCGTCTGCAACTGCGCGAGCAGCATTTCCTGCTCCTGACGGCTGCGCTCCAGTGCCTGCAGCTGGCGGTCGAGGACCTTGCGCTGGCGGTACAGGTCGACGAACACCGACACCTTGCTCTTGACCGCCAGCGTGTCGAGCGGCTTGTGCAGGAAGTCGACTGCGCCGCTTTCGTAGCCCTTGAAGGCGTAGTTCATCTCGCGCCCGGCGGCGGTGACGAAGACGATGGGGATATTGCGGGTCTTTTCCGTACCGCGCATCAGCTCGGCCAGCTCGAAGCCGTTCATGCCCGGCATTTGCACATCCAGGATGGCCAGGGCGAATTCATGTTCGAGCAACAGCGATAACGCCGCTTCGGCGGATTGGGCCTGATGCACTTCACGGTCTTCGCCCTGGATCAAGGCGCCGAGGGCCAGCAGGTTTTCCGGCAGGTCGTCGACGATCAGCAGTTTGGCGGTGGTGTGGCTTAGCATGCGCTGGGTTCCAGGGCAGCGAGCAACTGCTCGATACCACTCAAAGTAAGGATATGGTCGGGCTGGTGCAGGGCCAGGGCAGCCTCCGGCATCAGCGCAACCTGTGCATCGCGCGGGTCCTGGACGATGGTCCGGCCCCCGCTGTTCTTGATATAGGCAAGCCCTGCGGCACCATCTTCGTTGGCACCGGTGAGCAGCACGCCAAGCAGGCCGGAACCGTAGGCGTCGGCCGCCGACATGAACAGATAGTCGATTGCCGGCCGGGAGAAATGCACCGGCGGCTCCTGGCTGAGCGACAGGCTGAAATCGCGTTCCACCGACAGGTGATAACCCGGCCCGGCCACATAGATCTGCCCAGGCCGCAGCAGCTGCTTGTCGCGCGCCTCGCACACGGGCCGGCGCAAGCGGCGTTGCAGCACCTCGGCCAATTGGCTGTGGCGGTCATCCGGCAGGTGCAGCACACAGACCACCGGCAGGGCAAAACCGGCTGGCAACGCGCCGAGCACCTTGAACAGGGCCGTCACGCCGCCTGCCGAGGCGCCGATCACCACCGCGCGCACGCCGTTCATGATTTACGGTAGATCCGTTCGGGCTTGACCAGCGGCTCGAAGCGCTCGGCGTAGGCGGAAAAATCCACCGACTCCTTGCTGCCCAGCACCAGGAAGCCGCGGTGGCACAGGGACTCGTGGAACAGACCCAGGGCGCGATCTTGCAATACCTTGTCGAAATAGATGAGGACGTTGCGGCACGACACCAGCTGGGTTTCGGAAAAAACGCTGTCGGTGGCCAGGCTATGGTCGGCGAAGGTCACGTTTTCGCGCAGCGAGCTGTCCATGATTGCATTGCCATAGGCCGCTGTGTAGTACTCGGAAAAATCCCGCCGGCCACCAGCCAGGCGGTAGTTTTCCGCGTATTCGCGCATGCTCTGCATCGAATAGATGCCCTGCTTGGCCTTGTCCAGCGAATGCGGGTTGATGTCGGTGGCATAGATGATGGTACGTTCCAGCAGCCCTTCCTCGCGCAGCAGGATGGCCATCGAATAGACCTCCTCGCCAGTGCTGCAGCCAGCAATCCAGACCTTTATCGACGGCCAGGTGCGCAACAGCGGCACCACTTCGTTGCGCACAGCCAGGAAGTGCTCCGGGTCGCGAAACATCTCGCTGACCGGGATCGTCAGGTACTGCAGCAACTGCATGAACATGCCGGGGTCGTGCAGCACACGCTCCTGCAGTGCCGATACCGTCAGGCAATCGAACTGGCGCAGCGCGTGCAGGATCCGGCGCTTGATCGAAGCGCCGGAATAGTTGCGGAAATCGTAGCTGTACTTGAGGTAGATGGCCTCGATCAGCAAGCGGATTTCAATGTCGGTGTTACGTTCGCTAGTCAAATTCGCTCCAGTTGCGGCAGCCAGACCCGGATCAGCGAGAACAGGCGGTCCAGGTCAATCGGTTTGGCCAGGTAATCGTTGGCGCCGGCCTGCAGGCAACGCTGCTGGTCATCCTTCATCGCCTTGGCGGTCACGGCAATGATCGGCAACTTGCGCCAACGCGCTTGCTGGCGGATCAGGCGGGTGGCCTCGAAGCCGTCCATTTCCGGCATCATCACATCCATCAGCACCAGGTCGATATCGTCATGCTGTTCGAGGCGCTCGATCGCCTCTCGCCCGTTGCGACCGATCTCGACGATCGCGCCCTTGTGTTCCAGCGCGCTGGTAAGGGCGAAGATGTTGCGCACGTCATCATCCACCAGCAGCACCTTGCGGCCCTCGAACACCTTGTCGCGGCTGCGCGCGGTCTTGAGCATGCGCTGGCGTTCGTTGGACAACTGCGACTCCACCTTGTGCAAAAACAGCGTCACTTCGTCGAGCAGGCGCTCCGGCGAACGCGCGCCCTTGATGATTATCGAGCGGGAATACTTGAGCAGGTCGGCTTCTTCTTCGCGGGTCAGGTTGCGCCCGGTATACACGATTACCGGCGGGAACGCGCGGATATCCTCGGCGGTCATGCGCTTGAGCAGCTCGTTGCCGAGCATGTCCGGCAGCTTGAGGTCGATGATCATGCAGTCGTAGATGTTCTCGCGCAACAGCGCCAGGGCATCCTGGGCCATGGCCACGGCGGTGATCTCGACATCGTCATCGCCAATCAGGCGGGCAATGCTTTCGCGCTGCAGGTCGTCGTCTTCCACCAGCAGGATGTGCTTGAGCTTTTGGGTCAGCTTGGCCTCCAGGCGGGCGAACACTTCCTTGAGTTCCTCGCGGCTGGTGGGCTTGACCGCGTAGCCGACGGCGCCCATGTGCATGGCCGCCTCGACCCGGTCTTCAACAGAAATGATATGCACCGGGATGTGCCGGGTGCTGGCCTGCTCCTTCAGCCGTTGCAGCACGGTGAGGCCGGAATGGTCGGGCAGGCGCATGTCCAGCAGGATGGCATCGGGAAGGTACTCCTGGGCCAGCTCGAAGCCCTCATCGGCACCCTGCGCGACCAGGCAGCTGTAACCCAGCTCGTGGGCCAGGTCGAACAGGATGCGGGCGAAGTTCGGCTCGTCCTCGATCACCAGGATGCAGCGGTTGCTGAACGGTGCACGTTCGCGATCGTCGGCAAACGCCGGCGCCGGACGCTGCTGTGCCACCGTCACCGGTGGCGTCGGGGCAGCAGGCGGCAAGGCATCGACCGCCGGGCGCAGGGCCAGCGGCTCGGCCGTCTGTGCCTCGCGCTCGTAGCGCTCCGGCAGGATCAGGCTGAACACACTGCCTTTGCCAGGGCTGCTGTCGACGAGGATCTGCCCACCCAGCAAATGCGCCAGGTCGCGGGAAATCGACAGCCCCAGGCCGGTGCCGCCATAACGCCGGTTGCTGGTGCCATCGACCTGATGGAAGGCACCGAAGATCGCCTGCTGCTGGTCAGCGGCAATACCGATGCCGCTATCACGCACGGCAAAGATGATGCCGCTGTCGGGCTGGTAGCCGATGTTCAGGCTGACCTGGCCGCGCTCGGTGAACTTGATCGCGTTGGACAGCAGGTTCTTGAGGATCTGCTCCAGACGCTGGCGGTCGGTGAACAGGGTGGCCGGCACCTGGGCGTCGGTGGTCACCTCGAAGGCCAGGCCCTTGTGCGCGGCCAAAGGTTCGAACATGCCGCGCAGGCCTTCGACCAGGCGCTCCAGCTGGGTGGTTTCTGGGCGCACTTCCAGCTTGCCGGCCTCGACCTTGGCGATGTCGAGGATGTCGTTGATCAGATTGAGCAAGTCGTTGCCGGCCGAGTAGATGGATTCGGCGAACTTGACCTGTTCCTCACTGAGGTTGCCTTCGACGTTCTCGGCCAGCAGCTTGGCCAGGATCAGCGAACTGTTCAACGGTGTGCGCAGCTCGTGGGACATGTTGGCGAGGAACTCGGACTTGTACTTGCTCGACCGTTGCAGCTCTTCGGCACGCGCCTGCAGTTGTTCCTGGGCGTGGAGCAGTTCGTCATTCTTGCGGTCCAGCGCCTCGGTACGCTCGGACAACTGTTCGTTGGTCTGCTCCAGCTCCGCCTGCTGGGTTTCCAGGTGGGCCTGGGACTCCTTGAGCACGCGGGATTGCTCTTCGAGCTCCTCGTTGGCGGTTTTCAGCTCTTCCTGCTGCACCTGAAGCTCTTCGTTCAGTTGCTGGGTTTCGGCCAGCACTTCCTGCAGGCGCTGACGGTAGCGGGCGCTGTCGATGGAGATGCCGATGTTGCCACCGAGCCGTTGCAGCAGTTCTTCGTCACGTGGCTGCAACGGCCGCAGGAAGCCCAGCTCGAGCACGCCGTTGGTCTGCGTGCCTTCACTGGCCGGCACCAGTACAGCGCTGCGCGGCAGGCCCCGGCCCAGACCGGAGCTGAGGTGGAAATAGCCTTCGGGCAAGTTGTCCAGGCGCAGCAGCCGCCCCTCGCGCACCGCCTGGGCGAGCAGGCCTTCGTGGTCGCCCAGTACCTGCTCGCGGGCCTGCTCTTCGGCATCCAGGCCGTAACTGGCCACCCGCACCAGGTGCCCATGTTCGTCACGCACGTACAAGGCCCCGACCACGCTGCCCAGGTAAGCGGCGAAGAAGCGCAGGATGTTGTCACCGAGCATCGGCAGGGTCAGTTGGCCCAGTACCTGCTCGGCGAGCTGCGTCTGACCGGTGCGCAGCCAGGCCTGATGTTCCAGGTGCTCGGTGGCGCGTTGCTGGGCGTGCAGGTTGTCATCGTAGCTGGCCGACAGCGCCAACAGGTCGCGCCGCCCCAGGTAGGCGAGCAAGGCGCTCAGGCCGACAATGAACAGCACGAACGACACCATGACCGTGACCGTGACCGTGCTGACCCGCTCGTTACGGGCCATACGCAACTGCTGCTCGGCGTTGATCAGGGCGTCGAACTCCTTGCGGATTTCATCAGTCAGGCGCTTGCCGCGGCCGCTGCCGATCGATGCGCGGTAATCCCCCTGGCTGCGACGCTGGGCGATGAGTTCGCTGCCGAAGGCGTTCCATGCCTGCTGCAGGGCGACCAAGCGGTCGATGCGCTCGACCTGCTGCGGGTTATCCTCGACCATGCTGCGCAGGCCCTGCAGGCTGCCGAAAATTCGCGGTTTGGCCACCTCGTAGGGGTCGAGAAAACGCTCGTCGCCGGTGATCAGGAAACCGCGCACACCCGTCTCCATGTCGATCGACAGCTTGACCGTCTCGTTGGCGCTGCCGATGACCCGGTCGGTATGCTCGACCCACTGCATGGCCGAAAGCAGGTAGTTGATCATTGCGACGAAGGCCAAGGCCCCCAGCAGGCCCACCCCCAAAGGGAGGCCGATGTTGCGGGTCAACAACTTGCGGAAGCTGCGCTGGTCCATCGAGGCTGCTTGAATCATGTGAAAACGCCCGAGCAAGAAAAGTCCATGAATAGTGTGGCCGATCAATCGTTGTCGTTATTCGCCAATGCCCTGTCCTGTAAAGCGAGTCTAACCAGCTTTAGCGGGTCTGGCAGGGCATTTAGCCAGTATTTGAAGGTGGTGTGCGCCAATCGTTCCATCTGATTGCATGGACCGGTATCCTCGGGGAACTTCTGCTGCCACCCGGAGCACAGATTAAAGACAATTCAATTGGTACAGGATCGGAACCATGCACCTTCTGGTAGTCGAAGACGACGACATCGTCCGCATGCTGATGGTCGAAGTGCTCGACGAGTCAGGCTACACGGTCATTGAGGCGGAAAACGCCAGCGCGGCGCTGCGCATTCTCGAAAACCTGGGCCAAGACCTGGCGCTGATGATGACCGACGTGGGGCTGCCGGACATGCGCGGCGAGGCGCTGGCAGCCAAGGCGCGCGAACTGCGGCCGAAGCTGCCGGTGCTGTTCGCCAGCGGCTACGCCGAAAGCGTCGATGTACCAGAAGGCATGTACCTGATCAGCAAGCCGTTCACCATCGACCAATTGCGCGATAAGGTGATAGACATCGTGGGCCCGGCTTGAGGTGAGCGCAGTCGGCTTGGCGGGCCTGCCCGCTCCCAGACCGGCCCGCGTGGCCTGCAGCTGCCGGGCTGACCGCGCCTCACGGCTCCCTGCGCAACAGATAGGTATCCATGATCCAGCCCTTGCGCCCGCGCTGCCGTTCGCGCACCTCGAGGATCTGCGCCTTAACCGCCTGTAATGGGCCGGCAATCAGCACCTCATCTTCGGTCCCCAGATACGCGCCCCAGTAGATCACCAATGCCGGGTCATCGAGCTGGGCAAATGCGCACTGGCCATCGAGCATCACCACCACGTTGTCGATACGCCCCAGCGTCGCCAGGCATCGCCCTGGCAGCACCGTCAGCGGTTCACCAATGCGGTTGAGCGGCACCTGGTGACGCGCGGCCAGGGCCTGCACGCTGCTGATGCCGGGAATGACCCGCAGGCGCAGTGCCACGCCGCGCTCACGGACTTGGTCGAGAATGCGCAAGGTACTGTCATACAAGGCTGGCTCGCCCCACAGCAGGAAGGCGCCCACCTCCCCGGCGGCGATCTCCTGGTCAATCAGTTGCGCGTACAGGGCGGCGCGCTCGCGGTGCCAATGCTGTACCGCACCCAGGTAGCCATCGGCGTGTGCCTCGCGCACAGGGTCGGCCACCTGCACCAGGCGGTAGCCACCCTCGGGCCGGTAACGTTGCAAAATGGCCTTGCGCAGTTGCACCAGCTCATCCTTGTCGCGGCCCTTGTCGAGCACGAAGAACACGCTGGCCTGGGCCAGCGCCTCGACCGCCTCGTAGGTGATCTGGCGCGGGTCACCGGGGCCGATGCCAATCAACAACAGGTCTTTCATTGCCCTGCCCTTCGCGTGAACCAGCAGCCATTGTCAGGCGGCTGCCGGTATTTGGCAAAGCCAGCGATCAGAACAGCGAGAAGTTGTAGCTGACGATGACCCGGGTCTCGTCCATGTCACGCGCCCAACGTTCATAGTTGCTGCGGTAGGTGGAATTGCGCAGCCGCACGCTGACGTCCTTGAACGTGCCACTTTGCACCTGGTACTTGAGTTCGGTGTCGCGTTCCCATTCCTTGCCTTCGGCCGCACTGCCCGGCACCTTGATACTGTCACCGTTGATGTAGCGGGTGAAGAAGGTCAGGCCGGGTACCCCCATGGCCTTGAAGTCATAGTCATAACGCACTTGCCAGGAGCGTTCCTGGGCGGCGGCGAAATCGTTGACCTGGGCATAGTTGACCAAGTATGGGTTGCTGCCATCCAGGTACGGCATGGCACTGTCGCCGTACATACGCTGCCAGCCGGCGCTGAGCTTGTGGCCACCCAGGCTGTAGCCGAGCATGCCGCTGAATGCACGGTGGTCGATTTCACCAGCGCGGGCATTGCCGATGTCATCACTCTTGATCAAGCGCAGGTCGGCCGACAGGCTGCCCACCGCCAGTGGCTGGCTGGCCACCAGGCCGAGGAAGTGCTGGCGGTAGATGTTCTCCAGCTTGGCCACCTGGTACTGGGCGCTGAGACGCTCGTTGAAACGGTAATCAACACCGGCCAGGTCAAAATGGTCGGCCTCGATATCACAGGCATATCGCTTGTTCTTGCAATGCACGCGGATATCCTGACGGTCGGTGGAATCCCGTGCGGTGTATTTGTCCAGGCGGGCCAAGGTCAACTTCAGGTCGCGCACTTCTTCGGAAGTCAGCATGGCACCCTGGAACAGGGTCGGCAGCAGGCGCCCATCGTTGTACTTGAGCAGCGGCACGTCCGGCATCATCGAACCGTACTTGAGCACGGTATTGGAAAGCTTGGCTTTGGCGGCCAGGCCCATCTTCGCGTACTGGTCGGCCGAGTGCCGCGGATCGTGACCAGAAGACGGCAACAGGCCGCTGTTACTGTCCGCCGGGCTGGAGTCCAGTTTGAAGCCGAACATGCCCAGTGCATCCACGCCAAACCCTACCGGGCCCTGGGTAAAACCGGACTGCACATTGAGGATGAAGCCTTGTGCCCATTCTTCGCGCTTGGACGCTCCCTGGCTGGAACTGCTGTGACCATCACGAAAGTCCCGGTTGAAATAGACATTGCGTGCTTCAACCTTGGCGCTGCTGTCTTCAAGAAAACCGGCGGCCTGGGCATTGGCACCGGCACACAACAGGAACAGGCCGGCAACACGACGCCCGGGGGCGAGAGGGAAAGGGGCAAACATGCGGGGAAACATCCAGAATCAAGGCGAGTAAATAACCTGTGGCGCAAGCTGGCCACGGTATTGCGGGGGCGGCCGAAGAATAGACGGCCATCATCTGAAATGATCGCAAAACCGCTCTAGGGCGAGCCATTGGACCATGGTCTAAGCACGCAGCAGGGCAACCATGAAAAAAAATGCAAATAACGTACGTGACAGTCGCAAAGTTCCCGGCTTACTTCAAAAAAGTTTGCAGTTTACCCAGTACCGCTGAATGACTACACTCGATATCAGCGAACAACATAACCCACCCGCGTGGCCGGCGTTTTTTTTAGTTCCTCAATGTTCGTCACGCCCTGCCACACCCGACGTACAGGAGTGATTACAGTGTCCAGACTTGCAGAGTTTCGTGCTGCCGAAAAAGCGCTCCAGGAACAGATGGCGCAACTGGAAGCGTTGAAAAAGGATGCCGGCCTCAAACGCGAAATCGAATTCGAGCAGAAACTAGTCGGCCTGATGAAAAGCTACGACAAGAGCCTGCGCGATATCATCGCCATTCTCGACCCGAAGAGCGCGACCCGGGCGCCCAGTACAGCACCCAAGCAACAGCGCCGCCCCCGCGTGGTGAAGGTTTACACCAACCCACATACCGGCGAGCGGATCGAGACCAAAGGCGGCAATCACCGCGGCCTCAAGGCCTGGAAAGAACAGTATGGAGCCGCCACGGTAGAAAGCTGGGTACGCTGATGAAACATCCACGCGCACTTCACACTTTTTTCACAACGGCTGGCTCAGTATCGAAACAGCTAAAGGACTAGCGACCCCATCACGCGCCCGCACATGCGGGCCTCTAATTCCAGCGCCCTGCCTCATTCAGGGCGCTTTCATTTGCGCAATCGGCGCACTGCCGTATCATGGCCAGCCTGTCTGTTTTGCCGGCGCCCTGCGCCCGGCCTTGCCTCAGGAGTTCCCATGAGCCTGCACGATCTGCAAACCCTGCCCGGCGTCACCGCCCAACCGGACGCTGCCACTGCACAGTTCGTCTTCAACCACACCATGCTGCGGGTCAAGGACATCGAAAAGTCCCTGGACTTCTACACCCGTGTACTGGGCTTCCGCCTGGTGGACAAGCGTGACTTCCCCGAAGCGGCCTTCAGCCTCTACTTCCTGGCCCTGGTCGACCCGGCACAGATCCCGGCCGACGACGCCGAACGCCACCAGTGGATGAAGTCGATCCCCGGCGTGCTGGAACTGACCCACAACCACGGTACCGAGAACGATGCCGGGTTCGCCTACCACAACGGCAATACCGACCCGCGCGGTTTTGGCCATATCTGCGTTTCGGTACCGGATGTGCGCGCCGCCTGCGCACGCTTCGAGGAACTGGGTGTAACGTTCCAGAAGCGTCTGCAGGATGGACGCATGAACCACCTGGCCTTCATCAAGGACCCGGACGGTTACTGGGTCGAGGTCATCCAGCCGAGCGAACTCAAGGGCTGAGCGTTCCTTGCGGTGCGCTCGTCGGGCCGGGAACTCCCGGCCCCTTGCTGTGGTATATGAAGGTAACTGCTTCACATGCCACAGCGAGGTAAGGACGATGCAATCTCTTCACTGTGAATACCGCCAGCACACCATCACCGCCAGCGTGATGCCCCACCCCGACTCACCCCTGCCCTATGCCGCCGGATGCCTGATTACCGACCCCGACGGGCATACCAGCAAGCGCATGGGGATGCCGATGAAGTTCTTCTCCGACCTGGAGAATGCACAACATGTGTCGCTGGCCCATGGCCGGGCGTTGGTCGACGAGCAACTGGATAAAGGGCACAAGGTGTTCTGATCCTGACTGTTCTGTTCCGGCCCTTTTGCGGGTGGCCCAGCGAAAGAGCCGGAACAGGCATGATCAGATATCCCGGGCGTAAGCCACCGCCGCCTCCACCTGCGCCGGCGTCGGTCGCACACCGGTATACAGCACGAACTGCTCCAGCGCCTGCAACGCAATCACCTCCAGCCCGGTGATCACCGGTTTAGCCAACGCCTGCGCCCGCCGAATCAAGGGTGTATGCGCCGGCATCGCCACCACGTCGAACACCCGCTCTGCCGCAGCGATGGCGTTTTCGGAAAACGCCAGTTGCTGGGCTTCCGCACCGCCTGCCATGCCGATCGGCGTCACGTTGATCAGCATCGGAGGGCACAGGTCCTCCAGCTCAGCCACCCAGCGATAGCCACAGACATCCGCCAATTGCCGCCCGGCCTGCTCGTTGCGCGCAACAATGATGCCCTCGCCGAACCCGGCATCGCGCAAGGCACTGGCGACGGCCTTGGCCATGCCACCGCTGCCGCGCAGGGCAAATGCCGTGCGCGGGTCTACCTGGTGCTGCGCCAGCAACTGGCGTACCGCCAGGTAGTCGGTGTTGTAGGCCTTCAGATGGCCGTTGGTATTGACCAGGGTATTGACTGACTCGATGGCCGCCGCAGAGGGGTCGACCTCGTCGACCAACGCCAAGCAGGCCTCCTTGTACGGCATCGATACGCCGCAGCCGCGGATGCCCAGGGCGCGGATACCCGCCACTGCTGCCGGCAGGTCATCGGTGCGCATGGCCTTGTAGTAGAAGTCCAGGCCCAGCTGCTGGTACAGATGATTATGGAACCGCACCCCGAAGGTGCCGGGGCGGCCAGCCAGGGAAATGCACAACACAGTGTCTCTGCTGGGACTTGTCGACATGACCTGCTCCTTTTTCATAACTGAAACGTTTGTGCAGCGTAACAGAGGCAACCACTGGTCGTCCCTTACGCAACCTTTACCGTTTCCCTGTGCTCGGCTGACCGAAAGTGGAGTCATAGTTAACAGGACCCCACGCTTGGGGTGTCCTTGCGAGGTTGCTTTATGAACCGCCACATTCCTTCAGTCGCCCTGCTGGTCAGTGCCCTGGCCATCAGCGGGCCCGCTGCCGCCCATGGTGGCCATCGCGGCGGTGGTTGGTATGGTCCGGCCCCACTGTTAGGTGCCGCCGTGGTCGGGGCTGTGGTCGGGGCGACGGTGTATGGCGAGCGCGAGCGTACCGTGTATGTCGAGCGCCAGCCGGTCTACTACGCACCGCCTCCGGTGTACGTACAACCACCGCCACCACCGGTGTACTACCAGCCTTACTATGCGCCACCGCCGGGCTACCGCGGCTACTATGGCCCGCCACCGGTGTATTACGGCCCGCCGCGCTGGTGAAGGTTGATAGAACTAATGACCACTATCGAGGAAGTTGATTTCAAACCGCCTCGGCTGCTGCGTATGGTGAAGCCATGTTTACAGGAGGTCCCCATGGCCACTATTCAGATCATGTCCGTTATCGGCAGCGCCGTCCCCGCTTCGTTGCGTGAACAAGGCCTGCTGGCCTGTTGGTACCTGGTGCGCAACGGCGAAGCCGTTAGCGGCCCGATGCCAAGCCTGGCCGCGGCCCAGGCGCTGATCGAACAGCTGCAACCAGGCACCCTGGTCGCCTGACCCGCATTTGTTGTGCGTTGCTCCCTACGCCCTTCTGGCCCGCCTATTGGTGGGCCTTTTTTTGCCTGGGCATATTTAGCAATGAGCTAAACACTGGCATGCTTCGCGTCATGGACATCTACGAAATCCGCAAGCACAACCTGGTCAAGCTGATCGGTAACCAGAGAAAGGGCTCCTGTGCAGAACGCTGGGGCATGGCCCCTGCACACCTCAGCCAGATCCTCTCGAACAAGACAGCAAAGAACCTGGGTGATGACGTGGCGCGCAGAATCGAGAGTATAGAGGGCTTGCCCAGGGGTTGGTTCGACACCACGGCAGCCGGTGAGCAGGCCCTGCCTGACATTGGCGACAGCAAGCTGTCCGCAGCTGACCTGGTCAAGCAGATGCTGGCCAGAAGCGGCAAAGGCATTCCCGAGGAAACCCGGCAACGGCTGCTGGCTGCTGCCGAGGAGCCGGTAAAGGCCACGCTGGTCAAGGCCGACCTGGCTCAGCCTGGCCTGGTGGGTGACGAGGTATGGATCGCCCACTATGACGTGCGGGCGGCCATGGGCGGCGGGCAGATTCCCCACGATTACCCGGAAATGCTCAGGGACGTCCGTGTCAGCCCAAGCCACCTGCGCGAGCTGGGTGTGGAGTTCAGCGACCATAACCACCTGAAATTGGTGACCGGCTGGGGCCAGTCGATGGAGCCGACCATCAGGCATCGCGACCCACTGATTGTCGACGTCAGCATCCGTGAGTTCGTCGGCGATGGCATCTACCTGTTTTGCTGGGGTGACCACCTCTATATCAAGCGGCTGCAGATCGCCGATGAAGAGCACTTCGAAATGATTTCCGACAATTCGCGACACAAGGACCGCATGGTCCGTCGAGAAGAAACCTATATCCAGGCCAGGGTGTTGCTGGTATGGAATGCGCACCTGGTATGACGCCAAGCCCGCCCTCCTGGCGGGCTTCTTTATGTAACTCAGAACGGTGCAGCCTCGCCGACCTGCTGCTCAACGGCAAGATCGTCGTGCGCAGCCACGCTGCTGCGCGTCCAACGCAGCGTGACACTGCCGTCGTTATTGAAGGCCAGGTCCAACTCTGGCGTTTCGGCCAGCAGGCTTAGCACTTCCTTCCACTCAGCCTCACCATCCGTATCCAGGCGATGGACCACAACCCAACGCTGGGTCTGTGCCAGCGGGTGGTTGATCATCGCTGAAACCCGCAGGATCAGCCGCTCCAAACCGGTCATTTGCTGGCGCTGCTGCAGCGTCGGCTTCATGTGCCTGTGCATCTGCCACCTCCAACACTGTTTTTTTGTACAGTATCCAGACCAAGCATAGCCCTTTCTCAAAATCAGCGTAAAGCCCCGTTCGGGAAACAGCCCAGGTCGGGAGCGAATTTATCGCCGAGCGAAATTAATTTAGCTCATAGCGATTGACAAGAATTTAGCTCGTGGCTAAGTTTTTCATCAGCAGCGGCGCCATTGTCGCTGCCAGCCCAAAGGGCACAACCCGTTATCCATCAAGGAGTACTTCCATGAGCGTAGACATCAGCAACCTCATCATTTCCGTTCCGGTGGCCGAATCCGCGACCAGCCTGGTCGCCGACGAACTCACCGGCAGCGAAGCGATCGCCCAGTATCCGCAGTATGTGTCAGTGCTCGCCGACGGTTCGGTGCAGCTTTCTGCCCCGACCAAAGGCGTGTCGAGCAAAAGTACCCGACGGACACGCTGCGAGTGGTCCGAGCCGACCTACTGGACGCTGGGCAGTGCCCTCGACCACTGGAACCGTCAGGAAATGACCCTCACCAAGGTAAACTGGGCACAGAAGGTGGTCGTGGCGCAGATGCACGTATACGGCGACGACAGCCCGCCAGTGAAGGTGTTCTGGAAAAAAGGCGATATCACCCTGGGGTTCCGGCAGACCTACAACCAGACGGACCCAGTCAACTCGACGGTGCTCAGGGGGGTGCCACTGGGAGCAAAGTTCTTCGTGAGCATCCACGCCAGCGCCAAGGGTGTCGTCAACGTGACGGCCAGCTGCAACGGGGTGACCGGCAGCTCCGGCGACCTGCCATTCGACAGCAGTTGGGCGGCGCACCGGTTCGAGTTCCATGGCGGGGTCTACAACCAGGTCGATTACACCGATACGACCCCGGCCGATGATGGTTCGATCTGCATCATCAGCGATCTGTCACTGGCCCATGTCTGAGCTTGGCTAGGCGAAAAAGACGTCCCGATGCCCTGTGTTCCGACGCAGGTTGCACGGGACGTTTTGCGATGAAGGCGCCGCTGCCTGGCAAGCGCATTTGACCGCAAACAACCGGCTGACTACGCCGCGGGCACAAGCGCGACCAGCTGTATCGGCAATGTACCGCTTTCGTCTCTCATTTCTCAGCGCCTGTACCCTGCCCTTTACCGTCGATATGCTGGCCGCCCCTGCCCAGCGACGCGCTGGCCTGGGCAACTGGTGCCACCTGGCGGCGAGGTTGACGACTGGCCTGTCAGGAACAAGCCCGGATGGCACCTGGAGCCGGCGCGGCCGTACGTCGACCGGGCCAAGGCCGTAGCGCAGTACTGCAACCCGTATTGATCCGCCGGCGCGGACCTGTCGGTACCGACCGGTATCGGCGGGGCTCCAGGCCTTGATTTCAACAAGACGCCACAGCCCGGCGGACACGGCCTGAGGTGGTTGGCTCAGCAAGGCAAGTGAGCCATGACGTAGCACACTGTCCTTTCCAGGGTTTGCGCCATATCGGGATGCGTTAACTGATACTTGCGCTCGAGTTGCTCGCTCTCGCTCATGTCGAAGCGCTGCGGCTGGATGAAGTTCAACGACTCGGCGCGGATCTCCAGGCGTGCGGCCAGCCCGGGGATCCTCGCTAGCCAGCGAAGCACTCCGATCGCGACATGGCGCCGGGGTGCCTTGACCCCCAGTGTTTTCGCCAGCGCCTCGAGCAGCCCCTGCAGGTTGGGGGTGTGCTCATTGAGCGCCAGCACCTGCCGGTTGGCCAGCAAAGGGTCGAACGCCACGCAGGTTATCAGCGTCACCAGGTAATCGACGCTGACCATTGGCAACCAGTGCCGGGCGGAACCGGGAACCGCCTTGAAACGGCCGCGCGCCAGATTGCGAATGAGTTCGACCAGCGGCTGCCCTGCCAGGATGTGCCCACTCTCGCTGTGGCCAACCACCGTAGCCGGATGAACGATGGTGTAATCCGCATGTGCTTCCTGCAGGTAACGGATGACTGCGAAATGCGACTCCAGCTTGCTGCCCTCGTAGCCACCCACGCGGCTATAGACGGCGGGCCAGTCAGTGTTTTCCGGGCATTCGTGATCAACCCCGATACGCCCAAGAAAGGCAAGGTTCTGCACCATGTAGCCGCCCACCATCAGCAACCGAACATGCAGGCTCGCCGCCAGCCTGGCGACCCTCAGCGCGCCCTGCACATTGATCGCGCGGGCATGTTCCATCGTCAGTCCCCAGGAAAACGCTGCCGCCAGGTGGAAGACCACCGAGACGCGGGATATGCACTGCCGGTCTGCCTCGCAGAGGCCAAGCCCGTCCCTGCCGATATCACCCGCAACGGCATGGATGTTCGCCGGGTTACCGCCCAGTCGGCCGACATGCTCTCTGAGACACGCGATGTTTTCAGGGTTGCGCATGAGCACCCAGGTCTTGTGCCCAGTCGCGGAAAGACGGGCCAGCAAGTGTTGCCCGACAAAACCGCTGCCACCTGTAATGAAGCATTCCACAGCCATGACCGAATCCTTGTTTGTATGATCGGCGCAGGCTAAGGTATAGAGCCGGGTCTACAGTCAAGGAGTTTACGCTGTGAATGTTGCGCAACTGGAGCGTCGCAGTGGCATCGGCCGCCACGCCTTGCGCTATTACGAAAAGCTCGGGCTTATCGGCGCCCATCGACGGGCCAACAACTATCGCGATTACAGCGAACAGACCGTGGCCGACCTGCAATTCATTCAGATTGCCCAGAGCATGGGGTTTTCGCTTGCGGCGATCGGCGACATTCTGGCTGCCAAGCGCGGCAACACGATCAATTGCGCCCAGGGCGCGGCCTTGATCGCGGAAAAGATGGCCGAAATCCAGGCGAAGATCATCACCCTGCAGGACGCCTATGCGTCACTGGATGCGGAGCGGGCGAAGCTTGAAGCCAGTGCTATCGCCAAGGGGCTGATGGTGCCGCATCTTCCTGTACAGAAGGCTGTCTCCAGGCAATAAAAAACCCAGCGCAATGGCTGGGTTCAGGGGTTAGCGCCTGCTTACTGGGAAACGCTTCGGCTGTGATGCCAGTACAGATAGGCCAAGCCGACTGGAGCGATGAAAATCGCCATTGACCAGCAAAGCGCCATGGTGAAGACCTTGACCGCCAACATGAACAGTGCGTTCACGAAAAAGACGTTATTACCCATGATGAAGCCCACTACGCTTTCGTAGACGAACCGAGAGTACGGGTATAACAAGGTCGAGACGACTGCCATCAGCAGCAGGCCGGGTTTGCCGCTCAGGCCGGTGGGGCTATTGGCAGCCAAGCCCAGAATCAAGGCCGCGAAAAGCGCGCCGAAGAAAAGCTGGCGGATGTAATAGCTCGGTGTCAAACCGCCAAATGTCATTGCAATGATGCGCCGCATAAGATCCCTCTCAGGCTGGTAACAAAGGCGCAGACTCTACCAGTTACAGAATTCGCGGGCAAAGCGGCAAATGGCAACCTGGAGCTGGTTAGCCAGGTCGACTGATGTCGCCCCCGAGCGTGCAGAAACTGACCCAGGCCCTATCCTGCAGCGGCAACGTTGGGTACAGGATCAAATTTCCTTCACCTTGCGCCCTTTAGTCATAAGGCATTCGACAGCAATTCAGCCATACTCCAGAGATGCTTTCCGCGTTTTTAAGAGTTTCTGAAAGTGAGGAAAGCCCGTATTTACGGGCCTTCCAGCACATCTCATCACCCTTTGATACTTACCAAAAAATAGCCATTGGTAGAAAAATTGGCACGAAGTACCTGAATCCGCCCAGCGGTTTCAGACAGCCAAACACCCCTCCTCCGGGGCTCTGCCGATCTTCACTCCGCCCCTTCACAGATTGACCCATCCAGTGCCCACAGCCTGGCCGCCTTTGCCAAATCCAACATGTCCACCAGGTCGCCATCATCAACCTCTCGCAGCCGGCGCGCGGCATAGGCCATCTCATCGAGCACTGCTGCGCGCCCATCGGTATCAGCCACCAGCGCACACTGGTCGTTCAGCTCGGCTAGCCAGATTGAAGTAGCCAGGACAACACCGGATGCAAGCCGGGCACTGGCAGCGCTGGGGAACACACCAGACGCGTACGGGCAAACCTGGCACCTGCCCTGTGACGATGAGCGGCTGACCTACAAAGAATTTGTCACGCTGGCTTCCCAGCTTGCTGGCAAGGACGCTACTTATAAAGTTTTAGGTAAATTCACCCTGACAGCTGTAGGCCTGATAACCAAGCAGGTTCGTGAGCTGCGAGAGTTGCTGCCACGCTACGAGCATGACAACCTGTTCGACTCCTCGAAGTACAAGCAGCGTTTTCCCGATTTCAAAGTCACGACATACCGCCAGGGGCTCACTCAAATCTTCGATGGGTGTGGTAGCAACTGAGACGGTCCCTCGTCCGCCTTGGCTGCCGCATTCTGAGCTAGCTGATTTGCAAGGGACCCGATTCCGGCAGCTGGTTTACCAAAATCGAGCCAACCAATTTGGCCGGTGTGTAAGTGCCAGCTACAGACCCAGACTTCATCAGATAATCCACGACCGCCAATGAACCCGTGACAGTCAGACTGTAGCCGTTGGCAGTACGGATTCTCGCGGTTTTCTTTTCTCCGCGCGCGTTGACAACCTCACCCCAGACGAACGTAGGCTGATGGGCACGTTTTTTTTCGCTAGGCCCCCTCACCGTTTTGGCGATACGTGTCTTGATCAACCTTTGCACCCAGGCGATTCCTAGTAGCGGTCGTATATAGTTAGCACGCTTGGCGTTAGTGATTATGCTTGGTGAGCCCGGGATGAACACTTCAATATTGGGAATTCCGGTGGTGTGGTAAGCAGTGGACACATCGCCCCAAGGAATGGTCATGGCATCCTTCTCGCCGTCGCCGAAGTCTATCCTGCGCACCTTGTACGCCAACGGCACACTTACGATCCTGCCATCGTGGCGCACCTTGCCGCCTTGCGCCAAGCCTTCGACCGAGGTCTTCGCAGTACCTGGAGAGAATCCTGATCGGGAATCAAAGCCCAGTGCCAGGTGCGTCGCGTCAGGTAGCGTAGTTTTCAATGCAGCGGCGACGCAGTCAGTCGGAATGACGTCGAAGCCTACGCCAGGGCAAAGCACGACACCGGCTTGCTCTGCTCGATTTGCCAACGATTGCGCCAATTCGAATACGGCAATCTCGCCGGTTATGTCGAGATAGTGGGCACCCGATCGCAAGCAAGCTTCCATCATCGGCGCTGCGGTGGCCGAGAAGGGACCGGCACAGTTGAGCACCAACGATAGGCCTTCGATCTGCTCAGCCAGCACCGTGGCATCGGCAAGTCCGAATACACGAAACTCCAACCCCAGTTCGTGAGCAAGCGCCTCCACGCATCCCCGATTCCGACCGGCCACTATCGGCTTGAACCCTCGCCTCACGGCCTCACGAGCGATCAGCTCCCCCGTATAACCGTTAGCGCCGTAGATCATCCAGCGCAACTCAGCCGGCGTATTGTTTTTTGAACCCATGCCATCATTCCCAGTGCCGATGTCAGTGATCCCAGAAGCGTAACGTTAAAGCAAACTTTAATGTCAAACGAAATTGTTTTAGGGAAGCCGGGCAGAGGCGCATCCGGACCTGAACCACTCATCTGCATCAAAGGGATGGCTTTCTGGACTCGCCTATCCTCGTCCTGACCTTTATAGCTTGACCTTAAAGCCGGCTTTAACCTTACAGTGCTTCAGGGATGAGTATGCTGATCGCTCACGGAAGAGAAGCAACTCTCCCGCTATAAGCGGTGATGGCTGCTCACTGTCTACCGAACTCCATCACATGCAGGAGACGCAAACATGGGATACGTCACGACAAAGGACGGAGTTGAAATCTTCTATAAGGACTAGGGCCCAAAGGATGCACAAGTCATCCATTTCCACCATGGGTGGCCGCTCAGTGCTGATGACTGGGACGCCCAGATGCTGTTTTTCCTTGCCCATGGCTTCCGGGTCGTTGCCCACGACCGACGAGGCCATGGGCGTTCCAGCCAGGTTTGGGATGGTCACGACATGGACCATTACGCCGACGACGTAGCGGCGGTAGTCAACCACCGCGGAACCCAGGGAGCCCTTCATGTCGGTCATTCCACTGGCGGCGGTGAAGTGGTGCACTACATTGCCCGCCATGGCGAAGACCGTGTTTCTAAGGCGGTCATTATCAGTGCCGTCCCCCCACTGATGGTGAAAACAGACAGCAATCCAGGCGGTTTGCCCAAGCAAGTTTTCGATGACCTCCAAGCTCAGCTCAAAGCCAATCGCGCCCAGTTTTACTATGACGTCCCAGCAGGCCCGTTCTATGGTTACAACCGACCAGGCGCCAAACCCTCGGAGAGGATCATCTGGAACTGGTGGCGCCAGGGCATGATGGGATGTGCCCAAGCTCATTACGACGGCATCGTCGCATTCTCGCAAACGGACTTCACTGAAGATCTGAAAAAAATCACTATTCCCGTATTGGTCATGCATGGTGACGATGATCAGATTGTTCCGTACGAGGATTCAGGGATACTTTCTGCAAAGCTGCTTCAAAACAGTACGCTGAAAATCTACCCAGGCTACCCCCACGGAATGCCAACCACTGAAGCCGATACGATCAACGCTGACCTGCTTGCCTTTATTCGAGGCTGATAAGGCCTAGGAGCCAGGTCTTTATCCTGGCTCCTTGTTGGCCGTGGACTGATCGGCATTTCCATGCTGCGCCATTTATATGCAGAGGTTCGGAATCAGACTGTGCCCCTCCCGACCATGCATCTCCCAAGGGCGATTTATACTTCGACCGTCGCTATACGCCTTCACACCTCCGTCTGCTCCGCCATCTCCAATGCGTCATCGACCTCGATACCTAGGTATCGCACCGTGCTTTCAAGCTTGGTATGGCCGAGCAGAAGCTGAACTGCTCTCAGATTTTGTCCTGCGATAGATCAGCGATGCCTTCGTACGTCTCATCGTGTGGGTGCCGTACATGGCTGGATCAAGGCCAATAGCTTTTATCCACGCTTTGACGATTCGGACGTACTGCCGGGTGGAGAGATGCGCTGAGACGTGTAGCCGGCTTGGAAAAAGACAATCCTCGCTGTGGAGCCGGGCTTCATGTATCCAGGCCTGTAGGGCCAGCCGCGTTTGCTCTGTAATCTCAAACTGCACGGGCCGCTGGGTTTTCTGCTGCATCACTATCGCTCGAGATGACACGTGTTCCCCATGAGCGACATCGCGCACGCGAAGCTTGGTCAGATCACAGGCTCGTAGATGGCTTGTCCTCCATGTGAGGAAGGACAAGGATGGCCAGCTCGACCCAGAGGTGCTGACCGACTCAACGCGGAGAGTCGTCAAGGACAGCTTCCGACCCAAAGCTGCGCTCCGCTAGAGACCTATACCGTGACAGAGGCAACCTGGGCGGTAGCCAATAGCTAAGGTCAGCAGGCCCTAAAGTCCATATAATTCGGGGCGGATTGTGCCATGTTTACCGCTGTTACACGCTCACGTACAGGCTGAAGCAGCCTTGGGCATTGAAGTGTCAGCCAACCTCATCGCTATCAGCAAAGCGCTCCGCGATAGCCTGGAATTGCTCATGGTTGGCCAGGAAAACGTCGCATATATCTGGATCGAAATGCTTGGCACGTCCCTGGCGGATAATCTCCAGCGCCTGATCATGGGACATGCCCTGCTTATAAACGCGCCGGCTGATCAGTGCGTCATACACATCCGCCACCGCCATCAGTCTGGCACTGATGGGAATGTCGTCGGCACTCAGCCCTTCGGGATAGCCGGTACCATCCCACTTCTCGTGGTGGCCGTAGGCGATTTCCTTGGCCAGACGCAGAAACCCCACCGAGGTGCCCAGCTGCTCCTCGGCGTGTCGGATAGCATCGCGTCCCAGCACCGTATGGGTCTTCATCGTCTCAAACTCCTCCGGTGTGAGACGCCCCGGCTTGAGTAGTATGTGATCGGGTATACCGACCTTGCCGATGTCATGCAGCGGAGCAGACTTAAATAGCAGTCGGATGCTCTCATCATCAATGAAATTGCGGAACCTCGGGTGTTCGCGCAGCATCTCGGCCAGCAACCTGACGTAGTGCTGGGTTCGTCGGATGTGGTTGCCCGTCTCATTGTCGCGGGTTTCGGCCAGCGAGGTCATGGCTTGAATGGTCACATCCTGGATAGCCATGACCTCGGCGGTGCGACGCTGCACTTCCTGCTCAAGATAAGCCTTCTGATCTCGTAAGAAGTCGGCGGCTGCCTTGATATTCAACTGGGTTTCCACCCGCGCCAACATGATCGGCGGGTTGATAGGTTTGGTGATGTAGTCCACGGCGCCCATCTGCAATCCGAGGATCTCGTCTTCCATGGTCGCCATGGCGGTGAGGAAGATGATCGGAATATCGGCTGTGCGCGGATCGCGCTTGAGCTGCCCTGCCACTTCATGACCCGACAGGTCGGGCATCATGATGTCGAGCAGGATCAGATCCGGGCGGGGCTCCTGGGCCGCTGCCTTCAACGCGCGCTCGCCGTTGATGGCCACCCGCGTACGGTAACGATCCTTGAGCAGCCCATTGATCAATGTGATGTTCTCTGGCGTGTCATCGACAATGAGGATGATAGGGCCATGGGGGTTGCTCAGGATTTCATTCATGATGTTCCCTCCCGCAGCGTTTGCCGTGCGGCCTCGAAGTCAAAGTTGTTCACCTCATTGCACAGCTGTTCAAAACAATCCTTGCCAAGAACACCCTGCAACGCAGCTGCGTGCTGCTGGACATAATCCGGCGCGACCCCGTCATTGGTCTCCAGCAGCTGCATCAGCGCTTTGGCATGCTGCGTATCGTCGACGCTCGATACTACCGGTGGATCTACCTGGTCACTGCCCAAGGCTCGACGGATCGCCTGCACGGCCAGCGAAAGCGCCTCAATCATTTCACTCACCAAGGCGTCCGAATCGGCGTGTGCCTTTATTGCGGTCTCCAGCTTCCCAGCCATGATTTGCAGGCCGCTGAAACCGAGATTGCCTGCAACACCCTTTACGGCATGGGCTATGCGCTCGGCCGAGGCCCGGTCACCGGCCTGCAGCGCGTTCAGCAACGCCTGCCCTGCCAGCGCCTTTCGCTCGGCAAATTGCCCCAGCAGCTTGAGGTATAGATGGCGATTGCCCGCCACTCGCCTCAATCCGTCGGCGCTATCGAGCCCCGGGATATCCGGCAGCCAACCCTCGCCTGAAGCGGCGCTGGTCGGCTGCTCTACGGCCGACCGAAGTACGACCCAGCGCAGCACCGTGGTGACCAACGCCTGCGGGTCCACGGGTTTGGTCACATGGTCGACCATGCCCGCCTCGATGCAGCGCTCGCGATCCTCAACCCTGGCATGGGCGGTCATCGCAATCACCGGAAGCTTTGCCCAGTGTGGTTCGGCGCGAATACGCCGGGTGGTCTCGACACCATCCATCTGCGGCATCTGCACATCCATCAGTACCGCGTCGTATTGCGCAGCGGCAAGCATGGAGAGTGCCTCGCAGCCATTGCCCGCGACCTCTACCAGGGCACCGGCGGCCTCAAGCAGCTCCCTGGCGATCTGCTGGTTGATTTCGTTGTCCTCTGCGACGAGCAGGCGCACCCCGGCGAGCACCTGCGCCTGCGCAGAGGGTACGGCTGCCGCCACTACGCCTGTTTGTGGCGCGAAGAGGTTGACCAGTATCTCAACCAGCGAGGATTGGTTGACCGGCTTGACCAGAAACGCTCGAACGCCGGCCGCCTGCGCGGCGGCGCGCATTTCATCATGCCCGAATGCACTGACCATGACGGCGTGCAGTGCAGGACGCAGCGCAAGGGCCCGGCGCGCTGTTTCGATCCCATCCATCGTCGGCATATGCCAGTCCACGAACAGCACAAGGAACGGGTCGTCTGCTGTGGCACTGTGCAGGCTTTCCAGGGCAGCCTCGCCGGACGCCACCGCGACCGGCGTAAGCCCCGCTACGCGCAGCATGTCGGAAAGGATCTGACGTGCGGCAGCATTGTCATCGACAACCAATGCACGCGCTCCGGCAAGCTCGGCAGGGACGATCTGGCGCTGAGCCTGCAGTTGCGGGCCAAGCCCAAGCCAGACGCTGAAAGAAAAGGTGCTGCCGTTACCCGGTTCAGAGTCCACCGTAATCGTTCCGCCCATCAGTTCAACGAGGCGCCTGGAGATGGCAAGGCCCAGACCAGTGCCGCCATATTGCCGGGTGGTCGAGCTATCGGCTTGGGCAAAGGCCTGAAAGAGTCGCCCGGCCTGCTCGGGCGTCATGCCAATGCCGGTATCGTGAACATGAACCTGCAGTTGAATTTTGTCCCCGGTGCGGCCCAGGTTGCGGACCACCACCATCACCTGGCCATACGCGGTGAACTTCACCGCGTTGCCTACTAGGTTGAGGATGATTTGCCCCAGTCGCAGCGGATCCCCGACCAGTGTGTCGGGCACGTCCGGCGCTCGGTCGAACAATAGTTCGAGCCCTTTGTCGTAGGCCTTTTGCGCAATCAACGAGGACACGTTGTCGAGCACTGCATCGATCTGAAACGGTACTGTCTCGACGCTGAGCTTGCCGGCCTCGATCTTGGAGAAATCAAGGATGTCGTTGATGATGCCAAGCAGCGAAGTGCCCGCGTTGTGGATCTTCGAGACATAATCGCGCTGCCGGTGGTCCAGCGATGTCTGAAGCGCGAGGTAGGACATGCCGATGATCGCATTCATGGGCGTGCGGATTTCGTGGCTCATGTTGGCCAGGAAATCGCTTTTTGCCCGCGTCGCCTCTTCAGCAATCTCCTTCGCTCGCTGCTGAGCCAGTTCCGCTGCCTTGCGTTCGGTGATGTCGTGAAGCCAAGCAAGCAGCCCTTGCTCACCCTGGATCTGAATAGGCAGGTAAGTGACCAGCATGGTGCGTTCGTACCCGTGCCGGTCGAGCATCTGCACTTCCTGGCCCTTGGCAATGCCATCGTCCGCGAGGCGCTCGACGATGGCCTGGCGATCCTGCCCGTTCACGTATAACTGCAGGGCAGCGTCACCGACACCCAGGCCGAACGTTTCACAGAAACGGGGATTGGCGAAGCGGATCACGCCCTGGGTCGAGAAGGCTATGTTGATCGGACTGGTATCGAGGATCGCCTGCAGCCGCATGCGTTCTTCACTGAGCGCCACCGCTGCCGCATGGTGTTCCGTGACATCACGCATCCAGCTGGCGATCAAGACCTCACCGTGGATCGTCACGAATGATGCGCCCACCAGAACCCAGAGGATCGAGCCATCCTTGTGCAGCAGGCGGGTCTCGAAGTTTTCGACCTTGCCGTTGCATGTCAGCAGTTCAAGGAAGCGTTCGCGCTCGTCAGGGTCAACATACAAGCTGGTGGTGTTGCGCCCGAGCAGGTCCTCAGCGACATAACCGGTCGCCTGCGAAAAGCGTTGGCTGACCTCCCTGACTGCGCCGTTCCGGTCTGCCAGTATCAGACTCGCTGGGCTGGTATCCATGAGCGCTCGGGTGAACGCCTCACGTTCGGCCAACTCCGCAGCAACGCGCTTGCGCTCGTCCACTTCCCGGTTCAGGCGTCGGTTCCATGCAAGCATGGCGCCAAGTAGCAGCAGTACCGCGATAACACCAGGAATTGCCCAGCTCATAACTGCTTTGATATCGAGGCCGTCCTCGCTGAAGGATTCCTCAAACAGCCGATATTCCATCAGCGATACGTGATAGTACTGTCGCCAGCTCGCATCGAGTGGCGAATCGATACGATTGCTGGACTTGAAGAACCGCTCCAGCGCGCGCGCAAGATCCGCAGCGTTGCGCGCAACACCCCAGCCAACGCTGGTCGGTTCGCTGACCGGAAACGCAATGGAGAGACGCTCGGGGTCTTCGCGTGCCCAGCGCAGCGCACTTTCGCTACCCAGCACGGTGAAATCCACCTTTGCATCGGCGACCAGTTTCACCGCCTGATCGGTTGTCGCATAGACCAGCTTCACCGGCTGACTGGAGAGAGGGCCGCGGTTAGCTTCATCGATCCATTGCTCGTAGCCCGTGCCCTTCTGCACTGCCGCTGTCAAGCCACGCAGATCAGCCACCTCATTGCCCAGCGACTGTTTGGAGCGATGGACGATGACGAGATTGCGAACCTTGTAGTAAGGCACCAGCAGCATCTTCGTTTCGCGCCAGGGTACGATCTGCAGGTCATTTGGATAGAGATCACAACTGCCGTCGGCAAGTAGCTTCGGGTCGTAGCTTGCGTCGCGTACGGTTTCACCCCGAGCGTTATGAAACTGCGCATCGAAGCTCGGCAGCTCCGTTACCTGTGGGCGCACCGCGAGTGACCGGGCAAACGCCTCGGCATTGGTCCGATAAAAGGAAGCACTCGAGCCAGCGACGCATATGCGCAGGACGCCGCTTTCCCGAACCTGGGCCAACGTACGCGCTTCCACACATGGGATGGCCAGCGCCAACAAGTTCACCAGCGCAAGCCATATCCTCCAGCGCGCCTTCATGCTCAAAAAGCAACTGCTGGTAGGTAAATGATCATGAGGCACACGACTTATCCCTTCTGAAGGTCCTTTTCACGCGTACTTTGCCGTCCGGCACTTGATCATCAGCGAGGCCCGTCCAGACAGACTTTCGCAGTGTAGGCAGCCCGGAAAGCAAGCGCCAGCGCCTAAACTGGCTAGCCGTAGCGAACCGGTATATCGAAAGGTTGTCATGGATAAAGCGAGTGAGCGTGGGTCCCCGTACGGCTTTCGCCAATGTCCGCAATGGGTCGATATTCTCGACCGGCCGCAATCAGAGCTCACAGTCTAGCCGCCTCGGCAAACTTAGATTTCCAGCAACTTGCCGCCCACCCGACCAAGAAACTCCTCAAGCCGGCTGCGGCTGTAGGTTTTCAGTTCCTTGCTGGTGAGCTGGTCGCGGACATGGGCATCAGCGCGCCGCAGGTAGGTCTCGAACTTCTTGACCTCGCCGGCCTTGAGCCACTCAAGCAGCACCGAGTGGCGGCTGACCTGCTCCAGCAGCTTCTCGTCCGCCGTTTGCTTCGGTTTCGTCGCCATCTTCTCTGTCCAAGTTCACGCCTCCAGCGCCGTGATGGTCGCCGATCAGTTCGGCCTCTTCGTCATAGGGGGGCTCGGGCAGCTTTCCAGTGATCAGATACGGCAATACGTCTCGGCGCTGATGGTTCCGGCCATGACACTCTTCTGCAGCTCAGCCAGCACTTGGGCGTCCACCACCGGCATCACAAACTCCGGCTTGACCTTGAATGCGACTTCGTCCGGGTTGTTTGGACCTCGAAACGAAGGGGCTTGAAAAGCCATTAATTCGCCACCATATCTATAGGGCACATCAAGCATGGAGCTTCACAATGGCAAAAGTTATGTACCCAGCGCGCCTCATCGCGCACATCCAAAATTCTTACCCGACCGTAACTACCGCGTACCCGGACGCCATTGGGACGGCGATGTTCACATTCGCGGACAGGTCGATCTGTAACGTTTTCGAGAATGGAAGCGTAACTTTTCAGGGGAAGGCCAGCCCAATTAGGGCTGAGCTTGAAAAGCAGATTGAAATCCTCAATCGGGGCTAAGTAATACCACTAGCGCAAAAAGGTGCGCCGCACTCACTTGCGGCACACCTCACTTGAACCAGCCAGTAGCCTCTACTCCACAGTCACGGCAGTGCACTACGCCGCTGGCTTGGCCAGGCTTGCGCATGATGAAAAATGTTTCGCTACCGCAGTCGCAGTGGAATGCCTCATCACCTGGCTGCGCGCCGAATGGAAACTTGAACGCTCCGCGATGGGTGCCACACTCAGGGCACTCCAATTGTGTGACGCCTACCGGGGCAGCCGCTACCCATTCATGCCGACAGTTTGCGCAAATGCACTCGCCGGAGGCGTGAGGCCCGTCGCGATCTCGCGGTTTCAGCTCAACCACGTTCATTCGGTAACCATCTTGTGCGCCTCGGCGTGTGCGTGCCCGTGCAACAGGCCAACCAGCAGCCCCCTGCGGAAGGCCGACAGACCTGGCGGCATCAATTGCTTTCACCAGGGCAGCATCGAACTCTGCCACCGCATGGACGATATCCATGTTACCGGAAGCTCATGGCGAATTCGTGTGACGTTGCTCATGACTGCTCCCGCGCCGCGTGACGGCGCATCTCTGTGTTGAGGTGCGAGCAGTGTTAGGCTCTGGGCTAATTCGCCATCCAAGGAAAAGGAAATGAGCTTCGACTGGCACGCTGGACCGATTACCCGCTCTACTCCACTCGACAGGAACTACCGCAACACGCAGAAGGTCCGGCAGTTCCTGGTGAAGGAATGTGGCAGTGGATTCAAGTTCGATCGCGCCTTCATATTTTGGATTAAGAGTGGCACCCCATCCACCATGGGTGATGTCGCAGATGAGTGGTTGCGGACGCACTAACCGCCTCAGCGATGCTGCCCGGTTGTGTGGCGCTCTAACTCAGCTGGAACACATGGCCGCGCCGGGCGACCGCATACAGGACGATCCCCAGCTTGAGGATCACGCCGTACAGGGTGTGCACGTGGCCGTTCATGGTCAGGACGAACGAGCCGAACGCTCCAATGGCCACCAGGTAGAACGCGACAGCCAGCAGCGGGTGATCCATCGGGCGGATGCGCCGCAGGTAATCACAGGCCGCGATCACAACCAGCACGCAGAGGAAGGCGTTCGCGCCGATCAGTACTGAAATCAGTGTCGAGCTCATCAGGTAGCTCCCTTGGCTCCGGACTGACCCACGAGCGACTTCAGTGCCGGATGATGTTCATTGCCAGAAGGCCTATCAGAAAGGCCACGCCGTATTGGGTTTCTCCGCTGGTGCCAAGGTTGAAATAACTAATGGCAAGCGGGGTGCAGAAGACTGCTGAAGCGAAGCCGGTGAAGAAGGCGGCGACCGCCTGGCCCAGGTGAGGCCCCGCAGGAAGGTCAGCGGAAGGATCGCTCCTGCGAAGCCACCAATGATCACGCCGTACTTCACCAGCAGGACGCCGGCAGTCGTGCTTGCTGGTTCGGCCATGTGTGGTTCCTAGAAGAAAAGGCCCGGAAGTTCCGAGGCTTAGAATGTTAATCGTACATCCGTTGATCTGATCGGAAGACAATTCACCTGAACAAAAAACCGCCCGAAGGCGGCTAGCTAGTGATTTATTAGCGCTTTCCAAATTCATCGGGCGCTTCAATCAGCTCAAATGTTCTACTTCACGACTTTCGCGGATCATTTTTGACATCTTTCTCGGCAACCTTGTCGTGCCGACTATAGAGCTCTGCCTTTGAAGCCCGCTCGGTGTTGGCACGCTTGCTTCCCTCCGTCCTTGGGCCTTGGGGAGATGTATTTTCGCCAGAACTTCTTTCACCCTGGCTCGATGTTTTATCTGTCATATAAACCTCTGATGAGCCCGGTTATCCGAGCTCAAATAAATGAATTACTCAGTGAGCGGTCCATCATGGTGTACGCATCTGCCTCCGATCAGTCTCCGATCCTTTATCAAGGCCTGGCTCGTCATCATCGGGAGTGTAACCCAATGGATCATCAGCCCCGAGGAGAGTGCTTGGAGTACAATATATGCTTGAACGTGCGCCGCTACCAAATGCGCCCAGGATGAGCCCAACTATTCTGCTCGCGACTGAACTTTTCCGAATTTGAAGCTTTGGGACGCACAGGGGACTCAGATTCTTGTTCGGGCGTAGTGTCGGAATCTATATAATCGTCCCTATCCTCTGGGCTAGATTTGTCCAAACCCTCACGCTTTTCTGTACCTGCTTCAACTTCCGATTCAGGTCCCGGAGATCCATTTTGTTTGGTAATGTCACTAGACATAAGTACCTCTCAATAACTCAGAAAATCTGAGCTAAAGCGAGTATGCGCCCTAAGGCTGGCATAGGGTAAAATAACAGACCACCGGGACAATTAATAAGACCGGGGCAGTGCTGGGCGGCCCTCTTCGGGCAATAAAAACCCGACTCAGTGGTCGGGTTCTTTTGTGTCGTACTCCGCTTGCCATCGACTCCAGGCAGCTTTGGCATGGCCCAGGTCAGGATGCGCATTGGCGAAAGCGATCCGGGGCCGGCGAGCGACAGGTGCGCGTCAGCTCCTCGATGGCCGCATGCTTGCGGTCAACGTGAGTGGAGTACTTCGCCACCAATTGGCGCCAGTGCGATGCGCTCAGGCTCTTGTGCAGCCGGCTGAACACCATGCAGTCGATGAGGAATGCCGCTTCCTTTCCCAAGATGGCGCCCTTCTGCTTGGCGGCCTGGACCTTCGGCTCAAAATCGCAACCGCCAGTGCGATTGATCGTCTCGGCCGCCAGGGCGCGCACTACCGCTGCCAAAACGCTCTGATACTTCATTGTTTGCCCTCTGCCCGCTTGGCCTTACTCAAGATGAATTCTTCGTAACTGCGCTTGCGGCGCACTGCGCCTGCCCAGGACAGCGCCACACCGGACACCACCATGAGGGTGGCCATAATCAAAAACCCCCACGCTGGCGTCATGCCGCTGCCCTCCGCAGATCCTTTAGTTTTTGCCTGTACAGGGCCTTGATGGCCTGCAGGTCTTCGATGGTCAGGCGCTGGGGCTTATGAGGCCCTTCGAGCCAATCAACCTGGTCGGCGCCGATGCGCCTCATCAGCCGGATGCGGTATTCGTCGGCATTGCCCGACAGGTTCCGGTTGCACTTCACGCACTGGCGGTGGACGTTGAGCGGTCCGAAGCGCAGCTCTGGGCAAGCGCCCACTGTCCGGTAATGACCAGCGTCCCAGCGGCTCCCTGTGATGAGGTCGTGATCGCTCGACAGCGAGTCGCAGCTGATGCATGCAGGCCGGCGTCACGCTCGCGGACATGAGCGTTGAACGCGGTCTGCGCCTCGGCCATGTGCTCGCGGCGGGTCTTCAGCTTCTCACGGCGCTCCTGCAGGTCCTGGCGGGCCTGCTTGGTGATGCCCTTGGCTGCGACCTTCTGCAGCTTGGGGTCTTTGGCCATGGCCTTGGCACAGGCGATGCTGCACACCTTCTGCGTGGTCATGGTCGGCTTGAAGGGCTTGCCGCAGCCTGGGGCCTTGCACTTCTTCGGCTACGCGCATGGCGCGGCCTCCTTCGATTTTTGCTGCTCGGGTTCGAAGTCGCCGCGCAGGGGCATGAGTTGGCTGGGGCGGCACCAGTTGGTGTGCACCGGGAAGGGTTCCCAAAGCCAGCTAGCTGTTCCACCATTCCATCACCGCGTACGCAGACCGGGTGATCATCCAGTGGTGGGCACTCAACCTCGACTACCTCGACGACTTTTCCGATGTTCTGCTCGCAGCGAGGCCCCGCGGATACTATGAGAGCCAAGTCGCCCGGCTTGAATTGATGGCTCATGCCGCCTCCTCGCTGAGCAAGTCGCTGAAAACCACACCCTGCGGCGCGAATTCGGCCACGATGCGGTCGGTGTACTGACAGCCCTGGGCTCGATCGAACAGCCGGGTCACAGGGAAGCCATCCGGCCCGAACATCGCGCACGGCCCCATCAGGCGAAGCTTCACCTCATAGGGGAGATGGATGAACGAATCGGCCCAGCCAGTGCGGAACTCATCGCAGCCGGCGCGCATGATCGGCACGCCGAAGTGCAGCTTGCAGTACCGGCGAACATCCTCGATGTCGCCCATCTCGGTGCTCTTGGCGATCCGGTCGTACATAGCGAACCACAGGGCGTTCTGGTCCAGGGTCCGGTCCTTGCCCGGGCGCATGCTGAGCACGACGAACTTGTTGTCGCGGAACATGCGGGTGTACGAGAACTTTTCTCGGTGCAACCAGGTATTCGCAGCATTCTACGAGTTCGCCTTCTACACGGGCACGCGCACGGGCGAAATCATGGCGCTTCGCTGGGACGAGATCGATTTCGAGAAGAAGACAGCACACGTCTGCCGGATCGTCGTGGAGAAGCAGGTGGTCGAGCGGACCAAGACCAAATACACCCGCACGGTAATGCTGAACAGCCGCGCCTTGGTCGCTGGCCAGGGCCAAGGAAATCGCTCACTACAGATCGAAGCAGAAGCGACGAGTCTCGACCGAATCGCCATTCATCTTCCAACCGTCGGGTTCATCACTACACATCACCGTGCCCGAGTCGGCGGGCAAGCACTTCAACCAGGCGGTCGAAGCGAAGGGGCTCAAACACCGCCCCCAGTACAATTGCCGGCACACTTATGCCACGATGTGCCTCATGTCAGGGATGAATCCGGCGTTCATTGCAGGGCAGCTTGGTCACTCGGTACAAGTCCTCCTCTCCACCTACGCGAAATGGCTAAATTCTGCGAACGATTGGGCTGAATTGGCGAAGCTTGAGACGAACGTAATTGGTACAGAATTAGTACAGGATTAAATTTCCTTCACCTTGCGCCCTTTAGTCATAAGGCATTCGACAGCAATTCAGCCATACTCCAGAATGCAGCGGTTTTTTGGGGGAAAACCCTTGCACAGCCAACGACATACCAACTTTTAGTGAGCCTCAACGTGAAAACATCCCTGTCCATCCTCAGCCTGCTGCTGTTGCTCACAGGTACCGCGACCCTCCCGTCGACCGCTGCTGCACAATCCCCGGCCCAGGTTCAACGTGACCCGTCCAAGCTGCACCTGGCGTCGGGTAGCGCTTTGCTGATCGATCTGAACACCAACCAGGAGCTGTATTCGAACCACGCCGACCGCGTGGTGCCGATCGCCTCGGTGACCAAGCTGATGACCGCGATGGTGGTGCTCGACGCCAAGCAACCGATGGATGAAATGCTCACCATGACCATCGCCAACAACCCGGAAATGAAAGGCGTGTATTCGCGTGTGCGCCTGGGCAGCCAGCTGGACCGCCGCGAAACCTTGCTGATTACCCTGATGTCGTCTGAGAACCGTGCGGCCAATACCCTGGCCAACCACTACCCGGGCGGCTACCCGGCGTTCATCAAGGCGATGAACGCCAAGGCCCGTAGCCTGGGCATGGCGCACACCCGCTACGTCGAACCGACCGGCCTGTCGACGCAGAACGTGTCCACCGCCCGCGACCTGGCCAAGCTGCTGATGGCCTCGCGCAAGTACCCGATGCTGAGCGAGCTGTCGACCACCCGCGAGAAGACCGTGGCCTTCCGCAAGCCCAACTACACCCTGGGCTTCCGCAATACCGACCACCTGGTGAACAAGAGCAATTGGGACATCAAGCTGACCAAGACCGGCTTCACCAATGAGGCCGGCCACTGCCTGGTGCTGCTGACCCGCATGGACAACCGCCCGGTGGCCATGGTCATCCTCGATGCCTTTGGCAAGTACACCCACTTCGCCGATGCCAGCCGCATGCGCCAGTGGCTGGAAACCGGTGTTGCCAAGCCGGCACCGGCAGTGGCCATGCAGTACAAGGCGGAGCGGCAGAACAAAGGGCGCCTGGCGGCAGAATGACGGCGCTTGGCGACAGCGCTGTTCAAGTCAAGGGCGAGAGTTTGTCGAAAGAGGGATTGCGCCTATCCGATCGAGCGCCG
>NZ_DGIR01000046.1 GCF_002386445.1 Pseudomonas sp. UBA4617
TGGCTGGCATGGACCACGGCAACATGACCGGTATGGACCAAAGCAATATGGCCGCCAGCGGTGCCATGCAGAACCATCCCGCCTCCGAAACAAACAACCCTCTGGTCGATATGCAGACCATGACCCCTACGCCAAAGCTGAGCGATCCGGGGATCGGGCTTCGCGATAACGGGCGTCGGGTTCTCACGTATTCGGATTTGCGTAGCACCTTCATCGACCCTGACGGCCGGGAACCTGGCCGGACAATCGAACTGCACCTTACCGGGCATATGGAAAAGTTCGCTTGGTCCTTCGATGGGATCAAGTTTTCTGACGCAGAGCCGCTGCGGCTCAAGTACGGCGAGCGCCTGCGTATTACCTTGGTCAACGACACCATGATGACTCACCCCATCCATCTGCACGGCATGTGGAGTGACCTGGAGGATGAGGACGGCAATTTCATGGTGCGAAAACACACGATCGATATGCCGCCTGGCTCGAAACGAAGCTATCGCGTAACCGCAGATGCACTCGGGCGCTGGGCCTATCACTGTCACCTCATGTACCACATGGAGATGGGCATGTTCCGAGAAGTCCGCGTGGACGAATGAACTGGAGATACGAGATGAGCAAACCAATGAAACGAAGCGCCTTTTTCCTCTCTGCCGCGATGGTTGGCCTGCTCGCGGTGTACGCCCCGTCTTCCTGGTCCAGTGACAACCATGATCAGCACTCTCAAAAGTCGTCCAACGCGGCGCAATCGAACGGCTCGAAGAGCAAGCAAGCCCAGGGCATGAACCATGAAGGCATGGATCACGGCTCCATGAAAGGCATGGATCATGGCTCTATGGAGGGCATGGATCATGGTTCCATGGAAGGAATGGATCACAGCAAAATGATGGAATCGCATGGCAGCGACAAAGCTAAGGCAGGGAAAAATGGCCAATAGCGTTGCACGACCATCGCTGCTGGCATTCGCCGTTTCTTTAGGTGTGCTGGGCGTTTCGCCCAGCTTCGCCGCTGAAATGGATCATTCCGGAATGGACCACTCGGCAATGGGCCACGGTGCCATGCAGATGGACCACGCCTCATCACAGGCTGCGATGCCGGGCATGGACCACAGCCAGATGGGCGCGAGCAAGCAACCCACGCAACCTGCACCCGTTGATCACAGCAAAATGGGCCATGGCCAGCCCAAAGCGAAACCCGCCTCGATGGACCACAGCAAGATGGACCATGGAAGCATGAAAGGCATGGATCACGGGTCCATGGAAGGCATGGATCATGGCGCGATGGGTCATTCCACGATGGGAAACGGGAACGCTGATTCGCCGACCCCGACCAGCCGTACGCCAATCCCGGTGCTGACTGATGCCGACCGGCAGGCTGCCTTCCCCCCGCTTGACGGGCACAAAATGGATGACAGCGGGTTCAACAGCTTTTTCTTGCTAGACCAACTGGAATACCAAGATGCCGATGAAGGTAGCACGCTTGCTTGGGATGCATCCGGCTGGGTGGGCGGCGATATCAATAGGCTCTGGATTCGCTCGGAAGGTGAACGAACCAATGGTGTGACTGAAGATGCTGAGCTGCAGCTCCTCTATGGCCGCTCGGTAAGCCCGTGGTGGGATGTTGTCGCCGGCGTCCGGCAGGATTTCAAACCGGAGGATCCGCAGACCTGGGCTGCGTTCGGTATTCAGGGCCTGGCCCTGTATGACTTCGAAGCTGAAGCCACCGCCTTTATCGGCGAGAACGGTCAAACCGCTGCCCGTCTGGAGGGCGAGTACGACATCTTGCTAACCAATCGTTTAATTCTTCAGCCAACCGCTGAGGCCAACTTTTATGGCAAGAACGACCCGGAACGCGGCGTCGGCTCTGGCCTGGCAAACACCGAAGTCGGGCTGCGGTTACGGTACGAGATTGTTCGCCAGTTCGCGCCATACATAGGTGTCACCTGGAGCCGTTCCTACGGCAAAACCGCCGATTTCATTCGGGATGAAGGCGGGGACGTGGACGAAGCTCGTTTTGTGGCCGGTATTCGGATGTGGTTTTGAGAACTCAACATGAAAAAAACAATTACAACGCTGGTGGCGGCAGGTGCTGTTACTAGCGCAGCAGTGCTAGGTGCTGCTTACTTCGGTCTCGTGAACGTTGGTGCGGACGACCCACACTTCCCCGCTGTGCATGCGTTTTTGGCCATGGCGCGGGATCGCTCGATTGAAGTCCGAGCAAGCGACATTGAGGTGCCAAACCTTAAAGATCCTGCTCTCATCCAAGCAGGGGCAGGCAACTACAACGCCATGTGTATCGGTTGCCACCTCGCGCCAGGGGTGGAGAAAACTGAACTCAGCCAAGCCCTATACCCATCCCCACCAAACCTCACCGAGATAGGTGTAAGCGGTGACCCTGCTGCTGCGTTTTGGACCATCAAGCACGGTATCAAAGCGACAGGCATGCCAGCCTGGGGTAAGAGCATGGACGACCAGTACATCTGGGGAATCGTCGCGTTCCTGGACCAGCTACCGCAACTCAATGCTGAGCAGTACCAGATGATGGTCGCTTCCAGTGGTGGTCACCAACATGGCGGTGGCGAAAGCGATATGCATAACCATGAAGGCCAACACGGTGGTGCGAAATCAGGTCATGGAAATCATGATGATTCCGCAGCAAACGGCGTGGCTGAGGAAAGTCATGATCATGGCAGTTCGCATTCGGAGTCTTCATCAGTAGCGGAGCACCACGGTGAACACGAGTCCGGCGAGGCGCACTCGGACCACCACACAGGTTCTACTCCCAAAACCCATGTGCACAAAGACGGGAAGGAGCACACTCATGACAAGTAAGCGCCGCTTCCTCGGTTTAAGTACCGCAGCGTCACTTCTAATCGCCTCAGCCGCCTTTGCTGCGGAGCCCCTGACTATCGATGTGCACCGGGACGCTAATTGCGGTTGCTGTAAGAAATGGATAGCGCACTTGGAGGCAAACGGCTTCAAGGTCGTCGACCACGTTGAAACGGACATGAGGGCGGTGAAGCAAGAGCTAGGAGTAGCTCCGAGGCTGGCTTCGTGTCACACCGCGGTTATCGATGGCAAGTTTGTGGAAGGTCACGTCCCCGCAGCCCAGGTGCAGGAGCTCATAAAGCGCAACGACCTGGCAGGCGTCGCGGTACCTGGCATGCCCGCTGGCTCACCAGGTATGGAGGTTGATGGCATGAAACACGCCTATCAAGTCATCGGCCTCACCAAGAGTGGGGACGATCAAGTAGTTGCCAGTTATCCTGACACGTAATGCAAGATGCCCCGGGGGAAGGGCTTCTGCCGGCCAGCCGACCAGCTGCAGCGCTGGTCGTGGTCAGCTTACTCCAAGACTTACCCTGTCCCTTCGGTCAGTTTTGACCTCTACAGTTAATTCCAGCAGAGCGATATTCGAGGATTTTCAACTCACCTGTTGAGTCCTCGTAATTCATCTGTGTCGGCATCACGTCGCAGCTACCTTTGAGCGAAGTCATACTGATAACTCTCGCCACATCCAGTTTCATTCCGTAGCGATAATGGATCACTTCAGGTGGTTTTTTTCCATTGGCAGCGGCGTAGGCACGCATTGCTTGCTCATTTGCCTGAATCATCTTTCCGTGTAAGCGATCAGATCCTCCTTCAGCTAAAGCGGATGAGGAGGCGATTACGAGCATGAGGGCGGCAATGCTTTTAGCGGTGTTCATTTCTGTTACTCCATGAAGACATGAGTGAAGCTTACCGACTGGGAGCTGTCATCCACGTGATCCAGGAATTACATGTTTGTAAGCAGGCTATCGATAATGATGGCTCTGAATACACGTGAAAGCCGCGTCGTTTCAGGCTGCGACAGTTTTAATTCTCTAGCGAATCAGTCTGAACCGGCGTTTTGGGTGATTGCGACAGTTTTGCGTTTCCTCTCCAAATGGCTGCAGGCCGCGAAAGACGGGACCCTCTAGCGACAGTTTTAATTCTCTAAATCCACCACCCGCAGAAAATTTCGTCACGCCCCAGAATGGGAATTTGCATTCGGGGCGCACCACGATTCATCTCGTGCCAGAAGCCGCCTGCAGTGCAATCAATTGGCGAGCCAAGACTCGACTACCTCAGCGCCATACTCGTTTTTCCAGGCCTTAAGCGTACGCTGATTACCACCCTTGGTCTCAACAACCTCTCCGCTGTGTGGATTCTTGTAGACCTTCACTTCGCGTGGTTTCCGAGAGGTTTTTGGGGCCATATCAGTGGAAGCCACCGCTTGCGGATCGAGGATCAGCACCACTTGGCGCAGGCCGTAGCCATACTCGTTGAGCAAACTGCGCAGCTTCGTTTCAAATTCCATTTCCTGCTTCAGGGCAGAGTCATTTTTCAGCGCTTCCAGCTCCGCCAGTTGGGCTGCGAGCTGTTGTTCGAGCAGGCGGAATTCAGCGAGACGGGACATAAGATTCTCCAAAATGGGTTCGATGATTTTAGCAATCAAGAAAGAAAGCGTGCTAACTATCTTGATCCCACATGCCTGAATCGGCAATCACGAGGCTGAGCGATCGGTGTGGATAAAAACGTGATGGCTTCAGGATCGTCGATCTGGGCGGCTTCACTTGCGAGGTAATCGATCAGCTTTTTGCTTCTTACCCAAACGTACTGCCGGCAAGCCGCGTTTGGAATGGATGGCCCCGCAACGGGGCGAAACCTGGCCTCCCAAAGGTGCTTGAACGCCTCCCTGGTCGACTTCCCCAAATACACCGCAATCTCCGGTCCCAAGATATAGCCACGCCTGAATCTGTCGATGGCTTGAGGCTTAACCATCAATTGCGTACGCCGGCCTCGTTCGACAGCAGTGCTCCATAGCAGACCCAGTCGAACGAACGCGTATGCGCATTGTTCTTTGACGCCTAACAGCGCAGCAGCCTTGACTACCGACAGGCCGGGAAAGACCGGACTCTTGTTCTCAGCTCGGGCTTGTTGCCACGCTGCAAAATCTTGCGGCTTGAGTAACCACGCCCCTACCGCAACCGAGCCATTCTCAGCTGGGCCGTAAGCGCGAAGTTCACCTGCACGTATTGCCTGAACCAACTCGACCAACCCACCCCCCTTGGGCAGAGAATGCTTGGCCAAGTAGTTGATCGACACCAGGCTCTGGTCAGAGCTGGTAGGCAGCTTCTCATCAATCAATTCGTTGATCGAGCGGCAGTCAATCAGCCACCTTTCGCCTGGGCGCGGTTCTCCACCAAAGAACTGGAGGGTACCACCAGCTAGCAGCTGCCTAACCCGATTGCGACAGAGGCTTAGCAAAGTCGAGGTTTCTTTCATATCAGCCACGCCCTGGAGATGCTGCGAGATTGCCTTCAAATGATCCAGGTCCACGACCGTAAAGACTCGATCTTCATGGACCTTCTCCCGATAGGCGATTTGTCCCTCCTGATGAAGGCGTTTTATGACTGATACCCCGAGACCACAAGCTTCAGCAGCAGAATCGAACGACACCCAACGATGTCTCTCAATCGTCTCCTCACTCAAATTGCGATTTCGCTTCGCTAACGGTGCTTCCCACGCATGCTGCAGAAATGATTCGAACTCTCGACGAAGAAAGTCAAAACAAGAGTCATCCAGATCACGGTGGATGTCGTGGTATATCGGGCCGAACGATCTGCTGAGCGTCCAATGTTCGTTATCGGAATGGACTGCCTTGAGGCCACTCAGCAGTTCTCTGAATGCGAGAGGCCAGTTCATGAGAACCACGCCCGCCGCGTTTGCCATAAGCCGCGATATCTCTAGCGAACCCGAATCAGCAACCTTCAGCGGCTGGGTTCTTTCCGTAGGCAAACTTCTGACAGCGAGACGCGATGACAACTCGTGAAACTGTTCGTAGGTGAGGGCCGCCAATCCCGCGTCAGCTGGCAACGAGTCGGCGTAAAACCTATCTTCAAAGCCAGAGGTGAGCCAGGCGGCCGTATCACTCGCCGGCGCGATCTCAAAATTGGTCCCACTCAATGAGGTGCCACACGCTTGGCAACTATTCGCACTCATTGCGCTTGGATCGGTTTCCTTCAGACAGTTGGGGCACCGCCCGTGGAGTTCAGTGCCGTGGACAGAACACGTCGTAACCAGGGTCAAGCCCCAGCTTTCTCTCCAATAACCGGCTTCGCCCAAACAGATCGGACAGTAACGAGCGTGATGAGTCGTCCATAACTTGACCCCCTTGGGCCTTGGATCACGAAACTCAGCAGATACCGCAGGCCAGCTCAGTGGTCCTTCCATCATCTGCAGCCAGTCCGCAACATCGGTCTCGTCGGCTCGTGCAAAGGCGGTGAGCAGTTCCTTTCTGGGTAATCCGTTGGCTTTCGCCAGGCGCTGCAGGTACCCCAAAAGACTTTCGTCTTGGTGTGGTCGTGGGTTGATTAAAAGACCAAACATTCCTACACATCCATGAAATCGAAGACATAAAAATCAGGGGAGTAGAGCCGGGCCGATAAGCCCGGCCCTTGGCCGTCAGGTACTGCTCTCTTCGAACGTCTCAAACGGCTCCCGCTTCCCGAACAGAGGCTGGAAATTGAAGCTCGCACTGAAGGGGTTTCGATCCTCGGTGGCGTAGCTCCAAACCTCGTCTTCAAAAGCCTGGGCCAGCACAGGAAGTTCAATCCCGACAAGGTCCTGGACTTGAACCAGCCAAACAGCCCTGTCCACAATCTTGATGAGGTAGTCGATCAATCCATAGGAAGCCAGGTAGAAGCGTTTAATCATCGCTGGCTCTACAAAACTGATGGTTTGAACAGGCAGTTCGCCCTCGATTGCCTGCAACAACATCACGAAATGAAGAGACGTATTAGCGGAGAAGGTGAAGCGATCGTATGCCACCGTGGCCGAAAACCTGCGTCGCAGTTGCTCGTTTGCTAGCAGGAGATTTTCGGTGCGCTTCAGCCCAATCAGAACAAACGCGATACTGGTTTCATTCATCAGACTCTTGATCCAGTCTGCTGCCTCATACGCACCATTACGACGATAATCGACCAGGTGCTGCGCCTCATCGAGGACCAACATCTCCACGCCAAGGTTCTTCAGCAGCAGGACTACTCGCGCAAATTTAACCTCTGCCGAATGTCCTCGTGCCTCTGCGAAGGGATCCTTCAGCTCTGCCAAAATGGCTGCTGCCAGGTTCTTTTTGGTTGGAGACGAAGGCATCTCGACGAACAGAACTGTCCGCTTCTGTGGGTCATGGCTCTCCAATTCCTCCAATGACCGAATGTACTCCTTGACCAATGTGCTCTTGCCCACTCCGCTTGGACCTTGGATCAGCAACCCTTTACTTGCTCTGGTACGCCGACTATCGCCGTGGATATCGCCTAGTCGCGTCAACGCTCGCTCGACTTGAGGGCTGTGAATAAAACGATCGCGGAGCGTAAAGCTGTATTCACCATGCTCGTAGCATTCGTACAGATTGATGGCGTTCATGGCTTAGAACTCCCAGCAGGGCGACGAACCGAGACCTTGAAGGCTGCTGGCGGAATGTTAGGAATAGAGTCACCGGTCCATTCCACTTCAGCGAGTACCTTGGGTGGAGGCGTGCTTTCGGTCACTCGACCCTCCTTGTCGATTTTCGCTATGGCAGCTGCGCGTCGTTTTCTGAGCGTCTGCGAACGGCGGGCCTCGTCTGCATCTTCCATAATTTCCTGGTAGCACCTGTGCGTAGCCTCGAAGCTAGGCTGCTCATTATATTTTTCTCGCAGCGCTTTCTCGGCAGCCTTCCACACCTCCCTGCTCTTACCGGCCATTCGCTCATCTTTGGCGGGCACTTTGAAGAACAAGTTTCTGAAGCGGTCGTGAACCCAAACGTGCCCGGCTTCGTCTCGATAGCGGACGTTTACCTTTTCTCCGTCTGCCAAACGCATACGGAGCTCAGCAAGTTCCGTAGAGTGGTAGCCCACTTTGGCAACCTCGATGCCGTAATGGTGAACCTTCACCGAGGCCCGCTTGGCCAGAATGCACTCCAACGAGTCCAGGTCGACGGGAAGGCTGATGACATGGTTCGCCTCGCTAGTCCCCCAGACTTGAGCCGGTGTTCTGTTGTCCAGCCCCCGATGAGGAGTCTGGTGGTAACCATCGACGATCCATTTCACTACCACCGCCTCCAATTGAGGGAGCGTGAAACATGCATTCTTCTCCGAGTCGTAATCGCCACGCTGCTGGATATTCGAGAAGGTGGTACCCGGGAGGTTGTGGATAAGCCCCAGGTTCTGTGTGCTGAAAAAGCGTTCGACGGCACCTTTCCTTTGAGGGGCCCTTGAAGCGGGATACATGATCTCGATACCCAACTCGTTGAATCCCATGATGAGATCGCCCGCGTGAAATTCCGCTGCGTTGTCTGGGACTATTCGAGCCGGCAGCCCACGTGCCCACCATTCATTTCTCACTTTCGGAAAGCGCTTCAGCAATTCGGCTTTTGGACGGATTGAGCGTTCGATCACACGAAGCACGGTTTCCGTATTTGGCGCCGACAGGTGGAGCAAATATCCCATCACCATTCGAGAGAAGCGGTCGAGGACGATCGTCAGATAGGGGCGCCCAATGCACAGCCCCGAGGTTTCATCCACAAGCTGGACGTCCAACAAGGTGTGATCAATTTCCCAACGTTCCAAAATCTCATGGACACGTAGGACACCCGCCGCAACACGGTGCTTCTTGTCTGCTGCGTGTTTTCCGAGCCTCTCCTTATCCACAAGGTACGGATCCAGCTTGGCGATGTACCTTCGGACAGTCATTCCGCTTGGGATCTTGAGCTGATCCGAAGGCAAACGACTTTTGTTCCTCTCTTTTATCTGATCCTCGAATTCTGAAACGACCACGCTGACCGCTGGAATCGTATCCTGCAGGTAGGTTTTATTAATCACCCCTTCAAGAATAACTTCGAGCTCTCCCTGTATCGCGGCAGCCCGACCCTTTTTGGCATGCTGAGGGATAAGCTTTACTACGTTCTGGCCAATGTATTTGGCTGCCCAACGTCGAATAGTGGAAACCGAGGGTGCGCACGCATCCCCAATCTTTTTGGCGATATCTCTAAGCTTCTTGATCATGTCTTCGTCACCCGGTAGCTTGTATTTACCGCGCTTAGTTAGGTCGTCCAGATACTTGCGTCGACGCAATGCCTCATCTCCATGTTTTTTGGGGAAGCATGAAATATCTGGAGGGACGTTCCGCACATACGGAACCCTCCCAAGGTATGGCTGATCAGCGGAGATCTCGATCTCGCGCTTCTCGTAGGCCTCATAGAACTCCTTCTCGGATAGCTTCGTGGGCTCACCAAGCTCATCGAAAAAGAGCAGCTTCCGGTCAATAAGCCTCTTCTCAAGCACCATCAGTACGCCACGAACGATGACGACCAATTTCACCCTAAGGGAAAAGGTTTGCATGACGGTGCCCCCCTTGCAGGAAGACCGGGGAGTCAGTGTCAATTGACCTATCAAGGTCAATGCCCACCACCCCAAGGCCTAACAAGCGCCAGGCTTTCCCCTCACCAACCACGTAGAGCAGATCTGCAACGGTCATAGGCGGCCATTCGTTGAAGGTCGCCATTACCTCCTCCAACGCCTGATGCGAAAGCTCTGGACCGCGCCGGTGATACATCAGCCTTCTAAGATTGGTAGCCAGGGGTTCAGCTTCAATTAACTTTTCAGTGATCACCGAAAAGTTACGGGCAGTGGCGTTGAAGTAGCGCTCAGCGGCATCCAGTCGCTGCCTGACGCTGGCAATCTTCAGTCGGTCGTGAGGCTTCACTTCAAACCACCACTCGCGCCCATCCGCGAGGAAAACCTGTACGTCTGGGTAATATTTGAAGTAGCCCTGGAGCGATGGAACACGTTCCTCACTGGGCTGCGGGACGTAGCCGATGACCGCAGGAGACAGCTCAAGAAGCCGAAAAAGAGCGCCTTCGAGCTGGGACTCCCAGGGCACAGGCTTTTTATTTTTGAGCGATGGGAAGTAGCCGCGGTAATGGTTGGACCGCCGCGTGACCACCTTTCGTACTGTCATGAAACACCTCCGAAAATCTCGAAACGAGCGCCGACGCTGCGCCAAAAAATCAAGGCGCAGGGCGGGCGAAGTGAGGCCTTTCGACAGGCAACACTGTGCCGTCGAGTAACCTCGCTAAGGTCGAAAAAATGGGAGAGGATTGACAGTCGCTTCGAAAAAGCAGACATTGCGGGTTCTGAGGACGCAAGTCTGCTTCGCTAAGCGCGGTCAGTCCTCTCGGGATTGATCGCGTTTTTCTACATTTTCAGGTCTCCTTTTCTCTCATTGGTCATGACTCTCATGACTGATCAGAATCTAAAGCAATCGGCTTGCTCTCTTTATTTCTAAACGGCCACTTCGTGATCGCTGGAGCAATTTGGATCAGGTCTGAAGCTCTCGCTTCAAACAGCTGATTTGGCTGAAAATCTTCAGTGCAAAGCGGAAAAGTTGGTCATAGATCTTATTCCAACATCCCTTCGAAATCTACAAAAAATCCAAAATGGCAACTTCCACCAAATTCCATTTCCATACTAAATTGTTCAAATTAATACTTAACACGTACGCTTAATTAACTATTAAGGTGTTCAAATATTAGTTTTAAAGTCCTCTCAATCTCTCTGCTGCTCAGATCCGCCCGCCGACCCTCTCAGCACTTCCAGCGCCCCATCAAATCACTTCCTCAAATCCCCCCATCTGCATCATTTTCCAATGAGCGGAGTAGGGCGCCCCGGCAGGAATTCCAGGCAAAAAAAAGCCCGCGAAGGCGGGCTTGATGGTGACCGACAGGGGCCATGGTTGAAGCCCGGCCGGTCATCTATTTGTGAAAGCGTGCAGCTTTTCTGTGAACCTACACCTGATCAGAAGTCCAGGTTCGATACCGACAACGCGTTGCTTTCAATGAAGTCACGACGCGGCTCGACCGCATCGCCCATCAGGGTGTTGAAGATCTGGTCGGCAGCGATGGCGTCTTCGATGGTCACCTTGAGCATGCGACGAACAGCCGGATCCATGGTGGTTTCCCAAAGCTGGTCCGGGTTCATCTCACCCAGCCCTTTGTATCGCTGGATGGTGTGGCGCTTGGTGGTCTCGTTCATCAGCCAGTCCAGGCCTTCCTTGAACTCAACGATCGCTTTGCGGCGCTCACCACGCTGCACGTAGGCGCCTTCACCCAACAAGCTCGACAACTTGGCACCGATGTTGACCACGGTCCGGTAGTCATTGCTGCCGAAGAAGTCGCGGTTGAAGGTGACATAGCTGGCCAAGCCGTGAGAGGTGATTTCCACCTCTGGCAGCCATACATTGCGTTCCTTGTCTTCACGCAGGCTGGCTTTGTAGACCAGGCCAGACTTCTGACTGTTGCTTAGACGCTCCTGGAACTGGGCCAGCCAGGCTTGCATCACCGCATGGTCACCCAACTGCTCCAGCGTTACCTCTGGCAAGTAGATGAAGTGCTCAGTCAGCTCTTCCGGGTACAAGCGTGACAGACGCTTGAGGGTTTTCATGACGCTACGGAATTCGTTGACCAACGCTTCCAGCTGTACACCAGAAACCGCTGGCGCCGACTCGTCGAGGTGCAGGCTGGCATCTTCGAGGGCCGACTGGGTCATGTACTCTTCCATGGCCTCGTCGTCCTTGATGTACTGCTCTTGCTTACCCTTCTTCACTTTGTACAGCGGCGGCTGGGCAATGTAGATATAGCCACGCTCGACCAGCTCCGGCAATTGACGGAAGAAGAAGGTCAGCAGCAGGGTACGGATGTGCGAACCGTCAACGTCAGCATCGGTCATGATGATGATGTTGTGATAACGCAGCTTGTCGATGTTGTACTCTTCGCGGCCAATACCACAACCCAGTGCAGTGATCAGCGTGCCCACTTCCTGGGACGAGATCATCTTGTCAAAGCGCGCTTTCTCGACGTTGAGGATCTTGCCCTTCAACGGCAGGATCGCCTGGGTACGACGGTTGCGGCCTTGCTTGGCCGAACCACCTGCAGAGTCACCCTCCACCAGGTACAGCTCGGAGAGTGCAGGGTCCTTCTCCTGGCAGTCCGCCAGCTTGCCCGGCAGGCCGGCGATATCCAGCGCGCCTTTGCGGCGAGTCATTTCGCGAGCTTTACGGGCGGCTTCACGGGCACGGGCAGCGTCGATCATCTTTCCAACGACAGCCTTGGCCTCGTTCGGGTTTTCCAGGAGGAAATCGGCGAAGTACTTGTTCATCTCCTGTTCCACGGCGGTTTTAACCTCCGAGGAGACCAGCTTGTCCTTGGTCTGCGAGCTGAACTTCGGATCCGGTACCTTCACCGAGATGATCGCGGTCAGGCCCTCACGGGCGTCATCGCCAGTGGTTGCCACCTTGTTCTTCTTGGCCAGGCCTTCCTGCTCGATGTAGCTGTTAAGGCTACGCGTCAGAGAGGAACGGAAGCCCACCAGGTGCGTACCACCGTCACGTTGCGGAATGTTGTTGGTGAAGCACAGCAGGTTTTCGTTGAAGCTGTCATTCCACTGCAGGGCAACTTCCACGCCTACGCCATCATCGCGCTGGACATTGAAGTGGAACACCTGCGAGTTAACCGGGGTCTTGTTGGTGTTCAGGTATTCGACGAAAGCACGCAGGCCGCCTTCGTACTTGAAGAACTCTTCCTTGCCGCTGCGCTCATCTTTCAGCAGGATGCCCACGCCCGAGTTTAGGAACGACAACTCACGGATACGCTTGGCCAGGATATCCCAGCTGAAGTGAATGTTCTTGAAGGTTTCGGCCGACGGCTTGAAGTGGATGTGGGTACCCGTGGTTTCGCTGTCACCAACCACCGCCATCGGCGCTTGGGGAACCCCATGGACGTAGGTCTGTTCCCAGATCTTGCCGCTACGGCGAACGGTCAATACCAGTTTTTCAGACAGGGCATTGACCACGGAAACACCTACACCGTGGAGACCGCCGGAAACCTTATAGGAGTTGTCGTCGAACTTACCGCCGGCGTGCAGTACGGTCATGATGACCTCGGCTGCGGATACGCCTTCTTCTTTGTGCACGTCGACCGGAATGCCGCGACCGTTGTCGCGCACACTGATGGATTCGTCCGGGTGGATAATGACGGTGATGTCATCGCAGTGACCGGCGAGGGCTTCGTCGATGGAGTTGTCGACCACCTCGAAGACCATGTGGTGCAGGCCGCTACCATCATCGGTGTCGCCAATGTACATGCCGGGACGCTTGCGTACGGCATCCAAACCTTTCAGCACCTTGATGCTGGAGGAGTCGTACGTTTGATTTTCGCTCATGCCTTCACTCCCGATGGTCGTGGGTCTGGGTGATACGGCCTTGTTCCACGTGGAACAAAGCAACTGGCGTTTCCGTCTGCCAGCCTTCCCTCAGTAATTCGTGATCTACACAAGTGATAAACACTTGGCAGCGTAATTCTTCCAGCAAGCGGCATAACGCGCGGCGATGCTGGTCGTCCAGTTCGGACGGCAAGTCATCAACAAGATAAATACAGTGGCCGCGGCGAGCCTGGCTGACAAGATGGCCTTGGGCAATGCGCAAAGCGCAGACCACCAGCTTTTGCTGACCACGCGACAGAATGTCGGCTGCATTGTTGGCAGCCAGACGAAGACGCAGATCAGCGCGCTGCGGACCGGCCTGGGTATGGCCCATCTGCTGATCGCGAAGGAGAGAGGAGGCGAGTACTTCTTGCAGTTCCCGGTCCTTATCCCAGCCTCGGTAGTAGCTCAGGGTCAACCCGTCCAGCTCGACCAATTCGCTCAGGGTTCGCTCGAAGACGGGCTTCAAGGCCTTGATGTAGTTGCGACGGTATTCATCTATTTCCGCGCTGGCCAGGCATAATTCCCGATCCCAGGCGGCTTGCGAAGCTGGGTCAAGTGTACCATGACGCAACCATGAGTTCCGCTGCCGCAGTGCCTTCTGCAGCCGCTGCCAGGCTGGCAGGAAACGTGGTTCCACGTGGAACACTCCCCAATCCAGGAACTGGCGACGAATTTTGGGTGCACCTTCCAAGAGGCGGAAGCTGTCCGGGTTGATAAGCTGTAGCGGCAGCAATTCAGCCAGCTGCGCTGCGCTACGCGCATTCTGCCCATCGATGCGAATAGTGAACTCCCCTTGCCGTTCCCGAGATACACCAAGGTTGCTGCTGCCACCTTCGGCCAACTGCACTTCACCAAACACGGTGCATGCAGCTTGTTCGTACTGGATGACCGGGTTCAGGCGCGTGCTGCGGAAAGACCGCGCCAGCCCAAGCAGATACACAGCTTCAAGCACGCTAGTCTTGCCGCTGCCGTTGGCGCCGTAAAGGATGTTGATGCGGGGGGAGGGTAAGAGTGTCACCGGGTGCAAGTTGCGCACCGCGGTGACCATGATACGTCGAAGGGACATTTCGCCTGCTACGGGTTACAGGCGCATCGGCATGACAACGTAGGAAGAATCGTCGTTACCCGCTTCCTGCAGCAGTGCACTGCTGTTGGAGTCGGACAAGATCAGACGAACTTGCTCGGTAGTCATTACGCCCAGCACATCCAGCAGGTAGCTGACGTTGAAGCCGATCTCCAGCGAGCTGCCGTCGTAGTCCACGCTGATTTCTTCTTCAGCTTCTTCCTGCTCAGGGTTGTTGGCCTGGATTTTCAGCTGACCAGCAGCCAACTGCAGCCGAATACCGCGATACTTTTCGTTGGAAAGAATTGCAGTACGGCTGAACGCTTCACGCAGCGCCTGGCGGTCGCCAACAACAATCTTGTCACCACCTTTTGGCAGAACCCGCTCGTAGTCCGGGAATTTGCCGTCCACCAGCTTGGAGGTGAAGGTGAATTCGCCGGTGGTGGCGCGGATGTGGTGCTGGCCCAGAACGATGCTGACCATGCCTTCCGGGTCAGTGAGCAGGCGCGCCAGTTCGAGGATACCTTTACGCGGGACGATCACTTGATGACGCTCATCCTGCTCGATCGGCGCACTCATGGAGCACAGCGCGAGGCGGTGTCCGTCGGTCGAAACCGCGCGCAGGGTGTTGCGGGACACTTCCAGCAGCATGCCATTGAGGTAATAGCGCACATCCTGCTGAGCCATGGCAAAGCTGGTGCGTTCGATCAGGCGCCGCAGCTTGCTCTGTTCCAGGTTGCAGGTCAGCGAGCCCGGGCCTTCTTCAACGGTCGGGAAGTCGTTGGCTGGCAGGGTCGACAGGGTAAAGCGGCTGCGGCCGGCCTTGACCAACAGTTTCTGCTCGTCAACCTTGATATCGATCAGGGCGTCGTTTGGCAGGCTTTTGCAGATGTCCATCAGCTTGCGAGCCGGAACAGTGATTTCGCCAGGCTCGGCTGGCTCTTCCAGTTGCACGCGGCCTACCAGTTCGACTTCCAGGTCGGTACCGGTCAACGACAGTTGCTGGCCTTGCACGACCAGCAATACGTTGGACAGCACCGGCAAGGTCTGACGGCGCTCGACGACACCGGCGACCAGTTGCAGGGGTTTCAACAGGGCTTCGCGTTGAATGGTGAAATGCATGGTCTAGTCCCTTGCCTTCAATTAGCTGCGCAGACGGCCATCAGGTCGTCAGCGTCCGCAGCAGGTTCTTGTAGTCCTCGCGGATGTCCGCGTCGGATTCCTTAAGTTCATTGATCTTGCGGCAGGCGTGCAGCACGGTCGTATGGTCGCGACCACCGAACATGTCGCCGATTTCGGGCAGACTGTGGTTGGTCAGCTCTTTGGACAGCGCCATGGCCACCTGACGCGGCCGCGCAACAGATCGCGAACGCCGCTTGGACAACAGATCGGAGATCTTGATCTTGTAGTACTCGGCGACGGTACGTTGAATGTTATCCACACTGACCAGTTTGTCCTGCAGCGCCAACAAGTCCTTCAGCGACTCACGGATCAGCTCGATGGTGATATCGCGGCCCATGAAGTGCGAGTGAGCGATCACCCGCTTCAATGCGCCTTCCAGCTCACGTACGTTGGAGCGGATACGCTGGGCAATGAAGAAGGCGGCATCATGCGGCAGCTCGACCTTGGCCTGGTCGGCTTTCTTCATCAGGATCGCCACGCGGGTTTCCAGCTCGGGTGGCTCGACTGCCACCGTCAGCCCCCAGCCAAAGCGCGACTTCAAGCGTTCTTCCAGGCCCTCGATCTCCTTGGGATAGCGGTCGGAGGTAAGAATGACCTGCTGACCGCCCTCTAGCAGGGCGTTGAAGGTGTGGAAAAACTCTTCCTGCGAGCGCTCCTTCCGGGCGAAGAACTGGATATCGTCGATCAGCAACGCATCCACCGAACGATAGAAGCGCTTGAATTCGTTTATGGCGTTGAGCTGCAGTGCCTTGACCATATCCGCGACGAAACGCTCCGAATGCAGGTACACGACCTTGGCGTTCGGGTTCTTTTTCAGCAGGTGGTTACCCACAGCATGCATGAGGTGGGTCTTACCCAGGCCAACGCCCCCATAAAGGAAGAGCGGGTTATAGCCATGCTTGGGGTTATCGGCCACCTGCCAGGCGGCCGCTCGTGCCAGCTGGTTGGACTTGCCTTCCACGAACGTGTCGAAGGTAAAGGTGCGGTTCAGGTAACTGGTGTGCTTGAGCGCACCTTCAACCTGCACGGTACGTTGTTCGGTCCGGGTGCTGCCGGTCGATGCTGCAGCCGGCTCGGCCATGGCATCAAAACTGTCACGCAGGGACGGCTCGGCCAATTCATCGACCAGCGCAGGCTCAGCGGCTGCTACTGCGACCGGCTCGACTGCCGCCGGCACCGCCTTCTGTGCCTGGGTATTGGCCAACGAAGCGGCCACGGCGGCACTGACTGGCGCATTGGGCGCAGCACGCGGTGCCGAGCTACGACGGCTACCAATCAATAAGGAAAGGGCAGGCGCAATGCCACTGCCGTTTTCACCTAACAGCTCGAGCAAGCGCCCCAGGTACTTTTCATTGACCCAATCGAGAACGAAACGGTTAGGCGCATAGACGCGCAACTCGTCGCCTTCGGCTTCGACCTGTAGCGGACGGATCCAGGTGTTGAATTGCTGGGCAGGCAGTTCATCGCGCAGAAGCTCCACGCACTGCTGCCAAAGTTCCACTGACACGGATTTCCCCTGAGTTTGAAAGCCGGATGAGGCAAAAACAAACCGCCATTGTACCGGTCGAGCGTTCAGTTATCCACATGTGGACACGTTCCGAGCCATGACAAAACAGCCATTTATCGACCAGAAAGGCTTTTCCTCGCTGTGAATAAGCCCTGTGGATAAGCTGCCTTGAGGGCTATGCACAACCCTGAGGTCGGCCCTGTTGATAACTCACCTGTGGATAATGTGGCTTTTCATCCACAGCTTGCACTCACGATCAAAACAGGCGCAGCACCGGTTGAAAACACGGTTGTGAATCGCTGCATAGCCCGAATATACGGGGCCAAACGCGGTTATCCACAGATGAGCATTCATCTAAGATCTATAAGTTCTTTAGAAAAGCTTTTTATATGTCTCTTCTTTTTTTCATGTTGTCCCCAATGCCGGTGTCCGATCAAGCACTCCTCAAGGATGCCTGGGCAGGTCACCGTCCATCACACGCTCAATATGGAAAGGCTGGTTGGAAATTGACCTATGGGCCTGCTTTCTCTAGAATCGCCGGTCTCTTAAAAAGGGGGCCATCCCGGCCCGTCGTCGACAAACCAGGTAACACGCCATGAAACGTACTTTCCAACCAAGCACCATCAAGCGCGCGCGCACCCACGGCTTCCGTGCCCGTATGGCTACCAAGAACGGCCGCGCTGTTCTGTCGCGTCGTCGTGCCAAAGGCCGTAAGCGTCTGGCCATTTGATTTTTCGGCACAGGTGGTGAGTCAGGACTTCAGTCGGGAAAAGCGACTGCTTATTCCCCGGCATTTCAAAGCGGTCTTCGACTCCCCAACCGGCAAGGTTCCAGGGAAAAACCTGCTTATCCTTGCTCGCGAGAACGGCCTCGATCACCCACGCCTGGGCCTGGTGATCGGAAAGAAGAGCGTCAAGCTCGCCGTTCAACGCAACCGCCTCAAGCGCTTGATGCGCGATTCCTTTCGTCTACACCAGCATTTGCTTGCCGGGCTGGACATAGTGATCGTCGCGCGCAAGGGATTGGGTGAGATAGAAAACCCGGAATTGCACCAACACTTTGGCAAGCTCTGGAAACGCCTGGCGCGCAGCCGGCCCACTCCAGCAGTAACCGCCGATTCCGCAGGGGTAGACAGCCAAGATGCGTAAACTGGCCCTCGTTCCGATCCAGTTTTACCGTTACGCCATTAGTCCTCTGATGGCCAATCACTGTCGTTTTTTCCCCAGTTGCTCCTGTTACGCTTATGAAGCCATTGAAAACCACGGCCTCTGGCGTGGTGGGTGGCTAGCCGTTCGTCGCCTGGGGCGTTGTCATCCGTGGAACGACGGCGGTTTCGATCCCGTTCCTCCCGCTCCTTCCTCCCGAACTTCTTCGATAGCCGAGTAATCATGGATATTAAACGCACGATCCTGATCGTCGCCCTGGCAATCGTGTCCTACGTCATGGTCCTCAAGTGGAACCAGGACTACGGCCAGGCTGCCCTGCCGACTCAGAATACTGCTGCCAGCACTGTTGCCCCGGGGCTGCCGGACGGCGTACCGGCCGGTAATGCCGGCGCCAGCGCCGATGTGCCGAGCGCCAACGCCGAAACCACCGCTGCCGAACTGGCGCCGGTCGCGGTTAGCAAGGACCTGATCCGGGTCAAGACCGATGTCCTGGACCTGGCTATCGATCCGGTCGGTGGTGACATCGTCCAGCTGAATCTGCCGAAGTTTCCACGTCGTCAGGACCACCCGGAAATTCCGTTCCAGCTGTTCGATAACGGTGGCGAGCGTGTCTACCTGGCACAAAGCGGCTTGACCGGTGTCAACGGCCCGGACGCCCGCCCAGCCGGCCGCCCGCTGTACGCGACCGAGCAGAAGGGCTACCAGCTGGCTGATGGCCAGGACCAACTGGTGGTCGACCTGAAGTTCAGCGACAACGGCGTCAACTACATCAAGCGCTTCAGCTTCAAGCGTGGCGAGTATGACCTGACCGTGAGCTACCTGATCGACAACCAGAGCGGCCAGGCCTGGAGCGGCAACATGTTTGCCCAGCTCAAGCGTGATGCCAGCTCTGATCCGTCTTCAAGTACTGCCACTGGCACCGCGACCTACCTGGGTGCAGCCCTGTGGACTGCTTCCGAGCCTTACAAAAAGGTCTCGATGAAGGACATCGACAAAGGTAGTTTGAAAGAAAATGTGTCCGGCGGCTGGGTCGCCTGGCTGCAGCATTACTTCGTGACCGCCTGGATTCCGGCCAAGTCGGACAGCAACGTTGTTCAGACCCGCAAGGACAGCCAAGGCAACTACATCATCGGCTACACCGGCCCGGCTATCAGCGTGCCTGCTGGCGGCAAGGTCGAAACCAGCGCCATGCTGTACGCCGGCCCGAAGATCCAGGCCAAGCTGAAAGAGTTGTCCCCAGGCCTGGAACTGACCGTCGACTATGGCTTCCTGTGGTTCATTGCCCAGCCGATCTTCTGGCTGCTGCAACATATCCACAGCCTGTTGGGTAACTGGGGCTGGTCGATTATCGTCCTGACCATGCTCATCAAGGGCCTGTTCTTCCCGCTGTCGGCTGCCAGCTACCGTTCGATGGCGCGCATGCGTGCTGTTGCGCCGAAACTTGCCGCGCTCAAGGAACGCTTCGGTGATGACCGCCAGAAGATGTCCCAGGCGATGATGGAGCTGTACAAGAAAGAGAAAATCAACCCGCTGGGCGGCTGCCTGCCGATCCTGGTACAGATGCCGGTATTCCTGGCCCTGTACTGGGTACTGCTGGAAAGCGTGGAAATGCGCCAGGCGCCGTGGATGCTGTGGATTACCGACCTGTCGATCAAGGATCCGTTCTTCATCCTGCCGATCATCATGGGCGCCACCATGTTCATCCAGCAGCGCCTGAATCCGACTCCACCGGATCCGATGCAGGCCAAGGTGATGAAAATGATGCCGATCATTTTCACCTTCTTCTTCCTGTGGTTCCCGGCCGGTCTGGTGCTGTACTGGGTTGTGAACAACTGCCTGTCGATCGCGCAGCAGTGGTACATCACCCGCAGCATCGAAGCAGCCGCCAAAAAAGCTGCTGCTTGACGGGCTACTGCGCTAGCCTGTGAATAAAAAACGCCCCCTAGTGGGGCGTTTTTGCTATCTGTCGTTTTTGTCGTAGAGGCTTTCGAGCATGAACATTGTGCGTGAAACCATCGCCGCCATCGCCACCGCCCAGGGCCGCGGCGGTGTCGGTATTGTCAGGTTGTCCGGACCTCTGGCTGCCAAGGCCGGGCAGCTGATAACCGGCCGTACGCTGACCCCGCGCCATGCGCACTATGGCCCGTTCCGCGACGAGGAAGGGATGGTGCTGGACGAAGGGATCGCCCTGTTCTTCCCCGGACCGAATTCGTTCACCGGTGAAGATGTGCTCGAACTGCAGGGCCACGGTGGCCCGGTGGTCCTGGACATGTTGCTGCAGCGCTGTGTACAAGTTGGCTGCCGCTTGGCCCGTCCGGGCGAATTCAGCGAGCGCGCGTTCCTCAACGACAAACTCGACCTGGCCCAGGCCGAAGCCATCGCTGACCTGATCGAGGCCAGCTCAAGCCAGGCGGCACGCAATGCCCTGCGTTCACTGCAGGGGGAATTCTCTAAGCGTGTGCATGCCCTGACCGAAGCGTTGATTGCCCTGCGTATTTACGTCGAGGCGGCGATCGACTTCCCTGAGGAGGAGATCGACTTCCTGGCCGATGGCCACGTCCTGTCGATGCTCGATGCGGTACGTCAGGAGTTGTCCACAGTGCAGCGCGAAGCCGGGCAGGGCGCCTTGTTGCGTGACGGCATGACCGTAGTCATCGCTGGGCGACCGAATGCCGGTAAATCGAGCCTGCTAAACCAACTGGCCGGGCGGGAAGCTGCGATTGTCACCGATATCGCCGGTACCACCCGGGACATCCTGCGCGAACATATCCACATCGATGGCATGCCGCTGCATGTTGTCGATACCGCTGGTCTGCGCGACACCGACGACCATGTGGAAAAGATCGGTGTGGAACGCGCACTGAAAGCCATTGGCGAGGCCGACCGAGTTCTGCTGGTGGTGGACTCGACCGCACCCGAAGCCAGCGATCCTTTCGCACTGTGGCCAGAATTCCTCGACCAGCGGCCAGACCCAACCAAGGTCACGCTGATCCGCAACAAGGCCGACCTGAGTGGTGAGCGGGTAGCGCTGGAACAATGCGATGACGGCCATGTGACGATAACCCTCAGCGCCAAAGGCGACGACGCAGGGTTGCAACTGTTGCGTGATCACCTGAAGGCCTGCATGGGCTATGAGCAGACCGCCGAAAGTGGTTTCAGCGCGCGTAGGCGCCATCTGGAGGCCCTGCGCCAGGCCAGCGAGCATCTGGAGCATGGCCATGCCCAGCTGACCCTGGCGGGTGCAGGTGAGCTGCTGGCAGAAGACCTGCGTCAGGCGCAGCAGGCCTTGGGCGAGATAACCGGGGCATTCAGTTCGGACGACCTGCTTGGGCGGATCTTCTCCAGCTTCTGCATCGGCAAGTAATCCACAGCCAGGCTAGGCCAAGAGCCGCTCCTTCGGGAGCGGTTTTTTTTTGCCTGAATTTACAGGAGCGGGCAATGCCGGCGAAGAAGAGCTCGCCAAGTCTGGCTTTTCCGCGGCTGTAACGATGTTGTTGCTGGTTCGCCCGCTTTCACCCTGTCCGGAGCTGGCCGCTACCTCCTCGATTTTCCCACACCCAGCCCGGAATACTCACTCAGGAGCCCTGTGGAAAACTCCCCTTCAGCTCCGTTGATAAGCAGGCTGTTTTTCTGAGGACAAACCCGCCTGTGGGTAAACTGCCTTTTAATCCACAGGCTAAATCACGTTATCCATAGCCCTCAGGGCGCTCCAGCCACAGGGTTTAATTTCTCTCTATGCTGTGTGAATAAAGGCCCGTAGCCGTTTATCCACAGATAGGGCTGTGCATAAGAATAAACATAAAAACAAAGCTTTTTTAAATTTCTCCTCTTTGATTTCTGTTGTCTGCCACTCATCCACAGACTGGTCAAAATTTGCTCAGACGGTTTCTTTAAAGGGGGTTAAGTCCCTATACTTGTCGGCTTACCTTCTCTATTCGCAAAAACAGGCACGAGGTGCGTGGTGGATTTCCCTTCCCGTTTTGAAGTGATCGTCATCGGCGGCGGCCATGCCGGTACCGAGGCTGCGCTTGCGTCAGCACGCATGGGTGTGAAAACCCTGCTGCTGACCCATAACGTGGAAACCCTCGGTCACATGAGCTGCAACCCCGCCATTGGCGGTATTGGCAAAAGCCATCTGGTCAAAGAGATCGATGCGCTCGGTGGCGCCATGGCGTTGGCCACCGACAAGAGCGGCATCCAGTTCCGTGTCCTGAACAACCGCAAGGGCCCGGCCGTACGCGCTACCCGTGCACAGGCCGACCGCGCCATCTACAAGGCAGTGGTACGTGAAATCCTGGAAAACCAGCCAAACCTGTGGATATTCCAGCAATCCTGCGACGACCTGATCGTCGAACAGGATCAGGTCAAAGGCGTTGTTACCCAGATGGGCCTGCGTTTCTTCGCCGACTCGGTGGTACTGACCACCGGTACCTTCCTCGGCGGTCTTATCCACATAGGCCTGCAGAACCATTCCGGCGGTCGCGCCGGTGATCCGCCTTCGATCGCCCTGGCCCACCGGATGCGTGAACTACCGCTGCGCGTTGGCCGCCTGAAAACCGGTACTCCGCCACGCATCGACGGCCGTTCGGTGGACTTCTCGGTCATGACCGAACAGCCGGGCGATACGCCGATCCCGGTGATGTCGTTCATGGGCAATGCCGAAATGCATCCGCGCCAGGTGAGCTGCTGGATTACCCATACCAATGCCCGCACCCACGAGATCATTGCCTCGAACCTCGACCGTTCGCCGATGTACTCGGGTGTGATCGAAGGGGTCGGCCCGCGCTACTGCCCGTCGATCGAAGACAAGATCCACCGCTTCGCCGACAAGGAAAGCCACCAGGTGTTCATCGAGCCGGAAGGCCTGACCACCCATGAGCTGTACCCCAACGGTATTTCCACTTCGCTGCCGTTCGACGTGCAGCTGGAACTGGTGCGTTCGATCCGCGGCATGGAAAACGCCCACATCGTGCGCCCAGGCTATGCCATCGAGTACGACTACTTCGACCCGCGTGACCTCAAGTACAGCCTCGAGACCAAAGTCATCGGCGGCCTGTTCTTCGCTGGCCAGATCAACGGCACCACCGGTTACGAAGAAGCCGGCGCCCAGGGCCTGCTGGCCGGTACCAACGCCGCCCTGCGGGCGCAGGGCCGTGAAAGCTGGTGCCCGCGTCGCGACGAGGCCTACATCGGTGTACTGGTCGACGACCTGATCACCCTGGGTACCCAGGAGCCGTACCGCATGTTCACATCACGTGCCGAGTACCGCTTGATCCTGCGTGAGGACAACGCCGACTTGCGTCTGACCGAAAAGGGCCGTGAACTTGGCCTGATCGACGACCAGCGCTGGGCCGCCTTCTGCGCCAAGCGCGACGGCATCGAGCGTGAGGAACAACGCCTGAAATCGACCTGGGTACGGCCAAATACCGAACAAGGCCAGGCCATTGTGGATAAGTTCGGTACCCCACTCAGCCACGAATACAGTCTGCTCAACCTGCTGGCCCGCCCGGAAATCGACTACGCCGGGCTGATCGAGGCGACTGGCGGTGAAGCGATCGATCCACAGGTCGCCGAACAGGTCGAGATCCGCACCAAGTACGCCGGCTATATCGATCGCCAACAGGATGAAATCGCTCGCCTGCGTGCCAGCGAAGACACGCGCCTGCCTGTGGATATCGATTACTCGAGCATTTCCGGCCTGTCCAAGGAAATCCAGGGCAAGCTGGGCCAGACCCGTCCGGAAACCCTGGGCCAGGCGTCGCGTATCCCTGGGGTAACCCCGGCAGCGATCTCCCTGTTGCTGATTCACTTGAAGAAACGCGGCGCTGGCCGCGAATTGGAGCAAAGCGCTTGAGTTCCCTGGTCACCCCGCAACACGCTGAAGAGTTGTCCACAGGTGCGCGCCAGCTCGGTGTCGAGCTGAGTGCCGAGCATCATGCAAAACTGCTCGGCTACCTGGCCCTGTTGATCAAATGGAACAAAGCCTACAATCTGACCGCCGTCCGCGATCCTGACGAAATGGTGTCGCGTCATCTGCTCGATAGCCTCAGCGTCATGCCGTTTATCCACAGCGAACGTGACAACTGGCTGGATGTCGGCAGTGGCGGCGGTATGCCTGGCATTCCGTTGGCTATCCTGCATCCACACAAACGGGTGACGGTGCTGGATGCCAATGGCAAGAAGACGCGCTTTCTGACCCAGGTGAAAATGGAACTCAAGCTGGACAACCTCACGGTTATCCACAGCCGGGTCGAGGCCTTCCAGCCGGCACCACTGTTTGACGGGATCATTTCCCGCGCGTTCAGCAGCATGGAGAACTTCACCAACTGGACCCGCCACCTGGGCGACACCGGGACGCAATGGCTTGCAATGAAGGGGCTGCATCCTGCCGATGAACTGGTAGCATTGCCCGCAGACTTCACAGTGGAAAGCGAGCAGGCCCTGACCGTTCCGGGTTGCCAGGGCCAGCGCCATCTGCTGATACTGCGCCGCAAGGCATGACTGGGAACACACGCAACAATGGCTAAGGTATTCGCAATCGCGAACCAGAAAGGTGGTGTAGGCAAGACCACCACCTGTATCAATCTCGCTGCCTCGCTGGCCGCAACCAAGCGTCGTGTGCTGCTGATCGACCTCGATCCGCAAGGCAACGCCACCATGGGCAGCGGTGTGGACAAGCACGAGCTCGAGCACTCGGTCTACGACCTGTTGATCGGGGAATGCGACCTGGCCCAGGCCATGCATTACTCCGAACACGGTGGTTTCCAGTTGTTGCCGGCAAACCGTGACCTGACCGCCGCCGAAGTGGTGCTTCTGGAAATGCAGGTCAAGGAAAGCCGCCTGCGCAACGCCCTGGCGCCTATCCGCGACAATTACGACTACATCCTCATCGACTGCCCGCCGTCGTTGTCGATGCTGACGCTCAACGCCTTGGTCGCCTCGGATGGCGTGATCATCCCGATGCAATGCGAATACTATGCGCTGGAAGGTCTCAGCGACCTTGTGGATAACATCAAGCGCATTGCTGCCCGGTTGAACCCCGAACTGAAGATCGAAGGTCTGTTGCGGACCATGTACGACCCGCGTCTGAGCCTGAACAACGATGTCTCGGCGCAGCTGAAGGAACACTTTGGACCGCAGCTTTACGACACGGTCATTCCGCGCAACATTCGCCTGGCCGAAGCCCCCAGCTTCGGCATGCCGGCCCTGGCCTACGACAAGCAATCTCGCGGCGCGCTGGCCTATCTGGCCCTGGCCGGGGAACTGGTCCGCCGCCAACGCCGTCAATCCCGCACTGCACAAACAACTTAAGGAATCCGTATGGCCGTCAAGAAACGGGGTCTCGGACGTGGGTTGGATGCACTGCTCAGTGGTCCTTCCGTCAGCGCGCTCGAAGAGCAGGCTGTGAAGGTCGACCAGAAAGAACTGCAAAACCTGCCCGTCGAGCTGATCCAGCGTGGCAAGTACCAGCCGCGCCGGGACATGGACCCTGAGGCGCTGGAAGAGCTTGCGCATTCGATTCGCAACCATGGCGTGATGCAGCCGATCGTGGTGCGCCCGATTGGTGACGACCGCTACGAGATCATCGCCGGTGAGCGTCGCTGGCGTGCTACCCAGCAGGCTGGGCTGGACAAGATTCCGGCCATGGTCCGCGAGGTGCCCGACGAAGCTGCCATCGCCATGGCGCTGATCGAGAATATCCAGCGTGAAGACCTCAACCCGCTGGAGGAAGCCCTGGCACTGCAGCGCCTGCAGCAGGAGTTCGAGCTCACTCAGCAACAGGTGGCCGACGCCGTGGGCAAGTCGCGGGTAACCGTGGCCAACCTGCTGCGCCTGATCACCCTGCCTGATGCGATCAAGACCATGCTTGCCCATGGTGACCTGGAGATGGGCCACGCACGTGCACTGCTCGGGTTGGAAGAACATCGTCAGGAAGAGGGGGCGCGTCATGTTGTCGCACGTGGCCTCACCGTGCGCCAAACCGAGGCACTGGTTCGTCAGTGGCTCAGCGACAAGCCTGATCCGGTCGAACCGAGCAAACCTGATCCGGATATCGCGCGCCTTGAACAGCGTCTCGCAGAGCGCCTGGGCTCGGCGGTGCAGATTCGCCATGGCAACAAGGGCAAAGGCCAGCTGGTTATTCGCTACAACTCGCTTGACGAGTTGCAAGGCGTGCTTGCTCACATCCGCTGAAACAATTCCTGTTGTAGCGTGCAACCGGAAATCACTACGAAGAGTTGAATAGGGGTTAATCCACCCCTATACTCTGCGCGCATTTTGTCGGCACAAATTATGCCAAGTCATAGCTGACTTGTTGGTCGACTTCCGAGGAGCAGTTGTGATGGAAATCCGCACGCCAAACCGCCTGCCTTTCCATCGCTGGGCGGTTTTTCCGGTACTGCTGGCTCAATTTGTCGTACTGCTGCTGGCAACCTTGGTGTTGTGGCAGTGGAAAGGGGCGGTCAGTGGATATTCAGGCCTTTGCGGAGGCTTGATTGCCTGGCTACCCAATGTGTATTTCGCCTGGAAGGCTTTTCGCTTCAGCGGAGCACGGGCGGCACAAGCCATCGTCAAGTCGTTTTACGCTGGCGAGGCAGGCAAGATGATTTTGACGGCAGTGCTTTTTGCACTGACCTTCGCAGGAGTGAAACCATTGGCGCCGTTAGCAGTATTCGGCGTCTTCGTGCTGACCCTTTTGGTCAGCTGGTTCGCGCCCCTGCTGATGAATAAAAGACTTTCGAGACCTTAGGGCGTTTGAGGCAACCATGGCAGCAGAAACCGCTTCGGGCTATATCCAGCACCACTTGCAGAACCTGACCTACGGTCAACTACCAGACGGCAGCTGGGGCTTCGCCCATTCGGCTGCAGAAGCCAAGGCAATGGGCTTCTGGGCGTTCCACCTGGACACCCTGGGTTGGTCCGTCGCGCTGGGTCTGATCTTCCTGTTCATCTTCCGCATGGCGGCCCGGAAGGCGACTTCCGGCCAACCTGGCGGCTTGCAGAACTTCGTTGAAGTGCTGGTGGATTTCGTCAACGGCAGCGTGAAGGACTCCTTCCACGGCCGTAGCCCGGTAATCGCCCCGCTGGCGCTGACCATTTTCGTCTGGGTGTTCCTGATGAACGCCATCGACCTGGTACCGGTCGACTGGATTCCTCAGCTGGCCATCCTGATCTCCGGTGATCCGCACATCCCGTTCCGCGCCGTGTCGACCACCGACCCGAACGCGACCCTGGCCATGGCCTTCTGCGTGTTCGCCCTGATCATCTTCTACAGCATCAAGGTCAAGGGCCTGGGTGGCTTCATCGGTGAGCTGACCCTGCACCCGTTCGGCAGCAAGAACATCTTCGTGCAGATCCTGCTGATTCCGGTCAACTTCCTGCTGGAATTCGTCACCCTGATCGCCAAGCCGATCTCGCTGGCACTGCGTCTGTTCGGCAACATGTACGCCGGCGAACTGGTGTTCATCCTGATCGCCGTGATGTTCGGCGCCGGCATCCTGTGGCTCAGCGGCCTGGGTGTGGTGCTGCAGTGGGCGTGGGCTGTGTTCCACATCCTGATCATCACCCTGCAAGCCTTCATCTTCATGATGCTTACCATCGTCTACCTGTCGATGGCTCACGAAGATAACCATTAAGACCGCCTGGCGTGTCTGATAGCCTTCCCCGCTCGTTTGGGGGGAGGGCTTAAAAAGTCCGCAAGGGCATGCTGTACCAAACGATTTGTTTTACCGCTTCAAACTAAAAACCTAACCAATACGACGTAAAAGTCGGGAGGAAAGATGGAAACTGTAGTTGGTCTGACCGCTATCGCTGTTGCTCTGCTGATCGGCCTGGGTGCTCTGGGTACCGCCATTGGTTTCGGCCTGCTGGGCGGCAAGTTCCTGGAAGGCGCTGCTCGTCAGCCTGAGATGGTTCCGATGCTGCAGGTCAAAATGTTCATCGTTGCCGGTCTGCTCGACGCCGTAACCATGATCGGTGTTGGTATCGCTCTGTTCTTCACCTTCGCGAACCCCTTCGTTGGTCAGATCGCCGGCTAATCACTCGTTTCCACGAGTTGATTGGTGTGATGGACAAAGACCGAGCGAGGTGTTGGCGTGAACATTAATGCAACCCTGATTGGCCAATCCGTTGCTTTTCTGATTTTTGTACTCTTCTGCATGAAGTATGTATGGCCTCCGGTCATCACTGCCCTGCAAGAGCGCCAAAAGAAGATTGCCGACGGCTTGGACGCTGCCAACCGCGCAGCTCGCGACCTGGAGCTGGCCCAAGAGAAAGCGGGTCAGCAACTGCGTGAAGCAAAGGCACAGGCAGCCGAAATCATTGAGCAAAGCAAGAAACGCGCTGCTCAGCTTGTCGAGGAGGCCCGTGAACAGGCTCGCGTCGAAGCTGACCGTGTGAAGGCTCAGGCTCAAGCCGAGATCGAACAGGAACTGAACAGCGTCAAAGACGCCCTGCGTGCCCAAGTGGGTGCCCTGGCTGTTGGCGGTGCTGAAAAGATCCTTGGCGCCACAATCGATCAAAACGCGCATGCGGAGCTGGTTAACAAACTGGCCGCTGAAATTTAAGCGAGGGCGATCATGGCAGAACTGACCACGTTGGCCCGACCTTACGCTAAGGCTGCCTTTGAGCATGCCCAGGCCCATCAGCAACTGGCCAATTGGTCAGCCATGCTCGGCCTGGCTGCTGCGGTGTCGGAAGACGACACCATGCAGCGCCTGCTCAAGGCCCCGCGACTGACAAGCGCAGAAAAGGCCGCCGCATTCATTGAAGTGTGCGGTGACAAGTTCGATGCACAGGCACAGAATTTCATTCATGTTGCCGCGGAAAACGACCGTCTCCTGCTCCTGCCGGAGATTGCCGCCCTGTTCGACCTGTACAAGGCCGAGCAAGAGAAATCCGTGGACGTGGAAGTCACCAGTGCTTTTGCGTTGAACCAAGAACAGCAAGACAAACTCGCCAAGGTTCTCAGTGCACGGCTCAGCCGGGAAGTGCGCCTGCACGCGTCGGAGGATGCCAGCCTGATCGGCGGCGTCGTCATCCGCGCCGGCGACCTGGTAATCGATGGCTCGGTTCGCGGCAAGATCGCGAAACTGGCCGAAGCATTGAAATCTTGAGTTTGAAGGGGCAGCAGAGCAATGCAGCAACTCAATCCTTCCGAAATTAGTGAAATCATCAAGGGTCGCATCGAGAAGCTCGATGTCGGCTCCCAAGCCCGTAACGAAGGTACCGTCGTAAGCGTTTCCGACGGTATCGTACGGATCCACGGTCTGGCCGACGCTATGTACGGCGAAATGATCGAGTTCCCGGGCGGCGTATACGGTATGGCACTGAACCTGGAGCAAGACTCCGTTGGTGCGGTGGTACTGGGTGCGTACACCTCCCTCGCCGAGGGCATGAGCGCCAAGTGCACCGGTCGCATCCTGGAAGTTCCGGTCGGCAAAGGCCTGCTGGGCCGCGTCGTCGACGCTCTGGGTAACCCGATCGATGGCAAAGGTCCTCTGGCCACCACCGAAACCGACGCGGTCGAAAAGGTCGCTCCGGGTGTGATCTGGCGTAAGTCGGTAGACCAGCCTGTACAGACTGGCTACAAGTCGGTTGACGCCATGATCCCGGTTGGCCGTGGCCAGCGCGAGCTGATCATCGGTGACCGTCAGATCGGTAAGACTGCCATGGCGGTCGACGCGATCATCAACCAGAAAAACAGCGGCATCTTCTGCGTATACGTGGCCGTAGGCCAGAAGCAGTCGACCATTGCCAACGTTGTGCGCAAGCTGGAAGAAGCCGGCGCCCTGGCCAACACCATCGTTGTTGCCGCCAGCGCCTCGGAATCGGCCGCGCTGCAGTTCCTGGCGCCTTACGCCGGCTGCACCATGGGCGAATACTTCCGTGACCGCGGTGAAGACGCCCTGATCGTATACGATGACCTGTCCAAGCAGGCTGTTGCCTACCGTCAGATCTCCCTGCTGCTGCGCCGTCCGCCAGGACGTGAAGCCTACCCAGGTGACGTGTTCTATCTCCACTCCCGTCTGCTGGAGCGTGCATCGCGCGTTTCGGAAGAATACGTCGAGAAGTTCACCAACGGCGCAGTCACTGGCAAGACCGGTTCCCTGACCGCCCTGCCGATCATCGAAACCCAGGCTGGCGACGTTTCCGCGTTCGTTCCGACCAACGTGATTTCCATCACCGACGGTCAGATCTTCCTGGAATCGGCCATGTTCAACTCGGGCATCCGTCCTGCAGTTAACGCTGGTGTTTCGGTATCCCGCGTAGGTGGTGCCGCTCAGACCAAGATCATCAAGAAGCTGTCCGGTGGTATCCGTACCGCTCTGGCTCAGTACCGTGAACTGGCTGCATTCGCCCAGTTCGCTTCTGATCTGGACGAAGCGACCCGCAAGCAGCTGGAGCATGGTCAGCGCGTTACCGAGCTGATGAAGCAGAAGCAGTACGCGCCAATGTCCATCGCGGACATGGCCCTGTCGCTGTACGCCGCTGAGCGTGGCTTCCTGACCGACGTAGAAGTCTCCAAGGTCGGCAGCTTCGAGCAAGCTCTGATCGCCTACTTCAACCGTGATCACGCCGAACTGATGGCCAAGATCAACGTGAAGGGTGACTTCAATGACGAAATCGATGCTGGCATGAAAGCTGGTATCGAGAAGTTCAAGGCCACCCAGACCTGGTAAGCCGCAGCGGGGGCCCTGGCCCCCGCTTGCTAACCTGATAGGTGATACATGGCAGGCGCAAAAGAGATTCGCAGTAAGATTGCGAGCATCAAAAGCACGCAAAAAATTACCAGCGCCATGGAAAAAGTGGCGGTCAGCAAAATGCGCAAGGCACAACTGCGCATGGCTGCTAGCCGTCCCTACGCGGAGCGTATCCGCCAGGTGATCGGTCATCTGGCCAACGCCAACCCGGAATACCGCCACCCGTTCATGATCGAGCGCCCTGTAAAGCGCGCCGGTTATATCGTGGTGAGCAGTGACCGTGGTCTGTGCGGTGGCTTGAACACCAACCTGTTCAAGGCCCTGGTCAAGGACATGAACGAAAACCGCGAACAGGGCGTTGAAATCGACCTGTGCGTGATCGGCAGCAAGGGTGCGGCATTCTTCCGCAACTTTGGCGGCAACGTCGTAGCCGCGATCAGCCACTTGGGCGAAGAGCCATCGATCAACGATCTGATCGGCTCCGTCAAAGTGATGCTGGACGCCTACCTGGACGGCCGCATCGATCGCCTCTCGGTGGTTTCGAACAAGTTCATCAACACCATGACCCAAAAACCGACGGTCGAGCAATTGGTACCGTTGGTGGCAACCCCGGATCAGGATCTCAAGCATCACTGGGACTACCTGTACGAACCCGACGCAAAAGAGCTGCTGGACGGCTTGATGGTGCGTTACGTGGAGTCGCAGGTGTACCAGGCGGTGGTCGAGAACAACGCTGCTGAACAAGCGGCCCGGATGATCGCCATGAAGAACGCCACAGACAACGCCGGTGATTTGATCAGCGAACTCCAGCTGATCTACAACAAGGCGCGTCAGGCTGCGATCACCCAGGAGATCTCGGAAATCGTCGGCGGCGCTGCCGCGGTTTAACGGTTCACATATTCAGAGGATCCAGCTATGAGTAGCGGACGTATCGTTCAAATCATCGGCGCCGTCATCGACGTGGAATTCCCACGTGACGTCGTGCCGAGTGTTTACAACGCGCTGAAAGTACAAGGCGCGGACACCACCCTGGAAGTTCAGCAGCAGCTGGGCGACGGCGTGGTTCGTACCATTGCAATGGGCTCGACCGAAGGCCTGAAGCGCGGTCTGGATGTCGTCGACACCGGCGCTGCCATCTCCGTTCCTGTTGGTAAGGCCACCCTGGGCCGCATCATGGACGTTCTGGGCAACCCGATCGACGAAGCCGGCCCGATCGGCGAAGAAGAGCGTCGTGGTATTCACCAGAAGGCACCTTCCTTCGCTGACCAGGCAGGCGGCAACGACCTGCTGGAAACCGGCATCAAGGTTATCGACCTGGTTTGCCCGTTCGCCAAGGGTGGTAAGGTTGGTCTGTTCGGTGGTGCCGGTGTTGGCAAGACCGTCAACATGATGGAACTGATCCGTAACATCGCCATCGAGCACAGCGGTTATTCCGTGTTCGCCGGTGTGGGTGAGCGTACTCGTGAGGGTAACGACTTCTACCACGAGATGAAGGACTCCAACGTTCTCGACAAAGTAGCACTGGTCTACGGTCAGATGAACGAGCCACCAGGAAACCGTCTGCGCGTAGCGCTGACCGGCCTGACCATGGCTGAGAAGTTCCGTGACGAAGGTAACGACGTTCTGCTGTTCGTCGACAACATCTACCGTTACACGCTGGCCGGTACCGAAGTATCCGCACTGCTGGGCCGTATGCCTTCCGCAGTAGGTTACCAGCCGACCCTGGCCGAAGAGATGGGCGTTCTGCAAGAGCGTATCACTTCGACCAAAGAAGGTTCGATCACCTCGATCCAGGCCGTATACGTACCTGCGGACGACCTGACCGACCCGTCGCCAGCCACCACCTTCGCCCACCTGGACGCCACCGTCGTTCTGTCCCGTGACATCGCTTCCCTGGGTATCTACCCGGCGGTCGACCCACTGGACTCGACTTCGCGCCAGCTGGACCCGAACGTGATCGGCAACGAGCACTACGAAACTGCCCGCCAGGTTCAGTATGTTCTGCAGCGCTACAAAGAGCTGAAGGACATCATTGCGATCCTGGGTATGGACGAACTGTCCGAAGCCGACAAGCAATTGGTAGCCCGCGCTCGTAAGATCCAGCGCTTCCTGTCGCAGCCGTTCTTCGTGGCCGAAGTCTTCACCGGTTCGCCAGGCAAGTACGTTTCCCTGAAAGACACCATCGCTGGCTTCAGCGGCATCCTCAAAGGTGACTACGACCACCTGCCAGAACAAGCGTTCTACATGGTCGGCAGCATCGACGAAGCGATCGAGAAAGCCAAGAAACTGTAATCCCGGCGCCCCGAAAGGGGCGCTAATCAGGTTGAGGCAAGCAGATGGCTATGACAGTCCATTGCGATATCGTCAGCGCGGAAGGAGAAATCTTCTCTGGTCTGGTCGAGATGGTGGTTGCGCACGGCAACCTGGGCGATCTGGGTATCGCTCCAGGCCATGCGCCGCTGATCACCAATCTGAAGCCAGGTCCGATCACGCTGACCAAGCAGGGCGGCGAGCGCGAGGTGTTCTACATCTCCGGTGGCTTCCTGGAAGTGCAGCCGAACATGGTCAAGGTACTCGCCGATACCGTGCAACGTGCAGCCGACCTGGACGAAGCCTCCGCTCAGGATGCCGTCAAGGCAGCTGAGAAGGCCCTGCATGAGAAAGGCGCGGATTTCGACTACAGTGCCGCATCCGCACGTCTGGCCGAGGCCGCAGCTCAGCTGCGTACCGTCCAGCAGATCCGCAAGAAGTTCGGCGGTTAATTCCGCAGGCTTCATGTAGATTGAGAACAAGGGTAGCCATCGGCTACCCTTTTTCTTTTTTGTAAACCATAAAACCGGTCATTCCACTGACCGCCCAGGATTGGTAGCCAGTAATGTCACTCGATATCGTTATTCTCGCTGCCGGCCAAGGCACCCGCATGCGCTCGGCGCTGCCCAAGGTGCTGCACCCGGTAGCCGGCAATTCCATGCTCGGCCATGTTATCCACACTGCGCGTCAGCTTCAGCCGCAAGGTATCCACGTGGTCATTGGCCATGGAGCCGAGCTGGTACGCGAGCGCCTGGCCGCTGACGATCTTGATTTCGTCATGCAGGACAAGCAGCTGGGCACCGGTCATGCGGTTGCCCAGGCATTGCCGGCCCTGACTGCCGACACCGTGCTGGTGCTATATGGCGACGTGCCTCTGATCGAGGTGGAAACGCTGCAGCGGCTGCTGGCCAAGGCCAATCCCCAGCAACTGGGCCTGCTCACGGTCACTCTGGAAGATCCGACCGGTTATGGCCGTATTGTGCGGGACGAGCACGGCAAGGTGACCGCTATCGTTGAGCACAAGGACGCCAACGATGCGCAGAAAGCGATCAAGGAAGGCAACACTGGCATTCTGGCCCTGCCGGCCGCCCGGCTGGCGGACTGGATGGGGCGTCTGTCGAACAACAATGCCCAGGGCGAGTACTACCTGACCGATGTCATTGCCATGGCAGTGGCCGATGGCCTGGTGGTGGCTACCGAACAGCCGCACGACCCGATGGAAGTGCAAGGCGCCAATGACCGCCGCCAGCTGTCCGAGCTGGAACGTCACTACCAGTTGCGCGAAGGCCGTCGCTTGATGGCCCAAGGGGTGACCCTGCGCGACCCGGCACGCTTCGATGTCCGCGGTGAAGTGACCGTCGGCCGCGACGTGCTGATCGACATCAACGTGATTCTCGAAGGCAAGGTCGTCATCGAGGATGACGTACAGATCGGCCCGAACTGCGTGATCAAGAATACGACCCTGCGCAAAGGCGCAGTGGTCAAGGCCAACAGCCACCTTGAAGGCGCCGTGATGGGCGAGGGCAGCGACGCCGGCCCGTTCGCCCGCCTGCGCCCGGGCAGCGTGCTGGACGCCAAGGCCCATGTGGGTAACTTCGTCGAACTGAAAAACGCCCATTTGGGCGAAGGAGCCAAGGCCGGGCACCTGACCTATCTGGGTGATGCCGAAATCGGCGCGCGTACCAACATTGGTGCCGGCACTATCACCTGCAACTACGATGGGGCCAACAAGTTCAAGACCGTGATGGGCGAAGACGTCTTCATCGGCTCGAACAACTCGCTGGTCGCGCCAGTGGATATCCAGACGGGTGCTACCACTGCAGCCGGTTCGACCATCACCCAGACCGTTGAAGCTGGCGACCTGGCGGTGGCCCGGGCGCGCCAGCGCAACATCGCGGGCTGGAAGCGACCAGAGAAGATCAAGAAAAGTTGAGTTATACACAGCTGTTTTGATCGAAAGCCGACTTATGTGAATAAGTCGGTTTTTTTATTAGCAGTGCACCCTTTCTGAAGAATGTCGTTCCAACTGGGTGCCCATTTGTCCCTGAGCTTTATCCACAGCTTGACGAATCGTCCGTCTTAGGTTTTGATTGCCTTCATTATCTTTCGAACCGAAACTTAAGCGCTCATGTCGAAACGAAACACTCCACAGCGCAGGCACAACATTCTGGCGTTGCTCTGCGAGCAGGGCGAGGTGAGTGTTGACGCGTTGGCCAAGCGTTTCGCCACCTCGGAAGTTACCATTCGCAAGGACCTCGCCGCCCTCGAGACCAATGGTCTGCTGCTACGCCGCTACGGTGGCGCAGTTCCGGTGCCGCAAGAGCTGCTCGGTGAACCCGCCCAGCCTGTGTCTTCCTATAAAAGGGCGATAGCACGTGCCGCCGTCGGGCGCATTCGCGAACATGCGCGGATCATCATCGACAGCGGCAGCACCACCGCAGCCATGATTCCCGAACTGGGGCGCCAGCCTGGCCTGGTGGTGATGACCAATTCGCTGAACGTTGCACGTGCCATCTGCGACCTCGAACACGAACCGGTGCTGTTGATGACGGGCGGAACCTGGGACCCTCATTCCGAATCGTTCCAGGGCCAGGTGGCCGAGCAGGTATTGCGTTCCTACGATTTCGACCAGCTGTTCATCGGTGCCGACGGCATCGATCTCGGCCGTGGCACCACCACGTTCAACGAGTTGCTCGGGCTGAGCCGGGTCATGGCCGAAGTTGCCCGTGAAGTGATCGTGATGGTCGAGTCGGACAAAGTGGGGCGCAAGATCCCCAACCTCGAGCTGCCCTGGGGCAGCGTACACACCCTTATTACTGACGAGCGCCTGCCCGCAGCGGCACGCGAACAAATTCAAGCCCGCGGCATCAACCTGATCTGCGCCGCGATCAGCCAGGAGCAATAAACCATGTGTGGAATCGTTGGTGCCGTAGCCGAGCGCAACATCACAGCCATCCTGATCGAAGGCCTCAAGCGTCTTGAGTACCGCGGGTACGACAGCGCCGGCCTGGCCGTGCTCACTTCGAGTGGTGAATTGCAGCGCCGCCGCCGTATCGGCAAGGTCAGCGAACTGGAGGCCGCGGTTGCTGCCGAACCGCTGTCTGGCCAGCTGGGCATCGCCCACACCCGCTGGGCCACCCACGGTGCGCCCACCGAGGGCAATGCCCACCCGCACTTCTCGAACAATGAAGTGGCCGTGGTGCACAACGGCATCATCGAGAACCATGAAGAACTGCGCGAAGAGCTGAAGGGCCTTGGCTATGTCTTCACTTCGCAGACCGATACCGAAGTCATCGTCCACTTGATCCACCATACCCTGAAGACCACCCCGGACCTGACCGATGCGCTGAAGGCCGCTGTGAAGCGCCTGCATGGTGCCTACGGCCTGGCGCTGATCAGTGCCAGCCAGCCTGACCGCCTGGTAGCGGCCCGCAGCGGCAGCCCGCTGGTCATCGGCCTGGGCCTGGGTGAGAACTTCCTTGCCTCCGACCAGCTGGCCCTGCGCCAGGTCACCGACCGCTTCATGTACCTGGAAGAGGGCGACATCGCCGAAATTCGCCGTGATCAGGTTTCCATCTGGGACCAGGACGGCCACAAGGTCCAGCGCGAAACCGTGCAGTACCACGAAGGTGCCGAAGCCGCCGACAAGGGAACCTACCGTCACTTCATGCTCAAGGAAATTCACGAGCAGCCAAGCGTGGTGCAGCGTACCCTGGAAGGCCGCCTGGGCAAGGACAGCGTGATGGTCCAGGCCTTCGGCCCGCAGGCTGCTGAACTGTTCGCCAAGGTGCGCAACGTGCAGATCGTTGCCTGCGGCACCAGCTATCATGCTGGCATGGTCGCCCGTTACTGGCTGGAAAGCCTGGCCGGCATCCCGTGCCAGGTTGAAGTGGCCAGCGAGTTCCGCTACCGCAAGGTAGTGGTGCAGCCAGACACGCTGTTCGTCTCCATTTCGCAGTCTGGGGAAACCGCCGATACCCTGGCCGCGCTGCGTAACGCCAAGGAGCTGGGCTTCCTCGGCAGCCTGGCAATCTGCAACGTGGGCATCAGCTCGCTGGTGCGTGAGTCGGACCTGACCCTGCTTACCCTGGCTGGCCCGGAAATCGGCGTGGCCTCGACCAAAGCCTTCACCACCCAGCTGGTATCGCTGATGCTGCTGACCTTGGCCCTGGGCCAAGTGCGAGGTACCCTGGAAGCCGGGGTCGAAGCCGGGCTGGTAGAGGAGCTGCGTCGCCTGCCGGCACGCCTGGGTGAAGCCTTGGCCATGGATGCAACCGTCGAGAAAATCGCCGAACTGTTCGCCGACAAGCACCACACCTTGTTCCTCGGCCGCGGTGCGCAATACCCGGTAGCAATGGAAGGTGCGCTCAAGCTCAAGGAAATCTCCTACATCCATGCTGAAGCTTACCCGGCTGGCGAACTGAAGCACGGCCCGCTGGCCCTGGTGGACAATGACATGCCCGTGGTCACCGTGGCGCCGAACAATGAACTGCTGGAAAAGCTCAAATCCAACCTGCAGGAAGTGCGTGCGCGTGGTGGTGAGCTGGTGGTGTTCGCCGACGAACAGGCTGGCATGACCAACGGCGAAGGTACCCACGTGATCAAGGTGCCGCACATTGCGGACGCCTTGGCACCGATTCTCTACACCATTCCGCTGCAGTTGTTGTCGTACTACGTTGCAGTGCTCAAGGGCACTGACGTGGACCAGCCGCGGAATCTGGCGAAGTCGGTTACGGTCGAGTAAGGCGCAAGCCGGGGGCGATCAATGCTGTGGTTGCACCGGCTAGCCCAAGTCCAGCTTTCGGGCTGGACTGCGGTAGCAGAAACAGAGTCCTCTCGGTCCTTGAATCAAGGATTCTTAGGTCTGCTCCTCGATTTAGCCCCAAACACCCCGGTGTCTTCTGGCGATGCAACTGGAAGGCACTGGCAATGCACTCCTGCTGACGGAACACCGCCCAACAACATTCCAAGCACAACGCCGCTCAGGCCAATGCAGGGCCATAGCAGCCTCGGGTCGTGAAAGGGCCGCAATGCAGCCCCTCGCAGCCCAGCCTCAGATCTGCATCGCCATGCCATCCACATTCATCGCTGCCTGGCGCAAGGCCTCGGAGCGGGTCGGGTGGGGGTGGCAGGTGAGGGCGATGTCCTCTGCCGAGGCCGAGAATTCCATGGCCACGCAGAACTCACCAATCATCTCGCTGACACTTGGGCCGACCAGGTGAACCCCCAGCACTTCATCGGTCTGGGCATCAGCGATGACCTTGGCGAAACCTTCGGTCTCATGGTTGATCTTGGCACGGCTGTTTGCAGTGAAGGGGAACTTGCCGACCTTGTAGGCACGGCCTTCGGCCTTGAGTTGCTCTTCGGTCTTGCCCACGCTGGCCAGCTCCGGGCGCGTGTAGATCACACCCGGGATAAGGTTGTAGTTGACCTCATGGGGCTTGCCGGCGATGCGTTCGATGCAGGCCACCGCTTCGTCTTCGGCCTTGTGCGCCAGCATCGGGCCAGAAGTGACGTCGCCAATGACCCAGATGCCCGGCACGGACGTGCGGTGGTTGTCGTTGCCGAGCATGCCGCGCTGGTCGGTTGCCAGGCCCACGCTTTCCAGGTTCAGCCCTTGGGTATAGGGACGGCGGCCGATGGCAACCAGTACGTAGTCGGCCTGCAGCGTTTCTGCGTTGCCGCCAGCGGCGGGCTCCAGGGTCAGGCTGACGCCTTCTGCGCTGGCGTTGGCCTGGGTCACCTTGCTGCCCAACTTGAACACCATGCCTTGCTTGGCCAGTGCCTTCTGCAGGGTCTTGGCGGTTTCTTCGTCGGTGCCCGGGCAGATGCGGTCGAGGTATTCGATGACCGTTACCTGGCTGCCCAAGCGTCGCCATACCGAACCCAGCTCTAGGCCGATGACGCCGGCACCGATGACTATCAGGTGCTTGGGTACCTGTGGCAGCGACAGTGCGCCGGTCGAGTCGATGATGCGCTGGTTGTCAATGGTCACGCCTGGCAACGGTGTCGGCTCGGAGCCAGTGGCAATCACGATGTCCTTGGCCTGTAATGCAGTTTCGCTGCCGTCCTCGGCCTTGACCACGACCTTGCCAATGCCATCCAGGCGACCCCAGCCCTTGATCCAGTCAACCTTGTTCTTGCGAAACAGGTACTCGATGCCCTTGGTCAGGCCGGTCACGCTCTCGTCCTTCTGCTTCATCATCTGGCCGAGGTTGAGGTTAGGTTTTACCTCGATACCGAGGTGAGCAAATTCGCCACCGCTGGCGGCTTCGTAGAGCTCGGACGCATGCAGCAATGCCTTGGAAGGCATGCAACCGACGTTCAGGCAGGTGCCGCCGAGGGTCGAGCGGCCTTCCACGCAGGCAACGCTCAGGCCTAGTTGGCCGGCACGGATGGCTGCGTTGTAGCCGCCAGGGCCGCCGCCAATGATCACCACGTCATAGGATTTCATAGGTTCAACTCCAGGATGAAGAAGTGGGCTAGGGGCACAAGGGTAAGCTGAGACGTGCGAATTGTATACAATCTGCAGGCTAGGTAAGATCAGCTGGTTCTAGACCATGGTCTCGTATAAAGGAAACATCCCACGAATGAACTACTCTGTTCCGGCGACGTTCGAAATTTAAGGCGTCGTGGCCAAATACGGACAGGAGGGTCGTTCATGCTTGCGCAACTTCCACCGGCACTGCAGAGCCTGCATCTGCCGCTGCGGCTGAAACTGTGGGACGGTAACCAGTTCGATCTGGGGCCCAGCCCGCAGGTCACAATCCTGGTCAAGGAGCCACAGCTGATCAGCCAGTTGAGCCACCCAAGCATGGACCAGCTGGGCACGGCATTCGTCGAGGGCAAGCTGGAGCTGGAAGGGGATATCGGTGAAGCCATACGCGTGTGCGATGAGCTGAGCGAAGCGCTGCTGACCGAGGAGGATCAGGCGCCACCGCAACGGCAAGCCCACGACAAGAGCACTGACGCCGAAGCCATTTCCTACCACTATGACGTTTCCAACGCGTTCTACCAGTTGTGGCTGGATCAGGACATGGCCTACTCGTGCGCCTATTTCCGCGAGCCGGACAACACGCTCGATCAGGCGCAGCAGGACAAGTTCGATCACTTGTGTCGCAAGTTGCGCCTGGACGCCGGCGACTATCTGCTCGACGTTGGCTGTGGCTGGGGTGGGCTGGCGCGTTTCGCTGCCCGTGAGTATGGCGCCAAGGTGTTCGGCATCACCTTGAGCAAGGAGCAGCTGAAGCTCGGCCAGGAGCGTGTCAAGGCAGAAGACCTCGACGGCAAGGTGGAACTGAAGATCCTTGACTACCGTGACCTGCCGCAGGACGGCCGCTTCGACAAGGTGGTCAGCGTTGGCATGTTCGAGCATGTGGGCCACGCCAACCTGGCGCTGTATTGCAATAAGCTGTTCGGTGCCGTGAAGGAAGGCGGCCTGGTGATGAACCACGGCATCACCGCCAAGCACGTCGATGGCCGCCCGGTCGGGCGTGGTGCTGGCGACTTCATCGACCGCTACGTGTTCCCTCATGGCGAACTGCCGCACCTGTCGATGATCAGTGCCAGCATTTGTGAAGCGGGATTGGAAGTGGTGGACGTGGAAAGCTTGCGTCTGCACTACGCCAAGACCCTGCACCACTGGAGCGAGAACCTGGAAAACCAGCTGCACAAGGCCGCGGACCTGGTGCCTGAGAAGACTTTGCGCATCTGGCGCCTGTACCTGGCCGGGTGTGCCTACGCCTTCGAAAAGGGCTGGATCAACCTGCACCAGATTCTGGCAGTGAAGCCATACGCCGATGGGCATCACGACCTGCCCTGGACGCGTGAAGACCTTTATCGCTGACTTTGCCTGCTTCACCGTGGGGCGGGTTTACTCGTGAAAGCGCCAGTGATTGTACCGGCGTATTTACGCGTATACCCGTTCCCGCAAGGCTCGTGACGCGCAGCAGAAATTGCGTCCACTCCTTACAGGATCGGCGAAATCAGCCGGGCTATCCGCATCCCCAGTTGCTGTAGCCGATGGGTGTCACGGCTGTCCTCCGCGGTTATTTCCCGGGCCTGTTCAAAGTCATTGATCAACATGGTCTCGACCTGGTCGGCGAAGCTGCGGTCTACCGTCAACAGAGTTATTTCGAAGTTCAGGCGGAACGAGCGGTTGTCGAGGTTGGCGCTGCCGATCGCGCTGATCTCGTCATCCACCAGCACCACCTTCTGGTGCAGGAAGCCGGGTTGGTAGCGGAACATGCGCACCCCGGCACGCACCGCTTCGAAGGCAAACAGGCTGGACGCGGCATAGACGATGCGGTGATCGGGGCGTGACGGTATCAACACGCGTACATCGACCCCGCGCAGTACCGCCAGGCGCAACGCGGCGAATACCGCTTCGTCGGGGATGAAGTACGGGCTGGTGATCCACACTCGCCGGGTGGCTGAATGAATCGCTTCGATGAAGAACAACGAGCAGGTTTCCTGTGGGTCTGCCGGACCACTTGCCAAGGCCTGACAGAGCACGCCGTCGTCCGGGTAGGCGTCCGGCAGGATCAGTGGAGGCAACTGGCGCGTGGCCCAATACCAATCCTCGGCGAATGACTCTTGCAGGCACGCCAACACCGGCCCGGTGATCTGGACATGGGTATCGCGCCAGGGCGAGAGCTGCGGGCGTGCGCCCAGGTATTCATCGCCCACGTTATGGCCACCGACGAAACCAAGCAGGCCATCCACCACCACGATCTTGCGGTGGTTGCGAAAGTTTACCTGGAAGCGGTTGAACCAGCCTCGGCGAGTGGCAAAGGCATGGATCTGCACACCACCTTCACGCAAGACCTGACTGTAGCTTGCCGGCAGGGCGTGGCTGCCGACCCGGTCGTACAGGACGAATATCTGCACGCCTTCGGCAGCCTTGCGCAGCAGCAGTTGCTGCAGCGCCTTACCGAGGCTGTCGTCATGGATGATGAAGAACTGGACCAGCACCACATCGCGGGCATTTTCGATGGCAGTGAAGATGGCATCGAACGTTGCTTTCCCGTCGATCAGCAGCTTCACCTGGTTGTTCGCCAGGCAAGGCATGCGGCCAAGCTTGGGCATGGCACGCAAGGCTGCGTAGCTTTCCGACTCGCGGGCGGTGAGAGCCTCTTCTACCCAGGGCCGCCAGTTCAGGTTGGCCATGGCAACGTGCATTTCCTGGTTGGCTTGGCGCCTGGCCTTGATGTAGGCATAGAACGAGCGTGCACCGAAAACCAGGTAGGGAATCAAGGTGAGGTAGGGAATGAAGAACAATGGCATGGCCCAGGCAATTGCACCTTGGGCAGTGCGCACGGTGAATAGTGCATGAAGTGCTGCGACGATACCCAGCAGGTGAATCAGGCCGAGTAGATAACCGAAGAAGTAGGGGCTGTGGTAATCCATATGCATCCTGCTTGCCGAGTATACATTGAGTAACAGAACACGTTCCCGCTCTGCCTTGCAACCTGCAGGTGGATTTGGCGTCTAAGGCTCAGCCCGGCCCGGTTGGCCGGCTTTCCCCAGGAGCGTTCGTCCATGAAGATTCGTCTGCCACTGTTGGCTTTGGCCCTAGCTATGAGCAGCCCGCTGGTGCATGCGCAAATGCTGCAGCCAGGTTTGTGGGAGCTGACCACCAGCAACATGCAGGTCGATGGCAAGCCGTTACCTGATATGGAATTCATGCTCGGCCAGTTGAAGAACCTGCCGCCGGAACAGCGCGCGATGATGGAAGGCGTGCTGGCTAAGCAAGGTGTCACTGTCGGCGGTAAGGGGGTGCGTTCTTGCCTGACCCCGGAGCAAGTAGCCACCAATGACATTCCGTTGCAGGACCCTAAGTCCGGTTGTACCCAGAAGATTACCGACCGCACCGGCAATGTGTGGAAGTTCCAGTTCAGCTGCCCGCGTGCACAGGGCACTGGTCAGGCGACGTTCCTAAGCGACCGCGAGTTCACTACACAAGTGAACGGCACGTTCAACGCTTCGGGTGTGCAACAGCAAGGCAGTATGAATACCCGTGCCGTGTGGTTGGGGAATGACTGCGGTTCGGTCAAGCCGCGTAGCTGATATCCCACTGCCACTGGCTGGAAGCGACAGCATCGTGGGCATGCAGGCTTTCTGCATGTTCCACTCGCAGTTTGAAGGCTGTGCTCCATTCAACTTGTCGCAACGCCTTATGCAAACGCCGAGCAGCGTCTTCACAGAACATAAGGTTCTGGCCATTGGCCAAGGCGAACGCTTGTTCATCGGCACGCTTGACCGCGGTCTGTACCGCTGTCGCCAGGCTCGCTTCCATGCGATCGATCAGTTCGGTGATTGGCAGATGCTGCTGACTGCTGCGTAACCTCACCTGAATGTGCGCGCTACTGCGTTGGCTGTGGGGTGTCGCGACGATGCCCTCGGCGCTGCCAAGCCACCGTAACACCGCAGCCTTGTCGACCTGCGCGGCGGGGAAGTCCGCCTGGAACTGATGCTGGATCAGCTGCCGTGAAAGCGCAGCCGAGCATGGGCAGGTCGAAGAGTAGGGAATGGAAACAGATAGTTCCACGTGGAACATTCCTTTTTCGATCCTTGCATCGATCGATACAGGATAGGTTTTCCAGCCGTGCACAGGGCTGACCAGAGCACGCCTTTTCAGCAGATGCTCGAAGCGCAGACGCAGATAGGCCGCTGCAGACAGTCCTTCATGGCTGTCGAGGAAATCAGACAGTAGCTGGCGAATGGTGAGCGTTGTAAGCGGCTGGTGTTCCAAGGCTTGCAGGGCAAGGTATAGCCGTGACATATGGATACCACGTGAGCTGCCGTCCACCAGGCTTACGCCAGCATCAACGGTAGCCGCCGTTTGGCGTGCGTCGAAGTGGACCGGCAAGGCGATCCCGCACATCCCCACCCAGTCCAATGGCAAGGCATAGTCCTGGGTCTGGGTCGCAATGTCGGGGAGCTTGAGCTGAGTCATCTGGCATTCCAAATAATAGAGTTTCAACGGCAGCCGGCAATCAAGCTGCAATGCAGGTTGAAGCGTTGCCCACTGGAACTGGAAACGCGGTTAACGGTGGTCCAGCCGATGCGTCGGCTGTAACCCACCCAGGCTTCACCATCACTGGCCAGGCCGGTAAAAAAGGTCAATGTGCCGTAGCGGCTGTTGGTCTGTGCCCAGAGACGGCGGCTGTTGAAGTCGTAACCCCGAAGGTAAAAGACGCTGTTTTCGCTGCGGACGCTATAGAAACTGCCCTTGCCATCCTGACAGGCGAGCAGTGTCGCGCTGCGGGTACAGAGCACCAACGAGCCGCCCTGTGGCATGGCGAGCAGCGAGGTGGGCAGCGCGAGCAATAGCAGCATCGAGGCGCGTAGCGGATTCATTTCCATCCTTTATCAGCACATGTTCGTCGAGAACGGCTTGGCGAAATTGTATTGTTACTTTATAACATTGTGCAATGCATCGTTTTGAATGCGCTTCGCCTGAAGAGGTTTTGCCATGTTCAATCGTCTCCCTGTTACCGTGCTGTCCGGCTTCCTTGGCGCCGGCAAGAGCACATTGCTCAACCATGTGCTGCGCAACCGCGATAACCTGCGGGTCGCGGTCATTGTCAATGACATGAGCGAAATCAACATCGACGCCAGCGAGGTACAGCGCAATGTCAGCCTCAACCGTGCTGAAGAAAAGCTGGTGGAGATGAGCAATGGCTGTATCTGCTGTACGTTGCGTGAAGACTTGCTCGAGGAAGTGGCACGGCTGGCTGAAGAAGGTCGGTTCGACTACTTGCTGATCGAATCCACTGGGATCTCCGAGCCGCTGCCAGTGGCCGAGACCTTTACCTTTCGCGACGAACAGGGCCGCAGCCTTTCCGACATGGCGCGGCTGGACACCATGGTCACTGTGGTCGATGGGCTGAACTTCATGCGTGATTACCAGGCAGCCGACAGCCTGGCCAGCCGCGGCGAAACCCTGGGTGATGAAGACGAGCGTTCGATCAGCGATCTGCTGATCGAGCAGGTCGAGTTCGCCGATGTGTTGTTGCTGAGCAAGATCGACCTGATCAGCCAGCACCAGCGCGAAGAGCTCATGGCCATCCTGCGTAGCCTTAACGCGCGTGCGCAGATCATACCGATGGTCATGGGCGAGGTCCCGCTGGCGCGTATCCTCGATACCGGCCTGTTCGACTTCGACCAGGCCGCCCAGGCTCCTGGCTGGTTGCAGGAACTACGCGGTGAACATGTCCCTGAAACTGAAGAGTACGGTATCGCGGCCACCACCTGGCAGGCTCGGCGGCCGCTTCATCCACAGCGCTTTTTCGATTTTATCCACACGCCCTGGAGTAATGGCCGGCTGCTACGTTCAAAAGGCTTTTTCTGGTTGGCCAGCAAGTTCCAGGAGGCCGGGAGCTGGTCGCAGGCGGGTGGCATGATGCGACATGGCCTGGCCGGCCGCTGGTGGCGCTTCGTTCCGCGCGAGCATTGGCCGCAGGATGCGGATAACACCGCTGCTATCCTTGAACACTGGACTGCCGACAGCGGTGACTGCCGCCAGGAGCTGGTGTTCATCGGGCAGAATATCGATTTCGCGGAATTATCCACAGCACTCGATGCATGCCTGTTGACCGACGAGGAGATGGCACTGGGTCCCATGGGCTGGTTGCGCCTGCCTGATCCGTTCGGACCCTGGCAGGAGGAGGTCGCAGCGTGATCGCCGTACGCAAATCTGTGGATATCTTTCAGGCATTTGGTGACACACCACAGGTGCTGACCGACGTGCTGCATGATGGTGTCAACCTGGCTGTATGGCGTCGACGCTTGCCTGCGCAACTGGAGGACTTTGCCGCTCTGGCCGTCAGCCTTGGCCGGCCTCTGGCAGACCAACGCGTAATAGACGTCGACGAGCGGCACAGGCCGGTATTGACCGAGCTGTTGCGGGAAACAGCGGATCTGCACGGCTATGAAGCATTCGTTGCCGATGTGACCTGGCTGGTCGCGGCCTATACCTGCCTGGTTGGCGCACGGCGGGTCGGATTGCGTTTACGGATACTGGCAGAGCCCATGTGCCCACGCTTCCATGTGGATAACGTGCCGCTGCGCTTGCTTACCACTTACGCTGGGCCGGGTACCGAATGGTTGCCCCTGCAGGCGAGTAAGGGCGTGGATTTACGCACAGCCCAGCCTCCTGTGGATAACATCCAGCATCTGCAAGCAGGCGACGTAGCGCTGCTCAAGGGCGAGAAGTGGCAGGGCAACGAAGGCGCTGGCTTGATGCATCGTTCGCCGCCGGGGCAGCAGGGGCGGCTGCTGCTCAGCCTTGACTGGCTGGCCTGACGGCGCATAGTGAGGCATCACCATCGCCTGAAGTCCCCCATGCTGCAGAATATTCCTACCCATGTGATTGCCGGCCCGCTCGGTGCGGGCAAGACCACCCTGATCCGCCATCTGTTGGCCCAGCGCCCGGCTCATGAGCGCTGGGCAGTGCTGATCAACGAGTTCGGCCTGGTTGGTCTTGATGCGGCCTTGCTCAACCGTGACGAGGACGGGGTCGCCATTGGCGAGGTCGCAGGTGGCTGTCTGTGCTGCGTCAATGGCATGCCGTTTCAGGTCGGCTTGGGCCGGCTGCTGCGCAAGTCCCGGCCTGACCGGCTGTTCATAGAGCCATCCGGGCTGGGTCATCCACTGCAGCTGCTTGTTCAGTTGCAACAGGCTCCATGGGCTGGGGTGCTCGCAGTACAGCCGTTGTTGATGGTCGTGGATGCACAGGCGATGGCTCGCAACGAGCGGCTGCCGGGTGCTCAACAGCAGGCGCTCGATGCTTCGAAGCATGTTGTTTTCAACAAGGCCGAGTCGGTGGATGAGGGTAACAAGGCATCTATCACCAACAGGTTTTCTGAAAAGAACGTGTTCTGGACCATCGATGGAAAGTTGCCAGTGTCCGACCTTCCGATGGTAGCCGGCGCCAAGGCCGCCTCTGCGCTTGTGGATAATCGCATGCTCGACACTGTTGCTGTTCCCCCGGCTCTTTGGGCAGCTCCGAACCAACCGATCTGCCTCGCCCAGCAGGGCGAGGGAGGCTGGAGCATCGGCTGGCGCTGGCATCCCGACCAACAGTTTTATCCACAACGCCTGCTGGCGTTCCTGCGAGCTTGGCCATGGCGGCGTGCGAAAGGCGTTATCCACAGTGTGGAAGGCTGGCAATCATTCAATGCCCTCGACGGCGACATGCCCATCTGGCAGCCCAGCGATTGGCGCCGGGATACCCGCATCGAGCTGATTTTCGACCAGCCACAGTCGCAATCCGCGTTGCAAGCCGGTTTAAGCGAATGCCGCGTTAGCTGATCAGTTGCGCCAACGGTTGTGCTCCTGACGCCATTGCTGCATCTCGATGACGTTGTCGGCGCGTGGCGGGGTCTTGATTTCGAACGGGTAGGGCGCCAGTTCGATCTGCACGCTGTGGGCGCCGAACTGGGTTATGGTACCGGGATGACGTTGCTCGCCGGTAACCGTGAACTCGAAGGCATAGACACGCGCCAGGCGTTTGCGGCCATTGGCATCCCGAACAAGGGTGATGCGCTTGAGCGCGACGGCATCGTCGAGCAACTCGAGGTCGAGCTTGGCGCAGTGCTGTTTGACCCGCTCCAGGGCTTTTTCACGCAAACCGTGGTTGTGCCACAGCCAGGCGCCTGCCGTAGCTACCAGCATCAGGACGAAGAGGTTTTCCAGGGTCAACATTTACATCTGCTCCAAACAGGTCGATCCAGCTTAACTGCGTCCCTGGCCTGTCGTACAGGTGGCAATCGAGTCCATACTGCGCTGCGCACAATTCCTTGAAACAGCTTTGGAAATCTTCCGCATGAAACGTACCCCACACCTGCTCGCCACCCAGTCCCACGTGGTATTCGGCCACGCCGGAAACAGCGCGGCGGTGTTTCCCATGCAGCGTATCGGGGTCAATGTCTGGCCGCTCAATACGGTGCAATTTTCCAATCACACACAGTATGGCCAGTGGGCAGGTGAAGTGCTTGCTCCGGCGCAAATTCCTGCGTTGGTGGAAGGCATTTCCAACATTGGCGAGCTGGGCCACTGCGATGCGGTGCTGTCAGGGTATCTGGGCAGTGCCGAGCAAGGCCGGGCGATTCTGGCTGGTGTCGCGCGGATCAAGGCGGTGAACCCAAAGGCTCTGTACTTGTGCGACCCGGTCATGGGGCACCCGGAAAAGGGCTGTATCGTGCCGGCGGAAGTCAGCGAGTTCCTGCTCGCCGAGGCGGTCGCCACAGCTGACATACTGTGCCCCAACCAGCTGGAACTGGACAGTTTCTGCGGGCACCGTGCGCAGTCACTGGATGACTGTCTGCGCATGGCGCGCAGCCTGCTGCAGCGCGGGCCGCAGGTGGTGCTGGTCAAGCACCTGGCCTACCCCGGGCGTGCCGAGGATCAGTTCGAAATGCTGCTGGTGACTGCCGAGCACAGTTGGCACCTGCGCCGCCCGCTGTTGGCGTTCCCGCGGCAGCCGGTGGGCGTCGGGGACCTGACATCAGGCCTGTTCCTGGCACGCGTGCTGCTCGGTGACAGTTGGGTACAGGCGTTCGAATACACCGCTGCCGCCGTGCACGAAGTGCTGCTGGAAACCCAGGCCTGCGCCAGCTACGAATTGCAGCTGGTGCGGGCCCAGGACCGCATCGCGCACCCACGGGTGCGCTTCGAGGCACAGCCGCTGGCGCTTTAGATGGCGTCGGTTTTCAGGTCCTGATAGCGCTTTTCCAGTTCCTGGCGGATCTGCCGGCGTTGCTGGCCCTGCAGGAAGCGACGCTTTTCCTCGCTGCTCTGCGGCTGGCGGGGTGGCACCGGTACCGGGCGACGGTTGTCGTCGACTGCGACCATGGTGAAGAAGCAGCTGTTGGAATGGCGCACCGAGCGTTCGCGGATATTCTCGGTGACCACCTTGATGCCCACCTCCATCGAGGTGTTGCCGGTGTAGTTGACCGACGCCAGGAAGGTCACCAGTTCCCCCACGTGTACCGGCTCGCGGAAAATCACCTGGTCGACCGAGAGGGTAACCACATAGCTGCCGGCATAGCGGCTTGCGCACGCGTAGGCCACTTCGTCGAGGTACTTGAGCAGGGTGCCGCCATGTACGTTGCCAGAAAAGTTGGCCATATCCGGGGTCATCAGGACGGTCATGCTCAGCTGGGCGTTTCCAGGTTCCATAGTGTGCTCACGGTGAGGTTGCGCTGAATCGGGCGAATGGGGTCGTTGGGGATGATCATCTGAAGACACTTCTGTTTCCCCTCTTGGAATTGACCTTCCTGATACGGGACGTTGGCTGACGTTCCATCGTCACGCTGATCATGCCACTGGCGGCGCCTTTCCTGCCGATCTGTTTCTTCATATTGCATCGCCTTTTTGCGGCAGGGTGCGATGTTAACCTGACGAAGCCCATGCAACATGGGGAAAAACAGACGAGAAGAAGGATCGCGCCATGCATGCCATCAGCTTCATCCAGGACCTGGCTGTGATCATGCTGGTCGCTGGCATGGTCACCATTCTTTTTCATCGATTCAGGCAACCCGTCGTGCTGGGCTATATCGTCGCCGGCTTCATCATTGGCCCGCACACGCCGCCGTTTGGCCTGATACACGATGAAGACACCATCAAGACGCTTGCCGAACTGGGTGTGATCTTCCTGATGTTCTGCCTGGGGCTGGAATTCAGTTTGCGCAAGCTGTTCAAGGTCGGTGCCACTGCCTTCATCGCGGCGTTTCTGGAAATCGTGCTGATGATCTGGATCGGTTTCGAGATTGGCCGCTGGTTTGGCTGGACCACCATGGACTCGTTGTTCCTCGGTGCCATTTTGGCGATTTCTTCGACCACCATCATCGTCAAGGCACTGAACGACCTGAAGATGAAGAACGAGCGCTTCGCCCAGCTAATCTTCGGTGTACTGATCGTCGAGGATATTCTCGGCATCGGCATCATTGCCCTGCTGTCCGGTATCGCCGTCAGCGGTACGGTCAGTTCGGGCGAGGTTTTCTCCACCGTTGGCAAGCTGTCGCTGTTCATGATCGTCGCGCTGGTCATCGGCATCCTGTTGGTGCCGCGGCTGCTGGCCTATGTGGCCAGGTTCGAGAGCGACGAGATGTTGCTTATTACCGTGCTAGGCCTGTGCTTCGGCTTCTGTCTGCTGGTGGTGAAGCTCGAATACAGCATGGTGCTGGGCGCCTTCCTGATTGGCGCGATAATGGCGGAGTCGCGCCAGTTGCTGAAGATCGAGCGCTTGATCGAACCGGTGCGCGACCTGTTCAGCGCCATTTTCTTCGTCGCCATCGGCCTGATGATCGACCCCCAGGTGCTCGTGGACTACGCATGGCCGATCGTGGTGATTACCCTGGCGGTGGTCCTGGGCAAGATGCTGTCGTGTGGCATGGGCGCATTCATCGCCGGAAATGACGGGCGCACGTCACTGCGGGTCGGCATGGGGCTTTCGCAGATTGGCGAATTTTCCTTCATCATCGCCGCACTTGGCATGACATTGCAGGTGACCAGCGACTTCCTCTACCCGGTGGCTGTGGCTGTATCGGCAATTACCACGCTGTTGACACCGTACCTGATCCGCGCGGCCGACCCGCTGTCGCACAAGCTCGGCAAGGCCGTGCCCAGCCGACTGGCGCGGGTGCTGTCGTTGTACGGCGAATGGTTGCGCAGCATCCAGCCCCAGGGGGAAGGCGCCATGCTGGCGGCAATGATCCGGCGCATCCTGTTGCAGGTGGCGGTCAACCTGGCGCTGGTGATCGCGATATTTTTCAGTGGTGGCTATTTCGCTGGGCATATCGGTGACTGGCTCAGTGAGTGGGTCAGCGATGCCAGCCAGCAGAAGGCATTGATCTGGGGCGCAGCCTTGCTGCTGTCGCTGCCGTTCCTGATTGCTGCCTATCGCAAGCTCAAAGCGCTATCGATGGTGCTGGCGGAGATGAGTGTAAAACCAGAGATGGCCGGGCGGCATACCCAGCGCGTGCGCCGTGTGGTTGCCGAGGTGATTCCGCTGCTGTCGCTGCTGGTTATCTTCCTGCTGTTGTCAGCGCTGTCGGCAAGCATTCTGCCGACCAGCGAACTGCTGCTGGTAATTGCCGTAGTGGCGGCGTCAGTGGTGGCGTTGCTGTGGCGATGGTTTATCCGGGTGCACACCCGGATGCAGATTGCCTTGCTGGAGACGCTGGAGAATAGCCACGAGAATTCGCATTGAACCGGCAACGCTTTCTGCGCCAGATTTCACCGTCGTCCGAGGGGATGGAGCGGTAGCGATGTCGCCAGGCGCAGGAAGCCTGGCGATGTTAACTGCATTAATGGCACTGGGCTACTAATTTGCCGAAGCGCTGGTGGTCAGCTTTCCAGCCAGACATCCCGCGCCCAGTGCCACACCGACTCCCAGCTGTCCTCGCCGACCATCTCCTCTTCTGCGTCCCACAGCACCACGGTGCCGTCTTCTTCGACGCAGTAGTAATTATCGCCGTCCTGGCACAGTGGGATAAGGTCGCGTGGCACGCCGGCATCCCAGGCATTGGCGGCAACATCCGGCAGGTAGGTATGCGACTGCGGGTCGGTGACGGTCACCGGCTCCAGCGAGCCGTACACCACATCGCTGACGGTCAGCAGAAACTCCTTGAACACGAACGGAATGTTGATGAACAGCTCTTCTTCGATTTCGACCAGCAGGTCCTCGTCGGGAAGCTCAAGTGGCACCGGCACTGGCTCATTGGCTTCACGGAGTTGTTCGATCACTTCTTCCACGGTTCACTTCCTCTGACCTAGATGACAACGCTGCGCGTTATACCCTAGTAGCCCAGTCTGGCAAAAGCAAAAACCCCGGGGAAGCCCGGGGTTTTGGTACAGCATGCAGCAGTTAGCCGTTTTGACGGATACCGGCCACCAGCCAAGGCTGGTTTTCGCCCTGGGCGCGGACCATGTGCCAGCTTTCGCTGAACACCTCGCCCTGGTCGAAGCGCGAGGTCTTCGACACGCCACGGAAGGTCAAGGTAGCGTCGGTGCGGTCGGCACGGTCGTCGACGCCGTCCAGTTGCACATCGAGGTTTTCGATGTAGGTGGACTGGAAACCGTCACCCAGGTCAGCCCGCTCGCGCTTGAGGAATTCGAGCATTTGCGGGGTAACGAACTCGGCGATCTTGTCCATTTCGTTGGCGTCCCAGTGTTGCTGCAGCGCCTGGAAGTGGTTGCGGGCGGCGGCCAGGAAGCTTTGCTCGTTGAACCACGCCGGAGCGTTGATGACCGGCGCAGCTGCGGCTGCAGGTGCGGCCGAACCACCGAAGATCGAAGGCTGGGCAGGTTGGGCGTGGACCTCACGCTGCATTGGTGCGTGGCCTGGCATGGCCATTTGCGGCTGCTGTTGACGGCGGCGCGCGGCGATGAAGCGGAATACCAGGAAGGCGATGAGCGCCACGATCAGGAAGTCCAGGATCTGGAAACCTTCGAAACCGTCGCCCATGAACATGGAGGCCAGCAGACCACCGGCGGCGAGGCCGGCCAGTGGGCCCAGCCAGCGCGAAGCACCGCTGGCGGCCGGTGCGGCGCGGCCAGGTGCGGTCGGCGCGGCAGCAGGCGCAGTTGGCGTGGTTGGCGTGGCTTGACGGGTCTGGTGGATAGGCGCGGAGCCCGAGCTCTTGCCGCCGCCGAAACGCTTGGCGTTGGCATCCAGGCTCAGCGTCAGGCCGACGCAGAGCGCCAGAGCGATGCTAAGAAAACGTTGCATAAATGGGATATCCCCTGTTGTGGATTGCACGCGCGTCATGGTGCACAGGTTCCCGAGCACATGACCAGCGACATAATGTTTCTAGCTTTTGCCTGACTATTACCAAGCTGGCAGCGCTGGCCGCTCCTACAAGGGCCGGCGCAGGTTTCAGATGGCTTCGAGCTTGGCATAGCCCAGCATCAGCCACTTGCTGCCTTCGGCGAAATTCACCTGCACCCGTGCCTGTGCGCCGGAGCCTTCGAAATTCAGGATCACGCCTTCGCCAAACACCGCATGCTGCACGCGTTGGCCCAGGTTGAATGTTGTCTGCGGGATGCTGGCATTGGCGAACAGGTTGCTGTTGGTAGTAGCCTTGGCCCCGCCGAACGGGCGGCTGACACTGTTGGACAGGCGCACTTCCTGAACCAGACCCGTCGGAATTTCACGTACGAATCGTGACACCTTGTTGTAGGTTTCGCTGCCATACAGCCGGCGCGTTTCGGCATAGGTCATGACCAGCTGGCGCATGGCACGGGTGATGCCGACGTAGGCCAGGCGGCGTTCCTCTTCCAGACGGCCGGGCTCTTCCAGGCTCATCTTGTGCGGGAACAGGCCTTCTTCCATGCCCACCAGGAATACATAGGGGAACTCCAGGCCCTTGGCGCTGTGCAAGGTCATCAGCTGGATGCTGTCTTCGTGCTCGTCGGCCTGGGCATCGCCAGCCTCGAGCGAGGCGTGGCCGAGGAATGCAGACAATGGCGAGAGGTCGGCGTCTTCTTCGGTGGACTCGAAGTTGCGCGCCGCGCTGACCAGTTCTTCAAGGTTTTCTACCCGTGCCTGGCCCTTCTCACCTTTTTCCTCCTGGTGGTAGATGATCAGCCCGGACTGCTCGATGGTGGTCTGGGTCATGGTATGCAGCGGCATGTCCACAACCTTGGCCGCCAACCCCTCGATCAACTCGATGAACGCACCCAGGGCACTGGCCGCGCGGCCTTTCAGCGCCTTCGCTGCCAGCAGTTGGCACATGGCCTCCCACATCGACAGCTGGGCGTGGCGGGCATGCTCGCGGATGGCTTCGACGGTTTTCTCGCCAATCCCGCGTGGCGGTACATTGATCACCCGTTCAAGGGCGGCATCGTTGCCACGGCCTTCGATCAGGCGCAGGTAGGCCATGGCGTTCTTGATCTCGGCGCGCTCGAAGAAGCGTTGGCCACCGTAGATGCGGTAGGGGATACGCTCGCGCAGCAAGGCTTCTTCCAGCACCCGCGACTGGGCGTTGGAGCGGTACAGAATGGCAATTTCGTTGCGCGCATTGCCCTGCTTGACCAGGCTCTCGATGGTTTCCACCACGTAGCGCGCCTCGTCGTGCTCGTTGTAGGCCGCGTACAGGGTCAGCGGTTCGCCTTCGCCCATGTCGGTCCACAGTTCCTTGCCCAGGCGCCCGCTGTTGTTGGCAATCAGCGCGTTGGCGGCCTTGAGGATGCCGCCGGTGGAGCGGTAGTTCTGCTCCAGGCGGATCATTTCGGCGTCAGGGAAGTCGGCAGTGTATTGATGAATGTTCTCGATCTTGGCCCCGCGCCAGCCGTAGATCGACTGGTCGTCATCGCCGACTGCCATCAGGCTGTCACCACCGCGCGCCAACAGGCGCAGCCAGGCATACTGCACGGCGTTGGTGTCCTGGAACTCATCCACCAGCACGTGGCGGAAGCGCCGCTGGTAATGTTCCAGCAGGCCAGGGTGGTCACGCCACAGGTCCAGGGCGCGCAGCAGCAGCTCGGAGAAGTCGATGACCCCGGCGCGCTCGCAGGCCAGTTCGTAGGCGCTGTAGACGTCGCGCATGGTCGACAGGAACAGGTCGCCGCCGGCCTGGATATGCTGTGGTCGAAGACCCTCGTCCTTCTGCCCGTTGATAAACCACTGGGCCTGGCGTGCCGGCCATTTCTGTTCATCCAGACCCAGCTCGCGCATCACTCGCTTGATCAGGCGCTGCTGGTCGTCGCTGTCGAGGATCTGGAAATTCTGTACCAGCCGCGCCTCCTGCCAATGTGCCCGCAACAGGCGGTGGGCCAGGCCGTGGAAGGTGCCGACCCACATGCCTGCCGGGTTGATCCCCAGCAGTTGCTCGATCCGCTGGCGCATTTCCGCCGCAGCCTTGTTGGTGAAGGTCACCGACAGGATCGAGTGCGGCGATGCCTGCTCCACCTGGATCAGCCAGGCGATGCGGTGCACCAGCACGCGGGTTTTACCGGAACCGGCGCCGGCAAGCACCAGTTGACGCCCGAGCGTGGCCGCTACGGCCTGGCGTTGGGCATCGTTGAGGGAATTCAGCAGGAGGGAGAGGTCGTCTGTGTGCATCGGGCCATTCTAGGGCGCGGCACGGGAACGGGCAAACCTCTACTGTATAAATATTCACCTTGCCAGCGGCCGTTCATCGACCTGATGGCAGGCGCCAGGCCGCCACTCGGGCGGCGCGCTCAACCAGGGTTCAGTCGTTCATCTCAAGGGTGCGTATTTCACAGCGCTGCTGGGAACCGGCGTGAGTGATTTCCAGCATTTTCCAGCGGGTGCCACCCGCGCGTTCGAACGTCACGGTTTTTTCTGTCAGCACTTGCGGGGCAATCGCGCCGCTGTCCAGCAGCTGAAGCTCCAGCACCTCCCAGCCACCCCGGTGGCGTATCCTGGGTTCGACCAGCACCGGCTCGATAGCCGGGGAGGCGACCATAACGGTGCCATGGACGCTGAAGACCTGCTCGCCGTTGACGGTGTCATTGATTGCGACGAGGTTGGCGATATTGGACATTGTCTGCTCCTGTAGTGGGTTGAAAGTAGCGTCGGCGCCACTGTCATCCCTTCCTTTCTCCACAGGAGCCGGGCAAGGCTTCAGCTATGCCAATGCCTGCCCTGCCTGGCAAGCAGGCTGTTGGCCTGCTCCGGCCCGTTAGTGCCTGCCGGGTACGGTCGCGGCGCCTGGAAGTGTTCTTCGCAACCCTTGATGATCGGGTCGATCCACGCCCAGGCCGCTTCCACTTCGTCGCGGCGCATGAACAGTGTCGAGTCGCCCTCCAGCACATCCAGCAGCAGGCGCTCGTAGGCCTCCCAGCGGCGGGTCTGGCTGAATACCTGGGCCAGGTTCAGATCCAGGTCCACAGGTTCCAGGCGCATGCCCTTGCCGGGGCTCTTGGTCATCATGCGCAGGCTGATGCGTTCGTCCGGTTGCAACTGGATCAGCAACTGGTTGACCTGGCCACCCATGAACAGCTCGTGTGGCACTGGCTTGAACTGGATCACGATCTGCGACGAGCGTCGTGCCATGCGTTTGCCGGTGCGCAGGTAGAAGGGCACACCTGCCCAACGCCAATTGTCGATGTGCGCCTCGATAGCGACAAAGGTTTCGGTATCGCTGTCGTTGTCGACATCCTTTTCGAAATAATAGGCCGGTACTTCCTGGCCGCCGATGCGCCCGGCGCCATATTGGCCGCGTACGGTCTTGTCTTGCACGTCCTGGCCGGTGATGGGCTTGAGAGCGCGAAGGATCTTCACCTTTTCGTCACGCACCGCTTCAGCCTCGAACTGCGCGGGTGGCTCCATGGCCACCAGACACAGCAACTGCAGCAGATGGTTCTGCAACATGTCGCGGATCGCTCCGGCGCGGTCATAGTAGGCACCGCGGTTCTCTACCCCCAAGGTCTCGCAAACGCTGATCTGCACGTGGTCGACCTGGCTATTGCGCCACACGGGTTCCAGCAGTGCATTGGCAAAGCGCAAGGCCATCAGGTTCTGCACGGTTTCCTTGCCCAGGTAATGATCGATGCGAAATACCTGGTTTTCCTCCAGCACCGCGCCAATTGCTTCGTTGATGGCGGTGGCTGATTGCAGCGAGTGGCCGATGGGCTTTTCCAGCACGATGCGTGCTTCGGTGTCGACCAGGCCTGCGTTACGCAGGTGATTGGCGATGGGCACGAACAGGTTGGGAGCAGTGGCCAGGTAGAAAATCCGCGTCAAGCCGCCGGGCTCACCCAGGTAGCGCGCCAGGCGGCCGAAATCGGCGCTTTGCGAAGCGTCCATGGGAAAATAGTCGACCCGCGCGGAAAACCGTCGCCAGACATCTTCATCGAAGTCGTTGCGGGCAATCTGTGCCCGGCAATGACGCTCGACGAGCTTGAGATATTCGTTACGTGGCAAATTGCGTCGCGCCAGCGCGATGATCCGCACGGCATTGTTCAGACGGGCCTCGCGAAACAGGTGGTAGAGCGCCGGAAGCAATTTGTGCAGGGCCAGATCGCCAGTGCCGCCGAAAACCAGAATGTCGCAAGGAATAGTCAAACCACCACTCTCCACGTTCGTTTAACTGGGCGGGTTGGCGTCCATGTAGTATAACTACAAGAAAGCTACAACCCGGCCAGCCGATCATAACCGAGTCCAGCCTGTGAATCTGTTGCAACATATCGCCCAATCGCGCCACCTGCTGCGCAAATCGGAACTCAAGGTAGCCGACCATGTGCTACTCGACCCGGCTGCGGTCATGCACAGCTCCATGGCCGACCTGGCGCACAGCGTAGGGATCAGTGAACCGACCATCGTGCGCTTCTGCCGCGCCATCGGTTGCTCGGGTTTCCAGGACCTGAAACTGAAACTGGCACAAAGCCTGGCCGCCGGGGCCAGTTTCGGTCAGTTCGCCATCCATGAAGACGACTCGGTAGCCGACTACAGCCTGAAGATCTTCGACACCACCTTGCATACCTTGATGGAAGTGCGTGAGCACCTCGACCCCCAGGCGCTGCAGCGGGCAGTAACCGCAATGGCACAGGCGCAGCGTGTGGAGTTCTATGGCTTTGGCGCTTCCGGCGCGGTGGCGGCCGATGCCCAGCACAAGTTCTTCCGCCTGCTGCTCAGCGCGGCAGCCTATTCCGACCCGCACATGCAGGCGATGTCGGCGGTGACCCTCAAGCCAGGTGATGTGGCGGTGTGCATTTCCCAGTCGGGCCGCTCCAAGGACCTGCTGATTACCGCCAATCTGGTGCGCGAGAGCGGCGCCAACCTGATCACCCTGTGCCCCAGCCAGACGCCACTGGCCGAGCTGTCAACGGTCAACCTGGCGATCGACGTGCATGAAGACACAGAAATCTACACGCCGCTGACCTCGCGTATCGCCCACCTTGTGGTGATCGACGTGTTGGCCATGGGCGTGGCCATGGCGCGCGGGCCGAGCCTGGTCAACCACCTGAAGAGCGTGAAGCGCAGCTTGCGCAGCCTGCGTCTGTCGCCCAAGTCGATCAAGGCTACCGACGACTGAATACTTCCTGTACCGGCCTCTTCGCGGTCAAGCCCGTGAGAGGCCGGTACAGGCTGGGCAAATTCACCATTTTGTCACCGTTTCAACGCTAAACCGTAAACCACCAAGGCCAGTCTGAAGTCCTCGCATCCTATCTGGGAGACAGGCAATGGCTCGTGACTACGACGGTACTTACCAACCCAGCGCCAAGGCTCGCAAGCAGCAGGAAAAGGATCAGCGCCGCATGGAATACCGTCGCGCGATCGAAAGCTATTGCGACCAACGTCAACTGCTGCGCGACCTCGTGGACTACCCCGAGTTGCAGGACCTCACGGTGTGGCAGGCGTCTGCGGCAACTTCCCCGAAAAGCGCTCAACCAGGCCGCTGATCAGCGCACGTTCGCCGCGGATGAACGCCAGGAATGCCAAGGCGACCGGTGACTGCCGTTTGGCCTTGGACTGCACCACGCACCAGCTGCGGTACAGCGGCAGCTCCTCCACCGGCAGCTCCTGCAACACACCGGTAGCCAGTTCAAGGTTGACTGCGTGGCGGGTGAGCAGGGCAATACCCAGGCCTGCGATCACGCATTCACGCTGGGCATCGGCCGAGGCAACTTCCAGGGTCTGGGTAAAGTGCACGCGCTTGTCCTTGAAGTACTCCTCGCAAGCTTTGCGCGTACCTGAACCTTGTTCCCGAACCAGCAGGGTATGAGGCTCAAGGTCCTGCAGGCGTAGCTGTTCCAGCTTGCACAACGGGTGTTCGGGCGGGGCCACCGCGATGATCGGGTTGTTGAGGAACGGCAGAAACTCCAGGCCCATGTCCTGTGGCACCATGGACATGATGATCAGGTCGTCGCGGTTGTCCGAAAGGCGGCGGATGGCCTGGGCCCGGTTGACCACCGTCAGGGTCAGGTTGACCTCCGGGTGGCGCTGCTTGAAGGCGGCGAACAGGTGTGGCACGAAATACTTGGCACTGGACTCGATCGCCAGCTTCAGCTGCCCCTGGAGTGAGCCCTGCATGTCCGACAATTGCATGTCCAGGCTCTCCAGGCGGCCGAAGATATCGCGGCTGGCGCGTTGCAGGGCTTCGGCAGCTTCGGTCAGGTAGAGCTTCTTGCCCACGTACTCGAACAGTGGCTGACCGATCAGCTCTTCCAGCTGGCGGATCTGCAGACTAACGGCGGGTTGTGTCAGCGCCATCTCTTCCGCAGCGCGGCTGTACGAGCGCAAATCGCACACCTCGTTGAAGATCTGCAGTTGACGTAACGTCATACGCATCAATGACTTACGCATTTTCTTCGGCCCTTTGGCAAAACCTTGTTACCGCACTATAAGCTTTTGCTTATACAGCCTCTAACAAATATTGATTTTTGTTTATCAACCTACAGCGCTAGGGTGAATGTGCGACTGGCCAGCTACGCCTGGTCACGCGCCGACCGGTAGAACCGGCTCGACTGTTCCTACGGCTTTGGGAAGACTCCAGTGATAAAAAAAATCCTGATCGCCAACCGAGGTGAAATTGCAGTTCGGATCGTGCGCGCCTGCGCCGAGATGGGCATTCGCTCGGTGGCGATCTATTCCGACGCCGACCGGCATGCGTTGCACGTCAAGCGCGCCGACGAAGCCCACAGCATCGGTGCCGAGCCGCTGGCCGGCTACCTGAACCCGCGCAAGCTGGTCAACCTGGCTGTGGAAACCGGCTGTGATGCCTTGCACCCGGGCTACGGTTTCCTGTCGGAAAACGCCGAGCTGGCAGAGATCTGCGCTGAACGCGGGATCAAGTTCATTGGCCCGGCCGCCGATGTCATTCGCCGCATGGGCGACAAGACCGAAGCACGCCGTACCATGATCGCTGCCGGTGTGCCGGTGACGCCGGGCACCGAAGGTAACGTTGCCGACATTCATGAAGCCTTGAGCGAAGGTGACCGCATCGGTTACCCGGTCATGCTCAAGGCTACCTCTGGCGGTGGTGGGCGTGGTATCCGCCGTTGCAACAGCCGCGAAGAACTGGAACAGAACTTCCCCCGCGTCATCTCCGAGGCCACCAAGGCCTTTGGCTCGGCTGAAGTATTCCTGGAAAAGTGCATCGTCAACCCCAAGCACATCGAGGCGCAGATCCTCGGTGACAGCTTCGGCAACGTGGTGCACCTGTTCGAGCGCGACTGCTCGATCCAGCGCCGTAACCAGAAGCTCATCGAAATCGCTCCAAGCCCGCAGCTCACCCCCGAGCAGCGTGCCTACATCGGTGATCTCGCGGTACGTGCCGCCAAGGCGGTGAACTACGAGAACGCTGGTACCGTGGAGTTCCTGCTCGCCGATGGCGAGGTGTACTTCATGGAAATGAACACCCGGGTGCAGGTGGAGCACACCATCACCGAGGAAATCACCGGTATCGATATCGTCCGTGAGCAGATCCGCATTGCCTCGGGCCTGCCGCTGTCGGTCAAGCAGGAAGACATCCAGCACCGCGGCTATGCGCTGCAGTTCCGGATCAACGCCGAAGACCCGAAAAACAACTTCCTGCCCAGCTTCGGCAAGATCACCCGTTACTACGCCCCCGGTGGTCCTGGCGTGCGTACCGACACGGCGATCTATACCGGCTACACCATTCCACCGTTCTACGACTCCATGTGCCTGAAGCTGGTGGTCTGGGCATTGACCTGGGAAGAAGCCATGGACCGCGGGCTGCGGGCCTTGGACGACATGCGCGTGCAAGGGGTGAAGACCACCGCCGCGTACTATCAGGAAATCCTGCGCAATCCCGAATTCCGTAGCGGCCAGTTCAATACCAGCTTCGTCGAAAGCCACCCCGAACTGACCAACTACTCGATCAAGCGCAAACCCGAAGAGCTGGCCCTGGCCATCGCCGCCGCCATCGCCGCCCACGCAGGCCTGTGAGGAACTCCCATAATGTCCAAGAAAATTCACGTAACCGACACGATCCTGCGCGACGCCCACCAGTCCCTGCTGGCCACCCGCATGCGTACCGAAGACATGCTGCCGATCTGCGACAAGCTCGACAAGGTCGGCTACTGGTCGCTGGAAGTCTGGGGCGGTGCCACCTTCGACGCCTGCGTGCGCTTCCTCAAGGAAGACCCGTGGGAGCGCCTGCGCAAGCTGCGTGCAGCGCTGCCCAACACGCGCCTGCAAATGCTGCTGCGCGGCCAGAACCTGCTGGGCTACCGCCACTACAGCGACGATGTGGTCAAGACCTTCGTCGCCAAGGCCGCGGTCAACGGCATCGACGTGTTCCGCATCTTCGACGCCATGAACGACGTACGTAACCTGCGCGTGGCCATCGAAGCGGTCAAGGCTGCCGGCAAGCACGCCCAAGGCACCATCGCCTACACCACCAGCCCGGTGCACACCATCGAAGCCTTCGTCAACCAGGCCAAGCAGATGGAAGCCATGGGTTGCGACTCGGTGGCGATCAAGGACATGGCCGGCCTGTTGACCCCGTACGCCACCGGCGAACTGGTCAAGGCGCTGAAGGCCGAGCAGTCGCTGCCGGTGTTCATCCACTCCCACGACACTGCCGGCCTGGCCGCGATGTGTCAGCTGAAGGCCGTGGAAAACGGCGCCGACCACATCGACACCGCCATCTCCAGCTTTGCCTGGGGCACCAGCCACCCGGGCACCGAGTCGATGGTTGCCGCGCTCAAGGGCAGCGAGTTCGACACCGGCCTGGATCTGGAATTGCTGCAGGAAATCGGCCTGTACTTCTACGCGGTACGCAAGAAGTACCACCAGTTCGAGAGCGAGTTCACCGCCGTGGATACCCGCGTACAGGTCAACCAGGTACCGGGCGGCATGATTTCCAACCTGGCCAACCAGCTCAAGGAGCAAGGCGCGCTCAACCGCATGAACGAAGTGCTGGCAGAGATCCCGCGTGTGCGTGAAGACCTCGGCTTCCCGCCGCTGGTGACCCCGACCTCGCAGATCGTCGGTACCCAGGCGTTCTTCAACGTGCTGGCTGGCGAGCGTTACAAGACCATCACCAACGAGGTGAAGCTGTACCTGCAAGGCGGCTATGGCAAGGCCCCGGGTGTGGTCAACGAACAACTGCGTCGCCAGGCGATCGGCAGCGAGGAGGTGATCGACGTACGCCCGGCCGACCTGCTGAAGCCGGAAATGGCCAAGCTGCGTGCTGACATCGGTGCCCTGGCGCGTTGTGAAGAAGATGTGCTGACTTTTGCCATGTTCCCGGACATTGGCCGCAAGTTCCTCGAGGAACGCGAAGCTGGCACCCTGACGCCTGAAGTTCTGCTGCCAATTCCCGAGGCGGGTGCAGTAGCGTCTCATAGCGGCGAAGGTGTGCCGACCGAGTTCGTCATCGACGTGCACGGCGAAACCTACCGCGTCGACATCACAGGGGTAGGCGTGAAGGCAGAAGGCAAGCGTCACTTCTACCTGTCGATCGACGGCATGCCGGAAGAGGTGGTGTTCGAGCCGCTCAACGAATTCGTCGGCAGCGGCAGCAGCAAGCGCAAGCAGGCCAGCGCTCCGGGCCACGTCAGCACCACCATGCCAGGCAACATCGTGGATGTGCTGGTCAAGGAAGGCGACATGGTCAAGGTCGGCCAGGCCGTGCTGATCACCGAAGCCATGAAGATGGAAACTGAAGTGCAGGCGGCTATCGCTGGCAAGGTCGTGGCTATTCACGTGGCCAAGGGCGACCGCGTGACGCCGGGCGAGATCCTGATCGAGATCGAAGGCTGAAGCCTTTATCTACAAGCGGTTAACCTCTGGGGAGCGGATGCTCCCCTTTTTTTCGTGTGGGCTCGACCGGCCTCTCTGGGAGCGGGTTCACCCGGAAGAGGCCGGCTGCTGCAAAACCGCCCTCAGCTCTTGCGACATGCCTCAAGGGTCTCGACCTGGCCTGTCGGCTGCTGGTTTTCCTCACTCAACCAGCGCTCGAACCCGGCAGCGACTGTTGGCCACTCGTCATCGGTAATCGAATACCAGGCGGTATCGCGGTTGTGGTTCTTCACCACCAAATGTTTGCGGAACACTCCTTCGTAGACAAACCCAAACCGCTCTGCCGCACGCTTGGAACGGGCGTTGGCGTTGTTGCACTTCCATTCCAGCCGGCGGTTGCCCAGTGCAAAGGCCAGCTTGCCCAGCAGGTACACGGCCTCGGTGCCCTTGGGGGTGCGCTGCATGGCGGCGCCGAAGGCGACGTGGCCGATTTCGATGCGGCCATGCTCGGGCACGATCGACATCAGGCTGAGAATGCCCTGGGCCTGCCCACCAAGGCGGTCGATGACCGTGTAGCACAGTGGGTCGCGACCGGCGGCATGGCCTTCCAGCCAACGGTCGAAGGCGCCACGTTCGGCAAACGGGCCATAGGGCAGGTAGTCCCACAATGCGCGGTCAGCCGCCGGGCCTTGCAGCGCTTCCCAAAGATCATCGCCATGGCGCGCCGGGTCGAGCTTTTCCAGGCGGATGAAACGGCCATCGATGGCGTCGGCCTTGGGCGTGGCGGCGGGCTTCCAGTTCAATGTGTCAGTCATGGCTGGCTTACAACCCTTTGCGGAACTGGATGAAGCCGGATCGCTCGGCAACCTGCTGGTACAGGCTGATGGCGGTGGCGTTGGTCTCGTGGGTCAGCCAGTGGACCTTGCTGCAGCCGGCGGCCTTGGCCGCTGCGTAGACGTGTTCGATCAGCTGGCGACCGATGCCCAGGCCACGTTGCTTGCTGCCCACGTACAGGTCTTGCAGGTAGCATGAGTTCGCGACACTCCAGTTGGTGCGATGGTAGATGTAGTTGACCATGCCCACTGCCTGGCCATCGACCCAGGCCAGCGCTGAACAAGTCGGTTCGTTCGGGTCGAGCAGGCGTTGCCAGGTACTGAGGCTGACCTCATCGGCCAGTTCCGTTTCATAGAAGTGCAGATAGGCCTGCCACAAGGCAAGCCAGGCAGCATGGTCCTGGGCAGTGACAGGACGCAGGGTGACGCTGGACATGGGCTATTCCTTCAGAGTGGGCGCATGTGCGCCGCGAGTTGGTTATCCAGGTAATCAGGGCTGGCGTTCAGGCCTTCACGCACCCCGGCAATGTCCTGCTCCGAGCGGTTCTGGCTGAGCTTGCGCGCGCCTTGCAGGCGAGCGATGGGCAAGCGGACGCCGACAATCGCACGGAGCATGCCATCGATATACTCTGCCGGGGCGTCAGTGACTTTCCACGGTTCGCTGCGGCCTTGTTCGTGACGTTCGGTCAGGCTGCTTACGATAGCCAGCAGCGCGGGACCATCGTGGAGCACTTCGGCGGTGCCATAGGCATGCACGGCCAGGTAGTTCCAGGTCGGCACGACCCTCGGGTTGTCAGCTTTGCTCGGATAATAGCTGGGGCTGACATAGGCATCGGCACCGGGAAACACCAGCAGGGCCTCGGCACCTTGCGCCAGGTCCTGCCACTGCTGGTTGGCCCGAGCCAGGTGGGCATAGACCGTGCCGAACTCGCCTTCGCTGGTATCGATCAGTACCGGCAGGTGAGTCGCCAGCAGGCCGTGCTCGCCGTGGCTGACCAATACGGCCAGGCGGGTTTCGTGCATGTGCTGGTGCAGGCGACCGAGGTCGTGTTCCTGGTGGGGTTTGCTGTTGTACATGCCGGTTTCCTTGTGCAATGGTTCCATCCTAGGCAGGCTATTGGTTCCGGGTAAGAGCCATTGACTACTGTTTTCATAGGTCCAATGTCATGAACGAGCAGTCCCTTGTGTTGCCTTTCGACCCTGCCGGGATTGCGCTGGATCGACGCCGTGGGCTCAGTCAGCAGTTGTACCAGGCATTGCGTGGACGAATTCTGGACGGGCGTTTGCGCAGCGGCACGCGGCTGCCTGCTACCCGCGACCTGGCTGGCATGCTGGCGCTGTCACGCAACAGCGTGGTGCGGGCCTATGATCAACTGTATGCCGAGGGCTTCATCGAAAGCCGGGTCGGTGACGGCACTTATGTCACCCAGCTTCCAAAACTATCCACACACTTGCCCACAGGGTTATCCCGTGGTTTATCAACAGAGTTATCCACATTTTCTGAATGCGGCACTGAGGATATATACAGCCAGGTATTTTCCAGCGGACCGTTGCAGCGGCTCGAAAGCCACCATTTGTCGCGGCCGAGGACAGGCGCACCACGAGCGTTTCGGCTCGGCGTTCCAGCTTTCGATTTGTTCCCTTTCGACGTCTGGGCCAAGCTCCAGGCGGGCTTCTGGCGTAATCCAGACCCCGCGCAGTTGGGTTACGGCGACCCGGCTGGCGAGCCGCTGCTGCGCGAACTGATCGCCGCCTACCTGCGTAGCTCGCGTGGGCTCAGCTGTGCCGCTGAACAAATTGTGATCACCAGTGGAGCGCAGCAGGCCATCAGCCTTTGTGCACAGTTGTTGTTGCAGCCGGGAGATGGCGTGGCTGTGGAAAACCCGGGTTATCGTGCGGCCGGGCATGCTTTCGCGCTGGCCGGTGGCAGGTTGCATGGTGTGCCGGTGGACGAGGACGGCATGGATTGCCAGCGGCTCGGGCAACTGACGGACTGCCGGCTTGCCTACGTCACCCCGGCGCACCAGTACCCGACCGGGGTGACCATGAGCTTGGCGCGGCGCCTGGAACTGCTGGCCTGGGCCGAGCGCAGTGGCGGCTGGATCATCGAAGACGATTATGACGGAGAGTATCGCTATAGCGGCGCGCCCTTGGCCCCGCTGGCCTCGCTCGACCGCACCGGGCGGGTGCTGTATGTCGGTACCTTCGGCAAGATCGCTTTCCCGGCATTGCGCCTTGGCTACCTGGTGCTGCCGCCGTCGCTGGTGCAGGCGTTCAGCCAGGGTAGGGCGCTGGCGATGCGGCACTCGGAAGTCAGTAGCCAGTGCGTGATGGCTGAATTCATGGCGCGGGGGCACTTCCAGCGGCATATCCGGCGCATGCGCAAGGCGGCCTTGAGCCGACGCAACGTGCTCAAGGCCGGTTGGCCGGTGGATATTCCGGGGTTAGGCAGCATGCCGGAAGTGGCGGCAGGGCTTCACGTCAAGGTGAATGTGGATAACTTTGTCCTGGAGCAAGAGCTGGTGGCCAAGGCTGAGGGAGTGGGGGTGGAGATGACCCCGCTGAGTAATTTCTGGCTCGCGAACAGCGCCGAGCCTGTGGATAAGCGGGCAGGATTGGTGCTCGGGTTCGCGGCGGTGCCGGAGGGTGAGATTGCCGAGGCTTTGCTGAAATTACGCAAGGCTTGGCGACTGCTTCGCGGATAAACCCTCTCCACAGGCTCTGCACCGCACCTTGGGCCAGCGCTATGCCTGTGGGGAGAGGGCTTGCCGCGAAGCGTGCGACTCAGGTTCCGGACTTGATCCGCGTCCAGGCCCTGGTGCGTGCCCGCTCGGCATCACGCGCCAAAGGCGTGAGGGTATACAGCTTGGTCATCGCCTCCGCCGTCGGATAGAGGTTGGGGTTGTTGCGAATCGCCGGGTTCACCTTGTCGGTGGCATCCTTGTTGGGGTTCGGGTAGCCGACAAAATCGCTGATCGGCGCAATCACCTCGGGCCGCAGCAGGTAGTTGATGAATGCATGCGCATCCTCCGGGTTGGCTGCATTCTTCGGAATTGCCAGCATGTCGAACCAGATTGGCGCACCCTCCTTGGGCAGACGCATATCTACCACCACGCCATTCTTTGCATCGCGGGCGCGGTTGGCGGCCTGGGAGAAGCTGCCGCTGTAGCCTACCGCCACGCAGATGTCACCGTTGGCTATGTCCGCCATGTATTTCGAGGAGTGGAAATAGGTGATGTAGGGGCGGATTTTCAACATCAGTGCCTCGGCCTGCTTGTAGTCGGCCGGCTTGTCGCTGTTAGGCGGCAGGCCCAGGTGCTGCAGGGCCAGTGGCAGGATCTCCGACGGCGAGTCGAGCAGCGCCACGCCACACTGCTTGAGCTTGGCGATGTTCTCTTCCTTGAAGATCAGGTCCCAGCTGTCGACTGGCGCGTCGTCGCCCAGCGCAGCTTTGACCTTGGCCGGGTTGAAGCCGATCAGCACGGTACCGTACATGTAGGGTACGGCAAACTTGTTGCCCGGGTCGTTGGCTTCGATCAGCTTCATAAGGGACGGGTCCAGGTGTTGCCAGTTCGGTAGCTTGCTGCGGTCCAGTGGCTGGAATACCCCTGCTTCGATCTGCTTGGCGAGGAACACGTTGGACGGCACCACCACGTCATACCCGGAGTTACCGGTGAGCAGCTTGGCTTCCAGAGCCTCGTTGGTGTCGAAGATGTCATAGATCAGCTTTACACCGCTGTCCTTATGGTACTCGGTGAGGGTTTGCGGGGTGATGTAGTCGAACCAGTTGTAGACCCGCAGGGTGCGCTGTTCCGCCTGGGCCTGCAGGGCGCCGGTGAACAGCGTGGCGGCGATGAACGGGGCGAGCAGACGCTTGAGTCGGACCATTTACCGGGCTCCTGTTTGGCTGCGCTGGAAGCCTTCCAGCACATTGACCGCGTTGATACCGATTTCCTCCACAGCGTAGCCGCCCTCCATCACGAACAGGGTCGGCTTGCCGAGCTGCCCGATGCGCTTGCCCATCTCCAGGTAGTCCGGGCTATCCAGTTTGAACTGCGAGATCGGGTCGTCCTTGAAGGTGTCAACGCCCAGCGAGATCACCAGTACGTCGGCGTCATAGGCGGCGATGCGTTGGCACGCGTCCTCCAGGGCAGCGCTCCAGGCAGCCCAGTCGCTGCCAGCGGGCAGTGGATAGTTGATGTTGCAGCCTGCTCCGGCACCCTCGCCGGTTTCGTCGGCATAGCCGAGGAAGAACGGGAATTCGTCCTGCGGGTCACCATGGATCGAAGCGAAGAACACATCACCGCGGTGGTAGAAGATGTCCTGGGTGCCATTGCCATGGTGGTAGTCGACGTCAAGGATGGCGACTTTGTGCCGACCCTGGTCGAGGAACGCCTGGGCGGCGATGGCGGCGTTGTTCAGGTAGCAATAGCCACCCATGACTTCACCGGCGGCGTGGTGCCCTGGCGGGCGGCACAGGGCAAAGGCCGAATGGGCGCCCTGCTGGATGGCGGCCTGGGCGGTGAGGGCCACCTGGGCGGCGCTGTAGGCAGCCTGCCAGGTACCGGCGGTGATCGGTGCCCCGGCATCGAAGCTGTAGTAGCCCAGCTCACCGTGCAGGCCGCTGGGCTTTTTCTGGCGCAGGGTGCGGGCGGGCCAGGTAAAGGGCAGCAGGTCACCTTCCTGGCCCAGTGCCGCCCAGCGCGCCCAGGCGCCTTCGAAGAAATCCAGGTAGGCGGCGCTGTGGATACGCAGAATCGGCGCGCGACCGAAGTCGGTAGGGCTCTGGATGTCGCCAAGGTTGCGCTTTTTAACCTGTTCGAGCACGTGGTCGGCGCGCGACGGCATTTCGAAGCAGGGCATCAGCTTACCGTCTATCAGCTCGCAGCGGCCATGGTGCAGGCGGTGGTCATCGGAATAGATCGTCAGCATTGTTGTTCTCCCTTGGACACTGGCGTGGACCCATTTTCAAGGGCGAAGCCAGTGGGGAGAACGACACAAACGGCCAAAAGGGGATCGATATGGCCAAGGTGGTCGGCCAGGTTTTTCGGGGCGGGTTTTTTCGCGGGCCTGCCCGCTACAGGTCAGCCGCGGAAATGGCTGGGTGCGACGCCACTCCAGCGTTGGAAGGCATGTCGGAAACTGGCGGTTTCGCTGAACCCCAGCGCCTCGGCAATCCGGTAGATCGGCATCTGTTGCTCAGCCAGCAGCTGCTTGGCCCGCTCGAACCTCAGCTCATCCAGCAGTTGTTGATAACTGCTGCCCAAGGCTTGCAAATGCCGACGCAGGGTGCGCGATGAACAGTTCATCTGCCGCGCCAGGCCCTCCAGCCCGGGTGCTGCGTCCAGTTGCTGTGCCAGCAGCTGGCGAATCCGCCCCAGCCAGGCTTGGCGGCCAGTGAATTCCAGGTTCAGGCGCCGGCAACGTTCGCTCATCGCCTTGTGGGTAATCGGGTCGGCCAGCGGCAACGGCATGTCCAGCCAGCGACGTTCGAAAGCAAAGGCATTGTCCTCGGCGTCGAACCCGACCGGGCACTGGAACGCACCGGCATAGAGCATGTGATAGCCGGGCCGAGGGTGTTCGAAGCGGGCGCCCAGCAGCGGCAGTGGGCGGCCGAGCAAGTCGTCGCAGATCACCTTCAGCGACACCAGGCAGAACTCGGCATTGAAGGCGTTCAGTGCCGGGCTGTCATGGCACTCGCTGGCGCTGAACCAGACCCGCTGGCCGTCGTCGAGCAAACGCAGCTTGAAAACTGTTCCCAGCAGTGCCGGATACTGCAACGCCAGGCGCAAGGCGTCACCCAAAGTGGCACTGGAGAGCAGGGCGTAACCGAGCATGCCGTAGCACGACACATGCATGCGCCGGCCCAGTTCCAGGCCGATGTCCTCGCGCCGGGCAACGGCGTTGGCGCATACCTGAAGTTCCTGCTGGGTGGTGATGCGCGCATCGGCATGCCCCAGGTCCGCCGGGCCGATACCGCTGCCGGCCAACAGCGCCGCTGCCTCGCAACCGTCTGCCTGGAAAACGTTGAGGATCAGCGAAACCGCGTTGAGGGTAGTCAGGTGGCTGTGCAGCATGCTGGGTCATCCCGTTGGCCTGGGACGCATTTTGGAGCAAGTTGTGTGCCGATATCCCGGGGGCTGCGCAGGAACCCGGAATGCGTAGGCAAAAAAAAGGCCCGAAGCATAGGCTCGGGCCCTGTAAAGGTTGAGAGGTGTCTAGTCCCTCGACCTGGTGAGACTGTTTACAGCGTCCTGGTTACGCCTTCAGCGGAACCAGACGGGGAGCGATCATGTTTTCCGGACGCAGGATGTCGTCGAGCATCGCATCGTCCAGCAGCTTCTCCTCGCGCACCAGTTCCAGCACACCACGGCCAGTTTCCAGGGCAACGCGGGCGATACGGGTGGCGTTTTCGTAGCCGATGTACGGGTTCAGGGCGGTGACCAGGCCGATCGAGTGTTCGACCAGTTCACGGCAGCGCTGTTCGTTGGCAGTGATGCCGACGATGCAGTGCTCGCGCAGCATGTCCATGGCGCGCTGGAGCAGGCGGATCGAGTCGAAGATCTTGTAGGCGATCAGCGGTTCCATCACGTTCAGCTGCAGTTGGCCACCTTCAGCGGCGACGGTCAGCGCCAGGTCGTTGCCCATGATGGCGAAGGCCACCTGGTTGACCGCTTCCGGAATAACCGGGTTGACCTTGCCTGGCATGATCGAGCTGCCTGGCTGACGCGCCGGCAGGTTGATCTCGTTGATGCCGGTGCGCGGGCCGCTGGACAGCAGGCGCAGGTCGTTGCAGATCTTCGACAGCTTGACGGCGGTACGCTTGAGCATGCCGGAGAACAGCACGAAGGCGCCCATGTCGGAGGTAGCTTCGATCAGGTCGGCAGCCGGTACCAGCGGTTGGCCGCTGATGGCAGCCAGGCGTTGTACGGCCAGGGCCTGGTAACCCGGGTCGGCGTTGATGCCGGTGCCGATGGCGGTACCGCCCAGGTTGATTTCGGTCAGCAGTTCCGGCGCCAGCGAACGCAGGCGCTGCAGGTCTTCGGTCATGGTGGTGGCGAAGGCGCGGAATTCCTGGCCCAGGGTCATCGGCACGGCGTCCTGCAGCTGGGTACGGCCCATCTTCAGTACGTGGTCGAACTCTTTACCTTTGGCAGCGAAGGCCTGGATCAGGCTGTCGAGGCTGGCCAGCAGGGCGTCGTGGCCCAGCAGCAGGCCCAGACGGATGGCCGTCGGGTAGGCGTCGTTGGTCGACTGCGCCATGTTCACGTCGTTGTTCGGGTGCAGGTACTGATATTCACCCTTCTGGTGGCCCATGGCCTCCAGCGCGACGTTGGCAATGACTTCGTTCGCGTTCATGTTGGTGGAAGTACCAGCACCGCCCTGGATCATGTCGACCACGAACTGGTCGTGGTAGTCGCCTTTGATCAGGCGGGCGCAGGCTGCGGTAATGGCAGCGTGCTTGGCATCGCTCAGGTGACCCAGCTCACGGTTGGCGTCGGCAGCGGCCTGCTTGACCATGGCCAGGGCCACGACCAGCTTCGGGTAGTGCGACAGCGGAACACCGGAGAGGTGGAAGTTGTTGGCAGCGCGCAGGGTCTGGATGCCGTAGTAGGCATCGGCAGGGACTTCAAGGGTACCAAGCAGATCTTTTTCGACGCGGAACGATGCAGCGGAGGACATGATGGGTATCATCTCGATTTTGACCCGGCACATGCCGGAATGGCGCCAATCCTAGGCCTGAAGGCGATTTTGCGGCAAATGCTGTTGCACGCTAACCTATGCACAAACGGCATAGTGTTTCATGTGACGCCAATTGATATTCGAGCGTGTTCCATTTTGGTGCATGCCAGGAGATGTGCTTCGTGAACCTGGAAAGCAAATGGCTGGAAGACTTCAGCGCGTTGGCGGCTACCCGCAGTTTTTCCCAGGCGGCAGAGCGGCGTTTCGTTACCCAACCCGCGTTCAGCCGGCGCATCCGTAGCCTGGAAGCGGCGTTGGGCCTGCAGTTGGTGAACCGTTCCCGCACTCCGATAGAACTGACCGAAGCTGGCCAGCTGTTTCTGGTCACGGCACGTACGGTTGTCGATCAGTTGAGCGAAATTCTTCGCCATTTGCATCATCTTGAGGGCGGGCAAGGCGAGGTGGTGCAGGTGGCTGCTGCACACTCCCTGGCTTCGGGCTTTTTCCCGCGTTGGGTGGCCCAGCTGCGCAATGACGGCTTGAACATCGCCACGCGCCTGGTTGCGACCAACGTGGGCGATGCCGTGCATGCCTTGCGCGAAGGCGGCTGCGACCTGATGCTGGCCTTCTATGACCCGGATGCGGCACTGCAGATGGACGCCGAAATCTTCCCGTCGCTGCACATGGGCACCACCGAAATGTTGCCGGTGTGCGCCGTAGATGCCGATGGCAAGCCTTTGTTCGATCTTGAAGGCGAGGGCAGCGTACCCTTGCTGGCCTATACCGCTGGCGCATTCCTCGGTCGCTCGGTCAACTTGCTGCTGCGCCAGCGCAACCTGCGTTATACCACCGTCTATGAAACCGCCATGGCCGACAGCCTCAAGAGCATGGCGCTGGAGGGCATGGGTATCGCCTGGGTACCGCGCCTGTCGATGCGCGGCGAGCTCGAACGGGGTGAACTGGCAATCTGCGGCGGCAGCCAGTGGCATGTGCCGCTGGAAATCCGCCTGTATCGCTGCGCCCTGGTACGCAAGGCCAACGTAAGGCTGCTGTGGCGCAAGCTCGAGGGGGCTGCAGTGGTTGACTCGAAAGTCAGTCAAAGCCCCGAAAAATAAGGGCCTACAGTTGGTCGCCGGGGTGCCTTAAACGCACCTCCTTACGGTATACTGCGCGGCCTTTCGACCGGATGTGTCCGGTCCTGATCAGCAAACAAGCCACGCCGGCCGTCCCGCGTGGCTTGTTGTTTTTTGACGCGCCCAAGGGCGCACAAGCGAAGAGGCTCGACGATGAGTGCACTGGTTGGCGTGATCATGGGCTCCAAGTCCGATTGGTCCACCCTTAGCCACACCGCCGATATGCTGGAAAAACTCGGCATTCCCTACGAAGTGAAGGTGGTTTCCGCCCACCGCACCCCGGACTTGCTGTTCCAGTACGCCGAAGAGGCCGAAGGGCGGGGCATCGAGGTGATCATCGCCGGTGCCGGTGGCGCTGCCCACCTGCCAGGCATGTGTGCGGCCAAGACCCACCTGCCGGTGCTGGGCGTGCCGGTGCAATCGTCGATGCTGTCGGGTGTCGATTCGCTGCTGTCGATCGTGCAGATGCCTGCTGGCGTCCCGGTTGCCACCCTTGCCATCGGCCGTGCAGGTGCAGTCAACGCTGCGCTGCTGTCGGCCAGCATCCTCGGTGCCAAATACCCGCAGTACCATACGGCGCTCAAGCAGTTCCGCACGGAGCAGACCGAGACCGTACTGGACAACCCAGACCCGCGCCAGGCTTGAGGCTTTACCCATGAAGATCGGTGTAATTGGTGGCGGCCAGCTGGGCCGCATGCTGGCCCTGGCGGGTACCCCGCTGGGCATGAATTTCGCCTTCCTCGACCCGGCCCCGGACGCCTGCGCCGCGCCATTGGGCGAGCATCTGCGCGCCGACTACGGTGACCAGGACCACCTGCGCCAACTGGCCGACGAAGTCGACCTGGTCACCTTCGAGTTCGAAAGCGTGCCGGCCGAAACCGTGGCCTTTCTTTCGCAGTTCGTGCCGGTTTACCCCAGTGCCGAGGCGCTGCGCATCGCCCGCGACCGCCTGTTCGAGAAAAGCATGTTCCGCGACCTGGGTATCCCCACCCCGGCCTTCGCTGACATTCTCTCGCAGGCAGACCTGGACGCCGCGGTGGCCAGCATCGGCCTGCCGGCCGTGCTGAAAACCCGTACCTTGGGTTACGACGGCAAGGGCCAGAAGGTACTGCGCACGCCTGAGGACGTGGTCGGTACCTTTGCCGAGCTGGGCAGCGTGCCGTGCTTGCTGGAAGGCTTCGTCCCGTTCACCGGCGAAGTTTCGCTGGTAGCCGTGCGTGCCCGTGATGGTGAAACCCGTTTCTACCCGCTGGTGCACAACACCCATGAAAGCGGCATCCTGCGTCTGTCGGTTGCCAGCCAGGCGCACCCACTGCAGGCCCTGGCCGAAGACTACGTGGGCCGCGTGCTCAAGCAACTCGACTATGTCGGCGTGCTGGCCTTCGAGTTCTTCGAAGTCGACGGCGGCCTGAAGGCCAACGAAATCGCCCCGCGCGTGCACAACTCCGGGCACTGGACCATCGAAGGCGCCGAGTGCAGCCAGTTCGAGAACCACCTGCGTGCCGTCGCCGGCCTGCCACTGGGTTCGACTGCCAAGGTGGGCGAAAGCGCGATGCTCAACTTCATCGGTGAAGTGCCGGCTGTGGACAAGGTGATCGCCATTGACGATTGCCATCTGCACCACTACGGCAAGGCATTCAAGGCCGGGCGCAAGGTCGGCCACGCCACCCTGCGTTGCCACGACATGGCTACCCTGAAGCGCAAGATTGCCGAAGTAGAAGCCCTGATCGGCAACTGATCGAACTTCTACCCGCCACATACCCTCTGAAATGGCAACAAGCCGAAGCGCTGTCTAGGCTTTGGCTTGTTCCATTCTTCACTGCAGAGGGATCGCCATGGGCATCATTGGAACCATCTTCATCGGCCTCATCGTCGGCCTGCTGGCTCGCTTCATCAAGCCGGGCGACGACAGCATGGGCTGGATCATGACCATCCTGCTGGGTATCGCCGGCTCCCTGCTGGCAACCTATGGTGGCCAGGCGCTGGGCATCTACCAGGCCGGGCAGGCTGCAGGCTTCCTTGGCGCACTGGTGGGTGCGGTCGTCCTGCTGGTGATCTACGGATTCATCAAGAAACGCTGAATACTGGTTAGAATGCCCGGCAATTCCTTCGAGTTGCCGAGCATTTTCATGCGTGCCTTTTTCCTCGCCCCCTTACTGTTGGCCAGCGCCCTGGCCCATGCCGAACTGCCGGAAACCGACTGGCTTGAGCTGATGCCCAAGTCGGACCAGAAGGCGCTCGAGCAGATGCCCGAGATCGACCACAATTCGCCGGAAGCCATGGGTACCTTTACCGCCAAGGGCGGCTTGAAGCAGAGCAAGGGCCTGCCCGCGGTTATGTACTCGACCAGGACAGTGGCAGCCATGAACGGCAAGGACATCCGTCTGGGCGGCTACCCAGTGCCGCTGGAAAGTGACGCCAAGGGCAATAGTACGTTGTTCTTCCTGGTGCCATACCCGGGCGCCTGCATCCATGTGCCGCCACCGCCGCCGAACCAGCTGGTGCTGGTGCGCTACCCGAAAGGCCTGAAGATTGACGACATCTACACACCGCTGTGGGTCAGCGGCACGCTGAAGGTGGAAAAGGTCAGCAACGACCTGGCCGATGCGGCCTATGCGCTGGATGCACAGAAGGTGAGGGTGGTGGAGGATGCCGACCTCTGATGCCTTGAAAACACAAGGGCGCACCTGACACCTTGCAGGAGCGGCCCCGTGTGGCGAAAGGACCGCGCAGCGGTCCCAAGTGCTGCAGATCAAAGCGCTTCGCTAGCTACCACCAGGCCAAGCGAATGAGTTGCCCCTGGTTTCAATTCCACCAGGTCATCCCACACATTCGCCGTCTCGATGCACAGCATCCGCTGCCAGCCATCATCGGCCATGTCCGGCAACTCCTTGGCCCGCTCGGTCCAGGGGTTCCAGATCACCGCCGAACGTGACCCGCTGCTGGTCAGGGTAATCCGCCGGTTCCAGTGCGGGTCGACAATGCTCAGTTGCGGCGGGGTGGCGAGGTATATCCGGTCAGTTTCACCGGCGAACGCCAGCGCGCCGTGTTGCTGGCGCTGCTGCCAGTCGGCCAGGGTCTCGATGTAGCCCAGCCCTTCGACACCCTCCACCCGCACCTGCCGTACATCGCTGACCGCAAAGTAACTGTGCAGGGCCTGGCTGAGGATGACCGGCGTGTTGCCCATGTTGCGGCTGGTAAGGCTCAGCTTCAGATCAACCCCCAGTTCCACCAGCAACTTCAGCTCTACGTCGTGGGGCCAGTCGGCCAGGTTGCCCTGCGCTTCGGGCAGCTCGAACTCGATACGCAGCCCGTCGCCCGCCTCTTCGATGCCCAACAATTGCCAGTCACGGGTCCGCGCCAAGCCGTGGGCGGGGGGCTGTTCACCGTGGTACATGGCCTGCACGGCCTGTGGGTTGCGCTGCAGGTTGCCGAACCACGGCCAGCACACCGGCACCCCGGCGCGTACCGATTTGCCCTGGCGGAAGATGGCCTGGTCGCTCAGCCACAGCAGTGGTGGCTGGCCAACGCACTGGTAGCTGAGGATCTGCGCACCTTGCTGGGCGATCAGGAGTTCAGCGTGGTTGCTGCTGATGCGCCAGCAGTTGAGTTCGCCATGTTGCTCGGTTACGACCTGGAAGGAAGCCATTGTGTTCATCTCATTGATTGCCAGTGGGCCTTGGACCCGGGCACATGCAATGAGTTTACCGCCGCCGAGGCTCAGCGACGAGGTACGGAGCGGGTACGGCCACTGCCGTCGATGGCGACGAAGACAAACACCGCTTCGGTAACCTTGCGCCATTCGCTGGACAACGGGTCGTCGCTCCACACTTCAACCATCATCTGGATCGAGCTGCGGCCAATTTCCAAGGTCTGGGTATAGAAAGACAACTGTGCGCCAACGGCCACTGGCACCAGGAAAGCCATGCGGTCGATGGCTACAGTGGCCACGCGGCCTCCGGCGACACGGCTGGCCATGGCGGTACCGGCCAGGTCCATCTGGGCGACCAACCAGCCGCCAAAGATATCGCCAAACCCGTTGGTCTCGCGCGGGAGTGCAGTGATCTGCAAGGCCAGGTCGCCCTGCGGGATAGGATCTTCTTGTTCGAGCTCAATCATGCGATGGGGCCTCTGACCCGTGACGCTTTTCGTTGGTGTGGCGCAAAGGCCGGGTAAACGATTCAGCTTGACACATACTACGCCGATTTCGTTTCACTGGGCGGCCGTAGGGAAACTCTGCGAAACCGCCTGACAGTAATGACCGGCGTTTTCGCACAACATCCCACGTTAGGAGCAACCTTTTCCTACGAATCGGCAGTATATAGAGCATATTGGCCAGCGACGACCGCGCATTCATGAATATGTGTATGGATTTTGTATCGCTTTCGGCGCAGCTCGGCAATTTGCTATCTTCCTCTGTCACCAATCCAGAAGCCGCGTGCCACGCGGCCTGCGTGCCCTACAAAGAGAACAATCAGCGATGACTTCCGTGCCGAGCAGTATCGAGCAGCCCTCGCGGCCACTGACCCGCAGTGACTACAAGACCCTTTCACTGTCCGCGCTGGGCGGCGCGCTGGAGTTCTACGACTTCATCATCTTCGTGTTCTTCGCCACTGTCGTCGGCAAGTTGTTCTTCCCCGCCGACATGCCCGAATGGCTGCGCCTGATGCAAACCTTCGGGATCTTCGCCGCCGGCTACCTGGCGCGACCGCTGGGAGGCATCATCATGGCCCATTTCGGCGACCTGCTCGGGCGCAAGAAGATGTTCACCCTGAGCATCTTCATGATGGCGTTGCCGACACTGATCATGGGCCTGTTGCCGACTTACGCACAGATCGGCCTGTGGGCGCCGATCCTGCTGCTGCTGATGCGGGTGATCCAGGGCGCGGCAATCGGTGGCGAGGTTCCGGGTGCATGGGTGTTCGTGTCGGAGCACGTGCCGGCGCGCAACACCGGCTACGCCTGCGGTACTCTCACGGCCGGCCTGACTGCGGGTATCTTGCTTGGCTCGCTGGTGGCAACGCTGATCAACAGCGTCTACAGCGCGGACGAAGTGGCCGATTATGCCTGGCGTATTCCGTTCCTGCTGGGCGGTGTGTTCGGGCTGTTCTCGGTGTACCTGCGCCGCTGGTTGCACGAAACCCCGGTATTTGCCGAGATGCAGCAGCGCAAGGCCCTGGCCGAGGAGCTGCCGCTGCGTGCCGTGCTGCGTGATCATCGTGGCCCGATCGTGCTGTCGATGCTGCTGACCTGGATGCTGTCTGCCGGCATCGTGGTGGTCATCCTGATGACCCCGGCGTTGCTGCAGAGCATCTATCACATTAGCCCGGCCGACTCTCTCAAGGCCAACAGCCTGGCGATCGTGCTGCTCAGCTTCGGCTGCATCGGCGCTGGCAGCCTGGCCGACCGCTTTGGCGCGGGCCGGGTGTTCGTGATCGGTAGCCTGCTGCTGCTGGTGAGTTCCTGGACCTTCTACCACAGCCTGCCGACGCGGCCTGAGCTGCTGTTCCCGCTGTATGCGGTGACCGGATTGTGCGTGGGTGTCATTGGTGCAGTGCCCTATGTGATGGTCAAGGCATTTCCAGCGGTGGTGCGGTTCAGCGGGCTGTCGTTCTCGTACAACGTGGCCTACGCGATCTTTGGCGGGTTGACGCCGATGGTGGTGACTGCGTTGTTGAAAGTGAGCCCGATGGCGCCTGCCTACTATGTAGCGGGGTTGTGTGCCGTTGGCCTGGTGGTGGGCCTTTACCTGCTCGCCAACAAGCGCTGACCTTTTGCAGGAGCGGCATTGTGCACGATGGGCTGCGCAGCAACCCCCCGGCAATCTGTGCCGTGGTTGCTATTTCTGGAGCTGCTGCGCAGCCCATCGCGAGACACGTGTTGCCAGTCAACTGATGGGTGATGGCATTTCATCCAATTGTCACATTCAAGTCATATCGTATTCATGCGGCCTGCAGATACTTGGGCCCGTTCCATCCAACACCCCCTATTCCTGCTAGGAGCAAGGCATGAAACTGAAGCGTTTGATGGCGGCCCTCACCTTTGCCGCCGCTGGCGTTGCAACCGCCAACGCGGTGGCCGCTGTCGATCCTGCAATCCCGACCTACACCAAGACCACCGGTGTTTCGGGCAACCTCTCCAGCGTAGGTTCCGACACCCTCGCGAACCTGATGACTCTGTGGGCCGAGGCCTACAAGAAGGAATACCCGAACGTAAACATCCAGATCCAGGCGGCCGGCTCCTCCACCGCGCCACCCGCGCTGACCGAAGGCACCGCCAACCTCGGCCCGATGAGCCGCAAGATGAAGGATGTCGAGCTGCAGGCCTTCGAGCAGAAGTACGGCTACAAACCGACCGCCATCCCGGTTGCCGTCGATGCCCTGGCCGTGTTCGTGCACAAGGACAACCCTATCAAAGGCCTGACCATGGCCCAGGTCGACGCTATCTTCTCCTCCACCCGCCTGTGCGGTGGCAAGGCCGACGTCAAGACCTGGGGTGACCTGGGCGTGACCGGCGACCTGGCCAACAAGCCAATCCAGCTGTTCGGCCGCAACTCGGTATCCGGCACCTATGGCTACTTCAAGGAAGAAGCCCTGTGCAAAGGCGACTTCAAGCCTAACGTCAACGAACAGCCTGGTTCGGCTTCGGTCGTGCAGTCGATCAGCTCCTCGCTGAACGGCATCGGCTACTCGGGCATTGGCTACAAGACCGCCAGCGTCAAGACTGTTGCCCTTGCCAAGAAACAGGGCGGCGAGTTCGTCGAAGATAACGAAGCCAACGCCCTGAACGGCAGCTACCCGCTGTCGCGCTTCCTGTACGTGTACGTCAACAAGGCGCCGAACAAACCGCTGGCTCCGCTGGAGGCCGAGTTCGTCAAGCTGGTGCTGTCGCAAGCTGGCCAGCAGGTGGTGGTGAAGGATGGCTACATCCCGCTGCCGGCCAAGGTCGTCGACAAGACCCTGGCTGACCTGGGCCTGTCCCATTCGGATAACGTCGCAAAAAAGTAACTGACTGAGGCGGAGGCCGGCGTCAATAGCCGGCCTCTTCCACGATTCCTCAGCCCGAAGCCAGGCTTACTGTGCGGCGGGCTTTCGTGCGTCACTACTTTGTAATGTTTTTGTCATACGGGATCGCTACGGTGTGCGCATGAATGATCTGGCCAACTCCACCATGACCCAAAATACCCAGCCCGAGCGGATTGACTTCAATACGCCGGAGTTGCAACGCAAGCGCCGCATGCGCGCACTCAAGGACCGCCTGACCCGCTGGTATGTACTGGTGGGCGGGCTTGCCGTACTGGCGGCAATCACCTTGATCTTCTTCTACCTGGCCTATGTGGTGCTGCCGCTGTTCCAGGGCGCCGAGCTGACCAGCAAGAAGGCCCTGGAGCCGACCTGGCTGCAACAGGATGCCGGCAAGCCGCTGATGATCGCGCTTGAAGAGCAGAACCTGGTGGGTATGCGCGTTTCGGACAAGGGCCAGGCACTGTTCTTCGATACCAAGACCGGTAACGCGCTCAAGCAGATCACCCTGCCGCTGCCGGCAGGTACGCAGGTCACCTCGATCAGTGCCGACCAGCCGGGAAGCCCGCTGGTGGTGTTGGGCTTGTCCAATGGTCAGGCCCTGGTGTTCCAGCACAGCTACAAGGTTACCTACCCAGACAACAAGAAAACCATCGACCCCGGCATCGACTACCCGTACGGCGAGCAACCGGTCGTGCTCGATGACCAGGGCCGCGCGCTGGAACATGTCAGCGTCAACGTCAATGGTGATGCCCTGGTGCTGGCCGGTTCCACCGGCGCGCACCTGCAGGTGGTCGAGCTGACCCGCAGCGAAAACATGATGACCGGCGAGGTCACTACCGAACAGAACCGCATCGAACTGCCGCAGATGACCGAAGCGGTGAAAAACATCTTCATCGACCCGCGTCAGCACTGGCTGTACGTGATCAACGGCCGCGCCACTGCCGATGTCTTCAGCTTGCGCGACAAGAGCCTAAACGGCCGTTACAAGCTGTCTGAAAGTGCGGACACCGAGATCACCGCCACGGCCCAGCTGGTCGGCGGCATCTCGCTGATCATGGGCGACTCCAAAGGTGGATTGACCCAGTGGTTCATGGCCCGTGACCCGGATGGCGAATCGCGCTTCAAGCAGATTCGCAGCTTCCAGCTGGGCAAGGCCCCGATCGTGCAGATCGACGCCGAAGAGCGCCGCAAGGGCTTCATCGCCCTGGATGCCGAGGGCAAACTGGGCGTGTTCCACAGCACCGCGCACCGTACCCTGCTGGTCGAGCAGGCTGCCGAAGGCGCGGGCATCCTGGCCCTGTCGCCACGTGCCAACCGCATCATCATCGAAGAGGGCGGCAAGCTGCTGCCGCTGAGCCTGCGCAACCCGCATCCGGAAATTTCCTTCAGCGCGCTGTGGGGCAAGGTCTGGTACGAGAACTATGACGAGCCGAAGTACGTCTGGCAGTCGACTGCTTCGAACACTGACTTCGAGCCCAAGCTGAGCCTGTCGCCGCTGACCTTCGGTACCCTCAAGGCGGCGTTCTACGCCATGGTGCTGGCGGCCCCGCTGGCGATTGCCGCCGCCATTTACACCGCTTACTTCATGGCCCCGGGCATGCGCCGCAAGGTCAAGCCGGTGATCGAACTGATGGAAGCGATGCCAACAGTGATCCTCGGTTTCTTCGCCGGCCTGTTCCTCGCGCCCTACCTGGAAGGCCACCTGCCGGGCGTGTTCAGCCTGTTCGTGATCATGCCGATCGGCATTTTGGCAGCAGGTTTCGCCTGGAGCCGGCTGCCCGAGTCGATCCGCCTGCGCATTCCGGACGGCTGGGAAGCGGCCATCCTGATTCCTGTAATCCTGGTGATCGGCTGGTTCGCCTTGTACATGAGCCCGCTCCTGGAAACCTGGTTCTTCGGCGGGGACATGCGCCTGTGGATCACCAACGACCTGGGTATCACCTATGACCAGCGCAACGCCCTGGTGGTGGGGATTGCCATGGGCTTTGCGGTTATCCCGAACATCTACTCCATCGCCGAAGATGCAGTGTTCAGCGTGCCGCGCAGCCTGACTCTGGGCTCCCTGGCGCTCGGTGCCACGCCCTGGCAGACCCTGACCCGTGTGGTCATCCTCACCGCCAGCCCGGGTATCTTCTCGGCGTTGATGATCGGTATGGGCCGGGCGGTGGGTGAGACCATGATCGTGTTGATGGCCACCGGCAACACCCCGGTGATGGAGCTGAACCTGTTCGAGGGCATGCGTACCCTGGCCGCCAACGTGGCCGTGGAAATGCCGGAATCGGAAGTCGGCGGCAGCCACTATCGCGTGCTGTTCCTGGCCGCGCTGGTGCTGTTGATGTTCACGTTCATCATGAACACCTTGGCCGAGCTGATTCGCCAGCGTCTGCGCAAGAAATACTCGTCGCTTTGATAGAAAGGTAGCGATCCGTGAAAAAGGATTCCCTCAAAGGCTGGTTCAAGAGTGGCGCCCCGGGCGTCTGGATGAGCGGCGGCGCGGTGGCCATGGCGGTGATCATGACCGTCGGCCTGCTCGCGGTGATCGCCGTGCGCGGCCTGGGCCACTTCTGGCCGGCCGATCTTGTCCAGGCCACCTACAAGGTGCCGGGCCAGGCCGATCACGTCGTCATCGGCGAAGTGGTGCAGAAGGAGGAAGTATCCCGGGCGCGCCTGAAGGGCGCCGGCCTGCCGGTGCCTGATCAGGGCCCGGAGTTCATGACCAGGGAACTGATCAAGGTCGGTAACCGCGACCTCAACGGCAGCGACTTCACCTGGGTGGTCGGCGAGTGGCTGGTCGATGAACAGCACCCAGCCGACCTGATGGCGCTGGAGCGCCGCGAGTGGGGCAACTTCTATGGCTACCTGGTCAGCGTCAAGGAACAAGGCCGCGTGGTCGCCGAGGGGCCCGCGGCCTGGAACGAGCTGCAGGCCCGCCTCAAACGCGCCAGTCAACTGAGCAGCGAGCTGCAAAGCCTGGAGAAGAAAGATATCGGCGCCATCAACCATGGCCTCGAGCGCCTGCGCCTGCAAGCGCGCAAGCTGGAGCTGGACGGCAAGCTGGATGCCGCCGCTCAGGCTGACCTGGACGCCGACCGCGCCGAGCTGAACAGCCGCTACAAGGCCATCGAGGAGCGCCTGACCGGCCTGCACCAGGACTTCGCCCGTGACAGCCTGGTGGCCCGTGATGCCAATGGCCGTGAAGTGGAAATCAACCTGAGCAAGGTGGTGCATGCGATCCAGCCGAACGCCATGTCAGGTTTCACCAAGCTGGGCAGCTATTTCACCAAGGTCTGGGAGTTCCTCAGCGATGACCCGCGTGAAGCCAACACCGAGGGCGGTATCTTCCCGGCCATCTTCGGTACCGTGATGATGACCTTGATCATGGCAGTCATCGTTACCCCGTTTGGTGTGCTGGCGGCTGTCTACCTGCGTGAATACGCCAGGCAGGGCCCGGTAACCCGGCTGATCCGCATCGCGGTGAACAATCTGGCCGGTGTGCCGGCGATCGTCTACGGGGTGTTCGGCCTGGGTTTCTTCGTCTACGTGCTGGGTGGCTCGATCGACCGTCTTTTCTTCCCCGAGGCGCTGCCGGCACCCACCCTGGGTACCCCGGGCCTGCTGTGGGCTTCGCTGACCTTGGCGCTGCTGGCAGTGCCGGTGGTGATCGTGGCCACCGAGGAAGGCCTGGCGCGCATTCCGCGCACCGTGCGCGAGGGCTCGCTGGCCCTGGGTGCGACCAAGGCCGAGACCCTGTGGAAGATCGTCCTGCCCATGGCCAGCCCGGCCATGATGACCGGCATGATCCTGGCCGTGGCCCGCGCCGCCGGTGAAGTGGCGCCGCTGATGCTGGTGGGCGTGGTCAAGCTGGCACCGTCGCTGCCGGTGGACGGGAACTACCCGTACCTGCACCTGGACCAGAAGATCATGCACCTGGGCTTCCACATCTATGACGTCGGCTTCCAGAGCCCCAACGTCGAAGCCGCGCGGCCACTGGTGTACGCCACGGCGCTGCTGCTGGTGCTGGTGATCGCGGCCCTCAACCTCTCGGCCGTGTGGATCCGCAACCATTTGCGCGAGAAGTACAAAGCCCTCGACAGCTAATCCTGATCGCAAGCGTGCCGCGCCGAAGTGGCGCGGCCCTTTGAAACGAATTGTTAGCGTATGGAGTTGACCATGCAGCAAGAATCCCACGCCCACGGCATCGACATGTCTGCCCTGGGTCGCGACAAGCAAAGCCTGCGCCTGGCTGAAGAAACCGTGGCCATCGAAGTACCGGGCTTGAGCCTGTTCTATGGCGACAAGCAAGCACTGTTCGACGTGCAGATGAACATTCCCAAGCAGCGCGTGACCGCTTTCATCGGCCCGTCCGGCTGCGGCAAGTCGACTCTGCTGCGCACCTTCAACCGCATGAACGACCTGGTTGACGGCTGCCGCGTGGAAGGCGCCATCAACCTGTACGGCCACAACATCTACCGCAAGGGCGAAGACGTGGCCGAGCTGCGCCGCCGTGTCGGCATGGTGTTCCAGAAGCCCAACCCGTTCCCCAAGACCATCTACGAGAACGTGGTCTACGGCCTGCGTATCCAGGGCATCAACAAGAAGCGCGTGCTCGACGAAGCGGTCGAGTGGGCGCTCAAGGGCGCGGCCCTGTGGGACGAGGTCAAGGACCGCCTGCACGACTCGGCCCTGGGCCTGTCGGGCGGCCAGCAGCAGCGTCTGGTCATCGCCCGTACCATCGCCGTGGAGCCGGAAGTGCTGTTGCTCGACGAACCGTGCTCGGCGCTGGATCCGATCTCGACCCTGAAAGTCGAGGAACTGATCTACGAATTGAAATCCAAGTACACCATCGTCATCGTGACCCACAACATGCAACAGGCGGCGCGGGTGTCCGACTACACCGCGTTCATGTACATGGGCAAGCTGGTCGAGTTCGGCGATACCGACACCCTGTTCACCAACCCGGCGAAGAAGCAGACCGAAGACTACATCACCGGTCGCTACGGCTAGCAGCCCTGCGGCACAGGAACCAGACGATTACTGGAAGCTTTGAGCTTCTTCGCGGAGCGAATGATGATCAACAAAGAAAGCCTTACCCATCACATTTCCCAGCAGTTCAACGCCGAGCTCGAAGAGGTGCGCAGCCACCTGCTGGCCATGGGCGGGCTGGTCGAGAAACAGGTCAACGACGCGGTCACCGCGCTGATCGAGGCCGACTCCGGCCTGGCTCAGCAAGTGCGCGAAGTCGACGAGCAGATCAACCAGATGGAGCGCAACATCGACGAGGAGTGCCTGCGCATCCTGGCCCGTCGTCAGCCGGCAGCGTCCGACCTGCGCCTGATCATCAGCATCTCCAAGTCGGTGATCGACCTGGAGCGTATTGGTGACGAGTCGACCAAGATCGCCCGCCGCGCCATCCAGCTATGCGAGGAAGGCGAGTCACCGCGCGGCTACGTCGAGGTGCGCCACATCGGCGACCAGGTGCGTAACATGGTCCGCGACGCGCTGGACGCCTTTGCCCGTTTCGACGCCGACCTGGCGCTGTCGGTGGCCCAGTACGACAAGACCATCGACCGCGAATACAAGACCGCCCTGCGCGAGCTGGTGACCTACATGATGGAAGACCCGCGCTCGATCTCGCGGGTGCTCAGTGTGATCTGGGTGTTGCGTTCGCTGGAGCGGATCGGCGACCACGCGCGCAACATCTCAGAGCTGGTGATCTACCTGGTGCGCGGCACCGATGTACGCCACATGGGCCTCAAGCGCATGACCGCGGAAGTGCAGGGCACCGCGCTCGAAGATGGCGAAAAAGCTAATGTTCCGGCTGAACCTGACGATAAGTAAGGTTGCTCCCGAGCATCGACGCCCGGCCTTGGCCGGGCGTTTTCGTTTGCGGTCGAGGAGCCGGCAGGCACCCGCGAACGATATGAAGAAGTCCCGGCGTGACCAGGTTGTAGCGAATGGCCATTATTCGGCGGTAGGCTAGCCGGGATTCAGAAGGAGTATCGATGAGTAAAGTGAATGTGCTGGTTGTGGATGACGCCCCGTTCATCCGCGACCTGGTCCGCAAATGCCTGCGCAACGCCTTCCCGGGCATGACCATCGACGATGCCGTCAACGGTCGCAAGGCAATGGCGATGCTGGGCAAGGAAGCGTTCGACCTGGTCCTGTGCGACTGGGAGATGCCGGAAATGTCCGGCCTGGAACTGCTCACCTGGTGCCGTCAGCAGCCTGAGCTGAAAAACCTGCAGTTCATCATGGTGACCAGCCGTGGCGACAAGGAAAACGTCATCCAGGCGATCCAGGCCGGCGTGTCCGATTTCGTCGGCAAGCCGTTCACCAACGAGCAATTGCTGACCAAGGTGAAAAAGGCCCTGACCAAGATCGGCAAGCTCGATGGCCTGATGTCCAGCGGCCCGGCGCGCATCAACTCGGCGTTCGCCAACGATTCGCTGAGTGCCTTGACTGGCGGCAAACCAGAAGTGGCAAAAGTCACCGCATCGGCAGCGGCACCGGCACCTGCCAGGCCATCGGTCAGTGCCCCTGCCGCCGCTGCGCCACTGCCGACCGGCCGTGGCCAGGGCCAGTTACGCCTGGCCAGTGGCATGCAGGCTTGCGTGATCAAGGCGTTGAGCCTGAAAGAGGCCTTGCTGGTGGTTCGCCGTGGCGAAACGCTGCCGCAGGTGCTGGAAGGCGCCGTGCTGAACCTGGAGCAGGGTGAGAACGCCGAAGTCGCGCGTCTGAACGGTTACCTGCATGCCGTGGTGGCACTGGAGCCCAAGCCCGACAGTGACTGGCTGCAATTGACGTTCAAGTTCGTCGACCAGGATGCGCAGAAGCTCGACTATCTGTCGCGCCTGATTGCTCGTGGAACTGCCCAAAAGCACTTTACCCCCGGCGCCTGACCCCAGTTCCAGGCCGCCCTCTCTGTAGGTGCGGCCCTGGATCGCGCGAGAGCTGCAAGGCCGCTCCTGTAAAAGGACCCCTGGGCCATCCGACCAACTGCAATACCCGCCGTAAAACCGGCTGCTAGTCTTCGACAGACCATAACTGTCAAAAAGCCACCATCATGCCCGCCCGCCTGCTGCTGTTCTGTGCAATGCTCATGGCTTCGGTGTCGAGCCAAGGCATGACGATCTACACGATCACCGATGATGGCCGTGTAACTTCCTATACCGACCGGCCTGGTCCTGGTGCCAGACCCTTGGTACAGCGCGAGCCCATGGTCGAGATGCACGAAGGCCAGGTGCAGCTGAATGCGATAACCTTCGACGGTGGCGTCAGCTTCTCGGCCCGCAACCAGCTGCATGTGCCGGTAGAAGTGGAGTTGCGGCTGGACAACCTGGTGAACGCGCAAGGCGGTAATGCGCCGCGTATCGTGCGCCGGGTGTTGCCGCCGCATACCACGCAGATGCTCAGCGTGCTCAGGGGGCGGCCCGGGATGTTGCTGAATTACCGCTCGACCTTGCTGCAGGCCATGGGCGCGCCGGGCAAGCGGCCGAAGAGCTTTCGCTATGCCTTCCCTTGGGTCGGCGGACCGTTCCGTGTGACCCAGGGCCCCAATGGCCGAGTCAGCCATTTCGGGCCGAAAGGGCGCTATGCCATGGACATCGCCATGCCCGAAGGCACCCCCATCATTGCCGCGCGGGAAGGTGTAGTGGTGAAGACGGAAAACCGCCAGAACGGGCGCGGGCCGAACCCGTCGGGCAATTTCGTGCGGATTCTGCACCCGGACGGCACCATGGGTGTGTACCTGCATCTGATGCGTGGCTCGGTGATCGTAGCGGAGGGGCAGCGGGTGCGACAGGGGCAGATGCTGGCCAAGTCCGGCAATACTGGCAACAGTACCGGGCCGCACCTGCACTTCGTGGTGCAGCGCAATGTGGGGCTGGCGCTTGAATCGATACCCTATCAGTTCGACAGGCCGATCAACGGGTTACCCGACTTCACTGCGGGCAACCCTTGAGACTGCCGGGCCTGCCTCGCAGGCCCATGGGCACTAATCCAGCTTGAGCACCTTGGCCAGCACGATCTTCGGCCCTTTCATCTTCTTGATGATGATGCGCAGCCCTTCGACCTCCAGCACTTCCTCTTCTTCAGGCACGCGCTTGAGCGTCTCATACACCAGCCCGGCCAGGGTCTCAGCCTCGATGTGGTCAAGGTCGACACCCAGCAGGCGCTCGACCTTGAACAGCGGCGTGTCGCCGCGAACCAGCAGCTTGCCCGGCTGGTAGGCGAGAATGCCGCGCTCGGCCTTGCGGTGCTCGTCCTGGATGTCGCCGACCAGCACTTCCAGCACGTCTTCCATGGTCAGGTAACCAATCACCTTGCCATCGGCCTCTTCCACCAGCACGAAATGCGCGCCGCCCTTGCGGAACTGCTCCAGCAACTGCGCCAGCGGCATGTGCCGCGACACACGCTCCAGTGGCCTGGCGAGGTCGTCCAGGTCGATGGTTTCGGGCAGGTGCTCCAGTTCTGCCAGCTCCAGCAGCAAGTCCTTGATGTGCAGCAGGCCGGTGAATTCCTCGCGCTCGGCGTCGTACACCGGGTAGCGGCTGAACTTGTGGCGACGCACCAGCGCCAGTATCTGCTTCAGCGGCGCATGGGCATCGATGCTGACCATGTCCTCGCGCGAGTTGGCCCAGTCGACCACCTCCAGCTCGCCCATTTCCACAGCCGAGGCCAGCACGCGCATGCCCTGGTCGCTGGGGTCCTGGCCACGGCTGGAGTGCAGGATCAGCTTCAGTTCTTCACGGCTGTAGTGGTGCTCGTGATGCGGGCCGGGTTCACCCTGGCCGGCAATGCGCAGGATGGTGTTGGCGCTGGCATTGAGCAGGTAGATGGCCGGGTACATTGCCCAGTAGAACAGGTACAGCGGCACGGCGGTCCACAGTGACAGCAGCTCGGGCTTGCGGATTGCCCAGGACTTGGGCGCCAGTTCGCCGACCACGATGTGCAGGTACGAGATGACGAAGAACGCGACGAAGAACGAGATGGCCTTGACCAGCTCGGGCGTGTCGACGCCCAGGTAGGCCAGCAAAGGTTCCAGCAAGTGGGCGAAGGCGGGCTCGCCGACCCAACCCAGGCCAAGGGAGGCGAGGGTAATGCCGAGCTGGCAGGCCGACAGGTAGGCGTCAAGCTGGTTGTGTACCTTGCGCAGGATGTTGCCGCGCCAGCCATGCAGCTCGGCGATGGACTCGACGCGGGTGGCCCGCAGCTTGACCATGGCGAATTCGGCGGCAACGAAGAAACCGTTGAGCAGCACCAGCAGCAGGGCAAAGATGATCATGCCGAAGTCGGCGAATAACGAGGTGAGGCTGAAACCAGGGGAAGGGTCCATGATGGAGTTTTTACGGGTTCCGTCTTTGGGATAGAGAGAAAAAAAGTGCCAGCTCTGGCTGGCACAGGGGGTCCAATGTAGCGGCTGGGGCGGCAAAAGCAAAGGGTGGTGGTCTTATCAGGGCCGCTGCAGGAACGGGCGTGCCCGCCAAGGGCTGCGCTGCAGCGACGATATCAGCCCTTCGGGTTAGCCAATTGTGCCGGTGCAAAATGACAGGTAAAGGTGCTGCCGTGCCCCGGCACGCTGCTGATCTCCAGCCGGCCGCGGTGGCGCATCAACACATGCTTGACGATCGCCAGCCCCAGCCCGGTGCCGCCGGTATTCGATGCGCGGCTGGAGTCGACCCGGTAGAAGCGTTCGGTCAGGCGCGGCAGGTGCTTGGCATCGATCCCTACCCCAGTGTCCTGCACCGACAGGTGCGCGCCCTGGGCGTCGGCCCACCAGCGAATACGGATGCTGCCCTCGTCCTGGGTATACTTCACCGCGTTGAATACCAGGTTGGAGAAGGCACTGCGCAGCTCCGATTCGCTGCCCTTGAGCTTCACCCCGGGTGCGGCTTCAAGGCTGATGCGCTGGTTGCGCGGCCCGGACAGGGCCTGGGCGTCATTCTTGATCGCCGCGAGCAAGGCATCGACCGCCACCGGCTGGTTGTCCGACGGGTAGTCGGTGGCCTCCAGCTTGGCCAGCAGCAGCAGGTCGTTGAGCAGGGTCTGCATGCGTGACCCCTGCTGGCTCATCTGCTGCAGGGCACGGTTCCAGCGCGGGTTCACGTCTTCGACGTTGTCGAGCAGGGTCTCCAGGTAACCGGTGATTACCGTCAGCGGTGTGCGCAGCTCGTGGGACACGTTGGCGACGAAGTCCTTGCGCATCTGTTCCAGCTGGTGGATGCGGGTGACGTCACGCACCAGCATCAGGTGTTCGTTGTTGCCATAGCGCGTGATGTGCAGCTGCAAGCGCATGCGGTCGTTGATTGGCGACGGGATTTCCAGCGGTTCGAGGTAGTTCTCCGCCTCGAAGTATTCCTTGAAGCGCGGGTGGCGCACCAGGTTGGTGACCTGCTGGCCACCGTCCTGTGGGGTCTTGAAGCCCAGCAAGGTTTCGGCGGCGCGGTTCCACCATTCCAGGTTGCTGTCGCTGTCGAGCATGATCACCGCGTCACGCAGCGCGGCGGTGGACTCCTGTACCCGGTCGATCACCGCCTGCAGGCGGCCGCGCACGCGCTGGTCGCGGCGTTGCAGGTGATAGATGCTGTCGAACACCTCGCCCCACAGGCCGTAGCCATCGGGCGGTGCTTCATCGGGTTGGTGGTTGCGCAGCCAGTCGTGCAGGCGTAACAGTTGCTTGAGGGTCCAGCCCAGGTAGAGCGCCAGGCCGATGGCCAGGCTCCAGCCATAGTAGCCGCTGACCAGCCCGCCGATCAGGCAGACGGTAATCAGCAGCAGCAGGTGGCGAATCAGGGTGGCGTGCCAGTTCTGGTTCAATTGACGGTCCTTGTACAACTACATGCAGCTTGGCGCTTTTGAACTCGATCAGCTCTTGGTCGAGAAGCGGTAGCCGGTGCCCCGGACGGTTTGTACCAGATTTTCGTAGGCCTCACCCAACGCCTTGCGCAGGCGGCGGATGTGTACGTCGACGGTGCGCTCTTCGACATAGACGTTGCCACCCCACACCTGGTCCAGCAACTGGCCACGGGTGTAGGCGCGCTCCTGGTGGGTCATGAAAAACTGCAGCAGGCGGTATTCGGTGGGGCCCATCTCGGCCGGCTTGCCGTCGATGGTCACGCGGTGGCTGATCGGGTCCAGCAGCAGGCCGCCGACCTCGATCGGTGCCTCGCTGTCGCTGGGGCCGGTGCGGCGCAGCACGGCTTTCAGGCGGGCAACCAGTTCACGTGGCGAGAACGGTTTGGTGATGTAGTCGTCGGCGCCCACCTCCAGGCCCTGGATCTTGTTGTCCTCTTCACCCTTGGCGGTGAGCATGATGATCGGAATGTCGCCGGTCAGCTCGTCGCGCTTGAGGCGGCGGGCCAACTCGATGCCGGAGGTGCCTGGCAGCATCCAGTCGAGCAGGATCAGGTCCGGTTTGCGGTCGACGATGATCGCATGGGCCTGTTGGGAGTTTTCTGCTTCCAGGCAGTCATAGCCGGCCATTTCCAGGGCAACGGCGATCATCTCGCGAATAGGCGCTTCGTCGTCGACGATCAGTATGTTCCTGCCAACCATGCTCAAAACCTCTCCTGGATACGATGTCTTGGCCCGCATTAGATAACGGAATTATTGCAGCTGTGTGACAGGCCGTTGGCCATTCTGGCGACATTCCATGACTGAACTAGGCTTGAAAGAGCCGCTTTTGCGGCATTCCGAACCCAATCCCCCGAAACAATGGTGAATCCAATGACACGACAAACGCTGAGCTGGATGGCCCTTTTCACTGCGCTGGCGCTACCGGGGGTGGCCTGTGCCGAGCATGCGATGGAGAAGGACGGCATGTTGGTCGACCATGCCGGCATGACCCTGTACACCTTCGACAAGGATGCGGGCGGCAAGTCGATGTGCAATGGCGAATGTGCCAAGAACTGGCCGCCCTTGATGGTCAAGGCCAATGACGAACCGGCCAAGGGCAAGTGGAGCGTGGTGATGCGCGATGACGGCGCCAAGCAGTGGGCCTATGACGGCAAGCCGCTGTACACCTTCATCAAGGACAAGAAGACCGGGGATATGACCGGTGACGGCATGAAGGACGTCTGGCACGTCGCCAAGCCCTGAAATTGTCGGGGCTGCACAGCAGCCCCACATTCCTCAGCGCAACGCGTAATCCAGCACCACTGCGATAAACACCAGCATCCCCGCCCAATGGTTGTGCAGGAACGCCTTGAAGCATGACTCCCGGTCCAGCTTGCGGGTCGACCAGTACTCCCAGGCAAAGCACGCCGCCGCGCCCAGCAGGCCCAGATGGAACCAGCCGCCCAGTTCGAAACGGTTACCCGCCAGCAACAGGCAGCCCAGCGAAAGCAGCTGCAAGGTCAGGATGATTGTGCGGTCGGCGTCGCCGAACAGTATCGCGGTCGATTTCACGCCAATCTTCAAATCGTCATCCCGGTCGACCATGGCGTAGTAGGTGTCGTAACCTACCGTCCACAGCAGATTGGCGATGTACAACAGCCAGGCACTGGCTGGCAGTTCACCACCCGCTGCGGTAAAGGCCATGGGAATGCCCCAGGAATAGGCCGCCCCGAGCACCACCTGCGGGTAGTAGGTGTAGCGCTTCATGAATGGGTAGCAGAACGCCAGCGCCACCGCGCCGAACGATAGCCACACTGTGCGGCTGTTGGTACACAGCACCAGCAGGAAGCTGACTCCGACCAGGATAGCGAACAGCGCCAGCGCCTCGCGCGGACGGACCCGGCCACTGGCCAGGGGACGGTCGGCGGTGCGTTTGACGTGGCCGTCCACCTTGCGGTCGGCAAAGTCGTTGATGCAGCAGCCTGCAGCGCGCATCAGCACCACACCGAGGCCGAAAATCAGCACGTTGGCCAGGGTTGGCGAACCGTTCCCGGCAATCCAGACCGCCGACAAGGTTGGCCACAGCAGCAGGTAGATCCCGATCGGCCGGTCCATGCGGCTGAGCTGGACAAAGTCCCAGGCCCGCGGGTGCAGGCGATTGAGCGACTTGAGCAGGTGCAGGTACATCAGCGGTTTTCCTCCTTGGCCGCTTGCCACAGGGCTGGCAGGAACACTTCCGCCACCAGCAGCTCCAGGCCGCCACGTTCGAAGCGTGAGCGGCGGCCCCACAGCGCGGCATGGGCGGCTTCGCCTGGTAGCCAGGCCTGCGGATAACTGCACACCTCGATGGGGTGGCGGATGAATGCCTGGTCGCAGAACAGCAGCTCGCCCAGCGAACGACTGCCCAGGGTTTCCAGGTCCAGCCCGCCACGCTCTAGGGCGCTGCGGCTGGCGACGCTGCGGGCGAACACCCAAGGTTGCTCATGGCCACGCAGGTACACCTCGCGCACCCAGCCTTCTGCCCCTGCGGCGATGCCCAGGGCCTCGCATTCGTCATCGCGCAGCGGTTGCCAGCCCTCGAACAGCGGCGTGACAGTGAAGTGATCGTCGGACAGGCGGGTCAGGCGGCGGGTGAGGGAGCCCTCGTCGAACAGCCAATCCAGGGTGGGCTGGTCGATGCCGGTCGCCAGCTGTGAATACGGCAGCCACGCGACAGCGGCTGCTTGCGGGGATTCGTACGACACGTCGGTCTGCTTGTTACAACCAGAGAGGCGGCGAGCTTAGCATGATTGCCCCGACTGCTTGCATACTGCTGGCGGGGCCGATACAAAGCCACCACGAATTGCGCTGGTTCTTCGCCGGTGAACCCGTCCCCACAGGCTACGCGGTCGCTGTAGGAGCGGCTTCAGCCACGAAGAGGCGCTCAGCAGCCAACACCAAGCTCCAGCCCGAACCGAGGAAAGAGACCTGATGAAAAAGTGGCAATGTATTGTCTGCGGCCTGATCTACGACGAGGCCGAAGGCTGGCCCGACGACGGCATCGCCCCTGGCACCCGCTGGGAAGATGTACCGGAAGACTGGCTTTGTCCCGACTGTGGTGTCGGCAAGAGCGACTTTGAAATGATCTCCATCGGCTAATCAAGGAAAGCACGACATGACGTCCCCTGTAGTAATCATCGGTACCGGCCTGGCGGGCTACAACCTGGCCCGTGAGTTTCGCAAGCTCGATACACAGACCCAGTTGCTGCTGATCACTGCCGATGACGGTCGCTCCTACTCCAAGCCCATGCTCTCCACCGGCTTCGCCAAGCAGAAGGATGCGGATGGCTTGTGCATGGCCGAACCGGGTGCCATGGCCGAACAACTGAATGCCGAAATCCGTACCCATACCCGTATCAGCGGCATCGACCCTGGCCACAAGCGGCTGTGGATCGGTGAGGAGGCGGTGGAATACCGCGACCTGGTGCTGGCTGTGGGTGCGCAGACGGTACAGGTACCGATCGAGGGTGATGGCGGCGAACAGGTGTTTCCGATCAATGACCTGGAAGACTACGCGCGTTTTCGCGCCGCAGCCTCTGGCAAGCAGCGAGTGCTGATCCTCGGTGCCGGCCTGATCGGCTGTGAATTTGCCAACGACCTGAGCCTAGGCGGCTTCCAGGTCGATGTGGTGGCACCGTGCGAGCAAGTCATGCCGACCTTGCTGCACCCGGCAGCGGCCGCAGCCGTGCAGGCCGGGCTGGAAGGCTTGGGTGTCCGCTTCCACCTGGGCCCGGTGCTGGCTCGTCTGGAAAAGGTCGGCCAGGGCCTGGAAGCCCACCTGTCTGATGGCTGCGTGATCGCCTGCGACCTGGTGGTCTCGGCCATCGGCCTGCGCCCGCGCACCGACCTGGCTGCCGCCGCCGGCCTGCGAACCAACCGCGGGATCAGCGTGGACCGCCAGTTGCGCACCTCCCACGCCAATATCTTCGCCCTTGGCGATTGTGCCGAGGTCGATGGCATCAACCTGCTGTATGTCATGCCACTGATGAGCTGTGCCCGGGCGCTGGCACAAACCCTGGCCGGTAAGCCAACAACGGTCGCCTACGGGCCGATGCCGGTCACGGTAAAAACCCCGGCCTGCCCACTCGTAGTCTCGCCGCCACCCCAGGGCCACGAAGGCACCTGGCAGCTCGAGGGGCAGGGCAGCGACCTCAAAGTGCTCTGCTTCGATGCCGACGGCAAGCTGCTGGGCTATGCCCTGACCGGATCAGCAGTCATGGACAAGCTGGCGTTGAATCGCCAGTTACCGGCTGTAATGGCGTAAATAGCTGGCGTTCTGTCGGATTTATCCTGTTGTTGCCTGCACAATGGCCGCCCAGATACTGGCGCGGCCCCCGTGCACGTGCCATCCTCAGTCCCGTCTGCCGCAGATTAGAGCCTGCGGTGCCTTGAGCGCTGCTCCCAGAGGCAGCACGGCATAACAACAAGAATTCCGTCAAAGAGGCTTCACTATGCGCAAACCAGAACTCGCCGCCGTCATCGCCGAAAAGGCCGATCTGACCAAGGAAAAGGCCAATCAGGTGTTGAATGCGATTCTCGACAGCATCACCGGTGCCTTGGACAAGGACACCGTGACCCTGGTCGGCTTCGGCACCTTCGAAAAACGTCATCGTGGCGCGCGTACCGGCAAGAACCCGCAAACCGGCCAACCGGTCAAGATCAAGGCCAGCAATACCGTTGCCTTCAAGCCAGGCAAGAACCTGCGGGACAGCGTCAACGTGCCTGCCAAACCGGCCAAGAAAGGCAAATGATCGTGCGCTGACTTTTCAGTCCCAGCCAGACGGGCGCCGCAAGGCGCCCGTTATGCATTCTGCAGGCAAAATGTTTCGTACCTGCATAAAAAGCTCTGAAAAAGGATAGAATGCGCGCTTTAGTCACGTTTAAATCGAGGCGCGTTGATGAAGTTCCGCTTTCTTCTCTGGGCCATGGGATGGTTGATGACCAGGGCCAGCCGTAACAACCCGGCATTCCAGCAGCAGCTCAAGGGCAAGGACCTGGTGTTCCAGATGCAGACCCTGGATGGCAAGGTCGCCCGGCACTTCATCGTCAACAACGAGCGCATCAGCAGCAAGGGCGGTGCCCACCCGCAGCCGGCCTTCGCCATTGCCTTCAAGGACGCCGCCTACGGTTTTGCCACGATGCAGGCGCGTAACAAGCAGCTGGCATTCATGCAGGGGATTCAGGACAAGCACATCCAGATCAAGGGCAACCCGGCGTTGGTGATGTGGTTCCAGGGGTTGATGAAGTACCTGAAGCCGAAGAAGCAGGGCCGAAACAATGGGGACCGCAAAGCGGCCCCAGGTTCTTAATGCGGTGCTTGGAACTGCGAAGCCAGTTCACGCAACAGGTTCTCGGCCTCGAGCACCTTGTTCACGACTTCCTCGGCCTTGTCGCGGGTAATCCCCAGGCGCTCCAGCAGTTCCTCGGGAATTTCCTCCTGCGGCCCCGTGCCAATTCCCCGCGCGCGCAGCAGGCGGGTGGTCAGGCATACCAGGTTGGGGAACGCCGAATATTCGCCGTCATAGGCCGGGTCGTTCTGGAAACGCAGCGCGGCTGACAGCTCCTCCGGCATGTCCCACAGTTTCATCAGCCAGGCACCGATCTGTTCGCGGCTGATACCCAGCAGGTGCTGTTCCACATAGGTGTGGCACAGGTGCGGGTTGACCTCCAGGTGCCGGCAGATCAGCGAAAAGTGCGGTGGAAACACATGCGCCAGCAGCAGGTAGCCAAAATTGTGCAGCAGCCCGGCCAGGTAGGTCAGGCCAGCCTCTGGGCGCTCAGTGCGCGGCATGGCACGGGTCAGGCCATCGATGACCGCAGCGGTGTAGATTGACTGCTGCCAGTACGGCGTGGCCTGTTGCGGGTGGTCTTTCGGCAGGCTCAGGGTCTTGCCCAGCGCCAGGCCCAGGGCCAGGTTGATCACCAGGTCGAAGCCCAGTACGCGCACGATGGCATCTTCCACCGAGCGAATCTTGTGCGTCGAGCCGTAGTAGGGCGATGCCGCCCAGCTGACCACCTGCGCCGCCAGCGCCGGGTCGGTTTCGACCACGCCGGTGATATCGTCAATGCTGGCGTTGGGGTCTACCCGCAGTTTGATGATCTTTTGCGCGGTGTCGGCCAGAGGCGGGATCTCGATGGTTTCCTCCAGGCGCTTCTGAATGCGTCTGGCGGTGAAAGCCTGCACTGCCTGGCTGATTTCCCGGGTGTCGTCATGCGGGCGGTCGAGATTGGGGCTGATGTCCTCGACCTTGAGGCCGAAGCTGCTGGCGCTGGCCTTTACCAGCATGCGCTTGAAGTACGCGCGCTCGATTTCCAGCAACAGCCCGGTTTCGCCGGACTGGATATACACGCGTTCGGCGTCGAGCAGGCTCTTTTCATACTGGCACGGCGAACTGGTCAAGGCCGGAATGCCCGGCAGGGCCTTGAGGTTGTGCTTGTCGAGCATCTGCTTCAGGCGCGCCACCGACACCGCAGTAAGCTGGCGCCCGGTCAGCTCAGCCAGGCGGTTGAGGTCCAGCAGCTGGCTCTGCGGGAACAGCACCAGCAGGGCACCGATCTCGTCGTCGAGCAGCACGGCCTGTACCCTTGACGCCGCCGGCAGTTGCGGGTGCTCCACGACCTCGCTGTAGGCCACGCCGAGCTTGTCGAGCAGCAGCCTGATGACCGAGGGTGCATGTGGGGTTGCGGTATCCAGGGCGACTTCAGTCATGGTCCGTATCCACTGATTCCGTTAAACGCGAAGTATAACCAGCCTTGGGAAAAATCTGGATCCATTATGGAACCGTCGTCACACTTGGCCATATTGCTGGCCGTGGCGCAGCCAGCGGTCCAGCAGTGGGCTGACATGGTCCGGCCAGCGTGCAAGCAGGGCCTGGGCCGCGTCACGCACTGCCGGCAACAGATCGGCATCGCGCATCAGGTCGGCGACCTTGAACTGTAACAGACCGGTCTGGCGGGTACCGAGCATCTCGCCCGGACCGCGTAGCTCCAAGTCCTTCTCGGCGATGATGAAGCCGTCGTTGGTTTCCCGCATGATGCCCAGGCGCTCGCGACCGATCTGCGACAGCGGCGGGTGGTACAGCAGCACGCAATGGCTGACGGCGCTGCCCCGGCCAACCCGGCCACGCAGCTGGTGCAACTGGGCCAGGCCCAGGCGCTCGGGGTTCTCGATGATCATCAGGCTGGCGTTGGGCACGTCCACGCCGACCTCGATGACGGTGGTTGCAACCAGCAACTGCAGGTTGCCGGCCTTGAACTCGGCCATGACCTCGGCCTTTTCCGCCGGTTTCATGCGCCCATGGATCAGCCCCACGCGCAGCTCGCCCAGGGCGCTGCCCAGCTCCTCGTAGGTGCTTTCGGCAGCCTGGCAGGTCAATTCTTCGGATTCTTCGATCAGCGTGCACACCCAATAGGCCTGGCGCCCTTCGGCGCAGGCGGCGCGTACCCGTTCGACCACTTCGAAGCGGCGGCTGTCGGCCACCAGTACGGTATTCACCGGGGTACGCCCGGGCGGCAGTTCGTCGAGCACCGAAGTGTCCAGGTCGGCATAGGCACTCATGGCCAGGGTCCGCGGAATCGGTGTGGCGGTCATGATCAACTGGTGCGGACATAGCTCGCCAGCTACGCCCTTCTTGCGCAGGGCCAGGCGTTGCTGCACGCCAAACCGGTGCTGCTCGTCGATGATCGCCAGGGCCAGGTGCTTGAATTTCACCTCTTCCTGGAACAGCGCGTGGGTGCCGACCACCATCGGTGCACCGTTGGCGATCTGCTCCAGGGCGGCGGCCCGGGCCTTGCCCTTGAGCTTGCCGGCCAGCCAGGCCACTTCGATGCCCAGCGGCTCGAGCCAGCGCTTGAAGGTCAGGTAGTGCTGTTCGGCGAGAATCTCGGTGGGTGCCATCAGCGCCACCTGGTAACCGGCTTCCAGCGCCTGCAGCGCGGCGAGGGCGGCGACCACGGTCTTGCCGGCACCGACATCACCCTGAACCAGGCGCATCATTGGCTCGTGCTGGCTGAGATCATAGGCAATTTCGTTGGCCACCCGCTGCTGCGCGCCGGTTGGCTGAAAGCCAAGGTTGGCCAGGTATTGCGCCTGCAGGCGCTGGGCCTTGGGCAATACCGGCGCGCGCAGGCTGCGCAGGCTTTCACGCAGGCGTTGCTGCGACAGCTGGTGGGTCAGCAGCTCTTCGAAAGCCAGGCGGTGCTGGGCCCAGTGCTGGCCTTCGGCAAGCTCGTCGAGATCAGCATCGGCCGGCGGGTTGTGCAGGTAGCGGATAGCATCGTCCAGCGGTGCCAGCTGGTAGTCGCGGGCCAGCTCTTCGGGCAGCCAGTCAGGCAGGCTGCGTGGGCCGAGCATGGCCAGGCTCTGTTGGCACAGCAGACGCAGGCGTTGCTGGGTAAGGCCTTCAGTGGACGGGTAGATCGGCGTCAGGGTCTGCTCCACCGGGGGGGGCGGCTCATCGCCGTTCAACGCGCGGTATTCCGGGTGGTAGATTTCCAGGCCCGAGGCACCGGGGCGGGCTTCGCCGTAACAACGCAGGTGGGTGCCGCGCTTGAGGCCTTCCTTCTGCGCGTTACTGAAATGATAGAAGCGCAGGCTCAGCACACCGCTGCCGTCGCCCAGGCGCACCACCAGGCTGCGGCGTTTGCCCATGGTCACGTCAGCGCCGCTGACCACGCCCTCGATCACTGCGTCCTGGCCGGGGCGGAGCTGGCCGATCGGCACCACGCGGGTGCGGTCCTGATAACGCAGGGGTAGGTGAAACAGCACGTCCTGGAGGTTTTCCAGGCCGACCTTGGCGAGTTTCTCGGCCATGGCCTCGCCAACCCCCTTGAGTACCGTGACCGGGACCTTCGACAGCTCACTCATGACTCAGGCCGGTTGTTCCACAGGGGCTTTGGCGACCGAGCAGAGGCGGATCGAGTCGGCGAGGATCTCGATGGCCTTCGGCCGCGGGAAGCTGGCGCGCCAGGCAATGGCCACGGTACGGAATGGCGCCGGTGCGGTCAGCGGGCGGACCTCGATGACACCGGGGGCGTAATGGTGGCTGTGCACTGCCGACAGGGGCAGGATCGACACGCCAAGGCCTGAGGCCACCATGTGGCGGATGGTTTCCAGCGAGCTGGACTCGACCGTGGTGTGCCTGGCCCCTTCGCCGCCCTTGTTCAAGGTCGGGCAGGCTTCCAGCACCTGGTCGCGGAAGCAGTGGCCTTCACCGAGCAGCAGCAGGCTCTTGTCGTTGAGCATGGCGGTGTCGATGGTCTTTTTCGCTGTCCACGGGTGATCGGCCGGCATCAGGGCGCAGAATGGCTCATCGTACAGCGGCAGGGTCAGCACGTCGGCTTCGTTGAACGGCAGGGCGATGATCACTGCGTCCAGCTCGCCGTTGCGCAGCTTTTCGCGCAGGACGTGGGTGAAGTTCTCTTCGATGTACAGCGGCATCTGCGGCGCTACCCGGTGCAGCTGCGGAATCAGGTGTGGGAACAGGTACGGGCCGACGGTGTAGATGGCGCCGACCTTGAGCGGGGCAGTCAGCTGGTTCTTCCCGGCCTGGGCGAGTTCGCGAATACCCTGGGCCTGTTCCAGCACCTTCTGCGCCTGGGCGACGATGCTTTCGCCGACCGGGGTCAGGCGTACCGCGCTCTTGCTGCGCTCGAAGATCAGCACGCCAAGCTCGTCCTCGAGCTTTTTCACCCCGACCGACAGGGTCGGCTGGCTCACATGACAGCGTTCGGCTGCATGGCCGAAATGCTGTTCCTGGGCGAGTGTGACGATGTAGCGTAATTCTGTGAGGGTCATAACGTGCGTCCATGAAGTTGCGAGCCCAGCATAGCGGCTGCAATCGATAGACGCACGTTATCAGACTTGCCGATTTGTGACAGAAACAAAAGCCTCAGCGGCGGTCCAGCGAGTAGACGAACGGCGCCACGACTTCGATCGTGCCGTTGTTCAGCAACTCGGGTGGCGGCTTGGGTACCGTGCCGGCGCGACGGATCATCTCCAGGGTCGCCCGGTCCAGGGCGGCACTGCCTGAGCCACCGACCATGGAATACGACAGCACCTTGCCTTCGGCGTCGACCACGAAGCGCAGGCGGTTGATGCCTTGCAAGCCGCGACGGCGTGCGTCTTCCGGGTAACGCTTGTACTTGCCCAGGTGGCGCAGCAGGTCGCTCTGCCAGGTTGGCAGGGCTTTGCTGTTGGACGCAATGCTCGGTGCCGGCGCCGCGGACTTTTGCGGCGGCGTGTTGCTGGGCGGTGCGTCCACCGTCTGTTCGGTCGGCGGGGCTTCCTTCGGCGGCTCAGGCTTTTTCTCGGGCTTGGGCGGCTGCGGTTGCGGCTTGGCCTTCGGCTTGGGCGGCTTGGGGATGGCGATCTTCGGTTTAGGGGCCTCAGCGAGCTTCGGCAGCGGAGGCTCTTCGACCGGTGCCGGCGGCTGCGGCGCTGCTTTCGGGGGTGGTGGTGGCGCAGGCTCCGGCAACGGCGCCAGTTCGACCATCATGGCTGCCGGGGGCAGCTCGATGGCCTGGGGCACCGACCAGTTGAGCGTCAGCAGCACGGCGACCACGTGCACACCCAGCACGATCGCCAGGCTGCCACCGTAGCGCGCCATGTTCGAGCGCGTCTTCGTCATTTCTTGGCTGCCGTCTCTAGACCTACCAGACCGACTTTCAAATAGCCGGCCGCACGCATGCTGTTCATCACTTCCATCAGGTCACCGTAATCCACGCCTTTGTCGGCCTGGAAGAAGATGGTGGTTTCCTTGTCGCCCTTGGTCTTGGCGTCGAGCATCGGGCCAAGCTGGCCGGGGGCAGGGACCTGGTCGTCACCGACGTAGAGCTTCTGGTCGGCCTTGACGCTGACGAACACCGGCTTTTCCGGCCGCGGCGCCGGTTTGGCAGTCGAGGCCGGCAGGTCGACCTTGATGTCGACCGTGGCGAGCGGGGCTGCGACCATGAAAATGATCAGCAGCACCAGCATCACGTCGATGAAGGGCGTAACGTTGATTTCGTGGTTTTCGACGAGGTCGTCGCCACCTTCGTTGAGATGCAGGCCCATGGCTTACCCCACTTTCACCATGTGCGGGGCGGCGCGCTCGCTGCCCTGGTGGTCCAGGTCACGGCTGACCAGCAGCAGCACCTGGGCGGAGGCGTCGGACACCTGGGCCTTGTAGCCGGCGATGGAGCGGGCGAAGACGTTGTAGATGACTACGGCCGGGATTGCCGCGACCAGACCCAGGGCGGTGGCCAGCAGGGCTTCGGCAATACCGGGGGCGACTACCGCCAGGTTGGTGGTCTGGGTCTTGGCGATGCCGATGAAGCTGTTCATGATGCCCCATACGGTACCGAACAGGCCGACGAATGGCGCGGTGGAACCGATGGTGGCGAGCACCCCGGTGCCGCTGCTCATGGTGCGACCGCTGGCGTGTACCAGGCGCTCCAGGCGGAAGCTGACACGTTCCTTGATGCCTTCCTTTTCCCGGGCATTGGCCGACAGGCGCATCTCTTCCAGCGCGTCCTGGACCAGGGTATGAGCCAAGGTGCCTTCCTTGTTGGAATGATCGCTGGCCTCTTTCAGGCTGGCGGATTTTTTCAGCAGGGCGATTTCACCACGCAGGCGCCGCTTGGCGCCCAGCAGCTCGAAGCCTTTGGCAATCCAGATGGTCCAGGTGATGATGGAGGCGATGGCCAGGCCGATCATGACCGCCTTCACCACCACATCGGCGTTCTTGTACATGCCCCATGGGGACAGGTCGTGGGCCATGCCCAGCGAGGTGTCTTCAACCAGGGCCTCGACGCTCGGGTCTGCCGCGCTCGAGGCTTGAGCCGGAGTGGCGGTAGGGGTGTCGGTCGTCGGCGTTGCGGCTGGAGCAGCGGGTGCGCTGGCGGCAGCAGGCGCGGCGGGGCTGGCGGTTGGCTCATCGGCCATGGCCACCGGGGCCAGCACCAGGCTGAGCGTCAGCGCGGCGATGGCGCGCCAGGCGCGCGACGGGGTTGGCGAAGCGGAAGGTTGAATACGTGTCATGCTGGCCGGACCTGATGAAGAAAAAAGTGAGCGTTCTCCAAGGCCTCGAGGTAGGCCGAGAACAATTTTGCCGCCATTATTGCAAGTAATTCTTGTTAACAAAAGTAATCTTGTTGCTTTTTTCGCCTATGGTCTAGTCGCCCGTCGGGTAGCGTGGCCAGGTTGATCAGTTGGTCTAGGGAGTTCAGAGATGTCAGACCTTTCCGTGATGGTTGTTGGTTGTGGTGATGTAGGCGGGCGTCTTGCCCGGCAGATGCTGGCGCGCGGCTGGCAGGTCAGCGGCCTGCGTCGCTCGGTCGGGCAACTGCCGGCGGGTGTTGTACCGGTGGCTGCAGACTTGGCCGAGCCATCCATTCCGCACGCCTGGCCGCAGCGCGCGCCGGACTACCTGGTGTATTGCGTAGCGGCCAGCCAGCACGACGAGGCCGGTTACCAGGCAGCCTATGTCGAGGGGCTGCGCCATGTACTGGCCTGGCTGGCCGAACGCGGCCAGCGCCCACGGCGCCTGTTGTTCGTCTCCAGCAGCAGCGTTTATGCGCAAAAGGGCGGGGAATGGATTGACGAGCATGCAGCCACCGAGCCTGAAGGTTATTCCGGGCAGGTGATGCTGGAAGCTGAACGGCTTGCCTTGGCCAGCGGCATTCCGGCGAGTGTGGTGCGTTTGACCGGTATTTACGGCCCCGGCCGGGAATGGTTGCTCAGCCAGGTGCGCCAAGGTTACCGCGTGGCCGCAGAGCCGCCGCTTTATGGCAACCGCATTCATGCCGAGGATGCCGCCAGCCTGCTGGCTTTTCTGCTGCAGGCCGATGCCGATGGCAGGGCGCTGGACGACTGTTACATCGGGGTCGACGACGACCCCGCGCCGCTGGCCGATGTGGTGGCCTGGCTGCGTGATTACATGGGGGTTACCGAGTGGTCCGATGAACAGCGGGTGCGGCGTACCGGCAGCAAGCGCTGCAGTAATGCGCGGGTGCGGGCGCTGGGCTGGGCGCCGGTGTATCCGAGTTACAGGGAGGGCTACGCAGCTATCCTGGCGGGAAGAAACTAGTCCTCAGGCGCGAGCGGTACCTGTAGGAACGGCGTTGTGTCGCGATGGGGCGCGACACAAGGCTACACCGACAGGCCCGCTAAAGGGGCTCAGTCCTGCTCCAGCAGCCACTGGCGCTTGCCGGCCGCCAACACGGGCATTTCGTCGGGCTGCGCACGGTTCACCGCCTGGAAGATCTCCAGCTTGTCGCCATCGCGCTTGAGGATGAAGGGTGCGCCACGCTGGTTGCGTTCCAGCCACAGGCTGTCATTGCTGCCACCCATGGTGGCGCAATCTCCCGCCAGGCACAGGGCGAAGCGGTCTGGCCCCGGCAGGCCAGTGACGTTGCCGGTATCGCTGAAGCGCACGCTGGCACCTTTGCCCTGGCCGTCGACGATCTTCCAGGTGCCGCCCAGGTAAGCCTGGTACAACGCCTTCTCGAAGCTGCTACCCAGTGGCGCGCTGGCTGCTGCTGGCGCCTTGGCGCGCACGAAGGTCTGCTTGCCGCCGTTCTGATCGATGGCCTGCAATTCGTCGCCATCGAGCGACAGCTGTTCGGTCTGGCCGCCCTGGAAACTGGCCTGCCATTGCTTGTCGTTGGCCCTCAGTTGGCCGTCAGCCGCCTCGAAACCATTGCTGTAGCTGGCCTGCTGGCTGGCGACGTCGAGCTTCCACTCGAACACCGGGCCGTGCTCACTGAGCGCCTGGCGCAGGCTGCCGCTCTTGACGGCCGCGTTGATGGCATCCTGGTTGATCCAGGTACCGTTGAAGTCTTCGGGTTTGTGGCTTGCGCAGCCGCCCAGAAGCAGGGCTGCCAGCGCGAGAGGCAATGCTTGACGCATGACGGGTAACCTTGCAAAGGAAGGGAGGGTGACGGGCAGGGGCGCCCGTCACCGGGGCATCATTCGATGACCAGGATGGCGTCCATTTCAACCTGGGCGCCTTTTGGTAGCGCGGCAACGCCGATGGCAGCGCGGGCCGGGTACGGCTGCTCGAAGTAGCGGCCCATTACCTCGTTGACCTTGGCAAAGTGGCTCAGGTCGGTGAGGAAGATGTTCAGCTTGACGATGTCCTTGAACGAGCCGCCAGCGGCTTCAGCCACGGCCTTGAGGTTCTCGAAGACCTGCACGGTCTGGGCTTCGAAGCCGTCGACCAGTTCCATGGTCTTCGGGTCCAGCGGGATCTGGCCCGACATGTACACGGTATTGCCGGCCTTGATCGCCTGCGAGTAGGTGCCGATGGCGGCAGGGGCCTTGTCGCTGTTGATGACGGTCTTGCTCATGATGACTCCTTGCGGTTGGCGGACTACGTACGCATGCGGGTTATGCGGACCACACCGGTCAGGGTACGCAGCTTCTTGATCACACGCGCCAGGTGCACACGGTCGTGCACGCTGACCACCAGTTGGACCACGCTGATACGGCCGTCGCGTTCGTCCATGCTGATTTTCTCGATGTTGCCGTCGGCGGCGTTGACGCTGCTGGCCAGCAGCGCGATCAGGCCGCGCTGATGCTCCAGTTCGACACGCAGCTCGACATTGAACTCACCCGTGATGTCCTTGGCCCAGGAGAGCTGTACGCACTTCTCCGGGTTGTGGCGGATTTCACTGATGTTGCGGCAATTTTCCAGGTGCACGACCATGCCCTTGCCAGCGGACAGGTGGCCGACGATCGGGTCGCCCGGGATCGGCGTGCAGCACTTGGCATAGCTCAGCACCAGGCCTTCGGTACCGCGGATTGCCAGCGGGCCTTCCGGCGCCGGCAGTTGTTCGCCTTCCGCCGACAGCAGGCGGCGTGCGACCACGTAGGCCATGCGGTTACCCAGGCCAATGTCTTCCAGCAGGTCTTCGATCAGCTCCAGGCGGTACTCGGCGAGAATCGCCTGGATGTGCTCCTGAGGGATGCTTTCCAGGCTGCTGTCGAAGCCGGTAAGCACCTTGTTCAGCAGGCGTTCGCCCAGGCTGATGGACTCGGAGCGGCGCTGCTGCTTGAGCGCGTGACGAATGTGCGTGCGCGCTTTGCCGGTGACCACGAAGTTGAGCCAGGCCGGGTTTGGCCGTGCGCCCGGGGCGCTGACGATTTCCACCGTCGAGCCGCTTTGCAGCGGTTCGGACAACGGTGCCAGGCGGCGGTTGATGCGGCAGGCGATGCAACTGTTGCCGACGTCGGTGTGCACCGCGTAGGCGAAGTCGACGGCCGTGGAGCCTTTGGGCAGCTCCATGATGCGGCCCTTGGGCGTGAACACGTAGACCTCGTCCGGGAACAGGTCGATCTTCACGCTCTCGATGAACTCCAGCGAGTTGCCGGCGCGTTGCTGCAGTTCGAGGATGCCCTTGACCCACTGGCGCGCACGCGCGTGGCTGCCCTTGGGCTGCTCGTCGTCGTTGGACTTGTACAGCCAATGTGCGGCGATACCGTTGTTGGCCATCTCTTCCATTTCGCGCGTGCGGATCTGGATTTCGATGGGCACGCCGTGCATGCCGAACAGCGTGGTGTGCAACGACTGGTAGCCGTTGGCCTTGGGAATCGCGATGTAATCCTTGAAGCGACCGGGCAGCGGCTTGTACAGGTTGTGCACGGCGCCCAGCACGCGGTAACAGGTGTCGACCTTGTCGACGACGATGCGGAAGGCATACACATCCATGATCTCGTTGAAGGCGCGACGCTTGCCGCGCATCTTCTTGTAGATGCCATAGAGGTGTTTCTGCCGGCCACTGACCTCGCCTTCGATGCCGTCGGCGGCCAGGCAATTGGCCAGCGAGTGCTCGATCTTGGCGACGATCTCCTTACGGTTGCCGCGCGCGCTTTTCACCGCCCGGTGAATCAGCGACGAGCGCATCGGGTGCATGGCCTTGAAACCGAGGTCCTCGAATTCCACGCGCACGGTGTGCATGCCCAGGCGGTTGGCGATGGGGGCGTAGATTTCGAGGGTTTCCTTGGCGATGCGCCGGCGCTTTTCGCCCGACAGCACTTCCAGGGTGCGCATGTTGTGCAGGCGGTCGGCCAGCTTGACCAGGATCACGCGGATATCGCGGGCCATGGCCATGGCCATCTTCTGGAAGTTTTCGGCTTGCGCCTCGGCCTTGGTCTCGAAGTTCATCTGGGTCAGCTTGCTGACGCCATCGACCAGTTCGGCCACGGTCTCGCCGAATTGCTGGCTGAGCGCTTCCTTGGCGATGCCAGTGTCTTCGATCACATCGTGCAGCATGGCGGCCATCAGGCTCTGATGGTCCATGTGCATGTCGGCGAGGATGCTGGCCACGGCCAGCGGATGGGTCACGTAGGGCTCGCCGCTACGGCGGCGCTGCCCGTCGTGAGCCTGTTCGGCATAGAAATAGGCACGCCGGACCAGGTTGACCTGTTCGGGGCCAAGGTAGGTCGACAGCCGTTCGGCCAAAGCTTCTATACCCGGCATGGGTTCACCTCCTGCCGAGGAAGAGGGCCTTGCGCCGTGCGACGTCGACCAGGCATCAATCAGACAGCCTCGTTGTTCTCGTCCTCGAACGCGGCGAACACCGGATCCTCGGTGACGATCTCTTCTGCGGCGATGAATTCGTTGGTGACGATGCCTTCGGCGATTTCACGCAGGGCAACAACGGTCGGCTTGTCGTTTTCCCACGCAACGCGTGGCTCTTTGCCGCCGGTCGCCAGCTGGCGAGCGCGCTTGGTCGAGAGCATGACCAGCTCAAAGCGGTTATCCACGTGTTCCAGGCAGTCTTCAACAGTTACGCGGGCCATGGTCTTCCTCAGTAGCAATTGCGGTGGGCGTGCAGCCCGATAATGGGCAGGCGGACTCGATAGTTTAAAAAATCACCAGCCAATAGGGAAGCGCTGTTTTGCCGCGTGGTCATCCCCACCCCCCTTGTGGAAGCGGCTTCAGCCGCGAAAGGGCCAGGACAGACACCCTGGATGCATGACCCTGACGATACCCTCAGAGCATCGCGTCACGCAACCGCGGGGTCAGCTCCTCGAACAGGGTCTGGACCGAGCGCAACGCCCGGCAGTCCGGCCGGGTCAGCAGCCACAGCTGGGTATCGCAGCCAGGCAGCGGTCCGCTCAACGCATCCACCCCGGGCAGTGCATGCACCATGTAATCCGGCAACGCCGCAACGCCCAACCCGGCCGTGACCAGCTGGGCGATGGTCGACATGCCGCTGCACTGATAGCGTGGGCTCAACCCCGGGTGCTGCTGGTTGCGCCACACCACCGTGGGGTGGTCCTGCATCGAATCGTCCGGGGCGATCCATGGCACGCCGGCCGGCGATTCGGCCAGGCGCTCGCGCCACTGCGGCTGGCCGCAGACCACATAGGAAGTAGATCCCAGATTGCGCCCGACCAGGTGCTCCGGCGGCGTGTTGGTCAGGCGCAGGGCAATGTCGGCATCGCGCCGGCTGAGGTTGGCGAAGGTGTTGGACGTGCCCATTTCCAGCGACAGCGCCGGGTAGTTGGGCATGAACTCGGCCAGCGCCGGCAGCAGCAGGCTGTGCATCACCGCTTCGGTGCAAGTCAGCCGTACCGTACCACTCACCACCTGCTCGCCACTGGTCATGGCAATACGCGCCGCCTCCAGCGCCTGCTCGGCGCGTTCGGCCTGCTCGGCCAGGGCCTGGGCAGTGTCGGTCGGCAGGTAGCCCTTGCGGCTCTTGACGAACAGGGCCGTGCCCAGCGCCGACTCCAGCCGGCGGATCGAGCGGAACACTGTCGAGACATCGACCTTTAGCAGCTCGGCAGCCTTGGCCAGTGAGCGACCACGTTCCAGCGCCAGGACCAGGGAAAGGTCGGCATGGGTAATCTGATATTGCATTGGTGCACGCTCTGCTTGCCGGATTGCCAATGTCTGTTGCGTTTTGGCCATTTTATAGTGAAACGGCCCCCGGGAATCAATGCGCCCGGTAACCAATCCCCACGATGGGAAAGTGAAAAGAACAACAGCTGCAACCATCGTCGCCCCTGAGGCGCCAGCCGTATCCCCACATCGCCGCAGCAAATCATAGGATGTACAGCCATGACGTCGGTAACCCCGTGCGCCAGTTCTTCCAGCGAGATGAGTGACTTCCTCCAGGCCCATCCGGATACGCAGTACGTCGACCTGCTGATTTCCGACATGAACGGCGTGGTACGTGGCAAGCGCATCGAGCGGGCCAGCCTGCACAAGGTGTACGAGAAGGGTATCAACCTGCCCGCGTCGCTGTTTGCCCTGGATATCAACGGCTCCACCGTCGAGAGCACCGGGCTTGGCCTGGATATCGGCGATGCCGACCGCATCTGCTACCCGATCCCTGGCACCCTCTCCAACGAGCCCTGGCAGAAGCGCCCGACCGCCCAGCTGCTGATGACCATGCACGAGCTCGAAGGCGAACCATTCTTCGCCGACCCGCGCGAGGTGCTGCGCCAGGTGGTGAGCCGGTTCGACGACCTGGGCCTGGATATCTGCGCCGCGTTCGAGCTGGAGTTCTACCTGATCGATCAGGACAACCTCAACGGTCGCCCGCAGCCGCCGCGCTCGCCTATTTCGGGCAAGCGTCCGCAGTCGACCCAGGTGTACCTGATCGACGACCTCGACGAATACGCCGACTGCCTGCAGGACATGCTCGAAGCAGCCAAGGAACAAGGCCTGCCCGCCGACGCCATCGTCAAGGAAAGCGCCCCGGCGCAGTTCGAAGTCAACCTGCACCATGTGGCTGATCCGCTGAAGGCCTGCGACTACGCGATCCTGCTCAAGCGCCTGATCAAGAACGTGGCCTACGACCATGAAATGGACACCACCTTCATGGCCAAGCCCTACCCGGGCCAGGCCGGCAACGGCCTGCACGTGCACATTTCGTTGCTGGACAAGAAGACCGGCAAGAACATCTTTGCCAGCGATGACCCGCTGCAAAGCGCTGCCCTGCGCCATGCCATCGGCGGCGTGCTGGAGACCATGCCGGCGTCGATGGCCTTCCTCTGCCCGAACATCAACTCCTACCGCCGTTTCGGCGCGCAGTTCTACGTACCCAATGCGCCAAGCTGGGGCCTGGACAACCGCACCGTGGCCGTGCGCGTGCCCACCGACAGCAGCGACAATGTCCGCCTCGAGCACCGCGTGGCCGGAGCTGACGCCAACCCCTACCTGATGCTCGCGGCGATCCTCGCCGGTGTACACCACGGCCTGACCAACCAGGTTGAGCCGGGTCAGCCGATCGAAGGCAACTCCTACGAGCAGCTGGAGCAGAGCCTGCCGAACAACCTGCGCGACGCCCTGCGCGCGCTGGATGACAGCGAAGTGCTCAACCAATACATCAGCCCGGACTACATCGATATCTTCGTGGCCTGCAAGGAAAGCGAACTGGCCGAATTCGAAGTGTCGATCTCCGACCTCGAGTACAACTGGTACCTGCACACGGTGTAAGCCCATGAGCGCAAATGCGGTCCCCTTGATCGGTGTCAGCGCCTGCCGCCAGCAGGTGGGGAAGAACCCGTCGCACACGGTGGGCAACAAGTATGTCGAGGCGGCCGGCTTTGCTGGCCTGCCGCTGATCCTGCCGGCGCGTGACGGTGGCAGCGACACGCAGGCGCTGCTGGCCCGTCTGGACGGCATCGTCTTTACCGGCTCGCCTTCAAATATCGAACCACATCATTACAATGGCGCCCCCAGCGCGGTCGGTACCCGGCACGATCTGGCACGCGATCGCCTGACCCTGCCACTGCTGCAGGCGGCCATCGCTGCCGGGGTGCCGGTGTTCTGCATCTGTCGTGGTTTTCAGGAATTGAACGTGGCCCTGGGTGGCAGCCTGCACCAACGCGTGCAGGAGCTGCCCGGTTACCAGGACCACCGCGAACCCGAGGACGCAGCTCTGGAAGTGCAATATGGCCCTCGCCACCCCGTCGGCATCGAGCCTGGTGGGTTGTTCGAGCGCCTGGGCCTGGCTGCGCAGTTCGAGGTCAACTCGCTGCACAGCCAGGGCATCGACCGCCTGGCCCCTGGCCTGCGCGTCGAGGCACGGGCCCCGGATGGCCTGATCGAAGCGGTATCCATGCCTGCGGCGCCGGGCTTTGTCCTTGGCGTGCAATGGCACCCGGAATGGCGATTTACCGAAAACCCGGTCTCGCTGCGTCTGTTCCAGGCGTTTCGCGAGGCTTGCATTGCCTACGCAGCACGGGAGGGCGCACGGCAGAAGGCATTCTGACGTTACCCGAAGGTCTCGGATGACTGGTTCCCGGCAGCAAGCTTTCAATGAGTGAAAGCGGGCCTTGTGCGCAAGGCCAGTGAAAACAATTCCAAAATATACGGCAAATACTCATGAGCGATTACACAGAAGCCGGCCGCCCACCCGACGTGGCGACCGACGCGGGCAATACCCAGCGCAGCAAAGGCCTGGCCAAAGGCCGGCTGGGCTTGCTGGCCAGCGTGGTACTGGGCATTTCGACCATCGCCCCGGTCTATACCCTGACCGGCGCACTTGGCCCCACCGTGCGCGAGGTCGGTGCCCACCTGCCAGCGGTGTTCATCGTCGGCTTCCTGCCGATGCTGCTGGTCGCCCTCGGCTACCGCGAGCTGAACTCGGCCGAGCCGGACAGCGGTACATCATTTACCTGGTCGGCGCGTGCCTTCGGCCCGATGATCGGCTGGATCGGAGGTTGGGGGTTAGTAGTCGCCACCACTATCGTGCTGTCGAACCTGGCGGGCGTGGCCGTCGACTTCTTCTACCTGTTCCTCGGCCAGATCACCGGCCACCACGAGCTGGCGGCACTGGCCGACAATCTGTTGATCAACGTGGTGACCTGTTGCGTGTTCATTGCCCTGGCGGTGTGGATCTGCTGTCGGGGCATCGCCACCACCATGACCGTGCAATACGGCTTGGTGGCGCTGCAGTTGGTGGTGCTGATCGGCTTTGCCTTTGCCGCCTTCGACGGTGTCACCGCGCCGCCGCCGCTGGAATTCGATTTCGCCTGGTTCAACCCGTTCGGTGTCGAGTCGTTCTCGGCCTTCGCCGCCGGGCTGTCGCTGTCGATCTTCATCTTTTGGGGGTGGGACACCTGCCTGACCGTCAGCGAAGAGTCGGTTGGCAGTGAAGAGGTGCCAGGCAAAGCGGCCACCTGGACGGTGATGTTGATTCTCGGCCTGTACCTGTTCACTGCGATCGCCACCCTTCAGTTTGCCGGGATCAGCGAGTCTGGCCTGGGCCTGAACAACCCGCGCATTCAGGAAAACGTGTTCGCTCACCTGGCCGGGCCGGTCATGGGGCCACTGGCGATCCTGATGTCCATTGCCGTGCTGGCCAGTACCGCAGCCTCGCTGCAGTCGACCTTCGTAGCGCCCGCGCGCACGCTGTTGGCCATGGGCTACTACGGTGCGGTGCCGCAAAAGTTCGCCAGCGTCTGCCCGCGCTCGCAAACCCCGCGCTACGCCACGATCTGCGCCGGCCTGGCTGCGGGCCTGTTCTACGTGACCATGCGTACCCTGAGCGAGAACGTGCTGGCGGATACCATTACCGCCCTGGGCATGATGATCTGCTTCTATTATTCGCTGACCGCATTTGCCTGCGTCTGGTATTTCCGCGACAGTCTGTTCGACAGCCTGCGCCACTTCATCATGCGTGGCCTGTGCCCGTTGGTGGGTGGGGTGATACTGTCGGTGATCTTCGTGCGTACCGCCATCGACAGCGCTTCGCCAGACTTCGGCAGTGGCTCGCATGTGGGCGGACTGGGGTTGGTATTCGTGATCGCCGCGATCATTTCGGTGCTCGGCATCGGGCTGATGATGCTGTCGCGCATGCGCGCACCGGCGTATTTCCTCGGGGCTACCCTGCGTCAGCAGGCTACCTTGCCACTGCAGGAATAAGCAAAGAGCCGCGTTACGGCCCAATCGCCGGCAAGCCGGCGATTGGGCTACAAAGCAGCCCCGCGCGGTCTGTCAGGAGAGCAGCTCTTTGAGCAGCCCGCTGTTGCGCTGTTGCTGTTTCTTCAGCAGCAGGCGATTGGAGCGGAACACTGCCTTCAGATCCTCCAGCGCTACGTCGAAATCATCGTTGATGATCACGTAATCATATTCGTCGTAGTGCACCATCTCGCTGACCGCTTCCTTCATGCGCCCGGCAATGATCTCTTCACTGTCCTGCCCGCGACCGTCCAGGCGCTGGCGCAAGGCCTGCTGGCTCGGCGGCAGGATGAATACCGACAACGCCTGCGGCATCAGCTTGCGTACCTGCTGGGCGCCTTGCCAGTCGATTTCCAGGATCAGGTCGTAACCCTGGTCCAGCGTTTGCTGCAGCGCACTGCGCGAGGTGCCGTAGAAGTTGCCGAACACCTCGGCGTGCTCAAGGAAGTCGCCTTGCGCGATCAGGGCCTTGAATTCCTCGTGAACGACGAAGTGATAGTTCACCCCGTGCTGCTCGCCCGGGCGCATGGCACGGGTGGTGTGCGAGACCGAGACGCGGATCTGCGGGTCGTCCTTGGTCAGGGCGGTGACCAGGCTGGTCTTGCCGGCGCCCGAAGGGGCCGAAACGATGTAGAGGGTGCCGCTGCTGTGGTTCATGGTCGGGGTGGCCTTACTCGATGTTCTGTACTTGTTCACGCATCTGTTCGATCAATACCTTCAGGTTGACCGCCGCTTGCGTGCTGCGTGGGTCGAAGGCCTTGGAGCCGAGGGTGTTGGCCTCGCGGTTGAGTTCCTGCATCAGGAAGTCCAGGCGCCGGCCGGCGGCGCCGCCACCCTTGAGTACCCGACGCACCTCGGTAACGTGGGTGCTCAGGCGGTCGAGCTCTTCGGCCACGTCGCTTTTCTGGGCCAGCAGCACCAGTTCCTGCTCCAGGCGCTGCGGATCAAGTTCGGCCTGAATGTCGCCAAAGCGGTCGAGGATCTTCTGCCGCTGTGCTGCCAGCATCTGCGGTACCAGGGCGCGCAGGGTGGTGACCTCACTGGCCATCTGGTCCAGGCGTTCGTTGATCAGCCGGGCCAGCTCCTGGCCTTCACGCTGGCGCCCGGCCTTGAGCTCGACCAGCGCCTCGTCGAAGAGGGCCATGGCTTCGGCATTAAGGGCTTGCGGGTCGCTGGCGTCGGCCACCAGCACGCCCGGCCACGACAACACTTCCAGCGGGTTCAGCGGTGCCGGTTGCTTGATCAGGCCGGCCACCTCCTCGGCGGCGGCGACCAGTTGCGCGGCGCGTTCGCGGTCGACCTTCAGCGGTTTGCCATTGCTGTCTTCGTTGAGGCGCAAGGTACATTCTACCTTGCCCCGCGACAGGCCCTGGCGCAGGCCTTCACGCACGCCGCCTTCAAGGTCGCGCAGGGCTTCGGGCAGGCGCAGGTGCGGCTCCAGGTAACGGTGGTTGACCGAGCGCAGCTCCCAGACCAGGGTGCCCTGGCTGCCGGCGCGCTCGACACGAGCAAAAGCGGTCATGCTGTGCACCATGGGAGTACCTCGCGTAGATGAATGAACGGTGGGAGCCTCTCGGCTGCAAGGTGCAGGATTGTAGCGCAGTGGCGTCTTGGCGCCCAATCCACCATGTTACCGAGGGCCAGCTGTGGCAGTCGGAAAAGGCGACGGAGAGCGCTGCGCACGACAATAGGCATGTCCTCCCCGGGCCATGGGCTCTATAATGCTCGGCAGATTCAAAGTCCCAGTACAGGTATCCCAGATGAAACGTCCAAGTGGTCGCGCCGCCGATCAGCTCCGCTCGATCCGCATCACCCGCAACTACACCAAGCACGCCGAAGGGTCGGTACTGGTCGAGTTCGGTGACACCAAGGTCATCTGCACGGTCAGCGTGGAAAACGGTGTCCCACGCTTCCTCAAGGGCCAGGGCCAGGGCTGGCTGACCGCCGAGTACGGCATGCTGCCGCGTTCCACCGGGGAGCGTAACCAGCGCGAAGCCAGCCGTGGCAAGCAGGGTGGCCGCACCCTGGAAATCCAGCGCCTGATCGGCCGTTCGCTGCGCGCCGCGCTGGACATGAGCAAGCTCGGCGACATCACCCTGTACATCGACTGCGACGTGATTCAGGCCGATGGCGGTACCCGCACTGCATCCATCACCGGTGCCATGGTCGCCCTGTGCGATGCGCTGGCAGTGATCAAGAAGCGCGGCGGCCTGAAGGCCGGTAACCCGCTGAAGCACATGATCGCCGCCGTATCGGTGGGCATGTACCAGGGCGAAGCCGTGCTCGACCTGGACTACCTGGAAGACTCTGCCGCCGAAACCGACCTGAACGTGGTGATGACCAGCGCCGGTGGTTTCATCGAAGTGCAGGGCACCGCTGAAGGTGCGCCATTCCAGCCCGAAGACTTCAATGCCATGCTGGCCCTTGCACAGAAGGGCATGGCGGAAGTCTTCGAGCTGCAACAGGCCGCACTGGCCGACTGAATCCAGCCAGGGAGGTGCGGGGCATGAGCGATTCCAACGTGTCGATCACCCCGCCCAATGCCGAGGTCCGGCAATGGGCGATGTTCTGTCACCTTTCTGCGCTGCTGGGCCTGGTGGTGCCGCTCGGGCACCTGCTGGGCCCGCTGGTGCTGTGGCACCTCAAGCGCGAGCAAGACCCATTCATCGATGCCCAGGGCAAGGAGGCGCTGAACTTCCAGATCAGCGTGACCATTGCCGGGTTCATCTGCTTCCTGCTGATGTTCGTGTTCATTGGGCTGATGCTGTTCGCCATGCTGATGGTCGCGGTGCTGGTGCTGATCATCATTGCGGCGGTGCGGGCCAATGAAGGCAAGCCGTATCGCTACCCAATGATCTGGCGACCGATCAAATAGCAATTGGGGCCGCAATGCGGCCCCAATCGGCTTTTAGATGGTCAACGTCCAGTCATAGTCGACAATCAGCGGCGCATGCTGGGAGAAGCGCGGCTGACGCGGCAGGCGGGCGTTGCGCACGAAGCGGCGCAGGCCCGGCGTGAGGATCTGGTAGTCGAACCGGTAGCCCAGGTTGAGCATCTCGGCCTGCTCGTTGTCTGGCCACCAGCTGTACTGGTCGCCTTCACGGCTGACTTCGCGCAGGGCATCGACGTAACCCATCTCGCCGGTGATCGCATCCATCCAGGCGCGTTCCGGTGCCAGGAAGCCCGGCGATTGCTGGCTGTCACGCCAGTTCTTGATGTCGAGCTTCTGCTGCGCCACGTAGAACGAGCCGCAGTAGATATATTCACGACGCTTGCGACGCTGCTTGTCCAGGTACTTGGCGAAGTCGTCCATCAACTTGAACTTCTGGTTCAAGTCCTCGTCGCCGTTCATGCCTGAAGGCAGCAGCAGGCTGGCAATACTGACTTTGTCGAAATCTGCTTGCAGGTAACGCCCGTAGCGGTCGGCTGTCTCGAAGCCCAGGCCGGTGATGACTGCCTTGGGCTGCATGCGCGAATACAGGGCCACACCACCTTGGGCAGGCACCTCCGCGTCGCAGGCATAAAGGAAATAGCCATCGAGCTGGAAAGCTGGGTCATCGAGTTCAAAGGCCGAGGCGCGGGTATCCTGAAGGCAGATGACGTCGGCATTCTGGGCTTGCAGCCAGCTGAGCAAACCACGCTCGGCCGCAGCCTGAATGCCATTTACGTTCACACTGATGATCCGCATAAATGGCCCCAAAAATCTCGTGCGTGTATGATACCCGAGCTCAACCCATTTAGCTAAATCCGTGGTGTCCGGGACTATCCATGCAGCCGTATCAGCGCGACTTCATCCGTTTTGCCATCGATCGCGGGGTACTGCGTTTCGGTGAGTTCACCCTGAAATCGGGGCGTACCAGCCCGTATTTCTTCAATGCCGGCCTGTTCAACAGCGGTTCTGCCTTGGCTCAGCTGGGCCGTTGCTATGCGGCGGCCATCGTCGACAGCAAGATCCCGTTCGACGTGCTGTTCGGCCCGGCCTACAAGGGTATCCCGCTGGCGGCGGCGACTGCTGTAGCCCTGGCCGAGCAGCACCAGCTCGACGTGCCATGGTGCTTCAACCGCAAGGAAGCCAAGGACCACGGCGAAGGCGGCAGCCTGGTTGGCGCGCCGTTGGCCGGTGAAGTGCTGATCATCGACGACGTGATCACTGCCGGTACGGCTATCCGTGAAGTCATGCAGATCATCAACGCCCAGCAGGCCAAGGCCGCCGGCGTGTTGATTGCGTTGAATCGTGAAGAACGCGGCAATGGCGAACTGTCGGCGATCCAGGAAGTGGAGCGTGATTTCGGTATCCCGGTCGTCAGCATCGTTTCGCTGACCCAGGTGCTGGAATTCCTCGCCGATGACCCGCAGCTGAAGCAGCACCTGCCAGCTGTCGAGGCCTACCGGGCGCAATACGGGATCTGATCCTGGCCTGGAAATGAAAAAGGCGACCTTCGCGTGTAGGTCGCCTTTTTTGTGTCATCTGTGCGGGTTATGCGCGAGCATGCCCACGAGGAACCGGCACAGGCAGCAGTCAGTCAGTGCCGTACTTGGGCGAACGCGGCCCGTAGAGAATGCCGCCGTTCGGATGTGGCGTCAGCAGGCGTGCGCTGGTCATGCCGGCGATGGGGTAGCCGGCATCTTCCTGCACGCTGCTGACGATCTGGTTGACTGCCGCAACGATCAACATGCCGACCAGGCCACCCTGGTTCTGCTGATTCTCCTGGCTGGAAGCCGTGGCGCTGCCAGTCCACAACGTGGTGCCGGTCTTCAGGTCGACCAGCTTGGCATTGGCCGTGACGATAGTTGCACTGCTCAGCACCATGTAACGGGTACCGTAGTCCGATACGGTCACATACAGCGCGGCATCGGCGCCGAAGATCTCACGCAGTTTGGGCATTGGCAGCTGGTGGATGTCGGCCGGCGTGGTCAGGCCGTTCTGGCGGAAAGTCTCGTCCACCAGCGCCACGGGCATCACGTAGTAGCCTGCCTCGGCCAGCGGGTAGGTGACCTGCGACAACATGCTGTAGGTCGCCTTCACATCCGGCGACTCGTTCAGTGGCGGGAGAATCAGGATCGACTTCGGCCGGCTCTGCTTGTAGGCCGAATAGTCGATGGTCTTGCGCTCGGCGCAGCCAGCGAACAGGGCCAGCACGCAAGCGGCGGTGATCAGTTGGCTCAGGCGCTTGATCATTGCTTGGCCCCCTTGCTCGCGTTGTTCATCAGGAAGTCCATGTACGTCGCCGATTCCGGGAACAGCGCCTTTTCGGTGCGGAACTGCTGGATCATCTGGTCATCCTTGCCGAGGCTGGAATACAGCAGGCCCAGCTGCGCATGGTAGCCGGGCGGTACGGCGCCGTTCTTGGCCTTGATCTTTTCCAGGTCGCGCTCCAGCGCGGTGACCTGTTCCTCTTTCGAATCGCCTTTGAGGTAGCCATACACCTGGGGTTGGTAGCTTTCCCACTGGTACAGCGGTTTGGGCGCGTTGCAGCCGGCCAGCAGGATGCTGCCCAGCACCAGGCCGGCGCAGCTGCGCACGGCCGAGAGGGTGATGCTCATGTAGGAGTCCTTCCTGGAAGAGTCTGTTACTGGGCCTTCGGATTCCACTGGCCGCTTTCGACGGCGTTCACCAGCTTGTTGACGGCTTCGCGCATGGCCAGGTCGAGTACCTTGCCGTTGAGCGTGGAGTCATAGCTGGCGGTGCCGCCAAAGCCGATGATCTCGCGGTTGGACAGGGCGTATTCACCGGCACCCTGGCTGGAGTAGACGACTTCCGAGGTGCTGATGTTGACGATGTTCAGCGCCACCTTGGCGTAGGCGATCTGGGTCTTGCCGCGGCCGAGAATGCCGAACAGCTGGTGATCGCCAACCTCTTTACGGCCGAACTCGGTAACGTCGCCAGTGACCACGAAGTCGGCACCTTTCAGGCGCTGGGCCTGGCCCTTGATTGCGGCTTCCTGCTGGATCTCGCCCATGTTGTCGCGATCGAGTACGTTGAAGCGGTTGGTTTGCTGCAGGTGGGTGATGAGGATCGTCTTGGCCTGGCCGCCGAGGCGGTCGACGCCATCGGAAAAGATGCCGCGCATGTAGCTGGAACGGTTGTCGAACTTGCCGACCGCGATCGGTGCGCGCACACCGCTGTAGGGGCGGCTGACGCTTTCAACCTGTTGCACGGCAACAGCGGTGGATGTTTCGGTGGCGCAGCCGGCGAGGGACCCGACAGCCAGGGCGGCTGCCAGCACGAGTCCTTGTGATGCGTATTTCACGCAGTTTCTCCAGAAAAGATCAAAGTTGTAGCGAGGCAGCAGTTTGCCAGTATTTGCGGCAAAAAGCATCGCCGGCAAGCCCGCTCCCAGGCTCTGCACCAACCGGGGTCAGTGCAATAGCGGTGGGAGCCGGCTTGCCGGCGATAGGGCGTTGCAGGCTGTCAGCGTGGCTTGCGGTTAGTGATCAGGGTACCCACGCCGCTGTCGGTGAAGATCTCCAGCAGCACCGCATTCGGCACACGACCGTCGATGATGTGCGAGCTGTTCACGCCGCCCTGCACCGCATCCAGCGCGCATTTTATCTTCGGCAGCATGCCACCGTAGATGGTGCCGTCGGCGATCAGTTCGTTGACCTGCTCGGTGGTCAGGCCGGTCAGTACCTGGCCCTGCTTGTCCATCAGGCCAGCAATATTGGTCAGCAGCATCAGCTTCTCGGCCTTCAGCGCCTCGGCCACCTTGCCCGCCACCAGGTCGGCGTTGATGTTGTACGACTCACCGTCGGCGCCCACACCGATTGGCGCGATCACCGGGATGAAGTCACCCTTGACCAGCATGTTCAGCAGGTCGGTGTTCACACTCACCACCTCACCCACATGACCGATGTCGATGATTTCCGGGGTGGTCATCTCTGGCGTCTTGCGGCTGACGGTCAACTTGCGGGCGCGGATCAGCTCCGCATCCTTGCCGGTCAGGCCGATGGCGCTGCCGCCGTGGCGGTTGATCAGGTTGACGATGTCCTTGTTGACCTGGCCACCCAGTACCATTTCCACCACATCCATGGTCGCCGCGTCGGTGACACGCATGCCGTCGATGAAATGGCTTTCGATCGACAGGCGCTTGAGCAGGTCGCCGATCTGCGGGCCGCCACCGTGGACCACCACCGGGTTGATGCCTACCGCCTTCATCAGCACGATGTCACGGGCGAAGCCGGTCTTGAGCTCCTCGCTCTCCATCGCGTTGCCGCCGTACTTGATCACCAGGGTCTTGCCGACAAAGCGGCGAATGTAAGGCAGTGCTTCGGACAAAACCTCGGCTACATGGGAAGCGGCATCGCGATCGAGGGTCATGCAGGGCTCCTGTAAGGAACAGATAGTCGGTCAGAACGGCAGTTGCAGCTCAGGCTCTACCCGCAGCAACTGGGTACGGAAAACATCCTTGATACGTTGCAATTCGGCGTCGCTGTCGGCCTCGAAGCGCAGCACCAGCACCGGGGTGGTGTTGGAGGCGCGAACCAGGCCCCAGCCGTGGGCGTAATCCACCCGCACACCGTCGATGGTGGTCAGGTTGGCTTCGCCCCAGTCGGCGTCGCGTTGCAGTGCATCAATGATGCTGAATTTACCCTCGTCGGTCACATCAATATTGATTTCCGGCGTGGAAATATCGTTCGGGAAGGCGGCGAACAGGTTTTCGGCACTCTGCCCGGCCTTGCTGAGGATCTCCAGCAGTCGCGCGGCGCTGTAGATGCCGTCATCGAAACCGTACCAGCGTTCCTTGATGAAGATGTGACCGCTCATCTCGCCTGCCAGCAGCGAGCCGGTCTGTTTCATCTTCTTCTTGATCAGCGAATGGCCGGTTTTCCACATCAGTGCGCGGCCGCCGTGCTGTTCGATCAGCGGGGTTAGGCGGCGGGTGCATTTGACGTCGAAGATGATCTCGGCACCGGGATTGCGCGACAGCACGTCCTGGGCAAACAGCATCAGCAGACGATCGGGGTAGACGATGCTGCCGGTGTTGGTCACCACGCCGACACGGTCGCCGTCACCGTCAAAGGCCAGGCCGATGTCGGCGCCGGTTTCCTTGACCTTGGCGATCAGGTCTTCGAGGTTTTCCGGCTTGCCCGGGTCCGGGTGGTGGTTGGGGAAGTTGCCGTCGACCTCGCAGAACAGCGGGATCACCTCGCAGCCCAGGGCCTCGATCAATTGCGGGGCGATCACGCCAGCAGCACCGTTGCCGCAATCCACCACCACCTTGAGCTTTTTCGCCAGCTTCACGTCATCGACAATCTGCTTGAAGTAACGATCAAGGATCTCGACTTTTTCCACGCGGCCATCGGCGCGGCTCAGGTTGTTGGTTTTCAGGCGCGTCAGCAGGGCCTGGATCTGTTCGTTGGCCAGGGTGTCGCCAGCAATGACGATCTTGAAACCGTTGTAGTCCGACGGGTTGTGGCTGCCGGTGAGCATCACCCCGGACTTGCCCGCCAGCACATTGGCCGCGTAATACAGGGCCGGGGTGGGCACCAGGCCGACATCACTGACGTGGCAACCGGCGTCGGCCAGGCCCCTGATCAGCTCTTCGACCAGCATCGGGCCGGACAGGCGGCCGTCGCGGCCGACCGAAACCTGCGGTTCGCCCTGGGCCAGGCTCTGTGCGCCGATGGCGCGGCCGATCCAGTAGGCGGTTTCGGCGTGAAGGGTCTTGCCGACCACGCCGCGGATGTCATACGCGCGGAAAATGCTGTCTGGCAGTGCGGCGGGTACCAGGTGGGCCATGTCGTTCATCTCTGGAAGCTCCATTAGTCAAAGGCTTACTGGGCAGGCGCAAACTGAACGCTTGGACGGTGGTTTTGCCAGAGAGTTCGCCATCCTTGGCCTGAACGGTCACCTGTCGGCTCAGTGGCTGCCAGAGTGGCCGAAACCGCCAGCACCGCGCTGGCTTTCATCGAACGCTTCGACGATGTCGAAATGGGCCTGTACCACCGGTACCAGCACCAGTTGGGCGATACGTTCGCCCACCGCTATGGTGAATGGGGTGTCGCCACGGTTCCAGCACGACACCATCAGCTCGCCCTGGTAGTCCGAGTCGATCAGGCCGACCAGGTTGCCGAGCACGATGCCGTGCTTATGACCCAGGCCCGAGCGCGGCAGGATCACCGCCGCCAGGCCCGGGTCGCCGATGTAGATCGACAGGCCGGTAGGAAGCAGCAGGGTCTGGCCTGGCTCGATGACGGTGTCTTGCTTGAGCAGGGCGCGCAGGTCGAGGCCGGCGGAGCCGGGGGTGGCGTAGGTTGGCAGCGGAAATTCGCTGCCCAGGCGTGGGTCGAGGATCTTGGCTTGAAGAGCGTGCATGTAACTTATTGAACCTGATTGAGCCGTTCGGCGATGAAGGCGACCAGTTGCCGGGCAATCTTGCCCTTGCTGGTCTGCGCGAAGAGGGTCTGGTGCTGCTGGCGGTCGATCACGGTCAAGGCGTTTTCCTCGCTGTTGAAGCCGATGCTGGGGTTGGCCACATCATTGGCGACGATCAGGTCGAGATTCTTGTCCTTGAGCTTGCGCGTAGCGTAATCGAGCAAGTGTTCGGTTTCGGCAGCGAAGCCGACGCTGAACGGGCGGTCGGCACGGCCGGCGAGGGTGGCAAGGATATCGGGATTGCGCACCATCTGCAGCAGCATGCCGTCGCCGGTCGTAGGATCCTTCTTGAGTTTTTGTGTGGCAACGACTTCAGGGCGGTAGTCCGCAACCGCCGCCGAGGCGATGAACAGGTCGCACGGCATGGCTGCTTCACAGGCGGCGAGCATGTCCCGCGCGCTGACCACGTCGATGCGGCTGACCCGGTCGGGGGTTGCCAGGTGCACCGGGCCGGTGACGAGGGTGACCCGGGCCCCGGCTTCCGCAGCCGCTTCGGCCAGGGCGAAGCCCATCTTGCCGGAGCTATGATTGGTGATGTAGCGCACCGGGTCGATGTTTTCCTGGGTCGGGCCGGCGGTGATCAGCACGTGTTTGCCGGTCAATGCCTGGCGCTTGAAGCTTTCCGCGGCGCACCAGGCCAGGTCGGTGGCTTCGAGCATGCGGCCCAGGCCCACGTCGCCACAGGCCTGGCTGCCGGATGCCGGACCGAATACCTGAATGCCGCGGCTCTTGAGCAGCTCGAGGTTGGCCTGGGTGGCCGGGTCGCGCCACATGGCCTGGTTCATGGCCGGCGCCACGGCGACGGTGGCGTCGGTCGCCAGCACCAGGGTGGTCAGCAGGTCATCGGCCATGCCCTGGGCCATGCGCGCCATGAGGTCGGCGGTAGCCGGGGCGATGAGTACCAGGTCGGCCCACTTGGCCAGTTCGATATGGCCCATGGCCGCTTCGGCCGCCGGGTCGAGCAGGTCCATGTGCACCGGGTGGCCTGACAGCGCCTGCAGGGTCAGCGGGGTGATGAACTCTGCACCACCACGGGTCATGACGACGCGCACCTGCGCGCCGTGCTCCAGGAGTCGGCGAATCAGTTCGGCGCTTTTGTAGGCGGCAATGCCGCCACCTACGCCGAGAACGATGCGCTTGCGATACAGCCGCTGCATAGGCTTGCCTTTTTCCAGTGAGAGCGGGCGACGACGTTTGGGAATGCCTGCGGCAGAACGTCGCATGTACGAGGCGAAATAGATTAACACAGGGCCGAAATCGGCCGCAGCAAGGGTAACGGGACGGGATGAATATCAGGGAGTGGCCGGCTGAAGAGCGGCCGAGGGAGAAATTGTTGCAGCGCGGGGCGGGGAGCCTGACAGATACAGAGTTGCTGGCTGTCTTTCTCGGCTCGGGCGTGCGCGGGCGCAATGTCGTGGAGCTGTCGCGAGGGTTGCTGGTGAAGTTCGGTAGCTTGCGCCAATTGCTGGAGGCTGATCGTGAGGCTTTCGTGGGCGAGCTTGGACTTGGCCCGGTGAGGTACAGCCAGTTGCAGGCGTTGCTCGAGATCGGGCGCAGGCACCTTGCAACTTCGATCGAACGTGAGTCTGCCATGGACAGCCCGGAAACGGTGCGGCGCTATTTGAAAGCCATGCTGCGACATGAGGCCAGTGAGGTGTTCGGCTGCCTGTTTCTCGATACCAGGCACAGGCCATTGGCGTTCGAGATCCTGTTCCGGGGCACGATCGACCGGGCCAGTGTCTACCCGCGAGAGGTGGTACGGCGTGCCTTGCTGCATAACGCGGCGGCATTGATCCTTTGCCATAACCATCCTTCGGGCAACAGTGAGCCGAGCCAGGACGATGTGCATCTGACCCTGTCGTTGAAGCGCGGGCTGGCGTTGATCGATGTGCGGGTGCTGGACCACATCATCATTGGCGACGGTGAGCCGCTTTCGATGGTCGAGCATGGGTGGATTGTGGCCTGAGGCAAGCTGGTAGTCTTGTGGCTACCAGCGCCGACCCCGTCGCGGGGTTATCCGCGAAGGGGCCGGTGCAAGCTTATCTGGTGACCGACACCTTGCTGAAATCCAGCCGCCCGAACGGGCTCACCTGGTACCCCTCGACGTCCCGGCGCAGCAAGGTCGCTGCCGTCGGGTGCGCCAATGGCACCCACAGCGCCTGTTGCTGAATCAACGTTTGCGCCTGCTGGTACAGCCGGCTGCGCACGCTCTGGTCATTGGTGGTGCGGCCGGCGCTGATCAGCTGGTCCAGGCGGCTGTCGCAGAAGCGGGCGAAATTGGTCCCGGACTGCACCGCCGCGCAGGAAAACTGCGGGCTGAGGAAGTTGTCCGGGTCGCCGTTGTCACCAGCCCAACCCATGAACAGCAAGTCATGTTCGCCGGCCTTGGCGCGGCGGATCAGCTCGCCCCACTCGATCACACGGATTTCTGCCTTGATACCAACCTTGGCCAGGTCTGCCTGCAGCATCTGCGCACCGAGGCTGGGGTTGGGGTTGAGCAGGCTGCCCGACGGGCGCGTCCAGATCGTGGTGCTGAAGCCTTCCGCCAGGCCAGCCTTGGTCAGCAGGGCCTTGGCTTTCTTCAGGTCCAGCGGGTAGCCGGGCAGGTCCTTGGCGTAGCTCCAGGTGTTGGGCGGGTAGGGGCCATTGGCGGCCACTGCGGAGTCCTCGAACACGGCCTTGAGGTAGGCCTGCTTGTCGAAGGCCAGGTTGATGGCCTGACGCACCTCCGGCTTGTCCAGCGGCGGGTGCTGGCTGTTGATGGCGACGAAGGCCGTCATGAAGGCCGGGGTAGTCGCCACCTTGAGGTTGCCATCCGTGCCGGCTTCGGCAATGTCCAGTGGCTTGGGCGACAAGGCCACCTGGCATTCGCCGCGCTTGAGCTTCTGCAGGCGGACGTTGGCGTCCGTGGTAATGGCGAAGATCAGCGGGTCGACCGTCGGCTTGCCGGCGAAATAGTCAGGGTTGGCGCGGTAGCGCACCACGGCGTCTTTCTGAAAGCGCTGGAACACGAATGGCCCGGTGCCGACCGGCTGGCTGTTGAGCTTCTCTGGTGTGCCGGCCTTGAGCAGCTTGTCGGCATATTCGGCGGAGTAGATCGAGGCGAAGCCCATGCTCAGGGTGGCAAGGAACGTGGCGTCCGGGTGGTTGAGGGTGAAGCGTACGGTGTTCGGTGCCGGTGCCTCGATTGCCTTGATCAGGCTGCCCAGCTGCAGCGATTGGGCATGCGGATAACCACCCGCTGCGGTCTTGTGCCAGGCGTGCGCGGGGTAGAGCATGCGCTGGAAGCTGAACAACACATCGTCGGCGTTCAGCTCCCGGCTGGGCTTGAAGTAGGCGGTGGTGTGGAACTTCACGTCGTTGCGCAGGGTGAAGTCATAGACCAGGCCGTCGGCCGATACCGTCCAGCTGGCCGCCAGGCTTGGCACCACCTTGCCTTGCTGCGCATCGAACTCCACCAGCCGGTTCATCAGCACGTCGGCAGTGGCGTTGGTGGTAGTCAGCGAGTTGTACTGCACCACGTCGAAGCCTTCGGGGCTGGCCTCGCTGCACACGCTCAGCGGTGCAGCCTGGGCAACGCCGGCGGCGAACAGGGCGCTGGCGGCGAACACGGAGTTGAACAATAAGGAAAGGGCGGCGGCACGCATGGTGGCTCCTTGGCTGTCAGTGGCCCATCTGCCAGTGCAGTCTGGAAAAGGCCTACCCTAGTGCGGCTGTCGGAAAATGACCACACCCTTTTTTACAAAACTGGCGACGAGCGGTCGACGGCTGGCGGCGCCTGCCGCTATGCTGCCCCGGCGCGCTTGGCCGGCGCCGGAAATGTATCTTCTGTTGTTGTGGCCAAGTCTTTCTGGTATAAAGCAGCGCTCTTTTCTAGGGGCTCGGCCTGTCGCGTCAGCGTATCCGGTCGGTAAGACCTCCAGAATCACGGCGCCCAGGCGCCAAAGACTGAGAGATTAAGCGGCCAACCCATGCCGGGTTGGGCATGTGGTTTTAGAGGGCTGAGTCATGTCGAGAGTCTGTCAAGTTACTGGTAAGGGTCCAGTAACCGGGAACAACATTTCCCACGCAAACAACAAAACCCGTCGTCGTTTCCTGCCGAACCTGCAGCACCACCGTTTCTGGGTTGAGTCCGAGAAGCGTTTCGTGCGTCTGCGCGTATCCGCCAAAGGCATGCGCGTCATTGACAAGCGTGGTATCGACGTAGTGCTGGCCGAGCTGCGCGCTCGCGGCGAAAAGTTCTAAGGAGAACGTCATGCGTGAATTGATCCGTCTGGTTTCGAGTGCTGGCACTGGCCACTTCTACACCACCGACAAGAACAAGCGCACCACTCCGGACAAAATCGAGATCAAGAAATACGATCCGGTTGTTCGCAAGCACGTGGTGTACAAGGAAGCCAAGATCAAGTAATTGATCGGCGACCTGAAAAAACCCGCTTCCGAAAGGAGGCGGGTTTTTTTATGCCTGCAGAAGCCCGGGCTGCAAGCAGCCCCAGGGTCTTACTTCTGCTCGAACATGACATAAATCTTGCGGCAAGGCTCCAGCACCTCCCAGGTGCCCTTGAAGCCAGCCGGGATCACGAACCGGTCACCGGCGCGCAGGGTCTTGGCCGCGCCGTCCTGGTCGCGCAGCACCGACACGCCCTGGACGATCTCGCAGTATTCATGCTCGGTATAGTTCACTGTCCACTGTCCCACTTCGCCTTCCCATACGCCGGCGGCAAACTGCCCGCACGGGCTGGAATAATGGTTATAGACCGCCTGGTCCGGCTCGCCCTTGAGGATTTTTTCCGCCGCCGGGCGGTAGCGTTCGGCCTCGGTGATGACCTGGGCGAAGTCGATGATGCTGGCAATGCTCATGGTTCGGCTCCTGTTGTTGTTTAATAAAATGCACATCAGTAGGCTTTTGAGGCCTCCGTGTCAAATATATTGATAGTTTGCCCGGCCTGGTTTAGGGTATTGCCTGCCAGTGTGCGCTTGTCGCCCGGCCAGAATTCTGACAACGCCAGCGAGTCCTCAGTGCGGCGTTGCACCTAAACAAGAGGAGGAGTTTCGTATGACCACCCTGACTCGTGCGGACTGGGAACAGCGTGCCCAGCAACTGAAGATCGAAGGCCGTGCCTTCATCAACGGCGAATACACCGATGCCGCATCCGGTGAAACCTTCGAGTGCCTGAGCCCGGTCGACGGACGCTTCCTGGCCAAGGTTGCCAGCTGCGACCTGGCCGATGCCAACCGCGCTGTGGAAAACGCCCGTGCCACCTTCAACTCCGGCGTGTGGTCGCAACTGGCCCCGGCCAAGCGCAAGGCCAAGCTGATCCGCTTCGCCGACCTGCTGCGCAAGAACGTCGAAGAACTGGCGCTGCTGGAAACCCTGGACATGGGCAAGCCGATCGGCGACTCCTCCAGCATCGACATCCCGGGCGCTGCCAATGCCATCCACTGGACCGCCGAAGCCATCGACAAGGTCTACGACGAAGTCGCCCCGACTCCGCATGACCAGCTTGGCCTGGTCACCCGCGAGCCAGTGGGCGTGGTCGGTGCCATCGTACCGTGGAACTTCCCCCTGCTGATGGCTTGCTGGAAACTCGGCCCGGCCCTGGCCACCGGTAACTCGGTGGTGCTCAAGCCGTCCGAAAAATCGCCGCTGACCGCCATCCGTATCGCCCAACTGGCCATCGAAGCCGGTATTCCGGCTGGCGTACTGAACGTACTTCCAGGCTACGGCCACACCGTGGGCAAGGCCCTGGCCCTGCACATGGATGTCGATACCCTGGTGTTCACCGGCTCGACCAAGATCGCCAAGCAGCTGATGGTCTATGCCGGCGAATCGAACATGAAGCGCATCTGGCTGGAGGCGGGCGGCAAGAGCCCGAACATCGTCTTCGCCGACGCCCCGGACCTGCAAGCCGCTGCCGAGGCCGCAGCCAGTGCCATCGCCTTCAACCAAGGTGAGGTGTGCACCGCAGGTTCGCGTCTGCTGGTCGAGCGTTCGATCAAGGACAAGTTTCTGCCCATGGTGGTCGAGGCCCTGAAAGGCTGGAAGCCGGGCAACCCGCTGGACCCACAGACCACTGTCGGTGCCCTGGTCGATACCCAGCAAATGAATACCGTGCTGTCGTACATCGAGGCTGGTCACAAGGACGGCGCCAAGCTGCTGGCTGGCGGCAAGCGCACCCTGGAAGAGACCGGCGGCACCTATGTCGAGCCGACCATCTTCGACGGCGTGACCAATGCCATGAAGATCGCCCAGGAAGAGATCTTCGGCCCGGTACTGTCGGTGATCGCCTTTGATACCGCCGAAGAGGCCGTGGCCATCGCCAACGACACGCCGTATGGCCTGGCGGCGGGTATCTGGACCTCGGACATCTCCAAGGCGCACAAGACCGCTCGTGCCGTACGCGCTGGCAGCGTCTGGGTCAACCAGTACGATGGCGGCGACATGACCGCGCCGTTCGGTGGCTTCAAGCAGTCGGGTAACGGCCGTGACAAGTCGCTGCACGCGCTGGAGAAGTACACCGAGCTGAAGGCGACCTGGATCAAGCTGTAACCCCAGGAGGCCGCTTTGCGGCCCGATCGTCGGCAAGCCAGCTCCCACTTGACCGCGCTACCTTCAGGTTTGTGCAGTACCGGCGGGAGCAGGCTTGCCGGCGATGGTCTGCACGGCAGCCCCAACAATAGCCGGGTTGGCTCACGCTGCCCGGCTTCGTCGTTTCTGCTGTTCGAATGTCTGCCTGGGAGGCTGCAATGCGTTGGGGGACCTACTTCGCCGTACTGGCATCAGTGCTCAGCGTCGGGCTGGCGCTCGGCGTGAGCATGCCGCTGGTATCCCTGCGCCTGGAGGCGTGGGGCTACGGTAGCTTCGCCATTGGCGTGATGGCCGCGATGCCGGCGCTGGGTGTACTGGTCGGCGCCAGCCTGGCCAGCCGCCTGGCCGGCTGGGTCGGCGTCCCTTCAGCCATGCGCCTGTGCCTGTGGGGCGGGGCGCTGTCGATCGGCCTGGTCGCCTTGCTGCCCAGTTATCCGCTGTGGCTGCTGCTGCGCCTGCTGATCGGTATGTCGCTGACCGTGGTGTTCATCCTCGGCGAGAGCTGGATCAACCAGTTGGTGGTCGAGCAGTGGCGTGGCCGCCTGGTGGCGCTGTATGGCAGCAGCTATGCTCTCAGCCAGCTGGCCGGGCCGTTGGTGCTCGGCTTTCTCGGCTCCGATGATGACTTTGGCTTCTGGGCCGCTACCGGCTTGCTACTGGTGGCACCGCTGATTCTCCTGGGGCGTGGCGGCGCACCGAGCACCGAAGCCTGCAATGTCACCTTCAGCGACCTATTCACCTTCTGCCGGCGTTTGCCGGTGATTGCCTGGGCCATCGCCCTGTTCGCCTCGTTCGAGGCAATGATCCTGACCTTGTTGCCGGTGTACTGCCTGCAGCAGGGCTTCAGTACCGAAATTGCCCTGTTCATGGTCAGTACCGTGGTGGTCGGCGATGCGGTGTTGCAGCTGCCTATTGGCGCAATGGCCGACCGTATGTCGCGACGTGCCTTGTTCACTGGCTGTGCGGTGACCTTGCTGGTGTCCAGCCTGGTCATTCCGCTGCTGCTGCAAACGCCGCTGATCTGGCCGTTGTGGGTGTTGTTCGGGGCCAGTGCCGGGGGCCTGTTCACCTTGTCGCTGGTGTTGATCGGCGAGCGCTACCGCGATGATGAACTGGTGCGGGCCAATGCCCATGTGGCACAACTGTGGGGTATTGGCTGCCTGCTCGGGCCGTTGCTTGCAGGGGCTGGAAGCCAGTGGCTCAGTGGCCACGCGCTGCCGTTGCTGATGGCGCTGGGGGCTGCCGGGTTGGTGGTGTTGACCCGGCAGCGTGGGGCTTTCGAGCCGGCATCTGCCTGAAGCATTGGGGCCGCTTTGCAGCCCCATCCGGTCACAACATCTTCTCCAGCCCGACCGCCTTGCTGATCCAGGCATTGAACCGCCGCCATATCCCGCCCGGCTCGGAGGTCAGCATGTGTTGCTGGCCATTGTCCTCGGTTGCCCACACCAGTTTGTCGCCCACCAGCTTCACCTGGTAGCTCAACGCAGGCGCCATACCCTGCTGGGCCAGCTCACGGGTGTACTCGGCCAGTTCCGGGCTGTCCACCAGCACACCGACCTCGGTATTCCACAACACCGAGCGTGGGTCGAAGTTGAACGAGCCGATAAAGGTCTTGCGGCGGTCGAACACGATCGCCTTGGTATGCAGGCTCGAATCCGAGCTGCCGTGGTAACTCAAACGCCCGGAGCTGGGGTCACCAGGTTGCCGACGCAGCTCGTAGAGCTGCACGCCGTGCTCAAGCAAGGCCCGGCGGTAGGGCGCATAGCCGCCATGTACCGCCGGCACGTCGGTGGCTTCCAGCGAGTTGGTCAGCAGCTTCACCGAAGTGCCGGCGTCGGCACGACCGGTGAGGTACAGCAGGCCCGGCTCGCGCGGCACGAAATACGCCGACATCAGGATAAGTTCGCGGTGCACGTTTGCCAGGTCTGGCGCCAATTGCTGGCTCAGCAACAGTTGCGGGTCCGGTTCGTCGTCGGCCAGTACCTTGCTTGGCGCATCCCAGAGTGCCTGGGCATGGGCCCAGATCAGTTCATTGCGCCACACATCCAGGCGCGGCTGTGACTGGTAGGCCATCAAGCGGTCATACAGGGCTTTGCGTTGGGTCCTGGCTTCGGCCAGCGATACTTCCAGGCGTTGGCGGCTGGCGCGCAGGTCGCTGGTATCCGGGTCGTGCCAGAGGAAGTCGGTGATCGGCCGGCTGAGGGCACTGTTCCAGTACTGGTCGAAACTGTGCCCCAGTTGTTCGGCGATCGGGCCTACCCCCAGCAGGTCGATGTCGGTGAAATTGAGGTTGGGTTCGGCGTCGAAATACTCATCGCCCAGGTTGCGCCCGCCGACGATGGCCATGCTGTTATCTACCAGGAACAGTTTGTTGTGCATGCGTCGGTGCTGGCGCGACAGGTTGAACAGGCGGCCCACGGCGCGCGTCACGCCAGTGCTACGGCCCAGGTGCAGCGGGTTGAACACACGGATGTGGATGTTCGGGTGGGCATCGAGGGTGCCCATGATGGTGTCAAGGCCGTCGCTGGTGGTGTCGTCGAGCAGAATGCGTATGCGCACGCCCCGGTCGGCCGCGCGCAGCAGCTCATGCACCAGTGCGCGGGTGCTGAGGCCGTCGTGGACGATGTAATACTGCAGGTCAATGCTCGCCTGGGCATTGCGGATCAGTTCGGCGCGGGCGCGGAAGGCCTCGTTGCTGTTGGGGAGCAGGCGAAAGCCCGAGCGGCCGCTGTAGGGCGCGGCCTGGCGCTGTATCGAACGGCCGAAGGCCGAATCGCTGGCAGGCAGCGCCTGGCTGGTTTCGCGGGGCGCGCCGACGCTGGCACAGCCGGCAAGGCCGAGCAATAGCACCAGCAGCATTGGCAGGGCTCGCTGGAGTCTCAAGGTTGGATCGTCCTGTGCAACGAAGGCTTAAAGGGTTGGACCGTAGCAAGCGGCGCAAAGTTACGCGCCAGCGTGTTCTTCATCCAGTAGACGAAGGGCGGTTTCGCCGACCTTGCGCACCGCAGCTTCGACCTGCGGTGTCGGCCGCGCCGCGAAGTTCATGCGCAGGCAGTGGCGGAATTTGCCCGAGGCCGAGAAGATGCTGCCCACGGCAACCTGCACGCCTTGTTCCAGTAAAGCGCGGTTCAGCCGCAACGTGTCGAAATGTTCGGGTAACTCCACCCACAGCATGAAACCGCCCTGGGGCCGGCTGACCCGCGTGCCCGCCGGGAAGTAACGGGTCACCCAGTCGCTCATCAGGTCGCGGCCACGCTGGTACTGGCTGCGCATGCGTCGCACATGGGGTTGGTAGTGCCCGGCAGCGATGAAGTCGGCAATCGCCAGTTGCGGTTGGCTGGCGGTACTGCCGGTGCTGATGTATTTCATGTGCAGCACCCGTTCCAGGTAACGCCCGGGTGCCACCCAGCCTATGCGCAGGCCGGGGGCCAGGGTCTTGGAGAACGAGCTGCACAGCAGCACGCGGCCATCGTCGTCGAAGGACTTGAGGGTGCGCGGGCGCGGGTAGGTATAGGCCAGGTCGCCGTAGACATCGTCCTCCAGAATGGCCACGTCGTAGCGCTGGGCCAGGCTCAGCAGGGCCTTCTTGCGGGCTTCGGGCATGATGTAGCCGAGCGGGTTGTTGCAGCTGGGGGTGATCTGGATGAGCTTGATCGGCCACTGCTCCAGGGCCAGCTCCAGCGCCTCCAGGCTGATGCCGGTGACCGGGTCGGTGGGAATTTCCAGGGCTTTCATGCCCAGGCCCTTGAGGGTCTGCATGGCGCCATGGAAGCTCGGCGAGTCGACTGCGACGATGTCGCCGGGTTCACATACTGCCCGGATGCTGCACGACAACGCCTCATGGCAGCCAGTGGTCACCACCAGGTCGGCCGGGCCCAGGCGGCAGCCAGAGTCGAGCATCAGCCGCGCTACCTGTTCGCGCAGGGCGAGGTTGCCGTGGATGTTGTCGTAGTACAGGCCCGGCATATCCTGCCTTCTGCTCAACTGGGCGAGGCTGCGCAACAGTGGCTTGAGGGTGGGGCTGTCGACGTCGGGCATGCCGCGACCGAGCTGGACAACATCCTGGCGCGGCGTGCTGCGCACCAGTTCCAGCACCTGTTCCCACTGCGAAATGTCCACCGGGCGCTGAGCCGGACGGCTGACGGCGGGAAGAGCGGGCAACTGACGAAGGTTGCTGACGAAGTAGCCGGACTTGGGCCGCGGCGAGACCATGCCGCTGTCCTCCAGCATGCGATAGGCCTGCTGCACCGTGCTCAGGCTGACGCCGTGCTCCACGCTCAGGGCGCGCACCGACGGCAGGCGCTGGCCGGGACGATAGAGGCCCTGCTCGATACGGGCGCCGAGCAGCTCGGCGAGGTTCAGGTAGAGGGTCACGGCATACTCCTGCGCTGCATTGGCATAGCGACCGGTACAGTTGCGTTGAAAATACAGCATTCAGTTGGCAGGCGGCCAATTCTGTATGGGAATAATAGGCCTGTATTGGATCTGTATTGCCGGTGCCTGCAACGCGCATGCTTTCTCCACGGTATCAATCGAACGGAGGATGCAGCGATGGGGGGCATGAGCGATGTGCGCTTGCAACTGTTGGCCAGGGAACTGGAAGCCGGGCAGCAGGCCAAGGTGTTCAACGCGCCGCAAGGGCTAGGGCGTTGGGGGCTGATGCTGCATCGCTGGCATACCCGCAGGGCGCTGCTGCAGTTGACTGACGATGAGTTGCGCGACGTCGGGCTGAGCTGGGAGCAGGCGCGTACAGAAGGGCGCAAACCCTTCTGGAAAGACTAATCGGCAGGTGTCGCGCGTGCCGCTCCGGGGTTTCAGATCAGCTCTTTCAGGCGATGCCACAGCATCCCCAACGCCAGCAATGGAGAGCGCAGGTGCTGGCCGCCCGGGAAGGTGATGTGCGGCACCTTGGCGAACAGCTCGAAGCGCCCGCTCTCCTGGCCACTGATGGCCTCGCCCAGCAGGCGTGCAGCCAGGTGGGTGGCATTCAGCCCATGGCCGGAGTAGGCCTGGGCGTAATAGACATTCGGCTGGCTGGCCAGGCGGCCGACCTGCGGCAGGCGGTTGGCTCCGATGCCGATCATGCCGCCCCACTGGTAATCGATGCGGACATCGGCCAGTTGCGGGAATACCTTGAGCATCTTCGGCCGCATGTAGGCGGCAATGTCTTTGGGGTCTCGCCCTGAATAATGGCACGCGCCGCCGAACAGCAGGCGGTGGTCGGCGGACAGGCGGTAATAGTCCAACGCTACCCTTTGGTCACACACCGCCATGTTCTGCGGCAACAGTGTGCGGGCACGCTCTTCACCCAGCGGTTCGGTGGCGATGATGTAGCTGCCAGCCGGCAGTACCTTGCCGCCCAGTTCGCGGTTGAGGTTGTTGTGGTAGGCATTGCAGCACAGGACCAAGGTCTTGGCCCGCACCCTGCCCTGGGCGGTATGTACCTGCACTTCAGGGCCATAATCGATGCGGGTGACCTCGGACTGCTCGAACAGCTTGACGCCCAGTCGGCTGGCCACGGCCGCTTCACCCAGAGCCAGGTTGAGCGGGTGCAGGTGCCCGGAGCCCATGTCGATCAGCCCGCCCGCATAGCAGTCGGCGCCGACCACGCTGTGGATATCGTCCTTGCCGACCAGGCGTAGCTCATGGGCGTAGCCCAGGCTGCGCAGTTCTTCGGCGTCTTCGGCAAACCCCTGCAACTCGGCAGGTTTGTTGGCCAGATCGCAGTAGCCCCAGGTCAGGTCGCAGGCGATGGCATGTTTCTCGATCCGCTCACGAACGATCTGCACGGCCTCCAGGCCCATCAGCTTCATGCTGCGTACGCCTTCCTCACCGATCACCGGGACGAACTGCTCCAGGCCATGACCGACGCCGCGGATCAGTTGCCCGCCATTGCGTCCACTGGCGCCCCAACCAAGCTTGCGAGCTTCCAGCAGGATGACCGAGAAGCCACGCTCGGCCAGTTCGATGGCGGTGTTCAGGCCCGAATAGCCACCACCGACAATGCACACATCGGCGCTGTGTGCGCCTTGCAGGAAAGAGTGGTCAGGGTGTTGCGCGCTGCTGGCGGTGTAGTAGGAGGCGGCGTGCTGCGCGCTGTGAATCATTGGCTCGGTCCTGAAGCTGGTGGGCAAGGGGGGGAGGATAAGCCGGGGCTCAGGGGGGGGCAACCGCTTGGCCTGGTTTACGCCGTCAGTGTAGGAGCGGCCCGGTGAGCCTATAATCCGGCCAAGTTCCTGTTTTGTATTCAGCCATGTCCTGCAACCGCCACAAGATCCATTTCCTGCGCGAACTCATCCCTTCATTCGAATGCGAACCCGGATGCCATGACTGCTGCGGCCCGGTCACCACCTCGGCGGAAGAAATGGCCCGCCTGCCGCGCAAGTCGCAGGCCGAGCAGGACGCTGCCCTGGAGCGCCTGGACTGCGTGCACCTGGGCCCCAATGGCTGCACCGTCTACGAAGAGCGGCCAATGATCTGCCGGTTGTTCGGCACCACTCCGCGCCTGGCCTGCCCGCGTGGCCGTGGCCCGGAGCATATGATCGACCCTGCCGCCGAGCAGCTGGTCCATCAGTTCATCGCCACCACCCGCCAGGTGTTGGTCTAGCTTCAGTCCGGGATCGGCAGGCAGAGGCTTTCCTTCACCTCTTCCATTACGATATAGCTCTTCGATTCGCGCACGTGCGGCAGCTTCAGCAGGATGTCGCCAAGCAGCTTGCGGTACGAGGCCATTTCCGAAATGCGCGCCTTCACCAGGTAGTCGAAATCGCCCGAAACCAGGTGACACTCCAGCACGTGTGGCAGTTTCAACACCGCACGGCGGAACTCCTCGAAGGTATCCCCCGACTTGTAGTCCAGGCTGATTTCCACGAACACCAGCAGGCTGCCCTTGAGGTGCTGCGGGTTCAGGCGGGCGTTGTAGCCCATGATGATGCCCTCGCGCTCCAGGCGGCGAACCCGCTCGGTGCAAGGGGTAGTGGACAGCCCGACTTTCTCGCCCAGTTCAGTGAAGGAAATACGCCCGTCGTTCTGCAGGATACGCAGGATGTTGCGGTCGATCTTGTCCAGCTCACGCTTGCTCTGGTGCTGGGTTCGCATAGGGGATGCCCCTCCGTGAAAGGCGATTTTGCCGAGAATTCTCGCCAATAATAGGCTTTTATATAGTGAATTGCACTGCCTTCAAATTTCTATACTGCGCGCATCCATGCCATTTCAACAAAAGACTGCGGTGCGCCGCGTGCGAGGAATAAAACGATGCGAGTTCTGGTACTTGGTAGCGGTGTGATCGGAACCGCCAGTGCCTACTACCTGGCCCGGCAAGGTTTCGAAGTGACAGTGGTCGACCGCCAACCGGCGGTGGCCATGGAAACCAGTTTTGCCAACGCTGGCCAGATCTCGCCCGGCTATGCCTCGCCCTGGGCTGCACCGGGCGTGCCGCTGAAGGCCATCAAATGGCTGCTGGAGCGCCACGCCCCATTGGCCATCAAGCTCACCGGCGACGTCGACCAGTATCTGTGGATGGCGCAGATGTTGCGCAACTGCACAGCCAGCCGTTACGCGGTGAACAAGGAGCGCATGGTGCGCCTGTCCGAGTACAGCCGTGACTGCCTCGACGAGCTGCGGGCCGAAACCGGCATCGCCTATGAAAACCGCAGCCTGGGCACCACCCAGCTGTTCCGGACCCAGGCCCAGGTAGATGCCGCAGCCAAGGACATTGCCGTGCTCGAACAGTCCGGCGTGCCTTACGAGTTGCTCGACCGCGACGGCATTGCTCGTGTCGAGCCGGCCCTGGCTGGCGTGAAAGACATTTTGGCCGGCGCCCTGCGCCTGCCCAACGACCAGACCGGCGACTGCCAGCTGTTCACCACCAAGCTGGCCGACATGGCTACCAAGCTCGGCGTGGAGTTCCGCTTCGGCCAGGATATCCAGCGCCTGGACTTCGCCGGCGACCGCATCAATGGCGTATGGATCGACGGTAAGCTGGAAACCGCCGACCGCTACGTGCTGGCGCTGGGCAGCTACTCGCCGCAGATGCTCAAGCCGCTGGGTATCAAGGCCCCGGTGTATCCACTGAAGGGCTATTCGCTGACCGTGCCGATCACCAACGCCGACATGGCCCCGACATCGACCATTCTCGACGAGACCTACAAAGTCGCGATTACCCGGTTCGACAACCGTATCCGTGTTGGCGGCATGGCTGAAATTGCCGGTTTTGACCTGTCACTGAACCCGCGTCGGCGCGAAACGCTGGAGATGATCGTCAACGACCTTTATCCTCGCGGCGGTGACTTGAGCCAGGCCAGCTTCTGGACCGGCCTGCGCCCGGCAACGCCGGACGGTACGCCGATCGTCGGTGCCACGGCGTTCCGCAACCTGTTCCTGAACACCGGCCACGGTACCTTGGGCTGGACCATGGCGTGCGGCTCCGGTCGCCTGCTGGCCGACCTGATTGCGCGCAAGAAGCCGCAGATCAGTGCCGAAGGCCTGGACATCTTCCGCTATGGCAACAGCCGGGAAGTGGCCAAGCATGGGCAGACTGCGCCGGTCCACCAGCAGTAACAGCCTGTACCGGCCTGTTCGCGGCTTAAAGCCGCTCCCACAGGGGGCCGCATGCCCCCGGACAGTGTGTCCCTTGTAGGAGCGGCTTCGGCCACGAAGAACCCGACACCGTTTTAACCTGTGAACCATAAGGCAGCCGCCATGCGTCCCGCCCGCGCCCTGATCGACCTCCAGGCCCTGCGCCACAACTACCGTCTGGCCCGTGAACTGACCGGTGCCAAAGCTCTCGCCGTGATCAAGGCCGATGCCTACGGCCATGGTGCCGTGCGCTGTGCGCTGGCCCTGGAAGCAGAAGCCGATGGCTTTGCCGTGGCCTGTATCGAGGAGGCGCTGGAGCTACGCGCCGCCGGTATCAAGGCGCCGGTGCTGCTGCTGGAAGGTTTTTTCGAGGCCAGCGAACTGGCGCTGATCGCCGAGCACAACCTGTGGTGCGTGGTGCATTCGCTATGGCAGCTGGAAGCGATCGAGCAAACCCAGTTGCACAAGCCGCTCACCGTCTGGCTCAAGCTCGACAGCGGCATGCACCGTGTCGGCCTGCACCCCAAGGACTACCACGAGGCCTACCAGCGTCTGCTGGCCAGTGGCAAGGTCGCGCGCATTGTGCTGATGAGCCACTTCGCCCGTGCCGACGAGCTGGATGCTGACGCCACCGCCCAGCAGATCGCCGTATTCGAGGCCGCCCGCCAGGGCCTGGCCGCCGAATGCAGCCTGCGCAACTCGCCCGGTGTGCTGGGTTGGCCGCAGGCACCCAGTGACTGGGTACGCCCGGGCCTGATGCTGTACGGGGCCACGCCGTTCGAAGTGGTCCAGGCCGAAGCCGAGCGCCTGCAGCCAGTGATGACCCTGCAATCGCGGGTGATCAGCGTGCGCGAGCTGCCGGCTGGCGAGCCGGTGGGCTATGGCGCCAGGTTCATCAGCCCGCGGCCGACCCGCGTGGGCGTGGTCGCCATGGGTTATGCCGATGGTTACCCACGCCAGGCACCGAATGGCACCCCGGTGCTGGTCGCCGGCAAGCGCACGCAGCTGATCGGCCGTGTGTCGATGGACATGCTCAACGTCGACCTGACCGACATACCGGAAGCGACCGTCGGCAGCCCCGTCGAACTCTGGGGCAAGCATGTGCTGGCCAGCGAGGTGGCAGCCCAGGCTGGCACCATTCCTTACCAGATCTTCTGCAACCTGAAGCGGGTACCGCGGGACTACTGCGGCGAATGAGACGCTGAAGCGGACAGGTCAGGGGACTGTGTGTTGTAAATACTGAACGGCATTGCCATGATATCGTTCACATCCACCCCCTTTTCCACCGTTTCAGGAGGCTCCAGCTTTGGACGTCGGCGAACGACTGCAAGCCATCCGCAAGCTCAAGGGCCTGTCCCAGCGTGAGCTCGCCAAGCGTGCCGGGGTGACCAACAGCACAATCTCGATGATCGAGAAGAACAGCGTGAGCCCTTCGATCAGCTCGCTGCGCAAGGTGTTGAGTGGCATCCCCATGTCCATGGTCGAGTTCTTCTCGGTCGAGCTGGAACCTGAAAGCCCCACGCAGATCGTCTACAAGGCCCATGAGCTGATCGATATCTCGGACGGTGCAGTGACCATGAAGCTGGTCGGCAAGTCGCACCCCAACCGTGCCATCGCTTTTCTCACCGAGGTGTACCCACCAGGTGCCGACACCGGTGCCGAAATGCTCACCCACGATGGCGAGGAAACCGGCATCCTGCTGGAAGGCCGCCTGGAGCTGGTGGTCGGCAACGAAATCTTCATCCTCGAGGAAGGCGACAGCTACTACTTCGAAAGCACCCGCCCGCACCGCTTCCGCAACCCGTTCGACCGGCCGGCGCGGTTGATCAGCGCGGCGACCCCATCGAACTTTTGATCCAGCGCAGTGCATTGATTCGGCAATACCCCTTTCCCGTGTAGGGTCGTTTCACGGCGTCCGGGTTCCCGCTATACTTTTCAGCGCTCGCCGATTCGTGGCCGCGAGCGTGATTAGCCACCATGAGGGTGTTCGCGTGAACCAAATCAAGAAGATGCTGGCCGTACCAGCAGCCGTATTCGCCCTCTGGGCAATGAGCGCAACCGCTGCGACCAATGACGACATCGCCAAGCGCCTGGAGCCGGTTGGCCAGGTGTGTGTGCAGGGCCAGGAATGCAAGGGCATGGAAGTGGCCGCTGCCGCAGGTGGCGGGGGCGCCAAGACACCGGACGAGATTATCGCCAAGCACTGCAACGCCTGCCATGGCTCTGGCCTGCTCGGCGCGCCGAAGATCGGCGACACTGCAGCCTGGAAAGAGCGTGCCGACCATCAGGGCGGCCTGGACGGCATCCTGGCCAAGGCCATTACCGGTATCAACGCCATGCCGCCGAAAGGCACCTGCGCGGATTGTTCGGATGATGACCTCAAAGGAGCCATCAAGAAGATGTCCGGGCTGTGAGTATCAGCTGAATTGCACAAGGCCCGCCTGATTCTGGCGGGCTTTGTTTTTATCGTGCCTGTACCGGCAACCAACGACTTCCGGCCCATGTCCAACCCCCTGAACCCATGGATGTCTCAGGAGGCCCCGATGCACCTCTGCTCCATCGACCAGGCTGTCGAGCAGGTCCTGGCGCGCCTGCCAGCTCATATCCACATGGGCCTGCCGCTGGGCCTGGGCAAGCCCAACGCCTTCGTCAACGCGCTCTATGCCCGCATCCGTGAGCTGCCGGAACGGCAACTGACCATCTACACCGCGCTGTCCCTCGGTCGGCCGCCACTGGGTGATGGGCTGCAGCGGCGCTTTCTCGAGCCCTTCGTCGAGCGGGTCTTCGCCGACTACGAAGAGCTCGGCTACCTCGCCGACCTGCGTAACGGCAGCCTGCCGCCGAACATCCGTGTCGAACAGTTCTTCATGCAACCCGGCAGCCTGCTGCACAGCGAGGCAGCCCAGCAAGACTACATCAGCAGCAACTACAGCCACGCCGCGCGCGATATCAACGCCAAGGGCCTGAACCTGATTGCGCAACTGGTGGCGGCTACCCCGGAGCGGCCGGTGCATCTGAGCCTGGCCTGCAACCCCGACATCACCCTCGACCTGCTGCCGATGATCGCCAGGCGCCGTGCCGCAGGTGAAACCATCCTCATGCTCGGCCAGGTGCATGCCGAGCTGCCGTACATGCCAGGCGACGCCGAGCTGCCCATGGATGCCTTCGACTTGTTGCTCGACGAAGCCGAACAGCGTCGCCTGTTCTCCACGCCGAACATGCCGGTCAGCACCCAGGATCATTGCATTGGCCTGTACGCCAGCAGCCTGGTACGCGATGGCGGGACCCTGCAGATCGGCATTGGTGCCATGGGCGACGCGGTAGCCGCCGCCCTGCTGGCGCGCCAGGGCGACAACGGCGGGTACCGTGCCGTACTCGCTGATCTGGATATAGGTCCATGGCAAGCGCTGGTCGAGCGCGAAGGCGGGCTGGGTGCTTTCGCCGAGGGGCTGTATGGCTGTAGCGAGATGTTCGTCAACGGCCTGCTGGTGCTGGCTGAAGCGGGCCTGCTGCGGCGCGCGGCGGATGCGCAAGGCAGCGTGCTGCACGGCGGCTTCTTCCTCGGCCCTCAGGCCTTCTACCAGCGCCTGCGCGACATGACGCTGGAACAGCGCGCACGGTTTGCCATGACCCGCATCAGCTTTATCAACGAGCTGTACGGGCAGGAGCAACTCAAGCGCCGTCAGCGCCGCGACGCGCGCTTCATCAATACTGTGTTCGGCATGACCTTGCTCGGTGCCGGAGTGGCCGACCAGCTGGAAGACGGTCGCGTACTCAGCGGCGTGGGTGGCCAGTACAACTTCGTTGCCCAGGGGCATGCGCTGGAGGGTGGGCGCTCGATCCTGCTGCTGCGTAGCTGGCGCGAGGCAGGCGGAGAGGTGACCTCGAATCTGTTCTGGACCTATGGCCACTGCACCATACCCCGGCACCTGCGCGATATCGTGGTGACCGAATATGGCATTGCCGACTTGCGCGGGCAGACCGACAGCGAGGTGATTGCCCGTTTGCTGGCGGTGTGTGATTCACGGTTCCAGCAGGGACTGATCGAACAGGCCAAGGAGGCCGGCAAGCTCGCCCGGGATTTTCAACTGGAAGCACGCTTTACCGACAACACGCCGCAGCGCCTGGAGGCGACCAGGGCGCGGCATGCACGGCTGTTCCCGGAGTATCCGCTGGGCACGGACTTTACGGCTGAAGAGCGGGATCTGCTGCGCGCGCTGAACTGGTTGAAGAGCAAGTTCAAGCTGAGCGAGGTGCTGGAGCTGGGCAAGGCAGCACTGGATGCGCCGGGGCCCGAAGGGTACGAGCGGCATCTGGCGCGCATGGGCCTGGAGCGGACGCAGGGGCTGAAGGACGAACTGTATGTGCGGCTGCTGCTGGCAGGGTTGGCGGCGACCTGAAGCACGGGGCCGCGCAGCGGCCCCGATGGGCATTACTCGATGAAAGTCACTACACCACCTTCCAGCGACTTCACCCGAGCCAGCGATTCAACGCGGTAGCCCTGGCTGTCCAGCTCGGCACGGCCGCCCTGGAACGACTTCTCGATGACGATGCCCAGGCCGGCCACGGTCGCTCCGGCCTGCTTGATGATCGAGATCAGTGCTTGCGACGCCTTGCCGTTGGCCAGGAAGTCGTCGATCACCAGGACCCGGTCGCTGCTGTTGAGGTGGCGTGGCGAAATGGCCACGGTGTTCTCGGTCTGCTTGGTGAAGGAATACACCGAGGCGGTCAGCAGGTTTTCGGTCAGGGTCAGCGACTGGTGCTTGCGGGCGAAGATCACCGGCACGCCCAGCTTCAGGCCGGTCATCACCGCCGGGGCTATCCCTGAGGCCTCGATGGTGACGATCTTGGTCACGCCGGCGTCGGCGAACAGGCGGGCGAACTCGTCACCGATCAGCTGCATCAGCGCTGGGTCGATCTGGTGGTTGAGAAACGCATCGACTTTGAGAACCTGATCGGAAAGCACGATGCCTTCTTCGCGAATCTTCTGGTGCAGTGCTTCCACTGTGTTTACCTCGAAACAAAGGTGGCCGCTGTACGCGGCAATAGTAAAGAGTAATGGTTGATCAGCGTTTGAGCATCGCCCGGATATCGGCCAGGGCGTTGTTGCCGCGTGCAGCCTTGACCTCGACCGGCGCGTCGTCCAGGCCCTCCCAGGCCAGGTCTTCCGGTGGCAGTTCATCGAGGAACCGGCTGGGCGTGCAATCGATGATTTCACCGTACTGCTTGCGTTTGGCGGCGAAGGTGAAGGCCAAGGTCTGGCGCGCGCGAGTGATGCCCACATAGGCCAGGCGGCGTTCCTCTTCGATGGTGTCGGCCTCGATACTGGAACGGTGCGGGAGGATTTCCTCTTCCATGCCCATGATGAACACGTAGGGGAACTCCAGGCCCTTGGAAGCATGCAAAGTCATCATTTGCACGCCTTCGGCGTTCTCTTCCTCTTCCTGCTGGCGCTCGAGCATGTCGCGCAGCACCAGCTTGCCGATGGCGTCCTCGATGGTCATGTCACCCTCTTCGTCCTTCTCGAGGGTGTTCTTCAGCGCTTCGACCAGGAACCAGACGTTGCTGATACGGAACTCGGCAGCCTTGTCGCTGGCGGTCTGCTGGCGGATCCAGTTCTCGTAGTCGATATCACGGATCATCTCATGCAGTGCGGCAATCGGGTCTTCCAGGGCGACCTTTTGGCGCACCCCGTCCAGCCAGTGCTTGAAGCGCTGCAGACGCTCGGTGTAGCGGGCGTCCAGGTGCTCGCCCAGGCCCAGCTCCTCGCTGGCGGCATACATGGAGATGCCGCGTTCGGTAGCGTAGTTGCCGAGCTTTTCCAGGGTGGTGGAGCCGATTTCCCGGCGTGGTACGTTGATGACCCGCAGGTAGGCGTTGTCATCGTCCGGATTCACCAGCAGGCGCAGGTAGGCCATCAGGTCCTTGACTTCCTGGCGGCCAAAGAAGCTGTTGCCGCCCGACAGGCGATACGGCACCTGGTGATGCTGCAGCTTCAGCTCGATCAGCTTGGCCTGGTAGTTACCCCGGTAGAGGATGGCAAAGTCGCTGTAGGGGCGGTTGGTGCGCAGGTGCAGGGTGAGGATTTCCATGGCCACGCGTTCGGCCTCGGCTTCCTCGTTCTTGCAGCGGATCACGCGGATCTCGTCGCCTACACCCATCTCGCTCCACAACTGCTTCTCGAACGCGTGCGGGTTGTTGGCGATCAGCACGTTGGCACAGCGCAGGATGCGGCTGGTGGAGCGGTAGTTCTGCTCCAGCATCACCACCTTCAGGGAGGGGTAGTCCTCCTTGAGCAGCATGAGGTTTTCTGGCCGGGCGCCACGCCAGGCATAGATCGACTGGTCGTCGTCGCCGACCACGGTGAACTGGTTGCGCATGCCGATCAGCATCTTCACCAGCAGGTACTGGCTGGCGTTGGTGTCCTGGTATTCGTCCACCAGCAGGTAGCGCACGCGGTTCTGCCAGCGCTCCAGTACGTCGGGGTGCTCCTGGAACAGCTTGACCGGCAGCAGGATCAGGTCGTCGAAGTCCACCGCGTTGAACGCCTTGAGCGTACGCTGGTAATGGGTGTAGACAATGGCGGCGGTCTGCTCGCGCGGGTTGCGCGCTTTTTCCAGGGCCTCGGGCGGCAGGATCAGGTCGTTCTTCCAGGCACCGATCATGTTCTTGATCTCGTCGATGCCGTCGTCGCCGGAGTATTCCTTCTGCATGATGTCCGACAGCAACGCCTTGATGTCGGATTCGTCGAAGATCGAGAAGCCTGGCTTGTAACCCAGGCGTTCGTGCTCCCTGCGGATGATGTTCAGGCCAAGGTTGTGGAAGGTGCACACCGTCAGGCCACGGCCTTCGCCCGGACGCAGCAGGGTGGCGACCCGTTCCTTCATCTCGCGGGCGGCCTTGTTGGTGAAGGTCATCGCCACGATGTACTGGGCACGGATGCCGCAGTTCTGGATGAGGTGGGCAATCTTGCGCGTGATCACGCTGGTCTTGCCCGAGCCTGCGCCGGCGAGCACCAAGAGAGGGCCGCCGACATAGTCACGGGCTTCCTGCTGCCGGGGATTGAGTCGGGACATGCTAGAAACCGGGGTCGCCAGAAAATAGCCGCGCATTCTATCAGGCATGGGGCCGTTGTGGCGCGACCGTCTGACGTCTGAGTCAGACTTTTGTGGGAGCCCCGGTATTAGTGCGACTAATGCAAGGTACTGAAAAAAACGTATTTGCCGGCTGAGTCCGTTTCGCGCAGGATGCACGACAAAATGCGTCGGGACGCTACGACAGCTTTTGCGCTCACAAATTTAAAAATCATTCTCATTTGTGCAGTAGCATACCCGAACTCTTCCGTTGCACCGTGAAGCCCTAAGGAGCCCGCTTGTCCACGCCTGTCGAACCTCTGCGTTTGCTGCTGTTGGCTGATGAGCCGGAATGGACCGTATTGCTGCGCGACTGCGTGCAGGCATTGGACGGTACTGCAGTGCTACTGACTGCGCCCAACTGGGAGGCGGTAGACAGCCTGTTCAGCCATGACCGCCAGGCTGTCGTACTCGCGACCCCGGCGCTACAGCCGGCACCCGCGCGTTGCGACCTGCCGACCATCCTGCTGCTCGAGCACGAGCCCGAGCTGCCACCCAGCGCCGTCAGCGATTGGCTGGTGCGCGAACAACTCAATGCCGACACCTTGCGCCGCTCGCTGCGCCATGTCCGCGAGCGCGGCGTGCTGGTGGCCACCTTGCAACGCCTGGCCGAGCAGGACCCATTGACCGGCATCGCCAACCGCCAGGGCTTCCAGGCCTTGCTCACCGCGCGCCTGGCCGAGAACGAAGGCCGTGGCGTTGCTCTGGGCCATCTGGACCTGGACAACTTCCGCCACGTCAATGATGCGCTTGGCCACCAGAGCGGTGACCGCCTGATCCTGCAAGTGGTGGCCCGCCTGAAGCAGCAGCTGGAGGCGGGCGACCAGCTGGCCCGCCTGGGCAGTGATGAATTTGCCCTGCTGATCGACACCCGCCGTGACGCCAACCGCGCCGAGTGGATTGCCGAGCGCATTGTCGAAGCGTTGGCCGAGCCGTACTGGATCGACGGCGAAAGCCTGCTGCTGGGTTGCAGCCTGGGCCTGGCCCATGCGCGTGTCCAGGGCGGGGCCGACCCGCTGATGTGGCATGCGCACATTGCCATGCGCCAGGCCAAGGGTAGCCAGGGCTGTACTTTCCACGTGTTCAACGAGCGCATCAACCGCAATGCCCGCAGCCTTGCCGATTTGGAGAGCGAACTGCGTCGCGCCTTGCGCCGTGACGAGCTGGAGCTGCACTACCAGCCCCGACTGAACCTGGCCGACGGGCGCATCGTCGGCCTGGAGGCGCTGGTGCGCTGGCGCCACGCCGAGCGTGGCCTGTTGCCGCCCAGCGAGTTCGTGCCGCTGGCCGAGCAGAGCGGGCTGATCGTACCGTTGGGCTACTGGGTCATTTCCCGTGCCCTGCGTGACATGCAGGCGCTGTGCGAGGGCGGGCTGGAGCCGCTGCACATGGCGGTCAACCTGAGTTTCCGGCAGTTCCAGGACAGCCAGTTGCTGGCGACCCTGAGCCGCCTGATTATCGAGCATGGTGTCGATGCCCGCTGGCTGGAATTCGAACTGACCGAAACAGCAGTGATGCGCCGCAACGAGCTGGTACGCCAGACCATGGATGCCCTGGGGCGCCTGGGCGTTCGTTTCTCGCTTGATGACTTCGGCACCGGGTTCTCTTCGTTCGTACACCTCAACAGCCTGCCGATCACCTTGCTCAAGGTGGACCGCAGCTTTGTGGCCGAAATGGAAATGCGTGAGGAGAACCGCAAGCTGGTGCACGCCATGATCAACCTGGCGCACAACCTCAACCTCGAGGTGGTTGCCGAGGGGGTAGAGAGTGAAGAGCAACTGGCCTTGTTGCGCGGGTTCGGTTGTGACCAGGTGCAAGGGTTTTTGGTCAGCAAGCCGCTGCCGGTGGGCGAGTTGATGGAGTTCTTGCTGGATTACAGCAAGCCGAAGCTGGTCAGTCTGTGACAACCTGGGGGAGGGCTTCGCCCTCCATCGCGAGGCATGGGCTGCAAAGCAGCCCCAACGGTCATATAGACACTGCAGACCTGTCAGCCAGCCCGGCCTTCCCCAGCAACCGCTTCATCCGCCACTCAAAGCCAAAGGTCAGGGCCACCGCCGCACACGCCAGCCCCAGCGCCAGCCCCCACCACACCCCGACCGCGCCACCGCCCAGGGTAAAGGTGAACAGCCAGGCGCTCGGTGCCCCCACCAGCCAATAGCACACCAGCCCGATCAGGAAGGTGGTCTTGGCGTCCTTCAGCCCGCGGATCGAACCCATGGCGATGGTCTGCATGCCGTCGAACAGCTCGAACCATGCCGCCACCGCCAGCAGCTGCACCGCCAGCTGGAAGATCGCGGCGAAAGCCGGGTCGTTGCAGTCGATGAACAGCCCCACCAGCGCATCGGGCAGCAGCCAGAACAACGCGGCGAAGGCGAACATGATCATCGCCCCGAAGCCGATGCCCACCCGCCCGGCGCTGCGCGCCGCCAACAGGTTGCCGGCGCCGAAGTACAGCCCCACCCGCATGGTCACCGCGTACGACAAGCCGGTCGGCACCATGAACGCCGTGGAAACGATCTGCAGGGCGATCTGGTGCGCCGCCAGCTCGGTACTGCCCAGCACGCCCATGCACAGCGCGGCGAAGGCGAACAGGCCGACTTCCACCATGTAGGTACCACCAATCGGCAAGCCCAGCCGCCACAGTTCGCGCAAGGCCGGCAGCGACGGGCGCGACAGGCCCTTGCGCAGCGGGTAGGCGGCATAGGCCGGGTGCCAGCGGATGTACAGCGCCAGGGCGATGGCCATGCCCATAGATACTACTGCGGTGACCAGGCCGATGCCCATCAGGCCCAGCTTGGGCAGGCCGAACATGCCTTCGATCAGCGCCACGTTGAGCAGGTAGTTGAGCACCGTGCCCACCAGGCTGATGACCATCACCGGGGTCGAGCGGCCCAGGGCGCTGGTGAAGCCGCGCAAGGCCATGAAGGTCAGGTAGCCGGGCAGGGCCAGCGGCAGCAGGGTGAGGAATTCGGCGGCCGAAGCGACGTTTTCGGGTTTTTGCCCGAACAGCAACAGCACCGGCTCTAGGTTCCACAGCACCAGACCGGCGCACAGCGCCAGGCCCCAGGCCAGCCACAGGCCGTTCTGCGCCAGGCGCGTGGCGCCGTCGATGTCGTTGGCACCCTTGCGGATCGCCACCAGCGTGCCGACTGCAGCGATCACGCCCAGGCAGAAGATCGAGACGAACGAATAGCTCGCCGCACCCAGGCCGCCGCCGGCCAAAGCCTGCGGGCTGATGCGCGCCATCATCAGGGTGTCGGTGAGCACCATCAGCATGTGCGCCAGTTGCGAGGCGATCAGTGGCCCGGCCAGGCGCAACAAAGCCTTCAGTTCTGTAGTGGGCGCGACATGCATGGGACGATCCTTTTTTCGGGGCGATCAACGAAGGGCGATTCTGGGGCTTTGGTCAACTTTGCACAAAAGGATAAAAGCGATCGTTGGCATGAGTATGACTCATGCATATATGCTTGCCGGTGATCCGTTTCCCCGCATGGCAGGTGCCTCATGTCACGTCAGCTCCCTCCGTTGTATGCCTTGCGCGCATTCGAAGCCGCCGCCCGGCTGAGTTCGTTCACCCGTGCCGGTGAGGAGTTGTCGATCACCCAGAGTGCGGTCAGCCGGCATATCCGTACACTGGAAGACCATTTCGCCTGTCGCCTGTTCATGCGCAACGGCCGCAGCCTGCAACTGACCGAAGCAGCGCGGGTGCTGCTGCCAGGCGTGCGGGAAGGCTTCGCCGCACTGGAGCGGGCCTGCGATAGCTTGCGTGGCGAAGACGGAATCCTGCGCATGAAGGCGCCTTCGACCCTGACCATGCGCTGGCTGCTGGCGCGGCTGAGCCGCTTCCGGCACCTGCAACCCGGCAACGAAGTTCAGCTGACCAGTGCCTGGATGGACGTTGACCATGTGGACTTCAGCAACGAACCGTTCGACTGTGCGGTGCTGCTCAGCGACGGCGTGTTCCCGCCGGACTGGGAGGTGCGCCGGTTGTTCGCCGAACTGCTGATCCCGGTAGGGGCGCCGGACCTGCTCGCAGATGGCCCATGGGACGAACGCCGGCTGGCCGGCATCGAGCTGCTGCACCCGACGCCGGACAAGCGCGACTGGCGTGCCTGGCTCGAGCGCATGGGGCTCGCTAACCAGGTTTCGCTCAAGGGCGGGCAGGTATTCGATACCCTGGAACTCGGCATGATCGCGGCCGCGCGTGGCTACGGCATCTCCATGGGAGACCTGCTGATGGTCGCCGAGGACGTGGCGCAGGGGCGCCTGAGCCTGCCGTGGCCGACCGCCGTTCCCAGCGGCATGGACTATTACATGGTGTGGCCGCGCACCCGCCCGGGTGGGGAGCGCTTGCGGCGCCTGAGCCGGTTCCTGCAGGAGGAAGCGGCGGCGGTGGATCTGCCCGATGTGCAAATCCTGCCGTCGCTTTGAATGCCAGGCGCAAAGGTTTGCGAATATCCCGGTCCGACACTCAAGTATTCCCCGGCGACGCCGATCAAGTGGCACCAGCGTCCCGGAAGAGGGCGCGCTTCCCGACGACAACAAGCGGGTGGCCCACGTGATCAGGACGATCCCGGCCTCTTGCCAGGAGCTTGACCATGTCTCAACCGCGTGCCCGAATCGCCTCGCAACTGGGGGTTGCCCTCGCCATCGTGCTGGCGCTGGTGATTTCCGGCAGTACCCTGTTCGCCTTGCGCTCGCTGGACGATGCCAACCTCGCCACCCGCCAGGCCCACCTGGCCAGCGAGGCGCGTTTGCTGGCCGACCAGCTTGACACCTTCCACGGCTCGCTCAAGGACAACACCCAGCGCCTCAGCGGGCTGTTCGAGCGGCGCTTCGCCTCGGGCCTGTCGCTGCATGCAGGCGAGACCGTGCAGGTCGCCGGCCAGGCCACGCCTGCCCTGTACCTGGGTAACCAGCTGCTGAACAACGACTTCCAGGTGGTCGATGATTTCCAGCAGATGACCGCCGGCATCGCCACGCTGTTCGTGCGCAGCGGTGACGATTTCGTGCGCATCAGCACCAACCTGAAGAAGCAGGACGGCAGCCGTGCCATCGGTACCCTGCTCGATCGCCAGCACCCGGCCTATGCGCGACTGCTGGCCGGGCAGATGTATGTGGGCCGCGCCGTGCTGTTCGAGCGCAACTACATGACCCGCTATGTACCGGTGACCGATGCCAGCGGCCGGGTGATCGCCGTGCTGTTCGTCGGCTTCGACTACACCGACGCGCAGAATGCCCAGTTCGCCAACTTGGCGCGTTTCCGCATTGGCCAGACCGGCTCGTTGGCCTTGCGCGACGAGAAGGGCGCCTGGCTGGTACCACCGGCCAATGCCGATCAGCAGTTGTACAGCGCCACCGCCCCCTTCGCCGAAGGGCCCTGGACCGTGGTCGCCAGCATGCCGATGGCAGAGATTCGCCAGGTGACCTGGAGCGTTGGCCTGCGCCTGGCCGTCGGCAGCCTGCTGGCGATGCTGCTGGCTGTTGCCGCCACGCTATGGCTGTTGCGCCGCAAGCTGCGCCCGCTGGATGACCTGGTGCGCCAGGCAGAAGCGCTTGGGGCGGGAGACCTGGGGGCACGCCTGAGCGTGACCAGCGATGACGAGATCGGCCAGCTGGCGCGCAGCTTCAACAAGATGGGCGAAGCATTGGCGACCATGGTCGAGCATATCCGCGGCGCCTCCGAGCAGGTCAGTACCCGTGCACGCTCGCTGGCCGGCCTGTCGGCCGGCGCGTGCGAGGGCATGGACCAGCAGTCCGGCGAAATCACCAGCATGGCCGGCGCGGTGGAAGAGTTCAGCGCCACCTCGATGAACATCGCCGACAACATGGCCGGCACCGAGCGCATGGCCCGTGACAACGCCCAGCAGACCCGCATCGGCCGCAATGCCATGGACGAGGCGTCGCGCTCGCTGACGCAGATTGCCGAGGCGCTTGGCGGTACCGCCACGGTGATGGACAGCCTGGGGGCTCGCTCACAGGAAATTGGCGGCATCATCAGCGTGATCACCGCGATCGCCGAGCAGACCAACCTGCTGGCTTTGAACGCTGCCATCGAGGCGGCCCGTGCCGGCGAGCAGGGGCGTGGCTTTGCCGTGGTGGCCGACGAAGTGCGGGGGCTGGCCGCACGAACCCGTCAGGCCACGGACGAGATTTCCAGCATGATCACCAGCATCCAGCAGCAGACCGGCCACGCCATCACCACGCTGGAGCAAGGCAACCAGCTGATGCAGGAAGGCCTGGAACGCAACGACAAGGTGGCCCAGGCGTTGGCGCGTATCGACGAGCAGAGCCGTGCGGCCGGTGAGCAGTTTGCTGTAATCAGCACGGCGACCCAGGAGCAGAGCAGCACCGCGACGTTGCTCAGTCGCAACTTGCAGAGCATTGCCCAGGCCAACGGCGAGCAACGCGAAGTGGCTAATGAGCTGGCCTTCACCGCGCGTGAACTGGAAGGGTTGGCGGCACAGTTGCGCCAGGAAGTGGACCGCTTCCGCTGAAACCGCAAGGGGCGCAGAGCGCCCCGACAATCTGAGACCTTACATCGAACCCAGGTTCAACGCCTGCGCACAGGCCTGCAGCGACCGTCGCTCGCTCAGCGCATACAGGGCCAGCTCGTCCTGCACCTGCATGCCCAGCGCCGCTTCGAACGCAGCGCGGTTGGCATTGCTGCCGTATTCGGCGTGCGCATCGTCACCCAGGTTGGACTGGAAGATCCCTGCCGCACTCACCGGCAGGAAGTCCTCGTAAACCAGCGCTTCGTAGTGCACATGACCGGCTTCGATCAGCCCTTCCAGAGTGCTCGGGCGGTCATCCTGGTCACGCGCGGCCAGGCCTTTCTCGGTGGCGAAGTAACGGAAGTACGCCAGCCCCTGCTGGCGCATCTGTGCCAGGTCGTCCGGGAACTCGGCGAAGGTCTCCTTCAGCAGCGCCATGTAGCGTTCGGCATTGGCCTCGGCCGGCACGCCACCCAGGGCGGCTCGAGTGGCATCGAGCAGCTTGTCGTACAGCTGGCGGCCTTTCGGCGTCAGGGCCGCACCGCGCTGTTCGATTTCGCCGAAGCGCGCGGTGTGGCTGCCTTCGCTGCCCTGCTGGTCGCTGAAGGCGACCTTTTCCTGCAGGGCCTTGAAGCTGGTCTGGCGCAGCAGGATCGGATGGCGGCGGGTGGGCGGGCCCTCGACCACGGCCTTCGGCGGGATGCCCTTGGCCGGCATGCCGGCCTGGATCGCATCGATGTCCAGCGTGCGCGGGGTCAGGTGGTTGATGTGCGGGCCCTTGAAGGCCACCACGTCGGCGATCAGGCGATGCTGGTCGTGCAGCTGCTGGTACTGCTCGGCAGTGACGGTGGCGTCATGGTGCCAACGGAAGGTGTGCAGCGCTTCCTGCACGAATGCCTCGGCATCTGCCGCGTTCAGGCCACCGTCACGTTCGCACTGGGCAATCAGTTCAAGGGCGCGGTCAGTGAAGATCTTGCGTTTGGCCAGGATGCTCTCTGCCAGCGCGCGCAGTTGCGGGTTGTCGATCAGTTCCAGGCGCAGCAGCGAGGTGAATACGCGGAACGGGCTGACGTGCAGTGACTGTTCGTGCACCGCGCGGAAGGCGGTGGAATGAACCGGCACCCCGGCGGAGCTCAGGTCGTAGTAGCCAACCGGCTGCATGCCCATCACTGCGAACAAGCGGGCAATGGTTGCCAGCTCTTGCGCGGTGCCGACGCGGATGGCCCCGTGGCGCTCCTGATCCAGCCGTTCGATCTCGCCGGTCCAGCGCAGGGCCTCGGCGACTTCGGGTTGCCGGGCCATGACCTGCTGGTTGATTTCGCTCACCAGCTCCAGCAGCGTGCCGTACAGGGGCACTTCCTGTTTGTACATGAGCGACATGGCGGCGGAGAACTGCGCGCGGATGTTGTCGGGGCTGACGAAATCGTGGGCGGGCATCGCTAGCTTCCTGGTTGGGTTCGGACGCTTACATGAAAGCGGGGAATGCACTTGGCTTACAAGCGAAAAAAAGTGAGTGTGTCATTCCTTTTTTGATCGATCTAAGGGCCGCCAAGCGCCCCTGGCAGTCTCAATCCGCAAGCTGCTCGCGAATCCACTCCACCAATGCCCGGACCTTGGGTACCTCCGCTGCATGCTCGGCATACGCCAGGTAATGCGCCCCGGCACTGGGCATCGCATGGTTCCACGGCATCACCAGGCTACCCTCGGCCAGTTCCTTCGCCGCCAGGTAGCGTGGCACCAATGCCACCCCGCACCCGGACTGCGCCGCACTCAAGGCCATATAGAAGGTATCGAAGCGCGGACCATGGTAGGCGCTGACGCTTTCCAGGCCCAGCTCCAGGAACCACTCGTGCCACGCCTCTGGTCGCGAGGTGCTTTGCAGCAACACCAGTTCGGCCAGTTGCCCGGCATCGACCAGTTCGCGGCCAGCCAGTAGCTCCGGTGCGCACACCGGTACCACCTCTTCACCGAACAGCGCCATGCAGGTGGCCCCTGGCCAAGTGCCCTGGCCATAGAAGAACACCACGTCCGCCGAACCCTGCAGCAAGGCGAACGGCTCCATCTCGTTGCGGATGTCGAGGTGGATATTGCCGTGGCGCTTGCCAAAACCCTTGAGGTGCGGAATCAGCCAGCGCACGCCGAAACTCGGCTGGGTGGCTACCTTCAATATCTCGGTCTGCTCGCCGTAGGTGAGTACGTAGCGGCTGGACATGTCGACCTGGGTGAGGATCTTGTTGACCTCGGCCAGGTACAGGCTGCCGGCTGGTGTCAGCTGCAGGCGGCGGCGGATGCGCAGGAACAGGTGGTGGCGCAGCATGTCTTCCAGCTGCGCCACCTGCTTGCTGACCGCGCTCTGGGTCAGGTGCAGTTCTTCGGCGGCACGGGTAAAACTCAAATGGCGGGCTGCAGCTTCAAAGCACTGCAGGGCAGTCATGGACGGCACCAGGCGTTTGGACATAGCGGTCTCTGCGGCTCAAATCATTACCTGACGGAATGATATGCGGAATAAAGGTCGTTTGTTGTAGCTATGTGATCGGATTAATACTGATCCATATCATTTTTCCACCCCATCACCCGATGTAGGAGAAGCACAATGGTTGCTGGATTGCTCGAGCGCCTTGGCGTTGCCGCCGAGGCTTACACCCAGGGCGACTACCCTGTTCACACGCCGATCGACGGCAGCCAGATCGCCTCGGTGAAATTGCTCGGCAAGGCCGAGACCATCGCTTGCATCGACCAGGCGCAAGGCGCCTTCGAAGCCTGGCGCAGCGTACCGGCCCCGCGCCGTGGCGAACTGGTGCGGCTGTTCGGCGAAGTGCTGCGTGAGCACAAGGCTGACCTCGGCGAGCTGGTATCGATCGAAGCCGGCAAGATCACCCAGGAAGGCCTGGGCGAAGTGCAGGAAATGATCGACATTTGCGATTTCGCTGTTGGCCTGTCGCGCCAGTTGTACGGCCTGACCATCGCCTCCGAGCGCCCCGGCCACCACATGCGTGAAACCTGGCACCCGCTGGGTGTGGTCGGTGTGATCAGTGCGTTCAACTTCCCGGTCGCAGTCTGGGCCTGGAACGCCGCCCTGGCCCTGGTCGCCGGTAACGCTGTGGTGTGGAAACCGTCGGAAAAGACTCCGCTGACCGCCCTGGCCTGCCAGGCACTGTTCGAGAAAGCCCTGAAAGCCTTCGGCGATGCCCCGGCCGGGCTGGCGCAGCTGGTGATCGGCGGCCGTGAAGCTGGCGAAGCCCTGGTCGACGACGCGCGCGTCCCGCTGGTCAGCGCCACTGGCAGCACCCGCATGGGCCGTGAAGTAGGCCCGCGCGTGGCTGCCCGCTTCGGCCGCAGCATCCTGGAACTGGGCGGCAACAACGCCATGATCCTGGCCCCGAGTGCCGACCTGGACCTGGCCGTGCGCGGCATCCTGTTCTCCGCTGTCGGTACCGCTGGCCAGCGTTGCACCACCTTGCGCCGCCTGATCGTGCATCGCTCGATCAAGGATGAAGTGGTTGCCCGCGTCAAAGCCGCCTACGGCAAGGTGCGCATCGGCGACCCACGCAAGGACAACCTGGTGGGCCCGCTGATCGACAAGCAGTCGTTCGATGCCATGCAAGGTGCGCTGGCCAAGGCCCGTGACGAAGGCGGCCAGGTGTTTGGCGGCGAGCGCCAGCTGGCCGACCAGTACCCGAACGCCTACTACGTGTCGCCTGCCATTGCCGAAATGCCGGCGCAGAGCGACGTGGTGCGCCACGAGACCTTCGCACCGATCCTGTACGTGCTCGCCTACGACGATTTCGAAGAGGCCCTGCGCCTGAACAACGAAGTGCCACAAGGCCTGTCGTCGTGCATCTTCACCACCGACATCCGTGAAGCCGAGCGCTTCCAGAGTGCTTCGGGCAGCGACTGCGGTATCGCCAACGTCAACATCGGCACCAGCGGTGCCGAGATCGGTGGTGCGTTCGGTGGCGAGAAGGAAACCGGCGGTGGCCGTGAGTCCGGTTCCGACGCCTGGAAAGGCTACATGCGTCGGCAGACCAACACCGTGAATTACTCGCGCGAGCTGCCGCTGGCACAGGGTATCGTGTTCGACTGATGGGTTGATGCTGCATGGCCGGGGGCTTGGCCCCCGGTTCGCGGGCAAGCCCGCTCCCACAGGTCCCCACAGATTTCGAAACCTGTGTACATCCTGGGGGAGCGGGCTTGCCCGCGAATGGGCCCTAACGCGGCCCCAAACAAGAACAAATTGCTGGAGCCGGGCCATGTCCGAACTGCGTCAACAATGCTTGTGGGAATTCGTCACAGAACCGAGCGTCGCCATCCAGGCCCTGGCCGGTGAGCACAAGGCCGATGTCTGTGTGATCGGTGGTGGCATTACTGGCCTGTCGGCGGCCATCCACCTGCTCGAGCAGGGCAAGTCGGTGATCCTGCTGGAGGCCTGGAAGATCGGCCATGGCGGCTCCGGGCGCAACGTCGGCCTGGTCAACGCCGGCACCTGGATTCGCCCTGACGATGTCGAAGCCACCCTCGGCGTGCAGCAGGGCAGCCGCCTGAACAAGGTGCTGGGTGAGGCTCCGGCTGAAGTGTTTGCCATGATCGAGCGCCTTGGCATCGACTGCCAGGCGCAGCACAAAGGCACCTTGCACATGGCGCACAACGCCACCGGCATCGCCGACCTCCAAGCTCGCCACGAGCAATGGCGCCGCCGGGGTGCCGATGTGGAGCTGCTGACCGGCGCCCAATGCCAGGAATACTGCGGCACCGACAAGATTTCCGCCGCGCTGCTCGACCGCCGCGCCGGCACCATCAACCCGATGGGCTACACCCAGGGCCTGGCCGCTGCGGTGGCGCGCCTGGGCGGCAAGCTGTTCCAGCAGTCCTCGGTCGAAGGCCTGGAGCGTGATGGCGATGCCTGGCGAGTGAAGACCGCACGTGGCTCGGTGCGCGCCGACAAGGTGGTGATTTCCACCGGTGCCTATACCGAAGGCGACTGGAGCAACCTGCAGAAGCAGTTCTTCCGTGGTTACTACTACCAGGTGGCGTCCAAGCCGTTGCATGGCGCTGCCGCCGACAAGGTACTGCCGCATGGGCAGGGCTCGTGGGACACCCGCACCGTGCTCAGCAGCATCCGCCGCGACGACCAGGGCCGCCTGCTGTTGGGCAGCCTCGGCCGGGTCGACAACAAGCCGGCCTGGTTCGTACGCAGCTGGGCCGACCGGATCCAGAGCCACTACTACCCCGAACTGGGCAAGGTCGAATGGGAGATGCACTGGACCGGCTGCATCGACTTCACTCCCGACCACCTGATGCGCCTGTTCGAGCCGGCACCGGGGCTGGTGGCAGTCACCGGTTACAACGGGCGCGGCAATACCACCGGGACCGTGATCGGTCGGGCATTTGCCGAATTCCTGCTGAAGGGTGAGGTGGGCAGCCTGCCGATTCCGTTCTCGCCAATGAAGGGGGTGAGTGCGCCTTCTCTGCGCACTGCGTTCTACGAGTCCGGGTTCTCGCTGTACCACGCGGGGCAATGCCTGAGGGTTGTGCTGTAAGCTCTGCGCCGGGTTTGCAGGAGCGCGGCGGCACAGGCTTACTTGTGCAACCAGCTCAGGAAGCCGCCTCTCTTGATCGAAGCCGGCTTCTGCAGCAACAGCGACTCCCGGCTCTGCCGCCTGAACCGCTGCAACTTGCCAAACGCTGCCTGCACCTCGCCACGTTGCACCAGGCAGTTTTTTACCTGTTCCTTGTCGATGCGATACAGGACGCAACTGGTCAACGTACGGAACTCGGCAAACGAGTCGTCCTCATCGATGATGCCCTCGATCCCCAGCACCTCACCGGGCCCCATGCGCCCGGCCTCCACCAGCCTGTCGCCATCGCGGATCGACGCCGATACGACGCCGCTGCCTATCACCAGCAAGTGCTCGGATTGCTCGCCCACGCCCAGGATGACCTGGTCCGCCAGATATTCCACCGCTGTCATGCGCTGGCTCAGGGCATCGCGTTCTTCATCGGTCAGCGAGCGGAACACTCGTACTTCGTCCAGCACCTCGCGCTGACGGCTGCGCGGCGGCATGGCCAGGTCTACGTTCCACATCACCCCGCTGGCCTCCAGGTGCCGGTGCGCCAGGTCGAACAGCTGGTTGCGCGCATCACCCTTGACGCCTGCGTCGGCTACGAAGCCGCTGGCCTCGTACTCCACTGATTCCAGCGTCGACGCCTTCACCGCGACCTTCGGTCTTGGCGTGGCAAGAATGGCGCTGACGCCCTGCAAGGCCTTTTCCAGTGCATCGAACACCCGCTTGGGGCGCACCTTGGCCGGCACCACCACGCTGATCGATACGCCGTGTACGTCAGCCGGGCGGCTGTGGTTGAGCAGCCGCGCCTTGGCTGCCACCGAGTTGGGGATCACCGCCAGGCTGCCGCTGCCAGTGAGCAAGCGGGTAGCCCGCCAGTCGATTTCCAGCACCTTGCCTTCAGTGCCGTCAATCGAGATCGAATCGCCAATCTGGTAGGGCCGCGTGGTGTTCAGGATGATGCCACTGAAGACGTCGGCCAACGTACTTTGCAGTGCCAGGCCGATGACGATGGCCATCACCCCGGAGGTGGCCAGCAGCCCCTTCACCGGCAGTTGCAGCACATAACCTGCCGCGGCGACCACGGCGGCCAGGAAGATCAACGCCCCCAGCACATCCTGCAGCAAGCGCCCGCCGTGGCTGCCACGGGCCACCAGCAACAGGCCGAACACCACCGTTACCGTGCGCGCGCCGAACAGCCACCAGCCGATGGCCAATACCGTGGCCAACAGGTTGCGTGAAACATCGTCGGCCCAGGGGGGCGGTTGCAGTGGGCTCATGCCGGCGGCCACCAGTACCGAGCTGAACAGCAGGAACAGCACCAGCCGCGCACCGATGCGCCAGGCCCGGTGCTGGAGGGGAATGAGCTGCCAGAGCACAAGGTCGAGCAGGATCAAGGCAATGCCGAGCAGCAGCAGGTATGACTGGATGAACGCCAGCATGGAGGTCTCGGGTGTCAGGGGAGGGCTGTGGGTAGTAATAGAGCAGGTTGTCGTTGCAGGCAATGGGCGCCTGCAAACCTGTCTTGCATAGGGATCGCGCAAATAGCAAAGCCAGTGCAGTAGGTGCGGAAGCGGGTTTAGCCGCGAAGAAGGCAGCAAACCCAAGCCAATGTATCGTTCATAAAACAGAACGCTAAAGCCAAAAAACGCTGTCTACCGCTCCAAAGGTGATGGTTTTAATCTTCTCCCATCAACGCGAAACACCCAACTTACTGACTTCAACACCTTCGGAGCTACGACCATGACCAACTTCAAATACAACCGCCTGAACAAAGACGACGCCGCAGTCCTGCTGGTCGACCACCAGGCTGGCCTGCTGTCGCTGGTGCGCGACATCGAGCCGGACGCGTTCAAGAACAATGTCCTGGCCCTGGCCGACCTGGCCAAGTTCTTCAACCTGCCGACCATCCTCACCACCAGCTTCGAGCAAGGCCCCAACGGCCCGCTGGTACCCGAGCTGAAAGCGCTGTTCCCGGATGCCCCGTACATCGCCCGCCCAGGCCAGATCAACGCCTGGGACAACGAAGACTTCGTCAAGGCGGTGAAGGCCACCGGCAAGAAGCAACTGATCATCGCCGGTGTGGTGACCGAGGTCTGTGTAGCCTTCCCGGCGCTGGCGGCGCTGGAAGAAGAGTTCGACGTGTTCGTGGTGACCGACGCTTCCGGCACCTTCAACGCCATGACCCGCGACGCCGCGCACGACCGCATGAGCCAGGCTGGTGCGCAGCTGATGACCTGGTTCGGCGTAGCCTGCGAGCTGCACCGCGACTGGCGCAACGACATCGAAGGCCTGGCGGCGCTGTGCTCCAACCACATCCCCGACTACCGCAACCTGATGACCAGCTACAACGCGTTCAACGCCAACAAATAAGCCACGGTTCCGGGCACCGCCAGTCGGTGCCCGGCCAGTGCAGCACACCCGTCCAATCCTCCGCCCGTCCGCCGTTGCACAGTGGATGCGGGCAAGCTCATCCCAAGGAACGCCGATGAACACCGCATTCCAAGACAACCGCAACGTGGTGACCCTGGTCATCCAGCACAAGGTCCGCGCCGCGTCGCTGGCCGCCTACGAAGCCTGGCTCAAGCGCACGGTCAGTACTGCTCGGCGACAGCCGGGGCACCTGGACGTCAACGTCATCCGCCCCGACGACGGCGGGCTGCACTTCACCACGGTGGTGCGTTTCGCCGACGCCAGCCTGCTGCAGGCCTGGGTCAATTCGACCGAACGCCAGGCACTGGTCAACGAGGTGCTGCCGTTGCTCGAAGGCGGTGACCACACCCAGGTGCATGACGACCCGGAGTTCTGGTTCACCCCGCCGAACACCCGCGTAGCGCAACCGCCGCGCTGGAAGCAGGCGCTGCTGACCTACCTGGTGATCTGCCCGATGACCCTGGTCATTCCGCATCTGCTGGCGCCGCTGTTCGTGCGCTTTCCGCAATTGGGCGGCGCGATCATCGGCAACCTGATCACCAACCTGTTCGTCATCCTGCCTGTGGTGTTCTACATCATGCCCTGGGTCACCCGTCGCTGCGCCAACTGGTTGCGCGGCTGAGCAAGCCTTCACCTCTACATTTTCAAGGAGATACCGACATGAGCACGTTCGTTACCCGCGATGGCACCTCGATCTACTTCAAGGACTGGGGCAGTGGCAAGCCCGTGCTGTTCAGCCATGGCTGGCCACTGGATGCCGACATGTGGGATTCGCAGATGGAGTTCCTGGCCAGTCGCGGTTACCGCACCATCGCCTTCGACCGCCGTGGCTTCGGCCGTTCGAGCCAGCCGTGGAGTGGCTACGACTACGACACGTTCGCCGACGATATTGCCCAGCTGATCGAGCACCTCGACCTGCGCGACGTGACCCTGGTGGGCTTCTCGATGGGCGGTGGCGATGTCAGCCGCTACATCGCCCGTCACGGTAGCGAGCGTGTGGCCGGCCTGGTCTTGCTGGGGGCAGTGACGCCAATCTTCGGCAAGCGTGACGACAACCCGCAGGGTGTCGACCTGTCGGTGTTCGAAGGTATCCGCGCCGGTCTGCGTGCCGACCGGGCGCAGTTCATCGCCGATTTTGCCACGCCGTTCTATGGCCTGAACCATGGGCAGCAGGTGTCCCAGGGCGTGCAGACCCAAACCTTGAACATCGCGCTGATGGCGTCGATCAAGGGCACCCTGGACTGCGTGACGGCGTTTTCCGAGACCGACTTCCGCCCCGACATGGCCAAGGTCGATGTGCCGACGCTGGTAATCCATGGCGACGACGACCAGATCGTGCCGCTGGAAACCACCGGCAAGCAGGCGGCGGAGCTGATTCGTGGGGCTGAACTGAAAGTGTATGCCGGGGCGCCGCACGGGTTTGCCGTGACGCATGCACAGCAGCTGAACGAGGACCTGTTGGCGTTCCTGCAGAAGTAATTGTGGGCAGCATTCGGGGGCTTGCCCAGGCAGCACAAAGCTTGAACAGGGCTAACCTTCTAAACCCACCGCACATCCATCCAAGCCCTGGCCCTGCACTCACCGGCATGCTTCGCAGTTGCGCCTGCCGGCGCCCTCACCAGACGGAGAAGACCATGTCCCAGGACCGCAACGACAAGACCCGTCGCCAGTTCCTCGCCACCAGCACCGTGCTCGGTGCCGCCGGCGCGCTCTGGTCCGCATTGCCTTTTACCGGTTCCGCTTACGCATCCACTCAAGGAGGTTCCATGACCGCCGACCTGATTCTGTTCAACGGCAAACTGCGCACCGTTGATCGTGAAAAGCCCACCGCGACCGCCGTCGCCATCAAGGATGGCCGTTTCATCGCCGTGGGCAACGACGCCGAGGCCATGGCCCACAAGGGCGCCTCCACGCAAATCATCGACCTCAGGCAGCGCACGGTCATTCCGGGCCTGAACGACTCGCACCTGCACCTGATCCGTGGTGGCCTGAACTACAACCTGGAGCTGCGCTGGGAGGGCGTGCCGTCGGTAGCCGACGCCCTGCGCATGCTCAAGGACCAGGCCGCGCGCACGCCCACCCCGCAGTGGGTGCGCGTGGTCGGTGGCTGGAACGAATTCCAGTTCGCCGAAAAACGCATGCCCACCCTGGAAGAAATCAACCAGGCCGCGCCGGACACGCCGGTGTTCCTGCTGCACCTGTATGATCGCGCATTGCTCAACCGCGCTGCGCTCAAGGCCGTCGGCTACACCAAGGACACGCCCAACCCGCCGGGTGGCGAGATCCAGCGTGACAAGTTCGGCAACCCGACCGGCATGTTGATCGCCCGCCCCAACGCTATGATTCTCTACGCCACCCTGGCCAAGGGGCCGAAGTTGCCGCTGGAGTACCAGGTCAACTCTACCCGCCAGTTCATGCGCGAACTCAACCGCCTGGGCCTGACCAGCGCCATCGATGCCGGTGGTGGCTACCAGAACTTCCCGGACGACTATCAGGTGATTCAGCAACTGGCCGACAACAACCAGTTGACCGTGCGCATCGCCTACAACCTGTTCACCCAGAAGCCCAAGGAAGAGCTGGACGACTTCCGTAAATGGACCTCCAGCGTCAAGCTGCACAGCGGCACCGACTTCCTGCGCCATAACGGCGCCGGCGAGATGCTGGTGTTCTCTGCCGCCGACTTCGAGGACTTCCTCGAGCCGCGCCCGGACCTGCCGCAGACCATGGAGCAAGAGCTGGAGCCGGTGGTGCGCCACCTAGTCGAGCAGCGCTGGCCATTCCGCCTGCATGCCACCTACAACGAATCGATCACGCGCATGCTCGACGTGTTCGAGAAGGTCAACCGCGACATTCCGTTCAATGGCCTGCCGTGGTTCTTCGACCATGCCGAAACCATCACCCCGCACAACATCGAACGCGTGCGTGCGCTGGGCGGTGGTATCGCCATCCAGGACCGCATGGCCTTCCAGGGTGAATACTTCGTCGACCGCTACGGCGCCAAGGCTGCCGAACAGACCCCGCCGATCAAGCGCATGCTCGACATGGGCGTTCCGGTGGGTGCCGGTACCGACGCCACCCGCGTGTCCAGCTACAACCCATGGACCTCGTTGTACTGGCTGGTCAGCGGCAAGACCGTCGGAGGCATGGAGCTGTACCCTGAAGGCCTCAGTCGCGACACCGCATTGCAGCTGTTTACCCAGGGCAGCGCCTGGTTCTCCAGCGAGCAGGGCAAGAAGGGGCAGATCAAGGTGGGCCAACTGGCCGACCTGGCGGCATTGTCGCTGGACTTCTTCAGCGTCGACGAAGAAGCGATCAAGGGCATCGAGTCGGTGCTGACCGTGGTCGACGGCAAGGTGGTGTACGCCGCGGCAGAATTCGACAAGCTCGGCCCGCCACAGGTGCCGGTGCTGCCGGAGTGGTCGCCGGTGACCAAGGTGCCGGGCCACTGGCGCGTGGGTACGCCATCGCTGGCGGCAGTGGCGCACCAGTGCGTCGGGCCTTGCGGGGTGCATGCGCACAGCCATGAGAAGGCGCGCCACTCCAATGTGCCGGTGAATGACTTCCAGGGTTTCTGGGGCGCGCTGGGTTGTTCGTGCTTCGCTTTCTAAGCTGAGCAGATGTGAAAAAGGGGCCGGTAATCGGGCCCCTTCTTCACTCCTTCGGTGCCGGCGTCAATGGTGAGCTTTGTGCTCACCGCCTGCCAGCAGATGCCGGATCTTCACTTCCACTCCAACGGTCTGCAGCATCCGCACCCGCGCCTCGATCTTCAGTTCGCCCCGTGTCACCCGATGGTGATGGCGCAGATGCTCCAGCCACGACTCCTCGAAGAAGAACTCCAGCCACAACGCTGGATCGGCACTGTCGCGCATCAACCCCCACGACAATGCGCCATTACGCTTGCGCATCGCCTCCAGCTCCCGTGCTGCCCGCTGGAAAGCTGCGGCCTTTGGCGGTTCGATGTGGTATTCGACGGTGACCATCACTGGCCCATGGTCCTGGTCCAGGTCGTCGCTCAGCACCGGCACCGGCCAGTGCAGCGACGGTGTCAGCTCTTCGGCTTCGGTTTCCGGCAGCGTCACCCTGCAGGTCAGCAAGGTGCCGAATGCCAGCCCGCCTGCGGCCAGCAGCAGGCTCAGGGTGATCGATGCATGACTGGCCAGCGTGCCCCACAGCAGCCCGCCAGCGGCCATGGCGCCAAAGAAGATCAGGATGTATACCGACAACGCCCGCGCTCGCACCCAGGCCGGCACCGCGGTCTGCGCCGCCACTTGCAGGTTGGACAGCACGGCGATCCACGCCGCGCCGCTGAGCAGCATCGCCGGGAGTAGTGCATAGAAGTCGCGCACCAGCGCCAGGGCCAAGAGGAACAGGGCATACAGCAGGCTGGCCAGCATCACCAGACGGTCGCGGCTGATGCGTTCGCGCAGGCGTGGCAGCAAGGTGGCGCCAGCTACGGCGCCAATACCGATGGCCGCCAACAGCAAGCCGAAATCTGCTGCGCTGCCGCGCATCTCGCCACGCACGATCAGCGGCAGTAGTGAAGTACCGGCACTGGCGCAGAAAAAGAACGCCAGCGCGCGCAGCATCACCGCCTGCAACGGCTTGGCGCTGCGGGCAAAGCGCAGCCCGGTGCGCATGGCGCCAATGAAGCGCTCGGCCGGCAGCAGTGGCTCCTTCACCTCGCGTTTCCACAGCAACAACACCAGGATCACGCCGGCGAACGAGACGGCATTCAGGGCAAAGGTCAACCATGGGCCGACCATGCTCACTACCAACCCCGCCAATGCCGGGCCGATGGCGCGGGATACGTTGATGCCGACACTGGAAAGCGCCACTGCGTTGGCCAGGTCCTGCTTGCCTACCAGCTCTGGCGTCAGCGCGCTCCACGCCGGCATCATCAGTGCCGTACCGATGCCCAGCGCCAGGGTCAGTACCAGCAGCAAGGCGACGTTCATCAGCCCGAGCAAGGTCAAGGCCGCCAGCACCACGGCCACGCCGGACATCCACAGCTGCACCAGCAACAGGTAGCGGCGCTTGTCGACGATATCTGCTGCGGCGCCGGCCGGCAGGGCCAGGAAGAACATCGGCAGCGAGCCGGCCACCTGGATCAGCGCCACGTGCAACGGGCTGGCCGACAGCGTGGTCATCAGCCAGCCGGCGCCCACCTCGTGCATCCAGGTGCCGATGTTCGAGGCAATGGTGGCGATCCACAGCATGCGGAAGGTGGTGTTGCGCAACGGGCTCCAGGCGCCTGAAGGGGAAGTGCTCATGTCAGAAGCTGCCTTTGAGTGGGTATTCGATGATCAGGTAGAGGCGATCGATGTCATCGCCGGCCTGGGCCTGGTTGGCGCGGTGGCTGACATGCGAGAGCGACAGGCTCAAGTCTTTGGCGGCCCCCGACTGCACCACGTATTTCAGGTCGATGTCGCGCTCCCAGTGCTTGCCGCCCTTGCCATATTGGCCTACGTAGGCGCCGCGCGCCGGGGCGTGGCTGCCGTCGATGCCGCGGCCGCTGACGTAGCGGCCCATCAGGCTCAGGCCGGGCACGCCGAGGGTGGCGAAATCGAGGTCATGGCGCAGTTGCCAGGAGCGCTCGCCGGGGCCGTTGAAGTCGGCGTACTTGATCGAGTTGGCCAGGTAGATGGAGTCGCCACCGACGAAGTCGAACGGGGTATCGCCTTTGACCTTCTGGTAGCCCAGGCTCAGCGCCTGGGCGCCGAAGCTGTACCTGGCCAGCAAGCTGTAGGCGAGGGTGTCGATCGCCCCGGCGCTGGCGTTGCCGGTGTCGCGGGTCTTGTACAGGTTACCGTCCAGGCGCCAGTTGCCCTCGGCGAGGTTCAGGTTGAGGTAGGCCTGGCGCCAGGTGTCCTGCAACTGCCCGGCGTACAGCGCAGCGCCGAATGGGCCTGGGGGCGCGAAGGTGGCGCCGGCCAGGCTGATGGCGCGGTTGGCGGTGCTGGCGCCGTAGCCACTGAAATCATCATGGGTAGCGCTGTTGTCCTGGTTGTTGAACGCGGTGAAGCGCCCGGCCTGCAGGCGCCAGTCGGGCAGGCTGCGGTTCTCCAGCAACCAGCCGGTGGCGTATTCCGGGTGCAGGCGTTTGTCGGCGGTATCGAACACCGGGGTTTCCACGGTCATCTCGCCGTAGCGCACCTGGGTGTCGCCCAGGCGCAGCTTGAGTGCAGCGCCGGCACTGGAGTAGCCGGACTCGGCGCGGCCATCACTGTCGCGCGGCAGCAGGCCGGTACCGGCATGGCCGCGACCGCCGTCGAGCTTGAAGCCGAGAAAACCGTGGGCATCGATACCGACGCCGAGGGTGCCCTCGGTGAAGCCGGAACGGATGTCGCCGATGAAACCCTGGGCCCATTCCTGGCGGTAGTTCTGGCCGTTACCGGATGGCGAGCGGAAGTCGCTGTGCAGGAAGTAATTGCGGCTGAGCAGCGACCAGCCGGGTTCGTCGGCCTGGCTGAGGGCCGGGCAGAGGGCGAGGGTGGCGAGCAGGGCGCGGCCTGGTCCGTGGGTGGCGCGGATCATGGGGGCTCCGGGGGGGCGATGATCCGAGACTGTGGGGCAAGGATAGGTCAGGGGTCTTGTAAGTGTGTGCTGGCGTGGGTTTGCCTGTGCCGGCCTCTTCG